>NZ_JBNAJB010000002.1:0-634277 GCF_052047835.1 Candidatus Pelagibacter sp. HIMB1542 | reverse complement strand
GGAGATAGGCTCATAAATTTTTTATATATAATTTTTTCAAAATAAATTAAAATTTTTTTTAAATACTTATTTATAAAATTTTTATCTATATATTCAGTGTTAATTATTAATATATTCTTTGATTGTTTATTTTTTTTTAAAATAATTAAACAATAAAATAGAGAAATTATATTTTTTGGATAAAAAATATTTGGGCTTTTCATTTATAAGTAAAATATATAAAGTATTTCTTTTTGTTTTGCTTCTAAATTTCTATTCGAAAGTTTTTTTTAATTCAAACTCCTTATAGTTACATTAGTTTGATATTATTGGTTTTTATAATATGTTTGGTCTATCTAAATCAGAATCTCCTTTAAAAAATCGAACTTTTCTTTTTATATCTGAAGAGCATTTAAAAGCATAACCTAATTTTATATTTTTTTTAACAAATGGTTCAAAATAATTTGGTATTATAAGTTTTAACTTTTTATACTTTTCTACATTTTCTAGACCTGATTTTTTCAAAATATCCTCCCTTATTCCATATGAATAAATGTCTATATATTCAGAGTCATATTTTTTTAATAAAAACAAAAATAATGATTTACCATAACTGAAATTATTCTCTTCACCTAAAAAGTCTATAATTCTTATTGCAAATCTATTATCAAACTTACAAACCCTAAAAACAAATATTCCAACAGTTTTTTTTTTATTGGTTATTTTGTATAAAATATAATTATAAAAAGGATGTTTTAGATATCTGTTAATTAGATATTTATCTGTTTTCCTTGGATATTGATGTGTGAAAACATTTTTATCAATCTCATTTATTTGTTTTATATTAGTCATTTTCGTAAAGTTATTAGTTATTTTAAACAACTTTTCATTTGTAAAATTTTTTGGAGAAATCAATTTTTTTGATTTTTTTTTTGCTGCCAAAAAATAATGTTTCATATATCCACAATTAAATTTAAGCAATTTTTGAAATAAAAATGACTCATTGGTACCCCCCAAACCAACTAACAATTTAACTTTCAAATTTTTTAATAAATAAAAAAATAATTTTGACCCTTTTGAAATCTCACTAGAAGACCAAATTGACATGAATATTGTATCATTTTCTAAATTTTTGTCATATCTGCTTGTTGGAATATATCCCTGCGCAGCCTTAATTATTTTTTCTGTCTCGAGTACAAAAAAATTGTAATAATTTTTATGTAAATATTGCCAATCAAAAAGTTTTTTAGATTTATACAAAATATGTTTGCTTTTAAAATTTTTTTTTAAAAATTCTAAAAGTACTTTACGTTTTCTTTTTTTTATTTTGTAAATTTTCACTTTTTTGTATTATAGAAGATAGTTGTAAGACAGTTAATTTTTTTTTTTCAAATATTTTTTGATGGTCTAAAACTATTTTATTTTTTTTTTCAATATAAACCAGTAACTCTATAAAACTAAATGAATCTAACTTATCACTTGAAAATAAATCTAGATTATCTTTAATATTAATTCTTTTATTTTTAAGCCAGTGAATTAAAGTTTTAGAGTATTTTTTGTTCATTAATTAACTATTAAAGATTTGATTTCTGAATACGTTTTAATACCCGATACACCCGTCTCTCTATTTAATCCAGATTCCTTAAAACCTCCAATAGAAAGTTCTGGATAATTTTGAGAAATATTTCCATTAATCCAAATTCTTCCAAAATTAATCTCTTTTGCTAAATTTAACGCTTTCTTTTTATTTTTAGTCCATATTAAAGCTGATAAACCATAGTTTGTATTATTCATAAGATTAATTAAATTTTTTGTTTTGTTAAAAGTTTCTATTGTCAATACTGGTCCAAAAATTTCATCGTCTAATATTGATGAATTTTTATTTTTTTTAAATATTATTGGATAAACAACTCGATTTTGATCATCAAATAATTTTTTTCTTTTATACAAAACTGGGATTTTTTTTTTTATACCACTTGAAACAATTTTTTTAATTTTAAGATACTGATTTAATGTAGTTGTGCTTTGATAACTTTTAATTTTGTCTAACTTATATTTCAATTTTTTCATAAAATTTATATAAATTTTAGAGTGAATATATAATCTAGAGCCTGATACACAGCATTGTCCAGCGTTATGGACAAATGAAAAGAGTATATCATCTACAGCTTTATTTAAATTTGCATCATGAAAAATTGCCATTGGATTCTTGCCGCCTAATTCAAGACTTAATCTTTTTAATGATTTGGCAGATTCTTTATAGATTTCTTTTCCTGATTTTGTAGATCCTGTAAAGGATATCATATTGATATCTTTATCTTTAATTAAGTTTTTTCCTGTTTCTACATTTCCTGTAATTAAATTAATTGTTCCAACTGGAAATCCTTTATTTTGAATTTTATCTATAAAATAATTAATTGATAAACTACCATTTTCGCTTGGTTTAATTATGACACTATTACCTGCAGCTAAAATATATGGAAGTCTTTCAGACAATACAATCATGGGAAAATTCCACGGTATTATCAAACAAACAATACCAACTGGATCCATATATTCAATTAGTTTTACGTTTTTTTTATTTATTATTTTATTTTTTTTTTTTTTAACTTCTTTACTCGCATGTTTCCAAAGATCTGCACATGCCAACATTTCTTTTTTTGCGTTAAAAAAATTTTTTCCCAATTCAACACTTTCTTTAAGGGCTAAAGTATTTGCTTCTTTTTTTATAATTGAGGATATTTTTTTTAAAATTTTTGATTTTTTAATATTTGAAAAAGCTTTAAATTTTTTTGCACCAATCTTTGAAGAATTAACGCATTTTTTTATATCTTCTTTATTACAAATCGGTAACTCTACCTCTGTCCCATTGTAAGTATAGTGTTTATAAAACTTGGCACCTAAGGGTTTTTTCCATTGATTATTATAAAATAATTTCTTTAATTTTATTTTTTGCATCTAATTTTATTAATTGTCTTTTAATTATTTTTCCTGAAGAAGTTTTTGGCATTTTTGTTAATAATATTATTTTGTCAGGTTTTTCCGTCTTATACATTTCTTTTTCACTTAATTTAATTAGTTTTTTTATTTTCTTATCTAAATTTTTTTTTGAGTCTAACACAATATATATATTTAATTTTTCGTCTGATAAATCATTTTGGATTCCAACTGCTGCCACTTCTTCAACAAAACTATATCTGATTAATAGATTTTCGATATCTTTCAAATAAATCAATTCTCCTCCTTTTTTTAAAATATCTTTTTCTCTTCCTGTTAAAACAATTTGTTTGTTTTTTACATATCCAGTATCTTGGGAATTGAAATAACCTTGACTATCTAATTTAATTTTTCTTTTTTTGCCTGAAATTAATAAATGCTTACATAAAAAAGTACTTTTAAAAAATAATATTTTCTTATTCTCAATTGTTTTTATTTTAAATTTACATCCACTAATTATCTTTCCCACAGTATCTAATTGTAAATTTCCATAAATTTCATTTGTTAATGGACCTCCCATTTCTGTAATTCCATAGCATGATCTTATTTTGGTTTTAAACTTGCGAAAAAAAGTCTTTCTTATATTAGGATATAAATTATTTGAAGTTGATAAAAATTTAATTTTATTATTTTTAATTATATCTCTTGCATTAGGAGGACTAAAATTTGATATCATCGAATAAATAGAAGGGACCAAGTACACAAGATTTATTTTAAAATTTTTAATGTTAAACCATATTTTAAAAACACTTTTTACACTGAAAGTATCTACAACAAATACTTGACTAGATGTCCAAATACATGAAATGAATGTATTTACTATACCTGCCATATAAAATTCAGGAAGGCAATGCAAAACTCTCGTCTTATTGTTAAGCTTTATAAGTTTGGAATATGAATAAGATGAACCTAAAATATTATTAGCGCTGTGAACTATACCTTTAGGATCTCCAGATGTGCCTGAAGAAAAAGTAATTAAAAAATTATGGTCATTAAAATTTAACTTATTTGTATTTGAATACAGCTTATTTTTTAAAGTAAAATTTTTTAATACTTTAGATGCATTAATTGATTTCTTAATTCTATTAAGCCTATAATTGGGCAAATTAGGGTCTAAAGGGCAGATCGTTATATTAGAAAAAATTGCAGCAAGATAAAATATAAGAGTTAATGATCTATCTTTAAATTGTATAATTAAAGTCTTTTTTTCAAGTTTCTTTTCTTTAATAAAATTATTAATTTGAATGATTTTTGATAATAATTCCTCATAATCAATTTTCTTTTCATTGTAGGTAATTATTTTCGTAGAGGCATTTTTTAAAAAAATATTTAAGAATTTTTTTTTAAAATTTGTCATATATGAATTTATCTTGTTTAAGATATTAATAGTGAATTATTCGGACTTTACAATAATCTAATAGATGGTAAAAAATTCTATATGGCTAAAATGCAATTACTTTCAAAATTATACCAAAAAAAAGTTTTGAATAAAATTAATAAAGATTTAGTTGAAGGTGAAAACAAAGCACCTTTTGTAATCGAATTGGACCCAACTACAGTTTGTGATTTAGCATGTCCTGGTTGCATAAGTGGAGATTTATTAAACCAGAAGAATCCTTTGGACAGGGGTTTTTCAAAAGACAAAATAAAAGAAATCACTGATGATATAATTAAATCTGGAGTATCAGCAGTAATTCTTATAGGCGGTGGTGAACCATTAGCTCATCCAACAACTATCGAACTAATCAAAAGACTTGGAGAAAATGATGTACAAATTGGTTTAACAACAAATGGTACATTAATGGGCAGATATATAGATATAATTGCCAAATACGTATCTTGGACAAGAGTTTCTATGGATGTTGCAACAGATGAAATGTTTAAAAATTTAAGACCAACTAAAACTGGAAAATCAAAATTTAATCTAGTCGTTGAAAATATGAAAAAACTTGCTAATAAAAAAAGAGGAATATTGGGATATTCATTTTTATTAAGAACGATGGCTGATGGATTAATAGAAAATCCTGCTGGGTCAAATATAGGTGTAATTGAACATACAAATGTATATGAAATTTATGATGCAGCAAAACTATCTAAAGAGATAGGTTGTGATTATTTTGAACTTAAACCAAGTTATGACGATTTTCATCAAATAGTTATGCACAGTGAAAAAGACATACAAATAGCAAAAACACAATTAGAAATGTCAAGAAATCTTGAAGATCAAAACTTTAGAGTATTAGAGTCTGTAATGTTGAGATCTGCTTTAAAAAGAGAAAAGGTTGGTGAACAAGAAAAAAAATATAAAAAATGTCAAAGCGCTAACTTAAGGACACTTATAACCCCCTCAGGTTGTTATGTTTGTCCATATTTTAGAGGAGAAAATTCAAAAAAAATTGGTGACTTAAGATTTGAGACACTAAGTGAAATGTGGAATGGAAAACTAAGAAAAAGAGTTATGGATAAGTTAAATCCTAGTATTGATTGTAGTAATTTGCATTGCATAAGACATGAAACCAATCAAGAGGTTGATTTTATAATTGACCAATTTAAACACAAAAAAAAAATTAAAGATAAAGCTCTACCAAGAAAAGATTATTTTATTTAATTTTTTTTTAAGACTATTCTTAAATGATTTCCTAAACCCTTATTATCAATGATTTTTTGTTTTTTTTGTATTTCTTTTTTAATAGAGAGATTTATTTTTAATTTTTTTTTTGATCTTAAATAAGAAAAATAGTCTGCTAAATCAAATCCAAAAGTCTCATTATATAATATTTTAAATTTTTTTTTAATTAACTTTTTAATTGTATTTTTATGAAAATAAGTCAAGTGAATAGGTGGTATTACAAGATTTTGATCTTCCTGCATCAAATAAAATCCTACAGAGTTGCAATTCGGTGTAAAAAATAAAATGATTCCATCTTTATTCAGCATTTTGTGACACATATCTATTATTTCCGCTGGGTCTTCAAGATGCTCTATCACATCAAACAAAGTGATAATGTCGAACTTATATTTTTGTAAGTTTGTAAGATTATTAATAAACGTTATTTTTTTTTTTAATTTTAATTTTTCATTAAGATTTATTTCATAACCAAAGCACTTATAATAATTTTTTGCTAAATCTAAAAACCAGCCATTACCACAACCAAAGTCTAATAATTTTCCTTTGCTTTTAAATTTTTTGATTAAATTTATCCTATCAGTTCCCATAATTTTTTGTCTTAATTTTACAGAACTGTCGTAAAAAATTTTGTACTGATTTAATTGGCTTTTACTATCATAAACATCGGCTAAATTTTTAGCTTTCTTACCGGAATAGCCTGTTAAACAATCTAAACAAGTATAAATATTTATACCGTTCTTTTTTAACCATAATTTTTTATTTGTTGATTTACAAATAGGGCAACTGTTTACAGTAATCCATCCACTATTCAAATTTACGTTTTTGTGAACTTTTATAAGATTTTTTTGAACAGATTTATGGAATGAAATAGATCTCAGTTTTTCAAACAGTCTAATATCCATAAAATTTATTTAAAATTTTTTTCAGTGCATAAATCAAGCCAATTGAGCTATTAGTACTGGTCAGCTGCACGCATTACTGCGCTTCCACATCCAGCCTATCAACGTGGTGGTCTACCACGGCTCTATAGGAAGAACTAGTTTTGAGGTGAGTTTCCCGCTTAGATGCTTTCAGCAGTTATCTCGTCCATACTTAGCTACCCGGCACTGCAGCTGGCGCTACAACCGGTCCACCAGTGGTATGTTCAACCCGGTCCTCTCGTACTAGGGTCAACTCCTCTCAATTCTTCTACACGCATAGCAGATAGGGACCGAACTGTCTCACGACGTTCTGAACCCAGCTCACGTACCACTTTAATTGGCGAACAGCCAAACCCTTGGGACCTGCTCCAGCCCCAGGATGTGATGAGCCGACATCGAGGTGCCAAACACTGCCGTCGATATGAGCTCTTGGGCAGTATCAGCCTGTTATCCCCGGCGTACCTTTTATCCGTTGAGCGATGGCCCTTCCACTCAGAACCACCGGATCACTATGACCGACTTTCGTCTCTGCTCGACTTGTCAGTCTCACAGTCAGGCAGGCTTATGCCATTGCACTCTACGAACGATTTCTGACCGTTCTGAGCCTACCTTCGCACGCCTCCGTTACTATTTGGGAGGCGACCGCCCCAGTCAAACTACCCACCATACAATGTCTTGATGCCGGATGACGGCAATCAGTTAGATACCAAGAAAAACAAAAGAGGTATTTCACTGGCGACTCCACACAAGCTGACGCCTATGTTTCAATGTCTCCCTCCTATACTAAATATGTTTTTCCTAATACCAATGTAAAGTTGCAGTAAAGGTGCACGGGGTCTTTCCGTCTAACTACGCGAACTCCGCATCTTCACGGAGAATTCAATTTCACTGAGTTGATGTTGGAGACAGCGGAGAAATCGTTACGCCATTCATGCAGGTCGGAACTTACCCGACAAGGAATTTCGCTACCTTAGGACCGTTATAGTTACGGCCGCCGTTTACTGGGGCTTCAGAAGTTAGCTTGCACCAACCGCATTAACCTTCCAGCACCGGGCAGGCGTCAGACCCTATACATCCACTTACGTGTTAGCAGAGCCCTGTGTTTTTGATAAACAGTCGCTTCTCCCTGGCTTGTGCCACCCATCTTTAGTTGCCTAAAAACAGGTCTTCCTTATCCCGAAGTTACGGAAGCATTTTGCCGAGTTCCTTCAACATCATTCTCTCAAGCGCCTAAATATACTCTATTAATCCACCTGTGTCGGTTTAGGGTACGGTCTAATGATGGAGCTATTTCTTGGAACCTTTTCGCGGCAAGCTCAATCCATTAAGAACTCACAACTTACAAGATCCGTCACTACCATCTGGTTAAGGAATATTAACCTTATTTCCATCGACTACGGCTTTCGCCCTCGCCTTAGGTGCCGACTAACTCTGCGCGGATTAACCTTGCGCAGAAACCCTTGGATTTTCGGCGAAGAAGTTTTTCACTTCTTTTATCGTTACTTATGTCAGCATTCGCACTTCTGATACCTCCAGGATCCCTCGCGGGTATCCCTTCACAGGCTTACAGAACGTTCCGCTACCAGTTGTAATTTTCGAAAAAATTACAAATCCACAGATTCGGTATATGATTTTAGCCCCGTTACATCTTCGGCGCAGAAACTCTATTAGACCGGTGAGCTGTTACGCTATCTTTAAAGGATGGCTGCTTCTAAGCCAACCTCCCGGCTGTTAAGGAATTTCCACATCCTTTCACACTTAATCATAATTTGGGGACCTTATCTGGTGGTCTGGGCTCTTTCCCTCTCGACCATGGACCTTAGCACCCACAGTCTGTCTGCTGAAGAACAACATTTAGCATTCGGAGTTTTATTAGGTTTGGTAAGAATCTCTTCCCCCTAGCCCATTTAGTGCTCTACCTCTAAATGTCTATTTATTCAACGCACTACCTAAATAGTTTTCGCGGAAAACCAGCTATCTACGAATTTGGTTGGCCTTTCACCCCTTACCACAAGTCATCCAAAGACTTTTCAACGTCAACTGGTTCGGTCCTCCGGTTGGTGTTACCCAACTTTCAACCTGCTCATGGTAAGCTCATTCGTTTTCGGGTCTAATTCATAAAACTAATCGCCCTATTAAGACTTGCTTTCGCTGCGCCTACACCTAGATGGCTTAAGCTTGCTTTATAAATTAAGTCACTGACCCATTATACAAAAGGTACGCCGTCACTCTAAAAAGAGCTTCGACTGATTGTAGGCATGCGGTTTCAGGTTCTATTTCACTCCCCTAATAGGGGTTCTTTTCACCTTTCCCTCACGGTACTAGTTCACTATCGGTCACTGAAGAGTATTTAGGCTTAGAGGGTGGTCCCCCTATATTCGAGCAGGATTTCACGTGTCCCGCTTTACTCAAGAATTTTGTTAAACATTACTCATACGGGACTATCACCCTCTATGGTTAGCATTTCCAAACTATTCAAATTTTTTTAACAAAACTGCTGGCCTAGTCCGCGTTCGCTCGCCACTACTAACGGAATCTCAATTGATTTCTTTTCCTCTGGTTACTTAGATGTTTCAGTTCTCCAGGTTGTCTCTTTAAACCTATTTATTCAGTTTAAAGTACCACATAAAGTGGTGGGTTTCCCCATTCGGAAATTTTCGGATCAAAACTTACATACAGCTCCCCGAAACTTATCGCAGTATATCACGTCCTTCATCGGCTTTCAGTGCCAAGGCATCCACTACACGCCCTTAAACGCTTGATTTATGCACAGAAAAAAATTCTGTGTAGAATCAAATTTTTATTTTGAACATTAGCTAATAACATTACTAATGTTCGGATATAGATATTGATATTAATTAATAATTTTTACAATTTTTTATAACTAAGTGTTTTGGTGGAGGATAGCGGGATCGAACCGCTGACCTCCTGAATGCAAATCAGGCGCTCTCCCAGCTGAGCTAATCCCCCATGATCTTAAATTGGTGGGCCGAGAAAGACTCGAACTTTCGACCCCACCCTTATCAAGGGTGTGCTCTAACCAACTGAGCTACCGGCCCCTATGCAAAGAGAAACACTACTTTAAGAAGAGAAATGAGGACGGTCAACATTACCTGTATATTATTTAGAACGAAATTTGACTTTCATTCATCCTTAGAAAGGAGGTAATCCAGCCGCAGGTTCCCCTACGGCTACCTTGTTACGACTTCACCCCAGTCGCTGACTATACCGTGGTCAAGGGTTTTAAACCTTGCCTTAAGGTAGAACCAACTCCCATGGTGTGACGGGCGGTGTGTACAAGACCCGGGAACGCATTCACCGTGGCACGCTGATCCACGATTACTAGTAATTCCAGCTTCATGCACTCGAGTTGCAGAGTGCAATCCGAACTGAGGTATCTTTTAAGGATTTGCTTGACCTCGCAGTCTTGCTTCCTGTTGTAGATACCATTGTAGCACGTGTGTAGCCCAACACGTAAGGGCCATGAGGACTTGACGTCATCCCCACCTTCCTCCAGCTTATCACTGGCAGTTCTTTCAGAGTGCCCAACTTAATGATGGCAACTAAAAGTGAGGGTTGCGCTCGTTGCGGGACTTAACCCAACATCTCACGACACGAGCTGACGACAGCCATGCAGCACCTGTGTTTCGTCCGGCCGAACCGAAAACTCTAATCTCTTAGAGTTGCGACGAACATGTCAAGTGTTGGTAAGGTTCTGCGCGTATCTTCGAATTAAACCACATGCTCCACTACTTGTGCGGGTCCCCGTCAATTCATTTGAGTTTTAACCTTGCGGTCGTACTCCCCAGGCGGTGTGTTTATCGCTTTCGCTGCGACACTGAAAATAAATTTCCAACGTCTAACACACATCGTTTACGGCATGGACTACGAGGGTATCTAATCCTCTTCGCTACCCATGCTTTCGTTCCTCAGTGTCAGTAATGATCCAGAAAGCTGCCTTCGCAATTGGTATTCTTTCTAATATCTACGAATTTCACCTCTACACTAGAAATTCTGCTTTCCTCTATCATACTCTAGCTGAAAAGTTTTAATGGCAGTTCCAGAGTTAAGCTCTGGGATTTCACCACTAACTTTTTCAACCACCTACGAACTCTTTAAGCCCAGTAATTCCGAACTACGCTAGGTCCCTTCGTATTACCGCGGCTGCTGGCACGAAGTTAGCCGGACCTTCTTATTCGGGTACAGTCATTTTCTTCCCCGACGAAAGAGCTTTACAACCCAAAGGCCTTCTTCACTCACGCGGCATCGCTGCATCAGAGTTTCCTCCATTGTGCAAGATTCCCCACTGCTGCCTCCCGTAGGAGTTTGGGCCGTGTCTCAGTCCCAATGTGGCTGATCATCCTCTCAAATCAGCTATTGATCACAGTCTTGGTAGGCCATTACCCTACCAACAAACTAATCAAGTGCAGGCTCATCCAATGGTGCATAAAGCTTTCTCCGTAAAGACTTATCCGGTATTAGCACAAGTTTCCTCGTGTTATTCCAGGCCAAAGGGTAGATACCTACATGTTACTCACCCGTCTGCCACTAAGTATTGCTACTTCGTTCGACTTGCATGTGTTAGGCGTGCCGCCAGCGTACGTTCTGAGCCATGATCAAACTCTCAAGTTTAAAAACGGCGCACACTAGCTTCCATATAAATTTTAAGAATAAAATTTATATGTGATTGAAGTGTGTACGACAAATTTTTGGTAACCTTAACCGTCCACACTTCTCTTCTTAAATTTTGACTTTTAAAATAGCTAATTGAGCAAAAAAGGCTCAATAATCCTCACTAATTTATTGTGTTAACAATAATTTTACTGAGAAAGTTCAGTGCTTATAGGCTAAAAATAATGGAAATCAAGCATTTAAGAATAAATTTTTAAATAAAAACACCGCATTTTAAGGGCTTTTTTTTGATTTTTACCACTCTCTAAACTAATAATTGTGTTCACTTAAATATAAAATGTTTAAAAATCTATTTAGTAAGATTAAAAAAAATATTGAAATTTTTGGCTTAATTTTATTGATTATTCTTACTGCTATCTCCACTAGTTATTTTAATTCAACAAAAAAAGAGAATTTAGAAATCTATAATAATTTTACTGATAACATCTATTTTAAAAAAACTCTTACACACATAGTTGAAAACCTTGAACCAAAATACAAAAAAATAAAACATAAAATAAGATCTGGTGAAACATTTGATAAAATTTTAGAGAATTATCTAATACAAAAAACAGAAATATTAATAATAAAAAATGCTTTAAGAAAAAAAGTTAATCTTAATAAATTGAATACTAAACAAATTATTGAGTTCAGCTTAGATAAAACTACTAATCAAATTAATGAATTTACCTTTCAGATATCAAATAAACAAAAAATATTTTTAGCAAGAGATAATTCTAAAAATACTTTTAATGATGAAATTATATCAATTAAATTGGATAAAAAAATAATCTACAAAGAAAACTTAATTATACAAAGTCTATATAAAGCTGCGACAGCTGAAAAAATACCAGCAAATATAATAATTGAATTTGCTAGGATATATGGTTTTCAAGTAGACTTTCAAAGAGATATAAGGAAACAAGATAAGTTTCAAATAATGTACGAAGTTTTACTTAATGATAAAAATGAAATCATTGAAACAGGAGAAATACTTTTCGCTAATTTAAAATTAAGTGGTCAAGATAACGGGCTTTATTATTTTGATAAAGAAGGAAGCGAAGGTCATTATGATAAAAATGGCAAGAGTGTTAAAAAAGCTTTAATGAAAACTCCAATTAATGGAGCAAGACTTTCGTCTCCTTTTGGTATGAGAAAACATCCTATAGATGGATTCAATAAAATGCATAGAGGTACCGATTTTGCTGCACCCACAGGAACACCTATAATGGCATCTGGTGATGGTGTTGTAAAAAAAGCTGGATGGTGTGGTGGAGGTGGAAACTGTGTAAAAATAAGACATAATTCAACTTATCAAACAGTGTATGCTCACATGTCAAAATTTGCTCGTGGCATTAAAGCAGGAGTAAGAGTAAAACAAGGCCAAACAATAGGTTACGTTGGTTCTACCGGTAAGTCTACTGGACCTCATTTACATTACGAAGTGATTGTTAACGGAAAAAAAGTTAATTCTCAAAAACTAAAACTTCCTTCTGGTAAAATTTTGAAGGGTAAGGAAAGAAAATTATTTGAAACAAATAAAATTAAACTAGATGTTCTTAAATCAGAAAAAATTATAGGTTTAAATTAATTAGCCTCTGCTGGTGTTTCAGCTTGAATATCTAAGTTAGAATTATCTTTTAAATTTTTTTCAGAAACATCAACATTTTCTGATTGCTTATTTGTTTCTTTTTCATTTTCATCAGACTTCCCTTCTAAATTTCTCTCTTTTTTGAAGCTTTCTCTTTCATTTAGAATTCTCGTAAAATGATCAGCGTGCTGAAGGTAATTTTCAGAAAGAATTTTATCACCATTTGACAAAGCCTCTCTTGCTAAATCATTATACTTTTCAATTAATTTTGGCGCATTATGGTTATTTCTACCTGGTGACTTCCTTTTAAAATTGTCACCGTTAGAAAAATTTGAACTAAATTTCTGTCTATCACCACTTGACTTAAAGTTTCTATCGTTTCTTCTAAAATTATTTCTTCTATTATTGTTATTGCTGTTATTTCTAAATGTTACCATGATTTAAATAGTTATATCTTTGTGCAGATTATACATCGATCATTATAAGCAAGATCTTTTAGAGCACTATTTATATAAAAACCCTCTTTATTTAATAATTTAATTACTTTATTTTTTTGATCAAAACCAATCTCTAAAATAAATTTACCATTTTTTTTAATCAGCTCAGATGATTTTTTAATAACTTTTCTGATTTCTGATAAACCATCTAATCCACCATCTAGTGCTATTTTTGGTTCAAACCTAGCAACTCCTTTATCCAAATATTTTATAATATGTTTTTTAATATAAGGAGGATTAGAAACTATTAAATCATATTTGCCCAAACTAAATTTGTCAACATTAGATTTATATAATTTTAGTCTAGTATGGACTTTTAAAATAGTTGCATTCATATTGGCTATTTTTAGACAATTTTTACTTATATCTATTCCCGTTCCATAAAAATCTTTTCTCTCTTTTAATATAGACAAAAGTATACATCCAGATCCTATGCCAATATCTAAAATACTAAGTTTACTTTTATTTTTTGTTAAATTTAAAATATTTTCAACAATTAGCTCAGTATCAGGACGAGGTATTAAAGTATCTTCTGTTACAAAAAATTCTGAATTCCAAAATAACTTTTTATTAGTTAAATGCGATATCGGCCTACCTTTGGACCTTTCATTAATTAGTTTTTGAAACAAATTTAAATTTATTTCTTCTATTTTTTCTTGAGAATTAAGAATTAAGTATTTTTTATCTTTATTAATTGCTTTTGACATTAAAATTTCTGAGTCCAAATAAGGATTTAAACAAAATTCATCCTTTAATATTTGAGCACCTTGAGTTATTGCTGATTGAATATTCATTTATTTTAAATTACTTAAACTTTCTTCTTGTGCTTGCAGTGTAAGTGACTCAATCATTTCATCAAAGGCTTCACCTTCAAGAAATTCCTCTAATTTGTGCAAAGTTAAATTTATTCTATGATCTGTAACTCTACCCTGTGGAAAATTATAAGTTCTAATTCTTTCTGATCTATCTCCAGTACCAATTTTAGTTTTTCTATCTTGTGATCTTTCTTGATCAATTCTTGATCTTTCAAGTTCATATAATCTTGCTCTTAAAATTTTCATTCCTTTTGCTTTATTTTTGTGCTGTGATTTTTCATCTTGTTGAGAAACTGATAAACCAGTGGGTATATGAGTTATTCTAACAGCGCTATCGGTTGTGTTAACTGATTGTCCTCCTGGACCACCTGCTCGAAAAACGTCAATTCTTAAATCAGAGTCGTTTATTTTTAAATCTACTTCTTCAGCTTCAGGTAATACGGCAACAGTGGCCGCAGATGTATGCACTCTTCCTTGTGTTTCAGTATCTGGAACTCTTTGAACTCTATGTACACCACTCTCATATTTTAATGTTGAATATATATTTGTACCTTTAATAGATGCAATTACCTCTTTTAAACCCCCAGCATCACTTCTTGAAATAGAAATAAGTTCTAATGACCATTTTTTTTTATGACTTACTTTTTCATACATTTTGAAAAGGTCTGAAGCAAATAAACTTGCCTCTAAACCTCCCGTTCCAGCTCTTATTTCTATTATTGCATTTTTTTTATCTGCTTCATCTTTTGGTAGTAGAAATAATTTTAATTTTTTTTCATTGATCTCGTGTTGAGATTTCAAATCAACAAGTTCTAACTCAGCCATATTTTTTAATTCTTTATCTGATGAGTTATCCTCTAATATTTTCTGTAATTCTTTTTTTTCATTTTCGAAAGATAAATATTTTTTAGCATTTAAAATTATTTCATTAACATCTGAATACTCCTTTGACTTTTCAGCAAACACTTTATTATCTAAACTTCCTGATGATAGATCTTTTTCTAGTGTAGAATGTTTTGTAATTAATTCTTCAATAGTCTTTGTTGGTATCATTGTTAATTTTCTAATTCAGAGGCCTTTTTTTCAACTTCTGATACGACTTTATTAACTATATCATTAGTTGATACTTTTTCACTTTGCACTCCAGATAAATAAAGCATATTATTACCTTTTCCACCTCCAGTTATTCCAATATCAGTTAAAGCAGCCTCACCAGGACCGTTCACAACACAGCCAATTATAGATAGGGTAATTGGAGTTTTTATGTGTGATAATTTTTCCTCTAAAATTTTAACCGTATCAATCACTTGAAACGCTTGTCTTGCACAAGATGGGCAAGAAATTATTTTAACTCCTCTATTTCGTAATCCTAAAGATTTAAGTATTTCATTTCCAATCTTAACCTCTTTTACAGGATCATCTGACAAAGAAACTCTTAAGGTGTCACCTATTCCATCTAATAGCAATGAACCAAGTCCTATTGAAGACTTAACACTTCCTGATACAAAACTTCCAGCCTCAGTTATTCCAAGATGAAGAGGATAATCGGTAGCATCTGAAAGCTGCCTGTAAGCAGCAATCGACAAAAATACATCAGAGGACTTGACACTTATCTTGAAATTAAAAAAATCTTGATCCTCTAATATTTTAATGTTTCTTTTTGCACTCTCTACTAATGCCTCAGGGCATGGTTCTTTATACTTTTCTAGAATATCTTTTTCCAGAGAACCTGCATTAACTCCTATTCGAATTGAACAATCATTATTTTTTGCTGCACTTAATACCTCATAGATTTTATTTTTATCGCCAATATTTCCAGGATTTATTCTTAAACACTTCGCTCCATTTTCTGCAGCTTCTATAGCTCTTTTATAATGAAAATGAATGTCTGCAATTACAGGTATCTGAACATTTTTTGTGATTTCTTTTAAAGCTTTTGAAGAATCTTCATCGGGACAGGAAACTCTTACCAGGTCAGCACCCTCTTCATGAATTTTATTTATTTGTTCTATAGTAGCTGAAATATCTGTAGTCAAAGTATTAGTCATTGATTGAACTGATATTGGATTGTCACCACCAACTTTAACATTACCAACGTTAATTACTTTAGTTTTTTTTCGATTTATATTTCTAAATGGTCGTACATTCATAAATTTAATCAAGTTTAAATTCTTTATGAAGAGCAGCTATTGCTTTTTTTACATTTTTTGATGAAACTAATACTGAAATTTTAATTTCAGATGTTGATATAACTAAAATGTTTATTTTTTTTGAAGCTAAAGCTTGAAACATCCTGTAAGTAATTCCAGGTGTTGTAATCATCCCAACTCCTATTATAGAAACTTTGGAAAGATTTTTATCAAAAGAAAGTTTTTTATAAGATATCGATTTATTTTGCTTAATTAATTTCTCAGTTTTTTTCAGATCATCAGATTTAATTGTAAAAGTTAAGTCAGTATCTTTACCGTTTTGAGAAATATTTTGTACAACCATATCAACGTTAATTAAATTTCTTGATAGTGGTCTAAAAACTGAAGCAGCAACACCAGGTCTATCTTTAACTCCTACAATTGTGATCTTAGCATCATTTTTAGTTGAAGATATCCCGGTAATTATTTGATCGCTAAACGCCTTTTTAGAGTCTGTTATTAATGTACCTGGTTTATTAACAAATGAAGACTTAACTTTAATATCAATATTATTTAACTTTGCATCTTGAACCGATGTTGGTTGCATCACTTTTGATCCTAAAGATGCCATTTCCAACATTTCGTTATAAAATATTTTTTTAATTTTCTTTGCTTTTTTATGTTGTCTTGGATCAGTAGTATAAACACCATCGACATCAGTATAAATAATACATTCATCAGCTTTAATAAATTTTGCTAACATTATTGCAGTTGCGTCCGAACCACTTCTTCCTATTGTGGTAATTCTATTTTCATTATTAATTCCTTGAAAACCAGTAACAATTGGGATCCCACCTTGTTTGACATAATTATTTAATTCTTTTGTAATTATCTTATTTATTCTTGCTCCAGAATAAGGTCCATCAGTAATTATTGGTAATTGCCAAGAAACCCATGACCTAGACTTAAAACCATCATGAGTAAGTCTTCCAGCAATTAAAGCACATGAAACTTGTTCTCCAGTGGATACAAGTGCATCATATTCAGATCTGCTAAAATTATTACTAATTTGCTTCGATTTTTTTACAAGCTCATTGGTCACTCCACTCATTGCAGATGAAATCACCAAAACTCTATTTTTTTTCTTTTTATAAGCAGCTATAATTTTGCATACTTTTTTTATCCTATCGATACTACCAACAGAAGTTCCACCAAATTTTAGTACAATAGTTTTCATGATCAGTTGAATTAATATAATTTAATTATAAATTGATAAAGTACATCTTAATTGTTATGTCAACTAATTATATATTATGAACAGTATTAATAAAAAAGAAATAGAAAAATTTTCAAATATGGCGGCCGAATGGTGGGATCCAGAAGGAAAATTTAAAACTCTTCATAAATTTAATCCTATAAGAATAAAATATATTAAAGAAAATATAATTAAAGAATTTCAACTTAAAAATAAAAAATATCCTCTTTCTGGAATAAATGTCCTTGATATTGGATGTGGAGGAGGATTGTTATCTGAGCCCATGTATAGATTAGGAGCTAATGTTACAGCAATCGATGCTTCAAATAAAAATATTGCCATAGCAAACCTACATGCAAAAAAAAACAATCTTAATATAAACTATATATGTTCATCGCCTGAAAAACTAAAAACTACAAAAAAATTTGATGTAATTTTGAATATGGAGATTGTTGAACATGTTGAGGATGTCGATTTTTTTTTAAAATCATGTGCTAATCTTTTAAAAAAAAATGGATTAATGTTTGTTGCAACTATAAATAAAACCTTAAAATCTTATATATTTGCAATTGTTGGTGCGGAATATGTTTTGAGATGGCTTCCTATTGGCACCCATGAATGGGAAAAGTTTGTTAAGCCTGAGGAATTAAAAAGTATTTTAATCAAAAACAATCTAAATCTCAAAAAAATTGATGGAATGAATTTTAACATTCTGAAGGATGAATGGAATGTTTCAAAAGATTTATCAGTAAATTATATTGCTGAATTTAAGAAAAACTAATTTTCTTTTTCATCAACCCAAGGAATTAATTGTGTATCTATGCCCTCTTCTTTGAGCTCTTTAACGTCTTTCTGAGAGGCTTTACCATATATCCCTTTTGTAGGTTTCTTACTATTGTAATGAATAGATCTAGCTTCATAAGCAAAATTATCCCCAACGTACTTAAAATTATCTTTTATAAACTTTTGATAATTTTTAATTGTTTTTTTAATTTTTTTATACTTCTGAGTATCAAATTTTTCTTCATTTTTAGCTTTTCTACTTATTAGCTGAGGAGCCATTAAAGTTTTTTCAACTTTTTCAGAATTACAGTTGTGACAGATTAAAAGTTTTTTCTTTTTTAATTTTTCATATTCTGATGAAGAAGAGAACCAACTATCAAACTTTAATTCACAGTCGTTACACAAAAGTTTGTATTTTATCATAGTATAGAATTAGTTATCAAAATTTAAATTTCAATATGTTCAACTTCTATAATCAGCATTAATCTCAATATAATTTTTTGTAAAATCCATAGTAAAAGCAGTAAAGCTTTTAGGACCAGTAAACAAATCTACATTGATGTCTATATTTTCACCTTTCATATACTCAGCTACTAATTTTTCATCATAGTTCTTGTATAATTTTCCATCCTGAATTATTTGATAATTTCCAAGTTTCAAACCTAATTTATTTAAATTTATTTTTGGTCCTGCTTTTCCTATTGCCATCACTATTCGTCCCCAATTTGGATCTTCTCCCGCAATAGCTGTTT
This sequence comes from Candidatus Pelagibacter sp. HIMB1542, assembly GCF_052047835.1. Lineage (NCBI taxonomy): Bacteria > Pseudomonadati > Pseudomonadota > Alphaproteobacteria > Candidatus Pelagibacterales > Candidatus Pelagibacteraceae > Candidatus Pelagibacter > Candidatus Pelagibacter sp. HIMB1542. Next base: position 615,259 of record NZ_JBNAJB010000002.1, on the reverse strand, counting down.
TTACCAAAGCTGAATTTGCTATTGAGAAAGCAATTGTCTTTGCATCTTGTTCACTTTTGCTTTTATTAATATTTATAGTGACAAATTTTGATGCTCCTTCTCCATCAGAAACTACTCTCTTTGCTAAATTTAACAAAACATTGTTCAATGCTTTGTCGAATTTTTTTAGTTTTATATCATTAATACTTTTAATATTTGAATTATTTGCTTTATTTGTTGCAAAAATACTAACCATATCATTTGTGCTAGTGTCCCCATCACACGAGATAGCATTAAATGTATCTGTAATATTTTTTTTTAATAATTTACTCAAAATATCATTCGATAAGTTGGCATCTGTAAATATGTATGCCAAGGTAGTTCCCATGTTTGGAAAAATCATACCCGAACCTTTGGCGACACCATAAATTTTTACCTCTTTATCTCCAATTTTACATTGTTCCATCGCAAGTTTTGGTTTTGTATCAGTGGTCATTATTGCTAATGCTGCTTTCATCCAAAGAAATTTGTTTTGTGTATAGTTGATTTTTTTAATCAAGTTTGGAATTTGAACTATTATCTTTTCACATGGAAATGTTTCACCTATTGTACCTGTGCATCCAAAAATAATTTCCTTTGAAGTAATTTTCTTTGGATAATCTTCATCCTCAGCTTGTTTTTTTGATAATTGCTCAGAAGTTAAATCAGCAATTTTTGCGAGACTTGCATAACCTTGTTTACCTGTGAAAGCATTTGCATTTCTAGTATTTACAATAAGAGAATAAATTTTTTTTGATTTTTGATTTATATTCCATTTAATATTTTCTGAGATAATTTTTGATTGTGTGTAGACAGAGGCATGATTTGCACCATCTCTAAAGTAAAACATTACCAAATCATCTCTTTTAGTTTTATATAAATTTGCGCTTAGAGCTGAAATAGATAAGCCATCTATATGATCAAGGTCCTGGAAATCCATCATTCTGGTATTTTTTGATTTCGAGGTTAAAAAATTTGTTAAATTAATACCCATGATATTTAAAATAATTGTTTAATACATATATTAAACAATATATTTAAAGAATAAATCAAATAGTCATGTTTAACCCACTTAACCTAATTACAAAATTTATCAAATCTAGTAATCAAAAAGAGCTAGATAGAATTGGAAAAATTGTAGAGAAAATAAATTCATACGAGGAACAATTCATAAAATTAAGTGATGAAGACTTTCCAAAAAAAACAGTTGAATTTAAAAATCAATTAAAAAATGGAAAAAGTTTAGACGAAATTCTACCTGAAGCATTTGCACTAGTAAGAGAGGCTGCAAAAAGAACAAGAAAAGAAAAGCACTTTGATGTTCAACTTATTGGGGGGGTAGTTCTTCACGAAGGTAAAATTGCTGAAATGAGAACGGGTGAAGGAAAAACAATTACTATTGCTTTAGCGGCGTATTTAAATGCGCTTTCTGAAGATGGAGTTCATATAGTAACAGTTAATGATTACTTAGCAAAAAGAGATTCGATGGAAATGGGTCTCATATATAATTTTCTAGGTCTTACTTCTGGATTTATAAATAATGACCAAGATGATCTAGAAAGAAAGAAAAACTATAATTGTGACATTACTTATGCAACCAACAGTGAATTAGGATTTGATTATCTAAGAGATAACATGAAGTTTTCTCAAAAAGAAATGGTTCAAAGATCTCATGCATTTTCAATTGTAGATGAAATAGATTCCTGTTTAATTGATGAAGCAAGAACTCCACTTGTAATTTCTGGAGCTGCAGAAGATAAAACTGCTCAATACCTAGCAATAGATAAACTTGTTAAAATTTTAAATAACAAAGATTTTGAAATAGATGAGAAAGAAAAAAGTATACTTTTAACAAACGAGGGTATTGATAATGTTGAAAAACTTTTTTCTAATGCAGGTATCTTAAAAAATGATAATTTTTATGATCCAGAAAATCTTCATTTAGTTCACCACGTAAATCAAGCACTGCGTGCAAATCATTTATTTGAAAAAGGAAAAGATTACATAGTAAAAGATGGAGTTCTTAAAATCATAGACGAGTTGACTGGTAGAATTTTAGAAGGAAGAAGATTTGGAGATGGTCTTCATCAGGCTCTTGAAGCTAAAGAAAAAATTCAGATACAAGCTGAAAATCAAACTTTAGCATCTATTACCTATCAAAATTATTTTAAACTATATAAAAAAATATCAGGTTGCACCGGTACCGCAGTCACAGAGTCTGAGGAATTTTTTGAGATATATAATCTTTCAGTAGTTGTAATACCAACAAATAAAGAAATGATCCGAAAAGATTATAATGATTTGATCTTTAGAACTGAAAAAGAAAAAAATGATGCAATAATTAATAAGATCATTGAAAAACATGAAATTGGTCAACCAATTTTAGTTTTCACATCTAGTATCAACAAATCTGAAGTTTATTCTAAATTATTAAATGAAAAAAATATTAAACACGTAGTTTTAAATGCAAAGAACCATGAAAATGAAGCCGAAATTATTGCAAATGCTGGAAAAGAAAAATCTTTGATAATTACAACCAGTATTTCTGGTAGAGGTGTTGACATCCAGCTTGGTGGTAAAAAAGGATCAATTCCTGATGATCAGTTAAAAATAGATAAAGAAAAAATTAAATCTCTAGGTGGCTTATTTGTAATTGGTACAGAAAGAATGGAGTCTAGGAGAGTAGACAATCAAGCAAGAGGAAGAGCTGGACGACAAGGAGATGAAGGTAGTTCTGTATTTTATGTAAGTTTAGAAGATGATTTGATGAGAATTTTTGGCTCAGAATCTATGAATAATATGCTTGAAAAACTTGGTTTAAAAGATGGTGAAAGTATTGATCACCCTTGGATCAACAAAGCATTAGAAAGAGCTCAGCAAAAAGTTGAAGCCAGAAATTTTGATATCAGAAAAACACTTATCAAATTTGATAATGTTTTGAATGACCAAAGACATGTTGTGTTTTCTCAAAGAAAAAACGCAATGAATAGTGAAAATATTTTTGATTATTCCAACAAATTTTTAAAAGAAATATCAGAAGACTTGATAAAATTAAAAATTCAAAACCTATCTAATCCAAAAAGTAATGAATTTAATAATAAAGTTAGGCAAATTGTTGGGAAAAGTTTTAATGATACTGAACTTGAAAGTTTGATTTCTGCAAAAGATAATGAACTGAAAGAGCAAATATCCTCAAAATTTAATGAGACACGTAATGAAAGAATTAAAGTTCTAAACGAGCAGCATGCAAAAGAAATTGAAAAAAGAATATTTTTGCAAACAATAGATTTGAATTGGAAATCACATATACAATATTTAGAACAACTTAGACAAGTGATTGGATTAAGGTCTTACGGTCAAAGAGATCCTTTAGTTGAATATAAAAAAGAAGCTTTTGATTTATTTTCAAATTTATTAGAAAAACTAAAATTAGACTACGTTACAATTTTAATGAACTTAAAAGTTATAACAGAAGAAAGATCTTCCAATGAGGAAAGAGTAAATCCAAAACCACAAGCCAAAAAAATGGGAAGAAATGAACCTTGCTTTTGTGGATCAGGCAAGAAGTTTAAACATTGCCATGGAGCTTTATAATTCTTAAACAAGAAAAAACAAAGAAGCTAACAATAATAAACCTGCACCAATACCAAATAATAATTTTTTTGATTTGAAAATATTGTCAAAATTGTTTTTCTTAATGGTCAAATTGCTTAAATCTTCTACATTGTTCATAAAACCATCATTTCTTCCAATTTTTAAAAATTTATTTTTTCTTTCATTCATTATTTCTTCTGACGTCATTTCTTTATATTGATCTAAATTTTTAGAAATAGATTTTCTAATATTGTCTAGCATAAGATCTCTATCCCTGTGAGCGCCACCTAAAGGTTCTGGGATTATTTCATCAATAACTTTTAATTTTAATAAATCTTTTGCGGAAAGCTTCATTGCTTTTGCTGCATCAAGCATTTTTTTTGGATCTCTCCATAATATAGTTGCACAACCTTCAGGAGATATAACCGAATAAATAGCATTTTCTAGCATGATAACTTTGTTAGACGATGCTAATGCAATCGCACCACCTGATCCACCTTCACCTATAATTATTGCAACAGTTGGCACCTTAAGTTCCATACAACATTCAATTGATTTTGCTATTGCCTCAGCTTGACCTCTTTCCTCTGCACCAACACCAGGATAAGCACCTGGCGTGTCTATAAAAGAGATAATTGGAATTTTAAATTTATTTGCTAAATTCATTAATCGAATAGTTTTTCTATAACCCTCAGGTCGCATCATCCCAAAATTTCTTTGAATTCTGCTATCCAAATCCTCACCCTTTTCTTGACCAATAACTAAAACTGACTGACCATTAAATTTTGCAAAACCAGTAAGTACAGATTTATCTTCACCATAATAACGGTCTCCAGATAAAGAAATAAAATCTTCGAATAAATTATCTATGAAAAATTTAGACTTTGGTCTGTCTTCATGTCTTGCAACCATGGTGGTTTGCCATGGATCTAGGTTTGAATATATATCATTTAATTTTTGATCTAACTCAACTTGTGTTTTTGAAATTTTTTGCGTATCTACTTCTGACAATCCCTCTTGATTATAGGGATCCTTTAATTTTTCCAATTCTGTCTCTAAATCTTTAATCTCAGTTTCAAAATTAAGATAATTTTTCATAATACGGTTATAGCGGATGGTTAATTCATAAAAAAGGCAATAAAATGATATTTAATTTAAAGTGTAATTGTTATTAATTGACTCTTTTCTAGAAGAAGATACATATTTTGCTATCGGGAGAGACTAATAGATTTAGCACCGAAGGAGCAACCACCCCGGAAACTCTCAGGTAAAAAGGACCGATAGTTGCATAACACTCTGGAAAGAGAATTAATTCCGCCGAAGGAGCAAAACTCTCAGGCAAAAATACAGATGGGGTAATTTAGGTGATATGCAGGAAAAATATGTAAATATAAATACTTTAAAAGTATCTGAAAAACTTTCTCAATTTATTAGCGACGAGCTATTAAAAGAAACAGATCTATCTGTTGATAATTTTTGGTCTGGGTTCGACAAAACAGTCAATGAATTAGCACCTAAAAATAAAGAATTAATAAAATTTAGAGAAGACTTACAAAAACAAATAGACAATTGGCATATAAAAAATAAGGGAAATGAATTTAATTTTTCAGAATATAAAAAATTTCTTACAGAAATTGGTTATTTGAAAAAAGAAGGTGATGATTTTGAAATATCAACTCAAAATGTTGATGAGGAAATAACAAGTATTGCTGGACCTCAACTTGTTGTACCAGTAATGAATGCGAGATACGCATTAAATGCTGCTAATGCTAGATGGATGAGCTTATACGATAGTCTGTACGGAACAGATGTAATTGAACAATCAGAAGATAGTGTATCTGAAAGATACGACCCATTAAGAGGTGAGATGGTAATAAAATATGGAAGAGATTTTTTAGATAAATATTTTCCTTTAGCAGGATTGAGTTGGCAAAAAATTACAAGTTTTGCGGTTAAGTATGGAAAATTTAAAGCTCTAAAAGGTGCTGATATTTATGATTTGGTAGATGAGAATAAGTTTATTGGCCATAGGGGTGAAGCTGACAACCCGTCTGCTATAATTTTAAAAAATAACAATTTACATATAGAAATTTTAAAAGACTCAAGAGCTTTTGCAGCTCAACAAGATCATGCTGGGATTAGTGACATAATTTTAGAATCTGCGATGTCAACTATATGCGATAACGAAGATAGTGTAGCTGCTGTAGATGCAGAAGATAAAATTGTTTGTTACAGAAATTGGCTGGGTCTGATGAAGGGTGATCTAAAATCAAAATTTGAAAAAGAAGGAAAATTATTTGAGAGAAAACTCAACCCTAACAGAAGCTATATTTCAAAAGATGGAAAAGGTTTAAAGCTTCATGGAAGAAGTTTACTGCTAATTAGAAATGTTGGTCACTTAATGACTAATCCATCAATAATATTAAAAGATGGTAGTGAAGTTCCAGAAGGAATTATGGATGCCTTCATTACTACAGCTGCAGCACTTCATGATATTAAGAAAAAAACCAATTCAAGATCTGGTTCTATTTATATCGTGAAACCAAAAATGCATGGACCAGATGAAACTGCATTTACTGATTTGCTTTTCTCAAAAGTTGAAGAAGTTTTAGGTTTACCAAAATACACCTGCAAGATTGGAATAATGGATGAAGAAAGAAGAACCTCAGCTAACTTAAAAGAGTGCATTAGATCGTTAAAAAATAGAGTTTTTTTTATAAATACAGGTTTTCTAGACAGAACTGGCGATGAAATGCATACTTCAATGGAAGCTGGTCCAATGATTAAAAAAGGTGAAATGAAAACTTCAAAATGGATTACAGCATATGAAAATAACAATGTTGATATTGGTTTAAAATGTGGATTTTCTGGAAAAGCTCAAATTGGAAAAGGAATGTGGGCAATGCCTGATAAAATGAAAGATATGATGGAGCAAAAAACTGGGCATTTAAAAGCAGGTGCAAATTGTGCATGGGTTCCATCTCCAACTGCTGCAGCTTTGCATTCGCTACATTATCATGAAATAAATATTTTTGATGAACAACAAAAAATTAAAAATAGAGAACAAGCAAAGCTTGATGATCTTTTAACAATACCTACTGCTGATAGACCAAATTGGTCTGTAGATGAAATTAATAAAGAAATTTCTAACTCAGCTCAAACTTTATTGGGTTATGTTGTGAGATGGATCGATCAAGGAGTTGGGTGCTCCAAAGTACCAGATATAAATAATGTAGGTTTGATGGAAGATAGAGCTACACTTAGAATTTCATCTCAACATATTGCAAATTGGATACATCACGGAATTACAACAAAAATTCAAGTTGTAGAAATTCTTAAAGACATGGCTAAAATTGTAGATGATCAAAATAAAAATGACTCTAATTACGTAAGAATGAGTGATAACTTTGAAAACTCAATTGCATTTCAAACTGCTTGTGATTTGGTATTTAAAGGAAAAGAACAACCATCTGGTTATACTGAACCTTTGCTGCATTTAAATAGACTTACTAAAAAGTCTAATCTGAATTAGAAGCTAAGTTAGAACGATTTTTAAAAGCAGAAAACAAAGTCCCATCGTCTAAACTTTCAATTTCACCACCTACAGGTAAACCCTGTGCAAGTTTTGTAATTTTTACATTAGAATTTTTTAAGCTATCTTGAATGTAGTAAGCAGTAGTTTGACCTTCAACAGTTGCACTTGTGGCTAATATAACTTCTTCAATTTTATCTCGATTAACTCTCTCAACCAGCGAATTTACAAGTAAATCTTCTTTTCTTTGACCTACTGATGAAATGGTGCCTCCCAGAATATGAAAATACCCTTGATAAATATTTGAATTTTCAATCGACCATTGATCGGCAATGTCTTCTACAACACAAATCTTTAAATATTTATTTTTTGTGTTTTCACAATTTATACATCCAGCTGAAATTGATTTAAGTGAACCACAAGAATTACATCTGGTTACATTTTTATAAACTTGAGCCAATGTGTTTGCCATTGGTTTTACTAATTCATCACGGTTATTAATGAGTTTTAAAACAATCCTTTTGGCAGATTTTGGTCCTAAACCTGGAAGCTTTGAAATTAATTTTATTAATTCCTCAATCTCGTTAATATTTTGCATCTACTATAGTGGCCACTTAAAACCAGGTATTCCAAATCCACCTGTAGCTTTTGATATCTCTTCTGATGTTTTCGACTTTAATTGTGATTTGGCGTTATTATGCGCAGCTACAATTAAATCTTCTATTATTGATTTGTCTTCTTTCATTATTTCATCTGACAGTTTAATTGATTGCATTTCACCTTCTCCATCCAAGACGATTTTTGCTGAATTTGAGCCAGAAATACCCTCTACTCTAATCTCCTTAATTTTTTGCTGACTCTCTTTCATTTTTGCTTCGAGTTCTTTTGCTTTATCTAATATTTTATTAAAATCAGTCATTATCTTTATCCTCCTTAATTATCGATTTAACATCTACCAGTTCTGCATCAGGAAAATTTTCCATAAAGTTTTTATAAATTTCAGTTTCTTTAGCTTTTTCAATTAATATTTTTTTTTCATTTTCTTTCTTTTCTCTAATTGAGAGATCCCCTTTTGATTTACTAAGTGTGATAATCCATCTTTCTTTTGTCCAATCAAAAAGCTTTGAGGAAAGATCCTTTACAAAATCTTTATCAAGGCTGTCATTAAATGAAATCTCAATCCTATTTTTTTCAAATTTAACCAAATTGACATTTTTCTCTAATTCAAATTTAAGTTTTAATTCTCTTTTACTTGTGCAAGTAGCAATTAATTCATGAAAAGAATTAATTTGAGTTTTAATTTCTGCTTTAACTTCAGTTTGTATTTCAGGATTCTTTTTTTCTTCTTGAGAAATATTTTTTATTTGGTCAATAATTTTAGTCTCTTTTTTTATTTCAATTTTGCTAGTTGAGTTTTCTTCTTTGGATTTAGTATCTATTTGTTTAACTTGTTTTACAGAACTTAAGTGCATTAATCTAATCAAAAACATCTCAATTGATAAATGTTGATTTGATACAATATCTAATTCTTCTAACGACTTGATAGAAAATTGCCAAAATAAAATTAATACATCTGGTTGGATTTGATTAGAAATATTTTTTATTTTGTTAAATTCTTCATCATTAAGAGAAAAATTTGTGCTTTCTAAAGTTAAAGAATTTATATTTTTAAAGTAATATAATAGTTCTAAAAAATCATTTAAAAATATTTTTGGTTCAACTCCCTGATCATATATTTTTCTATAAATTTTTATTACTTTTTCTTCTTCTCCTCTTAATATCAATTCAAATAAATCAATTAATTGTGATTTATCAAAATAACCAAAAATCTTTTGAGCAGAATTTAGATCTAGTTCTTTATCATTATCTAAACTCAATAACGCTCTATCTAATAGAGATAATGCATCTCTTACTGAACCCTCTGATATTTTTACAATTAATTTTAGAGCGTCATCCGTAACTTTTCCGTTTTCTTTATCTTTAATTTTTTTTATAAAATCTAACAATTCAGAAGATTTAATCCTTGAAAGATCAAAACGCTGACACCTTGAAACAACTGTTATAGGAATTTTTTTTATTTCTGTTGTGGCAAATATAAATTTTAAATATGAAGGTGGTTCTTCTAATGTTTTTAGTAAAGCATTAAAAGCTTGTTTACTTAACATATGAACTTCATCGATTATAAATATTTTGTACTTTGCTGAAGTTGGCCCATATCTAGAAAACTCAATTAGATCTCTAACATCATCAACTCCTGTCTTGCTGGCCGCATCCATTTCAAGTACATCAATGTGACTTGAATTTGCAATCGACTGACAATTTTCACACAAATTATCAATACACATTTTTTCAATACCATTTGAGCAATTCAATGCTTTTGCTACAATTCTTGCAGTTGTAGTTTTTCCAATCCCTCTAATTCCAGTAAACAAATATGCATTGGGTACTTTGTCAGCTTTTATTGAGTTTATAATTGTTTCAGCAACAACTTCTTGACCAATAAGGTCCTCCCATACTTGAGGTCTGTATTTAAGAGCTAGTACTTTTGAATTGTTATTCATAAATTTTTTAAGGAGACTAGAACCTGAATAACTGTCTCTACGACTGCTTCCGTTAAGATCTGGTCGGGTTCAAGCAGCATCCACCTCTAGCCTCCAAATCTATTATAGCAGTTAAAATTTCTAATCTACAAGAAAAGATTATTATTTTTTTTGTCTCAAACTATCCGCTTCAAAAACACCTAGGACGTGAAAATCCTCACAATGTAAGCCCAGCTCCTCAAGAGATTTTTGAACCTTTGGATCTTCTATATGTCCATCCAAATCACATAAGAAAAAATAAGAATCGAAAGAGTTTTTTTCAGGGTAACTTTGAAGCTTGGTAAGATTTACTCCATTGATAGCAAATCCTCCAAGCGATTGATAAAGAGCTGCAGGTTTACTTTTTAGTTTAAATAAGAATGAAGTTATATATTTTTTATTTCCAAACTCAGGTTGAGATATATTTTTTCCCATAACAAGAAACCTTGTTAAATTTCCACTCTCGTCTTCTATATTTTTTTTGATTACATCAAGATTATAAATTTCAGCACTTAAAGATGATGCTATTGCTGCTTGTTTTTTGTCTTTTGTTTTAGAAATCATCTCAGCTGATCCAGCTGTGTCAGCTCTAATATGTTCAGCAATATTATTTTCTTTTATGAAATTTGAACATTGCGATAAACCCTGTGCATGAGAATAAACTTCTTTTATATCAGATAGTTTAGCTCCTGGCTGACCTAATAAATTATGTTCGATTTTTTGAAAGTGCTCTTGGTAAATATTCAACCTATGTTTAAAAATTAAATATTCGACTCCTATATTCCCTGTTATTCTGTTAGACTCTGGTATTATAATTCTACAATCAGGTTCTTCCGAAGCTTTATTAAAACAATCATCAAAAGTTTTGCAAGGTAAAATTTCAGCATCAGGGTCAATTGAAACTGCTGCTAAATGAGAATAGGCTCCAAATGTTCCTTGAAAATATATTTTACCCATCAGGACTTATATTCCATTATTTTTTTTAAGGCCAGATAATCTTCCTCTGTGTCAACTCCTATGGGAGCTTTGTTGGCTAGAGCAACATTTATTTGAATATTATTGTCTAGAGCTCTAAGTTGTTCTAATTTATTTTCAATTTCATTTTTTGATTGTGGTAATTCAACAAAGTTTTTAAGAATTTGTGATGAATAACAGTAAATTCCAATATGGTGATAAACATTTAAGGTATTTTCAGATTTCCTTAGAAATATTTTTGCTTTAGAAAACGGGTCATCTTCTAAATTATTTTCAGTAATAACTTTAACTATATTTTCGTTTGTTAAGTTTAATTTATCTTCAACTTTAGCAGCCAGAGTTCCTATTTTTGCTTTATGATCTATCATCATTTGGTTTAGATTTTTAATATCCTGAATATTTATTGCTGGTTCATCACCCTGAAGATTCATTATAAAATCAACATTATCTAAGTTAAGTTTTTGATAAGCTTCATATATTCGGTCTGTGCCAGTTTTATGTTTATTGTTGGTTAAAATCGCATTTCCTCCATTATTTTTAACATCATTGACAATCTCTTGATCCTCTGCAGCAACAATTACCTCTCCAATATTTGCCTCTTTTGCCTTATTAAACACATGTGAAATAATTGAAATATCATTAATTTTTAATAATGGTTTTCCTGGGAGCCTAGTTGCGGATAATCTAGAGGGTATAATTATAAGAGTTTTCATCAATCACTAATTAAAATAGAGGCAAATTTGTACATTAAATTTTAGTCAAATTTTAATTTATCATGTTATACGTTCAAAACTAAATTTATAAAAATGGATTCTTTTGAAATTAACAAAATTGTAGCTGCAGTTCTAATGGTTGCACTTCTTGTAATTGGTATAGGAAAATTATCTGATGTAATTTTTCATGTAGAAAAGCCAGAAACTCCAGGTTACACGGTGGAAGTTGAACAGGTATCTACCGCATCATCTTCTACAACAACTGCTGCAGAAGAAAAAATCGACATTGCTGCATTAATGGCCATGGGGGATATAGCAAGTGGAGAAAAAATATTTAAAAAGTGTGCAGCCTGTCACTCAATAATTAAGGGTGGGAAAAATGCTATAGGTCCAGCTTTATATAATGTCGTTGGAAGAAAAGTTGGAGCAGTCGAGGATTATAAATATTCAAAAGCATTAGCTGCTTATGAAAAAGAATGGACATTTGAAGAGCTAAATGGATTTTTAAAAAAACCTGCAAAATATATTAAAGGTACAAAAATGGCTTATGCAGGTTTAAGAAAAGAAGTAGATAGAGCGTCTGTAATTAAGTATCTAAATGAAAATTCAGATAGCCCAGTTCCACTACCTTAATTTTCCAAAACAATACAATAGTATACTTTTTTGAACATGAACTCTGTTAAGAGCCTGTATCCATACATGAGATTTTTTTCCTAAGAAAATGTCTTCAGACACTTCATTCCCTCTAGGCAGACAATGCAAAAAAATACAATTCTTATTTGCAAAACCCATTAATTTTTTATCAATTTTAAATTTTTTAAATGCCTGAATTTTTTTCTTTTTGTTTACTTTGTCATTTAGTGAAATAACTTTATCAGAAAAAATTACATCAGCTCCTTTAGCAGCTTTTTTTGGGTCATTATAAATATAAATTTTTCTCTTATTTTTTTTCACCCAACTTCTTACTTCTTTTCCTGGTTCAAAATTTTTTGGACAACCAATGCTTAATTTGAAAGAAAATTTAACTGAAGCAGCAATTAAACTATCCAAAACATTATTTGAATCACCAATCCAGCAAATATTTAATTTGGAAATAGGTTTTTTTGTAATCTCTTCAACTGTAAAAACATCTGAAAGAACTTGAGTTGGATGAGAGGACGGGCTCAAACCATTAATCACTGGAATAGACAAATATTTTTTAAAATCCTCAATTTTTTTGTCACTATCTGTTCTCAACATAAATCCATCACCATAAGTTGATAAAACCTTTGCTGTATCAGATATACTTTCACCACCTTGTCCTAAATGAAGTTCATTGGATCTAAGTGTTACAGTACCTCCTCCAAGCTGTTTAATTGCTAAATAAAAGCTCATTCTTGTTCTTAAGCTTGGTTTTTCAAACATTTGGATCAAAATTTTACCTTTTAGTGGAGCACCTTTATCTGTCTCTAATGTGTTAAGTTTTTTTCTAGAACTTTTTCTTTTTTTTGCATCAGTAATTATTTTTCTTAAATCTTTACTAGGAATATCTTTTAAATTTATAAAATGTTTCATAACTATTTAAATTGGCTGCAAACTTTATTTATAATTTTTAAAGCTTCATCAAGTTCACTTTTTTTGACATTAAGAGGTGGTAAAACTCTGACGACATTTTCTGCAGCACGAATAGTTAATAATTTATTTTCCATTAGTTTTTTAATAAAATTTGTTTGATCTTGATGCAGCTGTATTCCAATTAAAAAACCTCTTCCTCTTATTTGTTTAATAATAGTAGGATATTTTTCCTTAATTTTGTTTAAGTTTGATAAGAAATATATAGATAATTTTTTTACATTATTTAAAAACTTTTTATTTGAAACTATATCCATTACTTTATTACCAACTGACATAGCTAATGGATTACCTCCAAATGTAGATCCATGAGTTCCGGGTACCATGCATGCAGCTACTTTTTTATTCATAAGGACTGCTCCTATTGGAAACCCTCCTCCAATCCCTTTAGCTATTGGGACTATATCTGGTTTTACTTTAGATTTTTCAAATGCAAAAAAATCTCCAGATCTACCTATCCCACATTGAACTTCATCCAGAATTAAAAGAATTTTTTTCTTATCGCACAATTTTCTAAGCTCTTTTAAACAGAAATCTGGAATAACTTTAATTCCTCCCTCTCCCATTATCGTTTCAACCATTATAGCTGCAGTATTTTTTGTGATTTTCTTTTCTAATAATTTGTGGTCTCCAAAAGTAAAGTGATCAAATCCTTTTACTTTAGGGCCAAATCCCTCTGTCATTTTTTTAGAACCACTCGCATAAATTGCAGCTAATGTTCTCCCGTGGAAAGAATTTTTTATACATAAAATTCTATTTTTATTTTGTTTGCCTATTGAAAAAAAATATCTTCTTGCAACTTTAATAGCTGCCTCTGTAGCTTCTGCCCCGCTATTTTGAAACATCACATAATCCGCGAATGTTTTTTTACATAGTTTTTTTGCTAGATTTTCTCCCTCAGGAATTTGAAATGCATTTGATACATGCCAAAGCTTTTTTGATTGGTTGTTTATAGTTTTGATTAAACTTGGATGAGCATGACCTAAAGAATTAACAGCAATACCCATAACAAAATCAAGATATTTTTTTCCATCAGTGGAGTAAAGATAGCTTCCCTTACCATACTTAAATGAAATTTTTTTTCTGTTATAATTTTTTGCTAAATTGCTCATAAATTAAATTTGTTTTTATAAATTTTATTTCATAGATACAAGTTATGATTGAAAAACTAATTTTATTTGGGCTAAGCTTTTATTGTTGATAACTCTAATTTTTTCATTGTTTCAATTAAATTAATAACAGTATATTGTCGTTTTAAAAATAATTAACACAACATATAGATATGAGTTGGACTGAAGAAAAAGTTTCAAAATTAAAGGAATTATGGGGCAAAGGCAACACAGCTAGTCAAATAGCTGAGATCATTGGTGGTATTAGTAGAAACGCAGTAATTGGAAAAGCTCATAGATTAAATCTTTCAGCAAAAATCAAAACTAGAACTGCTACTTCTAATAAGCATTTTGAAAATTCAAATGAGCAAAATAACGTTCAATCAAAAAGAGGTCGTAAAAGTAAATTTAAATCATTAATTATTGAAAAAGATTTTGAACCAGAAAATCCTAAACAATTAGAAGAGCTAGATGAGAATTCATGCAAGTGGCCAATAGGTCATCCAGATGAAAAAGAGTTTTATTTTTGTGGCAGATCCTCTTTAAAAGATTTCTCTTATTGCAAACTTCATTTACTTTATGCTTATCAACCAAAAGGTAAAAAAGAAGAAGTTACAGAAAAAGAGGAAGTTCCAGAGTTTATTGATAATAAAATTCAATCTGCTTAAATTTTTGTTTTAATATCTATATTATCTGAATTATATTTTTCTGTGGAAAATTGACCACCTTCCCTCCACATATAGCAATATTTTTTAACTTCTTCATCGAAGTATCTCAAACTAGGTACGCCTATGTCCGAATTAGATTTATATTTTCCAGATAAAACATTATCATATTTTAGAAGTTTTAACTGATCTCTAGTCAAAAGTGGTTTTGGCAGCATTTCAAAAAATCTCGCTGACACTTGTGCTAAGGGTAAAGGCATTGGTATTAATAATCTTTTCTTTCCAATTAAATTTAATAATTTTTCTATTATTTCTTTAAATGAAATTATTTCTGGACCAACACATTCAATTATTTTGGAATTAACATTATTCGAAATAACATTAAAAATAACATCTGTTAAGTCAGAGCAATGAATTGGTGCAAACTTGGTTTTGCCTTCATAATAGAGTGGAAATATTGGCAATCTATTTAGAATTGTCATAAAATTTGTTGTAAAATTATCATCTACTGAATAAACAATTGAAGGTCTAATAATTGTAGCTAAAGGAAAATGTTTAAGAATCCTTTCCTCTCCCTCTAATTTACTTTTAGCATAATCAGAGTCTATGGCTTCGTTTATTCCAAGTGCTGATAGATGAATAAAATGCTTTAGTTTGTATTCTTTTGAAAGTTTAGATAACAAAGAAGGAAAAATTGTGTGAATATTTTTGAATGTATTTATCTTTTTCGACTCAAATAATATCCCAACTAAATTTATGCATACGTCTGCTTTTTCAAAAAGCTTTCTAAGTTTTTGTTCTTCAAAAATATTAGATTCAACAATATCTATATAACCTGCATTTGCTTGAGTTTTTATAATGTAGCTTTTTTGATGAATGTTTCTCGTAACAACAGTTACTTGATAATTTTTCTTTGTAAGCTTCCTAATTAAATTTCGACCAATTTGACCACTTCCACCAAAAATTAGACAATTTTTTGCTTTCATATATATATGTTTAAAATATGAGTAATAATATTCAACTTCACAAAAACGATCTACCAGATGATTTAAATTTAGGCAATATAATTGCCGTGGATGGTGAGTTTATGGGTCTAAATGTCAAACGTGATCCATTATGCTTAATTCAACTATCTTCTGGCAACTCAGATGCACATATAATTCAATTAGACAGAGAAAGTTATCGTGCACCTAATTTAGTAAAACTATTAAATGATGAAAATATAACAAAAATTTTTCATTATGGACGCGCAGACATAGCGCATATTAAATATTATTTAAGAACAGAAACTAATAATATTCTAGACACAAAAATTGCATCTAAACTTGCAAGATCTTACTCCGATAATCACTCTCTGAAAACATTGATTAAAGAATTTATAAATATTGATATTAGTAAACAATTTCAAAGTTCAGATTTTGGAGGAAATCTAAATCCTGCACAGCTAAAATATTGTGCTAATGATGTAATTTATTTACACAAAATACATGATAAATTAGTAAATATATTAATTAGAGAAAAAAGAATGCAACTTTATGAAGATTGTTTAAAATTCATGAAAACTCGAGTTGATCTAGATCTAGCACTATTTAGAGATGATGTCTGGTCGCACTAATGAATAGAAAAAAATTTATATCTGTAGCAAAAAATGTAATAAATCTTGAAATAAAAGCACTTCAAAATCTAAAAAAAAGTTTAAATCAATCGTTTGATCAGGCGGTTAGTCATATTTCTAAATGTCATTCTAAAGTTATTCTATGTGGAGTAGGAAAATGTGGACACATTGCATCAAAGATTGCAGCTACACTAGCTTCAGTTGGTACACCATCATTCAGTTTATTGGCAAGTGATGCATCTCACGGTGATCTCGGAATGATTTCTAAAAAAGATATATTAATTTTAATCAGCAACTCCGGGGAGAGCAGTGAGCTTAAAAATATAATAAAGTATGCTAAAAGAAACAAAATTTTTTTAATTGGAATAGTATCTAGAAAGGAGTCTATTCTTTACAAAGCTTCAGATATAAAACTTTATATACCTAAAGCAGTTGAGGCCGAAGGTATAATTCCTACTGCAAGCACAACCATGCAGCTCGCCCTAGGAGATTCGCTCGCGATTGCATCTATGAAATATAAAAAATTTGGAAAAATGGATTTCAAAGAGCTTCATCCTGCAGGAAGCCTAGGCGCACAACTCAAAACAGTCGAAGATATTATGATTACAGGAAATAAAATACCTTTCGTAAATGAAAATTTAAAAATAAACGATGTAATAAAGATATTAACAGAAAAAAAATTGGGAATTTTAGTAGTTCTTAATAATAAAAAAAAAACTGTAGGTATTATTACTGATGGACAAATTAGAAGATTTACAGAAAAAAAAATAAACTTTGATTTACTAACAGTTAAAAAGATTATGACAAAAAAACCAATCTTCGTAGATAAAAATGAGTTAGCAGTCAAAGCCCTTTCGGTAATGAACAATAAAAAAATTACATCTTTGTTGGTAAATGTAAAGAGTAAACCCTCTAAAACGATTGGGGTTATACATATACATACTATTTTGCAATCAAATATTACTTAATAATTTAAATGAATTATAAAAATTTTTTTATTATTTTAATAATAATTTTTGCAATTTTTACAATATACACAAAATACATAAAAAAAAATAATTCAATTAAAAGCCAAGAAAATCTAGATAAAAATTATGAAACTAGATATTCCTCAAATATAATTAAAGATGTTGAGTACACTACAAAAGACGATAACGGTAATGAGTATTTGATTAAAGCTTTGGAGGGCGAGATAGATTACGCAAACACAAACATTATTTATTTAAAAGATGTGTCTGCATTAATTAAACTAACTAGTGATGAAGAAGTAATAATTTTTTCAGATTTTGGAAAATATAATTCTACAAATAATGATACAATTTTTTCAAAAAATGTCATAATAAATTACAATAGTGATAAAATAACTGGTGAATATCTTGATTTTTCAATTAATAGAAACTCAATGTTAATTTCTAAAAATGTAACCTATACTAATCAAACAAATTTACTAAAAGCTGATGTTGCTGAAATGAATTTGGAAACTAAAGATATAAAAATTTTTATGCATGAGAAAAATAAAAAAGTAAATTTAAAAAGTCTAAATTAAATGGCAATTATAAAAAAATTTAGAATTAAATCATTTAAAAATAGTAATTCAATTATTGAATTTAATGATATTTCTTTATCATATGGTAATAGATTAATTTTAGACAATTTAAGCTTTAAAATTAATGAGGGTCAAATTTTTGGAATGCTAGGACCCAATGGTGTTGGAAAATCTACAATATTTAATCTCATAACAGGATTAATTAACCCAAAAAATGGAAAAATTAAAATAAATGGACAGGATGTTACTGACTATCCAATTTATTTTAGAACAAAAAAATTTAAACTAGGATATGTTCCACAGTATGGAGGATTTTTTAGCGATCTTACTCTTTATGATAACCTAAGAGCTATTAGTGAAATTGTAGTTGACAATAAAGCATACAGGCTCGAAAGAGTTAATTATTTAATTTCTAAATTCGAACTTGATAACTTAAAAGATATTAAGGCAAAATTTTTATCAGGTGGTCAAAAAAAAAAATTAGTTATAGCCCTTTCTTTATTGAGTGAACCAAGAGTACTATTGTTAGACGAATGTTTTGCTGCTTTGGATGTTTTAACTATAAAAATGTTGCAGGAAACAATAGTAAATTTACAAAGTGAAAATAGAATAACAATTTGTATTTGTGATCATCAGGCGCGAGACTTATTATCTTGTGTGGATGAAGCAATGATACTAAATAATGGAAAAATTGTTGCAAAAGACACACCCTCCAACTTAGTCAATAATATAAATGCAAAAAATGCATATTTTGGCGACAACTTTAAGTTCAATTAATTTGTAATGTCTAATGTTGTAAAAATTATAAAGAAAATTAGGAATTTTAAAAAAACTATTGAGGTGCCTGGTGATAAAAGCTTAAGCATTAGATGGGTACTCTTTGCATCATTGGCAAGTGGAACATCAAAAGCAAAAAATCTTTTAATGTCAGAAGATGTATTAGCTGCGATAGAGGCAGTAAAAAAATTAGGAATTAAAGTAATTATAAAAAAGAAAGTGTGTAAAATTTATGGAAAAGGAATTGATGGCTATAAATATAAAAAAAACCTCACAATAGATGCTCAAAATTCGGGTACTCTTGGAAGACTTATTCTTGGACTGTTAGTAAATTCTCCAGAGCCAATAAATTTAATTGGAGATAAAAGTTTATCAAAAAGAGATTTTAAAAGAGTATCAGATCCTTTAAGCAAGTTTGGAGCTAAATTTAAATTAAGGAGTAATAATTTTTTACCGCTAAAGATCTATGGATCATCTAAGCTAAAACCAATTAAATACAATGAAAACAAAGGATCAGCTCAGTGCAAAAGTTCAATTATCTTTGCAGGAATGAGAACTGATGGCACAACAACAATTAAAGCAAAAAAATCAAGAAACCATACTGAGCTATTATGTAAATTTTTGAAATTACCAATAAGTATTAAAAATAATATAAATGTTGATGAAATTAAAATTAAAAAAGTAAAAAAAATTAATACTTTAAATTATGATATTCCATCTGATATTAGTTCTAGTGCATTTTTCATAGTCCTAACAGCACTCTCTAAAAATTCAGAATTAATAATTAAAAATGTAAATATAAATGCATCTAGGATCGGTATCATAACTATTTTAAAAAAAATGGGAGTGAGAATAATTTTTAAAAATCAAAAAACTTATAAAGGTGAAAAAAAGGCTGACATAAAAGTAGTGAGTGCCAATAATATAAAAGCAATTAATTGCCCTCCTGAATTGAATAGTGGTGCGATTGATGAATTTTTAGTTATATTTTTAGTTGCTGCCAAAGCGAAAGGTGTTTCTTATTTTAGTAATCTGGGTGAATTAAATCAGAAAGAGAGCCCAAGGTTAATGTGGGCTGAAAAAATTTTATCAAATTTAGGAGTAAAAACAATCACAACTAATGACACTATTAAAATTTATGGCAAACCTGACCTAAATTTAGATTTTGACAAAAAAATTACAATTAAAAATTATTTAAAAGATCATAGAGTTTTTATGACAAGCTTGATTGCAGCCTTAAGTTTTGGTGGAAGATGGGCTATTCACGATAAAGATTCAATTAACACTTCGTTTCCAAATTTTTTAAAAATTATTGACGACTTAAAAAAATGATTAAAAGAAAAAATATTTTAAAAATTGCTATTGATTCACCTGCTGCAGCAGGTGCTGGAACACTTGCAAAAGCTATATCAAAACATTATGATCTATTTTATCTTGATACTGGAAAAATTTATAGATTTATTGGTTATCTTAAAATTAAATACCCAAAAAAATTTAATATTAAATTTATAAAATCAAAAATTAAGTTATTAAAAATAAAAGATCTCTCAGATAATAATTTATTGTCTGATGAGGTTGGAACCGAAGCTTCCATAATTTCTAAAATTATATCTATAAGAAAAATGGTTCATTCTTTTCAAATCAATTTTGCATACAACCCACCTAAAAAATATAAAGGTTCTTGTTTAGATGGGAGGGATATCACATACAATATTATTCCTGATGCTGATTTTAAATTTTATATAACTGCAAATGTAAAAACTAGAGCATTAAGAAGATATAAAGAGTTAAAAGGGCTAAAAAAAAAGATAACGTATCCAGAGGTCTTAAAAAGCATTAAAAAACGCGATAAAAGTGATTTTAATAGAAAAATATCTCCGTTAAAGAAAACAAAAGATTCACTATTGATTAATACGACAAACCTTAATAAAAGGTCATGTTTTTTAAAAATAAAAAAAATAATAGACAGGAAAATAAATAATTAATGGAAATTTATAAAGATTTATCTAGTCCAGCATCTCAAGAATTCGAAAAATTACTAAGTAGTCAGCTTTCAAAAGTTCAAATAGAAGAAGGTAAAATAATTGAAGGTAAAATTAATAAAATTACTGAAAAATTTGTATTTTTATTTGTTGAAGGTTTAAAGTCAGAACCAGTACTTGATATTAATGAACTAAAAAGCATGGGTCTTTCTGAAAAGATTAAAGTTGGAGAAACTATACCAGTTTTACTAGAAAAAATTGAAGATAAACATGGTGAGGTTTTAGTTTCTGCAAGTAAAGCTCAAAAAATTAAAGGTTGGGATAAATTAGTAGAAGCATATGAAAAAAATGAGCCCATCATGGGAAAAATTACATCCAAGTGCAAAGGTGGGTGCATAGTCGAACATATAGATACTGGCTCACTTATGTTTTTACCTGGTTCACAGATTAGTGATAAACCTTTAAAAGATATAAGTCATTTAATGAATGAGCCACAAAAATTTGCGCTTATCAAACTAGACAAGGTTAGAGGGAATGCCTGTGTATCCAGAAGAGAAATAATTTCATCCTTCAAAAAAGAAGATAAAGCAAAAATAGTTGAAAAATACAAAGTTGGTGACATTATAAAAGGTGCTGAAGTAAAAGGATACAGCTCATTTGGTTGCTTCTTTAATGTAAACGGTGAATTAGATGTATTAGTACATTTGCAAGAGATTTCTTATTCAAGAGTAAATCATCCTGATGAAGTATTTAATATAGGTGAAAAACATGACCTAAAAGTTATCAGTGTTGATAAAGAAAAATTACAAGTTGGATGTTCGGTAAAACAGTTATCTCCAGATCCTTTTGAGCATATTGAAAATTACGAATTAAATAAAATCTACAAAGTTAAAGTAGTAAAACTAATGGACTTTGGAGCTTTTTGTGAGCTAGAACCAGGTTTAACAACCTTACTTCATTCAAGCGAACTAAGCTGGACTAAAAAAAATATTTCAGCAAAAAAAATGTTTAAAGTTGGAGATGAAATAGATTGTGTAATTACTGAAATTGACAAAGACAAAAGACGTGTTGCAATATCACATAGATTGACTCAAGATAATCCTTTTGAAACATTTGAGAAAAAATATCCTGTTGGTACAATTGTTGAGGGAGAAGTTGTAAATAAAAATGAATATTCTTTATTTGTTAAAATTGAAGATTTAGATATTGATGCTTTTTTACATTGCAATGATTTAACTTATTTAAATAATGGTGAAGAAGAACTTTCTAAGTATAAAAAAGGTGATAAGCTTAAAGTTAAAGTATTGGAAATAAAATCTTCAGAACAAAAGATTAGGGTTGGTCTAAGGCAAACTCAAGCAGATCCGTTTGACTGGTTTAAAGATAAGTCAAAAAATCAAACAATAACTGTTAAAGTTGTTACGACTGATAACAAAGGACTTATAGTAAGACCAGAAGGTTGTGAAATGGACTTCCAGATTAAAAAATCTGCAATAGCAATTAATGCTGCTGATGCTAGACCAAGTAGATGGACAGGTGGTGAGAAATTAGATTGTGCAATCGCAGATTTGGACATGAATAAGAGAAAAGCTACATTAAGCATTAGATTACTTGAAGAAATTGAGAAAAAAGAAGCTCTTGATAAATATGGATCTGAAGGTTCTGGTAAAAACCTACCTTTTTCATCATTATCTGAGGATTTAAAGAAAAAAGAAGAAGAGAAAGAATAATTGAAGAAGTTATAAATTGGCTATTGTAAAATCAAAGCTTTTAAAACAACTCTCTCAAAACTACCCAAATTTCTTAAAAAAAGATTTAGAGAAATTTACTGATATAATTTTAAATGAAATAAAAAGATCACTTCGTAGAGGAGATGGAGTAGAATTAAGAAATTTTGGAACATTTAGAGTTAAGACTCAAAAAGCCTCCATTAGAAGAAATCCAAAAACTGGTGAAAAAGTTGCAGTTCCTGAAAAGAAAGTAATATCATGGAAAATGAGCAAGGAAATGTTTAAAAAGATCAATAATGAAGAATAAAATTATATTCGTTGCATGTGATACTTCTAATTTAGATCAAATAAAGAAAATTCTTAAAAATATTAATACAAAAAAGTTAAAAATTATTCCAAAATTTGGATTACAGTTTTTTTACTCAAAAAATGGAAGAAAATTTTTAGAAAAATACAAATCAGATTTTTGGTTGGATTTAAAAATAAATGATATTCCACAAACAGCTCTTTCTGCAGTTGATAGTTTGAAAGATTTAAAAAAATGTAAATACATTACTGTGCATGCAAATGGTGGGCTTAATATGCTTAAAGCTATCAAGGAAAAAACCAAACAAATTAATAATAACTTAAAAGTACTCGGAGTTACTGTATTGACCAGTCTTAACAATAAATCGTTAAAAGAAATTGGTCATACTAATACAGTTGACCAACTAGTTTTAAAACAAGCTGATATTATTAAAAAATCAGGATGTGATGGGATAGTTTGTTCTGCAAAAGAAGCAAAAATGGTTAGAAAAAAATACAAAAATTTATTGGTCATCACACCTGGTATAAGATTGCCAGGTGACAATACAAACGATCAAGCTAGAGTAACGACACCAAAAGATGCTTTCAAAAATAAAGTTTCGGGAGTTGTAATTGGAAGATCCCTTACACAAGGGAATATAAAAAATAATATTAAAAAATTAATTGATCATTTAAATAAATGATCAAAGGTTGTAAAATCTGTGGGATTTCAGATCCAAATACTTTAAATTTTTTAATTAATCATCCTCACCCACCAACTTTTATAGGATTTATTTGCAACTATCCAAAAAGTTCTAGGTATATTGAATATGAAAATTTAAAAAAACTTTTAAGTATTGGTCCAAAAGAAAGTTTTTACGTTGCTGTTCTCGTTAAACCGAATATAGATATTTTAGAGAAAATTAAAAACTTACCTTTTGATTATTATCAATTGTATGATTGCACACCAGAGGAAATAAGACAAATAAAAGAAAAATATCAAAAGAAAATTATTACAGCTTTCACAATTAAATCAGAGACTGATTTGGACGATTATAAATTATATTTTGATCATACTGATATTTATCTATTTGATAGTAAAGGCTACGAGAAGAGTCAGTCTTTTAATCATGATTTGATTAAAAATATCAAACTAAATAAGGAATTAATGATTGCCGGAAATATTCAATACAATGATGAGCTTAAAAATTTCAAAAATTTGGCAAATTTTATAGATTTATCTGGTGGTGTAGAAACATCTGGATTAAAAGACCTATCCAAATTAGAATTTTTTTTAAATAAAGTTAATGAAATTAAAAATGAAGCTTAAAAAAGGTGTTCCATTAATTGATCAACATGATCAACAGGGGTTTTGGGGAGGAAAATTTGGAGGTAGTTTTATACCTGAAACTTTAAAAAAACCAGTAGAGGATTTAACAAAAGAATTTAAGAAACTTAGAAATAATAAAGCCTTTTTAAAAAAAAAAGATTATTATTTTAAAAATTATATTGGATCCCCAACCTCTTTTGTGAAATTAGAAAATTTGTCCAATCATTTAGGTGGAGCTCAAATTTGGGCAAAAGTAGTTTCTGAAGCAAATGGAGGTGCGCATAAAATCTATAATGCCACTGTTCATGCACTAATTTGTAAAGCTATGGGTAAAAAATATATCGTTGGCGATACTGGAGCTGGATATGCAGGAAAAATGTTAAGTATGGCGGCTAAAAAATTTGGTCTTAAATGTAAAATTTTTATGGGTGCTAAAGATATTAAAAGACAAAAACCAAATTGTGACGCTATGAGAAAAAACGGAGCAGAAATTGTACCAGTTTATTCTGGAAGTCAGACTTTAGTTGATGCAGTGAGTGAATGTATGCGATATTGGGTATCTAATTGTGATAATACACACATGTGCGTTGGTAGTACTGTTGGACCAAATATCTTTGTAAAAATATGTGGTTGGTCAACTGCACAAATTTCTAGAGAATTAAGAACACAGCTTAAAGAAGAATTTAAAAAAATTCCAAATAAAATTAAGTTAATTAATTGTGTTGGAGGTGGTAGTTCTGCATATGGATTTTGGAGTGAGTTTATTGATTTTGATAAAAAACAAATAGAATTAATTGGTGTAGAAGCTGGAGGTCCTAAAAAATCTAAACTTCATGCAGCACCACTAAGTAGAAATGCAAAAGTTGGTATTTTACATGGAGCAGCTTCATATGTTTGCCAAAATAAAGAAGGACAAATTAATGATACAGAATCTATAAGCGCTGGTTTAGATTATCCTGGTGTTAGTCCTATTCATTGTTTTTTAAAAGATACAAAAAGAGCAAGATATACTTATGCAACAGATGAAGATGCACTTAATGCACATGTAATGGTAACTAAATTTGAAAAACTTAATCCAAGTTTAGAACCAAGTCATGCTTTTGCTGAGGCAATAAAAATTGCTCCAAAATTAAGCAAAGATACAATTATAATTGTTAACTCTTGTGGTGATGCAAAAAAAGATAGAGATATTTTAAGAGAAAGATTGGGAAAACATTAATGAACTCTTTACTTAATAAAGCTTTTTTAAATGCGAAAAAAGAAAATAGACCTGCCTTACTGACCTATACAGTTGCAGGTGATAATACTAAAAAAAAATCTTTAGAAATTCTTAATTCTATTTCTGACTATGCTGATATTTGTGAATTGGGTTTTCCTCACAACACTCCCATAGCTGATGGAGGTCAAATCCAAACTAGCGCCTATAGGGCAATTAAAAATGGTATTAAAATTAACGATGTATTTTCAATTGCAAAAAATTTTAAGAAATCAAAAAAAAATACACCAATTATACTAATGGGTTATTACAATATGATATTTCAGTACAATGAAAATAAATTTTTAGACAGATGTAAAAAATCAAAAGTAGATGGACTGATTGTTGTAGATTTACCTTATCCAGAAAACAAAAGTTTTGCATCAAAATGTAAAAAAAAAGGAGTAAATTTTATTCAGCTGGTCTCACCTACTACATCTCAAATCAGATTAAAAAAAATAATAAAAGATTCACATGATATGGTTTACTATATAAGCATGTTATCAACTACAGGAGGAAAATTGAAAGTATCTCCTAAGAAAATCTTGGAAAGATACAACAAAATTAAAAATCAAAATAAATCGAAAAATGTTGTGATTGGCTTTGGTATTACAGAAAAGACGATTAAATCACTTAAAAAAGCTGATGGTTTGGTAGTTGGTAGCGCAATATGTAAAGAAATATCCAAATCAATTGAAAGAAGACAAAATACTGTCACAAATGTTACTAATATCGTTAAAAGATTAAGAAATAAAATTCAATGAACTGGATAACCAAAATTATTAAAGCAGGTGAAAAGATAAAAACTGCTATACGTGAACGAGCTACTAAAGAGGATATTGCAAAAAGTGAATGGACAAGTTGTTGTCGTGGACCAATTCTAAAGAAAGATTTGGAAGCAAACCTTTGGGTATGTCCAGATTGTAATAAACATCATAGAATTAAACCTAAACAAAGATTTGATATTTTATTTGGAAAAAACAATTATGAAGTTTTTAAAACTCCCATTCCAAAAGATGATCCCTTAAATTGGACAGATTCTAAATCTTATAAAGATAGGTTAAAAAGCGCTCGTAAGAAAACTGGATTAGATTGTGGGATGATGGTTGCATCTGGGACAATCAATAATATTAAAATAACAGCTGTTGCATCTGATTTTGATTTTTTAGGAGCATCGATGGCCGCTGCAGAAGGTGAAGCATTTTTATATGGAATTCAACATGCAATAGAAAATCAAACACCATTTATATGTATAAGTGCTGGTGGAGGGATGAGAATGATGGAAAGTTTAATTTCATTATCTCAAATGACAAGAACCACACTTGCAATTAATGAATTAAAGAAAAATGGTTTACCTTACTTGGTCTGCATTACGGACCCTACTGCAGGAGGAATAACTGCTTCCTATGCAATGTTAGGAGATATTCATATTGCAGAGCCAGGCGCTTTAATTGCATTTGCAGGTGCAAGAGTTATCCAAGGAACAGTAAAAGAAGAATTGCCTGAAGGTTTTCAAAAAAGTGAGTATGTTGAGAAAACTGGGTTTGTTGATTTAATCGTAGAAAGAAGAGATCTAGCATCTAAAATAGGAACTTTATTATCAATATTGTTAAAACAAAATTCTGCTATAAGTTCTGAGCAAAATGAAACTTCAGAAGATACTCAGCAATTTTCAAAAGTTGCATCCTAAAGAAATAGATTTATCTTTAGATAGAATTCAAAATCTTTGTAAAAAATTAGGAAATCCCCAAGATAAAATTAAAGCCATATCAGTTGTTGGAACTAATGGAAAAAATTCTACCATCCAGGCTATTTATGCAATTCTTAAGGAAGCAAATTTAAAATGCAATGTTTATACGAGCCCACATATACAAAAAATTAATGAAAGATTTGTATTTAATAATCAGGAATTAAATGACGAGGAATTAGCTGATTTATTAGAAGAGGTTGAAAAAATTAATAATAACAATCCAATAACTGTTTTTGAAATGTTATCAGCTTGTTTTTTTTATAAAGCTGCCCAATCTCCTGACAATATCAACTTAATAGAAAGTGGTTTATTCCACCGTTTTGATGCTACTAATATTTTAAAGAGTAATCTTGCAAGTATAGTAACCTCTATAAGTAAAGACCATCTCGACTGGCTTCCGAAAGAAAATCAAACAATTGAGCAAATTGTTTTTGAAAAAACATCAGCCTTACTTAATTCAAATATTATTATCGCTAAACAAAATAAAAAACAGACAATGGAATGTATTAAAAAAACTATTAAAAATAACTCTTCAAATAAGTTATTTTTTAATGAAGACTATAGTTATTCAATTCAAGAGAATGGTTTTTTTTACTATGAGGATAAATTTGGAAGTTTAAAACTTCCTTCACCGAACGTTCTTGGTCAGTTTCAACTAGAAAATATATCAACTGCTATTGCAACTATAAGAACTTTAAATCTTGGAATTGAAGATACTAAAATAGAAAATGGTATTAAAAAAATACATAATCTTGCAAGATTACAGGAAATTAAATCTGGAAAACTAAAAGAACTTGTAAAAAATAATACATTATTAATTTCTGGAGATCATAATCCTGATGGAGCTAGAGTGGTAAACGAATATCTCCAAACTTTAGATTGTAATAAACACATTATCTTAGGTATGATGTCCAACAAGGATCATAATGAGTATATTAGTTATTTTAAAAATATCTCAACCTTGACCACTATTGATGTTCCAAACCAACCTAATTCAATTGGCGGAAAAGACTTAAAAAACAAACTAAATTCATTCAAAAATGTTCAGTACAAAGAGGATATATTTGATGCAATCAAGTCTATTTCGGTCAAGAAAAACGATGTAATTTTAATTACAGGTTCTCTTTATTTAGCTGGAGAAATACTTAATTTGAATTAGATATTTTTTTCTAAAAATTCTTTCATGTGGCTTTCGGGTACTCCGCCAACTTTTCTATCTACTTCAATACCTTTTTTGTAAATAATAACAGTTGGTACCCCTCTTATACCAGCAGCACTTCCAGTATTTATTCCACCATCTTCTACATCAGCATAATAAAAACCAGCTTTACTTTTGTATTCATCAGCTAACTTATCCATTACTGGTTTTAAAGCTTTGCAAGGTCCACACCAGGCAGCTGAAAACTGGATTACTGAAACATCTTCATTTTTGATTTTACTATCAAAATCTTCATCTTTAAAATCTATAAGCATAAATCCTTTCTATAAATTAAAGTTTTAAAGTCAACTATGCAATTTCATATTTTTTTTCAATAGACATAATAAATTCGTTTATTTCATCTAATTTTTTTAGTTCTTCTTCATCATCTCTATTAGATGCTTGGTCTCTCAAGGTGTCTATTTCGGTGTAAGCCATTGCTATAGTTTGCCACTTTTCTCTATTTTTGCTCAAAATTCTTCTAGCTATTTCACTTTTAATATTTTTATATAAATCAGGTGGTAATACGTGAGGTGCTTCTTGGTAAATAATTTTTTGTCCAAACCAAGCACATCTCTTATCTTGAAATTTATCTAATAATCTTAATTTGTCATCCCATGACGAACTGTGCCAAGTTTTAAATAAAGCAGTGTCTTTGTTTGGAATAAATTTCTCATATAAAGTCTCCTCAGGAAGTAAATCTTCTTGATTTTGAGTTTGTGCCTTCTCTTCTGCAGCTTCTCTATTAATGATTTGAATATTTTTACACAAGTTTTCACTAGATCTAACTAATTTAGCTCTTTTTTGAATTGCCTCTAAATCTAGATCTGCATAGACTTTTTCTTTTAAAGCAAATTTTTTATTCAATACAACAGGCGCTTTATTTGTTTTTATAACTCTTAGAGCTTTTGGACTAATTTTTTTAAGACTAGCTTTAAGCTCATTAACTGACATGTTTAGAAAGGGCTCTGGATCTCTTCTTAAATCCCATAAATATCCCCAAGAAGCATAAGTTGGGTGAAAACAATGTTCTGGATGCAATGTTGATACTAAATACATCATATTTCTTCCTTTAACATTTTCAAATATTGAATAAATACCCTCTCCTTTTAAAATTGATTCCACACTACTTTTTGTAGAGGTAGTTAAAAATTTTTCCCAATTATCGTTATGCTTTTCTTTTATAATCCTTAAAATTTTTAAACTTGTAAATGCATCATGATATGCAGTGTGTTGTTGTGAAGTATCAAATCCTTGTTGTCTTGCTAAACCTTCAAGAGCAAGACTTTCATTTCCAGCATCTGTTAGTTCAGTTTTTAAAGTTTCAGAATTAATTGTTTGTGCAGCTCTTGCAACATGAAGACCGTCGTGTTCTTTATTTGGAGACGAGTGAGTAATATAAGGATATCTGTTACCTTTAAAAAAATTAAAATGAAACATACGTCTATCAAAATTTAAGTTACTCCATCCCATGAATAATGCTGGTGCAGCTTTTGAGAAGAAGTTTTCAACTGCTCCTAAGAATTCATAATGAGAATAGTTCCCTTTTGTAAGTAAATCTATACTTGTTGAGTTTACCAATAGAGCTTTAGCACTTGGCACTTCTCCTTCTGGCATTCTGCCTCTGATATTTAACTTACCAATTTCATTTAAATTTTTATCAACAACAACTGCTCCAACCTCAATAATTGATCCCCAAATAGTGCTATTAGTTGTTTCAGTGTCGTAGATTACAAATTTGTCCATATTTTCTTATATATTTTAAGTTAAATTAGATAGTTCATGAAATTTTTTTAATCTTCCTAAAAACAAATTTTGATAAATGACTAAATCATGTCCTTGAATTTTAAATTCTTGGAATAATTTATCTACAGTGCAGACCAAAATAACACAAGAAGTGATATTGGAGTTATACACAACATTATGAGCTAAAGAATACGCGCTGGTTTGTAATAACCATGAATCGATATACTCAGCTTTCTTTGGTTTATTACTTTGTTTAAAATCTATAATTGTTTCTATTCCCTCATAAACTCCAACACAGTCCGCAGTGCCAGCATACTTATCTGGATAGTACAGTGTACACTCAACACCCCATATTTCTTCCAATCTATTTTTTAAACCATGATCTATTATTTCTTTTGCCATCAATTTATATTGTTCATTATCATCAAAAAAACTTAAATTTTCTCTCCCAAGCAAATAAGATTCTAAGTAGTTATGCATCTGTGAGCCTCTGCTGCTTGCTGCTTTTGTGATTGCTTCAGCTTCTTTATATCCTGTTCTCTCTCTCCAATTTGCTAATGCTGCTTTATCCTCTTCAGATTTAGTAACATCTAAAATTGAAGTGACACTTGGTAATTTTTCTTCTCCCAAAAGATATCTTCTAATGCCATCAACAGTTGCTCTTGAAGATTTTGGATAATCATATTTACGATTCCATTGCATGAGATTTCTTATAAAGGGTATTATCAAAAAAAAGAAATTAATTTTTAATTTGTCTTTGTTTATCAACAAATTTTTCAACGTTATCTGTTTGTACAGCTTTCTCAACTTGTTCTGGATCTTTTATACTTTCCAAAGTTCTATTTATTGATCTTGCATCTGTTCCAAATTTATCAACCACACCCATAGCATCTTCTAATTTTTTTCTAAGAACTACTATGTTGTCAAAGTGTTTTGAAAATCTTGTGCTTATTGTTTTTAAATGATTATAAATTTCAGTTGCTCCCTTTTGAACTTTCAAGGATTGAAATCCCATGTGTAAAGATTGCAAATATGCTGATAAAGTATTAGGGCCACAAATTACAACTTTATATTTTTTCATTAATTCTTGAGTTAATAATTCTTTTGTACTTGGATCTTGGTATTCAGTTAATTCTTTGTACAAACTTTCTGTAGGGGCATACACAATTGCAAAGTCAGTAGTTTTTGGTGGTACAATATATTTTTCATTTACACTTTTAGCTTTTGCTTTAAATGCAGTAGCTAATTTTGCTCTAGCATCGGCAACTAACCTTTTATCTTCCGCGTCATGACCATCGGTAATTGCTTTAAATTTCTCCACCGGAAAATGACTATCAACTGGAACTAAAACATCACCTTGTAGCTTAATAGCAAATTCTACATTCTCACTTGTATTTTCTTTCATTTTCACATTTGTCATGAATTGAGAAGCTGGTAGTAAATCTTTAATCAGTGCATCCAAACTAAACTCTGCAAGAGTTCCATATTTTTTAACTCCAGCCAAAATTTTTGTTATTCCTTCTTGGCTTTGGTTTAATAGTTGAACTTGTTGATTAAAATTTCCAACTTTTTCATCTACTTTAGTTAAAGCTTCTGTCATATCTTTTGTTACTCCAGTAGACAGATTGTTAAATGAAGTGGACATTGCTCCAAGTGAGCTATTGATTGTTGTATTTAAGGTATCCTTTAAACTTGAGATTTCAGATTTTAAATTAGCTATTTCTTCAGCTTCTTTATTTTCTTTTTGATCTTCAGGCTTAGATCTCAAATTTAAGTAAAGAATTGCCGAAACTACTCCAAGCAACAGAATTAAAATAACTAAAAATATAACTTCCATGAATCACTTTATATCATATATAAAATATGTAATGGAATTATTATTAATATTTAAAATTATTATTGGTTTAGGAATACTAGTTGGTATTTATGCAATCCTTAGAAACCTAGATATTATTAAAATTATTCTTATTTATTGGAAAGATTTAATTCTTAGAAAGTAATCTAGCTAAACTTTGAAGTGATTTATTTTTAGACGATGATTTAGATATCATCATACAAGCCTCTGATTTTAATATTTCACCATCTTTTAAAACTCTTAAATTATTGGCTTTTAAAGTTTCTCCTGTTGAAGTGATATCAGTAATTATTTCTGATGAACCAGTAAAAGGATATGCCTCTGTAGCACCTAAACTGTCTACTAATTTAAATTGAGTAACCCCTTTAGAAAATAAAAATTCTCTTGTTAAATTTGGATATTTGGTTGCAACTCTTAATCTTTTCTTTTTCTTATCTCTAAAATCAAATGCTATTTCCTCTAAATCAGCAATAGTTTGAACATCAATCCAAGGATCTGGAATTGCAACCACTAATGAAGCCTTTCCAAAATCATATTTTTTAATAACATTAATTTTCTTTTGAATATTTATTTCACTCTCTTTCAACAAATCGAATCCAGAAAATCCTAGATCTAAAGAACCATCTCCAAGTCTCTCTATAATCTCTCTTGCATGAAGATATAAAATTTTAACATTTTTCTTTTGTTTTATTGAACCTAATAAATCTCTTTCTCCTCTTTCTGAAACTAGATTTAATTTATTTTTTCTAAATATATTTAGTATATCTTTTCTAAGTCTGCCTTTACTAGGAATTCCAATATTTATCATTTCTTTAGTATTCATATTTTTTAATTTGTTCTTTGAATAAAGAATTCATTTTTTCAATTAAATCTTTTTCTAACAATTTTTTGTAATCATTATCTTTTCCAAGATTAAAGAATTTTATCTTTTCACCTGTAAGTTTGCTTGAAATAGCTTCATTAAAGCCAAATTCATTTTCCATTTTTTTTAATTTATTAAATTCACAGCTTGAAATTGTTTTTTTTGCTTTTTCTCTTTGAAAAGAATTTTTTTTATTTGTTAATTTGCTGATAAAACTAATTACTTTTTTGAAAGTAACAAAAGTCTCTAGTTGTAAATCTTCGTATCTAATAGTTAGAACCGGGAATTTTTTACATTCAGACCAACTTTTTTCATGTATAGACCAAGAAAAAAGTGGGTTGAAACCAAGGTATCTGTTATCTTTTTTTTCAACAATTGCTTTTTGCTCTTGCAACATGAATTCTAAGGCATCTAATTTTTTTATCTGATAATGATTAGATAAAGAAGTTAACACGTTTCTTGGATCTCTAACTATATGTATTGCTCCTATTGAATTATTTTCATCAGTAAAACTATTTCCATTTATTTTGCATAAGGCGTTGTGAGTTTTTAAAAATTTAATTTTTTTATCTGAGTTAATAGATCTTTGTTCACTAATCCAATATTTAGCGGTACTTTCAGGTTCCAAAAAATTATCTGAATATTTTTCAAAATAATATGAACTTGGAAATGATTTAATATTATTTAAAATTTGAAAATTAAAGTTACCATCCTTAGTAAAATAATATGTTGACAATAAAGAACGTAACCAAGTGTTCCCACTCTTTGGATAAGATGCAATCCATATAATCATAAGTTTAATGCCGCTCCTACTGCTGGTATTTTTTTTTTTGACCCAAGATCAGAAATTAATCGATCATAACGACCACCATTTATAATATTTTTTAATTTATTTTTTGATTTAATATCAATTTTAAAAACCATTCCTGTGTAATATTCTAATTGTCTTCCAAATGAAGTTGAAAATACAACATTTAATTTTGAAACTTTGTTGTTAGAGACAGGAAAATATCTTTGATCAACCACCAAATTAATTCTATTTTTTTTAAAAAATTTATTTAACACAGATGCAGCCTCATTGATTGGGCATTTGATTTTTAAGAATTCTTTAATAATTTTTGATACACCTTTACCTTTACTAGCTCTTCTTGGATCTTTAATTTTGTTATCAAATCGGTTTAATATCTCATTAATTGTTCTTCCTGCTATTACGTTTGATAAATCTTCTTTTAGCATTTTTAAATATCGCTTTTTATCTATTTCAACGATTGTTGGATCTACATCAGAGTTTGTTTCCAATCTTTTTAAAAGATCATTAAAGTAATCTTCTCTCCAAAAATGTCTTGATAATCTTAACTTCCATCTTTTCGGGATATCTAGTTTTGAAATTAACAAATTAAATATCTCAACATTTCCTATTGTCAATTTACCTGAAGAATATTTAATATTTTGTAGAGATTTTAATGAGGTGTTGATAATTTCTTTGTCATCATTTTTTTCATCTTTAGAGCCTAAAATTTCAAATCCAATTTGATCTCGGATAATAGAATCACTTTTATTTTCAGATTTTCTATAAGCTTGACCACTATAGAAAATTTTTTCTTTTCCTTTTAGATTATTTTCTAAATATCTTAAGCAGGATGCAATAGTTAAATCTGGTCTAAGACACAGCTCACTTCCATTTTGATCAGTAAATGAAAAAATAAATTTTCTAAAGTTTTCACCTGACCTTTGAACAATATGATTAGCCTCAATAACTGAGGGTAAATCTATATATTTGTAACCCTTAGATTTTACTGATCTAAGAATTCTTTCAGATAAGTTTTTTGATTTCATCTATTAAATCTGATTTTGGAAATGTTTTGTTATTTTCACCTTTAACACCTTTAAGATTTTTTATCGTTACTGTGCCTTTATTAAATTCATTGTCACCACATATAACTGCTACATTTAATTCACGCTTATTTGCTAAGGTTAATTGCTTACCTAAATTTTTCTTTGTGTCTAAAAAAATTTCTGCATTAATGTTATTTTCTCTTAATTGATCTACAATTTCGTAATAATTTTTTAGATATTTTTCCTCCATCACACAAACTAAAACAGGCTTTTGATCATCCACATTAATCTGATCCAATTGTAAAAGTGCAAACAACAATCTATCTACACCAAAACTAATTCCTGTGCCTGGAATATCTACCCCTTTAAATCTTGAGATAAGCTTAGCATAAGACCCTCCTGAGCAAATACTGCCTATATCAACTTCTTTTCCTTTATTATTTGTA
The DNA here is from genome assembly GCF_052047835.1 of Candidatus Pelagibacter sp. HIMB1542. Taxonomy (NCBI): domain Bacteria; kingdom Pseudomonadati; phylum Pseudomonadota; class Alphaproteobacteria; order Candidatus Pelagibacterales; family Candidatus Pelagibacteraceae; genus Candidatus Pelagibacter; species Candidatus Pelagibacter sp. HIMB1542. The sequence goes on along the minus strand of NZ_JBNAJB010000002.1, from coordinate 580,250 downwards.
ATTTTAAAATTTAGGTTAGTTTCAACAATAAAATCAGAATAATAAGCTAAACCTCTAACAATAGTAAAATTGGTTTGTACTTGATCTAAATTAGAACCAAATCCTAAAATTTCAAAAACTTCCTCAAGCTCTTTAATTCCTTCTTGAGACAATGGATTTTTTAAATTTTCTTTTAATTGTTTTAAGTCTTTTATTTTTAAAAAATTTAATATTTGTGATGCTTGTTCATCTGTTAGATCAGCGCCTATTGTAACTGCGCCGCTTGCATCTTTTCTCTCTTTTTTAAGAAGATCTTCAACACCTTTTATACCAAATCCAGGTTTATCTAATTTATCAATAGCTCTAATTACTTTTAATTGCTTGTCTTCAGATATTTTTAAATCATCAATTAAACCTTGTACAATTTTTCTATTACTAATATTGATCATAAATTGATCTTTATTCAAACCACAATCTAAGAGTGTACTCGAGATTAAATTGCAAAGTTCTGCATTAGCTTGGGCTGAATTAACATTTCCAACAATATCAAAATCGGCCTGCATGAACTCTCTGTATCTTCCATTTCCTGCTTTTTCATTTCTAAAAACATTTTGAATTGCATATCTTTTGTAAATTGATGGAAGCTCTTGGTTATTTTGAGCAACAAATCTAGCTAAAGGACTAGATAGATCATATCTAAGTGTAATATTTTTATCGCCATCTTTGAATGAAAATACATCAGACATAGGGTTGTCCTCGTCTTCTGCTAAAAACGAACCAATATTTTCGCTGATCTCAAAAGAAGGAGTTTCTAATGGTTCAGCTCCAAATTTTATAAAATTTTTTTCAATCACTTTTAAAAGTTGTTTTTTTAAAACTAACTTTTTATTCCAACGATCTTCAAATCCAGATGGTAAGGAAGGATTGAGTTTTTTATCTTTTTCCATTTTAGTGGTACTTTGGGTAGGTTACGCTCCTACGACTTCGGATCCACAAACCGACGTGATACTATTTCACCACCAAAGCTTATCCTTTAGTTATTATCTTATTTTATGTGGAATGAAAATTATAATATAAATAAATAGCCTAATGGCTATGGAAACAGTTTCTGTGAGTACTTCTATAAGTAATTCTGTATGTAATATTTATATTCATAAGCAGCGTTTTAGACAAAAATTATTAATATACAAGGCTTAAATAAAAAAAGGACGTTGATCTACTAAATGTAGAAATAACGTCCTTTAGAAATTTTACGAAAATTAGTCTATTTTTTTTAAATTTACTGCAGAAGGACCTTTGGGACCGTCTTCTAATGTGAATTCAAGTTTATCACCTTCATTAAGAAATCTCATTCCAGCAGCTTTTACAGCTGAAGCATGTACAAAGGCATCTTTCTCTTTGTCGTCTCTCTCTATAAAGCCATATCCCTTTTTACCATTATACCATTTTATTTTACCTTGTAGTGTACTCATCTTATTTCTTTGTCCTTTTGTTATTTATTATATTAATTAAGTTAATTTCTTTTACAGTTATTTCAAGATCAAACTTTGTGGTGGTGGCTGAGGAAGGATTCGCACCTCCGACACAAGCCTTTTCAGGGCTCTGCTCTACTCCTGAGCTACTCAGCCTTATTTATCCTCTAAAGATAATTCTTCCTTTAGTAAGATCGTAAGGTGTCATCTCCACAGTTACATTGTCACCTTGAAGAACTCTGATTCTGTTTTTTCTTAACTTACCTGCTGTGTGAGCTGTAACCGTATGACCATTCTCTAGCTTAACTCTAAACATTGCATTCGGGAGTAGGTCTATCACAGTCCCCTTGAATTCAAGTAAGTCTTGTTTTGACAAATTTATTTTCTCCTTATTCTTTTTAATACTGATTGAGCATGCCCAACCAGGCCTTCATAATTTGCAAGTGTTATAACTGATGGTCCAAGACTTTCAATACCCTTTTTTGATAGGTTTATGTATGAAATTCTTTTGTAGAATTCGTTTACACTTATACCACTTGAATATTTTGCTGATCCGTTAGTTGGTAAAACATGGTTTGAACCTACATTATAATCCGTCATAGCCATAACAGCATATTTTCCTAAACATATTGATCCTGAATTTTTTATTTTTGAAACAATAGATTTATAATTTTTAACATTTAACTCTAAATGCTCTGGAGCTATTTTGTTAACAATATCTATAATTTTTTTATCTGAATTTACATGCATTAAAATTCCATTATTTTGCAAACTTCTCTTTGCAATAGATTCTCTTGGAATTTCTTTTAATTGTTTAATTATTTCAGTTTTAACTTTATTTAATAAGTTTTTATCTTTTGAAATTAATATGCACTGTGCAAGATCATCATGTTCTGCTTGTCCTATTAAATCACTAGCAATCCATTCTGGATTTGAATACTTGTCACAAACTATTGTAACTTCAGAAGGACCAGCAGTCATACCCTCAATTCCAACATCTCCAAAAACTTCTTTTTTTGCAGCTGCAACGTAAGCATTTCCAGGTCCTACAATTTTATCAACTTTTTTTATTTTTTTAGTTCCGTAAGAAACTGCAGCAATAGCAGATGGTCCACCTATTGAGTAAATTTCATTAATTTTACATTTTTTAGCAGCATACAATACTGCAGGATTTTGTTTTCCTTTATAGCCTGGGTTAATCATAACTATTCTTTTTACGCCAGCAACAATAGCTGGAATTGCATTCATCAATACACTAGATGGATAGGATGCGGTTGAACCAGGTACATAAATTGCAACCGAATCTATTGGCAAATATTTATACTCAAGTTTATTTTTAAATTTATCAGTGTAAGAAATATTTTTGAATTTTTGTAATGAATGAAATTTATAAATCCTGTTGTAAGCAGTATCGATAGATTTTTTTACTTTAGAATTTAATGATTTAATTGATTTTTGAATTTGATTTGAGCTAGGTTCAATTATTGAATTTTTATTAAATTTTTTCTCATATTTTAATAAAGCTTTATCACCATTTTTTTTAACATCTTTAATAATGTTAGTGACTGAAACAAAACTTGATTGAACTTTTCTCTTTCTTTGAATTAACAAATCATCCAATAATTTGTCAAAATTTTTCTTACTGTTATCTAAAACTTTCATCTCTACTTTATTTTATTTCGCTTTGATCCTCTAATATTGCTTCAATCGTTTCAGCGGTCAAAGCGATATGAGCATTGTTACTAAAAAAGAGATTTATTTCATAAACATCGTTATTTTTCAAATAATCTATTCCTACTAATTCTAAAACCAATTCTTGATTTGATTGATCAATATTTTTTGACTTTACCTTATCAACAAAATCAAATCTGCAGATACTATTGACTTTTTTGTCCTCATTTTCATTTTCTACTTTAATACGTTCAATTGATAACAAAAATACTTTATTAGATTCTAAATACTTAATATCTGAAACCTTTACTTTAGCTCCTGAACTACAAGCTGAAATCATTTGTAATCCTTCTTTGTCTGTAGCAATAATTTTAGCTAAATATTTGTTCATCTTTTTAATCTTTTTATTTTAACACCAATATCTTTTAATTTATTTTCAATTTTTTCATAACCACGATCTAAATGATAAATTCTATTAATTACAGATCTTCCTTGTGCAACTGAAGCTGCTAAGACAAGTGCCACTGATGCTCTTAGATCACTAGACATTACTTCTGCACCAATAAATTTCGTATTACCCCCAATATAAGCTTTATTATTTTTAATCGTAATATTCGCACCTAATCTTTGTAATTCAGCAACATGCATAAATCTATTTTCAAAAATATTTTCTGTAATTGAACTTTTTCCTTTTGCTTTACACATTAAGACCATTAATTGCGCCTGTAGATCTGTTGGAATTCCGGGAAACTCTTTTGTTTTAATATTTTTAATAGACTTAATTTTGTCTGGTCCATTAATATGAATTTTATTTTTGCTTACTTTTACTTTGGCGCCAGTTTTTTTTAATAAATTAAGTTCTGTATTTATTATTTTTGGATCTAGATTATTTATTTTTAAATTCCCTTTAGCTAGAGTTGCAGCTACACAAAAAGTACTAGCTTCAATTCTATCAGCCATTACAGAATAATTTGTTGATTTTAATGAACTTACTCCTTTGATAATACAAGTTCTCCCTATCCAATTAATTTTTGCACCAGCTGAATTGAGAAAGTTAGTAAGGTCTTTTATTTCTGGCTCAACAGCACAATTTCTTAATATTGTTTTTCCTTTTGCCAAGCATGCAGCAATTATAGAATTTTCAGTTGCACCAACAGTAATTTTTGGAAATCTAATTAACGCTCCTTTAAGTTTGCCAAAAGATTTTGCTAAAATGTAACCGTCTTTAATTTCATAATTCATGCCAAGTTTTTCTAAAGCTGACAAATGATAATTAACTGGTCTTGCACCAATTAAGCAACCACCTGGTAATGATGTTTTTGACTTATGATATTTTGCAACTAAGGGTCCTAATACTAAAATTGAACCTCTCATTGTTTTAACTAATGAATAACTAGCAAAAGTTTTCATATTTTTATTGTTTGAAATTTTTGCAGTTTTTTTATCTTTAGAAAGTTCAATTTTTGATCCAAGAGACTTAAGTAAATTAAGCATAGTGCTAATATCTTTTACTCTTGGTAGGTTTTTAATAGTTACCGGTAAATCAAAAAGTAGTGTAGCTGCTAATATTGGTAATGATGCATTTTTAGAGCCTGATATTGAAACTTTGCCCTTTATTTTGCTAGGACCATCAATCAGAAATTTGTCCATAACTTACTTTTTAATTTTAGCAACCTGAATAGTAGTTTGTCCCTGATATTTACCGTTCTTAGATTTATAAGTTGTCTCTGGTTGAGTTTCTGATTTAAAAAATAAAAATTGAGCTATACCTTCATTGGAATAAATTTTTGCTGGATTAGGTGTAGTGTTGCTTAACTCTATAACTATATTTCCTTCAAATTCGTTTTCAATAGGAGTTACATTACAAATTATACCTGTCCTTGCATAAGTGCTTTTGCCAACACATATACAAAGTACATCTTTTGGAATTCTGAAATATTCTACTGTTTTAGCCAAAACAAATGAGTTTGGAGGAATAACGCAATGTGGTCCCTTTTTCTCTATAAAGTTGTCATCTGAAAAATTTTTTGGATCAACTAATGAATTATTTACATTAGTGAATATTCTATATTCATCAGAGATCCTAACATCATAACCCATGCTACTTAATCCATATGATATTTTTCCCTCCGCAACTTGATGATCCAAAAATGGTTCAATCATGTTGTGCTCTTTACACATCTTCTTAATCCACGAGTCAGGTTGAATAGACATTACTTAGATTTTTTTTTGTTTTTTTTTTGGAATAGTTTTCTTTTTTTTAAGTTTTTTCTTAAAGCTAAGCTCAGACGCTCATTTTTATCTTTTGAACTCATTCTTTGTTGGGATTAGTCAAAAAATCTAACGATATTGGTTTATTAGGATCTAATGGTTTTGATGTGGGCTCTTCTTTTTTTGGGCCTTCTTTAGCTAAACGTTTAGCTTTTTTTTCTGCAAGCTTTCTTTCTCTTTTAGCTTGCTTCTCCATAAGCTTGTTGCCTTTTGTGGATTTATAATCGTAGTGAATTCCCATAACATTTTTTTTAGTAGATATAGATCATTATAATCAAAAAATTAAGGCAATAATTTGAAAAAAATGCTTTATTATCAATAAATTACTAAATGTATTTTAGCTCCTGTAGTTAAATGGCATAACAAGTCATTGGTAATGACTAGTTCCCTGGTCAGTACAGGGTGGGAGCACCATTAATTTCTGTAAAATTTTTTTCTAAAAATAATTGAAAACACAATTAGTACAAAAAACGCTAAAAGAGGAACATAAATATCTGGGGAAAAGATAATATCCATTATTCCTGGAACTTCTGAATTTTGGTCGATTACTTTTTCAATCCCACTTCCAATTGAAACTGCCAAAAAAATCTGAGGTATTATTCCTAAAAAAGTTGCAAATAGAAAATTTTTTACTCTTACATTAAATAATGTTGGCAATAGACAACTTATTTGCCAAGGAACTCCTCCAATAAATCTGTAAACGAATAAATAAAAAAATTCAGATTTTTTAAATTTAATTTCAAGATTTTGAAATTTATTAAGAAATTTTTCTCTAATTAAATCTCTTAAAAAATAATTTCCAAATATATATAAAAAAGTTGCACCTACACTTAAACCAGTAACCACAACTAATGTTCCAATCCACTTGCCAAAGATAAAGCCGCCCATTAAAGCCACAGGAGATCCAAAGCCTAGAAAAGGAAATACCCAAAGCACTGTTAGAAACAAAAAAGAAATTGAAACTAAAAATAAATTAGAATTCTTCAACTCAATTAAATAAGATCTGTTATTTCTCAAAAAATCATAAGATGTAATCTCCTGAAGACTGAATTTTGAAAAGAAAAAATATAAAAATAAACTAACAATTAATAAGTAAGATAAACCTATAAATAGTTTAATTTTTTTTGTTTTTTCCATGAATATTGTTATTTTATTCCTAAATCTTCTATTTGCTATTTTTATTATTGCTAATATAAAGGGGCAAAATTTATAAAATTTAATCAATTTATTTATGAAAAGAACATACCAACCTTCAAACAAAAAAAGAGCAAGAAAACACGGCTTTAGATCAAAAATGAAGACTAAAGGTGGAAAGAAACTTTTAGCTAGAAGAAGAGCCAGAGGAAGAAAATCTTTAACTGTATCAGTGTAAATTAATGAAAAGCAAAATTGTTGCTCTTTCAAAAAACGAAGAATTTAAAAATTTACTTAAACAAAAAAAGTTCTCGAATAAGTACGTAACTATTTTCTTTGGTAAATTAATGAATAAAAATAATAATAAACTCAATATTAGCTTTGTAACAAAAAAGAAATTAGGGAATGCAGTTAAGAGAAATAAGATTAAAAGAAGATTAAGGAATATTTTTAACGAAGCAGTTAAAAAAATATCAATAAATTTTAACTATTCATTCCTTGTTATCGCTAAGTCATCTATGCTAAATAATGAATACAAATTAATAAAAGAAACTCTATTTCAGGATTTTGAAAAAATAAAATAATGAATATTTTTACAAATATATTAATTAAAATTATCAAAAGTTATAAATATCTGATTAGCCCTCTATTTGGACATTCTTGTAGATATTTACCTACTTGCTCAGAATACAGTATTGATGCACTTAAAGAATTTGGTCTGTTAAAAGGATCATTTTTAAGTATTAAAAGAATCTTATCTTGTCACCCAATCAAATTTTTGGGTGGTGGTGAAGGTTTTGATCCTGTTAAAAAAAATACAAAATTAAAATAATATGGATACTAAAAATATAGTAGCGGCAATTTCATTATCAGCAGCAGTTATAGTTCTGTATTCACTATTTTTTGCTCCTCCACCAATTACTAAAGAAAATATGACTGAAGGAAATAAAGTTGAACAAAACAGCGATACACCTTTACTAGATCAAAAAGAAAATGTTGCTGAAATTTCTAGAGAAGAAGCTTTAAATCAAAGTGAAAGAATTAATTTTGAGAATGAAAGTATTGTTGGTTCTATTTCACTTAAAGGTGGTGTAATTGATGATCTAACTTTTAAGCAATATAATGTCAGTCTAGACTCACAGGAAAAAGTTACACTTCTTTCACCAAGAAATTCAAAAGATGGTTATTTAATTGAAAGTGGTTTTATTACATCTGATAAAAATGTTGAAATTCCAAATTCAAATTCTATTTGGAAAGTTTCAGGAAATAATAAATTAACAGATCAATCTCCTATAAAAATATCTTGGACAAATGATCAAGGTATTACATTTGAAAAAGAGATTGCCTTAGATGACAAATATTTATTTTCAATTAAACAAAGTGTGATCAATCCTACAGATAAAAAGTATGATTTTTATACTTATGGGCAAATCATTAGAAATGAAATGCCTGATATATCTAACTTCTATATCCTTCATGAAGGATTAGTGGCAACACTTGATGATGAACTTATTGAAGAAGATTACGATGATATACAAGAAAAGAAATTCTCAAGAACAGCTCAAAAAGGATGGCTAGGGATTGGAGATAAGTACTGGGTAACTTCACTAATTCCACCTAGAGAAAAAGAATTTAAAACAACATTTGATTATAAAGATAAGTTCAGAGCAAATTTCGTTTCAACTGAGCCATTGGAACTTAATGAAAATTCATTGATTGAAGAAACCTTACAAATCATTGTTGCTGCAAAAAGAGTTGATGTAATTGATGGATATGCTGAATCTTTAAACATTGATAAATTTGACTTAACAATTGATTGGGGATTTTTATACTTTATTACCAAGCCATTATTTTTTGGAATAGATTATTTCTTTAAATTACTTGGAAATTACGGCTTAGCTATCATAGCAATTACAATTTGTATAAGATTAGCATTTTTCCCACTTGCAAACTTTTCGTTCAGAAGCATGGCAAAAATGAAAGCCTTACAGCCTGAAATGGCGAGACTAAAAGAGCTACACAAAGATGACAAAATGAAATTGCAACAATCAATGATGGCTCTCTATAAAAAAGAGAAAGTAAACCCGATGTCTGGTTGTTTACCAATACTAGTACAAATTCCAGTTTTCTTTGCTTTATACAAAGTTTTATTTGTAACGATTGAAATGAGACAAATGCCTTTTTATGGCTGGATACAAGATTTATCTGAGAGAGACCCTACCTCTTTGTTTAATCTATTTGGGTTATTGCCTTATGATGTACCATCATTTTTAGTCATTGGAGTATGGCCTGTTGCAATGGGTGTTTCTATGTGGGTTCAACAAAAATTAAATCCTGCTCCAACAGATCCGATGCAAGCAAAAATATTTATGTTCTTTCCATTATTCTTAACAATAATTTTGGCACCTTTCCCAGCAGGGTTGGTAATATATTGGACAGTAAATAATATTTTAACTATGGCACAACAAGTTTTCATAATGAAACGAACCACTGTTAAAACAACAACTTAATGTTGGATATTAAAGAAGAAGAATTAAAAACAATTCTACCATTAGATGGTCCTTCAACAGAAGAAGTACAGAAATATTTAGAAAAATATAACGATGAATATATTGTTATTAAATGTGGTGGTAGTGTTTTAATTGATCAAAATCTTTTTGATATTTTTATTAAAGATATTTCAACACTAAATAAACTAGGATTTACTCCTATTATTGTTCATGGAGGTGGAAAAAGAATAAGTAATAAACTTAATGGGATAGGTTTAGAAAGTAAATTTATAAAAGGATTAAGGGTAACTGACAAAGAAACTATTAAAGTTGTTGAAGAAGTATTAATTGATTTTAATAAAGAAATCATCAATGCTCTAAATAAGCAAAATTGCGAAAGTCAGAGTATTAATTCTAAAGAAAATAATATTTTAACAGTTATCCAAGAAAATGAAGAGCTTGGTTTTGTAGGCTCTCCTACAAATTTAGATCAATCAATAATAGATAAAATTATAGCAGATAAAAAAGTTCCTGTTATTACACCCTTAGGTTTAGATAAAAATGATCAAACTTATAATGTCAATGCAGATACTGCAGCTGGCTATATTGCTAAAAAAATTAACGCAAGAAGATTAATTATATTAAGTGACGTAGAAGGTGTTTTGGATAAAAATAAAAATCTAATTCCAGAAATTAATTCAGAATCTATAAAAGACTTAATAGATAATGAAACAATTACGGGTGGCATGATCCCAAAAATAAATAATTGCTTAGATGTTGCTAGTAACGGCGTAAAAGGAGTTGTTATAATAGATGGAAGAAAAAATCATTCTGTTCTATTTGAACTTTTATCAGATGGGGGATCTGGAACTTTAATTAGACAATGAAAAATTTAAGCCATATTAAAAATATTTTATTTGATTGTGATGGTGTTCTTTATAGCGACCTAGAGGCAGTATTTGGTCAAGTAAGCCGAAAAATGACTGAATATATCTCGAGTAAACTTAATATAGATTTAAAAAAAGCTAAAGAACTTCAGACAAATTACTTTCACAAATATAACACAAGCTTAAATGGTCTAATGATTCATCATGAAATTGATCCTAAAGAATTTTTAGATTTTGTTCATGATATTGATTTATCTTTTTTAGAAAAAGATACAGCATTAAGGTATGAGTTAGAGAATATAAATTTAAGAAAATTTGTCTTCACTAATGGTAGTTACAACCATGTAAAGCACATCACTACAACATTAGGAATTGACGACCAATTTGAAGGTATATTTGATATCGTGGATGCAGAATATCACCCAAAACCAGAAGCTAAAGCTTTCGATTTAATGGTAGAAAAATTCAAAATTGATCCAAAAGAAACTTTGTACATTGAAGATATAGCAAAAAACTTATCGATAGGTAAAGAGCGAGGAACAATTACTGCTTGGTTAATTAATGATGAGGAATGGGGCAAAAAAGAATCTAATAAAGAATATATTGATTATAAAATTGAAAATCTTACTTTATTTTTAAAAGAAATAAGGTTATTAAAAAACCAATAAAACTATGAGCATAGAAAACATTATAAATGAAGCTTGGGAAAACAAAGATCAAGTTAATCAAAATTCAGATCAAAAATTAAAAGATACTATTAATCAAGTAATAGAAGATCTAGATAGTGGTAAATCTAGAGTTGCTGAAAAAATTGATGGTGAATGGGTAACTCATCAACATCTAAAAAAGGCAATTATGCTAAGTTTTAGAATTCATGGAATGGAAACTTTAGATGGTCCCTACTCAGCTTGGAGAGATAAAGCTCATTTGTTAAAAGGAAAAACAGCCGGATGGTCAAATGCTGATTTTGAAAAAGCAGGTTTTAGAATGGTACCAAATACTGCAATGAGAAAAGGATCATATGTTGCTAAAAATGTTGTTCTAATGCCAAGTTATGTAAATATTGGTGCTTACATAGATGAAGGAACAATGATGGATACATTTAGTCGTGCAGGTAGTTGCTGTCAGATTGGAAAAAATTGTCATATTTCAGCTGGAACTGGTATTGGTGGAGTTTTAGAACCAGCACAAGCACTTCCGACTATTATTGAAGATAATGTTTTTGTAGGTGCTATGTCAGAAGTTGTGGAAGGGGTAATAGTTGGTGAAGGTTCAGTGCTAAGTATGGGTATGTATATTGGTCAATCAACTAAAATCGTTAATAGAAAAACTGGTGAAGTAACTCACGGTAAAATACCTCCATACTCAGTCGTTGTTCCTGGATCATTACCAGACAAAAACAACCCCGCTGCACCCTCATTGTATTGTGCAGTAATCATCAAACAAGTAGATGAAAAAACAAGATCCAAAACATCAGTAAACGATCTTTTAAGAGATTGAAATGCAAACCATTAATGAATTACAATTAGCCAAAGAGCTAATTCGTTACCCGTCTATAACACCAATAGATGCTGGGGTAATGAAATTCTTAGAAAAAAAATTAAGAAAACTTGGTTTCAAAACTAAAATATTAGAGTTTCAGGAAAAAAACACTAAACCAGTAAAAAATCTTTATGCAAGACTTGGAACCAAAGGTCCAAATTTTTGCTACGCTGGTCACTTAGATGTTGTACCTGCTGGAAACTTAAAAGATTGGACAGTAAATCCTTTTAGACCCTCAATTAAAAAAGGACATTTAATTGGAAGAGGGGCAAATGATATGAAAAGCTCTATTGCAGCTTTTGTTTCTGCAGTCAGTATTTTTGTTAAAAATAATAAAAAATTTGATGGATCTATAAGCTTACTAATTACAGGTGATGAAGAAGGAATTGCTATTAACGGTACAAAAAAAGTTGTTGAATACTTAAAAAAAAGAAAAGAGAAAATTAATTTTTGTTTAGTTGGAGAACCAACTAATCCAAATAAATTGGGAGAAATGATTAAAATTGGTCGAAGGGGAAGTATGACCGGCAGACTTTCAGTCATAGGTGTTCAAGGTCATGTTGCTTATCCTCACAGAGCTAACAATCCATCAACTACTCTTGTTCAAATATTGAAAGAATTGAAGGAAATTAAATTTGATAAAGGAACAAAAGATTTTCAGCCAACAAACCTAGAAGTTACAAAAATAAATATTGATAATACTGCTGATAACGTAATTCCAGGTTTAGCTAATGCAACTTTTAACATTAGGTTTAATAACAAACATTCATCGAATTCAATTAAAACAAAAATAAATAAAATATTGAAGAAAATTTGTAATAAAAATAATTCAAATTACAAAATTGAATATAGTGTATCTGGTGAAGCTTTTTTAACTAAACCAAATCAAACTACATATATGATACAAGATATAATTAAAAAGATTACAAAAATTAAACCTGAACTCTCAACAACAGGAGGAACATCTGATGCAAGATTTATTAGAAAAATTGCTCCCTGTTTAGAATTTGGTTTGGTCGGAAAAACAATGCATAAAGTAGATGAGGCAGTTTCTTTAGGTGATTTAAAAAAATTAACTTTAATTTATTCAAATATTTTAAAGAATTATTTTAAGTGAAAACAGCTTTAATTACTTCTGATGCATACAAAAATCACAATACAGGAGATGGACATCCTGAAAAAATAGATAGAGTTACAGCTGTTATTGATAACTTTAAAAGATTAGATAACAAAAATTTAATTTGGAAAAAGCCTTCAAAATTTGAAAAATCAATATTAATAAAAACTCACTCTTCTAAGTATATTGATCATGTCGATCAATCGTACCCTCAAAATGGATTTAATTTCTTAGATGGAGATACAGTTATCTCCCCTGGTAGTAAAGAAGCAACAAAAGATGCTGTTGGATCAATTATAGCAGCGATTGACGGTGTTGAAAAAAAAGAATTCAAAAATGCTTTTTGTGCAGTAAGACCCCCAGGCCATCACGCAGAAAAAGAGAAAGCAATGGGCTTTTGTATTTACAACAATGTTGCAGTTGGGGCTAATTATTTAATTGAAAAATATGGTTATAAAAAAATAGCTATAATTGATTTTGATGTCCATCATGGAAATGGGACACAAGATATTTTTTTCAACAATGAAAAAGTTTTATATATTTCCACTCATCAATTTCCATATTATCCAGGTTCAGGTTCGGAAAAAGAGATTGGAAAATTTAATAATATTTTAAATATTCCACTTGAGGCTGGAACAAGTGCTAGAGAATATTTAAATGCATATGAACTGGTATTAAAAAAATTAAATGAATTTAAACCAGAATTTCTTTTATTTTCTGCAGGTTTTGATGCTCATATTGATGATCCTTTGGCGCAATTAAAACTTAATGCTGAAGATTATTATACAATTACAAAAAGAACTTTAGAAATTTCAAAATCATTTTGTAGAGGTAATGTAGTATCTATACTAGAAGGTGGATATGACTTAAAAGCACTACAAGATAGTACTCAAAGACATGTTGATGCTTTAATAGAATTTAATTGATAATTCCCAATAAAAAACTAAATAAAACTGAATGAAATTATATAAAATTAAAAAATCTGATATCGATAAAAAAGGTAGAGGACTTTATGCTACTAAAGATATCAAAGAAGGTACAAAGATAATCGATTACGTTGGTAAACTAATTACAAAAAAACAAACTGAAGAGTCTGATAAATATGATAATAGTAAACCAATCTATTTATTTACTATTAACAAAAGATATGACCTTGATGGAGATTTTTCATGGAATACTGCAGGATTAATTAATCATTCTTGTGACAATAATTGTGATTATGATGGTAGAGGTCTAAAAATTTGGGTTAAAGCAATTAGAGATATCAAAAAAGGTGAAGAATTTACCTGTGATTATGGTTTTGGTTATGATGAAAATTACAAACAATTTCCCTGTAAGTGTAAGTCAAAAAATTGTTGTGGGTACATTGTAAGAGCAGAATCTAGATGGCGAATAAATAAAAAATTTGCCATGAGTAATAAAAAAAAACTAATAAAAAACTCTAGATAAAAATAATCCTGTAGGTGGTGCTGGTGGAGCGCACAGCGATCTTTTTTTAGACTTTAGAGCTTTATCAAATTTTTTTAAATCCCATTTCTTTTCACCTAAATATTTTAAACAACCAACCATAGATCGTACCTGCTGTTGAAGAAAAGATTGAGATTTAAACTGAATTTCTATTTTATCATTTAAAGATTTTAATTTTACAAAATCCATCGTTCTAATTGGACTCTTAGCATTACAACTTGAGGCCCTAAATGTTGAGAAATCTTTAGTGCCAACTAATTTTTTTGCCCCTAATTTCATCAAATCTAAATCTAATTTTTTTCTTACATGCCAGACTTGGTTTTTTTCAATTACAGGTGAACTTGTTCTATTTAAAATGACATATTTATAAAGTCTCTTTTTTGCAGAAAATCTTGAGTGAAAGTTACTGGTTCTTTTTCTTATTTTAAGGATTGCAATATTTTCATTTTTTAAAAAATGATTAATTGAGTTAATAAATTTATCTAAGCTCAATAATTTATTTTTTAAATCAAAATGTGCGGACTGCTCGATTGCATGTACACCAGCATCTGTTCTACCTGATCCAACTATAGTAATGTTTTCTTTTAATAACTTTCTAATTTTGTCTTGGAGTATTCCTTGAATAGTTTTATTTTTTTTTTGAATTTGCCAACCTTTATAATTTGTGCCTAAATATTCTATCAAAAGCTGATATCTAAACATTTATATCTTTGAACCTTTTTTTATCTGCGAACCTTGCATAAATTCACCAATATTTTGAGGTCTTTTCCCTTGCCTCTGAATTTCCTTAATAATTATCGATTGATTATTACCACAAGCAATTTCAAGATTATCACTCAATACTGACCCTGGATTTCCTTGAGCTCTTCCAACTTGAGCTTTTAGAATTTTATATCTTTCTCCATTAAATATAAAAAATGCTCCTGGTGATGGATATAAACCGTTTATCTTGCCAATAATTTTTTCAGCATTTTCATCCCAATTAATTTGACCTTCAATTTTTTGAATTTTAAATGCATAGGTTGCATTCGAATGATCTTGCTCAATAAAATTTGCTTTACCATCTAAAATATCATCTACGTTATCTAAAATTTTTTCTGCTGCTAAGTTAGAAAGCTTTTCACTAATTTCTAACGCATTCAAATTTTCATTAAGTTGAATTTTATAATTATTACAAACTGGTCCCGTATCTAATTTTTCAGCAATTTTCATTATACTTATTCCAGTTTCTTGATCTAAATTCATAATTGATCTTTGAATTGGTGCGGCACCTCTCCATTTGGGCAGTAATGATGCATGTATATTTATAAAACCTGTTTTAGTTAAGTTTAGAAATTTTTTAGGTATGATTTGTCCGTAAGCAACAACTATTGCTAAATCAACATCTAAAGAATTTAAAAAATTATACTCCTCTTCATTATTTAAAACTGGTGGTGTTCTATATTCTAAATTTAAAGTTTCAGAAATACCTTGTATTGGAGACTTATTAATTTTTTGTCCTCTTTTTGATTTTTGGGGTGGCTGTGTATAGACACAAGAAATATTATATCCATTTTGATATAAAGATTTTAAAATTGGTACAGCAAACATGGGCGTACCCATAAAGACTAACTTTTTTGCCATTTTTAAACTTCAGCTGTATTTGATTTTAATTTTGAAAGTTTCTTTATGATCATTGATTTTTTTAGCTTTGAGAGATAATCGATAAACAAAATCCCTTCCAGATGATCCATTTCATGCTGTATGCATGTTGCAAGCAACCCATCTGCTTTTAATAGATGTTTCTTACCATTGTAATCTAAATATTCTACCTCACATTTGCTTGGTCGATCTATTTCAGCAAATTGATTTGGTACAGATAAACACCCTTCTTCATAAGTTGCCTTAAGCGAGTCTTTATTTTTTATTATTGGGTTTACAAAGTATCTAGGCTCTTTTTTATTTTCATCCTTACTTATATCCATCACTATAATTCTTTTTGGTATACCAATCTGAATTGCTGCAAGACCAATGCCGTTTGCATCATACATTGTATCGAGCATATCATTCATTAGTTTTTGTTCTTCACTTCCTACAGACTCTACAGGCTTTGATACTTGTCGAAGTAATTTGTTTGGTTCTGTAATAATCGTTCTTATCGCCATAAAATTTGTATGTTATTATAATTTTTATACTTTTAAAGGAAGAACTTTTAGTAATAGCTTATTTCTTATTAAATCAGCATTTATTTGATTTAGTGTATTCGAAATAAAATAAAGTCTTTTTTCATCAATATTTTCTATTTTGTTATTACCTATTATCTCAATTATTGACAATAAAACTGTTCCAACTTCATTTGCCTCTATCAAGTCCACTAAACTTCCATCTAGCTCATAAGGCTTTTGTGAAAACAAACTGTCATACTCGCTTGGTATTTCTACTCCATCTGATTTCAGACTTTCTATAAAAATTATATCTTTAGTGGACAAAGTTTCATTACTAAAAATTATTCTATCTAGAAATTTTTTTAAATCTTCTTGTATTTCAGATTTTGAATAATCTCCTCTAAAATAATTTACCCACTTAGATTGATGTAAAATATTATTATTGTATTGAATTTTTTTGAACTCTGAATCCTGATTTTTTGAATAATTATTGTAAAAACTTAAATAATCCGAAGGAACATCATCTACTTCAATTTCTTTCAAAAAGTTATTGAGCTCTATATCAAAAGCTAATCCAATGTTGTTGTCCTCAAATAGCTGCTTCAACAACTGTAAAAATTCCAATTTCAATTCTGTTTCACTCGTTAAAAGTGCTCTTTGATAAATTAATGCTCTTGCTTCTAACGGAGACAGCGACTTGTAAGTATCAGTTGCACTTAACAATTGATCAATATTAAATTGAAATTTTTTATAATATTCAAATAAGTCTTTTTCAGAAAAAATTTTATAATTTGCAGCTTTCTCAATAATTAAGATTTTATCTTGATCATTTATGTCAACATTACTTAGATCTGGTAGTAAATTTGAATTTGATAGATATTTCCAAATTAATTGAGGCGTATTTTCATTGGGTTCAAATGAAAATTCTGGATTTGTTCTATGAGCTAAATGAAACTCAAATACTGAACTTTCAGAGACTTCCTTAGATGCTTCATCAATATAACCAAACAGGTAATTCATTTTATTTTCAAAATATTCATCTTGAAAACCTAACTCTTTTTTAAGATCTAGAATTAATTGGGCTTCTTCATTTTTTCCATAATTAACTAAACAATATAAATTTAATTTAGATAAATATTCATCTTCAACTGGTTCTTTAATTTTTGTAAAAAATTCACAGGTCTTTTTTATATCTTGGCCTGATAAATAGTTGTCTAATAAATGTGTAGTTAGTTTAGGATGAGAATTTACAATTTGATTATTAACCAAAAATTCTTCAATAAGTTCTAAATTAGAATTTTTAATTAACCAATCAGATTTAAATTTTAAAAATTCATTTTCAGTAATATTTTGATTAGGATAATGAGCATTAGTTAATAATGAGATTTCCATAATTTCTAAAGCGTCATTAGAAAGATTAATTTTCTCTAAACTGTTAAATAAATTTTTTAACTTTTGACCATCAGATTTCGTCCACATATCAATAGTCAAACCATATTCTTCGGGATCATATAATCCTACGATTTTGACTTCTTTTGATATTAAATTTTCATCTAATTCTATTGAGCCAGTATTTTTATCTGACTGCATATCAAAGACACTTATTTGATCGTTATTATTTTCATCTTCAATAACAACTACTTCCTCAACAGTTTCATTTTCCTTTTTTTCGAGATTCCATATATCAATTGGATTATCTTCTGCGTGAATAGGATTTAAAATAATTAAATTGCTTAAAAAAATAATAAGGAATTTTTTATTTAACAATTTTAAAATTTTCATTTGGAATAATTTTTTGAATTTCCTTTTTAGGAGCAGGAAAATCAATTGAATTAAGGATTAAAAGAACGCCAAGAACAATTACTAGTCCAAAAATAGATTTAACAACTAGTCCAATTATACTTTTTTTACCTGAACTTGTATTTTTGTTGAATTGCATATAACTTTAGTTAATTTCAAATTAAGACATATTTGTGTTTTTTCAATATTTAAACTTATGAAATCAAAAAAAAATCTAGTTTTTCTAGGTATGATGGGTTCTGGTAAGAGTTCTATAGGCTCTTTGGTAGCAAAAAAATTTAAGTTAAATTTTGTAGATGTAGATAAAGAAATAGAAAAAAATTTAAATACATCAATTCGAAAAATATTCGAGACAAAAGGAGAAGAATATTTTAGAAAAATTGAAGAAAAAACTACACTTAAAAAATTAAAACTTAGTTCTACAGTTATCTCTCTTGGGGGAGGTGCTTTTGCAAATAAAAATATTAGAAATGAAGTTTTAAAAAATCATTATTCATTTTGGTTAAATTGGGATGAAAAAATTTTAGTTGAAAGAATTAAAAATAGTAAAAAAAGACCTTTAACAATTAATGCTACAGATAATGATTTAATTGATTTAATTAAAAAACGAACTAACATTTATTCTAAAGCCTTATATGAAATCAAATGTGATAATCTTACAAAAAATGAAATAGTAAGCAAAATTAAAGAAATTTATGAAACCAATTAAATTAAAAATTGAAACAAAAACACAAAAATACCCAATAATAATTGGATCAAATTTAATTACTAACCTATCAAAGATAACTAAGAATAATTCCTTAACATTTAATCAATGTCTTCTTGTGGTTGATAAAAATATACCAAAAAAATTTATCACTAAAATAAAAAATTCATTAAAAAAAAACAAAATACATATATGTTTTTTTAATGCCAGTGAGGCCAATAAAAACTTTAATATTATTAATAAGATCCTAGAAATTTTATTAAATAAAAACTTTTCTAGAGATGACTGTTTAATATCAATAGGTGGGGGTATTACAGGTGATGTAAGTGGTTTTGCATCAAGTATCTTTAAAAGAGGTATGAAATTTATAAATATACCAACAACACTTTTATCTCAAGTTGACTCTTCGATTGGTGGTAAAACTGGCATAAATTCACATTATGGAAAAAACCTAATTGGTAGTTTTTATCAACCAAACTTAGTGATATCAGATGTTGATTTTCTTAAATCGCTGCCAAAAAGAGAGATTGTTTGTGGATATGGTGAAATTTTAAAGCATTCTCTAATAAGAGACAAAAATTTCTTCAAATTTTTAAATAAGAACGTGAATAAAATTACTAAACTGAGTTCTCCATTTATTGAAAAAGCAATTTATGAAAGCTGTAAAATTAAAAAAAGTGTGGTCGAAAAAGACGAGAAAGAAAAAAATATAAGAAAAGTTTTAAATTTTGGACATACATTTGGTCATGCTTATGAAGCAAGCTTAAATTACAATAAGAAATTAAATCACGGTGAAGCAGTGATTCTAGGCATAAGGACAGCATTAAGTTTTAGTTTAAATTTAAAAATACTTAAAAAAAGTGATTACAATCTAATATTAAATCATATCAATAATTTAAATCTAGCAATATCTGTTAATAAATTTTTTAAAAAAAAAGATATAAATAAAATATTATTTTTCATGACAAAGGATAAAAAAAATAAATCTCAAAAAATTAATTTAGTACTTTTGAAAAAAATTGGATCTCCACAAATTAATATTGAATATCCAAAAGAAAGATTGAAAAAATTTTTTAATGGTTACTTAAGATAGTTGAATTTGAATTGAGTGAATAGTTTCTTTCAATTCTTTCTCTAATACTTTATAAATTTTTTTATTACTTTCAATTCTGTTCATATTTTTTAATTCATCAGAAACTATTCTTAATTTTAAATGATATTTACCTTCTTGATTACCTTTGTGATTTTTATGTAGAAAAGATTTATCTTCTATATCTATACTTTGAACATTTATTTGATCTGATAATTTTTTTTTTATAATTGCAATTAATTCATTTATATCCATATAGTGAATATTATATCATGAAAAATATTTGTGACTGGAATAATTGTAATGAAATTGGTGAATACAGAGCACCGATTGAGAAGGATAATAGCAGGAAATATAGAATGCTTTGTCTAGAACATGTTAAAGAATTTAACAAAAATTGGAATTATTTTTCTGGGATGAGTGATAATCAAGTGATCAATTTTTTAAAGTCAGATATGACTTGGCACAAACCCACTCAAAATTTTAGTTCTTCAGATAATTTTTTTAAAGTCCTATGGAACACAACATTAAAAGATGAATTTGATAAAGATAAATTCAATGGAGACTATAATCATATGCGTCAATTTAAATTTGATCATAAAGATATTAAAGCATTTGGAATATTGGGAATATCTGTGGGTTTAAAGTGGCAAAAAATACAAGAAAAATTCAAAGTGCTTGTTAAAAAATTTCACCCTGATATGAATGCCGGAAACAAAAAATACGAGGAAAAATTAAAACTAATAACTTTAGCTTACACACAGCTAAAAAATACTTATAGAGAAAAAATTGATACCAAATCTTAACATTCAACCTGACATCAAAGTTTCATTAAAACAATCTTTTGGAATAGATTCCGAAATGGAAGTGGATGCCTTTTCAAAAAGAAGTGAATATGTACCTGAAATAGATAAAAATTATAAATTTGATAGAGATACTACACTTGCAATCATTTCAGGATTTGCATTCAATAAAAGAGTATTGGTACAAGGATATCATGGTACTGGAAAATCAACACACATAGAGCAAATAGCTGCAAGATTAAACTGGCCTTGTATTCGAGTAAATTTAGACAGTCACGTTAGTCGAATAGATTTAATAGGTAAGGATGCAATTGTCCTTAAAGATGGAAAACAAGTAACACAGTTTAATGAAGGTATTCTTCCATGGTCAATTCAAAATCCAGTTGCTCTAGTATTTGATGAATATGACGCTGGAAGACCTGATGTTATGTTCGTTATTCAAAGAGTGTTGGAGGCTGAAGGAAATTTCACGCTACTAGATAAAAACAAAGTAATTAGTCAAAATAAGTATTTCAGGTTATTTGCTACATCTAATACTGTTGGGCTTGGTGATACTACTGGACTTTATCACGGAACACAGCAAATTAATCAAGGTCAAATGGATAGATGGAATATTGTAACAACATTAAACTACCTAAGCTTAGATAGAGAAATGGATATAGTTTTATCAAAGAATAAAAATTTAAATAATGCTAAGGGAAAAGAAAAAGTTGCTAATATGATTAAAGTAGCATCCTTAACTAGAAAAGGTTTTATTGCTGGAGATATATCTACTGTAATGAGTCCAAGAACAGTTCTTCATTGGGCTGAAAATTCTGAAATTTTTAAGGATACAGGATATGCATTTAGAGTAACCTTTTTAAATAAGTGCGATGATATTGAGAAAAATACAATCGCGGAATATTATCAAAGATGTTTTGGTGAAGAATTGTCTGAGTCCTTGATCAATATTCAAATTTAAATGAGCAATAAAGATACAAATTTAAAAGAAAAATTTAGAATCGCTTTATCTTCAACAGCAAAAGTTATCGCAGACGATATTGATATAAACAACAAATCTTCTGAAGATAAAAAGACGAAAGATATTTCGTCTTTTGAAATAAATGATCTAACTAGTCCAAGTGATTTTATAAAATTAAGAGCTGAAACAGACTCTACGGCACTTAAAAAAAGATTTTCTAATGAAAAAATTTACAGAAAAAATTTGCCTTCAAACACTTCCTCTAGATCTTTATATAATATAGCTGAAAAGATTAGATATGAAGCCCTAGGAGGCAAAATGTTGAAAGGAATTCAAAAAAATTTTTATGAAAACTATTCACAAATAATTAATCGTAAAAGAAAAGATCAGCTTAAAACGAAAGAAGACGTTCCTGTTGCTGAAGCATTTGAGCTATATATGCTTAAAAATTTTCATAATATAGACCTAAATCCTTTAACATCTAGAATGCTTAATTTCTGGGAAAAAGATTTTGAGCAATCAATTAAAAAACATAAAGAGTTTTTGTTAAATAATTTAGAAAATCAAAATACTTATAGTTCTAAATTTTCCGAAATACTCGAAGAAATGGATATTTTTGAAAGCAATGAAGAAGACCAAGAAGAGGAGGAAAATCAAGATCAAGGTCAAGACAATCCCTCAAATGATGACCAAAATAAAGATAATGAAGATAGCAAAGATGAAAATGATGAACAACAAACAGAGGCATCCGTTGATGCTGATTATAGTATAGATGAGTTTAATTTGGATGAGCAGTTGTCTGATGTTGAGTCTGATGAGCAAAACTCTGAGCAGGTAATTCAAAAGAAAATTGATAATATAAATCTTGATTACAAAATATTTACTACACAATACGACGAAGTGGTTAAAGCTGAAAATCTAGAAAATGCAGATGAGGCTACTAAACTTAGAAAAAATTTAGATCAACAGTTAATTGGTTTCCAAGATGTAATTACTAAGTTAGCTAATAAACTTCAAAGACAATTACTGGCAAAACAAAATAGGGCTTGGGAATTTGATTTAGAAGAAGGATTGCTTGATAGTTCAAAGTTACCAAGAATAATAATGGATCCATATAATTCTTTGTCATTTAAAAAAGAAAAGGACCTAGACTTTAAAGATACAGTTGTAACTTTACTTATTGACAATTCTGGTTCTATGAGAGGAAGACCAATAACGATTGCTGCTATATGTGCGGATATTCTCTCGAGAACACTTGAAAGATGTTCAGTCAAAGTAGAGATTTTAGGATTTACCACAAAAAACTGGAAAGGTGGACAGAGTAGAGAATTTTGGACTAAAAATTCAAAACCAAAAACACCTGGCAGACTTAATGATCTTAGACATATAATTTATAAAGGTGCAGATATACATTGGAGGCAAGCAAAAAATAATTTAGGCCTGATGTTAAAAGAAGGTTTGTTAAAAGAAAATATTGACGGAGAAGCTATATCTTGGGCATACAACCGTATTAAAAAAAGAAAAGAGGAAAGAAAAATTTTAATGGTAATTTCTGATGGAGCTCCAGTTGACGACTCGACACTTTCAGTAAATTCAGGAGATTTTTTAGAAAAACATTTGAAGAAAATGGTCAAATTTATTGAGAATAAATCTGATATTGAAATTTTAGCGATTGGTATTGGACATGATGTTTCGAGATATTATGATAGAGCTATAAAAATTACTGATGTAAATGAGTTGGGAGATGTAATGATATCTCAACTTAGTTCTTTGTTCGAAACAAAGAAAAAATTTCATTAAATATTAAATAAATCTGTATTTCTCCATTTAATTATTACTTCTGCACCAGATCTTGTTTTAGAGTTTCTGCAAATCACAGCAGCAAAATTTTTTTCTAACAGTGTTTTTCCTATAAACAAACCTAAACCAAGTCCTGTTTTTGATTTATCTTGAGGATTATTTGATTTTAAATATGGCTCTCCTATTTTTGATAAAATATCTTTTGGATAACCTGGACCATCATCTTCAATACTGATTTCGGTAATTTCACTATCACTCTTTAAATTTATGAAAATATTTTCATCAGAAAATTTATTAGCATTACCTATAAAATTTCTTAGTCCATAGACAATTTCTATAGATTTAACTATTTTTTTCGAATTAGAGTCTTGATCAAAATTAAAAATAAACTTCTTTGTACTTATCTCTTTAAATGAATTTAAAATTTCATTTAGATAATCTCTAATTGTAATATCTACATCAATAAACTCATCCTCTTCGTCTGGATTTAAAGTTAATTTTTTTAATATTTCATTACACCTTTCAACCTGACTAGATAATAAATTAATATCTTTTTCTACCTCTTTGTTACCCTCAAATTGTTTTAGTAATTCTTGAGTAATTATTTTTATAGTTGAAAGCGGTGTTCCTAATGAATGAGCGGCTGCTGCTGCTTGACCGCCCAAGGACAATAGTTCATGTTCTTTGGCCATTACTTCTTCCATTTTCGTAAGAGCTTCTTTTCTTAACCTAGATTGAGTTCCGAATGTCATTGCAAAATAATTTAAAAAAACAAGAGCAACAATCAAAGCGATTGGAATAGAATAATAATAATAAGGGCTTACATGAAAATGATCCCCAAGTGGAGAAGGTAATTCTGTTGAATAAAAAGTTAAAAATACAATTGATAAAGCTGTTAACAATACAAGCATAGTATTTGTTCTAAAACTTAAATTAGATGATGAAAATACACTTGGAATAATTATAAAAATAACAAATGGATTAAGAATTCCACCTGACAAGTAAAGTAAAA
Source organism: Candidatus Pelagibacter sp. HIMB1542 (assembly GCF_052047835.1). NCBI lineage: Bacteria > Pseudomonadati > Pseudomonadota > Alphaproteobacteria > Candidatus Pelagibacterales > Candidatus Pelagibacteraceae > Candidatus Pelagibacter > Candidatus Pelagibacter sp. HIMB1542. Next base: position 555,905 of record NZ_JBNAJB010000002.1, on the reverse strand, counting down.
TAGCTAATTGCAAAATATCAATAACTAAAAAAATGAAAGCTGATCTGTCTGACAATTGAGTTTTTTTATAAATAAAAATTAAGTAAAAATTACTTACGATTCCAATAAATATAATTAAATTAGAAGTTGTAAAATTAAATTTAAAATCTAATACAAAGTATACAAAATTAACTGCAATTAACTGTCCAATTATACCAATCCATCTTAAGGTAATATAAGTAGATTTTTTGAATGAATGGTGTTTTGAAGTTTCAAAAAACTTCATTTTTAAATATCAAGATTTTTTACATTAATAGCATTTGAGACTATAAAATCTTTTCTTAATGCAACATCACTACCCATTAGTGTGTGGATAAGACTTTGATCTTTTTTAAGATCTTTAGAGTACTGAACTTGAAGCAAATTTCTAGTTTCAGGGTCTAAAGTTGTATTCCACAACTCTTCTGGATTCATCTCGCCGAGACCCTTGAACCTTTGTATGTTCATTTTTGATTTTTCTAAATCTAAAGAATTTAAATAGTCTTTTGACCCCTTTTTCAATTTCTTCAATTCCTTGTTATTATTTACGATATAATCCTCTAATTCTTTTTCATCTTTAATATAAATCCCTTTTGAACCTTTATTAATTTTAAATAATGGTGGTTGAGCTAAATAAACATGACCATTTTCAATTAATTTATTAAATGGTTTGTTATTAAAAAAAGTTAATAACAATGCTCTTATGTGAGAACCATCAACATCAGCATCAGTCATTATAATTATTTTACCATATCTTAAATCTTTTAAATCTATTTCCTGAGATTTAGGATCAAGTCCGAGTGCATTAATTAATGTTACTATCTCATTTGAAGAAATCATTTTTGCAAGAGCTTTTGTTCTTAGATCTGAACCATTACCATTGCCATTACCATTTTTTTTAAAATTTATGTCCTCGACATAAGTATTTAAAATTTTACCTCTAAGAGGCAAAACAGCTTGATTTGCTCTATTTCTTCCTTGTTTAGCGGAACCACCTGCCGAGTCTCCCTCAACTATAAACAATTCAGTACCCTCTTGTTTTCCTATCTGGCAATCAGCTAATTTTCCTGGTAATCCACTTAACTCAAGGGCTCCTTTCCTTCTTACATTTTCTCTAGCTTTTCTTGCAACATCTCTAGCCATAGCTGCCTGAATAACTTTAGCCAAAACTATTTTAGCAACAGATGGATTTTGATCAAACCATATTGATAATTTTTCATTAACCAAAGTTTCAACAATCATTCTTACCTCAGACGACACCAGCTTATCTTTAGTCTGTGAAGAAAACTTAGGATCAGGAATTTTAGTTGAAAGCACACATGTTAAGCCTTCTTTAATATCATCTCCTGAAATAGCTAATTTATTCTTCTTTAATAAATTATTTTCATTAGCATATTTGTTTACGACTCTTGTAAGAGCGCTTCTAAAACCTAATAAATGTGTACCACCATCTTTTTGATGAATATTATTTGTATATGGAAATATATCTTCTGAATAACCTGCATTCCATTTTAATGAACACTCTATTTCAATGTTATTTTTTTTGCCTTCAATGTAAATAGGTTTTCGAAATAAATCATTACCATTTTTATTTTGTAGTTTTTCTCTTTTTTCATCTAAAAAATCTACAAACTCCAAAACACCACCATCGAATTTAAATTCAGATGTTTTTTCTTTTTTTTGACTAGCATCAGTAAAAATTATTTTAATACCTTTATTTAAAAATGCTAACTCTCTCATCCTTTTAATTAAAATGTTTGCACTAAATTTAATTGACGAAAATATATCTTTAGAAGGCAAGAATGTTATTTGGGTACCCGTATTTTTAGATTTTCCAACTACTTTGAGGGGAGATTTTGCTTCACCATTTTTAAATTCTATAAAATGTTTTTTTCCATCTCTATTTATTTCTAATTCTAGTTTTTCTGATAATGCATTAACAACTGAAACACCAACTCCATGTAGTCCACCAGAAACTTTGTAAGAGTCATGATCAAACTTACCACCAGCATGAAGTTGAGTCATAATTACTTCAGCTGCAGATTTTTTTTCCCCTTTATGCATGTCAACAGGAATACCTCTTCCATCGTCATTTACAGTAATTGTTCCATCGGAATTAATTTTTACACTAATATTTTTACAATGACCTGCTAAAGCCTCATCAATGGAGTTATCTACAACCTCATAAACCATATGATGTAAACCTGTACCATCGTCGGTGTCTCCTATATACATCCCTGGTCTTTTTCTGACTGCCTCAAGACCTTTTAGAACTTTGATAGAATCTGCTTGATATGTATTTTTGTTTGTCATTTTTTTAATTTTTTGGAAAAACTAATCATATCACTTTTTAATAATTATTGTTGATAATTAACAACTTTTATCAAAAAAATGCTTTTAAAATACATTTAAAAACAATGAGATTTTAGATATTTAATGTCCTCAAATCATTTATATGTAATTTCATCGGAAAAAATAAAAAATTTAATGATATTCAGGAAACTTCTTAAACTCCCTATTTTAAAAAGGCTTATACCAAGTGTACTCATTAGATTATTAAAATTTTTAAAAAAAAATAGAGGCTATTTCAAAATTAAAAATACTAAAATGTTTCTAGATTTTCTAGATCCAATAGATAGGGAATTAATATTACACAATGAATTTGAAAGTACGGAAATTAATCATCTTATAGAAAAAATTAATATCAATAAAATTAAATTTTTTTTAGATATTGGTGCTAATTGTGGGTACTATTCTTTAACAATTGGAAAAAATGTCAAACATATTTCCATTATAGCCTTTGAACCTAACAAAGAGGCTTTTTATAAATTTTCAAAATCATTAGATATAAATCCTGATTTATCAAAAAAAATTAATTTGAATAATTTTGGATTATCTAATGTTTCAAGTAAGCTAAAGATGCAGACAATGGTTAAATTTGGATATCAACAAACAGGAGGCGCTGGAGTAACCAATAATGATGCTGTTTTAAAAAATCATGATAGTTTTTTTGCAGACTTTAAAATTGGTGATGACTATTTAAATTTAAGAGATGAAAAATTATCCCTAAAAATTGATGTAGAGGGACATGAATTAAATGTTTTGGAAGGTATAAATAAGACTCTTGTGAACAATAAATGTATTTTACAAATTGAAATTTTTGAAAAAAATTTTAATTCAGTTAATAATTATCTCTTAGCTATAGGTTATAAAAAAATTTTTGAAGTAAAAAATAGATCTAATTTTTTTTATAATAATTTTTAATTATGGCGGAGAGAATGGGATTCGAACCCATGAAAGAATTGCTCCTTTACACGCTTTCCAAGCGTGCGCCTTCAACCACTCGGCCACCTCTCCAATTATTTTTCTTTTGAAATTTTAAGAACACCAATAAATGCCTCTTGAGGTATTTCCACTCTTCCAAATTGTTTTGATCTGGCCTTACCCTTTTTTTGTTTTTCTAATAATTTTCTTTTTCTATCTGTAGCTCCACCACCATGAATTTTTGTTAAAACATCTTTTTTAAATCCTTTGATAGTTTCTCTAGCAATAATTTTTCCTCCAATTGCAGCTTGAACAGGAATCATAAAATTATGTCTTGGAATTAAGTCTTTTAATTTTTCACAAACTTCTCTCCCAGTTTTTTGAGCAAAATCTTTATGTATCATCATAGCTAAAGCATCAACAGGTTCAGCATTAACTAAAATACCAAGTTTTACTAGATCACCTTCTCTATGCTCAATAATCTCATAATCAAAACTTGCATATCCACTCGTCATGGACTTAAGTCTGTCGTTAAAATCAAACACAACCTCATTTAGAGGAAGTTCATAATTTACCACTGCTCTACTGCCAGAGTAACTAAGGTTGGTTTGCACTCCTCTTTTGTCCTGGCACATTTTAATTATTGAACCTAAGTACTGATCTGGAGTAATAATGGTTGCCTTTATCCAAGGTTCTTCAATGTATTTTATTAATGTAGGATCAGGTAAGCTTGATGGATTTTGTAAATCCATGGTATCACCATTATTTAAATGAACTTTATAAACTACACCAGGAGTTGTTGTTAATAAATTAACATCAAATTCTCTTTCAAGTCTTTCTGTCACAATTTCTAGATGAAGCAAACCTAAAAACCCACATCTAAATCCTAATCCTAAAGCTGAAGATGACTCTGGTTCAAAAGAAAAACTTGCATCATTTAATTGTAACTTTGCTAAACCATCTTTTAATTTTTGAAACTCTGAGCTATCTACAGGGAACAATCCACAAAATACTACAGGTTTACTTGGTTTAAAACCCGGTAAAGCATCTTTTAATGGTTTTGTTGCATCACAAATTGTATCTCCAACTTTTGTCTCTGATAACACTTTTATACCTGTTGTGATAAATCCTATTTCTCCTGTTTTTAGTTCAGTAATATCAACTGGCTTTGGTGTAAAAACACCAACTTTTTCTACAATATATTCTTGATTTGTAGACATCATTTTAATCTTCATGTGTTTAGAAAGTTTCCCATCAATTACTCTAACTAATATGACAACACCTAAATAAGTGTCGTACCAACTATCAACTAGTAAACATTTTAAATTATATAAACTCTCACCTTTTGGTGCTGGTAAAGTCGTTATAATTTGCTCTAAAATATCTTCTATTCCCTCTCCAGTTTTTCCTGAACAAGGAATTGCATTCTCGGTATCTATCCCAATAACTTCCTCTATTTGTTTTTTTGTTCTTTCTAAATCAGAAGCTGGTAAATCTACTTTATTTAATACTGGGACAATTTCGTGATTTGTATCTAATGCTTGATATACATTTGCTAAAGTTTGAGCTTCAACACCTTGTGTGCTATCCACAATCAAAATTGAACCTTCACACGCATATAATGATCTACTTACCTCATAGCTAAAGTCTACATGACCTGGGGTATCTATAATATTTAAAATATATTCTTTTCCGTCTTTAGCTTTATAATTTAACTTTACTGTTTGAGCTTTAATGGTGATACCTCTTTCTCGTTCAATATCCATTGAATCTAAAACTTGAGCTTTCATCTCTCTTTCAGTCAAACCACCACAACTATGAATTATCCTATCTGCAATTGTAGATTTTCCATGATCAATATGTGCAATAATTGCAAAATTTCTTATATTATCGATTGAACTCATTGGCTTTAGGATCGAATTTTAGCACCAGTTTTATTTTCTACTGTTTCTATAATTAACTTATTTATTTGGTCTAAATCCGCTTCTTTAAGAGTTTTTTCTTGAGATTGAATTGTAACGCTAATCGCAATTGATTTTTGGTTTTGAGGAATATTATCGCCCTCATAAACATCAAAAACATTAATGTTAGAAATCATATGTTTATCAACATTTGATAAGACATTTACTAAATCTTGAGCATTAATTTTCTTATCAACTATAAAAGCAAAATCCCTTTCTGACTTTTGATAATCTGAAACAGAATATTTTGTTTTTTGATCTTTTAATGATTTTTTTGGTAATTTTAAATTATCAAGAAATATTTCAAAACCTACTAGAGATTCAGTCTTCATATCTATTTGCTTAATGATATTTGGATGAATTTCACCAAAGTATGCGGCTACACTTTCTTTACCTCTGTTTAAAAATAATCTTCCTGATTTACCTGGATGATAATAATCAGGTGTTCCATCATCAATATAAAATTTTTCTGCATCGTAACCTGCTTCAACTAAAGTTTGAACTACATCTTTTTTAATATCAAAAACATCTATATTTCTCTCTTTTTCTAACCAAGAAAGTCGAGATTTTTTTCCAGCAGATAAACCACAGACTACTATATTTTGTTCACCAGGTTGTTTTCCAAAAAATGTTGGTCCTATTTCAAAAATAGATAGATCTTTAATACCTCTATCAATATTTTTGCTCATATACATAATTAAATTGGAAAATATCGAATTTCTTAAAACTCCTAATTCTGAACTTATAGGGTTCACAATTTTTAATTCATCATTTTGTCCTTTGAAATAATCATTATATTTCGCATCTGTGAAAGACCAAGTAATTGCTTCCAAATAACCTTTTGAAGCAACAGATCTTTGGAGGAAATGAAACAATTTTTGAGTTTGTGTTAAAGTAGATTTTTTTCTCTCTTTGATAGGTTCTTCTATCTTTATTTTATCATAACCAACTATTCTTACCAATTCCTCAACAACATCTATTTCCTGAGTAATATCTGGTCTCCACGATGGGATACTTAGTTTAAAAACTTTTTTATCTTTTTTGCACGTAAAACCTAAGTTGTCTAAAATTTTTAACATATCTTTTGTTAAAATTTTAAAACCTGTAACTTTTTCAAACGAATTTGGATCAAATTTAATTATTTGATTTTTAAATGTACTGATTTTTTGAATATCTAGCTTACTAATTTCACCACCACAAATTTCTTTAATTAAAAAAGCTGCTTTATTTAAACCTTCTTCAATTGATAATTGGTCTATTCCCCTTTCAAATCTAAATTTTGCATCTGTATCAATATTTAATCTTTTTGCTGTTCTTCTAATTGATCTTGGATCAAAATAAGCTGATTCGATTAAAACATTTTGTGTATCCATTTCTGTTCCAGATCTTGTGCCCCCAATGATACCACCAAGTCCCAACACACCTTGATCATCACTAATTACACACATATCATCTTCAAGTTTATAGGTTTTGTTATCTAAAGCTGTAAACTCTTCGCCAGATTTTGAGTTTCTAACAATTATACCTTTTTCAATTTTATCAGCATCATATGCGTGTAATGGCCGGTTAATATCAATCATTACATAATTTGTAATATCAACAATTGCTGAAATAGGTTTTTGACCTATAGAAATTAATTTATCCTTTAACCACTTTGGACTTTCAGTATTTTTTACATTTGTTACCAAACAGCTTCCAAAAGAAAAACATCCTTGATTTTTTTCGTTTGTAATTTTTACTTTAATTGTTTGAGATTTTTTCGATTTTATTTTTTGTTCTTTAATCTGTTTTAATTTACCAAAGCCTGAAGCTGCTAAATCTCTAGCTATTCCTCTAACACCAAGACAGTCTGGTCTGTTGGGTGTGATTGATAAATCAATCAAATTAGAACTAGATTGAGTAAAAAAACTTTTTCCGATACTGTTGTTGTATTTCGAAGACAAAAGCTCAGTAATTCCATCACTTTCTTCAGACAAATTCAGTTCTGATTCAGAACAAAGCATACCATAGGATGCAACATCTCTAATTTTTGCTATAACTAATTTAGTTTTATTTTTTGGAATAACCGCACCAGGAGGAGCATAAACAGTAATTAAACCTTCTCTAGCATTTGGTGCACCACATACGACCTTCTTAATCTCTTTTTCACCTACATCAACATCACAAACTTTTAAACGGTCTGCATTAGGATGTTTTTCAGTTTTTAAAATTTTTGCTACTTTGAATAAATCTAAACCTTCAGATAAATTTTCAACACTTTCAACTTCAAGTCCAATATCAGTTAATTTCTCAAGTAACTTCTCTTCCTTGGCACTTACAGATAAATGATCTTTTAACCAATCAAATGTTATCTTCATCGACTTAGACCTCTATAATTTGTAGGAACATCAAGAGGATCAAATCCAAAATGATTTAACCATCTGTAATCACAGTCAAAAAAAGCTCTTAAATCATTAATACCATATTTTAGCATAGCTAACCTGTCTATACCTATACCAAATGCATATCCTTGGTATTTAGCAGGATCAACTTTAACATTTTTTAAAACATTTGGATGAACCATTCCACATCCTAAAATTTCAAGCCACTGATCCCCTTCTCCTATAACAATTTTACCATCTTTAATTTCGTAACCAATATCTACTTCTGCAGATGGTTCTGTAAAAGGGAAATGACTTGGTCTAAATCTCATTTTGATTTTTTCCACTTCAAAGAACTCTTTTATAAAATAATTTAAACATCCCTTTAAATGACCCATGTTAATATCTTTATCTATATGAAGGCCCTCAACCTGATGGAACATTGGGGCATGTGTTTGGTCACTATCTGATCTATATGTTCTACCTGGGGCAATAATTTTAAACGGTGGCTTGTCTTTTAACATAGTTCTAATTTGAACTGGTGAAGTATGCGTTCTTAACAAAACTTCCTTATTTTCGTCTAAATAAAAAGTATCGTGCATATCACGAGCTGGGTGATTATCTGGAGTATTTAGTGCAGTAAAATTATTATATTCATTTTCTACATCTGGTCCTTCTTCAACACTAAAACCTATTTCTGAAAATATAGATGAAATTTCATCTATAGTTTGAGATACAGGATGAATTTTTCCTCTAACAAAAGGTCTTCCAGGTAAAGTTATATCAACTTTTTCTTTTTCAAGTTTTTGATTAACTTCTTTTGTTTCTATTTCTTTAATCTTTTCCGAAATTAAAGATTGCAGTTCATCTTTTATTTTATTCAAGTCTGCTGCAAAAGTTTTTCTGTCAGACTCTGGTATTGATCCTACAGTTTTGAATAAAGATGAAATTTGACCATTTTTTCCAAATAACTCTGTTTTGATTGAATTGATTTCATCTAAGCTTAGCTCATTTTTGAGCTTTGATAAAAATTGATCTCTAATATTTTTTATGTCTGACATATTAGTAGATTATTTCCTTAAGAAATAAAAACAATAGAGATTAATTTAAAGCGGATTGAGCTTTTTGTACAATTGTTTTAAATGCTTCTGGACTATCGTAAGCAATTTCAGCTAAAATTTTTCTATCTATTGCAACACCACATTTACTTAAACCATTAATGAATTTTGAATAAGTCATACCTTCTGCTCTTACACCAGCATTAATTCTTTGTATCCATAATGATTTGAAATCTCTTTTTTTATTTCTTCTATCTCTGTAAGCATATTGCATGGATTTCTCCATAGCTTGTTTAGCAACTCTGATAGTATTTTTTCTTCTGCCCCACTGACCTTTTACAGCTTTCAAAACTTTTTTATGTTTTGCTTTGCTTGTTACGCCTCTTTTAACTCTTGCCATTATTACCCTCTTAAACTGTAAGGCATGTATGATTTAACAATTTTGCCATCTTGTTTAGACAAAGTCGTAGTGCCTCTTAATTTTCTAATTTGTGAATTCGTTCGTTTAATCATACCGTGTCTTTTACCTGCTTGAGCAGATATAACTTTGCCCTTAGCTGATATCTTAAATCTTTTTTTTGCTGAGCTTTTTGTTTTTAATTTTGGCATAATTCTGCGGACTTATACAAAGAATGTTGAAATTTTACAACCTCTATTAAGGCTTATAAAGGTTGAATTACCATGATCATTTGCTTCCCATCAAATTTGGGTTGCAACTCTACTCTACCAATATCCTTCATATCCTCTTTAATTTTACCCATCAGTTCATTGCCTAAATGAGAGTGTTGGAGTTCTCGCCCTTTAAATCTGATAGTAAATTTAACTTTATCTCCTTTGGAGATAAATTTTTTTGCATTTTTGACCTTAAATTCATAATCATGAGTTTCAGTTACAGGTCTCATTTTGATTTCTTTTAATGAAATTATTTTTTGTTTCTTTTTTGCAAGATTTGCTTTTTTTTGTGCATCATATTTATACTTTCCCATATCCATTATTTTACAAACAGGTGGGTTGGCATTAGGTGCAATTTCAATTAAATCCAAACCTTGGTTTTTTGCCATTGATATAGCTTCATTAGTGCTTATCACTCCAAGATTTTCACCATCACTTGCAATAACTTGAACGTCAGGTGAAGATATTCGGTTATTAGATCTTGGACCTCTATCCTTTGTTCTTCTTTGAAAGTAATTTTGTTTGAAATCTGCCACTTAGTTTGATGATGCTTTATTTAAATCAGAAAAAGTATTTAAAAATGAATCTATATCCATATTTTCTTGTTTATTAGAGTCTAACCTTCTAATCGTTACTGAATTGGAGTCAACTTCTTTTTTACCACAAATTAATAAAAGAGGTATTTTTGCTAAAGAATGATCTCTAATTTTATAGTTTAAATTATTATTTTTAATATCAACTGCAGAACTAATGCCTGCACCTTTAATTTTTTTAGACACTTCAATAGCATAATTATTAAATTCCTCTGAAATTGGAATTACCATTGTTTGTAAAGGTGAAATCCAAAAAGGAAATTTACCAGCATAATTTTCAATCAATATTCCAATAAATCTTTCTAATGAACCAAACAACGCTCTATGAAGCATAACAGGAACTTTTTTTGTTCCGTCTTTATCAACATATGATGCGTCTAATCTTCCAGGTAAATTTAAATCAACTTGTAAAGTTCCACATTGCCAATCTCTTCCAATAGCATCTCTTAAAACAAATTCAATTTTTGGCCCATAGAAGGCGCCTTCACCTTTATTAATACTATACTCTAACTTAGAAGCTTTAACTGCTTCAAGAAGTGAAGCTTCTGCCTTATCCCAAACCTCATTATCTCCAACTCTAACCTCTGGTCGATCAGCATATTTTAAAATCACATTTTCAAATCCAAGATCTTTATAAATATCTAAGATTAAATTTGTTACATTTAAACATTCACTCGTAATTTGATCTTCCGCACAAAAAATATGCGCATCATCTTGAGTAAAAGCTCTAACTCTAAGCAAACCATGTAAAGCACCTGATGGTTCGTAACGATGAACCTTACCAAATTCTGTGATACGTAATGGAAGATCTCTATAACTTTTCAATCCCTGATTAAATACTTGTATGTGACCAGGACAATTCATTGGTTTTATTGCAAACACTTTCTCATCAGGAGTTTCTGACGTGTACATATTTTCTCCATACTTTTCCCAGTGACCAGATTTTTCCCACAATTGTCGGTCTAAAATTTCAGGTGTATTTACCTCTTTGTATCCAGCAGCATCCTGTCTGCTTCTCATATAATTAATTAATTTTTGAAATAATGCCCACCCTCTCTCATGCCAAAAAACTGAGCCTGGACTTTCTTCTCTAAAATGAAACAAGTCCATTTCTTTTCCTAATTTTCTATGATCTCTTTTTTCTGCTTCTTCTATTCTTTTTAGATGCTCATCTAAATCTTTTTGAGAAGCCCAGCTTGTACCATAAATTCTTTGAAGCATTTCATTGTTGGAGTCACCTCTCCAATAAGCTCCTGAAACTTTCATTAATTTGAAGTATTTTCCAATTTTACCTGTTGAAGAAAGATGTGGTCCTCTACAAAGATCATGCCAATCTCCATGAAAATAAATTGAAACATCTTCATTCTCCGGTATTGCTTCTATTAACTCAGCTTTATAAATTTCACCTTTTTTTTTAAAATGATCTATGGCTTTATTTCTGTCCCAAACTTCCCTTTTGGTAATCTCATCTCGATCAACAATTTCTTTCATTTTATTTTCAATCTCTGTTAAATCATCTTCTGTAAACGGATCTTTTCTAGCAAAATCATAATAAAATCCGTTTTCAATTACAGGGCCAATAGTAACTTGTGTTCCAGGGAATAATTCTTGCACTGCCATCGCTAATATGTGAGCAGTATCATGTCTAATAGTTTCTAGACCTTCAGGATTTTTAGATGTGAAAATTTTTACTGAACAGTCTTTCTCAATTAAATGATCTAAGTCCTTTAACTCGCCATCTATGCTTATAATCATTGCTTGTTTGGCTAATGATTTGCTAATTTTTTGCGCTACTTCCAATCCAGTAACTTTGTTTGGGAAATCAATATTATTTCCGTCAGGTAATGTAATTATAGGCATTTAATTTATTAATCTTTTATACTCTGAATAAGTAGAAAAGCACATTTTTTCAACATTAAATTTTTGAACTATATTTTTTCTTCCTTCAATACCAATTAATTTTAATTGAGTTTCGTCAATAGTTAGAGTTTTTAAAATTTTCTGACTTAATGACTTTGCGTCACCTGCTTTAAATAAATAGCCTGTTTTTTCATCAATGACCGTCTCATTAGAGCCACCAATATTACTTGCAATAATTGGTTTCTCCATAGACTGGGCCTCTACAGAAACTCTACCAAAAGCTTCTGGCTCAATAGAAGCTGAAACAATTATATCAGAAACTTTGTAAGCTAACGCCATATCTTTACAGTGATCGATAAATCTTAACTGTTTAGTCAACCTATATTGTTCTGAAAGCCTTATTAGTTTTTTTTTATACAAATCTCTTCCCTGATCACTTCCAAGGATAACAGCATAAAATGCCTCATAACCTAATTCAATATTTACCAAATTGATTGCTTCAATAAATACCTCTTGTCCCTTCCAGGTAGTCAATCTACCAGGCAAGAGCATAATCTTTTTATCTTTTTCTATTTCCCACTGTTTTAATAATTTTTTCTCTTCAGTTTCAAGTTTTGTAGTAGGGTCAAAATAATCAACATTAATTCCTCTATATATTACTAATAATTTTTTTTTTTGATTTAAGTAATTTGAATAATTTTCTTTGATATGTGAAAAAATAAAGTTTGATCCTGCAATAATTAAGTCAGATCGAACCATTACTGAATTATATAATTTTTTCAAATTACTTTTAAAATTATAAGTTCCATGAAATGTAGTCACAAACTTTCTACTTGTTATCTTGGAGGCCATTAAACAAGACCATGCAGGCGCTCTACTTCTGGCGTGTATGATTGAAATATTATTAAATAAAATAATAAAAGTTAAAATTATCGCATTAATTAAAATTAATATTGGATTTTTACTTTGAACTGGAAGTCTAAAAACTTTTACTTTATTTTTATCTACAAATTTAAGTAACTCACCACCACTAGTAACTATAAATGATTTGCAACCGTTTTCTGGCAAATAGTGAGCAATATCATAACAGCCGGTCTCTGCGCCGCCATATCCAAGTTTTGGAATTACTTGCAAAACTTTTAAATTAGATGACATTTGATATGATTATATATTAATTAGCAATTCTTATAAACGATTATGGCAAATTTCAGATTCCACACAATTTCAAAGTCTAAGAAAATTAGACATATTTGCAAAATTTATAAAAATTCCCCATTCATTGTTTTCTTACATGGATTTATGTCAGATCTTGAAGGAAAAAAGCCAGAAGCTTTTTTAAAATTTGCAAGAAAAAATAAAATAAGTTTTCTTGCTTTAGAATATTCGGGTCATGGAAAATCTACAGGTAAATTCACAAATGGAAATATTTCGAAGTGGACTAAAGAAACTTCTACATTAATAAATAAATATATAAAAAATAATAATTTTTATGTCATTGGTTCAAGTATGGGTGCTTGGATTGCTTTAAGACAATTCAAAATATTTAAAAAACAAATTATGGGATTTTTAGGAATTGGGTCAGCACCTGAGTTTTTAGAAAATTTGATGTGGAAAAAATTCTCCAAAAAAATAAAGCAAGAAACAATCCAAAAAGGTATATATCACCTAAAACATGGGAATTATGAGTATCCAATCACTTATCAGCTTATAAAAGATGGAAGAATAAATAGAGTTTTAAATAAAAAAATAAATTCAAAAATTAATGTTACCATGGTGCATGGTGAATATGATGAAGCTGTACCAGTAAGTTATTCTAGAAAAGTTTTAAATCTATTTCCAAAAGCAAAAAAGAAATTGATCGTTGTAAAAAAGGGTGACCATAGCTTATCAAATAAGAAATGGCTTAATATAATCTTAAAAGAATTAAAATTATTAATTAACTAACTTCTTTTATAACTTTTTTTAAACTGATAGGGTTTTTAAGTTTATCTAACATTTCTTTAGGACAAACTTGAATGAAATTATTAATTTCATTATCATAATTTTTAATTATTTCTTTAGATAACAAAGATCCTGTCTCTTCATGATGTTCTTTGATTAAATTTTTTAAATTTTCTTTCCAAAAATCTGTTTCAACATTCTGCCAAACAACTGACTCTGGGTTTACTTTTTTTTCAAATTCTTGGGATTTATCATAGATAAAAGCCATACCACCTGTCATACCAGCAGCAAAGTTATCTCCAACATCTCCTAGAATTACTACTGTTCCACCAGTCATATACTCACAACCATTCGAGTCACATCCCTCAATAACTGTAACTGCACCTGAATTTCTTACAGAGAATCTTTCACCAGCTTGACCAGCTGCAAAAAGTTTTCCAGATGTTGCTCCGTATAGAACTGTATTTCCTAAGATAGTATTTTCATTTGAAATTAAGTTACTTTCTTCTGGTAGTCTTATAGAAATTGTAGCTCCTGAAAGACCTTTGCCGACATAATCATTTGCATCCCCTTTTAATACCAACTTCAAACCTTTGGATGAAAAAGCTCCAAAAGATTGGCCAGCTGACCCTTTAAAATTTAATACTAAAAAATTATCATCAAGTTTTTCATAGCCATATTTTTTATATAAATGGTGAGAAATTCTTGTCCCAACTGCTCTATGAGTATTTTTAATTAAATATTCTTTTTCAATTTTTTCAGAATTATCTAAAGCCTTTTCAATCTCAGGCCATATTTCTTGGTCTAGAGTATCTGGCACCAAATTAATTTCTTGGTTTTCACAGTATCTAGTATTGTTCCCAGTATCTGCTTGAACAAATAAAGGGTTTAAATCTAAATCATCTAAATTATCTGAACCTTTGCTAACTTGTCTAAGTAAGTCAGTTCTGCCAATAATATCATTTAATGATTTAAAACCTAATTTAGCTAAAATTTCTCTAACCTCAGTTGCTATAAACGTAAATAGATTAACAACCTTATCTGGTGTTCCAGTAAATTTTTCTCTTAATTTTTCATCTTGAGTACAGACACCAACAGGACATGTATTCGAATGACATTGTCTTACCATTATGCATCCCATTGCAACTAGAGCAGTTGTTGCAACTCCATACTCTTCTGCTCCCATCATAGCAGCTATAACAACATCTCTACCTGTTTTGATTCCCCCATCAGTTCTAAGTGTAACTGTATGTCTAAGATTATTTAATGTTAAAACCTGATTAGCCTCTGTTAATCCCATCTCCCATGGAATACCTACGTATTTTACACTTGTTTGCGGGGTAGCTCCGGTTCCACCGTTATGTCCCGAAATTAATATTATGTCTGCTTTTGCTTTAGCAACTCCTGCAGCAATAGTCCCAACTCCTGAGGATGCAACTAGTTTTACTCCAATCCTTGCTTTTGGATTAATCTGTTTTAAATCATAAATAAGCTGCGCAAGATCTTCTATTGAATAAATATCATGGTGTGGTGGAGGAGAAATTAGTGTTACTCCAGGCGTTGAGTGTCTTAATTTTGCTATTTCATCTGTAACTTTGAAACCTGGGAGTTGTCCGCCTTCTCCTGGCTTTGCACCTTGTGCAATTTTTATTTCAATCTCATTGCAATTGTTTAAATAATTAACTGTTACACCAAATCTTGCTGAAGCTATTTGTTTTACTCTTGAGTTTGCACTATCTCCGTTATCTAACACTTTAAATCTTTTTTCATCTTCACCACCTTCACCGCTACAAGAAGCTCCTTTAATTCTATTCATACCTGTAGCCAAAGTTTCATGTGCCTCTTTAGATAAAGCACCATGAGACATGCTTCCGCTTCCAAATCTTTTTAAAATATTTTCTATTGGTTCTACTTCTGAAATATCTATAGCTCCCTTTAATTTTTTTTCTCTAAAATCAATTAAGTCCCTTAAATTTATTGGTGGTAAATTATAAATACCTTCTGCATATCTTTTATAAGCGTCATAAGAATTAGAACCAACTGCACTTTGAAGTAAATGTATAAGTTTGCCCTGATATTGGTGTGTTTCTCCATTTTTTCTATATCTATAAATCCCTCCAATAGGAAGAATTGTATCAGTGCTTTCAAATGCTTCTTTATGAATTGTTCTTATTTTTTTTTCAATTCCAGTAAGTCCAATACCAGAAATTTTAGACACAACTCCTGGAAAATAATCTGAAACAATAGTTCTGCTTAATCCAACAGTCTCAAAATTGCATCCACCTCTGTAAGAACTTAAAACAGAGATACCCATCTTAGACATGATTTTTAATAAACCTGCATTGACAGATTTAATGTATCTTTCAACACATTCTTCAAAGCTAAACTTTCCAAATAATTTTTTTTCAAATCTTTGATATAAACTGTCAAACGCCAAATAAGGATTGACTGTTGTTGCTCCAACACCGATTAAAGTTGCAAAAGAGTGTGTATCTAATGCTTCTCCAGATTGGACATTTATTGACACATAGCCTCTTAATTTTTTCTCAATTAAAAACGAGTTGATTGCGCCAACTGCAAGCAGCATTGGAATTGGAAGTTTTGAAATTGATAAATCTTTATCGCTAAGAATTAATTGTGTAACACCCTGTCTAACAGCAATTTCCGCATCTTTTTGAATTTTTTTAATAGCTTCGTACAAACTACTACTTTCTTCAAAGGTACAGTCAATTATTGTTGAATTGTTTCCAAAAAAATTGATGAATTTTTCAAACTGAGAATTAGATAAAACTGGGCTATTTAGAACGTAAATATTCTGTTTTGTTAGATTATCAAAATCTAGAATATTGCCTAGATTTCCAAATCTTGTTTTTAAACTCATCACTTTGTTTTCTCTCAAAGAGTCTATTGGCGGATTCGTAACTTGGCTAAAATTTTGTCTAAAAAAATGATACAGAGGTCTATATTTATCTGATAGTACTGCTAAAGGAGTGTCATCGCCCATAGATCCTGTAGCCTCTTTTGCATCCTCAGCCATAGGGTGTAAAATTAATTCAAGATCCTCTAAACTAATCCCAAAAGTATATTGTCTTCTTCTTAAATCATCCCCTGAAAAAGAATTTTTTTCATCCTCAATCGTTAGCTTGTCATCTAAATCGATTATTTGTGAATTAAAATGTTTATACTCTTTTGCTAAGTAATCCTTAATTTGTTTATTACTAAATACTTTACCTTTTTCAATTCTTACTCCTATAATTTCTCCAGGACCTAATCTTCCTTTTGATAAAATTCTTTTTTCATTCAGTTCGATCATCCCAGTTTCTGAGCCTGCAAACAACAACTTATCCTTTGTAATTGCATATCTTAAAGGCCTTAATCCATTTCTATCATTTGCTGCAATAACCCACTCATTGTCAGTTCCAGCTATAGCGGCAGGTCCATCCCAAGGTTCCATTGTGCTATTTAAAAAATTAAATAATTGCTGATGATCTTTTGGCAAAGTCTTATTCTTCTTAGACCATGCATCAGGAACTAACATTAGTTTAGCTAATGGCGCAGGTTGACCTGAAATGTTTAATAATTCGAAAACATTATCTAAAGCTGCAGAATCTGAGGCTCCTTGTTGAATAACTGGCTTAAGATTTTCTATATCATCAAATAATGGACTATTCATTTCTTGTTCATGAACTTTCATCCAATTTTTATTTCCTCTATATGTGTTAATTTCTCCATTATGTGCAATTGCTCTAAATGGTTGAGCAAGATTCCAACTTGGAGCTGTGTTGGTTGAAAACCGCTGATGAAATATTGCGTATCTTGATACAAATCTTTCATCATTTAAATCTAAATAAAATTCTGAAATTGCTTCGGCTAAAAACATTCCTTTGTAAATAATTGATTTTGAACTTAACGAACAAATATAAAAATTATTTAATGATTTTTTGAAAGCTTCGTTTTCGATTTTTCTTCTTGTCTCATAAATTCTTCTCTCCAAATCTTTATTGGTAAGTTCTTTATTATGAGGTTTGAAAAGTACCTGAATAATTTCAGGCATAGTTTGAAAAGCTTTTTCACCTAAAACCTTTGGATTAACAGGAACTTGTCTCCAGCCATAAATATTAAAATCATTTTTCGTTAATTCGCTTTCAACAATTGTTTTGCAGCTCTCTTGTGCTGCATAGTCATTACGTGGAAGAAAAATCATTCCTACGCAGATTTCAGAATTATCGTGCTTGTGTCCAGTAACCTCAATTTTTTCAATAAAAAAATCTTTTGGAATTTCTAAGTGAATTCCAGCTCCATCTCCTGTTTTCCCGTCAGCATCTACCGCACCCCTATGCCAAACAGCCTTTAAAGCCTCAATTCCATATTCAACCACATTCCTGGATTTTTTCCCCTCTGTTGAAGCTATCAAACCCACTCCACAAGCATCATGCTCCATATCTTCAGAATAGACATTGTTTTTCTTAAGTAGATCAAAATTTTTTTTATAAGTTTTCATTAAGCAACTTTTTTCTCATTTTTGGATTTTGTTTCTAAATAATTTTTTATTGAATCTGCTGCGTCTCTCCCATCTTTAATTGCCCATACAACTAATGAAGCTCCTCTAACAATATCCCCAGCAGCAAAAACACCACTTAGATTAGTTTCCATAGTATCAAAATCTGTTTTTATTGTTCCCCATTTTGTAACTTGAAGTTCATTGCTATCAAATAAATTAGGTAAATCCTCTGGATCAAATCCAAGAGCTTTAATAACCATATCTGCTTTTATTTCATAACTTGAATCTTCTTGTACTTCAGGTTTTCTTCTGCCAGTTTCATCTGGTTCACCTAATTTTATTTGATCTACAATTAAATTTTCTACCTTATTAGTTCCTTTAAATTCTTTAGGACTAGACAACCATACAAATTCAACACCCTCTTCTTCAGCATTTGCAACTTCTCTTGCTGAACCAGGCATATTTTCTTTATCTCTTCTGTATAAGCATTTTACTGATTTTGCTTTTTGTCTAACTGAAGTTCTCACACAATCCATTGCTGTATCACCTCCGCCAATTACAACAACATCTTTTCCCTCAGCATTTAGAATTCCCTTGTCAAATAATTCAACGTCATCACCCAATCCTTTCTTATTTGATGCTGTAAGAAAATCCATTGCTGGAAAAATATTATCTAAATCATTACCTGGTAAATTAACTTCTCTTGCTTTGTAAACTCCTGTTGCAATTAATACTGCATCATGTTTTTTTCTTAATTGCTCTAAGCTTGCATCCTTACCAACTTCGAAATTTTGTATGAATTCTATTCCACCATCTTTTAAAAGCGTTGTTCGTCTTTCAACTATTTCTTTTTCTAATTTAAAATTTGGAATTCCATATATTAACAATCCTCCAGCTCTATCATAACGATCGTAAACTGTAATTTTATACCCATTTTTTCTTAACTGTTCTGCTGCCGCTAATCCAGCAGGACCAGCTCCTATAATTCCAACACTTTGATTTTTTTCATTTGTAACTTCAATTGGTTTAACCCAACCTTGTTCCCAGGCGTTATCTGTTATATATTTTTCAACGGAACCAATTGTAACTGTTCCATGACCAGACTGTTCAATTACACAATTGCCCTCGCATAATCTATCTTGCGGACAGATTCTTCCACAAACCTCAGGCATATTGTTAGTGCTTTGGGAAAGCTCATATGCTTCTTTTAATCTTCCTTCAGCAGTTAACTTTAACCAATCAGGAATATTATTACTTAAAGGACAATGAACTTGACAGAAAGGAACTCCACATTGAGAACATCTGCTTGATTGTTCTTTAGCTTTTTCATTGATATATTCGTCATATATCTCGTTAAAATCCTTTTTTCTTTGATCAACTTCTCTTTTAGGTGGAGTTTGTTGACCTATTTTTACAAATTTTAACATTTTGTCAGTCATAAAAATTATAATTTTCGGCAAATTATATAATGATTTTATTTAATAAAGCATTAAATAGGTCATATTTATTGACCTTTAATCTCTCATTTTTGTTATAAATAAACAGGTTTCTAATAAATGCATAGCTACTATGATCAAATCGTATTGTTTGAAATATAAGCTTTATAAGCTACGAAGAAATTATGTTTCAGAATATTATAGAAGTTTTAATCCTTTCAGCAATTCAAGGGGTTTCAGAATTTCTTCCGATAAGTTCTTCTGCACATTTAATTTTAGTTTCAAGCTTATATGAATTTAAATCTAGCTCATTACTAATTGATATAAGCCTTCATCTAGGATCTCTTTTTGCAATAGTTTATTACTTTAAAGAAGAGTTATTAAACATAAATAAAAATAAAAGACTAATAAGTTTAATTGTTATTGGATCTATTCCATTAATAATGTTTGGATATTTTTTGTATACCACAGGGCTAATTTATAGTTTACGAAACATTGAAACAATTGCATGGACAACTTTAATATTTGCGATTGTTTTATATATATCTGACAAAAGTCGTTTTGATAAAAAAATTTCTACAAATTTAAATATTCAATCAATTCTATTTATAGGAATGATGCAAATTTTATCATTGATACCTGGAATAAGCAGAGCAGGTATTACAATAACAGCTGCAAGGATTTTGAAATTTAATAGAGTAGATTCGAGTAAAATATCTTTTTTACTATCTATCCCAGCGTTAGCTGGTGCAAGTGTGCTTAGTTTAAAAGATATTTTTAATCAACCAACAGAATTTAATTATTTAGTAATAATTGCAATTATATCTTCTTTTATTCTTTCTTTTTTAACAGTTAAATATTTTTTAATTTTTATAAATAAGTTTTCTATGAATGTATTTGTAATTTATAGAATAATAATTGCTTTAGTATTGTTCGGTTTAATTTATTAAATTTTTTTCCTTTTTATAAGTGGGAGTAATTGTGATAATAAAACTCCACACAAAATAAAAAAACATCCAAATATATTATTTATATCTAATACTTGATTTAAAATAAACCATGCAGCTACAGTTGCAAATACACCTTCAAGGGAGAAAATAATTGCTGCTGGTGCAGGTGTAATATTTTTTTGTGCATAAATCTGTAATACAAATGCAAATCCTCCAGATAATATTCCAGCATATAATATAGAATATATTTCCATTAGAATGTTGTTCCAAACAAATTCTTCATAAAGAATTCCAATGAAAAAAGATAAAATAGCTACGATTAAAGTTTGAATTGCTCCAATTGTAAGTGGAAGATTGTATTTAGAAATAATAATTCCAGTAAATATAATATGTGTGCTCCAAAATAAAGCTCCTAGTACAACCAAAGTATCACCCAACCTAACAGTTGCATCGTAAAAATTTGTTAATAAATATCCTCCAATTAAACACAAAATTACTGAAGGCCAAACACTCCAATGAATTGATTTTTTTCCAAACAAATAAATTATGATAGGCACCATAGGTACATAAAAGATCGTAAAAAAGGCTGCATTTGCAACATCTGTATATAGCAAAGCAACCTGTTGTAATGCAGAACCTAAAAATAAGGACAATCCTATTAAAGACACATAAATTATAAACGTTTTTTTATCTGTTTTTAATTCTGGTTTAAAATTTTTTAATTCAAGTAAAATTACTAGTGGGGTAATAGCTAAAAAACCAACAAAAAATCTAACAGCATTAAATGTAAAAGGACCAATATTGTCCATACCAGTATCTTGAGCAATAAAAGTTGTGCCCCATATAAAAGTGCATAACAAAGCACTTAATAGGGAAATGGGCTTAGACATTTTTAATTATACAGCTAGCTTATAAGCAAAATTTTTGCCTAAATTTTCTTTAAGATCATTGTTAAATCTTGCTGCCTCAGCTCCATCAATAATTCTATGATCATAAGACAAAGAAATCGGTAGCATTGTTCTAGTTTGAAACTTTCCATTTATATAAATTTGTTTTTTCTCTGATCTTCCTACTCCTAAAATTGCTACTTCAGGATAATTTATTATTGGTGTAAAAAATGATCCACCTATTCCACCCAAACTAGTAATGGTCATCGAACCACCAAACAATTCTTTTTTGTCTATTTTTAAATTTCTACAAAGATCGCTTACCTCCCTCAACTCTCTACTAATATGAGAAATTTTTTTATTATTAGCGTTTCTAATTTTTGGAACCATTAGTCCATTTGGAGTGTCTACAGCTATACCTATATGATAATATTTTTTCATTGTCATTTTACCTGTTTCAATTTCATCTATTGAAGAATTAAAACTTGGAAATTTTTTTAACGAAGCAACTAACGCTTTTATAATAAATGCTAAAGGAGTAATTTTAATTTTAGCTCCTGTATAAATGTCAGTCAAAGAATTTCTGAAACTTTCCATTTCTGTAATATCAGCCTCATCATGATTTGTAACATGAGGTATAGTGGTCCATGAATTTGTTAAATACTTTGATGATAATTTTTTAACTCTTGGTATATCTTTGATCTCTATTTGACCAAAATCTGAATGCTCAAATTCGTTTTTGATTTTGCTTGGTTTTTTTTCCTCAACGACTTCAGCGATATTGTTTGATCTTAATGCTACAAATTTTTTGATGTCTTCTTCAACAACTCTTCCATCTCTCTTGCTTCCTAAAACTTTATTTATATCTACACCGAGTTCTCTAGCAAATTTTCTAGCTTTTGGGCTTGCTGATGAAATGTTAGATACATTATTTGAAACTTTAGTTTCTTGTTGAACTTCAGGTTCTATTACTTCAATTTTTTTAAACTCTTTTTCTATTATTGGCTTTTGTTCAACTTTTTGATTTATCTGTGATGACTTTTCTAAAGTTAAAATTAAATCTCCTTCAGATACTTTATCTCCAACTTTTATATTTAAGTTAGAAATTTTACCTTCAAAACTAGATGGTATTTCTACGCTAGACTTATCGCTTTCTATTGTAATTAAAGGGTCATTTTTTTTAATTGATTGGCCTTTTTTTACTAATACCTCAATAACCTCAACATCTTTAAAATCTCCAATATTTGGTACCTTAATTTCAATATCTGACATTATAATTTTGTTGGCATAGGTTTATCGCCATCAATTTTGTATTTTTTCATAGCATCTTTTGCATATTTTGAAGCTATCAATTGTTCTTTTGCTAAAATGCTTAATCCATAAGCTACTAAATGTTCTTTATCTACCTCAAAGAATTTTCTTAAATTTTTTCTAGTATCACTTCTTCCAAAACCATCTGCACCTAGAGAATAAAAGCTCTTATTGTTTGTATAAGGTCTTATTTGATCAGAATTCATTCTCATATAATCAGATGCTGCCATAATTGGTCCTTCGGTGCTTCCAAGACATTGCTCTACATATGATTTTTTAGGAGTTTTGTCTGGATTTAAAAGGTTATATCTTTCAACTTCCATTCCATCTTTTCTTAACTCATTAAAACTTGTAACACTCCATATTTCACTATCAATTTGATAGTCGTTTTGTAAAATTTCAGCTGCTGCCATCATCTCTCTTAAAATTGTTCCTGAGCCCAAAAGTTGAAGTTTTGTTTTTTTATATTTGTTAAATTCCTTTATCTTATACATTCCTTTAAGAATTCCTTCTTCACAATTTTTATCCTTAGGCATTTCAGGATGTGAATAATTTTCGTTCATTGTTGTAATATAATAAAAAACATTTTCTTTCTTCTCATGCATTCTTCTTAGACCTTCTCTAAAAATAGTTGCTAATTCATAATGAAATGTGGGATCATATGTTACACAGTTAGGAATTGTTGATGCAATCAAATGACTATGTCCATCTTGATGTTGTAATCCTTCACCTGCTAAGGTTGTTCTTCCAGCTGTTGCACCAATTAAAAAACCTCTAGCCTGGCTATCACCAGCAGCCCAAGCTAAATCTCCAATTCTTTGAAATCCAAACATAGAATAAAAAATGTATATTGGAATCATTTCAATATCATGATTTGTGTAAGCAGTTGCAGCTGCTATCCAAGAAGACATCGCTCCTGCCTCATTAATTCCTTCTTCAAGTACCTGTCCACTTTTATCTTCTCTATAAGAACTTAGTTGTGCAGCATCTTCGGGTTCATATTTCTGTCCTTCATGAGCATATATTCCAATTTTTTGAAAAAATCCTTCCATACCGAATGTTCTTGCTTCATCTGGGATAATTGGAACTAATCTAGGTGAAATATTTTTATCTCTTAACAAATTAGTTAACATTCTGACCAGTGCCATTGTGGTAGACATTTCTTTTTCACCAGTTGAAACTTTCATAAAATCAAAAATATCTTTTGATGGTGCTTTAATAGGTTTTGCAAAGGTTGATCTCTCTGGCAAATAGCCTCCCAGTTTAAGTCTTCTCTCTTTTATGTATCTAATCTCTGGAGATTTCTCATCAGGCCTAAAGTATTCTATGTTTCTAACTTGTTCATCAGTTAGGGGAACGTCAAAACGATCTCTATAATACATAAGATCATCCACATCTAATTTTTTAGTTTGGTGAGTAGTGTTTACACTTTCACCTGTTTTTCCCATTCCATATCCCTTGATTGTTTTTGCAATAATAACTGTTGGACTTCCTTGGTTTTTAATTGCTTTATCATAAGCTGCGTATACCTTATGAGGATCGTGTCCTCCTCGATTTAATCTCCAAATATCTTTATCTGACATAGATGAAACCATCTCCAAAGTATCTGGATTTTTTCCAAAAAACTTTTCTCGCACATATGCACCATCTCTTGCTTTCATAGCTTGGTATTCACCATCTACAGTTTCATTCATAATTTTTACTAATTGACCAGTTTTGTCATTAGCTAACAATGAGTCCCAGTATGAACCCCAAATAACTTTTATGACATTCCATCCAGCACCTCTAAAGCTACCTTCAAGTTCTTGTATAATTTTTCCATTTCCTCTTACAGGTCCATCAAGTCTTTGGAGATTGCAATTAATTACAAAAATTAAATTATCTAGTTTTTCTCTAGCTGCTAATCCAATTGCACCCATGGATTCTGGTTCATCCATTTCACCGTCTCCTAAAAAAGCCCAGACCTTTCGTCCCTCATCTTTAATCAATCCTCTATTGATTAAATATTTCATGTATCTTGCTTGATAAATTGCAAGCATTGGTCCTAACCCCATCGAAACAGTCGGAAATTGCCAAAAATTTGGCATTAGCCAAGGGTGAGGGTATGAAGATAATCCTCCAGGTTTTACTTCCTGTCTAAAACTATCTAATTGTTTCTCAGTTAATCTGCCCTCTAAAAATGCTCTAGCATACATTCCAGGTGCGCTGTGTCCTTGGAAATATACTAGATCACCTCCAAATTTATTATTTTTTGCTCTCCAAAAATGATTCATTCCAACATCATATAAAGTTGCAGCAGATGCAAAGGTTCCTATATGTCCACCTAATTCTGGAAATTTTTTGTTAGCTCTTACCACCATCGCGGCTGCATTCCATCTGATCAGAGATCTTATTCTCCTCTCAATATTTTGATCTCCATTTGATTTTATTTCAGCCTCAGGAGGGATGGTATTTATATATGGAGTATTTTGTGTGTAAGGAATATTTGCTCCTTCACGATAAGCTTTGTTAATTAATTCCTTAATTAAAAAGTGAGCTCTTTGATTTCCATCTTTTGAAATTACTGCAGACAAAGATTCTAGCCAATCTTGGGTTTCTAGAGGATCTGCATCTAATCCATTTGTAACTTGAATTATAGGTTGTTTTTTTTCTTTTGCTGGCTCTGGTACATTCACCTGCTCCTCTTTTTTGACAGCCATAGCTTCCTCAGCTTGTTTAATAATATTTTCTGTATCTTTAGGAAGATTGCTCTCTGGAAGACTTTTGGTTGAATTACTTAAACTTAAAAGTAAATCACCTTTTGAAACTTTATCGCCTACTTTGACATTAATGGTATCAATTTTTCCTGATATAGTTGATGGAATTTCAACACTAGATTTATCACTTTCAATTGTAACTATTGGATCATTTTCCTTGATTATATCTCCTGGCTTTACAAGTAATTCTATCACCTCAACATTCTCAAAATCACCGATGTCAGGAACAAGTAGTTTTTCGCTCATTATTTAAAAGGCTTATACACTCAAATAAAATATATTTTTATGTTATTTTATCACATTAATTAATCTTTTTATGCAAAGCTGTGTTTTAATTGAACAAAATTTGTTAATAAAACCTCAAAATACAGTATCTTTAATAAAATTAATTTTGGACCGCTGGCCAAATTGGATAAGGCGCTCGGCTACGAACCGGGAGATTCCAGATTCGAGTTCTGGGCGGTCCACCAAAAAAGGATAAAAATGATTGATTGGCTTTTAAAAGCATCTTTACAAAAATCAGTAATTTACTTTTTTATAATTATCGCATTGTTATTATTGCTATTAACAATTGTATTGTAAATTTTATGAGTAATGAATTTGAACAAATAAGCTTAACACCTGGTTTTATGAAACACAATGGAGGTGTTTTGTTTAGAAACATTTCTGAAACTGAATATGAATTTAAATCTACTATAAATGAAAATCACTTAAATGCTGCTGGTATAACTCATGGAGGCTATCTATCAGCATTAATAGATGCAGGTGCCGGAACCGCTGCTCACAGATCTGCGAGTAATGCTCCATGTGTAACTATTTCATTAGATATCAAGTTTATTGGTGCCTCAAAAGTTGGTGATGAAATTATTGGACATACAAAAATTTTAAAAAAAACTAATACATTAATATTTTTATTTTGTGAGCTTAAATGTAATAACAAAATTATCACATCAGCAACAGGTGTTTGGAAAATTTTAAAAGTTAAACCTTCAAACTTAGGTCCAGGTGGTTAATTTATTCTTTTCTTCTGATATTAAAATATCCACAAATAACTAATAAAATTAAAGCGATTGGATAAACTATATTTTTCGATGGTCTATCAAAGTTTTCAATTTTGAATTCACTAATATAATCACCCATTTCAAAACCATTTTTTTTTGCCTCTCCATTCCATTTTAAATTATCAACAATTATTTTTTCATCTTGCACCAATAAAGTAATCCCATAATCCTCTAGAGTAAAATGATCTTCAAAGGTATTTTTTGATATTACAAAAAGTTTATATCTTTCTCCATATAAACTGGGTCTTGTTACTTTAATTTGGATTTCTTTTTTTGAATCAAATTTTAATGAATTGATTTTATTAATTTCTTGATAATTATATTTTGGGTAAAATTTATTTAAAACAAAATCTGGAGACAATAAAGAAATAGAAATAATTAAAAAAATAATTATCTCATACCATTTAAGTCTATTTACAAACCAACCTTGAGTTGCTGATGTAAAAACTAAAATTCCGATTAATGATGTTATAATAACAATAAGCCCATGCCATATATTCTCAATACCAATAAGTAAAAGTTCATGATTAAACAAAAAGACTATTGGTAATATTCCTGTTCTTAAACTATACCAAAATGCTTGAACTCCAGTCCTTAATGGGTCTCCTCCAGATATTCCTGCAGCTGCATAAGAAGCTAGTCCTACTGGTGGTGTTACATCTGCCATCAGTCCAAAGTAAAAAACAAATAAATGAACTGCTATAAGTGGAAAAATAAACCCAGATGCATTTCCAACATCAACTAAAACAGTTGCCATCAAAGATGCAACCACAACATAGTTTGCTGTAGTTGGTAAACCCATTCCTAACAACAAACATAAAATTATTGTTAAAAATAATAGTATTGTGACGTTATCTTTAGCAATAGATTCGATAACAATAATTAAGTTTGTACTTAAGCCTGTTGAGCCAACTGCACCTACTATGATACCAGCTGTAGCAATTGCTATACCAACTGCTACCATATTCAATGCCCCTTTTTCAAAACCAACGATTGTTTGATTAAACCATTCTTTAAAAGAATCTTTAGAGTAATTATTTTTAATAATTAAGTTAATTAGATTTACTAAAATTAAAGTAATTGTTGCATAAAAAATTGAATACGAAGCAGTGAACCTTAAATAAACAAGAGTATAAATTAAAACAAAAATAGGAATTAAAAAGTGAATTCCAGATAAAAATGTTTTTTTCAAATTAGGAACATCGGCATCGTCCATTCCTTTGAGATTTAATTTTAGAGCTTCTAGGTGAGATATATAAAATAGAGCAATATAAGAAATAATTGCAGGTAAAAAAGCATGTTTAACTATTTCAAAATAAGTAACCCCAATAAAACTTGCCATTACAAATGCTGCGGCACCCATCACAGGCGGCATTATTTGTCCATTTACAGATGATGAAACCTCAATTGCACCTGCCTTTTCTTTAGAGAAACCTGTTTTTTTCATTATTGGAATAGTAAATGTTCCTGTAGTTACGGTATTAGCAATTGATGATCCTGAGATTAAACCAGTCATTCCTGAACCTAGAATTGCAGCTTTGGCTGGTCCACCTCTCATTTTACCAACCATCGCAAAGGCTAAATCTAAAAAATATTTACCTCCACCTGCTGTTTCGAGTAAGGCACCAAATAAAACGAACAGAAAAATAAAATCTACAGAAACACCAATAGGGATTCCAAATATTGCCTCTTGATCCAACCATTGAAATCCTACTAATCTATTTAAAGACAAGCCTCCATGAGAAATTATCTCTGGTGCATACCTTCCAAAATATGAAAATAATAAAAAACAAGTTGCAATGATTACCAAAGGTAATCCAATTGCTCTTCTTGTGGCCTCTAAAAGTATTAAAATACCACATCCTCCTAAAATTAATTCCACTGGAAAATTGAATGTATCAGTGATTTTCAAACTTAAAAGAACACCACCCCTCTCTACTAATTGATCATAAAAAAAATAAATATAGAGACAAGAAAAAGCGCCCACAAAACTTATAATAATATCAAAAAATGAAATTTTTTTTCCTTTTGCTACTGGGTAGATTAAAAATGCTAAAGTTAATGCAAATCCTAAATGTATTGCTCTCGCAGGTAAACCTTTAAACATTCCAATATTCAACATAAATGGAAATGGTGATGCGTACCAAAGTTGAAATAAAGACCAAATGATAGCTATTGCAGAAACTACCTTTAAATGAAATCCAGTAATGTTTCTGGTTGGTGATAAATCTTCGCTTATTTTATTTTTTATATTGGTGCTAATTGAATCACTCATAAGAAATATTCATACCATAAAAAAAAGGCCCGGTAAAAATTACCAGGCCTTTTAAAAAGTAAAAAACTTAGATTACATTAATCCAGCTTCTTTATAATATTTAATTGCACCAGGATGTAGTGGAGCAGATAAACCATCTTTAATCATGTTTTTCTTTTCCAAAAATCCAAATGCTGGATGTTGTTTTTTGAAATCGTCAAAGTTTTCAAAAACTGCTTTTGTAACTAAGTACACTAGTTCTTCAGAAACATCTGCTGAAGTTACCACAGTTGCTTTAACACCAAATGTAGTAGCATCTTTTTTCTGTTTAGTATAAGTGCCTTTAGGAATTACAGCCTGTGCATAATAATCAGCACCATCAATTAAGCCTTGAACTTCTGGTCCAGTCAAATTGATTGGAGATGCTTTAGCAGCACAAGTTGCGGCTTGTTCCATTGCACCATTTGGAAATCCAACCGAATAACCAAATGCATCAATTTTACCATCACATAAAGCTTTCACTTGCTCTGAAGAAGTTAACTCTGTCGTTGATTTAAAGAAACTATTATCAACACCCATAGCTTTCATTAGTTCTTCCATAGTTCCTCTCTGACCTGAACCAGGGTTACCAATGTTTACTACTTTACCTTCTAGATCTGCAAAATCTTTAATTCTTGCTTTTTTTCTAGCCCAAATTTGAAAAGGTTCGTTGTGAACTGAAAACACAGCTCTCAAATCACTAAATTGTTTTCCTTCCCATTTGCTTGAACCATTCACTGCGTGATATTGCCAGTCAGATTGAGCTACACCAAATTGAAATTCTCCAGCTGCTATTTGTCCAATATTGTAGTTTGAACCACCTGTCGATGGAGCAGTACATCTATACGCTTTAGCTGTGCCTTTTTTTCTACCGTGCTCAGCACTAATTGCTGATTTATGAAGCATTTTACATATAGCGTTACCTGTTTGGAAATATACTCCAGTAGGTCCACCAGTTCCTATCGTGAAGAACTCAGCTGATTTAGCAACTGTAGTTAAGGACAGTGATGCAAATAAAATCAGTAAAGCACTTGATAGGGATGTTATTATTTTTTTCATTATTTTTCCCTCTCTATTTGTATGTCGTTATTTTTTATAAATTAATCTTACCAAAAAATTACAATAGATGTATAGGCTGATTTTAAAGATTTTCTGACCATTTTTTTAAATTATCAACACCTTCTATAACCTTGGGTGCTAACTTTTCGATTATATTAAAATCAATAGATTGATCTTCCTTAATACTATTCATGAATTTTTCTCCATCAAAATCAGTAAAGCTTAATCTTGCAAGCATTTTACTTTCATTAAATCCAAAATCTGATCCAGGTAATAAAGCAACACCTGTTTCTTTTAAAATATTTTCACACATTTCTGATGAAGTTTTAAATTTAGAATTTAAAAATTCAGGCATTAAATAGAAACCTCCTTGGGGTTCATTAATTAAAATTTTGTTTGATTTTAAATTTTGATAAACATAATTGCCGACAGCCTTTAAAATGTTTCTAGATTTATTAATGTATTTACTATGATTGTTTTCATATGCTTTTATTGCAGCATATTGGATGGGCGCACTTACTGCTGAAAAGGTTTCACTGGCTAAAACATTAATCATATTTTTTATGTCATTTAAGCTCTCTGGAACAATAAAATATCCCAATCTCCAACCACCAGCTCCACACCATTTACTTAGGCCGGTACTGATAATTGTTTTTTCAGGACAAAAATTTGAAATAGACTTATAATTTTTTGTAAAAGTCAGTTCTGAATATATCTCATCAGATAAAATTATAAGATTATGTTTATTTGCAACATTAGAAATCTCTTCCAAATTTTCACAAACTTGTCCTGAAGGATTATTGGGGGAATTTAAAAATAATAAATAATTTTTATTTTTATCTTTTAATATTACTTCCTCTATTTCTTGAGCTGTAGGGAACCAATTATTTTCTCTTTTTGTTTGTAAAATTTGAATTTTGTTTCTTCCTAATATTGCTTGTGGCGCGTAAGAAACCCAACTTGGTGCAGGTAATATAATTTCACCATCGAATATTACATGAAGTAAAAACATCAACTCTTTAGAGCCTGGTCCTATGATAACATTTTTAGAATTATATTCATAATTTTTTTTCTTTGATGTGTATTTTGCAACAGACTGTCTTAGCTCTGAAAGACCTTGCATGGGCAAATATTTGTTTTGATACGCATTATTTTTAAGCTCCTCTACTACGTCTTGAGGAACTTTAAAGGGTGATTGTCCAAAACCAAATTTAAATATTTTTTTTCCTTCATCTTCAAGTTTTTTTGAAGCTTCATTAATTGCTAGCGTAGAAGATGGTTTTAAATCTTTAACTATATTTTTTAACATTTAATAACTTAACTGTTTCAAATTTTTGTATTGTTTTAAAACTTCTGGGTTTGCTAAAGCTTCTTTATTTTTAACAACACTTCCTTCTATAGTGCTTTTAACTGCAAGCTCAACAATTTTACCACTTTTGGTTCTTGGAATATCTTTTACAACAATTACTTTACTAGGGACATGTCTTGGTGATGCATTTATTCTTATTTGAGTTTTTATTCTATTAAGTAAAGAATCATTAAGTATGTATTCATTACTCATTACAACAAAAAGAATTATTCTTATATCATTATCCCAAGATTGACCAACTACTAGTGCTTCTTTAATTTCTTTAAACTTTTCAACCTCAGAATATATTTCAGCAGTACCAAGTCTTACACCTCCTGGATTAAGGGTAGTGTCAGATCTTCCATGTATAATAAAACCATCAGTATTTCTTTTTTCAGCATAATCACCATGATGCCAAATATTTTTATATTTATTGAAGTAAGCTTTTTTATATTTTACGTCATTTTTATCATTCCAAAATTTAAGAGGCATTGATGGAAATGGATTTTTACAAACAAGTTCACCTTTAGAATTTTTTAAAGATTTGCCACTATCATTAAAGACATCAACATCTAAACCTAAGCCAGAATTTTGTATTTCACCAATATTTACTGGCTGATATACATTTCCTAAAACAAAACACGATACAATATCTGTACCACCCGAAATAGATGAGAGATGAACTTTCTTTTTAATATTTTTGTAAACATATTTAAAACCTTCACTTGATAAAGGAGAACCTGTTGAACATATTGTTTTTAGTTTTTGAAGTTTATATTTAAATTTAAGATTAGGTTCTAATTTTCTTAGAGCATCAATATATTTAGCACTAATTCCAAACAGAGTAATTTTTTCTCTTTGTGCTATTTTTAAAAGTAAATCACTTGATTTATACATTGGAGAACCATCAAAAAGTACTATTGATGCCTTTGAAGCTAACGAGCTTACTAACCAATTCCACATCATCCAACCACAAGTAGTAAAATAAAACACGTTATCATTTTCTTTTATATCGCAATGTAATTGGTGTTCTTTCTTATGTTGAAGAAGAACTCCACCAGTTCTGTGGCAAATACATTTTGGTTTTCCAGTTGTTCCACTTGAATATAAAATAGTCAACTCACTTTCGAAATCATACTTTTTAAAATTTATTTTTTCAGATTGATTATGAATAATCTCACGCCATTTAATTAAATTTATTTTCTTATATTTACTTTTATTAGTTACATATTTTTTTCCAGGATAATTAACAATCACAACATTTTTAATTGACGGAATAGATTTTAAAATTTCAGATAATCTCTCTAATACATTAATTTTTTTCCCATTGTAAAAATACTGGTCTGTAATGAACAAAACTTTTGGATTAATTTGAGAAAATCTCTCAACAACACCTTTAATACCAAAATCAGGACTGCATGATGACCAAATGCTTCCTATAGTGCTCGCTGCTATAAACGCCTCAACTGTCTCGATAGTATTAGGCATATAAGCTGCAACTCTATCTCCTTTTTTAATTTTAATTTCCTTTAAAAACTTTACAATTTTGCCTGTACTTAAATTTAATTCTCTCCAAGATTTTTCTTCTCTAAAGCCATTTTCGCTTATAAAAGTAATCGCCTTATCATCATTATTTTTTGACAATAAATTCTCACCAAAATTTAACTTACTACCTGGTAAGAATAAATTTTTATAAAATATTTTAGATTTTTTAATTTTTTTTTTACTTTTCAATCCTTTAATTTCTGAAAATTCCCAAAAATAATTCCAAAACTCAGGAGAATTTTCAATAGTCCAATTTAAAAAAGTTTTGTAATTTAAATTAAATTTTTTTTTGATTTTTTTTGAAATAAATTTCTCAAAAGCATAAAGATTTGAATTTTTTTTCTCTTTAAAAGATGCTTCCCAAAGTTTATTGGTCATTTTTATTTTTTTAAATTACTATTATAGAATTAATCTCAATTATGATATTCTCATTAATATTAATATAAAAATGAGAACTTTTTACCCTCCGATTCGGTCATGTTTTAGTCTATTTTTGTTCTTTAGCACTAACAATATCTGGTAGGTAAAAAAAATTATACACCAAAGATAGAAATGCCTAAAAATAAAATTAAAGCTGTTCTTGGTCCAACAAACACAGGTAAAACTCATCTTGCAATTGACACAATGCTATCTTTTGACAGCGGAATGATTGGGTTCCCATTAAGATTATTAGCAAGAGAGGTTTACGATAAAGTAATAAAAAAAATTAGTATAGACAAAGTTGCTTTAATTACTGGTGAAGAAAAAATAATTCCTACAAACGCAAAATATTATTTATGTACAGTAGAATCAATGCCTATTGAAAAACATTTAGAATTTGTGGGCATAGATGAAATTCAAATGTGTGCAGATCATGAAAGAGGTCACATATTCACAGATAGATTATTAAATTTAAGAGGTGAAAAACTTACAATGCTAATGGGTTCTAGTACTATTAAAAACATCATATCGAAATTAAATGAGGATTTAGAATTTGTTAATAGAGATAGATTATCAAAACTCACTTATGCCGGACATAAAAAGATATCAAGAATAAATAGAAAAACTGCAATCATAGCTTTTTCAGCGGAGGAAGTTTATGCAATAGCAGAATTAATAAGAAGACAAAAGGGTGGGGCAGCTATAGTTATGGGTTCATTAAGTCCTAAAACGAGAAATGCTCAAGTAGAACTTTACCAATCTGGAGATGTCGATTTTTTAGTAGCCACTGACGCTATTGGAATGGGAATAAATATGGATCTAGATTATGTATATTTCTCAAATCTTAAAAAATTTGATGGAAAAAAATTAAGAAAATTAAATTTATCTGAAATAGGTCAAATAGCGGGAAGAGCTGGAAGATATTTGAATGATGGTGGTTTTGGAATAACTGGTGATTGTAAAGAAATTTCACCTGAAGAAGTGGAATTAATTGAAGGACATAAATTTGAAGAAATAAGAACTTTATTCTGGAGAAATTCTGATCTTAATTTCAATAACCCAAATTCACTGATTAAAAGTCTTGAAGAAAGACCCCAGATGGAATGGTTAAGAAAAGTTCACGAATGTGAGGATGAAAGAGCGCTAAAATATTTTATAAAAGATGAAAAAAATAATCTAGAATTTAACGAAAGAACTCTCAAATTATTATGGGAATGTTGTCAGATACCTGATTTTGTTAAAAAAACCTACGGCAATCATTATGAAGTGATCAGAAATGTTTTTAAATTTTTAAACAGTGAAAAAGGTCTAATTTCAGAAGATTACATGAGATTACAGCTCATGAAACTTGATAAATTAGAGGGAAATGTAGATTCTTTATCAAATAGAATTGCAAATGTAAGAACTTGGTCTTATGTTTCAAATAAAAATAATTGGGTAGAAAATCAAAATTATTGGATAGAAAAAACAAAACATTTAGAAGATAGACTTTCTGACAGACTTCATGAAGAACTTACCAAGACTTTTATCGACAAAAGAGCAAGTATACTTGCAAGAGGTTTAAAACAAGACATGGAATTCAAAACTGAAATATTACAGAACAATGACGTTAAAATAGATGATCAGTTTATTGGTAAAATTAAAGGTTTGAAATTAGAATTAGATTTAAAAAAAGGCTCTCTTGAAACTGATATCAAGTCATTAAAAAAAGCTGCTAGACAATCAATTGGACCTGAGTTTGATAAAAGAATTCAGTCAATTGTAGATACAGGATTAATAGATTTAAAAGAGGATTTTAAAATATATTGGAATGAATTTCCAATTGCTAGACTGTTACCAGGAAATGATTATTTAAGTCCTAATTTTACTTTAGTTGTTGATGACATTATTGAACAAAATCCAAAACAAAAACTAAATGATTTTATTCAAAAATGGTTAAACTCTAAAATAGGCGATGTCTTGAAAAGTTTAATAGATTTAAAAAACATTAAAGAAGATAAGTCTTCGATTAAAGCTTTAGCTTATCAGCTTTATGAAAATAATGGTGTTTTAAAAAGAGAACAAGTTTCTGATTATTTAAAAAATCTTGAACAAATAGATAGAAAAGTACTTAGAGAATTGGGTGTAAAATTTGGAAGATACCATGTATTCCTTTATCAGCTTATAAAACCAGATGCTGTATCTTTAAGAACCTTATTGTGGAAAAATTTTCATCAAAAATTCTATAATTTAAAACCACCAACTTTTGGATTAAATTTTTTAGAAGATAAAGATTCTCAAAATAAAAACTTTATGCTTCTCTGTGGATTTGAAAAATTTGATAATCTTTTTGTAAGAATAGATATTCTTGAAAGACTCTTTGTACAAATTATTAATGCTACTTCAAAAGAAAATAATGAAATAAAAATGATACCTGAAATGTTAAATCTTTTAGGGTGCAGCAAAGAGAACTTTAAAAAATTATTACAAAAAATGGGTTATAAAACTTATGAGAAAGAACAAGACATGTTTTTTAAATATAATCCTGTTAAAAAATTTAAAAAAATACAGAACAAAAAAGTTTCAAATGAAAATCCATTTAAAGTTCTTAAAAATCTCAAGCTAGGTTAATTTTATGTTTTTTAAAAAGACAGATAAAAAAGAAGAGAATAATTTTATAGTAAAAGTTTGTGCTTTATTAATCCATGCTGCAAAAATAGATGAAAATTATACTGACAAAGAGGAGGAAATAATTAAAAAAACACTTCTAGAGTTGGGCCTTGAAAGTGAAAAAATCACAAAAACTATACAAGATGCAAAAATTATTGAGGAAAATTCAAACCAAATTTTAGACTTCACAAGAGAAATTAAAAATTTACCTGAAAAAGATAAAATTAAAATAGTGGAAGCTCTTTGGTCAATTATTTATTCTAATAAAGATGCGGATATGTATGAAACAAATCTTATGAGAAGATTAGCGGGACTTTTATACATTGACAGTAAAACTATGGGGGATATTAAGCATAGATTAAAAGAGGAAAGTAAAGAGTGACTTATATTGTAAACGATAATTGTATTAAGTGTAAGCTTACTGATTGTGTAGACGTTTGTCCGGTTGATTGTTTTTATGAAGGTAAAAATATGCTTGTAATTAAACCGGATGAGTGTATAGATTGTGGCGTTTGTGAGCCAGAGTGCCCCGTTGATGCTATAAAAGCAGATACAGAACCTGGAAGCGAAAAATGGTTAGAGATCAATAAAAAATATTCAGAAATCTGGCCAAACATAAGTGAGAAAAAAGATCCCCCAGCGGATCATGAAAAATTTAAAAATGAGCAAAATAAGTACGAAAAGTATTTTAAAGAAAATCTTTAAAGGTAAATCAGATAAAGAAATGACAAAAAAAGTTAAAAAGAAAAAAGTAACTAAAGTTAAAAAAGTTGTAAAAACTAAAACTAAAAAAGTCAAAAAAGTAGTAGTAAAAAAAGCTAAAAAAGTATTAAAAAAAATTCCAAATAAATCTCCTAAAATAAAAAAAGTTTCAAAAACTACTGAAACGCCAGATGAACCGAAAGTTGATAATTTAAGAATATCAAAAACTAATGAGGTTAAACCTGAGATAAAAAAAGTTAAAAAACAAGAAACTGAAAAAAGAGAATTTAAAATTAAAGATTATGTTGTTTATCCAAAACATGGCGTTGGTCAAATTACAGAATTTAAAAAAATAAATATCGGTGGTATTGATGTTGAAACATACGTTATCAAATTTGAAAAAGATAAAGCTAATGGTATGGTACCCGTTAACAAACAGTCTCACCTAAGGCCTTTAGCAACAATTAATCAAGTAAACAAATGCATTTCTATATTAAAAAGTAAGCCAAAAATCAAAAGATCAATGTGGAGTAGAAGAGCACAAGAATATGAGGCAAAAATTTCATCAGGTAAAATTTATGAATTAGCTGAAGTTGTAAGAGATCTAAACAAAGGTGATGATCTTATGGTTGATCAATCTTATAGTGAAAGACAACTTTTTGAAAAAGCTTATGAAAGAATGCAATCAGAATTTCAGATAATTTTAAATTTATCACCAGAAGACACTCAAAAAAAATTAGATAAAGCATTAAAGAGAAATGTTGGTGGACAAGCACAAGCTATTAGCGCTACTCCTAAAACTCCAACTGCTGATTTACCTGTCGAAGAGCCTATTTCTGAAACTGACGAACCTTTAGACGAATAAAAAAAAACGCCTCTCACACAAAAAGTTATGAGAAGCGTTTTTTGTAAAGAATACTAAGTTATTATTTTCTTCTTTTCTTAGCCTTTTTAGCTTTTTTCTTTGCTTTTTTCTTAGCTTTTTTCTTAGTTTTCTTTGCCGCTTTTTTTCTTTTCTTAGGCATCTTTAGCTCCCTTTTTAGTTTAACGAATCAAATTGATTCGCTGTTAACTTATTTTTATTTTTTTATACAACTTATGTCAAATCATTAATTAAAAGCGAATTTTAAAAAAAATATTTTTTATTTTTTATTTTTTATAAAAAATTTTTTTATTAATTTAGTTAATGTTTATGCGGTAAATAAACTCTTAATTTAAAGAAATTTAATAAAGTTTTTCTATTTCACTTTTATACTTTTCAATAATTTTATATCTTTTTAACTTTAAAGTTGGTGTCATTAATCCATTTTCAATTGTAAATTGATCTTTAATTACAAAAAACTTTTTAATTTTTTCTATCTTAGATAAGTTTTTATTTATTGTTTCTATTTCTTTTGAAATGTTTTCATCTGACACATTGCTTTCATTATTATTTAAAACTAAAATAGCTATTAAATATGGTTTGTTATCTCCATAAACTAATGCTTGGTCTACATATTCAATCTTCAGTAAGTCATTTTCAATTTTTACAGGAGAAATATTGTCACCACCTGGTGTAATTAAAATATCTTTTTTTCTATCAGTAATTTTTAAGTATCCGCTTTCAAAATGTCCTATATCTCCAGTGTATAACCAGCCATCCTTTAAAACTTTTTCAGTCTCTTCCTTTTTATTCCAATAACCTAACATAACGTTTTCACCTTTAACCAGAATTTCACCATCATCAGCAATTTTCACCTCATTACCACTAAAAGCAGGACCTACTGTATCTATCCTTATATCTTTTATTGGGTTACAACTTACAACTGGAGAAGTTTCAGTTAACCCATACCCTTGCAAAGTCGGTAAACCTATCGAATTTAAAAAAACACCCACTTCTTTATCTAGCGCACCTCCTCCAGAAATGAATGCTTTTAAAGAACCTCCAAACTGAGCTTTTATTTTTTTTCTAACTATTGTTTCACAGATTGTATTTTGCACTTTTTCAAAAAAAGTAAGTTTTTGATTTGTTAGTACTTTTTCTCCTAGATATAGCATTTTGTTTATTAGAGATTTTTTAAAGCCAGTAGCTTTATTAAAAGTTGAATTAATTTTTTGATACAGATTCTGATAAAATCTTGGAACAGCTGTCATAATATCTGGACTACACTCCCCCATATTTTTAATTAGCTTATCTATACTTTCTGCGTAGTAAACTTCGGCACCTATTGCTATTTGGACAAACTGAACGGTGTGTTCATAAGAATGAGATAATGGTAACCAAGTTAGGAATTTAGGTTTGTAAGATATTATCTCTTTTAAAAGTGAAATAGAACCTTCACAATTATTTAAAATCCCCCCCATGACTAAGCATTACTCCCTTGGGGTTACCTTGGGTTCCTGATGTATAAATAATACAAGCTACATCTTTTCTTGAAATTTCTAATTTTAAAAAATCTATCTCTTCACAGTCGTTCCTCAAAAAAATGTCTTTAACGCATATAGTATCAGATTGACTGTCAATTTGATCAAAGGTGATAACCTTTTTTATAAATGGCTTTATAGAAATTATATTTTTAATTTTATTATATTGAACTTGATCTGAGACAATTATTACTGATGGATTACAATCATTAATTAAATATTCATAATCTCTTTCGGTATAAGTGGTATAGGCTGGCACAGTAATTCCACCTGCTAACATTATCGCTAAATCAGATATCATCCATTCAGGTCTATTTTCTGAAATTAATAAACATCTATCTTTTTTTTGAATTAAAGATTTAAGCTCATTGCTTAATTTTATAATATTCAAATAAGTATCTCTCCAAGAAAATTTATCGTTTGGATTTTTTAAGGATTTTAGAAAAATTTGATCTGCTTTTTCTTTTGTATACTGATTATAAAATAATTCTAAAAGATTATTATAGTTTTTTATATTCATAAACTTTGGTGGGCGAAGAGAGAATCGAACTCTCACTTCTTGCGAAACACGATTTTGAGTTATACGCGTTCACTATTACTCCTTAATTTATTGAATGAATATTATGTTTTTTTTTAGTGTACGACAAGTGTACGATCTAAAAAAGGAAATTTAGTTGACTTTTTAATTGAAAACCTAATCTTTATTGTATACTTTGATTTTATAATGAAAAATAAATATTTATCCAAAATTCAAGCTGCTACTAAAATTTTTAAAGAAAGAAAAATACCTTTAACTTCTAGAGAAATAGTAGAGATAGCAATGAGAAGAAATCTTATTAAAGTAAATGGTAAAACTCCACATGCTACTATGAACGCAGATTTCATCAACGAAGGAATTAGAAGAACGAAGAGAAAACTTAAACCTAGGTTTTTGAGAACTTCTGATGGTAAATGGAGATATGATGGAGACTAAAAAAGATTTAGGACAGTTTTTTACTCCCAAATTTATAGTGGAATTTATGATAGGTTTAATTAAAAAAAAAAACCTAAAATACTAGAGCCATCTTGTGGTGAGGGTATTTTTTGTGATGAATTATTAAAAAAAAAATTTAATCACATCACTGCTTTTGAAATAGACAAAAGATTTTGTCCATCTTACGCGGTGAATCAAAGTTTTATATCATCTGAATTTAAAGAAAAATTTGATGTTATCATTGGAAATCCCCCATACATAAGATGGAAAAATCTAAATAAAAAACTTAAAAATGAACTAGATACGAACATACTGTGGAAGAATAATTTTAATAGACTATGTGATTATTTATATATTTTTATATTAAAGTCTATTCATTTACTTAAAGATGAAGGTGAATTAATTTTTATTACTCCAGAATATTGGTTTAAAAACTTACATTCTCAGAACTTAAGAAACCTAATAATAAATGACTGCTACATAGATGAAATTTATTATTTAAATGAAGTAGATATTTTCAAAAGTGTTAAAAGTTCTTTTATTATTTTTAAGATAATAAAAAAAAAAATTAAGCCAAAAATTAAGTTATTTAAGATAAAAGAAAATTTTAATAAAATTGACACTTTAGAAAATATTTTTTTAAATATTGATCAACACTTTGATTTTTTTGAAATTGATCAATTTAAATTAAACAAAAAATGGCTGCTATTCAAAAAAAACTTAATTGACGAATGTGATCAGTTAGAAGTTTCTTGTATTAAATTTGAAAGAGAAAAAGAATTATTCTCTAGTAATAATCCTAACACTCTTGAAAAAATATCTACTATAGCAAATGGGTTGGTTAGTGGTTTTGATAAAGCCTTTATTTGTAATGATATTTTATATTCTAAATTAAATAAAATAGAA
The DNA here is from genome assembly GCF_052047835.1 of Candidatus Pelagibacter sp. HIMB1542. Taxonomy (NCBI): domain Bacteria; kingdom Pseudomonadati; phylum Pseudomonadota; class Alphaproteobacteria; order Candidatus Pelagibacterales; family Candidatus Pelagibacteraceae; genus Candidatus Pelagibacter; species Candidatus Pelagibacter sp. HIMB1542. The sequence continues at coordinate 514,978 of NZ_JBNAJB010000002.1, read as the reverse complement.
AAGAAATATTTAGTTTCAATTGTTAAATCAAAACATCTTATAAAATATAAATTCATAAATTCTCAAAAATATATTTTATTAAATGATGCTAATACAAAAAATTTTAAAAAAGAATTTCCTAATTTTTATGATCATTTTGAACCTTTTAAAACAAAGTTATTGGAAAGGTATGATTATAAAAATGGAATAAATTATTGGGATTGGTCATTTTTAAGAAGTTATAAACTACAAAAAACAGATCAAAAAAAAATTTGTATCCCTTGTAAGCTAAGAATTAAAAGTTATGAGGATATAAATTTTTCATTGGTTGATGAAAAATATCTTTTAACACAAGATGTTACATCAATTTTTATAAACGAAGAATTAAAAGAGGATATAAGATATGTATTAGGTTTTTTAAATTCTTCAGTTGTAAAAAAATGGATTTTTATAAATAACAATAACAGAGGAAATGTATTAGAATTTTCAGAAGAGCCTTTAAAAAATATTCCAATAAAATTAATTGATTGGAAAAATAAATCTGAAACTAAAATTTATGATAAAATAGTTTATTATACAGATAAAAATCTAAGTGAATATAATACAAAAAATTCTAAGGCTATAGATCTCCTCGTTAATGATCTAATAAATATAAAAAAGGATTAATAAACTTTTTATCAAGTATTTTTTTTCTATTTTGAACACTTTTTATATAAGTTTTTAGATAATCTGATGCCCAATCTTTTTTACTTTTTGTATAATTTTGATCAATAGTGCTAACATCAAATTGAATTTGTAAGGCGGCAGCCCAATTAATATAAATTTTTTCTGGTGTAATTTTGAATAGATCTCTTACAACAATTTCTTTTAAATCTAAAAAATTACCATTTAGCTCCCAATCAATTCCTATGTAATTAATATCTATTTTATTTCCATCATTATTATTAATAATAGACTCAGCAATATGAGCCATTTTATAGGCTGAAATTATATTGGGAGGTTGTCCTTTTTTTGAAATATTTTTGGTTTTAACATCAATTATAATATTCACTTTATCGTCTATAAAAAGAATATCCGCAGTATCATTTTGTTTTTCCTCAAACATTGCTTTGGGCGTCCACTTGTCAAGTGAAGTTTTTCCACGATTAATTATAAAACCAAAAGTTCCTTTGAATAATTCAAGCCTCTCTTGTGCTGTTTTTTTTGAACTATTTTGTTTTAAAAGCTGATTTAAATACTCATATTGTTTAAAAATATTATTATTATTTTTTTTTTTTAAAAAATTATATATTTCATCACAAAAAGGTTCCCCAGAATTATGTCCTGAAAGCTGTCCTTGTGGCTTATTTATTTTTAAATTAGCCAACTCATCAAAATATTTCTTTTCAAATTTGATGCTCATTAATGATGATTATCATAAATAAAGTATGACAGGAATATAAATATATTTATGAAACAAAATATATACTATGAAATGAATACTTGGTTGAATAAACACAAATTTGATATTTTTGGTTCTTTATCATTTAAAAATCATTTTAAGGACAATATTAAACAAAAAAGTTTTCAACACTTTTGGAATAGAGTGGACAGTCACTATTTTGGTAGCAATAGAAGAAATAGAATTGAAAGAATTTGTTTTAATCACGTAGGTTATTCAAACACAAACTTACATTTTCATTTTTTGGCAAAATGTCCAATATTTGAAGATACACAAAAATTTAATGCTGTTTTAAATTTAATTTGGTTTGAAATGAGAGAAAGTGGCAAGTATTCAAAAATAGAATTAATCAATGACAATGTAGCAGTTGCTAAATATGTTGGACATGAAACTTATAAATTAGGCACAGAAACAATTAATACAGAAACTTCTCATCTTACTCACTAGGCAATATAAAAATTCTAATCAGCGATGCTTTTTTGAATTAGTTTATGGAAATATAAATTGGTTATTCATAATAACCTTTATCCATAACTATTGTCTAAAGTATTCAAACTATACCTCTCATCAATTCAAATAATAGAAAAAGAAAACAACTTCGAATACTGATTTCTACTGTTTTTGAGTCAAAATCAGTAGTTTAATGATTTAATAATATGATTGTTTTTAAAACGCTTTGCTCTTTCACGTTCACTTCTTAAACGCAGCTTTAATGCTTCAATACTGCGTCGTATAGCGTTGATAGTATGCTGATTGGATTGATTAAGCAGTAGAGTACTGCGTGGTTTAAATTCGCTAAATCTCATACAAATTTACTTATCTGTTTCAATTTAAGATTAAAACATAACAGAACATACATAATGTTATGTTTTGACGATTTCTCCATATGCTGTGCGAGTTTTAGCGAGTAGTTAAAAATCGATTGCTCTTAAAACATAATGAAACTACTTTTTTTGAAACAAAATCATATGTGAGGAGCAAATGAAACAAGCAAAAATATTAACTCAAAAACAACTAAATTTATTTTTTAAACAGCTCGAAATTTATCCCAACGCAAAGCGAAATCGATTGATTATAGCATTCACTTTTTTTGGCGGATTGCGAATTGGCGAAGTGGCAAAACTATTTTGGAAAGATGTCATTGATATCAACTACTGTGTTAGAGATGAAATAATACTTTTGGCAGAAAATACTAAAGCAAAAGAAACTCAAAAAGTATTCATTAATAAAAAACTTAGAAATGAAATTATTGAATACAAAAGATATTACAGCAACAAATACTCAAAAATTGACTTAGACACTCCTCTATTAATCACTCAAAAAAGAACTCAATTTTCAGCAAACTCACTATGTCAATTAATCAATTCAATCTATAAAAGATGTGGACTTTCTAATGTGACTTCACACAGCGGTAGACGCTCATTTATCACAGCGTTAGCAAATAAAAGCATCAATGCCAAAGTGATAATGAATTTAGCAAGACATCGAAATTTGAGTACTACACAGCGTTATATCGAAGTGAATGACGAACAATTAAAAAATGCTGTAGAATTGATTTAATTTTCTTCTTCAATAGATATAACATCAGCAGTCTCATTAAATTCACTCTCATAAATATCTGCTGCTTTTTTGGAAGCATCATCTTTATCTGTTGCTAGCAAAGTAAATTCAACTAAAGGCTGATTGTCCCCACTATCAGTACAAAGATAATTTTCTACAGAAGCGTCGGTACTTTTAAAATAATGAAAAACTTTTGCTCTCCATTTTTTTTCTCCTTTAAGAATATCTACTAATTTTTTTTTGTCGTCTGAAGTTGTCATAAATTTAAAGTGGTGGGCGAAGAGAGACTCGAACTCTCACTTCTTGCGAAACACGATTTTGAGTCGTGCGCGTCTACCAGTTCCGCCATTCGCCCTATATTAAAATTATATTATAAAAATATCTTAAATGAATAATGATTGAAAGTTATATTTTTTTATATTTAGCAAATTCTTGATTTAAAGATTCATTTTTCTTTTTTTCTTTTTTTCTTTTTTCCAAAGATAAAAAAATATTAAAATTAATAAAGGTTGAATGAAAACAAATATTACAATGTTTGCTAATTCATATCCCATACCTGTGACATTCCCAATTACTTCAAGAACATAAACACACCAATCAAAGAAATCATTTATCATTGAAATATTATGAAAGATTAATTTGGTAAGAATATGTCTGGATTAGTTGAAATTAATTCCTATATAAAATGTATTGATAAATATTGATTATACAAAAGACCTCCACGATTTAAACACCGTTAAATCTGCCTTAAGAGAGTGTATCTATTTAAAGATACTCAGTCATCAAGAGGATTTCATAAATATGATTATTGAAACAGATGAGGCTTATTATTATGCCGAAAAAAATTATAGAAATAAAATTGTTGAATCAACATTGAATATAAAGGTTTTTAAACAACAGAGAGATCGGGTTGTTCACTTACATTTCGTATACTATAAAGCTTTATATTTCTTAGTAGACAGAGTTTCAATTGATTACAAAAAATTTATGATATCTCTTAGAAAAGATAGAATAAGATTTCATAAATGGTTTGAAAAAAATGGAGTTATCAATACGACAACATATTAAATTTTAAAAAAATTTTATTTATCTTATAATCTAATTAATTTTTGGTTTTTTTAGTTATTGTATAACTCTTACCTTTATTCCAAGGTATTCTCCCTGTTTTGTAACTTTTGCCTTTGTTCCAAGGAATTCTTCCTTTTTTTGACAGTGATATTTTTTTTCTAGCTGCCTCTGAATGTGTTTTACCAAACATTGGGTTATTTTTGCCTTTAACCTTCTTCGATATTTTCTTTTTTGTCTCCTTAGATAAAATTTTACCTATAGAACCAGCTGACATTCTTTTCCTAACAGCTTTTGACCATTTTCTTCCTTTGTTAATAAGAGAGATTTTTTGAAGTGTAGTCTTGCTATAAATCCTTGTTTTATTTGACTCTGTAATTCTTTTTTTTTGATAGTCAGTCAATTTCAGATTCATATTTTTTTTAGTCAAAGAAATTATTTTTTTTGTTTTTTTTGAATGTTTTTTTCCATAAAAATTATTTTTTTTTCCTATTCGAGTTCCTTTTAATGCTTTTGAGATATTTGCTATTACCTCATTATCCATATGTATTGCTGGAAATGCTGCTTTATTAGCCCAATCTTCTTTTTTGTATATTTTTTTATTTACTTTAGTTTCATACTGGATTGCTTCTTTTTCAGTGTCAAAAGTCCAACCTAATCTAAAAGTAAAATTTTGAGGATTTTTTTTAAATTCACTACAAATATTTGATTTACTACTTCCAAAATATTTAATTCCAAAATCATTAATAGGAGAAACTTTATTTCTATATCTTACCCCATGATATTTTTTCCCATCTGATTTTCTTGAAATAAAATATGTGTACGGTTTTACTTTATTAAACTCATTAGTTTTCATTTTTATAATCTAAAAATTTAAAAAAATTATTCATTAATTTTATATGATCTAAATTTTTTGGTGAACTATCTAATAAATTTGGATTAAATAATATTATTGAGACAACTTGTGCTCTAGAGATGGCAACATTTAATCTGTTTCTACTAAAAAAAAATTCTTTATTTCTAGGTAATGAATCGCTATCTGAGGAAGTCATTGAAATAATTGTAATTGGAGCTTCTTGACCTTGAAACTTATCAATAGTTCCAACTCTTGGATTCTCAATTTTAGACTCTTCTAATTTTGAAATGAGCAAATTAACCTGAGTATTATATGGACTGATAATTAAAAAATCATCTACAGCTAATTTTCTTATCTTTCCTTGGTCATCAAACTCAAGACCAATCATTTCTTTCATAAGATCTCTAATAACTTCAAATTCCTCAATGCTGGTTTGAACATTATTTGTATGATTCATTTCAATATAATGTATTCCGGTATCTTGGATTTTTGACTTTTTATTAAATTTAATTAATCTTTTGTCTGTTCTTTCATCACTAATTAATCTCTCTTCATAAAAATTTGATGAAATAAAATTATTTAATTTAGAGTTAAGTCTATATGTTTTATTTAAAAAGATACCTCTATCCTCTGGAATAGTGTCTTTACCTTCTAATAAATAATCTAATATTGATTGACCAGACTCATTAGGATGAGTTCCTTTAATTGGTTGTCCAAGTTGATTTTGATCACCAATTAAAATTATATTTTTTGCCACATTTCCAATACTTATTAAATCTGCCAAACTTACTTGTCCCGCCTCATCTATAAAAAGATAATCAATCTTCTCATCATAAAAAGTACTAGCTAAATGATATTTAGTTCCAGCATAGATTTGTCCTACGTTTAATTCTTTTAACGCATCCATGAAAACAGGATCTTTTTCATAAGTTTTAATATATTCGCCGTTGAATACTGTATCTTCATCTTCTAAAGTTCCTCTTTTATATCCTTCAAACTCAAATTGTTTTTCAATCGCCATATCTTCAATTCTTTGAAGTAGATTGTGAATTACTTTGTGAGATAGTCCAGTGATCGCAATCTTTTTATTTTGTTTTAATAATTCAATAATCGCATTTGCTGCTTGATAAGTTTTTCCAGTTCCAGGGGGTCCTTGTATGTAGAGATAACTGTTTTCTAAATTTAGTATAATTTTAGGTATTTCTTTATCAAACTGCTCTGAAGAAATTAATTTATCACCAGTTTTTATACCTTTAATTTTTGGATGTTTTTTTTCTAAAAAATTATTTAACGCATGATATTTTTTTTCTTCATTAATCAAACTATCAATAAACTTATAGGTATTTGAGATTAATTTATTATTTGCTCTAGGTTTATCTGGACCAATGGAAAGAACATAGGGCAGCATACCAGATGCTGTTCCTCTTTTTAAAAGAACTTCTTTTATTTTATAATCAATATCTATAATTGTTCCCGCATTATCTTTTTGTTCAATATCTTGGTTATTTGCGATAATTGCTCTTTTACTTTTTCTTAATTTAAAATCTTGATCTTCAAACTTATAAGAATAGATTAATGATCTTTTTTCTGGAGTAGGCTTTCCGTTTAATCTCATATCTCCTATACACTCTGGATCATCAATTAATTCCTCATCTGATTTTGTTCGTCTATCAAAAAATTCTCGCCAAGAAGGTTTATCTTCTCTGTTATAAAATCCAATTATATCAGCCATTAACTGTTTAATTTGAGGATTTTTAATTTTAGATTTTTCAACTTTATCTTGATAGGCAAGCATATCTACTTCCCAATCTCTTAAATTCATTTCATTATCTTCTTTTTGAGAAGTGAACCATGAGGTCTCTTTTGGCTTTATGTCTAAAAGCCATCTATGAAGTTCATATGTAGATCTACAATCTTGCTTATTATAACTTTCTATTTCATCTAAATATTTTTGGTCCTGAGTTTCGACCCATTCGCTATAATACTCTTGAGAAACATCACCTTTTTGTACATCTCCTTCTCTTTTAAAATTATAAAATTTTTCTACATTTTTTAATGAATAACTATTCTCAGAAATAAACAGTCCTTGAGTATTTACGTTTAATAAATTTACGAACTTATCTAGGTTCATATAATGATCATATTCAATACCTTTTACTTTATGTAAGGATGTTAATTTTAATAAAGCTGTTATTTCATAAGATCCGTAATGATAAATTTTAGAAGATGGGTATTTTTCAAAATGTGACTTAGTGAACTCAAAGAAGTTTATTACATTTTGTTTTTCTTCTTCTTTATTGTGAGACCAAAGAGCTTTAAATTTTTCTTTATTATCCTCTATATAATAAATACCTAATAAATATTCTAATCCACCTGGATAAATGTGATCTTCAACACTTTCTATGTCAAAATACAAATCACAAGCTGAAGGCTCTGGCAATAAATTAAAACCTTTTTTTCCATCTAAATTTCTCGGATTTGGTTGATGAATTGGAACATTAGTTTTTTCATATTCTTTTTGAAGTTTGGCTTGAGTGATTAATTTATATGAAATTTCTTCTCTAAAGCCTTTAAGATTCTTTTTAGGATCTTGTTTTGATAATTTGCTAGCAGTATCTATTTTTAATTGTAGTAATTTTTTTAAATGAACTTTTGTTAAACCACCAACTTGATTTAAGTTATCTTCCTTTATCCATATTTTTTCACACTCCTCTTTCCATGAACAAATTTGACAGAAACTACATTTTTCTGGTTTGGTTTTATCAATTCCATTTGATACAAATTTTTCATAATTTTCTCTATGAGTTTTAAAAAATTCATTAACTTGATTGACTTGTACATTTTCTTCAATCATATCTTTCAGTACAACAGTGAATCTTTTAGGTAATACACCTTGAGTTTTCTCTAACATATATGTGTACATACCTAGTTGAATAATATGATCAGGTTTTGGTTTATTTGAGTTTTTTGTATCTATTACTTCATAACTATAATCACCAAACTTTGATTTAAGATCTTTATTGATAATCAAGAAATCAAACTCTCCACGCCACTTATCTCTTTGTAAATAACCACCATGAATAACCTCCCAACCTTCTTTCATGGCTTGTATTGTTTTAGGAACTTTTTCCTCTTTTGAGAGTTTAGTATTTTTTAAATCTATTACTTTTTTATATTTTTTCTTAAGTTCTTTAAGATAGTTTTTCTCGTGTAGATTTCCTTTTTCTAATCTTAATTGATCATTCTTAGATAATTCTATTTTCTTTAGATTTAACTTCTTTTCATTTACCTCGTTAAAAATAGTGTATTTACAGCTTAAATAACTCTTTAACATTGATGGAGAATAAAGATTTTTCATTTACTTAGTGTAGCTTGAACAACGATTATTAAACAAGGTTATTTTTAATATTCTATTATATTTGTAGTTAAAAAAATTTCTTTATTTTAAAGTCAAAATTTCATTTTTGTAATCTCTTACAAGTAAATATAAATTTGTATATTCGTTAATTTTTTTAATACTATTTTCTAATTTTAGGTAATTTTTATAATCTTTTGAGTTTTTTATTTTTTCTATTTTTTTTTCTTCATCAATTTCTAAAATCTTTAGTATTTGTTTATAATCTTCTTTTTCAACATTGGTTAATAAATTCCATATTTTTTTAATATAATTATCTAAGTCTATAATAAAATTTTTGATAATTTTTTTTTCTTTTAAATCATCAGTCATTTTAGATGAAATAGAATATTTTTCCAGATTTGCTCTAATACTCATTAATGTAAAGTATTTTTCTAAATTGGATTTTTTCAATTTTTTAGTGCTTTCCAATTCTTCATTTAAATTAAAAAAAACTTCCCTTAACAGTTTAATTCTATTTTTTTCTAATTCTTCTTTTTCTATTTTTGCTTTTTCCATAGCAAGTCTTTGATTATTTTGATCTAATAATTTCTGCTTTAAATAAATTTCTTGTTTTTGATTTCTAACTTGTTGTTCTTGAAGTCTATTTTGTTTTGAAAGTTCAATATTTCTAATTTTATCAATTTCCACTTGTTTTTCTTGAACCTCTTTCATTTCCTTCAAGTGTTTTGAACTTTTATAATTTGCTACTAAATTTCCTGTTAATAGAAGATTTGTCATTCTTCTTTGATTTCTATCTTTATCAGAACTTGTCATTTTAACTATTTCCTCTTGCTTTAATTATCTTGTCAATAAATGAATACTTTTTTGATAATTTTTCATAAATTTCTTTCTCTTTTTTAATTTGAATATTATATTCTTTTATATCTTTTAACATATCTTCATACTTTTTGATTAAATTTTGATTATTTTTTCTGAGAGTATTAATTAAATGACTCTTTGTTTTGTTTATAAATTGAGAATTTTCTTTATTCCATTTTTTAATTTCATCTTCATTTTTTCTAATAAATTTAGACTCTTCTACTAATCTTAGACCTAAGTTTTCAGATAAATATTTTTTATGTTCTTCTTTTTTCTTAAATTCTAATTTTTTGATTTCCTTTAATTTTTTTATCTTATTCAATCTGAATAAAATCATTATTAAAGCCAAAAGGATTATTAAAATTGTAATATAAATCTTTATTTTTTTTTGTTTTTCTTTCTCTAATTTTTCTAATTCTTCTTTTTCTTGTTTCAATTTTTCTTCTAGTTTGATACGCTCTAATTCAGCAATTCTTAATGCTTCTTCTTCTTGCTTAATCCTCTCTAATTCCGCAATTCTTAATGCTTCTTCAGCTTCTTCTAGTTTGATACGCTCTAATTCAGCAACACGTTCTGCCTCAATTTTTTCTTCTTCTTTTATCTTAATGATAATTTTTTTAACTTCTTCTCGACGAACTACATTTTCAATTTTTATTAACTGATAATCACTGGGATTTTGTATATTACCTACAACTTTAATTTCTTTTTTTTCAGGCAAAAATACAAATTTAGCATCTCGAATATTACTTCTAAAACCGTTTAAATAAATAAAATCAAAACCATTTCCACGTGAATTATAACCTGGACCAACACCATAACCATTGAGTAATTCCCATTTATCTGATGCTATCAGTTTTCTTCCTTTATAAGGATATGAAAATACCTCATAAGTAAAATCTGAATTAAAAAAATATGAATGTTTTATATTATTATGAACAATTGTTATTTCATTACTTAATAAAAAATTTTTTAAATCATCACCCGTTAAATAAAATTCTTGTTCTTGTAAATACTTTGTATCTCCAGTCACAATAGTATTGAGTATATTTAGTAATTTATTAGAATTTGAATTTTCAGCAGCAAGAATGTTAGGAAATAATATCAATAAAATTAAAAATATTTTTTTCATTTAAACTTCAAGTTGAACAAATTTGATCTGCTTGCCTATCTAACAATTAAATGATAATTTTTTTTAAAAAGGAGGTCAAGTTATGTCTAATCCCGTTGTGCCTATACAAAAAGTAGGAAGTTCATGTCCTAGTGGATATTCAACACAAGGTGGAATGTGCGTACCAACAAGTAGTTCGGCAAAACCAGCAATTATAAAAATTGGAAGTTCATGCCCTAGTGGTTGGTCTACACAAGGTGCGTATTGTGTAGCAAATAGTTCTAATCCTAAGCATGTTATACCTAAAGTTGGAAGTTCATGCCCTAGCGGATATTCAACCCAGGGTTCTTATTGTGTTAAAACTTAATAATTTATAGAAATTATAATTGCTCGGAGAATAATTCTCCGAGCATATTCTTAAATCTTTTGGCAAGATTATATTTAAATTATTTGAAAAATATATTTGTTCTAAATGCTAAAAGCAACTTTCAGAAGTTTAAATATATTTAAATAAACAGTTTCCTATTAAAAAACATTGTTATTTATTTTTGCCAGTCCAAAAAAAATTATGCCAATCAATTGCTAATCTTTTAGATTTCTATGATTTTAATAAATGACTTAATTTGTTAACTTTTAAACTATGAGAATATTAATGTTCTTAATTTTGTTTGTTTTATCTAGTTGTACAAGCCCAAATCAAAGAAGTTCTCAATATTATGAAACGGTTGTAGGTCATATTGTTCAAACAGTTATCTCTGGTGATTGTAATTCAAAGTGTATTAATTCAATTGTAAATAGTGATTTAAAATACGCTACATATGCCCAAGCGATGTATGTATTAGATCAAGTTGGAAAAAAGTTACCTAATGTGTTTAAGGGTGTTAAAAGAGAACTATCAATAAAAGTTGAAGAAAAATATAAAAAGAGTGTAGTGAAATGAGCTTAACATTAAAATACTTATTATTTGGAATAATCGTGTCAGGATTAACTTATTACTTTACAGCAATGAATATAAAAAATTCAGAAAAAACGTATGAAGATTGTGTAATTAATAATGTTAAAGAAGCTCAAGATCAAAGTGCTGTAAATGTCATTAAATCAATGTGTAAAAAAAAGTATGATATTGAGGATACAACTCTGACTTTAGATAAAGATAAAGTTAAAAACCAACTCAATGAAGTTCTTGATTTATTTAAAGAATTTCAACAACAGTTTGAAGAAAAAATAAAGTAAAATTAATATATTATAAAACAATCTTGATTTGTGATCTATTAATTCTAGTTAATCTATCTATGAGTTCATCTGTCTGAACATTAGCAGTATAAAATTTATCAATCATCTCTGTTGAGGTATCTAAATTTTTCGCAATATCAGTAGCGCTAACTCCATTCTGAATTTGAAACAAAATATAAGTGTGTCTAAAACTTTTAGAGTCTCTTTTAACAAATTCATTTCCTATCTTTTTAGTTTTCAAACCAGCATCTAATAACAAACTATTAAGTCCTTCTCTAAAACTCTTATTTTTAAAAATTTTTGTTGAAGGAGAAATTTTAACTTTATTTTTTTGATAAAGTTTAATTATTTCTTCAATAGCAAAATAACACGAACCCATTCCAATATTATTATTTGCTCTTTGTTTTTTTCCAAATGCGTTGTTAATTGTATAATACCTCTCCAAACGATTATAAAAATTATCACTAAATGATTTTTTTAAGTTAGGTTTGACTTGATGTTTGTCTATCAATCTCACATCTTCAAATTTTAAATTTAAACATTCATTAACTCTCAAACCACTGCCTGCCATAAAAATTATAAATTGATGTAACAAACTTCTTTCAAATTGAACTCTTGTGCCTCTTGCTTTAGCAATCCTATTACGAGATGTTTTAAGTAAGTGCTGATATTCTTGTCTTGTAAAATGAACTCTTTGTGTTCTCTCATTCCTCAATTTCTTTTCTAATAACTTTGTTGTTATTTTTTGTAATTTTTCTTTTCTATATCCCTTTTCAGCACTCCAACTTAAAAAATTAGATATAGTAACTAAATCTCCTCTTAATGTTTTTCCACTTAACTGTTTTCCTAATTTATGTGACTCTTCATTTCTCCATATTAAAAATTTCTTCAAATGTTCATAACTAATTTCATCAATTTTTGATTTCATTAATGGTTTACATTTCATAATCACGTTCATACGTGATTTAATGCTTTTATTTGAAGTCTTGCTTCTACTAATGTCATCTTTTAACTCAATTAAAAAAATTGAAAGACAGTCTTCAAAAGTTGATTGATGAACTTGAAGTCCTTCAGCAAGTCTAAAATGAAGTCTATCAAACCATTTTTCTAAAATCTTAATTGCTTGTTTTTTATTGGAAGTTTTTGAGCTTATTTGAATTTGTTTCTTATCGATAAAAGTTCTCGCATACCAATTTTCACTTTTTTTATCTTTACGTTTGTAGATATGAAGTCTTCCATCTTTTCTTTTAAAGAGAGTGTTATCTTTGTAATAAGTCATAAAAACTCGTACACTTTTTAAATATAATTGTATGAAAGTGTACGACTAGTGTACGAATGTAAAGTCTTTAAAAAATAAAGTAAACAAAAGAGTATTAATAATCAGACTCACGTTTTGAGTCGTGCGCGTCTACCAGTTCCGCCATTCGCCCGTTATATTAAATTATAATTAAATAGTATAAGAACTAAAATTATATTAAAACTAAAAAATGTTCCAAAGTCTTTATAAATATTGTTTAAATTTAGCTGCTCACAAAAGTTCAAAATTATACTTAGGAATTGTTTCCTTCACTGAAAGTTCATTTTTTCCTATACCTCCAGATGTAATGATTATTCCTATGGTGATTGCTAAAAAAAAAGAATATTTTAAAATATTTTTAATCGCATCTATATTTTCAGTTTTAGGCGGAGTTTTTGGATATTTACTAGGTTATTTGTTTTATGATTTAGCTATTCATGTAATTGAATTTTATGGTTATGAAAATAAAGTAGAAAATTTGAAGACAAGTTTGTCTCAAGGATCAGGTTTTTTTGCCTGGCTAAGTATTCTTTTTCTAGCAGGATTTACTCCTCTTCCCTATAAAGCATTCACTATTGCTAGCGGTGTTGTTGGTTTTAGTTTACCTGTATTTATTGTTGTAAGTTTAATCTCGAGAAGTCTTAGATTTTTTATTGTTGCTTATTTATCTTATAAATTTGGTGACTTATTTACTGAATTCATGGAGAAGCATGGTTCAAAATGGTTCACTATAATTGGAATTTTAATAGTTATAGTATTAGGAATTATATTTTTAATTTTTAAATTTAATGCTTAATAACAAATCATTGTTTCTTAACCTAATTTTATTAGTCAGTTTCGTTGCTTTAATGTCAGCGTTCTTTATTGAATATATTTTGGGTCATCAACCATGCAATCTTTGTATCTTAGAGAGAATTCCATATGTAATTGCAATAGTAATTATACTCTTGAATTATAAATTTTATCAGTTTGAAAAAATATTTTTGGTTTTATTGGTAGTAGTTTTTTTAACAGCTACTATCTTATCAGTTTATCACTTTGGTATTGAACAAGGATTTATCGAAGAGTCTTTAGTTTGTGACCTAAAAAATGGCTCTGAGGCAACTTCCAAAGAAGAAATTTTAAAACAATTGCAAGAACAAAAAGTGAGCTGCAAAGATGTAACATTTAAAATTTTTGGATTATCACTTACAACGTATAATATTGTAATTTCTATTCTAATTACAATCAATGCATTAAAAATTTATTTAAACTATGCCAAAAGTAAGTAAAAAAAAAATTGAAGAATTTATAAGGGTAGATCATGCTGGTGAGCGTGGAGCAGTTAAAATATATGAAGGTCAATTATTAGCTTTAAATACATTTGTCAAAGATGAAAATTTGAAAAAAATCATAGAAGATATGAAAATTCATGAAAAAGAACATAGTGAATTTTTTGAAAATGAAATTAAAAAAAGAAACATTGCTCCTACAAAACTTTTACCACTGTGGGATTTACTAGGTGTTGGTTTAGGATTTGGTTCTACTTTATTAGGGAAAAAGGCAGCCATGCTATGCACAGCATCTGTAGAAGAAGTAATTGATGAACACTACTTAAATCAAATTAATCAATTAGATGAAGATGAAAAATTTCTCAAAAACAAAATTACAAAATTTAGAGAAGATGAGCTTAACCATAAAGATATCGCTTATGAAAAGGGAGCAACTAAAAAGGGACCTTATAGTATTTTAGATAAAATAATTAAAACTGGTTCTAAAATTGCAATTAATATTTCTGAAAAAATTTAAGTTTCTAATTCAACATCCCAATATAAATAATCCATCCAACTTTTGTGTAAAAAGTTAGGAGGAAAGTTCTTGCCATTTTTATGTAAATCTTCTGTTGAAGGTCTAAATGGATATTGATTCAATTTCATTCCTGAATTTTTTAATAATTTTCCACCTTTTTTTACATTGCAAGCTGAACAAGCTGTAACAACATTGTCCCAATTTGTTTCTCCACCTTTAGATCTTGGAAGCAAATGATCAAAAGTAAGTTCCTCATTACTTCCACAATATTGGCAAGAGAATTTATCTCTTAAAAAAACGTTAAATCTAGTAAAACTTGGTTTCGTTTGGGGAACAATATAGTCCTTCAAAGCTATAACACTTGGTAGCTTCATATTAAATGAAGGACTTCTAATAGTTCTATCGTAATGACTTACAATGATAACTCTATCAAGAAAAACTGATTTCACAGTGTCTTGCCATGACCATAATGATAGTGGGTAATAGCTTAGAGGTCTGTAATCAGCATTAAGAACTAATGCAGGACATTTTTCTAATGATACATCTTGTTCAATAAAGTTGTTCACATTAAAACATTAACTTAGTTTAGCATCATAATCAATATGATCAGATGTTAAATTTTTTTTAAAATATAATTTAATGCTGTACTTGATGCCTCGATAGGAATGTGATGATCACAATTTTTTATTAATAACGTTTCAACAGGAATATTATTTCGAATTAAAAAATCTTTAGCTTCAAGTAAATGTGTTGATGGAACAATTTGATCGACATCACCATGTATTAGTAATGTATCTGTGCTATTTTTGATTCTATCTTTCAAATTAATTTTATCTATTATTTTCCCTGAAAATCCTATGACACATAAAAATTTTTCATTTGAGGTAAGACCAACATTCAAAGACATCATGCATCCCTGGCTAAAGCCTGATAAACAAATTTGTTGATTTGATAAGTTGTATTCAGTTTTAACTTCCTCAATAAGTTTTTTGATAACATTTTCAGCTTTAATTGACTCTTCAAGAATATGAGATGGATCTTCTTTGGTTAAATCAAACCATTGATATCCTGATGGATTAATTGCACATTTTTCATGTCCATTAGGACAAATAAAAATAGTATTTGGTAAATGTCTTTTCCAATTTAAAGTTAACATACTTATGTCTTTTCCATCTCCACCATACCCATGAAGTAAAATTATCGCATTCTTAATTTCTGTTCCTTCTTCTGGTTTGATGATGATTGAATTAAGGCAAAATGTCATAGATGATTTATTATGTTTTTTATTTTTAAAAACACACTACAATAATAATATGTTTTCTGGAATATTAGTTAAAATTTTATCTATTACTCTTTTAATAGCTGTTGGAATAGTTTTGGTTTTGGGTATTGGAACTTTATTTAAAGGTGGAGAAACAAGTAAAAAATATTCAAATAAACTAATGCAGCTTAGAGTACTGCTGCAATTTGTGGCCATACTTGTTTTGGTAGCTTTCGCATATTTTTTTAAAAACTAATTATATTTCTCAATCCACTTTAAAAAATCTTTGTCATTAAAGTCTATGTCACCAAGAACCCTAGCAAATTCCTTGCCTTCTTTATTTATAAATATTGATGTTGGAACTCCTCTTAGAGAAAAAGTTTTAGCTAAAGTTACTTCTGGATCAAAAAAAGGTTCCAAATTTTTTAAGTTTAATTTTACAAAAAATTCTTCAACTTTATTCAGTTTTTCTTTCCCAATATTAATAGGAAAAACTTTTAAATTATTAAGTGATGAATTTGCTTGCATATTGTCTAATGAAGGCATCTCTTCTTTGCACGGGGGACACCAAGTAGCCCAAAAATTTAAAACTAACAATTTTCCTTTGAAATCATTAATTTTAATTTTTTCATTTTTCTTATTTAAAAAAAATACATTTTCATACGTTTTTGGAACTTTATGAATAACAATATTTTTAATGTTCGGTAAATCACTGGCTTCTACAGTTGTAATTAAAAAAATAAATAATGCTAAAATTCTCATATTAATTAGGTATAACTAAATATCATGGCAAAAAATAAAAACAACCAAGCAATATGGAACACGCGAATACAAAAAGAGGCATCAAACCTATTTCAAAAAGTTGGTAATTCTATTGATATAGATAAGAGACTTTACAAAGAAGATATACAAGGATCCATTGCACACGTTGAAATGCTTTTTAGACAAAAGATAATTTCCTTTAAAATAAAAAATAAAATTATTTATGGTCTAAATAAAATTTATAAAGAAATAACTTACAAAAAATTTGAATTTAATAAAAAATATGAAGACATTCATATGAATATAGAGAAAAGATTATTTCAAATAATTGGTGATGAAGCTGGATACATTCATACAGCTAGATCAAGAAATGATCAGGTAATAACTGATTTTAAAATTTGGATTAAAACTGCAACAAAAGATATTAATAATAATATAGATAAAGTAATCAAAAGCACAATTAATCTGGCTGAAAAAAATATAGAGACTATCATGCCAGGTTTTACTCATCTTAAAAATGCTCAAGCTATATCATTTGGCCATTATTTAATGGCTTATGTGGAAATGTTTACTAGAGATAAAAAAAGATTTTTAAACAATTTAAATAGTTTAGATGAAAGTCCATTAGGTGTAGCAGCTCTATCAGGCACTTCGTTTAATATAGATAGAAATTTCACATCTAAAAAACTTGGATTTAAAAGACCAACTAATAATTCAATAGATACAGTTTCAGATAGAGACTTTGTGCTAGATTTTCTTTACGCTATTTCAGTATGTTCAATGCATATTTCTAGAATTGCAGAGGAATTAATTATATGGAATTCAGATGGATTTAACTTAATCAACTTATCAGATAAAGTTGTTACAGGCTCTTCGATTATGCCTCAAAAAAAGAATCCTGATCTCTTAGAATATCTAAGAGGAAAAACTGGTACTTCTTACGGAAATTTTTTTTCTATGCTAACGATACTAAAAGGCTTGCCACTATCCTACTTTAAAGATTTACAGGATGATAAGGAATTGGTTTTTAATTCCAATGATACTTTAATAAATTGCTTAAAAATATTTGATGAAGTTTTAAAAAATTGCAGTGCAAATAAAAAGAAAATGCTTGAACTTGCAAATAAGGGTCATATTACAGCAACAGATCTAGCTGATTATTTAGTTAGAGAACACAATATGTCATTTAGAAAGGCATATCAAAAAACAGCTGCTATTGTTAACATCGCTGAAAAAAGGAAGAAAAATTTAAACGAATTAAGTTTAAATGAACTTAAAAAAATTGAGCCAAAATTGACAGAAAAGGTTTTAGAAATTTTTGATTTAAAAAACTCTATAAATTCAAAAAAATCATTTGGGGGAACTTCTTTTGAAAATATAAAAAAAATGATAACTAAATATAAGAAATTAAAATGATAAAAAAAATCACATTTACGTTAGTTATGTTGCTGCTGTTATTTTCATGTGGCAAGAAAGGTGACCCTGTATACCAAGAAGACAAAAAACAAGTTTATTTAAATCTATTCTCTAAAAATAGAGTGTAATGAAATACATAAATAAAAAATTATCTATTGATAAAGTTAACTTTTTAAAAATTGCAAAAAGATATGGTACACCAACATATTGCTATTCTTACTCAAGGTTAAAAGAAAATATTTTAAATTTTAAAAAAAATTTTAAATCAATATCACCATTGATATGTTTCGCAGTTAAATCAAATACCAATGTAAATTTAATAAATGAGATATCAAAATTTGGTTTTGGAGCTGATGTAGTATCTGTTGGTGAAATGATGATGGCTCTTAAAGCAGGTATTAGTCCAAAAAAAATTGTCTTTTCAGGAGTTGGCAAAACTACAAATGAAATAAGTTACGCAATAGATAAAAAAATTTTACTAATAAACGCAGAGTCTAAAAGTGAAGTAGTAGAAATAAATAGAGTGGCTAGACAAAAAAATAAAATTGTAAAAATTGGTTTAAGATTAAATCCTAATACTGATGCAAAAACATTAAGCCAAATTTCGACTGGTAAAAAAGAGAATAAGTTTGGTGTAAATGAAAAAACATTTTATGAAATAATTGAATATTGCAAAAGTTCACAAAATATAGATCTTAATTGCCTAAGTGTTCATATTGGAAGCCAAATTTTAGATCATAAGCCTTATGAAAAGATGCTTAAAGTAGTCGATAATATTTTAAAGAAAACATCTCATACATTTGAATACATCGATTTAGGTGGTGGTATGGGAATTTCTTATGCAGATAAAAATAAAAAACTTAATTATAAAAAATATAATTTAGCTATTAAAAAATTTTTAAAAAATAAAAAATGTAAAATTATATTTGAACCAGGAAGATCTATAATAGGAAATTCTGGAACATTGATTACAAAAGTAATTTATATAAAAGACAGTGAAAGTAAAAAATTCATTATATTAGATGCAGCAATGAATGATTTAATGAGACCAGCATTATATGGTGCAATTCACAAAACTTTACCTGTTATTAAATCTGGAAAAGTTTCCAAAAAAACTTATGAATTTGTAGGACCTATATGTGAAACTACAGACAAGTTTGTAACTATTAAAAACTTTCAGGAACTTCAAGAAAAAGACTATGTTGCAATATGTGATGTTGGTGCCTACGGAATGTCACTAAGTTCGAATTATAACTTAAGAACAAAACCATTAGAAATATTAATTAAAAACAACAAAATAAAAATAATTAGAAAAAGACAAAAGCATAAAGATTTAATTTAGCTTTTGAGACAATGATAAGAAACATTTTATTTTCAATAATTTTTTTTACTGGAATTATTTTTATTTCTATAATTTTTTTACCTTCTTTTTTCCTACCAAGAAAAATAGTTTTAATTGGTGGTAAATTAATGGGCTATTGGACTGGTGTTTGCTTAAGGTTTATCCTTTCAGTAAAAATCCTTATCAAAGGTGAAGAAAATATAATCAAAGAGGATAAATTTTTTATTGCTGCATCTCATCAATCAATGTTTGAAACTTTTTATTTGCAAACTATTTTTAATTCACCAGTTTTTATTTTAAAAAAAGAGCTTCTCCAAATTCCAATATTTGGTTGGTATTTAAAAAAAATAGGATCAATTTCAATAAATAGAAATAAAACAACTAAAGATAATTTGGGTTTTTTTAATGATATTTCAAACACAATATCACAATCAAATCGTCCATTAATTATTTTTCCTCAAGGTACCAGGGTATTACCTGATGATAGAACTCCATTTAAAAAAGGAGCCTCAAGGATATATGAAGAATTAAAAATAAATTGTTTACCAGTAGCCATAAACTCTGGTTACGTATGGCCAAAAAAAGGTGGAAAAAATAGTAATAGAACAATTACTATATCAATATTAAAACCTATTTCAGCTGGGCTAGAAAAAAATGAATTTTTAAAAACTCTAGAAAAAAATATCTATCAAGAATTAGATTTAATAAATTAACCCTTCATTGGCATCACAACATAAATACTGTCAAAATCGCCTGGATCTTTTATTAAAGCTGGTGAACCCGTATCATTAAAGAAGATTTCGACTCTATCACCATCTAATTGTGAAGCTACATCAATCAAATATCTGGAATTAAAACTTATTTCTAAGTCGTGATCAAATTTAACATTTAATGTTTCTTTTCCGTCTCCGCTATTAGTATTATTTACCGAAAGGTTAAGAGTATCATTTGATAAGTTAAATTTTACACCATCTTTTTTATCCAGAGATACAGAGGCCACTCTATCAACTGAGTTTAAGAAAAGTTTTAAATCAATTTCTAATTTTTTTTGATTATTTTTAGGTATTACCTGAATGTAATTCGGGAATTTTCCATCGATAAGTTTTGAAATTAAAATACTATTATTCAGTTCAAACTTAATTTTTGACTTTAGATTTGATACTTTTACATCACCATCATAACTATCTAACAGTGAACAAAGTTGAAAAATTGTTTTTTTGGGAAGTATAATAGGGTCAAATTCAATTTTTTCATCTAGCCTGATTTTTGAAATC
This sequence comes from Candidatus Pelagibacter sp. HIMB1542, assembly GCF_052047835.1. Classification (NCBI taxonomy): domain Bacteria; kingdom Pseudomonadati; phylum Pseudomonadota; class Alphaproteobacteria; order Candidatus Pelagibacterales; family Candidatus Pelagibacteraceae; genus Candidatus Pelagibacter; species Candidatus Pelagibacter sp. HIMB1542. The sequence continues at coordinate 494,380 of NZ_JBNAJB010000002.1, read as the reverse complement.
GACATTCTATGACTGTCAGTAGCAACAGCTGTTAAATAATTTTTATCTTCAACTTCAGTTTGGTGAAAATAAATACCACTTAAATAATGTCGAGTTTCATCATTTGAAACAGAAAACTTACATTTGTTTAGAAGTTTCAATAATTGTTTTGATTTTATAATAAATTCATTTTCATTAAAATTTTCATCAGTCAATGGAAACTCGGTAGCACTAATACAATTCAAATTAAAAATAGATTTTTCCGATTCTACTTGTAATTTACTTACATCGGTAAGAGTAAGATTAATTTTTTTTCCTGATGTTAATTTTCTGATTATGTCATACATAATTGACGAGGTTGTTGTTGTTTTTCCTTCTTCAAGAATTTCAACATTATTTAGCTGATGTATAAAAATTAAATCAAGATCTGTAGCAGTAATTGTTAATTTAGAATTACTAGCATCTAATAAAATATTAGATAAAATTGGTAACGTGCTTCTCTTTTCAATTACACCCTGACAATAATTTAGTGCTTGCTGAAGGTCTTGTTGGTTGACGTTAAATTTCATTTTCTTTGTTATTGTATAATATCTGATTTTTAAGTTTATTGATATTATCTACCATTTCTGGATCTTTTTCTTTAATTTTCTCAATTGTTTTAACAGAATGGATAATTGTTGTGTGATCTCTATTCGAGAATTCTCTACCTATTTCTGGTAATGATTTTGAAGTTAAAATTTTAGTTAAGTAAATTGCTGTCTGTCGAGGTCTCACAAGATATCTTGATCTTCTTGAAGAAAGCATTTCATTTTTGCTTATCTTAAAAAACTTACACACAATAGTCTGTATTAAGTCAATTGTTACTTTGTTTTCTGAGATATTTAAAAGATCTTTTAATACCACTTTAGTTTCAGGTAAATTTGGAACTTTGTTATAAATTCTTGAAAAGGATACTATTCGATTAACTGCTCCAACTAATTCTCTAACACTTCCTGAGATCTCATTACTGATAAAATCTTGTATATCTTTTGATACTTGAAGCTGATCTGCATATAAATTGTTTAATTCTTCTGTTTTTTTTTGAACTATTTTTTTTCGTAATTCTAAATCAGGTTTTTGAATGTCAACAACCAATCCACCCGAAAATCTAGATTTAATTCTCTCTTGAATACGCATTAATTTATTAGGTGCTCTATCAGCAGATACTATAATTTGCGATCCTTTATCTAACAAAGCATTGAATGTATGAAAAAATTCTTCCTGCATTGCTTCTTTGCCGCTAATAAACTGGATGTCATCTATTAATAAAATATCAGTGTTTCTAAAATATTCTTTAAACTTAACCATATCATTTGATTTAATTGATTTTACAAACTGATACATGAAACGTTCAGCTGAAATGAACATCACTTTATTTTTTTTCTTCATCTCAAAACCAATAGAATTTAATAAGTGAGTTTTCCCCATTCCTACACCACCATAAATATAGAGTGGATTATAATGAGAGACAGTTTCTGTAACCTTTATAGAAGCTTCATATGCAAGTTTATTGCTTGATCCAGTTATAAAGTTATCAAATCGTTTGTTTGGATCTATTCGGTTGTACTGAAGGTACGAGTCTTTTATAAATGAAACATTTTCATTTTGGGTATTTTCAATATTTGTTGTTTCTTTTAAATCCTTATCAACTTTTTGATCAATAATTTTAAATTCAATTCTAATTATATCTTTTTTGTACAATTTAATTATTTTCAGAATTTGGTCTAAATACCTCGAAGTAATCCAGTCTCTAATAAATCTAGTTGGAACAGATAAAAGTAAATAATTATTATGCTCCTCAAGAAATGATATTTTTTTTAACCAACTTTCATAAATTTCCAAACCTAATTTATTCTTCATTTCAGATTGAATTTGTTGCCAATCGATCTCTTCTGAAGCAAAATTATTAATATTTTTATTTGTAAAAGATTTATTCATAACTTAAGGGAAGATCTCAGTTAGAACGATTTAAAAAATTTTGCAACAAGTATTAAATTTAAAATTAAAAAAAAATTAAATCTGCAATTGTATAATTTATTGTCACAATCATTTTTTTTTATGGACACAAATTTTTAAATTAGTTTTAAATTTTCTTAAAAATAAAATTTTTGATTGAATCAAATACAGATTGAATCAAACATTGATTGTATTGTGTAAGATCAAAGATTTACTAAATCTAAATATAGTAATTTGAAAATATTTAGATCTTATATAATGTGTGTGTGAAATTTATCTTCGAAACAACTTAAGGTTTTTAAATTGCTGCAATCTTTTTAGTTATTCTTGAAACGTTTCTTGATGCATTTTGTTTTTTAATTACACCAGTCTTTGCAATTTTCATCAACTCAGAGTTTAATTTAGGTAAGAATTTTAACGCTTCATCTTTCTTTTTGGTATCAATTAAAGCGTTCATTTTCTTTAATGCATTTCTAAATCTACTTTTTCTAGCTTTATTAACTGCTGTTTGTTTAGAAATACGTCTTATACGTTTAATAGCTGATTTTGTATTTGCCATGCGCAGGGGTATAGCTTGAGAACTGAAAACGGTCAACTAAATATTTGGCTAATTTTGGCAGGAATTACAAAAAAAAGTAGATCTATTTGATACAATTTTTTTCTGTATAGTATCGGTACATCCTATAGTTTTACATCTTAATCCTTCTTGCTGATATACTTTAAACTCTTTTTGATAGTTTCCAGAAGATCCCAACGTATCCTTAAAATCTCTAATACTTGAACCACCTTTTTTAATTGCTCTTAATAAAATTTTTTTTGAATAGTAAATAATTTTTTTACAATCTTCTCTAGTTAACAAACTTGCTTTTTTAAATGGATAAATCTTACTTAGAAATAAAATTTCACTTGCATAAATATTCCCAATTCCAGAAACAAATTTTTGATCTAATAAAAATGTTTTAATATTTTTATTCTTTCCTTTGAAGTAATTAAAAACATAATTCATATTAAAATTTAAATTGAATGGTTCTGGTCCCAAATTTTTAAATCTACTTTCTAATTTTTCACTATTTTCTACTAACTCAAAAAAACCAAATCTTCTTGGGTCATTATAAATTACTTTCAAAGAATTAAATATTAATTCAATATGATTATGTTTTTTTGGTAATATAGGAGAATGATAAAAACTAGCATTAGTAAATTTTAATTTTTTTTTACTATCAATGATGTGTATGGTTCCAGACATGCCCAAATGTATCAAACAAAACTCTCCACTTTTAAAATTCAATATTAAATACTTGGAAAATCTATCTACTTTAATAATTTTTTTATTCATTAAAAAAGAACTAAAATTTTTTGGAAGTGGAAACCTAAGATTTTTATTTCTAATAATTACTTTTTTAATACTTTTTTGTTTAATTTTTTTGTCTAAAGATTGTCTAACAATTTCTACTTCTGGTAATTCTGGCATTTCTCACTATATTCAATATATATTTTTTTATGCAACAATATCTTCAAAATAAAAAAGGCCTTGTGGAAGGTGTTTTTGATCAAGTTTATAGTAAATACGACTTGATGAATGATTTCATGTCACTGGGCATTCATAGATTTTGGAAAAAAAGTCTAATCAATATAATGAAACCATCTCCAAATAGAAAGTTAATAGATGTTGCTTGTGGAACTGGAGATATCGGTAAATTATTTTTGAATAGTACAAATCAAATGTCAGAAGTCACTTGTGTAGATCCAAATAAAGGTATGATTAGTCAAGGCAAACAAAAATTATCTAATTATAAAAATATAAAATGGATCAATGCAGCTGCTGAGAAGCTTCCACTTCTAGACAACGAATTTGATTATTACACAATAAGTTTTGGTCTTAGAAATACAAAGAATTTAGATAAAGCTCTATCCGAAGCTTATAGGGTATTAAAACCAGGTGGAAGATTTTTATGTTTAGAATTTTCAAAAATTCAAAACTCTAACCTAGATTTTGTTTATAAAAACTATTCAAAAATAATTCCTCATATTGGTCAATTTATTGTTGGCGATAAAAAACCATATGAATATCTAGTAAAAAGTATTGAAGAATTTATTAATCAGGAAGAATTAATTGACTTAATGAAAAAGCATAATTTTACGAAATGTAATTATAGGAACTTTTCAGGTGGTATAGTTTCTATCCATAGTGGTTGGAAAATATAATGCTAAGAAAATTAATTACTTTATTTAAATTAGGAAGAAAAATTGCAAAATCTGATATTTTAGATATTGCCTCTAAATTTAAAAAACCTCCGGTCGCAATCACAATTTTATTTCAGCTATTAGCAATATCTTTTGAAAAAAAAGAATTAAGTAATCATGCCCAAGATGATGGTGAAAGACTTTCAAAATCATTAGAGTCGATGGGTACAACTTTTATAAAATTAGGTCAATTTTTAGCTACTAGACCTGATATTATAGGAGAAGAACTTTCTACAAAGCTGGAAAAATTACAAGATCGTGTACCACCATTTTCTATTAATCAAGCAAAAGAAATAATTAAAAATGATTTAGGCAATGATGCTTACAATTCTATTATTGATTTAAGTGAGCCAGTTGCTGCTGCATCAATAGCACAAGTTCATAAAGCTAAAATAAATGATAATGGTACAATTAAAGATGTAGCAATAAAAATTATAAGACCAGACATAAAAAAAATATTTAATGAAGAAATTGATGCGATGATGCTATTTGCATTTATCATTGAGTCATTTTTAAAAAAAACTAAAAGATTAAAACTTGTGGAAGTTGTTTTTTTGTTGAAAGAAATAACTAACCTAGAAATGGATTTAAGGTTTGAGGCAGCAGCCGCAAATGAGTATGCAGAAAATACAAAAAATGATGCTGGATTTAAGGTTCCTGAAATATATTGGAACTTTACTAGTGAGAATGTAATGACATTAGATTGGATAGATGGAGTATCTATTCGTGAAACAGAAGAGCTGAAAAAAAGAAATTTAAATACTAATAAAATTGCTGAGGATATTATCCAACATTTTTTAAGACATGCAGTAAGGGATGGTTTTTTTCATGCTGATATGCACCAAGGAAATATATTTATTGATGAGAATGGTCAAATAGCTCCAATAGATTTTGGCATAATGGGTAGATTAGACAAAATGAGCAAACGTTTTTTAGCTGAAATTTTATTTGGATTTATACAAAGAGATTATAAAAAAGTTGCTGAGGTTCACTTGGTAGCAGGATTGGTCCCTAAAAATGTGCCAATAGACGATCTTGCACAAGCATTAAGGTCAATAGGAGAGCCAATATTTGGTCAAGAGGTTAAAGATATTTCAGGTGGAAAATTATTAAAACAGCTTTTTGATGTTACAGAAAAATTCAATATGCAAACTCAACCTCAATTGTTGATGTTACAAAAAACAATGGTTGTGGTTGAGGGTGTTGCAAGAAAATTAAATCCTAACACTAATATTTGGACAACCTCTAAACCAGTTCTTGAAAATTGGTTAAGAGAAACAAAAGATCCTATAAATAATTTTAACGAAACACTTAAAAATAGTACTGAAGTAATTAAAAGATTACCTGAGTTACCTGAAATAATGGACAAAGCAAATCAAGCTCTAACATTTTTAGCTAGCGGACAAATTCCTCAAAACTCCAATTCTTATACAGCTTTAAACGATAAAAAATCTGAAATGATCGCATTTAGAAACCAATCTATTATTGGTTTATTACTTCTTGTAATTTTTGGTCTTATAGTATTTTAATTCTGCAAATGAAAAATCTTAATAACAAAAAAATTCTTTTTATTATTTGTGGTGGTATTTCAGCTTATAAAAGTCTTGAAACGATTAGACTATTAAAAAAAAATGGTGCAGAAATAAAAACTATACTTACTTCTAGCGCTAAAGAATTTGTAACTCCATTATCTGTAGCATCATTATCTCAAGGTAAAGTTTATAGTGATTTGTTTAGCTTAGAAAACGAAACTGAAATGGATCACATTTCACTTTCTAGATGGGCAGACGTAGTTATCGTTGCACCAACTACAGCAAATACAATTTCAAAATTAGCACAAGGTACTACAGATGATTTGGCTTCTACTGTAATACTTGCTTCAAATAAACAAATTTATTTAGCACCAGCGATGAATGTTAGAATGTGGGAACATAAATCTACAAAAACTAATTTAAAAAAATTAAAAGATTTTGGTTATAAGTTTATTGGTCCAGAAATAGGAGATATGGCATGCGGGGAATACGGAGAAGGTAAGATGTCAGAACCATTAAAAATTGCGGATGAGTTAAACCAATTTTTTTTAAACCAAAGTCAAAATAAAAAATTTAAAGCTTTAGTTACTGCGGGTCCAACAAATGAGTATATCGACCCTGTGCGTTTTATAACAAATAAATCAAGTGGCAAACAAGGGTATGAACTAGCTAAATGTCTATCGAAAAAAGGTTTTGATACAACACTGATTTCAGGACCAACTAATCTAGAAGTAGAAAAAGATATTAAACTCATTAAAGTTGAAACAGCGGATGAAATGTTTGCTGCTACACAAGAGAATTTACCTGTAGATGTAGCAATTTTTTCAGCAGCAGTATCAGATTTTAAAGTAAAAAATAAATCTCAAACAAAAATAAAAAAAGAGGAAGCATTAAATTTAAATTTAGAAAAAAATATTGATATTTTAAATTACATATCAAATCATAATTCTATGAGGCCTGAAATTGTGATTGGTTTTGCAGCAGAAACAAACGAAGTTTTAAAAAATGCAGAAGAAAAATTAAATAAAAAGAATTGTGATTGGATAATTGCTAATGATGTTTCTAAAAAAAATATTGGATTTAACTCTGATTATAATGAAGTTGTAATCCACTACAAAAATAAATCTTTAAAAAGTGAAGTACTACCATACAAAAGAAAATCTGAAATTTCTGAAGAAATAGTTGATAGAATAATTGATCAATTAAATTAATGGCAAAAATCCTTGTTAAAAAATTAGATCCTTCAATAGAGCTACCTGCCTACAAAACAGAAGGGGCTTCGGGAATGGATCTTATGGCATTTATAAAAGAACCTATTATGCTTAAACCTCAAAATTCTTGTTTAGTTCCAACTGGAATTGCCGTTGCTTTTTCAAATGAATTTGAAATTCAAATACGACCTAGATCAGGTTTAGCAGCAAAAAATAATATTAGTGTTTTAAATACACCAGGAACAATAGATAGTGATTACAGGGGTGAGATAAAAGTAATACTTTACAATCACGGAAAAGAAGATTTTTTAATAAACAATAAAGACAGAATAGCTCAAATGGTTCTTGCACCAGTGATAAAAATGAATTTTAAAGAAACAGATGAGCTTCCAGAAACAATTAGAGGCGAAGGCGGATTTGGCTCAACAGGAAAATGAGCAAAAAACTAAACAAAAAACAAATCGAACGTTTTTCAAGACAGATCATATTAAAAAATATTGGTATTTTAGGTCAAAATAAAATTACAAATGCAAAAGTATTAATAATAGGCATGGGTGGTCTCGGGTGCCCAGTAGCAGAATTCTTGACTAGGTCAGGGGTTGGCTCATTAGGAATTGTGGATCATGATCGAATAAGCCTTTCAAATATTCATAGGCAGAGTTTATTCAATCAGAAAGATTTAAATCAACTAAAAGTCAAAATAGCTAAAAAAAAATTAAACAACATTAATTCTTTAACAAATATAAAAATTTTTAATTACAAATTAAATAAATCTAATTTTCAAAAAATTATTAAAGATTACGACTATATTGTTGATGGAACTGATAATTTTGAAAGTAAATTTCTAATTAATGATTTAAGTTTAAAGTATAAAAAGTTTTTGGTAACTGGTGCTATAAGTAAATTTGATGGTCATATCTTTACATTTAATTTTAAAAATAAAAAAGAGCCATGCCTTCGATGTTTTTATCAAGAGGAAAAAATATCAGATGAAATACTCAATTGTGAATATGAAGGAATCCTGGGAACGGTAGCGGGAATAGTTGGCACAATGCAAGCTAATGAAATTTTAAAAAATATTTTAAATATAGGCCAAAGTTTAAATAATTATATTTTAATTATTGATTTATTAAATTCAAATTTTAGAAAAGCAAAAATTAAAAAAAGAAAAAACTGTCTATGCAATTAATTATAAGAATAATTTTAATTTTTATCTTATCAATTTCAATAAGTTCAGCCGATGAAATATTTGTTTCTTTAAAAAAAAATAAAGTAAACGTTAGGTACGGTCCAAGTTTTGATTCAGATGTAAAATATGTTTACAAAAAAATTAACCTTCCTTTAAGACAAATAGATAAAAAAGAAAACTTTAGAAGAATTATAGACCTTAAAAATAATGGTGGGTGGATACATATATCTCAATTAAAAAAAAATAATTCTGTAATAGCAACAAAGGATAAAATTTTATTTAAAAACCCTACATCTTTTGCAAAACCAATTGCTCTTATTAAAGAAGGTAGGTTATTAATATTAGAAAAGTGTGAGCAAGAATGGTGTCAGATAACCTCTGGGGAATTTCAAGGTTGGGTTAAAACAGATAATATCTGGGGATTTAATTAACTAAAATCAACAGAAAGTGACTTTTTGTTCTCTACAGACAGCTTGGTAGTATGGGAATATTCTTTATGATCTATTCCTATTTCAACTTCAATTTCCTCAGATTTAAATTTAGCTATTTGGTCATCTGAAAAATTAAAATGAATAAATTGAACTGAAGAAGCCTTTCCTTCAGCTGATGTTCTATCAACATCTTCCTCTGGAATAGCTTTTATTTTTTCTCCATTAATTTTCATAAATACTGTTTCTTCTATTCCACCCACTTTTCCTAGGAAAGCTGCACGTGATATAGGATTGTCTATTTCAAACATCAAAGTAGCTGTTAATTCTTTACCATTTGGTATTAGAGGATTGTATGCTGACAACTCATCTTTAAGTTGTTCATCTCCACCTTTTTCAATATATAACATTTCCTGAACTTGAGCTAACATTGTCTCGTAACTTTCAAAATAAAAAGTTGCATAAGGCCCTAATGCAATTCTTCTATTTTTTTTAAAATCAACAATATTTTTTCTCAGTTCTCTTCTATTTTTTGTGTAGACATCCAATGGCATAATGTCTTCTTTTTGTATCGCTCTTTTTTCTCTTGGCATAATCATAATTTATAACTTTTTGCCATCAATTCGATAGGATGTAGTGCCTCATCATTGGAGATGTTAGTATCCACTTCTAGCTGCTTTAAGTGCTTTCCTGCTAAAGGACAATCAGAAGCCATGTACTTATTATTTTTTGTTTTAATTTGTCTTGCAGTTGGTCTTCCTACTTTATTGGCCAGATCATGTGTTTCTTTCATCACACCAAAAGTTCCGCCATGCCCAGCACATTTCTCTACAACATCAATTTTAACATTCGGGATAAGTTTAAGCATATCTCTTGCTTTGATACCCATGTTCTGTGCTCTTGCGTGACACGCATGGTGCACTGTCACTCCACCATCTATTTCTTGTAAACCATCTGCTAATCCCTCATTGTTTGCAATATCAACAACATACTCATCAATATCCATAACGTTTGCAGATAATTTTTTTATTTTATTATCATTAGGTAAAAGCAATGGCCATTCAAATTTTAACATTAAACCACAACTAGCAGTTAATGTAACAACTTTGTAACCTTTGTTAATCCATTCAACTAAATCTTTAGAAACTTTTTTAGCCTGTTCCACAACTTTAGGAAGATCAGCTTGCTCTAAGAATGGCATTCCACAACATCCAGGATAGGCTTCTTGAACTTCTACACCATTTTTCTTTAGAACTTTTAAAGCTGCAACACCCGTATTTTTTTTATTAAAATTAACAAAACAGGTAGAATAAATTACAACTTTTCTATCATTAATTTTTGTCTCGTAGTTTATTTTGTCATTATTTTTCTTAAAAAAGTTAGAAAAAGTTTCTGAATTGTATCTTGGAAGTTGAACCCTTTTATCAATACCCACAACTACCTCTAATATTTTTCTGAACAACTTATTTTTTATATCTGATGCCCAATTAATTATTTTAGAAAATAAAACCCCAATTTTTGCGTTTCTATCTATTTGGGCTAATTGCATTGGAACACTTGGTAATTTACCTAATTTTTTCTGTGCCGTTCTGTACCTCAACATTAAATGAGGGAAATCAAGATCAAAATCATGAGGAGGTACATAAGGACATTTAGTCATAAAACACATGTCGCAAAGAGTACAGGCATCAACAACTGGAGCAAATTGCTCACTTTTTAAACTTTCTACGTCTTCATTTTCAGACTCATCAATCATATCGAACAATTTAGGAAAAGAATCACAAAGATTAAAACATCTTCGACATCCATGGCAAATATCAAACACTCTTCGCATTTCTGCATCTAATTTTTCAGGATTTAAAAAATCTGGATGCTCAAAATCAATAGGGTGACGTATTGGGGCGTCTAGACTTCCTTCTTTGCTCATACGATTATATTAGAAATTATAATTAATGATAAAGAAACTAATACCACTGGTTCATTAAACCAATCTTTTATTAATTGTAAAAGTTGCTCTTTCATTTTTTTTGATTTTAGAAATTTTGTTAAATTTAGTGGGCGGTAAACGCCCACTAATGAATATTATTTAGGCAATAGACTCTAAAGTTTTTTGAAATTTACCAGCATGAGATTTTTCAGCTTTTGCTAAAGTCTCAAACCAATCTGCAATTTCCTCAAAACCTTCTTCTCTTGCAGTTTTAGCCATACCTGGGTACATGTCAGTATATTCATGCGTTTCTCCCTCAATTGCTGAAGCTAAATTTGCTTTAGTTTCACCAATTGGTTTCCCAGTAGCTGGATCTCCAACTTGTTCAAGGTATTCTAAGTGACCATGTGCGTGACCAGTTTCACCTTCTGCTGTTGATCTAAATACTGTAGCTACATCATTATAACCTTCAATGTCAGCTTTTTGTGCAAAATAAAGATATCTTCTATTTGCTTGACTCTCACCAGCGAATGCTGCTTTTAAGTTCTCTTCTGTTTTACTTCCTTTTAAAGACATTTTTTTCTCCTTAATTTAACTTTATAGACCATATAGTGTCTAAAACTTTAATGTCAATAGTTTAGAATTATTATAATCTAGATTTTATATAATTGATTTAATTGAATTATTTTTGAGTTTGATTATCACTCGCAACTTTAACCAAAACTTCAACTGAATTTATTTTTTTTCCTGTAATATTTTTTTTAATATTTATTGGATCTATATCATTTTCATCACAATCTATTAGCTGATGAGTATCTTCATCATAAAAATGATGATGAACAGATGTGTTTGTATCAAAATAACTTTTATCGCTGTTAATCGAAATTTCTTTTAAATAACCTTTTTTCTGAAACGCATGAACAGTGTTGTAAACTGTTGCTAAAGAAATTTTTTCATTCATCTCCTCAGAAATCATTTTTACGAGATCATTGATTGTAAAATGAAAAGTTTTTTCTCTATTAAATAGAACTTCACACATTTTAACCCTTTGTTTAGTGGGTCTAAGTCCTAAATCTCTTAATTTTTCAACAAAATTACAGTTTTTTACCATTGTATTTTATAATTATTCTAATGTATGAATAAAAATATAAAGTTTTATTATATTATATTAGCATTAAATCAAGTAATAAGGTTTCTCAAAAAATATGAAAAAAAATTCCTACTCATATGACGATCTAATAAGTTGTGGAAATGGTGATCTTTTTGGACCAGGTAATGCAAAATTACCACTTCCTCCAATGCTGATGTTTGATAGAATAACTGAAATCAACGAGAATAATGGAGATTTCAATAAAGGCTCTTTAAAGGCTGAATTAGATATAAAAAACGATCTATGGTTTTTTGACTGTCATTTTAAAGAGGATCCAGTCATGCCTGGGTGTCTAGGTTTAGATGCTATGTGGCAACTAGTTGGATTTTTTCTGGGCTGGTTAGGAAATCCTGGCAAAGGTAGAGCTCTAGGAGTTGGTACTGTAAAATTTACTGGTGAAGTTTTACAAAATGTTAAAAATGTAAGGTACGAAATAGATATGAAAAAAATTATGTCGCCAGGTGGAACAACTGTTGGTCTTGCCAATGGAATTGTACTTGCTGATGACAAAAAAATATATTCAGCAGAAAGTTTAAAAGTGGGGTTATTTAAATAATGAGAAGAGTAGTAATTACAGGATTAGGAATTGTCTCTTGTTTGGGAAACAACCAAGAGGAAGTTCATCAATCATTAATTAATTCAAAATCAGGAATTTCTTATGCTGAGGAATATAAAGAACATAATCTTAAAAGTCATGTTCATGGCAAACCAAATATAAAATTAGAAGATCATATCGATCGAAAAACAATTAGATTTATGGGTTCAGGTTCAGCTTATAATTATATTGCAATGAAAGAAGCTATTGAGGATTCTGGATTAGAAGAAACTGAAGTTAGCAATTTTAAAACTGGAATCGTTATGGGTTCTGGTGGTCCATCAATTGAAAATGTTATTTTAGCTGCAGATAAAACGAGAGCTAAAACTCCAAAATTAATGGGACCTTTCATTGTTCCAAGAACAATGGCAAGTACAGCTTCTGCAACACTTGCTGTTCCATTTAAAATTAAAGGAACTAACTACACAATGAGTTCTGCATGCGCAACAAGTGGCCACTGTATTGGTAATTCAATGGAATTAATTCAAATGGGCAAACAAGATGTTGTTTTTGCAGGTGGAAGTGAAGAAGTTCATTGGGCTATGACGGCAATGTTTGATGCGATGACTGCGTTATCATCTAAATATAATGATGCTCCTGAAACAGCTTCAAGAGCATATGATAAAACAAGAGATGGTTTTGTAATTGCAGGTGGTGCAGGTGTACTAGTGCTTGAAGAATACGAACATGCTAAAGCAAGAGGTGCTAAAATATACGCAGAATTAACTGGTTATGGAGCAACTTCAGATGGATACGATATGGTAGCTCCATCAGGAGAAGGTGCTGTCAGATGTATGCAAATGGCAATGTCTACTGCTAAAAATAAAATTGATTATATCAATACTCATGGAACTTCTACTCCAGTTGGAGATATCACTGAGCTAAATGCAGTTAAAAATACTTTTGGAGACAATATCCCAAAGATTAGTTCGACAAAATCTTTATCGGGACATCCACTTGGTGCGGCTTCAGTTCATGAAGCAATTTACTGTTTGATAATGATGAAGAATAATTTCATAGCTGGATCTGCAAACATAAGTGAGATGGATGAAGAAGCTAAGAAATTTCCTATAGTTTCAAAAACTGAAACGGAAGCAACTTTAAATACAGTAATGTCAAATAGCTTTGGTTTTGGTGGAACTAATGCAGCTTTAATTTTTGAAAAGGTTTAATTTATGAGTTTAATGAAAGGCAAAAAGGGATTAATCATGGGTGTTGCAAATGAGAGATCTATTGCCTGGGGTATATCTCAAAAACTCGCTGAAGCAGGGGCAGAACTAGCATTTACATATTTAGGCGATGCTTTGAAAAAAAGAGTAGTTCCTTTAGCAGAAAAATTAAATTCAAACGTTACATTTAGTTGTGATGTTGAAAAAAAAGAAGAGGTTGTAAAATTATTTGAAGATATCAAATCCCAATGGGGTGAAATTGACTTTGTAGTTCATGCGGTTGCTTTCTCTGATAAATCAGAGTTATCAGGTGAATATTTAAATACCACTAGAGAAAACTTTTTAAAAAGTATGTTAATCTCATGCTTTTCATTTACTGAAGTAGCAAAAGAAGCCTCAAAGGTAATGAAACAAGGCGGAAGTTTATTAACTTTAACTTACGAGTCTACTAAAGCAATTCCAAATTATAATGTAATGGGTGTTTGTAAATCAGCTTTAGAAGCTAGTGTTAAGTATCTAGCTCGAGATTTGGGTGCCAAGGGTATGAGAGTAAATGCAATAAGTGCTGGCCCTATTAAAACATTAGCAGCTTCTGCGATTGGAGATGCAAAATTCCTATATAAATGGAATGAAGACCATTCTTTTCTCAAAAGAAACGTAGATATCCATGATGTTGGAAATTCAGCATTATATCTATTAAGTGATCTTGCAAACGGAGTTACTGGTGAAATCCACTATGTAGATGCAGGATATAACAAAGTTGGAATGCCTGACCCAAAGAATATTAGCTAAATTTAGTTAATTTTAGTTAAAAAAAACCCCCAGAACTCTCATTCAAGGGGTTTAAAATTTAAATTTAAGCTGTTAATTATTCAGTAGCTTGCTTCATAGAAAGTTTAACTTTACCTCTATCGAAACCTATCACTTTAACTTTAACTTCATCACCTTCTTTGACAACGTCAGTTACTTTAGCAACTCTTTTATCTGCAAGTTCTGAGATATGAACAAGTCCGTCTTGTTTTCCTAAGAAATTAACAAATGCGCCAAATTCCATAATCTTCATTACTTTACCTGAATAAATTTTATTCAATTCAGCTTTTGCAGTTATGTCTTTAATCATCTGCATTGCGATGTTTCTAGATTCTTCATCTGGAGCAGCAACTGTTACCACACCTTCGTCATTTACATCTACTTTCGCACCTGATTTTTCAACTATCTCTCTGATTGTTGCACCACCTTTTCCAATGACAGCAGCAATGTCTTTTTTATCAACATTAACTTGTTCCATTTTTGGAGTGTGTTTTCCAACATCAGATCTTGAAGCTGATAATGCTTTATTCATTTCTCCTAAGATATGAACTCTTCCATCTTTAGCTTGGCTTAATGCTTGCTCCATGATTTCAAATGTAATACCTGTAATTTTGATATCCATTTGAAGAGAAGTAATTCCATCTTTAGTTCCAGCAACTTTAAAATCCATATCCCCTAGGTGATCTTCATCACCTAAAATGTCTGATAAGACACTAAAGTCATCACCTTCTTTAATTAAACCCATTGCAATACCTGCAACTGGCTCTTTAATTGGCACTCCCGCGTCCATTAACGCTAAAGACGTTCCGCAAACAGTAGCCATAGAAGAAGAACCATTAGACTCAGTTATTTCTGAAACTACTCTAAAAGTATATGGAAATGCCTCTTTCGTTGGTAATGAAGAGTTAATCGCTCTCCAAGCTAATTTACCATGTCCGATTTCTCTTCTACCAGTTCCAATTCTTCCAGTTTCTCCAACTGAAAAAGGAGGAAAATTATAGTGAAGCATAAATCGTTCTCTCTGAAGCCCATCTAAACTTTCAATTCTTTGTTCGTCATCAGAAGTTCCAAGAGTTGCAACAACAATTGCTTGAGTCTCACCTCTGGTAAATAATGCAGAACCATGAGCTCTAGGTAAAATACCCACTTCACACTCGATAGGTCTTACATCAGATAAACCTCTTCCATCAATTCTATTTTTATTTTTTAGGATATCAGTTCTAACAATTGATTTTTCTAGACTTTTTAGCTGACTATTAACATCAAGATCTGTGTAGTTTTCATCTTCCTCATAAAGTTTTTTAGCTTTATCAGTAATTTCAGAAATTTGATTTGATCTATCTTGTTTATCTCTTGTAGCAAAAGCTTTTTTAAGATCTTCAGTAAAAGTTTCCTCAAGTTTTTTCTTAACTTCAGATAAATCTTTTTTCTCAACTGTCCATTCAGGTTTTCTACATTCTTTTGCAAGCTCCTCAATCATTTCAATCACTGGAACAAAGCCTTCATGACCAAACTTAACTGCATTTAACATTTCTTCTTCAGTTAAACCGCTTGCTTCTGATTCAACCATAAGCACAGCGTCTTTTGTACCTGCTACAACTAAATCTAATTTTGATTTTTCTAACTCTGCTTTAGATGGGTTTAAAACATATTTTCCATCAATGAATCCAACCCTTGAGGCTCCTACAGGTCCCATAAATGGCATACCTGATATAGCTAATGCTGCCGATGAAGCAGTGATTGATAAAATATCTGGTTCGTTTTCTTTATCGTATGAAATTACAGTAGGTAATAACTGTACTTCATTTTTAAATTCATCTGGAAACAAAGGTCTGATTGGTCTATCTATTAATCTAGAGATTAATGTTTCGCTCTCAGTTGGTCTTGCTTCTCTTTTAAAATATCCACCTGGAATTTTTCCAGCTGCATAATATTTCTCTTGGTAATTTACAGATAATGGAAAGTAATCCATATCAGGATTTACTTTTTTTGCCCCCACTACTGTTGCTAGTACGACTGTTTCTCCACATGTTGCGATTATTGCACCGTCTGCCTGTCTTGCTACTTTACCTGTTTCTAAACTTATCTTCTTTCCCGCTACTTCAATTTCCTTCTTGTATACTTTAAACATTTCATTTCCATTTCGTTTCGTTCGTTTCGTTCCATTCCATTCTATCTATCTTGACTTCTATTTTCTTAAATTCAATTTCGACAGTACATTTTTGTAAGAATCCATTTTGTTTTTTTTTAGGTATTCCAACAACTTCTTTCTTCTATTTACCGCTCTCAACAATCCAACAGATGAATGTTTATCCTTCTTGAATTGCTTAATATGCTTAGAGAGAGTTTCAATTTTCTCTGTTAGCAAAGCGATTTGGATTTCTGAAGATCCAGTATCTTTATCGTGCATTGCTAATTCTTGTGCCTTTTTATTCATGCCTCTTTCTTCCTATTTATTTGTTTGTTTTATTAAGTTTTCTATTTTTTCCGCATACTCAAAAGACTCATCTTTTCTAAAAAGTAATTTTGGTAAAAATTTCATAACCACTTTTTGTGATAAAATTTTTCTTATTAAAAACGAGTATTCTTTCAAAACATTAATTGTTTCTTCAGCATCTTTTCCTCCCAATGGAAGAACATATGCTTTAGCAATTTTTAAATCAGGACTCATTCTAACCTCAGTAACTGTTATAGTATTTGTTTCTAAATTCGGCACCTTAGCCTCATTTCTTATAAAAATCATGCTTAAAGACTGCTTAATCATCTCTCCAACTCTAAGCTGTCGTTGTGATACTGGTTTTCCTATTCTATCAGCCATTAAATTGATCTCTCTGTAGATGTGACACTAAATGCCTCTATTGTGTCGTTTTTTTGGAAATCCATATAATCTTTAACGGTAATTCCGCATTCTTGACCATCACTAACTTGTTTTACTTGGTTTTTTTCTCTGAAAATTGTTGAAACTTTTCCTGTATAAATTATTGCACCGTCTCTAATAATTCTTACATCAGAATTGCTATTTATTTCACCTTCTGTGATTTTTGAGCCTGCAACTTTTCCAGCACCTGAAACTTTAAATATCTCAAGAATTTGCGCTGTTCCAGTAATTGTTTCTTGAACATCAGGAGATAATAGCCCAGACATTTTTTGTTTAACATAATCCAACACTTCATAAATGATATTATAAGAAGAGATTTTTATTTTTTCATTTTCAGCAAGTTTTTTAGCCTCTTTGCTTGGTTTAACATTAAAGGCTATTAGAACAGCATTAGATGCTTTGGCCAATGTAACATCGGTCTCAGTTACCATTCCAATGTCTGCTAAAATTATTTTTGGTTTTACTTCTTCATGTTTAATTTGAGCAATTGCATTTTTGATAGCCTCAGATGATCCTTGTACATCGGATTTAATAATTAAATTTAATTCCTCAGAAGACTTATCTGAAAAAGCAGAATCTTGTGTTGCAAAGGTTAACGGGTTTTTTCCATTTTTGCTCTCTTGAGCTCTATTTTCACTCAAAGTTTTAGCTTCTTTTTCAGTGTCTAAAACAATAAAATCATCTCCCGCTTTAGCAGCACCATTTATACCCAAAACTTCTACAGGGGTTGATGGTGGGGCCTCACTAATATTTTGACCTTTATCATTAATTATTGCTCTAACTTTTCCCCATTTTAAACCACTTACAAAAAAGTCTCCCTTTTTAAGAGTACCTGTTGTTACAATAATATTTGCAACCGGTCCTCTGCCAACGTCTATTTTTGACTCTAAAACGATTCCTGTTGCTTTAGACTCATAATCAGTCTTAAGATCTAAAATTTCAGCTTGTAAAATAATAGACTCAACTAACTTATCTAAATTTTGTTTAGTTTTTGTAGAAACTTCAACCATTAAAGTATCACCAGATAAGTCCTCTGCTATCAATTCATGTTCAAGTAATTGGTTTTTAATTTTCTGTGGATCAGCTTCAGGAAGATCACACTTATTTATAGCAACTACTATTGGAACATTTGCAGCTTTTGCATGTTTTATAGACTCAACTGTTTGTGGCTTTACTCCGTCATCAGCCGCAACAACCAAAACTACTACATCTGTTAATTTTGATCCTCTAGCTCTCATTTCTGTAAAAGCTGCGTGACCTGGGGTATCTATAAAAGTTAATTTATTATTTTGACTTTCAATTTGGTATGCTCCGATATGTTGGGTAATTCCACCAAACTCTCCTGAAACAACATTAGCGCTTCTTAAAACATCTAAAACAGAAGTTTTACCATGATCGACGTGACCCATAACCGTAACAATAGGTGGTCTATTTTTTAAATTTTCTACTCTAGTAGCCTTTATTTTTTGAATAATTTCCTCTGCTTTTTCTTCTCTTATTGGATTATGTCCAAATTCCTTAACTAGAAATTCAGCTGTATCAGCGGCTAAAGTTTGATTGATTGTTACAGTTACTCCCATTCCAAATAAATATTTAATTACATTGCTAGACTGTTCCGCCATTCTATTTGCTAACTCTCTAACAGTAATTGCTTCTGGAATATTGATGTCTCTTTTTACTGGTTTTGAATTTTCTTGTGCCTCTTCTTTGGAAGAGTTTTTCATCTCTTTTTGTCGAGCTCTTTTAACTGATGCTAAACTTCTTTCTCTTGCTTCTATTTCGTCGCTTAATGCTCTTGAAACAGTTAGTTTTAATTCTCTTTTTTTTGTTCCAGCTTTTAAAGTTTTTTTATCTTTTTCACTATCTCCCTTAAGTCTTTTGGTAGCTCTTTGCTCTGCCAGTTTTCTTCTTTCAAAATCGCTTGTAATTGGAGGAGATTTTGGTGCAAAAGATGGTTTTAATGGTGCACTTCTATTAAATGAAGTAGTAGATTTTGATTTTCCTACACCAGGTCTAAACGATCCACCTCTATTGGTGAATTTTCCACCTTGTTTTTCAATAACTCTAGAATTTTTTCCTTGAGTTTTAGCTATCTCAATATTTCTTATAGATTTCTTTGCAGAGCCGGATATTGTTAATTTTGTTTTTTTCTCCATTGCTCATCTCTCAATCTTTATAAATTATATTTCTAGCAGACATAATTAATTCATCTGCCTCTTCTTTAGATAAAGCAAAATCCTCTAAATAACCCTGAATTTTAACTCTCTCTCCTTTAACTACGTCATAGCCACCAGTAAGTTCATCAGATGCAAGATCTGCAAAATCTTCTAATGTTAATATTTTTTGTTCACCCAATGTAACTAACATTCCTGGGGTAAGACCTTTAAGGCTGATAAGAGCATCTTGTAGACCTAGCTCTTTAATTCTTTCAGATATATCTTCTTGATCTTTTTGATGAAACTCTTTTGCTCTATCAATTAAGGCAATAGCTGTTTCTTCTTCAATTCCCTCTATTTTAGTTAAATTTTCTGGCAAGCTGTCTTTAATATCGTCTATTGTTGAAAAACCTTCAGCAACTAATAACTGACCTAAAGTTTCATCTAATTCCAAGTTTTTAACAAAGTTATCTGTCTTTTCTTTAAATTCTAATTGTCTTCTCTCGGAGTCTTCCGCGTCAGTCATAATATTAATTTCATAATTTAACAACTTAGTTGCCAATCTTACATTTTGACCCCTTCGACCAATCGCTTTACTCAAATTTTCTTCTGTTAGAATTACATCAAGTTTTTTTCTTTCTGCATCTACATTCACTCTTTGAACTTCTGCAGGAGATAATGCGTTTGACACTAATATTGCAGCATCCTCTGACCAATTCACAATATCAATTTTTTCTCCTTGAAGTTCATTTACAACTGCCTGAACTCTAGAACCTCTCATACCAACACAAGCTCCAACTGGATCCAATGATGTATCAACCGCTTTAACACAAATCTTTGCCCTACTTCCAGGATCTCTTGAAGAAGATTTAATTTCTATTAATCCATCATATATTTCTGGAACCTCTTGAACAAAAAGTTTCTCCATAAATTTTGGGTGAGCTCTAGATAAGAAAATTTGTTGACCTCTTGGCTCTCTCCTTACGTCATAGCAATAAGCTTTTACTCTATCACCAGCTTTAATATTTTCTCTAGGAATTAATTCATTTTTTTGAATGATTGCTTCTGTTCTACCTAGATCAACAATAACACTTCCAAATTCTAATCTCTTAACAATACCACTTAAAATTGTATCTTTTTTATCAATAAAGTCGTTAAATTGTCTTTCTCTCTCTGCTTCTCTAACATTAAAGCTTATTACCTGTTTTGCAGTTTGAGCAGCTATTCTACCAAAATCAAAAGATGGTAATGGCTGAAGAACTTCATCACCGATTGATTTATCTTTATTATTTTCATTAAGACTTATCGCATCTTCTAATTTAATTTCTGTATTTGCATTTTCAGGATTTTCAGAAATAACAAGTTTTCTAAACAATTCTATGTCTCCATTATCTCTATTAATTGAAACTTTAATTTCATTTTCTTGACCAAACTTAGATTTAGCTGCTTTAGCTATTCCCGTTTCCATAGAACTAATTATAAGTTCTTTATCTATCGATTTTTCCAAAGCTACTGCTTCAGCAATTCTTAATAATTCTAATTTATCTGCTCTTTTATTTAACATTTTTTATCTACTCCAAAAAAAAATGGGCCAAGGCCCATTTTGATAATTCAACAATGTAAAGACAATATAATAAAGTTTTTTTTTAATTCAACTGAAACTATTTAGAAAAAACATTGATTTTATCAGTTTTTTCCCACGAAAATGATCCATCATCTCCTGAGGTTCTACCAAAGTGACCATAGGCTGCTGTTTTTTCATATATAGGTCTATTAAGGTTTAACATCTCTCTAATTCCTCTAGGACTGAGATCAAAATTTTCATTAATCTTTTGAACAACAAATTTATTTTTATCTAAATCATTATCAAACAAATCAACATAAATTGATAAAGGTTTTGAAACTCCTATTGCGTATGCTAACTGTATCAAACATTTATCTGCTATTTTTGAAGCAACAACATTTTTAGCAATATATCTTGCTGCATAAGCAGCAGATCTATCTACTTTTGTAGGATCCTTGCCTGAAAATGCTCCTCCTCCATGAGGCGCTGCTCCACCATAGGTGTCTACAATAATTTTTCTTCCTGTTAAACCACAGTCTCCATCTGGACCACCTATTACGAAATTACCAGTTGGATTTACATAAAACTCTTCCTCATTAAAGTCTTTAAGAAATTTTTCAGGAATTGATTTTAACATGTACGGTCTTAATAATTCTCTTACCTGTGCTTGATTAACATCAGAAGAATGTTGAGATGATATAACAACAGATTTTACTTTGGTTGGTTTTCCATCAACATATTCGAATGTAACTTGGCTTTTTGAGTCAGGTTCAATATTTTTTAATTTACCAGATTTTCTATCCTCGGCCATAAGTCTTAAAATTTTATGCGAATAATGAATTGGTGCTGGCATTAATACATCTGTTTCGTTACATGCATAACCAAACATTATACCTTGGTCTCCTGCACCCTCATCTTTATTTCCAGATGAGTCCACACCCATTGCAATATCAGCTGATTGAGAATGCAAATGACTTTCTATTTTTGTTGCTTCTTTCCAGGTAAATCCTTCCTGATCATATCCAATATCTTTTATGCAATTCCTTACTTTTTCGATTAAATCATCATTTTTAATCTCAGGTCCTCTTACTTCACCTGCGAGCACAACTTTGTTTGTTGTCGTTAAAGTTTCACAAGCAACTCTTGAATAAGGATCTCCAGAAATGTAACTATCAACAACCATATCAGAAATTCTATCTGATACTTTATCTGGATGTCCTTCTGAAACTGACTCGCTTGTAAATAGGAAATTTTTTAAATTACTCATTATTAATTCTATTAAATGAAAATATTAAAAAAATATACAATAAAATTATTAAACCAAAAATTTTATTTCCATATTTAGAAAAGACTGTTGGTTGAATTTTTCTCATTTTCGTAAAATCAATATATCCAACTTCATTGAAGTTAATTTTTTCCTCAACGATACCGAGAGGATTTACTATCGCAGCTATTCCGTTATTAGCTGATCTAATTACATATTTTCCACTTTCGATAGCTCGAAATATACTGTGAACAAAGTGTTGTTCTGGTCCTATTGATTGACCAAACCATCCATCCTCTGAAATATTTACTATTATATCAAAGTCATGATTTTTATATAATTTTCCAGAATAAATTATCTCATAACAAATTAATGGTAAAAATTTTATAGAAAAATTTTTTTGATTTAACTCTATAATTTCCCTTTTTTGACCTTTTGAGTAAGATTGATAATTGTTAGTTAAAGATTTGAGACCTAGTTTTTTTAATAAATTTTCCATGGGTAAAAATTCGCCAAACGGTACAAGATTTATTTTATTATAATAATTTAATAAATTAAGATTATGGTCATAAACTGATAAAGAATTGTAATACTTAACTTGATCATTAACTTTTGATTTATTGTTTATACCTAAAATAAGTAAATGATTTTTGTTAAAACTTTCATTAAATAAATAATCATAACTTTGAATTTGATCCTGAGAAATTCCAGGCAATATGCCCTCTGGCCAAATGAAAATTATTTTCTCTTTCTTGTTTGGTGAGCTAATATTTATAAGATCTTCTATACTTGATAAAGGACCCTCTCCTGAATAAAACCTATCTAAAGAAATATCAGTGCCAACTAATCTTATTTTATATTCAAGTTTTTCAACATCACTATTGTAAAAATCCTGCTTATTTGAATATCCAAAGAAATAAAATAATAAAAATATTAATGGTAAGATTAAGCAAAAAATTAAATCTTTTTTGTCATTCCGTAAAATGAAGAGTGCAGGACTTAGAAACAAAGTTATACAAAATAAGTTGAAAGAATATGTGCCTATTAAAGATGTTATGCTTAGAATTTCTAAATGATTTGAAAAACTATATGCAATTAGGTTCCAAGGAAAACCCGATAAAATTGAACCTCTAATGAATTCTAGAAAGCCAAAGATTACAGAAAACAATAAAATTGAACTCAAAGTTTTATTTGGTTTAAAGAAAATAAACAAATAACAAACAAAACCGTAAAATAACGCAATAAAAGAAGGAACTAAAATTAGAGCAAATGGAATTAAAAATTTAAAATTTTCATCAAATGTGAGTGAAATAGAGATCCAATATATATTTGTTAGAAAATATCCAAATCCAAATAACCAGCCATAGAAAAAAAATAATTTATGTTTACTCTCTTTTTTTTTAATCAAAAAAATAAAGAATAAGCTAAAGGATATAAAATTAATTATTAATAAATTGAAAGGTGGTAAACTTAATGAAGTTATCGCTCCAAGAAACAATAAATAAACTACATCAATATATAAATTTTTTTTCAATTTACTTAATTTTTGAGATAACTGATTTAAATATTTTTTCTTCTTCTTTTAACATTTTTAAATAGTCTTTATTCTTTACATGATCAAATCCTAACAAGTGTAAAAAACCATGAATAAATGTTTTAATTATTTTTTCCTTAAATTGGTTGTCTGTTTGGGATTTTGGTTTATTCATAAAATTAAGACTAATAATTATATCTCCCAGGTAAGTTTGCTTTGATATTTTTAATATTTTGTTAGACGGGAAAGATAAAATATCAGTGGATTTATTTTTATTTCTAAATTTTTTATTTAAAATTTTAATTTTTTTATTATTTGAAAGAAGTATGGATAAACTTATTTTTTTATTTAAAAATTTATATTTTTTTGGAAAAGCATCACAAATACTTTTAAAAAAAAAATCTTTTTTTTTAAGTTTTTTAGACCAAGCCTTCTCTTCTGAGAAGACGTTTAAATTAATCATTTTTAGAGTAGGCTTTTACAATTTTAGAAACCAGTGGATGTCTAACTACATCTGAATGATCAAAGTCTATAACTGAAATTTCATTTAGATGCCCCAATAATTCTTTTGATCTAACTAATCCTGAGATACTTTTGTTAGGAAGATCTATCTGAGTAGGATCTCCATTAACTACAATTTTTGAATTTTCACCGATCCTTGTTAAAAACATTTTTATTTGTGTATCCGTTGCATTTTGTGCTTCATCTAATATAGCAAAAGAATTTTTTAGTGTTCTACCTCTCATAAATGCCAAAGGAGCGATTTCGATATCACCAATTTCGATCATTCTTTGTATTTTTTCAAAATCGAATAAGTCATACAAAGAGTCATATAAAGGTCTTAAATACGGATCTACTTTTTCTTTCATGTCTCCGGGTAAAAAACCAAGTCTTTCTCCTGCTTCAACAGCAGGCCTAGATAGAATAATTCTTTCTATTTTTTTTTCTAACAACATAGTCAAACCAACTGCTACAGCTAAAAAAGTTTTTCCTGTTCCAGCTGGACCTGCTGAAATTACAATATCACTTTGTCTTAGAGCTCTGACATAGCTTTTTTGTTTTTCGGATCTGGGAATAATTGATTTTTTTGGTGTTTTTATAATATCAGTTACATTATTATTTTTAACCTTTTCTTTAATCATAAATTGATCAACTGATGAAATAAGATCTTTATTTTCGATTGAACCATTATTTATAAATTGATTAGTTAAAAATTGAATTGCATTTTTTATTAATTCATTTTTTTGTGGATCTGATTTTATCATTATTGAATTTCCCCTAGAATACAAACTAGAGTTAGTCATCTTTTCTAATTCTTTTAAATTTTTATTAAATTCTCCAGCAACCCCCATAAGTAATTCATTATTGTGAAATATTACACTTAATGAATTGTTGTCTGAGTAAACAAATTTTAAAGTGGTATCGATTTTTTTTTTAATTGTATTATTCAAAGATTATGCCACCTTTTGATCTGGGTTGCTTAACAATTCTCCAAACAGTGTAGTTCTATTACTATTTGTAATTTTTACTTTCACAATTTTTCCAATATGTTCTCTTTTACCATTAAAAATTATTGATGTCATATATTCACTTCTACCAAAAGCTTTGGATTTATCTTCAGTTAAATTTTCAACCAACACATCAATTGTGCTATTTTCTAATTTTTTGTTCATTTGGGTTTGATTTTCAGCTAATAAATTTTGAATAAATTCTAACCTTTTCATTGAAATTTTTTTATCAATTAAATCTAAACCTTCTGCCTTAGTCCCAGGCCTTGGACTAAAAATAAATGAGTAAGAATTTATAAAATTAACTTTTTTAATTAAATCGACTGTACTTTGGAAATCTTCTTCAGTTTCACCAGGATAAGCAATAATAAAATCACTAGAAAATTCAATTGATTGATTAATTTTTTTCAATTCGTCATAAACTTTTAGATAATGATCTATTTTGTGTTTTCTATTCATCAACTTTAAAATCCTATCAGATCCACTCTGAACTGGAAGATGGACTAAAGGCATTAACTTTTTAGAGACTTTATATACTTCAATTAAATCATCAGTCATATCTTTTGGATGTGAAGTTGTGTATCTAATTCTTTTTACATCTTTAATCTTTTCAATTTCTAAAATTAAATCAGATAGCCTTTTACTATTATCATTGTAAGCATTTACATTTTGTCCCAAAAGTATGATTTCTTTTGCTCCATTATCTGATAAATAATTTGCCTCCTCAATTATTTGATTGAATGGTCTAGAATATTCTGGTCCACGAGTATATGGAACCACACAAAAATGACAAAACTTATCACATCCCTCTTGAATAGTTAAAAAAGACGAAACCTTACCTGCCTCATTCTTTATTTTACTAAAATATTTAAATTTTGAAACAGCATCAAAATCTGTTTGTTCAATTTTTTTTCTTTTTTCAATATGATCCAGAATTGTTTCATTAATTTTATGATAGGCTTGAGGGCCAATTACTAAATCTATATAAGGTTCACGTTTAAGCATCTCTTGATTTTCTGCTTGAGCAACACACCCTGCAATTATTACTAGTGGTTTTCTTTTAGCTCTAAAGCTTTTTTTAACTCTTCCTATTTCAGAATAAACTTTTTCTTTTGCCTTATCTCTGATGTGACAAGTGTTCAATAAATAACAGTCAGCTTCTTCTAGGTTTTCACTTTTTTGATAACCAATTTTCTTTACTGAGTCAAAAATTCTATTTGAATCATATTCATTCATTTGACAACCAAACGTTTTAATGAAAATTTTTTGCATTTTAATTTAGGATTTTTTTTTTATCCCGTAAAGTTCAAGCTTGTGATCAACTAAAGTGTAACCATATTTATCTGCTACCTTTTTTTGAAGTTTTTCGATTTCTTCATCAACAAATTCTATTATTTCACCTGACTTCACATCTATTAGATGATCATGATGTCCTTCATTAAGCTCTTCATATCTTGCTTTTCCACCTTTAAACTCATGCTTAGTAAGTATTCCAGTTTCTTCAAATAATTTTACTGTTCTGTAGACGGTAGCAATACTTATTTTATTATCAATCTTTGAAACTCTATTGTAAAGTTCATCAACATCAGGATGATCAGTAGACTCGGACATGACCTGAGCAATTATTTTTCTCTGATCTGTCAATTTCACACCTTTTGCTAAACATTTTTGTTCAATTGTTTCAGACATAATTTAATTTTAACTTATATAAATAGGGTTAATCAAATTTTTTTTAATTTTAAATTTATCACACAAATAAGGGACATTTTCATATTTTACATCTTTTTCACCTTTAAAATCTTTTAAGCTATAGCAATAATAATCGATATTTTTTGCTAATTTGAGAGCCTTCACAACAGAAATAGAATTTCTAATCCCTGCAAAACTTCCTGGGCCTCTGTTAATGTATATTTTATTAATATCCTTCAATTCAAATTTATTTAATTCTAAAAATTCTTTTATTATCAAAGTTAATTTTTCATAATTTATTTTAGTATTCTCATGAGTAATATTGTAAATATGATCATTAGCTATGATCATTAAAAAAATTTTATCTCCAGCTACATCAATTATAAGTTTATTCATTTTATCTTTGTTTTTTAGTTTTAGTTCTAAATCAGATGAAAATAATATCAAATTTTATTCAGAAGATAATGGGATTTTATCAATAATGTATCATCGTTTTAATGAACATAAATACCCGTCAACTAATATTAATATGGAGGTATTTAAGAAGCACTTAGAAATTGTTAAAAATTCTAAATATAATTTTCTTAATCCTAATGAATTTAATTCAAAATTTAAAACTTCAAAATCAGAAAAAGAAGTTTTGATAACAATTGATGATGCATTTGAATCATTTTACAATGAAGCTTGGCCACATTTAAGAGATAACAAAATTCCATTTATACTTTTTGTTTCAACAGAACCAGTTGGGAACAAAGGTTATATGACCTGGGATCAAATTAGAGAAATTGACGCAGTGGATTTTTCTTTAATTGGACATCATTCACATAGCCACGAATACCTAATAGAAGAAACTGAAGAAAATTTCATTTTAGATATAGAAACTGCAAACAAGATTTTTAAACAAGAACTTAATTATATTCCTAGTCTATTCTCTTATCCATTTGGCGAATATTCTAAATTTATGAGAGATTATATTTCTCAAAACTTTAAATACGCATTTGGTCAACATTCGGGGGTTATTGATCTTAACAAAAATAAATTTGAACTGCCAAGATTTCCGATAAATGAAAAATATGGAGAGCTTAAAAGATTTAGATCTATAATTAATTATTATCCTTTAGAATATAAAAGTTTATCTCCAAGTGAAAAACAACTTACAATAAATGATAATCCACCAAATTTTAAAGTTGAATTTTTTAAAGAACAAAAAAATTTAAGCAATATTACATGTTATTCCAACGAAGGAGACAAGTGGGATAAATCTAAAACTAATTTATCTAATCAAATCTTAACTATTGAATTTAGAGAACCTTTTAAACCTAGAAGAGGCAGAATAAACTGTTCTTTAAAAGATAATGGCAAATGGAGATGGTTTGGAGTTCAATTTCCAATCAAGAAAAATTAAATCAAGCTTTCTAGATCCTTACTAGATGGCAATAATCTTGCCTCATCAAAATCTTTCAATTTATTTTGATTTATTATTTTTTGGAGAACTTCGATATACTGATTTCCTGTTTCAGCATATTTATCTAAATGTTTAGATAAAATTATACTATCAAGTGGTTTATCATTACTTCTCAACTCACTCCTAGCTTTTCTTAAATTTATGTAAGATTTATGAGTATTTAAATTTCTTAAATATGCTCTCACAGATAGTTGTAAACTATTAAATTTCATGACTTTATGAGTCTCACCTTTCTCAGCTTCTTTAGGTTTTAAACCTTTGCCAGACCACGTCCATTGACCAAATAAAGCATTTCCTTTTCTTGCAAATCTTGAAGTTCCCCAACCTGTTTCTTTTGCTGCTTGTGCAATTGCTAAAGATACTGGAATTTCATCCATTCTTACCTTTAATGATGAAAAATCATTTTGCCTAACACCATATTGCTTAAATTTTTTCTCAAGCCATTTTTTTTCGATATCAGTATTGCTACTTTTATTTAAAATCGTAAAGAGTCTTTTTCTATCTATTCTAATTTTAGTGTTTTCTTTAACAATCAATGGAAGGATTATTTTAATAAACATCTCCTTTTTTTTCTTTGAACTAGAGATGTCATTTATTTCGTTTGGAAGAAGTCCTATATCGATAGGTTTTACAAGTTTATTTTCCCTCACATCTTTTAAGCTGTAGTTTACTTCTTTAAATAAGGAATTAATTTCTGAGGTGGTATACCTTACAAGATTAATTTCTGAATTATTTTCCTCTAAAATATCATAAAGTAAATCCATCTCATCTACTTCACCTGTAATATTTTCTTCTATTAAATTGTTTGTATTAAGTTTTTTCAATAAAAGATTTTTAGAATTATTGGTAAATTCTTTATGATTAAAATTTTTTTCAGCAAAGTTAATAAACATAGGAGTTATATAAAAAAATGAAATTAAAAAAATTCCACTTAACATAAATCTAGAAATAGAATTAATGCTTTTATTTTTACTAAATTGAAATTTGATTAAATTTTTTTTCATAAAGTTTTAAATCGCGACAACTTCTTTTACCTCTGGAAGATAGTGACATAGAAGATTTTGCACCCCTTGCTTTAAAGTCATTGTTGAACTTGGACAGCCTGAACAACTTCCTTGTAGTTGCACTTTTACTATTCCATCTTTAAATTCTTTAAATTTTATATCACCACCATCTCTTGCAACTGCAGGTCTAATTTTTTGATCTAAAATTTTTATAATTTTTTCCTCAATTTCACTTAGATTTTTATTGTTCTCTTCTTCATCTTCATCAATGACGTATTCTTTACCATCTAAATAAAAATCGTTTATTAATGAAATAACAATATGTTTAATTTCGTCCCATTTGATTTGGTCACTTTTATTAACTGAGATAAAATCCTGTCCTAAAAAAATACCCTCAACCCCATTTACTGATAAGATATTTCTGACCAAATCATTATTTATTTGATCCTTATTTGTAATTTCATAAGGACCACTATTTGATACTTTCTTCCCGGGAAGAAATTTCAAAGAGTTAGGATTTGGCGTTATTTCTGTTTGTACAAACATGTTGTAAATATATATAGAGCTTATTTCTAAAATTTAAACTTGATATTTAAATTATATTAAAATCCTAGTATTTCTTTAATTCTATCTATCTTTTTTGATGCAATTAAGTTTGCTTTTTCAACTCCTTCTAGAAGGATTTTATCTAAATAAGGTTGATCATTTAAAAGTTTTTTTATTTCTAAAGATATAGGTTCAATCTTTTTAACCAATAAATCAGAAAGTTGATTTTTAAATTCAGAAAAATTTTTACCTGAAAAATTTTCGACTGTATTTTGTAAGGTTGAATTATTTAAGCTAGAATATATTCCAAGAAGGTTTCTTGCTTCTAATCTATCATTTAATTCTTCAACACTACTTGGCATTGGTAACGGATCAGTTTTTGCTTTTTTTATTTTATTTACAATTGCATCTCTGTCATCTGTTAAATTAATTCTGCTTAAATCTGATAATTCAGATTTACTCATCTTTTTTGATCCATCTTTTAAACTCATAATTCTAGAAAATTCTTTTTGAATTAAAGGTTCAGGTACTTTCAAAAAGTTATCTTGATCAAAATCGTTATTAAACTTTTGAGCAATATCTCTACATAGCTCAAGATGTTGTTTTTGATCATCACCAACCGGGACATGAGTCGCATCGTACAAAAGAATATCTGCTGCCATTAAAACAGGATATGAGTACAGTCCAACGCTTGCTTTTTCTTTATCTTTACCTGCTTTTTCCTTGAATTGTGTCATTCTATTTAACCAACCCATTCGAGCAACACAGCTCAAAATCCAAGCTCCCTCTGAATGAGCTGCTACACCAGATTGATTAAAAATAATACTTTTTTTTGGATCAATTCCACTTGCTATAAAAGTAGCTACGGTCTCTCGAATATTTTTTTTTAGCTCTTTTGGGTCTTGTTTAACTGTAATTGCATGCAGATCAACCACACAGAATATACAATCATTATCAACGTCATTATTAAGGTCTACAAAGTTTTTGATTGCACCCAAATAATTACCGAGGTGAAGATTACCTGTTGGCTGAACACCAGAAAATATTTTTTTACCCATATTTTTAATAGTTTATTTTAATATCACTAATTTTAAAAGCTTTGATGAAATAACAAATAAATATGTAAAAGAATAGTGCAAATAATACGCTTAAGATTAAATAAATTGATTTAAAGGTATGATAAAATGAAAGTTGATTTTCAAAAAAGTTTAATAGAAAATTAAAAAATAATCCCATTAAAATTGATGCAAAAATTATTTTAAAGAAATTTAAAAAAAAGTTATTTTGAAAATAGAATAAATTATTATTTTTTAAATATATAAAAAGTACTACTGCATTAAACCAAGATGAAATTGAAGTTGCAATTGGAATTATAATAAAACCTATTTTGTTAAAATAATAAATACTAATCAAAATATTTAAAAGGACCGAAATTAACGAAATATAAAATGGTATTTTTGTATTATGATTAGCAAATAAAAAACTTGAAAAAACTTTTATCAAAGCAAAAGCGGGTAAACCTAAAGCAAAATAGAATAAAGAAAGACTTGAATTATTAACAGATTCTTTATTAAAGTTACCATAACCAAACAACGCTGAAATTATTTCCTCTGAAGCAATCACTAAAGCTATCGTTGCTGGAATACTTAAAAATAAACTCAACTCTAAAGCTTTGTTTTGAATAAGAGAAATTTTTTCTTTATTTTTAGAATCTATAAACCTTGAAAGTTGTGGCAAAATTACAACTCCAATAGCAATACCAGCTATTGCTAGATTGATCTGATAAATTCTGTCTGCGTAATAAAGATAAGAGACTGCGCTAGCTTGAAAGGAAGCAATAATTGTTCCAACCAAAATGTTGATTTGCGTTACGCCAGATGAAAAAATGCTGGGTAATAGTTTTCTAAAAAAAAACTTTACTTTTTCATCACTTGCTAATTTAAATTTAAATGAAAAAAATCTTTTAACAAAATAATATAAAAAAATTAATTGTAAAAAACCTGCTAAAGATACACCATAAGATAAATAGTAAACAAGCTCATCTCCTAAAGCTTTAGAAAATAATAAAACAATTATTAAAATAACATTTAATAAAATTGGTGCTGCTGAAGCTGCAGCAAATTTATTATGAGAATTTAATATTGCAGAAAAAAAAGATGCTAAACTAATAAATAATAAAAAAGGAAAAGTAATCCTTGTTAAACTGATAGCTAAATCCATTTTTTCTAAATCATCTACAAAACCTGGGGCAATAATTGATACAAATCCAGGCATAAAAATTTGAACAACTATTGTTAAAATTAAGAGACCTAAAAATAAAAGATTAAAAATATTATTTGCAAAATCGTTTGCAGATTTTTTTCCTTTGTTCATTTCAGAAGTATAGCTAGGTACAAAGGCTGCATTGAAAGTTCCTTCTGAGAATAATCTTCTAAATGTATTTGGAATTCGAAATGCTACAAAAAAAGCATCTGCCAACAAACCTGTTCCAAGAAATATTGCAATTAATATGTCTCTAATATATCCAAGCAATCTGCTAATGATGGTATAAAAGCCAAATGTGCCTGTTGACTTAATTAAGTTCATAAATCATATTAGTCTTAATTTTACCCTAATTGTATACTTATTATCAGAATATATAGATCAAATATTCCAAATAATAAAAAATATAAAATAGATAAAGTTTGTATTCAGTTTAATAAAAATGAAAAAAACAAAGATTGATCATTACACAGATAAAGAAGCTTTAGATTTTCATAAAGATAAGAAACCTGGCAAGATCGAAATAATCTCTTCCAAAAATATGACTACAAAAAGAGACCTTGCTCTTGCTTATTCTCCAGGGGTTGCTGCCCCAGTTAAAAAAATAAGTGATGATCCAGAAGCAGCTTATGATTATACGAGTAAAGGAAATTTAGTAGCCGTAATTAGTAATGGTTCTGCAATTTTAGGATTGGGCAACTTAGGTGCATTAGCCTCTAAACCAGTTATGGAAGGAAAGGCAGTACTATTTAAAAGATTTGCAGATATAGATTCGATTGATTTAGAAATAGACTGTAAAGATGCTGATGAAATTATCAATTCAATTAAAAACTTTGCTCCGAGTTTTGGAGGAATAAATTTAGAGGATATAGCTGCACCAGATTGTTTTATCATAGAGCAAAAACTTAAAGAAATATTAGATATTCCTGTGTTTCATGATGATCAACATGGAACTGCAATTATCACAACAGCAGCTTTACTGAATGCACTCGACATAAGTGGAAAATCAATCAAAGATATAAAAGTTGTAGTTAATGGTGCTGGTGCATCTGCTCAGGCATGTACAGAGTTATTTATTAACTCAGGTGTAAAATCTGAAAATGTAATAATGCTAGATCGAAAAGGTGTGATTTATAAAGGAAGAGCGGAAGGTATAGATCAATGGAAATCAAGATTTGCAATTAATACAGATTTAAGAACTTTAAGTGATGCAATTAAAGGAGCTGATGTATTCTTAGGATTATCTTCTAAAGGTGTTTTGAAGAAAGATATGGTTAAAAGCATGTCTAAAAATCCAATTATATTTGCATGTGCAAATCCTGATCCAGAAATTACACCTGAAGAAATAAACGATGTAAGAAATGATGTGATTATTGCAACTGGAAGATCAGATTATCCCAATCAAGTAAATAATTTAATTGGATTTCCTTACATATTTAGAGGTGCGCTAGACGTGAGATCAAAAACAATTAATGAAGAAATGAAAGTTGCTGCTGCTGAAGCTATAGCAAAACTTGCTAGAGAAGATGTTCCAGATGAAGTTGTGGCAGCCATGGGAGGTGAAAGGCCTCATTATGGAAAAGATTATATAATCCCATCAACTTTTGATCCAAGATTAATTAGTGTTATTCCAGCTGCTGTAGCTAAGGCTGCTATTGAAAGTGGGGTTGCTAGAAAAAAAATTGATAATTTTGAAATCTATAAAGAGCAACTTAAACAAAGATTAGACCCAACAGTTACAATTATGCAAGGTATAAACTCGTTCATTAAAAAGAATCAAAAAAGAATTGTTTTTGCAGATGGTGAAGATGAAAATACTTTAAAAGCTGCAATAGCATTTAAAAATTCAAAACTTGGTATTCCAATTTTAGTTGGTAAAGAAAGTAAAATTAAAGAGCAAATTAAAAATATCGGTTACAGCGAAAATTTTGATATCGAAATTACCAATTCAAAAGATGAAGAAAAAAGAAAAAAATACGTAAATCATCTATTTAAAAAACTTCAAAGAGAACAAGGTTTATTAGAAAGAGATTGTGATCGAATGGTCAGAAACGATAGAGTAGTCTGGGCTACTAGCATGGTGGCTTGTGGAGATGCGGATGGTGCAGTTACAGGAAATACTAGACGTTTTGGAGCATCTCTTGAAAAAATTAAACAAGTTGTTGATGTTAGAAAAGGTGAAATAATGTTTGGACTAAACATGGTTGTCAATAAGGGAAAAACTATTTTCATTGCAGATACAAGTGTTCATGAATACCCTACATCAGAAGAAATGGCTGAGATTGCAATTTCAGCTGCAAGAGTAGTAAGACTTTTTGGAATTGATCCAAAAATAGCATTTGTTTCACATTCCACATTCGGACAACCTTTGACAAGTAGAACAAAACATATTCGTACGGCAGTAGATATTTTAAAAGATAAACAAGTTAATTTTGAATTTGACGGTGATATGCAGCCTGATGTTGCTTTAAATCCTGATTATGAAGAACTGTACCCTTTTGCAAAAATAGTAGGTAAAGCAAATATTCTGATAATGCCTGGACAACATAGTGCAGCTATATCTTATAAACTAATGAAAACTTTAGGTGATACTAAAGTTATAGGACCCTTATTGATTGGACTTGGTTTGCCAATTGAAATTGCTCCTCTTAGATCTTCAACATCAGAAATTATCAATTTAGCTTCAATAGCTGCTTATTCATCTGAGGTAATTGAATATAAAATAGATTAATTTTTTTGAATTCTCAAATCTTCAAGTAGCAAAATACTTGCAACAACATCTTCTACATCAAGAATTTCTTTTGCTTCACTGATAACCATTTCTTTTTCTTCATCGGTTAAAGCTATTCCATAAACGTAAATTTTCTTTTTATAAGTATCTATTTGATAATTTGTTGCTTTGATATTTTTATTTACTATCAAGGCAGTTCTTAATTGAGACGTTATAAGTAAATCTTTTGCTGACTGCTTAAAATTAAATTCCTCTTTTATTTTGATATCATTTCTTACCGATCTAGCACCTTTTGTTTCCCAGGCAATTTTAGTAATTTTTAATTTTTCTTCTGGTGCATCAACCTTTCCAGTAATAAATATTCTTCCATCCAAAACTTTAGTTTTAACTTTTAAAAAATGTTTTTTATCCATAGCAAGTATTTTACTTGAAATTGTTTTTTGCATAATAGAGTCATCTATTTGTGTTCCGACAGTTCTTGGGTCAATTGCTACTGATACTCCTGTACCGAATAAACCGGTTGAGCTAACTCCTGGCACACAACCTGATAAAATAATCGATAAAAAAATAATTATTAAAATTTTAAATTTCATTTTTTAATTTTAAGCAAAAATTATAAACCACTTTTTTGGGAATATTTTTATTGCTACATATTAAATCTGCGATTTCTTTTGTAGTTAATTTGTTGATCATTTTCTTTATCAAATTAATATCTGATTCACTTAGCTTTTGGGAATTTTTTTCTTCTTTTTTTTCAGAAATAACTATTGTTAACTCGCCTTTTAAATCATTGTTAAATAATTCCAATTCATCAATATCCTTTCTAATATACTCTTCATACAATTTAGACAGCTCTCTACAGAAGACTATTTTTCTTCCATTAAAAAAATTTTTAAATGCAGGAATAAGTTTATTTATTTTTTTTGGTGATGAAAAAAAAACTAAACTGTGATTAAAATTTGATAGTTTTTTTAATTCATCTTCAATTTGATTTTTTTTTTGTGGTAAAAAACCATAAAATAAAAACTTATCTGAAAACCCACTTGCTGCAACAGCGGTTGTAACTGCTGACGGTCCAGGTATTGAAAATATATTAAGATTATTTCTTATACATTCATTTACCAATACTAAACCTGGATCGGAGATACTTGGAGTTCCCGAATCTGATATAAGTGAAATTAATTTACCTGATTTTAAATATTCAATTATCTGTAATGT
Source organism: Candidatus Pelagibacter sp. HIMB1542 (assembly GCF_052047835.1). Taxonomy (NCBI): domain Bacteria; kingdom Pseudomonadati; phylum Pseudomonadota; class Alphaproteobacteria; order Candidatus Pelagibacterales; family Candidatus Pelagibacteraceae; genus Candidatus Pelagibacter; species Candidatus Pelagibacter sp. HIMB1542. The sequence goes on along the minus strand of NZ_JBNAJB010000002.1, from coordinate 458,332 downwards.
ATTTTTTTTTTCATTGAATTTATGATTTGAAATCAATTTTGATTTAATTTGATATTTTTCTAATAAATTTTTAGAAACACGTGTATCTTCACAAAGTATATAATCTGATTTTTCCAGAACCTCTAATGATCTAAATGATATATCTTTTAAATTACCTATTGGTGTTGCTACTAAATAAAGCCCATTTTTATAATGATTTGATTTAAATTGTGGTTTTGTCATCATAATTCAGCTTAAAAATTATATAATAACATCAAAATGAAAAAGATTATCAAAATTATTTCTATTTCTTTACTTCTCTTATTCTTAAACTTCTTAAATTTAGTTAATGCCAATGAAAAAATAAAAATTGGACTGTTAGTTCCGATGACCGGAGAAAATAAAGATCTAGGGTCATCTATTATTAAGGCTGTAAGTTTAGCTGTCAAAGATATTAATAATGATTTAATTGAAATTTATCCAAAAGATACCGCAACAAGAGCCAACCAAACTCTTAAGTCTGCTTTTGAATTAAAACAAATAGGAATAAAAATTGTTATTGGACCAATATTTCATGAAAGTTTAACTTATTTAGATGAAATGAAAGATTTAACTTTTTTATCATTAACAAATAAAACTTTAGATTTACCTGAAAATGTAATTTCTGCTGGAATAAATTCCACATCACAGTTTAATACTATAAAAAAATTTTTAGATAATAATAATTTACAAAAAACTCTTTTTTTAACACCAATTCAGAATTTTGAGTTTGAGGTCAAAGATGGTGTTAAAAATTCCAAAATAAAAGTTTTTAAAAATTTCGAATATGATACTGAACCAACAAAACTTACAAAACAAATTGAGGAAATAACTAAATACAAAATTAGAAAACAAAATCTAGCAGATGAAATAAGAAGAATTCAAGAGTCAAATGAACCTAACAAAGAAAGAAAAATTAAAAGCTTGGAAAAAAGATACACAATTGGAAATGTAAATTTTGATTCAGTTGTTATATCTGATTTTGATGAAAGTCTTAAAAGTGTTGCAACCTCTTTACTCTACACTGATGTGTCTCCAAAAAATAAATACTTTATCACACTTAACCAATGGTTTGATGAAAGTTTAATAGAAGAGACAAATATTCAACCAATTTATTATCCATCAATTAACAAAGAAAATTTTGATGATTATAAAATTAAATATTTTAATGCTTTTAATCAAGACCCGTCCCACTTATCGCTGTTAAGTTATGATTTGGTTGGTTTAGTATATTATCTTTCATTGAAATCAGATCTTTCGAAAATGGATAAATTATTTAAGAAAAAAAATTCTTTTAAAGGAAAGATAGGAATTTTTGATATTAAAGATAACAAAATTAATCACAGATTAAATTTTTATAAAATAGAAAATAAAAAACTTACAGAAATCTTTTAAGCTTTTTAAAAGCTTGATAGCGATGGTCCATTTTGTATTTTTGAGATGGTTTCATTTCACCAAATGTTTTAGATTTTTTTAGTGGAATAAAAATTGGATCATAACCAAATCCATTTTTCCCCTTTGGCTCATTTGATATTCGACCCTCAACTTTGCCTACTACACAAGTAATTTTTTTATTTAAATGCGAGATTGATAGAGCACAAACAAATCTTGCTTTAATTTTTTTATTTTTCCAATTCTTATCTTTTTTATCTAACTCTCTAAATACTTTTTTAATAGCTTTATTAAAATCACCAGATTTTCCTCCCCATCGTGCAGAATAAATTCCAGGTCTTTTATCTAAATGATCTACCTCCAAACCAGAGTCATCGGCCAAACATATTAGGCCAGTCTTTTTAGAGAAATGTTTTGATTTAATTAAGGAATTTTCCTCAAAAGTTTTTCCATTTTCAGCGGGGCTTTTAAGTTTAAAATTAGAAGTAGAGTAAATTTTGATGTAATTTGGTAATAAACTCCTTATTTCTCTTAATTTACCCTTGTTGTTAGTGCCTATGAGTAATTGTTTAATTTTTTGCTTAGACATCTAGAAATAATTAAATTCCTTACCATATATGAGCCTATGGAAAAAGAAGAAAACCAAATCAATACTCCAGAAGACGAAAATCAGAATTTAGAAAAAGAAACAGAAAAACCTGAGGAAAACTCAGCAGGTGAAAATAAACAAGAAACACATCAAGAAACTAAAGAAGAAATTAAAGAACCAACCCCAGAAGAAAAAATTGCTGAACTAGAGGATAAACTGGCACGAACTTTTGCTGAAATGGAAAATCAAAGAAGAAGGTTTGAAAAGGAAAAAGAGGATGCCTTTGAGTATGGAGGCTCTAGCTTTGCTAAAGAAGCATTAAATTTAATTGATAACTTAGATCGTTCTAAACATGTTTTAGAAAGCGATGACAAGTTAAAAGAAACAGACGCTTTAAAAAAGACACTGGAGCATTTAGAAATAATAAAGAAAGATTTAATTTCTATTTTTGAAAAAAACAATATTAAACCAATTGATTGTATTAACAAAAAACTAGATCCTAACTTTCATCAAGCAATGATGGAGATTGAAGATGACACTAAAGAAGCTGGAACGATTGTTCAAGAAATTCAAAAAGGCTTCACTATTAAAGATAGACTTTTAAGACCCTCATTAGTTGGTGTCTCAAAAAAAATTACCAAAAAAGAGGAAAAAACTGAACAAAATCAGGAAAATTCAGGAGACAAATAATAATGAGATCAACTTGTAGTTTCAAATTTAAACCCTATATGACGAAAGAGAGAAAATAATATTATGAGTAAAATAATTGGAATAGACTTGGGAACAACCAATTCTTGTGTTGCGGTAATGGAAGGAACGCAAGCTAAGGTTTTAGAAAATGCAGAAGGAGCAAGAACGACGCCTTCGGTAGTTGCATTTACTGATGAAAATGAAAAATTAATAGGTCAACCTGCTAAAAGACAGGCAGTAACAAATCCTGAAAACACGATTTTTGCAGTAAAAAGATTAATTGGAAGAAATTTTGATGATCCAACAGTAAAAAAAGATGTTGAAGCTGCACCATTTAAGATAGTTAACTCTGAAAAAGGAGATGCCTGGATTGAAGCAAAAGGAGAAAAATATTCTCCATCTCAAATCTCTGCTTTCATTTTACAAAAAATGAAAGAGACTGCAGAAAAATATTTAGGATCAGAAGTAACAAAAGCTGTAATAACAGTACCAGCATACTTTAACGATGCACAAAGACAAGCAACAAAAGACGCGGGTAAAATTGCAGGGCTAGAAGTTTTAAGAATTATAAATGAACCAACTGCCGCATCGCTTGCTTATGGTTTAGATAAAAAACAAAACAAAAAAATTGCTGTGTACGATCTAGGTGGAGGGACGTTTGATGTTTCTATACTTGAGTTAGGTGATGGTGTATTTGAAGTTAAATCAACTAATGGTGATACTTTTTTAGGTGGTGAAGATTTTGATAATGCTATCGTTGATTATTTAATTTCTGAATTTAAGAAAGATAATGGTATTGATCTTAAATCAGATAAACTTGCTTTACAAAGATTGAAAGAAGCAGCTGAAAAAGCAAAAATAGAATTATCATCTGCAGAACAAACAGACATAAACTTGCCATTTATAACTGCAGATAAAACTGGTCCAAAACACATTAATCTAAAGATGACTAGAGCAAAACTTGAGGCTTTAGTTGAAGACTTGATTGCTAGAACAATGCCTCCATGTAAAACTGCTTTAAAAGATGCGGGAATTACCGCGAGTGAAATAGATGAAGTAGTAATGGTTGGTGGTATGACTAGAATGCCAAAAGTTATAGCAGAAGTTAAAAACTTTTTTGGAAAAGACCCTAATAAGAGTGTAAACCCTGATGAAGTAGTTGCAATGGGTGCTGCTATTCAAGCAGGTGTTTTGCAGGGAGATGTTAAAGACGTTCTATTATTAGACGTTACACCGTTATCATTAGGTATTGAGACGCTTGGTGGAGTTTCAACTAAATTGATTGATAAAAACACAACAATTCCAACTAAAAAAAGCCAAGTTTTCTCAACTGCTGAAGATAATCAGCCAGCTGTTTCTATTAGAGTTTTACAAGGTGAAAGAGAGATGGCTAGTGATAATAAGTTATTAGGTAATTTTGAATTGGTAGGTATTGCGCCAGCTCCAAGAGGTGTTCCTCAAATTGAAGTTACATTTGATATTGATGCAAATGGTATCGTAAATGTTTCAGCAAAAGACAAAGGAACTGGTAAGGAACAAAAGATTCAAATTCAAGCTTCTGGTGGATTAAGTGATGAAGAAATTGAAAAAATGGTCAAAGATGCCGAAGCTAATAAAGAAGCTGACAAAAAGAAGAGAGAGTCGGTTGATGTTAGAAACCAAGCAGATACTTTAATTCATTCTACAGAAAAAAACCTAAAAGAGCACGGATCAAAAATTTCAGACGCAGAGAAAAAAGCAATTGAAGATGCATCATCTGCTGTAAAAGAAGCTCTAAAAGGTGAAGATATTGAAGATATCAAGAAAAAAACAGAAGCTTTAGTTCAAGCTTCAATGAAACTTGGAGAGGCGATCTACAAATCACAACAAAGTGCTAAGCCAGAGTCAGGAAAAGATGATGGTGGAGATGATATGGGTAAAAAAGACGAGAATGTTGTTGATGCTGATTTCGAAGAAGTAAAAGACGAAAATAAAGAAAAAAGCGCATAAACTGACATTTAATTGTCTGGGGTAATTTGATGGCTAAAAGAGACTATTATGATGTCCTAGGCGTTAACAAGAGCGCAAGTCCTGATGAACTAAAATCTGCATATAGAAAGCTAGCAGTTAAATATCATCCAGATAAAAATCCAGGTGATTCAAAAGCTGAAGAAAAATTTAAAGAAGCTAGTGAAGCTTACGGAATACTTTCAGATAAAGAAAAAAAACAAAATTACGATAACTTTGGACATGCTGCTTTTGAAAATGGTGGTGGTAGACCAAGTGGAGGTTTTGGTGGTTTTGGTGGAGCTGATTTTTCAGACATTTTTGAGGATTTTTTTGGGGATTTTGGAGGTGGAGGAAGATCAAGAAATAGGAAATCAAATAATAGAGGTTCAGATTTAAGGTATGATTTATCAATTTCATTAGAAGAAGCTTATCACGGGAAAAAACAAGACATAAAATTTGCAACTACTGAACAATGTGGGACTTGCAAAGGTAATGGTTCAGAACCGGGTTATTCTCCCGATAGTTGTTCTTATTGTGGAGGGAATGGAAGAATAAGATCTAACCAAGGTTTCTTTACTGTTCAACAAACATGTCCTCAATGTAATGGCAATGGTGAGGAAATCACTAATCCATGCAATGATTGTAATGGTCAAGGTAAAAAACAAACATCCAAAAAAATATCTGTAACTATTCCTAAAGGAGTAGATGATGGTACTAGAATAAGACTTGCTGGAAAAGGTGAAGCTGGCAGCAGAGGTGGTGCTACAGGTGATTTATATTTATTTATAAATGTTCATTCTCATGAACTATTTAAAAGATCAGATGAAAACCTATTTTTTGAATTTCCTTTATCCCTTGCGGATGCAGCTCTTGGAACTACCATTGAAATTCCAACAATTGATGGTGGGCGGGCAAAAATAAAAATTCCAGATGGAACTCAAAATGGTAAACAATTTAGATTAAAAGGTAAAGGAATGCCCTTTGTGAGAAGAGGTGATTTTGGTGATTTATATGTACAAGTAAAAACTGAGGTACCCGTTTATTTGAATAAAAAACAAAAAGAATTATTAGAAAAATTTAGGGAAATTGAGAATCAAAAGTCTAATCCAAGTATAAAAAAATTTTTCCAAAAAGCTAAAAATTTTTGGAAAAATTAAGGGAAATATATTTAAAAAAAGATTATAATTTAAAATGAAAGATCTAAATATTTATATTGGAATTCCCTGTTATGGGAACAGCTTATCTGTGAATACCTTTGAAAGCATTTTGAATCTCACAAAATATTTTTTAAAAGAGAACATCAAATTTGATATTCATACACTAGGTCAAGAGTCTCTAATACCTCGAGGAAGAAATTTTATGTCAGCAAAAATGATGCGTAGTGAAAAAAAATATACACATTTGTTATTTATAGATGCTGATATAGGTTTTAAAATCGATAATATATTGAGATTAATAAATTTTAATAAAGAAATAGTTTGTGGAGTATATCCAAGAAAGAAAATTGAATGGCAGAGATTGTCAAAAAAAATACAAAGTGAAAATATAAGTGACGAAAATTCCTTATTTCTTAATTCTGTGGAGTTTGCAGTACACTTTGAGAATCCAAGAGATGTGAAAACTATTAATGGTTTTGCTAATTTAAAATATGGAGCTACGGGTGCAATGTTAATCAAAAGGACAGTTTTTGAAAAACTACAATCAAATTATCCTGAACTAAGATACGAATCTGATCATAATAATGAGATTATGTTTGATTTTTTTCAAACTGGCATAGTGGATGATAACGGAAAGAATAAATATATATCAGAAGATTACTATTTTTGCCATCTTTGGAAAAAATTAGGTGGTGAAATTTGGGGGGACTTAGCCTCTGGCTATTGGCATTTTGGCGATCATAATTACTACGGATCAGTTCTTTCAACCGCCAAGAAAAATAAAAACAAATGAATTTTAAAATATTAATTAATTTATGAAAAAAATAAATCTTAGCATTGCTGGCTGTCTAGGTCGTATGGGTCAACAATTAATTAAATCCTCAAAGAAACATAAAAGTTTTAATTTGGTTTCTTTAACAGAAAATCAATTAATTAAAAAAAAAATCAATGGCATCAAGCCACAATTAAACTCTTTGAAAGCATTTGAAAAAACTGATGTTATTATAGATTTCACAACACCGGATTGTACGCTTGAAATACTTAAAATAGCCTCAGAACTTAAAAGGAAAGTAGTAATTGGTACCACTGGATTTAATGAGAAACAAGAAAATCAAATAAAAAAATATTCAAAAAAGATACCTATTTTAAAAGCTGGTAATATGAGTTTGGGTGTAAATTTATTAATGTATTTATCTGAAATTGCTTCCAAATCCCTTGATGATGAGTACTTGAGTAAAATATTTGAGGTACACCACAAACATAAAAAAGACTATCCATCTGGTACAGCCTTAATGCTTGGTAAAGGAATTGCTGATGGAAAAAATAAAAATTTGAATAATTTAATAGGTAAAAAATTCTTAAATAAAAAATTTTTTCCTTACAACAAAAAAATTAATTTTAACTCGATTAGAAAAGGTGAAATTATTGGTGAACACGAAGTAAAGTTTTCAAATGGTAAAGAAATAATTACATTGAACCATGAAGCTTTTGATAGGGCACTTTATTCAGATGGTGCTCTAACTGCATCTAAATGGTTAATGAAAAAAAAACCTGGGTTATATTCAATGAGAGATTTGCTAAATTTTTCACAATGAATGAAAAGCAAAAAGCAAAAATCATTGTTAAAACGTTAAATAAAATCTATCCGAAAGCACCTGTACCATTAAAAAGTAGGAATACTTTCACACTCTTAATGTCTGTCTTGCTATCTGCTCAATGTACTGATGTAACTGTTAATAACGTAACCAAAGGTATATATCCAAAATATTATAAACCTCAACATTTTGTAAAATTAGGAAGAAAAAGAATTGAAAAATTAATTAAAAAAATTGGTATTTTTAAGGTAAAAGCAAAAAGTATTTACTTAATGTCAAAACAAATATTAGAAAAACACAAAGGGAAAGTACCTAAGTCTTTTGAAGAGCTTGAAAAACTGCCTGGTGTAGGACATAAAACAGCAAGTGTTGTGATGTCCCAAGGTTTTGGATATCCAGCTTTCGCTGTTGATACTCATATTCATAGACTTGCACAGCGTTGGGGTTTAACTAATGGAAAAAATGTAATTCAAACTGAAAAAGATTTAAAAAGAATATTTCCAAAAAAAACTTGGTCTAAACTTCATCTCCAAATAATCTTTTATGGAAGAGAATATTGTAAAGCAAGAGATTGTTATGGAATAAGCTGTAAAATATGTACTGCTTGCTACCCAAATAGAAAAAAACCTGTTATTACCAAAAAAGCTTAATATGAGAATTTTAGGAATAGGCAATGCAATAGTTGATGTTATCTGCAAAGTAGATGATAGTTTTATTAAAGAAAATAATCTAACCAAAAGCACAATGAAATTATTTTTCGATGAAAAAGAATTCAAAAGTTTATTAGCAAATCTTAAAATTGAAAAAACAGTTTCTGGTGGCTCAGTAGCAAACTCCATGGTTGGATTATCTCAACTAGGCAATAAAGTTGGTTTTGTTGGTAAAGTTTCTGATGATGAATTTGGTAATAAATATGAAATAGGTTTAGAACAAGAAAATGTAGAATATTTTTATTTTAAAAAAAAAGAAGAATTGCCAACCGGAACATGTTTAATATTAGTAACACCAGACTCGGAGAGAACGATGTGTACTTTCTTAGGAATAGCAGGAAAAATTAACGAGAATGATGTTAGCTCTGATGCAATTAAAAATAGTGAATTAATATTTTTAGAAGGCTATTTATGGGATGAAGGAGAACCCAGAAAAGCATTCGACAAAGCTATAAATAACTCTAATAAAGTTGCTATGTCACTTTCTGATCTATTTTGTGTAGATAGACATAAGCCTCATTTTTTAAACTTAGTTAAAAATAAACTTGATATAACTTTTGCTAATGAACAAGAAATCACCTCTTTAATTGAGGCAAAAAATTTTGATGAAGTTATAAATTTTTCAAAACAAGTTAAAAAATTAGTCATTATAACTAGAGGTGAAAAAGGTGCAGTTGCAATTAATAACAACGAGGTTTTTGAAAGTAATGTCAAAAAAAATCTCAAAATTGTTGATCTAACAGGTGCAGGCGATCTCTTTGCTGCTGGATTTTTACATGGATACATAAACAAATTCTCTACGAAACAGTGTCTTGAGAAAGGTACTGAGATGTCATCAAAAGTAATTCAACAAATTGGAGCAAGACTTAAAATCTAACTTTTATTTCTTCTAAAACTTCCTTTGCCTTTTTTAGGCTTTACTATTTTTGGTTTATATTTTTTAGTAAATAAATCTCTTGCAATTAGGTTTTTCTTATTTGATTTGATAACCATTTTTTTCACTTGTTATAAATTCATTGTCTTCAAAAGCTGATAAAATTTTCTTTCTCAATCTGTAAATATGTGTTTCAACAGTATGTGTCTCTATATTAGATTGGTAACTCCACACCTTATCTTGTAATTCATCAATACTTACCGGTTTCTTTGATTTTGATAAATAAATTATTGTATTAATCTCTTTTTCAGTCAACCTAAGCTTAATATTATTTATTGTCATTTGTCTTGAATTTAGATCAATAATATAATTTTTTACCTCAATTTCAGATTGACTGCTAAATTGTATTTTTAAAAATTCAATATTTACCTTTTCAAGCAGTTTAAAAATTTTGATTGGTGTGTTATCTAAAACTAATTGATTGTTAATTTTCAAATATTTTTTATTCGAAATAACTAAATAATTTTTTGAATTTTGAACACATTCATTTAAACAATTTTCAGTTTCAGCAAAAGTGACTTTAATATTTAAATCTAAACCAAGTTCTTCAAGAATATGATATAAAGTATTAAATTTGTAAATAATTAAATTCTGTGTAGTCACTTAATAGAGAATATGACAATTTTTGTAAAAAATAAACATACTCTTCAAATAGATGAATTTAAATTTAGATGTTGTATTGGTAAAAAAGGTTCGACCAAGAATAAGGAAGAAGGAGACAAGAAAACACCCCAAGGGACTTTTAAAATTGAAAATCTTTATTTTAGAAAAGATCGTAAAAAAAAACCATCAACATTACTAAAATGCATCGAAATTAACAAAAGTATGGGTTGGTGTAATGATTTACGTTTTCCTAAAAAATATAATAAACTTATTACAATTGAAAAAAAAATTAAACATGAAAAGTTAAAAAGGAAAGACTATAAATATGATTACTTAATTCCAATTAAGTATAATTTTAAAAAACCCAAAAGTGGAAAAGGAAGTTGTATTTTTATTCACCTTACAAAAAATTACAAACCCACAGCTGGATGTGTTGCTTTAAAGGAAAAAGATTTTTTGATCATACTAAAATTGATTAAAAAAAATTCTAAAATAAAAATTTTTTAAGTTCTCTGACCAAAAATACTAGACCCAACTCTAATATATGTTGATAAATGTTTAACAGCTTTTAAGTAATCTGAAGACATACCCATACTTAGTTCGGAAAGATCTAAGTTTTGTTTTAATTTACTCATTTCTGAGAAATAATTCTCTGAATCTACATTTATAGGAGGAATACACATCAAGCCAACAACATTTAATCTAATCTCTTTACAAATAGAAACTAGTTGCTCCAATTCATTTTTATTAATCCCCGATTTTTGATTTTCGTCACCTATATTCACCTGCAAAAAAATTTTAACTTTTTTATTTATTTTGGTTTGTTCTGATGCAATTTTTCTTGCAAGTTTTTCATTGTCTACTGAATGAATATAATCAAATAATTGTACAGCAAATTTTACTTTGTTAGTTTGTAATTTTCCAATCATATGTAATTTCAGTTGAGGGTTGTTTTTTTTAATTTCCGACCATTTTTGAACTGCCTCCTGAACTTTATTTTCACCATAATCAGTATGACCATGCTCTATAAGTGGTAATATCTTATCAATTTTAAAAGTCTTGGAAACTGCAATAATTTTGGGATTAGTGATAATATTGAAATTATTAAGATGAATTTTAATATTATTCTTAATATTTAATAAATTTTTTACTGTATTGTGCATGTTAATATGAATAGAAAATATTACTTTATTGATCAATTTGAAACAAAAAATATTGATAAACAAGACCAACAAACAATTATAATTTATAGAAATTATTCTCCAAAATCGTTAGATGAAAAGCTAATTTTAAAAATAAAAAACTACTGTAAAAAAAAAGGCATTAAATTCTACTTATCTAACTATGTTAAGCTTGCAATTAAACTTGATCTAGATGGAGCTTATATACCCTCTTTTAATAAAGATACTAATCATTTAGCTTATTCTTATAAAAAAAATTTTAATATTATTGGATCGGCTCATAACCTTAATGAAATTAAAATTAAAGAGAAGCAAAAAGTTAGTAAAATATTTCTATCTTCATTATTTAAAAAGAATAAGAATTTTTTAGGAATTAATAAATTTAAATTGCTTGCTAATCTTACAAAGAAAAAGATTGTTGTTTTGGGTGGGTTATCAAAAAAAAATGTAAAAAAACTTAAAATTTTAAATCAAACTGAATTTGCTGGTATTTCTTTTTTTGAATAAAAAAAAGGCCCCTAAAAGGGGCCTCTTTAAATTTAAATCTTAAATTTATTAGAATGCAAATGATACACCGATTTCAGCACCATCTCTATCGTCAGTACCTGCAAAACCAATGTTCTCTACATCATTAACTGCTCCTGCAAGTGTCATTCCACCACTAGTGTATGAGAATGAGAAACCTGAAGATTCTTGGTCAGCATCAGTTGAAATGTCAGTAGTTTCTAAAGTTGAAACATGGTAACCAACTGAAAAGTCATCATTTACAGCATAAGTAACACCAGCTGATGTGAACTCTTTATCACCAGTAGATGCAGTTGTGTCTGAATCTGATGTAGTCATACCAACAGTTATTGGTCCAGAAGTATATGTTGCATACATAACTTGCTCGTCAACAGTAGTTGATGCAGCTGACTCATCTTCTCCCATAGCTAAACCAATAGTTAAGCCATCCATTCCTTCTGGAGAGTATGCTAATGCAAATTCCATTCCTGAATTTACAGACGCAGCGCTAGATTGTACATATGATACAGTCGCAGTAACACCATTCATATCATTTGATGTGTATATGAACATGTTGTTTTGAGCATTACCATTGATGTTATTAGTATCTGCACCAGATACTACATCCCATGACTCCTCATAAGCATTTGGAGATTTATCATCAACAGCACTTAAAGCTGAAGATCCGCCATGACCATCAAATACCAAAGTTCCGAAGTCACCAGCCATTGTTATGCTGTGATCATCTTCAGCACCACCATCAATTTCCATTTTAGATGTAATCATTAAACCACCATCAGTTTCTCCACTTGCACTGAAATTTAATGAGTCACCCATAGTGATGTTATCGTTAGTTACATCTGCACCTGAGTTATTGTAAGTAATTGAAGCACCACCAGATACTGACATATCAGCAGCATTTACTGAGAATGCAACTAATGAACCAGCTAAAGCTGTTGCTCCGATTTTAGTTAGTTTATTCATAATATTTACTCCTTTATTACGTTATTATTAATAATAAACAGAGGCTTTTTAACAGAGTATTTCCTGTATTTTTCAATTTTTCCTAATTTTTAGGCTAATTTAAATTATTTGTTGCATTTTTATCACACATAATGTTCAAAATTGAAAAGTATGTTTAGTTATTTATTTATTTTAATATATAAAAGCCGTGTTTTCTTGAATTTTATGTCAATTATGAAAATTTTTTTTAAAATATTAGCATTGCTTGTTTTCGTTTCAGCATGTGAAAGTTTACCTGGAGGTGATGCTAAGAAGAATCCACCAAATCCAAGGGAAAGAGTAAAGAATAATTTAGAGCAGGGCAAAGGCTTCAGACTGAGCAATGCTATTAAAAATCAAGGAGGCAATTTTCAATTTGCAAGTTCAAATGAATTGTGGAGAGCTTCCTTAGATGTAATAGATTTCATGCCGCTTGCTTCAGCTAATTACAGTGGAGGAATGATAATAACTGACTGGTACTCTGATGGTAAGAATACTAATGAAAGTATAAAAATTACAATAAGATTTTTATCAAATGAAATTAGATCTGATGCTTTAAATATTAAAGTTTTTTATAAAAATTGTGATAACAACCTTAATTGTTCTATAAATGAAAAAAAAGGAACTCTTTCAAAAGAGTTGCAAAAAAATATTCTAAAGTTGGCTACCAAATACAAAAAAAACAAAGATACAGAAAATTTTAAACCATATACAGGCGTTGATATTTTAGATTAAATATAAAAATTAATTACTGTGGACAGATACAACTTCAAAATTGTTGAAAAAAAATGGCAAAAATACTGGGAAGAAAACAATTCTTTTGCGTCAAAAATAGATAAGACCAAAAAAAAATTTTATTGTCTTGAAATGTTTCCTTACCCATCTGGAAAAATTCACATGGGACATGTTAGAAATTATACAATAGGAGATGTACTAGCTAGATTTAAGGCTTTGCAAGGTTTTAATGTATTGCATCCTATGGGATGGGATTCATTTGGAATGCCTGCTGAAAACGCAGCAAGACAAAACAATTTAGATCCCAAAACATGGACTGAAGAAAATATTAGGACGATGAAAGCTCAATTAAAAAAATTGGGTTTATCAATCGATTGGGGCAGAGAAATTTCAACCTGCACTCCCGAATATTATAAACATCAACAAAAGTTTTTTTTAGAATTATTTGATAAAGGATTAGTTTATAGAAAAGAACAATATGTAAATTGGGATCCTGTAGATAAAACAGTTTTGGCTAACGAACAGGTAATTGATGGTAAAGGTTGGAGATCGGGTGCAAAAGTTGAGAGAAAAAAACTAAATCAATGGTTTTTTAACATAAAAAAATTTTCTGAAGATTTGCTAAATAGTTTAGATAAACTCAAAAACTGGCCAAACAAAGTTAAAGTGATGCAAAAAAACTGGATTGGGAAATCTTTTGGTTGTGAGATAAAATTTAAAATAAAATCCTCAAAAGATATTAATGAAATAAAATGTTTTTCAACTAGACCTGATACACTTTATGGACTTTCATTTTTAGCTCTTTCCATCGATCACCCAATTGCTAAATTTTATAAAAATAATAATGAATTTATTAAGTTTAAAAAGAAATGTAGCTCAACTGGAACAACAGAGGAGTCTATAGCCAACGCTGAAAAAATAGGGTTTAAAACTGATCTGGTCGCAATCAATCCATTAGATGAGAAAATTGAAGTGCCCGTTTACTTTGCAAATTTTGTTTTAATGGATTACGGACTTGGGGCAGTTTTTGGATGCCCAGCTCACGATCAAAGAGATTTGGACTTTGCAATAAAATATAATCTAAAAGTTAAACCAGTAGTCAAACCTGATATTGAAGATAAAGTTTTTAATATTAAAGAAAAAGCATATACAGGTCCTGGATATATATTTAACTCATCCTTTTTAAATAATCTAAGAGTCCCAGATGAATCCGTTGTGGAAGCAATAAAATTCTTAGAGAAAAATAATCTTGGAGAAAAAAAAATCAATTTTAGATTGAAAGATTGGGGAATATCAAGACAAAGATATTGGGGGTGTCCTATTCCAATTATCTATGATGAAAAAAATAATCCAAAAAAAATTCCTGAAGAAATGCTTCCAGTAGAACTTCCTATAATCAAAAAACTAGAGTCAACCGGTAACCCATTAGATAAAAAAACATCATGGAAAGAAATAACTTTAGATAACAAAAAGTATTATAGAGAAACTGATACGTTAGATACTTTTGTTGACTCTTCATGGTATTTTTTAAGATTTTGTTCACCAAAAAATGAAAATTATGGTTTTTTTAAAGAAGATATAGATTATTGGATGCCTGTCGATCAATATATAGGTGGTGTTGAACATGCTATACTTCACTTGTTATACTCAAGATTTTTTATGAGGGCATTAAATTTTCAAAATGAAAATTTTTCTATAGAAGAACCATTTGATGGATTATTCACACAAGGTATGGTTTGTCACGAAACATATAAAGATGAAAACAATAATTGGTTAACACCAGATGAAGTCAAGTCAATTAACGGTAAAAAAGTTTTAAAAAATGATGAAAATAAAAAAGTTTTTGTTGGTCCTTCAGAATCAATGTCAAAATCAAAAAAAAATACTATTGATCCTGAAAAGATAATTGAAAACTATGGAGCCGATGCGGTAAGGTTATTTATTCTATCAGATAGTCCACCGGAAAAAGATATTCAATGGTCGGAAGAAGGCATAACGTCTTCCTCTAAATTCATACAGAAACTTTGGAAACTAAATTTAGATATACAGAAAGAAATTCTTAACAATTCAAAAAATGACTATAATGAGGAACTTGAAAAATTTACAAACAAATTCATAAAAAAAATGACATATGATTTGGAAAATTTTCATTACAATGTATTAATTGCAAGTATTCATCAAATGCACTCTTTTTTAACTAAAGAAATTAAAAAAGGTTTCACTAAAGAAACCTTAATAAAAAATTATAAAAAAATACTTATTTCAATAAACCCTGTGTTACCCCATTTTTCAAATGAATGTTTAGGGATGTTTGAAAATAAAGAAGAAATAAAATGGCCAACCTATGAAGAAAAATTCTTGGAAACTGATATGACAACAATTGTTATTCAAATTAATGGAAAAAAAAAAGGATTGCACAAAACTAAAAAAAATTTAGAGGAAGCTGATTTATTAAAAGAAATCGAAAAAAGTTTGAAATTTACTAAAATTTTAAATAATGAAAACATTAAACGAAAAATTTATATCAAAAATAAAATAATAAACTTTATAATTTAAATGAAATTTAAAACTTTACTTGTAGTAATATTATTTTTTTTACAAAGCTGTGGTTATTCACCGGTATATTATAACTCAAAAAATATTGACTATAAATTAAACATAGTTGAGATTAAAAGTAACGACCCAATAATAAGAAACTTAATTAAAGTTAGATTAAAAAATCTTTCAAATGAAAATGGAGAAAAAATAATAAATTTAAGAGTAACGAATAGTATTGAGAAAGAAATTTTATCCAAAAATAAAAAAAATGAGATTACTGACTATAAAATAAAACAAAATATTAATTTTGAAATAATTAGTGAAAAAGAGCAAAATAAATTATTTAAATTCAATGATGAAATAAAAGTTGAAAATATCAATGACCAATTTGAATTTAAAAAATATCAAGATGTTATTATACAAAATTTTATAAATTCAAAGATTGATGAGTTTATATTAAAAATCTCAACAATATAATGATATTAAAATCTTATGAATTAAAAAAAATTAATTCTGATAATAAATTAATATTATTTTATGGAAAAAATGATGGGCTTAAAGAAATAGCTATTAGAGAAATAGTAAGTAAAAAAAAATCTTTATATCAATATGATCAAAATGAAATCCACCAAAGAGAAGAAAATTTTTTAGAAGAAATTTATTCTCAATCACTTTTTGAAGAAGAAAAAATAATTGTAATAAAAAGAATCAGTGACAAATTTATTAGTGTTGTTGAAAAAATTGACCTAACCAAACTAGGAAAGATCAAAATTATTTTAATAGGTGAAACTTTAGAAAAAAAATCAAAATTAAGATCTAAATTTGAAAAAGAAAGAAATTTTGTTTGTATACCTTTTTATGCAGATACAGATCAAGCTCTTATAAAGTTAGCACAAAATTTTATTAGAGAGAGAAAGATGTCCATATCATCATCTTTGATAAATCTAATAATAAGTAAAGTAAACAATGACAGAAAAGTACTTTTAAATGAATTAAATAAATTAGAAATCTACTCATATAATAAAAAAAAAATAGACGATAATGTAATTAACAAAATAATTAATTTAAATGAAAATCATGAAATAAATGATTTAATTAATTACTACCTAGTTCAAAATCGAAAGAAAATTGTTTCTATATTAAATGAAAATAATTTTGGTAACGAAGATTGCATAATTATTGTTAGAAGTTTATTAAAAAAAGCTAAGAAACTATTGGATTTATCTAATAAATATTTAAAAAATCAAAATATTGAAGCTACAATTGCTGCCTCAAAACCACCAATTTTTTGGAAAGAAAAAAATATTATTAAAGAACAAATATTTAAGTGGAATACTGAAGATATAAAAAAATTAATTTATAAACTAAGTGAAATAGAATTAATCATTAAAAAAAATATTAATATCTCTATAAATGTAATATCTGATTTTATTTTGCTAAAGCAAATCGATAGAACTAATAATTAGATTTTATTATGTCGATTAATTTATTTAATTGATCTAAATCTTTATATTCGATACTTATTTTTCCTTTATTTCTTTTGCTATTTTGAATATTAACATTTAGACCAACTTTGTTAGAAACTGACAATTCAAGTGCAATAATATTTGTATCTTTGGTTAATCTAGATTTTTTTCTATTTTTGAAAATTTTAACAAAATTTTCTGCTTGTCTTACAGATAGTTTTTTTTGAATAATTTTTGTTGCAATAAAACTAGCATTATCAAGGCCAACTAAAATTTTAGAATGACCTGCAGTTAATTTCTGAGTTTCTATTAATTTTATTACGTCTGCTGGCAAAGTTAAAAGTCTTAAAGAATTAGCAATATGGCTTCTACTTTTGCCAATAAATTTTGATACTTTTTCTTGATCATAAGAAAACTCATCAATCAATCTTTTATAACCTTGGGCCTCCTCTAGAGGATTTAGATCGTGTCTTTGCACATTTTCAACAATTGCAAATTCTAAAGATTTTAAATCATCAACTTCGGTAATAACAACTGGGACATTATGAAGACCAGCTCTTTGGGCGGCAAGCCACCTTCTCTCTCCTGCTATTATTTCAAATTTTGATTTAACATCATTTGATTTCCTAACAATAATTGGCTGTATCATTCCTCTTTGTTTAATAGAGTTGGTTAAATCTTCTAAATTACCTTCATCAAAGATTTTTCTTGGTTGATACTTGTTTGGAATGATGTCGCTAATTTGCAATTGATTAGTCTGAGATTCTGCTTTTACTTCACCAATTAATGAAGACAAACCTCTTCCTAGACCTTTTTTGATTTTGTCCATTATGCAGCACTTCCTATTGTTGACTCTTGATTTATAAATTCATCTGTGAAACTAAAATACGATTTGCTACCAGCACATGTTTTATCGTAAATTAAAACTGGCATTCCATGAGAAGGTGCTTCTGATAGCCTAACGTTTCTTGGTATTACTGTTGAATAAACTTTTTCAGTGAAAAAATCTCTTGCTTCTTTTTCAACTTGCGAAGATAGTTTATTTCTTTTGTCATACATCGTTAAGAGTATACCTCTGATTTTTAATTCTGGATTTAAACTTACTTTTATTCTTTCAATTGTCTTCATTAATTGCGTAAGACCCTCAAGAGCAAAAAATTCAGTCTGTAATGGGACTAAAAGGGAGTCTGAAGTAACGAGGGCCATGACAGTCAGCAAACTGAGCGATGGTGGGCAGTCTATCAGTATATAGTCATAGGAACCTCTAGAATCATTTAAATAAGCGGCTAATTTATGCTTTAAGATGAAAGCTCTATTTGTATCATCAGCTGTTTCAACCTCTAGACCTGATAAGTCAACATTAGAAGTTACCAAATCCAAATTTTCAAACTTGGTTTTCTTGATTACTTGATAAATTTCTTTGGTTCCATTCAAGACCCCATAAATTGTATCACCTGAATTTTCCATATTAGATAATCCAAGTCCTGTAGTTGCATTTCCCTGAGGATCTAGGTCTATAACTAAAATTTTTTTATTATGTTGTGATAGTCCAGCTGCAAGATTTATTACTGTTGTGGTCTTTCCTACCCCACCCTTTTGATTTATGACTGAAATAATTTGCATGTAATTTTTTTCAATTTTTTTTTAATTTTTTTTTTTAATTTTTTTTATATTTATCAAAAATGAATCTTTACTTGTTAAACTTTTCTTTTCTATATATTCCAAATTCCATTTTTTTTTTGAATTTTCAAAAACCTTTTTTCCGCTTTTACCCATAAAGAAAATTAAATTTTTATATTTCGAAAAATTTTCATAAACTAAATCTAAAACAACAGGCATAGGTTTAAACGCTCTCGACATAATTGTTCCTGTCTCTAAATTTTTTATCTCAAAAATATTTTTTTGAAAAACTTTTGTATTTAAATTTAATTTTTCTGAAACTTCTTTCAAAAAATGACTTTTATGGTAGCTTTTTTCATATAGATGCACATTCATTTTATTTTTCATGTTTTTTAGTATAATTGCTACTATAATTCCTGGTAAACCAGCACCAGAGCCTAAATCTGTAGTTGTATTGCAATTTAAATCAACAAAATCAATTATTTGCGCTGAATCTATAATATGACGCTCAATTATTATATTTTTTGATGCTGTTTTTTGACCAATTATGTTAATTTTTTTATTTTTTTCCATAATCAGAGATATATAGTTTTCAAAGTCTAAAAATGTTTCACGTGAAACATTTAGATCATTAAGTCTAGAGTAAGAATTTAAAATTTCTTGATCCATTAAGCTATATGCTTAATAGACTTTCTTTTTACGTGTGACAACAAAATATAAACAGCTGCTGGGGTTATTCCATCAATTCTTAATGCTTGACCCATAGTTTTAGGCTTTATTTCTTTAAATTTAGCTTTAACCTCATTAGACAAACCTGAAAACTCATCATAATTAATTTTATCAGGAATAATTAAGTTCTCATCCCTCTTAAATGCTAAAATATCAGCTTTTTGCTTTTTTAAATATCCCCTGTAATGAGCATTAATTTCTACTTGCTCATCAATTTCCTTACTATAATAGGGTATTTCAGGCCATATTTCTCTAATTTTACTCATATTTACTTCTTTCTGAGTTAACACTTCATTTGAAGATCTCAATATTCCATCTTTAGCAATTTTAATTCCATATTTTTCTGCTTTAGATGGTGAAATACTAGATTTATTCATTTTTAAATTAATTTTTTCAATCTTGTCGAATTTATCTAAATATAAAACTTTTCTTTCTTCTCCAATTAACCCAATTTCGATTCCCTTAGCTGTTAATCTTTGATCTGCATTATCTGCTCTCAAACTTAATCGATATTCCGCTCTTGATGTAAACATACGATATGGCTCTGCTACTCCCTTGGTAACTAAATCATCAATCATTACTCCAATATAGGCATCGGATCTATCAAGAATAAAAGGCTCAGAATTTTTAACAGATAATGCTGCATTTATACCGGCTATAAGGCCTTGCGCAGCTGCTTCTTCATATCCTGTTGTTCCGTTAATCTGCCCAGCAAGATAAAAATTGCTGATCTTCTTAGTTTCAAGGGTCAAGAATAGTTCACGTGGATCTATATAGTCATATTCTATAGCATATCCTGGTCTTATAATAGTAGCATTTTCTAAACCATTGATATTATTACATATTTCTTCTTGTACTTCGGCTGGAAGTGATGTGGATATCCCATTAGGGTAAATTGTGTGATCATTAAGCCCTTCTGGCTCTAAAAAAATCTGATGACGAACTTTATCTGCAAATTTTATTATCTTATCTTCTATAGAAGGACAATATCTTGGACCTACTCCTTTTATATTTCCTGAGTACATTGCACTTTTAGATAAATTTTTTTCTATAATTTTATGAACCTTCTCATTGGTATAAGTCATTCGACATGATACTTGTTTGTTTAAATTTTTTTTAGTTAGGAAAGAAAAAAAATAAGGGTCATCATCTGCAAATTGTTCTTCAAGGTTTTCAAAATTAATAGTTCTTGCATCTAATCTTGGGGGTGTTCCGGTTTTTAATCTTCCAATTTTGAAATAATATTTTGCTAATTGTTCACTTAAACCTGTTGAAGGTTTTTCGTCATACCTACCTGCTGGTGTTCTTTCATCACCTATATGAATCAAACCATTTAAAAAAGTTCCTGTTGTTAGTATTAACTTTTTACATGATACCTTTTTACCTTCTTTTGTTTGAAAACCACTTATAGCATTATTATTAAAAATAAACTTTATTACAGCATCTGAAAAAATGCTTAAATTACAGTAGTTTATAAGTTTTTCTTGCATAAATTTACGGTAAAGAGCTCTATCTGATTGAGTTCTTGGTCCACGTACTGCTGGACCTCTGCTTCTATTTAATAATCTAAATTGTATGCCTGATTTGTCAGCAACATCTCCCATAACACCATCAAGTGCATCTATTTCTCGAACTAAATGGCCTTTGCCCAAACCACCAATTGCAGGGTTACATGACATCTCACCAATAGTTTCTATTTTATGGGTGAATAGGGCAGTGTTAACTCCTAGTCGAGCAGAAGCAGCAGCTGCCTCACATCCTGCATGGCCTCCACCAATTACAACTACATCAAATAACAAATCATTTTTCATGAGTTGAATTTATATGCGAATACACAATTTACAAGGCAGGCTTAATCTTTTGTAAATAAGGGTTAATTATCAATAGTTTTGGATAAAAAATGTCTAAAAACTAGGAAAATAGGGGATTACTTACCGATACAAAAATCGTTGAAAATACTACCTAATATCTCCTCTACATCAACTTTTCCAACGATCATACCTAAATGTTTAGTGGCTAATCTCAAATCCTCTGCTGCTTTATCAAAATCTTCTATTCCTTTTTTTTGATTGAAGTTATTCAAATGGTCTAAACACTGTTCCAATTGTTGTCTGTGTCTTTCTCTGGTAATTAAAATATCATCACTAGTTATAAATTTATTTTTTAAATTATTTTTTATTTTTGAAACTAGTTCATCAATATTTTTATTATCTTTAATTGAGATTAAAACATGATTTATATTTTTAATTTCTGAGTCAATTTCTTTTTCTAAAAGATCAGACTTATTTATAACTAAAATTGCATTTTCATCTAATAAACCCTTCAAAACTTCAGTAAAATCAAGGCTTTTTGCATCTACCACTACAAGCTTTAAATCTGCTTCTTTGGCTCTGTTTAAAGATAATTTAATACCTTTTTTTTCTATCTCGTCTTTAGATTCTCTTATTCCTGCGGTATCAGATATTATTACAGGATAACCGTCTATACTAAGATGAGCTTCGATAACATCTCTTGTGGTACCAGCAATTTCAGAAACAATTGCAACATCTCTATTTGATAAGTGATTTATTAAACTAGATTTACCTGCATTTGTTGGTCCAAGGATTGCAATCTTAAAACCCTCTCTAATTCTTTCTCCAACTTTTTGATCATTTAAAATCTTTTCAATTTTTTGAATAACATCATTTGAATCATTTTTGATTTCATCCAAAATATTGTTTGGCAAATCTTCATCGGGGAAGTCAATTTTAGCTTCAACATAAGATAAAATTTTTAAAAGTTTTTCTCTTAAAAAATTGAATTGATCTGCTGACTTACCATTCATAATTTTAATTGCTTGTTGTCTTTGAATTTCTGTTTCAGATAAAATTAGATCAGCTATACTTTCTGCTTCTAATAAGTTTATTTTTCCATTTTGAAATGCAAGTTTAGTAAATTCACCTGGTTCTGCTAATCTACAATTTTTAACTTGAGAAATAGAGGAGTGAAGGGCATCTACTACAGCTTTACTACCGTGAACCTGTATTTCTGCCATATCTTCACCTGTGTAGCTCTCTGGCCCCGGAAACCATAGTATTAGACCTTCATCTATAAGTTCAGAAGTATTGATTTTATTGATTTTTCTTAAGGTAGCCACTCTAGGTTTGGGTAAATCTTTTGAGGTTAATAATTCAATAATTCTACCAGTATTTTCGCCTGAAATTCTGATTACAGCTACCCCAGATATTCCTGCTCCACTTGATAAAGCATAAATAGTCAAACTAAATTCTCCTTTATAACTTTTACTATATTGTTTTGAAAATCATTAGTAAAACTTTTTGAATTAAATAAACTAGAGTCTAAAAGTTTATTATTAACTTTTTCTCTTAATTCTTTTATTGCATTAAAATTATTACTTAAATCTGATGCTTTAAATAAATATTCATTTTCATCTTTCGCAATTAAATAATTGACACCCAAGTTATACAATATACTTGATCCACATCTAGAATTAAAATTGTTACCCCTCAATGTTAAAACAGGAACACCATTCCATAATGCCTCAAATGTTGTGGTAACTCCATTATAAGGAAAAGTATCTAAAGCTATATCTATATATTCATATTTTTTAAAATGATTTGTTAAATCTGTTGAAGTATCTAAAATTTCAACTCTATCTTTTAAAGATTCTTTTTCAAAAACTTCCATAAGAAAGTCGGTATTATATTTTTTTGAAGATTTTAATATTAATCTTGATGTTTTATTTTGCTTTAAAATTTTGCACCAAATGGAAAGGTTTGTATCTGAGATTTTATTAAAATTGTTAAAAGAACCAAAAGTAACAAAACCTTTTTTTAAAGCAGGAAATTCTACTTTCTCTTTTTTAAAATTAAAACCCACATGAGCATTCCAAATATTTAATCTGATTATTTTTTCTGAATAAAATGATTCTTCATTCTGTAAAATAAGGTTATTATCAGCTATTAAATAATCTATTTCTTTAACTCCAGTGGTATTACAATAACCTAGCCAAGATATTTGGATAGGTGCCAATCTATTTTTAAAAAGATTGAGTCTACTTTCACTAGTAAAACCCATTAAATCAAAGACAATATCTATTTTTTTTGTTCTTATTAAATTTACTGCGCTTTCATCACTTAAAGATGCAACATTAATCCAGTGATTAAACTTATGTTTTACTGATTCACTTTTTGAATCATTTTTGGAATTTGATATAGCAATAATTTCAAATTTTTTTTTATCAAAATTATTTAATAAAGAAGACAAAAAATACATTATTGAATGACCCTGAAACAAATCACTTGAAAAAAAACCTAATTTAATTTTTCTATCTAAAATATTATTATCTATTTTTAAATCTTCAAATTTATATCTTTTTAAACTTTCATAATAATGTGAAGAATGATTTAAAAATTTTTCTTGTGTCCATTCATGAATAAAATTATTAGCATAAATATAAGAACACCAAATATCATTAGCATTTGGATCAATCTCAATAATTCTTCTGAGAATAAGCAATCTTTTTTTTACTTGAAGTGTATATTTGTAAACATCTGAAATAGCTCTTAATATAACTAAATTATTTGAAAATTTTGATTTATTTTCCTCATAGTATTTTAGGGCATCATCTACATCAAAAATTCTAGAACTTAATTTTATAAAATTTGAAAGTGCTTCATAACCTAGACTAGAATTTTTATCTAAAAGATATGCATTTCTAAAATTTTCTCTTGCTGATATTAAATTTTTTTTATCTGAATTTAAAAATGATTTACTAATTCCAAGAATATGAAGTAACTGTGGAGTTTTTTGATAATCAGAACTTTCTATATCATTAATAATTTTCTGAAATTTTTTTTCATGAAAAAGTATTTTATATTCTTTAATTTTATCACTCATTTAACGATGAAATTATATGAGTAAATTCTTTAAAAAAAAGAATTTATGTAGGTTTATTCATTGAATTAAAAAATTCAGAATTATTTTTTGTATCTTTCAACTTTGAATTAATGAATTCAATTGCATCCATAGTTCCCATTGGGGCAATTATACGCCTTAAAACATTCATTTTTTGAAGATCACCTTTATCAAATAATAATTCTTCTCTTCTTGTACCAGATTTAGTTATATCTATTGCTGGATAAATTCTTTTATCAGCAATTTTCCTATCTAAAACAGTCTCGCTATTTCCAGTTCCTTTAAATTCTTCAAAGATTACTTCATCCATTCTACTCCCTGTATCTATTAAAGCTGTAGAAATAATTGTTAATGAGCCACCTTCCTCGATATTTCTTGCTGCACCAAAAAATCTTTTTGGTCTTTGAAGAGCGTTTGCGTCTACACCACCTGTTAACACTTTTCCTGAACTTGGTATTACTGCATTATAAGCTCTTCCTAATCTTGTTATAGAATCTAATAGAATCACAACATCTTTCTTATGTTCAGTTAATCTTTTTGCTTTTTCTATAACCATTTCAGCAACTGCTACGTGTCTTTGCGCTGGCTCGTCAAAGGTAGAACTAATTACTTCACCTTTTACTGTTCTTTGCATATCAGTAACTTCCTCTGGACGTTCATCTATCAATAAGACTATTAGATAACACTCAGGGTAATTTTTAGCTATTGAGTTTGCTATGCTTTGTAAAATCATAGTTTTACCAGCTTTAGGTGGTGAAATAATTATTGATCTTTGTCCTTTTCCAATTGGACTAACTAGATCAATTAATCTTGGGGTAAGATCTGGTTTTTTTTCTACCTTTGTTGTTTCAATTTCCATTACTAATTGTTTGTCTGGATATAATGGAGTTAGGTTATCAAATGCAATTTTATGTCTTGCTTTTTCAGGCTCTTCAAAATTTATTTTGCTCACTTGTAATAATGCAAAATATCTTTCACCTTCTTTGGGAGCTCTGACTGGTCCCTCTACAGTATCTCCTGTTCTTAAACCAAATTTTCTAATCTGACTTGGACTCACATAAATATCATCTGGTCCTGGGAGATAATTAGATTCCATTGCTCTAAGAAAACCAAAACCATCTTGTAATAACTGCAAAACACCAACGCCTGTTATTTCCTCTTTTTCTGCAACCTTTTTAAGTATAGCAAAAAGAATTTCTTGTTTTCTTAGTGTACTGGCGTTCTCAATTCCAAGCTCTTCTGCTTGTGTAATGAGTTGTTCAGATGATTTAAGTTTTAGTTCTTGAATGTTCATGGTTAGTTTTAAGATAAGGACTTATCGATATATTAATATATATATACTGATTATATTATTTCAACCCCAGATTGGCTTAAATATAGCTAAAAATACTACAATAATTAAAATTGCAGTTGGAATTTCATTAATAATTCTAAAAAATTTAGATGATTTAAGATTTGTTCCATCTTTTAATGCAAAAAGACATTTGCCCAAATATTCATGATAAATTGAGAGAAAAACAACCAACATTATTTTAATTTGCATCCATAAGTTCGAAAAAACCTCAAAGCCAATTAAATAAATTAATACTAATCCAAAAGCCCATGTTAGTATCATAGCAGGACGCATTATGTAATTGTATAATCTCTTTTCCATTAAGATAAAAATATCAGCGGCTTCTTTTTTTTCTTTATTTTCAACATGATAAACAAAAATCCTTGGAAGATATAAAAGACCCGCCATCCAAGATACAACTGCTATTAAATGTAAAGATTTAAAAAGCAGATAAGAGTTCATAAATTAAATATTTTCTTCAATTAGAGATTTAATTAAAACAATATGATCATCGTTATCGTTTAAGCATGGAACCATATCAAAATTTAATCCTCCAGCATTTAGGAAACTTTCTTTACCTTGGATTAATATTTCTTCTAATGTTTCTACGCAATCAGATGAAAAACCTGGACAAATTGTTAGAACATTTTTAATTCCTTCTCTTGGTAAATTTTCTAAAGTTTTGTCAGTATAGGGTTGTAACCATTCTTGTGGACCAAATCTTGACTGAAAAGTAGTCTTTATTTTTATAGAATTAAATTTTTCTGAGATAAGTCTCGTTGTTTTGTGACAATAGCAATGATAAGGGTCTCCTTTGTCAAAATATTTTTTTGGTATGCCGTGGTATGAAGCTATCATTAAATCAGGCTCCCAACTTATTTCATTAATTTTTTTATTAATTGAGCTAACTAATGCGTCAATATAGAGAGGGTTAGATTCATAATGTGGTATGATTTTAAGGGAAGGTTGCCATCTCATTTTCATTAATGTTCTATAAACCTCATCACAAACTGTTGCTGTTGTTGCTGCTGCATATTGAGGATAAAGAGGCAAAATTATTAAATTTTCACATCCCATCTCGTGTAATTTATATATCTTTTTTTTAATACTTGGATTTCCGTACCTCATAGCAAAATCTAAAATTGTATTTTCTTTTTGTAATAATTGAGAAGTTTTTTCACTTTGTTTTTTTGTATAATATAGAAGGGGAGACATATTTTCGTTTTTCATCCAAATTTCTTTATAAGCCCTCGCGGTCTTAGAAGGTCTAAAAGTTAGAATGAATAAATTTAAAATTATTTGCCAAATTACAGGATTTACTTCAATCACTCTTCTGTCTGATAGAAATTCTTTTAAATACTTCCTAATATCAAACCAATTTGTTGAATCAGGAGTGCCTAAGTTAATTATGAGAACTCCTGTTTTTCCATATTTTACTGGCGGATGATTTTTATCCATAATTTAATTATTTTTTACTATTTTAATTAAGTTTTCGACCATCTCTGGATTAGTTTCAGGAAGAATACCATGTCCTAAATTAAATATATATGGATGATCTTTAAAAATTTCTAAATATTTATGAGTTTCTTTTTTTAAATTTTCGTAGTCTGTCAGAAGAATTTTAGGATTTAAACCTCCTTGAATAGGAATTTTTATATCTTTAAGTATTTTTTTAGGATCAACATTATAATCGATGCTTATTGCATCAGGTTTAACAATTTCGCAAAATTCTTTATAATTTTTAATTTCTCTTGGAAAACATATTACTGGTATTTTTAATGATTTAACATACTCTACTAAATTTAAAGTAGGAGTATAAATATAATTTGGGAGATCTTTTTCTTCTAATAAACCGGCCCAACTATCAAAAATTTGAATAACATTAGCTCCATTATCAATTTGATTTTTAATATGAACTTTTAAAAATTTATCTATAAGTAATAAAATTCTATTTATTAAAAATTCATCATTAAAAAAATTTCTATTCAAGTCATTTTTTGGAGATTTTAAATTGATCATATAAACTAAAAGGGTCCAAGGTGCTCCAACAAATCCAATAGTATTTTTATTTTGTACAATTGGATCAGAGCTTACTTTTTTAATAGCTTTATAAACAGGATATATTTTTTCTACAAAATCTATCTCATCTAATTTTGCAATCTTTTTTAAATTTAAACTTTCTAGTTTGGGACCAAAATTTTTCTCAAATTTTACTTTTTGACCTAAGCCGTAGGGTAACATTAAAATATCAGAAAAAATTATTGCGGCGTCAATATCAAATCTTTTTAATGGTTGTAATGTTATTTCAGCTGACAAGCTATCATTTAAACATAAATTAATAAAATCAGAATTTTTTTTTCTTATTTCTCTGAATTCAGGTAAATATCTACCTGCTTGTCTCATTATCCATAGAGGGTTAAATGAGGTATCTTTGTTGATGATTACTTTGTTCAAAGGTTTCATATAAAAGTTTTATAAATTATTGTAGTATTATTATATCTTGTGAATAAAGAAGATTATTTTTTATAAACATTATACTGATAATTTACTAACAAGTTTGATGATTAAAATTGTTTAAAATGAAGCTTTTTTTGATTATTTAAATTTTGTGGATTGTTTTAGCTTATTTATTATTATTGTTAATAAAAGTCAGGTTTTACAGATGTTATTGGAGAATTTTAAAATTGTATAATTTGATCAAAATAATACACGGTTATTAACAATTTACTTATGAGTAATACATATCAAATTTATTTAATTTCTGACTCAACTGGAGAAACTTTGGACAGAATATTTTTGGCTCTTAAAGCACAATTTTTAAATATAGAATATAAAGTTCATTCTTATTCATTTACAAGAACAGAAAACCAAATTTTAAAAATCTTAAAAGACGGAAAAAAAAATGAAAACTCAATAATTTTATATACTATAGTTGATAATAATCTTGCTAAATATTTAGCTAATGAAAGTGAAAAAAAGAAAATACCTTGTTTTGGAGTGTTAGGTAATTTAATTTTAAATTTTTCTAAAATTTTAAATCAAAAAGCTTCTCACGAACCAAGCGGACAACACATTTTAAATGATGAATATTATGATAGAATTGAAGCAATTCAATTCACTATGAATCACGATGATGGTAACTTAATAAATGAAGTTGAAAGATCTGATATTATTCTTGTAGGAGTTAGCAGGACTAGTAAAACACCAACCTCTATTTATCTTGCTAACAAGGGCTTCAAAACTTCTAATATTCCTTTGGTGAATGAAAACTCTTTACCAGAAAAACTGAAAAGGAATCCACATATAACTTGCGTTGTTGGATTAAGCACAGAGCCCGAGAGGCTCGCAGATTTGAGAAAAAATAGAATGAATTCATTAAAAGAAACAGAAAGTATAAACTATACCAACCTAGAGAGTATAAAAAAAGAAGTCTTTGAAGCAAAGAAAACTTTTCAAAAATACAAATGGCCTTTAATAGATGTAACAAGAAAATCCGTTGAAGAAACAGCTGCTTCTATAATTAAAATACACGAAATATATTTAAACAATGTTAAATAAAATTATTCTTGCGTCTAAAAGTAAGGTTAGAAAAGATATTTTAGATAAAAATAACATAGAAAGTATTGTGGAACCTTCAAACGTTGATGAAGATGTTGTAAAACTATCTTTACTAAAGGAAAATGCTAGTCCAGAAATAATTTCTAAAAATTTGGCTGAGTTAAAAGCAAATAAAGTTAGTGCCAAAAAATATAATGAAATAGTACTTGGTGCAGATAGTGTTATCGATTTAAATGGAGAGTTAATTTCAAAACCTAAGAGCAGAGAAGAGGCAATGAGAATATTAAGAAAACTTAACGGCAAACCTCACTTTTTGATAAGCTCTGTTTGTATTTCAAAAAATGGTTCAATGATTTGGAACCACACTGACAAAGCAACCTTAATAATGAAAAATTTTTCAGAGACAGAATTAGTAGAATATTTATCTAAGATATCAGATGACAATCTTTACGCTTACAATGTCTATCAAATTGAGGGAGAAGGTAGAAATTTGTTCAGTAGTATAGAAGGAGATGAAAATACAATAATGGGTTTACCCATAAAGAAAATCAAAGAATATTTAAATTTACAAAAATGAAAAAATATTTTGTAATTGGAAACCCAATTAATCATTCATTATCTCCAAAACTGCATAACTATTGGTTAGAACAAAACAATATTAATGCAGTTTATGAGAAAATCAAACTTGAAGAAAATGAAATTGAAAATTTTATTCTTAAAATTAAAGATCAAAAAATAAATGGTTGCAATGTAACTGTTCCATTCAAAAAAAGTGTAATTCCTTTCCTGGACAAATTAAGTCCAGAAGCAGAACAAACACAGTCAGTAAATACAATTTGTTTTCATAATGGAGATCTTGTTGGTCATAATACAGATGTTGGCGGTTTTCAAAAAGCTTTAAACAAATTAGATTATAAGGTTAAAGATAAAAAAATTTTAATCTTAGGTGCTGGAGGAGTGGTTCCATCAATAATATTTGCTTTAAATAAAATGGAAGTATCTGAAATAACTGTGAGTAATAGAACTTATAAAAAAGCTGAAAATTTAAAATCTCAATTTAATAAAATAAATATTATAAAATGGGGTGAAATAACTGAGTTTGATATAATCATCAATGCAACTAGCTTAGGCTTAAATAATGAGACTATCGATCTAAACATTTCAAATATTGGTGATAACAAGTTGTTTTACGATGTGATTTATAATCCTGATGAAACTAATTTCTTAAAAGATGGAAAAAAATTAGGAAATCAAACAGAAAATGGTAAATTCATGTTTATTTATCAGGCTTTTGAAGCATTTAAATTATGGCATGACTTAGAGCCAAGTGTGAATAAACAAATTCTTAATTTATTAAATAATGATTAGAATAGGTATAGTGGGGGCTATTGGGTCTGGAAAAACATTTGTAGCGAATAATTTTGGACATCCAGTTTTTAATGCTGATAATGAAGTATCAAAATTATATAAGCAAGATAAAAAAATTTATTTAAAATTAAAAAAAAAATTACCAAAATATATTTATACTTTTCCTATAGATAAAAACGAAATAACAAAAGCAATATTAGAAAAGCCAAACAATCTTAAAAAAGTAATAAATATTGTTCATAAAGAAATTAAAAAAAAATTATTGTTTTTCTTAAAAAAAAACAGATATAAAAAAATTGTTATTTTAGACATCCCCTTGCTTATTGAGAACAAAATTTTTAATAAAAATGACATATTGGTTTTTGTTGATTCAAAAAAGAAAGATATTGATAAAAGATTAGAAAAAAGATTAAATTTTAATAATAAACTTTTAAGTATTTTTAAAGAAATACAATTAAATACAGAATATAAAAAAAAAAAATCACATTTTATAATTAAAAATACTTTTAGAAAAAATATAGTTAAAAAACAAATTAAGGAAATTTTAAATCTGATTGGATAAATGAAGGAGATAGTATTAGATACAGAAACAACTGGAATATCTGTTAAAGATGGCCATAGGATAGTCGAAATTGGTTGTATTGAACTTGAAAACTTAACCCCAACAAATAATAGATTTCATTGTTATCTTAATCCAGAGAGAAAAGTTTCAGAAAAGGCTTTTGAAGTTCATGGATATTCTGATGAATTTTTATCAACACAAAAAAAATTTAAAGAAATAGCTGAGGATTTTTTAGAATTTATTAAGAATAAAAGACTAATTATACATAATGCAGAATTTGATTTAGCTCATTTAAACAATGAGCTTAACTTATTTGGTAAAAACAAAATTCAGAACGAAATTATTGATACATTAAATCTAGCAAGAGAAAAATATCCTGGATCACAGGTGAATTTAGATGCTTTGTGTAAAAAATTCAGAATAGATAACTCTCGAAGAACCCATCATACAGCACTTATAGATTGTGATTTACTTGCTAAAGTTTATATCAATCTAATTGATCAAAAAGAACCAACTTTAGATTTTAAACAAAGTTTAGAGGTAGAAGAAAATAAAAATTCAAAGACCGAATATTTTAAGAAAATAGTTTTGCCTTCTTCTGAAGAAGTAGAAAAACATAAGAAATATTTGAGAGAAAATTTAAAAAAAAATTATTTTAATTAAATCTTTGATTATATAAATTTTCGAAATCTACTTTTTTTTCAAATTTTACACCAGGAAAGCCTGAATTATGTAAAAGATCTAAAAGAGCTTTTTCCATATGTTGGTAAATTGCAATTTGAACATCACATAGAATTATTTTTTCTAATTCTTTTTTATCTTTTACATCATTGTTTATCTTGACTATTGTTGTATAAATTATTTCAAAATATGACTTTTTCTTTGATTTTTGTGTGTCTCCAAATTTAAAGGTAGTATCTATTTCTACTATTTCTTTTTTTAAAGCTTTGGAATTTATGTCAATTACTAGTTTATAAGAGGCTATTTTATCTCTTACAACTAAATATGTTTCAAAATCAGGAGTTTCGCTCGATAGGTCTTTGATAAACCTACTCAATATTTTAAATTTTTCTGTTTTCATCGTTATCTTCTATATCTTCAAATTCTCCATCAATGAAATTATTTTTTTGATCTTTTGGTTTGCTAAATTTTTTTGAAATTTTGTTAAATATAAATTTTCTACTAACTGGAAATATTAATAAAAATCCAAAAAAATCAGTAGCAAAACCTGGAATAATTAATAGCAAAGCTGCAAAAGCAATTGCCGCACCAGAAATAACCTCATACGCTGGAGTTTCATTTCTGCTTAATTGTGAAAAACCAGATTTTAAAGTATTTAATCCTTCATATTTGGCATAATAAATGCCAAGAATTGCTGTAGAAAATATAAGCAAAATAGTTGCTAATGCTCCAATTTGTCCACCTATTTTAATAAAAAGATAAATTTCAATAGCGGGAATTGCAATAATTAAAAATAATATTGGGTTCATTTGTCTTTAGTCTAAATTGCTGGTTGAAATTAATCAATAGAGTAATTACTATCTGATGATGAATTATAGTTTTCAATATATAGATATCATTTTGTTAGCAATGATAGCAGGTTTCATTTTTTTGAGACTTAGAGGCATACTTGGCCGGAGATCAGGCTTTGAAGGTAAATCTCCAGCTCAATTCAAAGAAGTTTTAAAAAACATTAAGTCTGATCAAACAACAAAACCTAAAGAAAATTTTGGTGAAGAAGCCCAAAAAGAATTTCTTAAAGGTGCAAAGATTGCTTATGAAACAATAATCACGGACTTTAGTGATAATGATAATAAAATTACAAGTGCTAAACCTTTATTAAATAAAGAGATTTACAATCAATTTGATGAGGCATTAAAAGAAAGAGCCGAAAGAGGTCACTTTGCCGAAATCACATTTATTGGAGTAAATAAAGCAGAGATAAAAGAGCATAAAAAAACTGGAAACATTTTAAATGTAACAGTCGATTTTATAGCTGAGGTGATCACTTGTATAAAAGATAAAGAAAAAAAGATAGTTTCTGGAGATCCAGAAAAAATTAAAAAAATCTATGATACATGGGTTTTCTCTAGAGATACCACATCGGCAAATCCAAACTGGCAGTTAGTAAATATTTTAACTTAATTGAACGACAATATTTCAGATAAAGACAAGAAAGATTGGCAAACCTTTATCTCAAGTAAAGAAAAAATTTTAGATAAAGATTTTAAACCTCAAATAAAAAATCATTTAAAAGTTAGATCTATAGATCTTCATGGATATACGCTTGAACAAGCAAATAATGCTATAGAAAAATTTATATTAAAATCCTTTCAAGAATATGTAAATAAACTAATCGTTGTTACTGGAAAGGGTATTCATTCAAACGTAGAAAAAGATCCTTATGTTTCTAAAGACCTAAGTATTTTAAAATATTCTGTACCTGAGTTTATTAATAATAATCAAAATTTAATGAGAGTTATAAATGATATACAAGATGCCACAATAGAGGATGGTGGTAGTGGTGCTTTTTATGTTCTTTTAAAAAAAAATAAATCTATAAAATAAATTTAGAGAGATCAGTATCTTTTACTAAATTATCAAGATTTTTATTAATATATTCGCTATTTATAATAATTTTTTCACCCGCTCTATCTGTTGCGGTGAAACTTATATCATCCAATATTTTTTCAATAATTGTATGTAACCTCCTTGCACCAATATTCTCTACCGTTGCATTAACTTCTGATGCAATATTTGCAATTGTATCAATACCATCATCAGAAAATTCAAGCTCTACATTTTCAGTTTTTAAAAGAGCTACATACTGTTTAATTAAACTATAATCTGGTTCTTTTAATATTCTTTTAAAATCTTCACTTGTTAAAGCTTCTAGCTCAACTCTTATCGGCAACCTTCCTTGTAATTCTGGTAATAAGTCAGATGGTTTTGCAAGTTGGAAAGCACCTGATGCAATAAATAAAATATGGTCAGTTTTAATTGGGCCATGTTTAGTATTCACTGTTGTTCCTTCGATTAGAGGTAACAAATCTCTTTGCACACCTTCTCTAGACACATCACCACCAACCCGATCAGTCCTTGCAGAAATTTTGTCTATCTCATCTAGAAAAACTATCCCATTGTTTTCAGTTGATAGTTTTGCAGCTTTAATAATTTTATCTTGTTCGATTAGTTTGTCAGATTCATCGTTGATTAAGATTTCATGAGATTCTTTAACGGTCATTTTCTTTTTTTTCTCTTTATTTCCTATTGATTTTCCAATCATTTCCCCAATGTTTATCATACCAACATTAGCACCAGGCATTCCTGGAATCTCAAAGGATGTTCCATTAGAACCTGTATCACTTACAGCTATTTCTATTTCATTATCATCTAAATCACCATTTCTTAGTCTTTTTCTGAAACTTTCTCTTGTTGCAAGGCTTGCTTTTTTACCCACCAAAGCATCTAATACTTTTTCTTCAGCAGCTTTTTGAGCTTGCGCAAAAACTTCTTTTCTTTTTTTTACTTTTTCCATTGCGATTGCAATTTCAATTAAGTCCCTGACAATTTGCTCAACATCTCTTCCAACATAACCAACTTCTGTAAATCTTGTTGCTTCAACTTTAACAAAAGGAGCTTCCGCTAGTTTTGAAAGTCTTCTAGAAATTTCTGTTTTTCCAACTCCTGTTGGTCCAATCATTAAAATATTTTTTGGCAAAACTTCGTTTTTCATTTCACCTTTTAAAGCCTGTCTCCTCCATCTATTTCTTAATGCGACAGCGACAGCTTTTTTTGCTTTATCTTGTCCAACAACAAAACGATCTAATTCTGAAACTATTTCTCTTGGTGAAAGAGCGCTCACTAAAGAAGCTTCTTCTTTCTGAGTTTTTTCTTTAGGGTGCAAAGGTGTTACGTTTGAATTATCCATTAAATTTTTTCGATTTTAACATTTTCATTTGTAAAAACACATATATCAGCTGCAACTTTAATTGCCTTTTTTGCAACTTCTTCTGCAGATAAATCACCTTCCATTAAAACTTTTCCTGCAGCTAGGGCATAATTTCCACCAGAACCAATTCCGATTACATCACCTTCAGGTTCGAGAACATCCCCAGTTCCAGAAATTATATAACTATTATTTTTGTCACCAACAGCCATTAATGCCTCTAATCTTCTTAAGTATTTATCAGTTCGCCAATCTTTTGCTAACTCAACAGCAGCTCTAGATAAATTACCTGCGTGTTTTTCTAACTTTCCTTCTAATCTTTCAAATAAAGTTAATGCATCAGCAGTTGACCCTGCAAATCCTGCAACCACATCCCTTTTTTCAATTTTTCTGACTTTTGATGCTGTGCTTTTGACAACTGTATTTCCCATACTTACTTGACCGTCACCAGCAACTACAACTTCATTATTTTTTCTAACTAGTACAATTGTTGTCATACCTGATAAATGGTAACTATTTTTGATACTTCAAGTCTTTACACTAATATTGATATAGTTGGATTAAGTATGTATACCATTTAAATTATATGGCTAGAAAAGGAAAAGTATCTCGAAAAACAAAAGAAACAAGTATCAATGTTGAATTAAACATTGATGGCAAAGGTAAATACCAGATTGATACTGGAATAGGTTTTTTAGATCATATGCTTGAACAACTATCAAAGCATTCATTAATAGATTTGAAAGTTAAAGCAAAAGGCGACACTCATATTGATCTTCACCACACAACAGAAGATACAGGAATTGCAATTGGTGAAGCTTTAAAAAAAGCTGCAAAGAAATTTGTAGGTATTAAAAGGTATGCGCACAGAGTTATTCCTATGGACGAAACATTAACTAGAGTCGCAATCGATGTTTCAAATAGACCTTATTTAATTTGGAAAGTAAAATTAAAAGTTGAGAAACTTGGTGAGATGGATACAGAACTGTTTAAGGAATGGTTCCAGGCATTTTCACAGGCCGCAGGTATCACAATGCATGTTGAAAATATTTATGGTGATAATAGTCACCACATCATTGAGTCTTGTTATAAAGCATTAGCAAGATCATTAAGAGAGGCATTAGAGATGGATCCTAGAAGCAAAAAAAGTATTCCATCAACTAAAGGCTCATTATAAGTTTAATGAACGTCACTATTGTTGATTATAATTCGGGTAATATAAGCTCGGTAATAAACTCCTTTAAGGAAGTTGCTAGAGACAAGGTAAACATCGAAGTAACTTCAGATTTAAATAAGATTAAATCTTCAGATAAAGTTGTTTTACCAGGGCAGGGTTCGTTTAAAAGTTGTGTTGATGCACTTAATAATATTAATGGTTTAGTAGATACATTAAACGAATTTGCAATTAGTAATAAAAAACCACTTCTAGGAATTTGTGTTGGTTTACAAATGTTTGCAGAAATAGGTTATGAAGAAACTGAAACCAGAGGTCTTGGCTGGATATCAGGCAAGGTATCAAAAATAGACAATCAAAATGGAAAATACAAACTTCCTCACATTGGTTGGAACGAAATTAATATAACAAAAAATAGTAAAATGTTTAAAGATATAGAGAATAAATCTCATATGTACTTTGTGCACAGTTATGAATTTGTTCCAGAGGATAAAAATGTGATTTCTGCTACAACAGATTATTCTTCAAATATTGTTTGTTCAGTTGAAAAAGAAAATATTTTTGGAACGCAATTTCACCCAGAGAAAAGCGATAAAATAGGATTAAAAATAATTGATAATTTTATAAGTTTATAATTATGAAAAAAATTCTAGGGATTTTGTTGATATTTTTTTTATGGAATAACTTAAGTTTAGCAAAAACAATTAATATTGAGAATAAAGTTACCTTAAACGTCCCAGAAAATTTTAATTATATTAAGGTAAATCCTGATGAGGTAGCTGATTACTATGCTGATTTTTTTGGTGTGTTAGGAAAAGATACAAATTTTTATTATGTAGGAACAGATAGCTCCATTGAATTTGCAAACTCTCTGATTAACGATCAAGAAAAACTATTAGAACCTATAATGAAAAAGATGGAGAAAAAAAATTTTAGAACTGAAAAATCAATGATTAATTTTCTTTCAAAAGAAATTAAAAAATTAATGAAAAAAAGTAACTACCAAGGAATTATTTGGGTTTTTCTTTCTGAGGAAAATTTAGAAGACACAGATTATGATTTATATGAAACAATAGACTCATTTAAAAATATGAATCAAACAGATATGAATAAGGCAGCTTTAAATTATAAAAAAGAATTCAAGAAAGAGCTTGGTGTAGATGGAGTTGAAGGGTTAAATTTAAAAGTTACTAAATTTAAGATTGAAAAAAATCAAATAAACAGTCCTGCTTTTGATCTTAAAATTGCAGCTAATATGTTTAATGTTAACTGGGATATGGAGGTTTATGGCTATTTAAAAAATAAAAAACCAATTATTGTTGGTTCAGAATGCATCGGCACTTGTAAGGGAGTTTCTGGAATTAAAAATAAGATAGTATATTCTAAGATTAAAACCTCAACTGCCTCACCTGATATTGTTGATCAATTAAATTCCTTGAACGATTTATATAAATCTGGTGTTTTAACAAAAGAAGAGTTTGAAAAAGTTAAGAAAAAAATTCTAAATTAAATGAAGATATTTCCAGCAATAGATATTAAAGACAAAAAGTGTGTGAGGTTAGTTAAAGGAGACTTTGATAACAAAACCGAATACGAAATGTCTCCAGTTGAACAAGCGGCCAAATACAAAGATCACGGATTTAAAAATTTACACATTGTCGATTTAGATGGTGCTTTAACTGGTGAAACAGTAAATTTGGATATTATTGAAGAAATAGTGTCTAAATTTGATCTTAAAATTGAAATTGGTGGTGGAGTAAGGAACTTCGAAAGTATTAAGAAATATACTGATGCTGGTGTCGAAAAAATTGTTTTAGGTAGCGCTGCTATAAAAGATAAAAATTTTTTAAAAGAGGCATGCAAAAATTTTCCAAATAAAATTGCTTTAGGTTTAGATGCTAAAGATGGCTATTTATCTGTTTCTGGTTGGAAAGAAAATTCTAATCAATTAACTTTAGATTACTTAAAAGAAGTGAACGAATATGGAGCAAGTAGACTTATTTATACTGATATTAACAGAGATGGAATGAAGCAAAGTCCTAATTTTGAAGAAACAGTTAAGGTTGCTGATACATCTAATTGTCCAGTGATCATTTCAGGTGGAGTTTCATCAATACTTGATATTAAAAAAGCTAAGGAATTAAATAATGAAAATATTGAAGGTATTATAGTTGGAAAAGCTATTTATGATGGCGATATAAAATTGGATGAATTAGCTAAGGAATTAGATGCTTAAAAATAGAATAATACCTTGTTTAGATGTTAAAAATGGTCGTGTTGTAAAAGGAATTAACTTTGTTGATCTGCAAGATGCAGGCGATCCAGTTGAACAGGCTCAAATTTATTCTGATGGAGGAGCAGATGAAATTTGTTTCTTAGATATCACTGCATCAAATGAAAATAGAGATACAATTTATGATGTAGTAGAGAAAACTTCAAAAAAATGCTTCGTTCCATTAACAGTTGGAGGAGGCGTTAGAAGTGTTGATGATATAAATAAATTACTTAATTGTGGAGCAGATAAAGTTTCTATTAATACTGCGGCAGTTCAAAATTCAGAGGTAGTAGTTGAAAGTTCAAAAAAATTTGGTTCACAATGCATTGTGGTTGCTATTGATGCTAAAAAAAGTGGAGATAAATGGGAAATTTTTACACACGGTGGAAGAAACAAT
The DNA here is from genome assembly GCF_052047835.1 of Candidatus Pelagibacter sp. HIMB1542. NCBI lineage: Bacteria > Pseudomonadati > Pseudomonadota > Alphaproteobacteria > Candidatus Pelagibacterales > Candidatus Pelagibacteraceae > Candidatus Pelagibacter > Candidatus Pelagibacter sp. HIMB1542. Next base: position 419,347 of record NZ_JBNAJB010000002.1, on the reverse strand, counting down.
ACTGGAATTGATGCAATAGGATTTGCATCAAAAATGGAAAGTAGTGGAGCAGGTGAACTATTAGTAACATCAATGGATAGAGATGGTACCCAAGTGGGCTATGATATTGAGCTTATGTCTAAAATTTCATCCAAGGTAAATATTCCCGTCATTGCATCTGGTGGAGTTGGAAATTTGGATCATTTGGTAGATGGAATTAAATTAGGAAATGCAAGTGCAGTCTTAGCAGCATCAATATTTCATTATGGCAAACACTCTGTAAAAGAGGCAAAGGAATATTTGGATTCAAAAGGAATACCTGTTAGAATTTAATATGCTTAATACATTAGAAAATTTAATCAAACTTGCAAGAGAGAGAAAAACTAACCCAGTTGAAGGTTCTTATACAAACAAATTACTTTCAGACAAATCTCTAAGCAAAGCAAAGGTCTTAGAAGAAATTGATGAATTAATTCAAGCTATAGAAGAAAATTCAAACAAAATTCATGAAGCAGCTGATGTCTTTTATCACTTGCTAATGTATTTAGAAGCTAATGATGTGAAAATTGAAGAAGTAATGGAAGAATTAGAAAAAAGGAAAAAATGAGTTACGATGACAATAATATTTTTGCTAAAATTTTACGTGGGGAAATACCTTGCAATAAAATTTATGAAGATGATTATGTTTTATCGTTTCATGATATCAATCCACAAAAGAAAGTTCATGCTTTAGTAATTCCTAAGGGAAAATATATAGATCTTGATGATTTTAGTATGAATGCATCATCAAAAGAGATGGTGGGTTTTTTGAAAGGTATTAATATAGTTGCAAAAAAGCTAGGAATTTCAACAGAAGTAGGTCAAGGTTATAGGGCACTAGCTAATATTAGTGAACATGGTGGTCAAGAGGTCCCTCATTTGCATTTTCATTTATTTGGTGGTGAACGTGTTGGAAAAATGGTCGAGTGACAGAAGAAGTTAAAAGAAATTATCTAGAAATAAACTCACTTCATGATTTAAAAGAGGGCGAACAACCTTCAGAAGATTATAAAGTTAACTTGATTGAACCTACTGATTTTCAGTTAAATAAATTTTTTTATAAAAATATAGGTAAAAAACATAAATGGATTGATAGATTAATATGGACAGAAGAGCAGTGGATCAAATACGTATCCAACAAAAATGTTAAAACATTTGTATTAAAAAATAAAAAAGATTTAGTTGGTTTTTTTGAATTAATTATTCATTCCGAAAAGAAAGAAGTAGAAATAGCATATTTTGGAATATTAGAAGAATATCAAAATAAAAAATTAGGATCATTTTTGTTATCAGATGCTATTAAAAAATCATTCAAAGAAAATGTAGATAGAGTTTGGCTTCATACATGTTCTTTAGATCATAAAAATGCACTAAATAATTATCTAGCTAGAGGTATGAAAATATTTAAATCAGAAATTGTTAAAATTTAATTTTGAAGAGGAGTTTTAAATATTTTTTCGTCAACAATTTGATTTGATTTAACTGAATAAAGAAGTGTCACAGCAGTATTTTGATAAACATCCTTAGTTTGCCAGCCAATTAAATTATAATTATTTATATCAAAAAAAATCTCTATTGATTGATTATTTTCATTTATTGTAAACTTGACCAGAGAATTATTAATAATTTCTTCGTTTAATTCGGCTATTTTTTTTAATAAGAAATTTTTATCTAAAATAAAATTTAATGGTGTTTTATCCAATGGATACCTGTAATAGCTTGAAGTAGATTTTATAACTAAAGATTTTCCATTTGAAACTATAACTTTGTTTTTTTGATCATACTTACAAAACATCTTTTTTGGATATTGAATTGTACAGTTTCCAAACTCAATTTTCCCATTTATATTTTGTTCAAAATCAAAATTTAAATTTAAAGTATCTTTTAATTTATCAATTATTTGACTTTTATTGTTTGCATTTACTTCACTAGATAAACTAATTAGACAAACCAATAGCAACAATCTCAACATCAAAGAACTTCTCTTTTACCCACATGATTTGCTTTGCTAACAATTCCATCAGCTTCCATCATGTCAATTATTCGTGCAGCTCTATTGTACCCAATTTGAAGTTTTCTTTGTAAAAATGAGGTAGAGGCTTTTCCTTCAGATCTAATTATTTCAACAGCTTGTTGATATAATTCATCTTTATCTCCTTGATCTGTATTTGATCCTAACTCTTTCTCATCTGCAAAATTCAAGATTTCATCAATATAGTCTGGTTCAGCTTGAGATCTTAAAAAATTGTTTATTTTCTCTATTTCATTATCTGAGACAAATGGAGCATGAATTCTTACTATTCGGTTAGCAGATGACATATAAAGCATATCACCTTTTCCTAATAACTGTTCTGCTCCTTGTTCACCAAGAATTGTTCTACTATCTATTTTTGAAGTTACTTGAAAAGATATTCTTGTTGGAAAATTAGCTTTAATTGTACCTGTTATTACGTCAACACTAGGTCTTTGTGTAGCCATAATAATATGAATCCCAGCAGCTCTAGCCATTTGAGATAACTTTTGAATATAGTTTTCTATCTCTTTTCCTGCCACTAACATTAAATCTGACATTTCATCTACCACCACTACTATGTAGGGCATTGGAAGTTTATGCTTGGCATTGTAACCATCAATATTTCTAACTCCTTCTTTTGTCATCAACCTGTATCTACTCTCCATTTCTTTTACTACCCAACCAAGAACTGATGCAGCTTTTTTAGCTTCAGTTATTACAGGGCAAAGTAAGTGTGGTATGCCTTCATATGTTGAAAGCTCAAGCATTTTAGGATCAATTAATATAAACTTACATCTTTCAGGAGTGTGACGGTAAAGAAGTGATAAAATAATTGTATTGATGCAAACTGATTTTCCTGAACCTGTAGTACCAGCAATCAGCAAATGTGGCATAGAAGATAGATCTCCTACAATAGGTTTTCCAGAAATATTTTTTCCAAGTGCTATTGGTAATTTTATTTCTTTCTTTTTAAAATCTGAGTTATTTAGAATCTCACTAAGATAAACGTTTTCTCTTGAATTATTTGGTAATTCAATTCCTACAGTATTGCTGCCTGGTATAGTTGAAATTCTAGCAGATTCAGAGCTAGTATTTCTAGCGATATCATCTGATAAATTTATAATTTTAGAAACTTTTACTCCAGCAGCTGGCTCAAATTCATTTAGTGTTACAACTGGTCCATGACTTACTTTTTGAATTTCTCCCTTAACTCCAAAGTCCATTAGAATTTTTTCTAAAAATTTAGGATCATTTGCCTCATTTTTATCTGAGTTTTCTCTTTCTTTCTTGGTTGGAACTTTTAACAATTCTATTTTTGGTAATTGAAATTTATTTTTAGAGTTTGATTTATTCTCTGCTTTAATAAATGGTAAGTCTTCTTGTATTAAGTTTTTGATTTCCTCTTGAGGAATATATTCGCTTATAAGTTCACTTTTATCAGTATAAGATTTATTTTCTTTTTTATTAAAAAATTTGAGAATTTTTATTAAAAAATTATAAAATTTAATAGGGTGAAAATTTACACTTAATAAAAATAAAGTAATTATCAGTATAATTAGAATATAATAAATTAATGTTTCATTTGTAAGAATTATTGTGTTTAAAAAAGTTTGTCCAAAATAGTCTCCAACAAAACCTCCATTTCCATTTATGTAAAGTGTAAAAGCATCAGAATAAAAATGGTTTAGAAATAACGTTCCAATTATAGTATATAATATTGCTATAAATGTATTTTCAATGATTAAAAAAAATTCTTTTAATCGAAATATATTAATTCCAGTAATTATGTATGTGAAAGAAATTAGATAAGCAATAAATCCAAAAGATTGAAAAAATAGATCGGAAATAAAACTTCCCTGAAAACCTAATAAATTTTTAATCTTAGTATCTTTGGGAAAAATAAAGTTAGGGTCTTCAGGTGAATAAGAAAAAAGTGCAATAAATAAAAGAATACCAGCAGAGAAAATTACTATACCAGATATTTCTGCTAATCGCTTTAAAGTAAAATTAAGTAATAAATTAGCTGTTTTTTTAATGTCCATTTATACAAATCAATTATACCACTTTGTATCATCTAATTTTTGTTGTTAAAATTAAAAATAATATGAGGATTTGTATAATAGGAAGTGGACTAACTAGTTTAGCTTTAGCCAAAGCTTTAGTTAATAAGAATATACATGTAGATATTTTAAGAGATAAAAAAAAAAAAATAATAGATCAATCTAGGACTATAGGTATTACAAAAAGCAATGTTGAATATTTTAATAACCATATTGTCAATATTGATAAAATAATTTGGAAATTAAATAAAATAGAAATTCTTTCTGACAAACTAAATAAAGAAAAATTATTGGAGTTTCAAAATAATAATCAAGAACTTTTTTCAATGGTTAGAAGTTTTGATCTTTATAATATTTTAGAAAAAAGTCTCAAAAAAAATAAATTTTTTAAAATACAAAATAAAATAAATTTAGAAAATATTCAGAATAAATATAATCTCTCAATAAATTTAAATTTTACAAATTTAATTGCAAAAAAATTTTTTAGTAAAAAAATTATCAAAAAATACAGAAGCTTAGCTTACACTTTAATACTAGAACATGAGAAAATTGATAATAAAATTTCAAGACAAGTATTTACAAAGATTGGACCTTTGGCATTTTTACCTATCTCTGATAAAGAAACTTCTGTTGTTTATTCTATAAAAAATACTGCTAAAATTAAAAAAGAAAATTTAATAGAGCTCATAAACTTACATAATCCAAAATATAAAATAAAAAAAATTAAAAAAATATCTTCATTTGAATTATTCTCTGCAAGTTTAAGAAATTATTATCATAAAAATATACTAGCTTTTGGCGAATTAACTCACAAAATACACCCCTTAGCTGGACAAGGTTTTAATATGACGATTAGAGATATAAAAATATTATTAGAGATAATTCAAAATAAAATAGATCTTGGATTACAATTAAATAGCTCTGTTAATCAAGAATTTGAAAAAAATACAAAACATAGAAATTATATTTTTTCAAATGGAATTGATTTTATTTACGAATTTTTTAACTATGATAGTAAGGCTAAGAATAACTTTCTCTTAAATTCTTTAAAATATATAGGAAACAAAAATACTATAAACAACATGCTAAAAAAAATGGCAGATACTGGTTTGAATTATTGATTATTGAATAGTGTTATTTTCATAGATATCGTGAGTATATGTTTTTAATATCTCAGCAATTTTATTTTTTCTAATATCTAAATTTTGAGCTTCTAACAAAACTTGTTTTTCTTCAAGAGAAAAAGGTGAGGCCATAGCTAAGGCGTTTATTGTTTCATCTAAACTTTGTTTTTCTAGTGCTTTCCAATTAATGATAAAACCTTTTTTTTCAAATAAAGATTTTAGGTCTTTGAAGATTAACTCTAAATCTGAAAATTTAAGATCCTCTTTTTTATTATCTAAATCTTGAATATAATCATTATAATCTACGTGCAAAATTCTATATTTAGTTACAGTCTCTAATTCTTTGACAGATTTAAATCTTATGACACCTTTTAATTCTATTAAATACCTACCATCATCTGTTTCTCTAAAACTAGTTATTTTACCAATACAACCCACTTTATGAAGCTCAGGTTGAACTTTTTGATAGCTAGATGATTGAGGTTGTATCATCCCTATTATTTTATTTGATTTCATACTATCGTTAATCATATCAATATAACGAGGTTCAAATATATTTAATGGGACTGTAGTTTTTGGAAAAATGATAAAATTACTTAATGGAAATACTGGAATATTAATTGGTAGATCTTCTTTTTTCATAATAAAATTAAATATAACATAGAAAATGTAAATTAGTATTGATTGAATTAAAAAAAGTGTTTAGTTATAATGTTTTTTTAAGCGGGCATAGCTCAGTGGTAGAGCGTCTCGTTGCCAACGAGAAGGTCGAGGGTTCGACCCCCTTTGCCCGCTCCAAATTTTATGAGTGATGATCTTTTAACTAAAAAATGTTTGCCTTGTGAAGGAGGAGTTCTTCCTTTTGATGTATCTGAAATTCATAAATATCAGAAGAAAGTTGATGGTTGGGATATCACAGAAGATGAAAATAAAATATTTTTTCTATTTAAAAAATTTAAATTTGAAAACTTTTTAAAAAGTCAAAATTTTGTTAATGAAGTTGGTAAAATTTCTGAGGAAGAGGGTCATCATCCAGATATAAGTTTTGGTTGGGGTTATGCAGAAATTAAAATTACTACACATGCCATCAAAGGTCTTTCCGAAAATGATTTTATTTTAGCTGCTAAGATAGACAGAGCTACTAATGCCTGAAATGTCTTGTCTTAGAAAAGACTAGAATTGTATCTGTTTCGTTTGCAAATTTAATGATTTCTTTATCTCTAATTGATCCAGAAGGCTGTATTACAGCTTGAACTCCTGATTGAACTAATTTTTCAATTCCATCCACAAATGGAAAGAAAGCATCAGATGCTGCAACCAAATTATCTCCAAATAAATTAAATTTTCTCATTTTATTAATTGCTATCTCGCAGCTATCTAATCTACTCGGTTGACCTGATCCAATACCAACAATTGACTCATCTTTTGCAAGAACAATTGCGTTTGATTTGACATATCTACAAACATTGAATGCAAAAATTAGATTTCTAAGCATCTTAGGGTTTGGTTTTCTTTTAGATACAACTTTAAAATCTTTATTTTTGAATATTTTTAAATCTTCAGATTGAATCAATATTGCTTCATTTGATGAATTGAATTTTGTAATTTCACTAAGTGAATAATTTGTTGCATCAATTACACGTAAATTTTTTTTATTTTTAAGTATTTTTAGAGCATCATTATCAAAACCATTAGCAATAATTACTTCTAAAAAAAGTTTATTGAGCTCAACTGCAAGATTTTTCTTTATTTTAAAATTACAAGAAACAATTCCCCCAAAAGCACTTATGGGATCACATGCTAATGCAGATTTATAGCTATCTATAGGATTTGAATTTATTGATACACCACAAGGGTTTGCATGTTTTACAATTACAGTACCTTTATTTTTTGGTAATGATTTTGAAATAGTCAAGGCAGCAAATATATCGTTATAATTATTATAACTTAGTTGTTTTCCATGAATTTGATTTAAATTAGTTTTTAGATTTTTTGAATAGTACCCACTAAATTGATGTGGATTTTCTCCATACCTAAGTTTTTCAATTAAATTTGCAGAAAAAACTTTTTTATCTGGCAAGTGTATATTTGTCTTTTTATTAAAATAACTTGAAATTATAGAGTCATAGTAAGCAGTTTCTGTAAAAGCTGTTCTTGATAGTTTTTCTCTGAAATTTAATGATGTAGCTCCGTTATTTTTATTCATCTCATTAATTAATTCTTGATATTGATCTGAAGAAGTAATTACAGTTACATCATTATAATTTTTAGCAGCAGATCTAACCATTGTGGGACCCCCCACATCTATATTTTCAATTATTTTTTTATGATTATTTATAGTTTCTAAAGTTTTTTCAAAAGGATAAAAATTTACAATTACTAGATCAATATTTTCAAAATTGTTTTTTTTTAAGTCATTTAAATGTGTTTTATTATTCCTTTTATTAAGGATTCCTGCGTGTATTTTTGGATGTAAGGTTTTAACTCTTCCCTCTAAAATTTCAGGAGAATCTGTAAAATCAGATACTTCTAAACAATTAAATTTTAATTTTTTTATTTCTTTATATGTACCACCAGAACTAATAATTTTGATTTGATATTTTTTTAAAATTTCTAAAATTGGTTTTAAATTATTTTTATCTGATACAGAAATAAGAGCTGTCTTTATTTTTTTCATTATATTTTATTTATTTCCCATCTAATTATTTGTTCATTTTCATTATTCATGCCTGAAATAAATATATTTTGGTTTTCTTGATATGAATTTTTATTACCGAAATATAAACCATTATCAATATTTATATCATAGTTATCACAACTAAATTGCCAACCTTCATCTTCTAATTGTATTAATATAAACTTATTATTTTGTGTTTTCATAACTTTAGAGTTGGGATGAAGATGAAATCTAATATCAAATTTAATTTGTTTATCAGGATCTTTTCTTACTATTTTATCATGACCAATAAATTTAAATTGTTCAGGATAGAATTCTATTTCTCTATGATGATCTAATTTAAACTTTTTGAAGTAACCATTATGACTAGCTGAAATTTTCCAATAATTCTTCTCAAAAACTATATTTTTATTTCCAATTTTTAAATCTTTTTGTATCAAAAAATTATCACCAGCTTTAATAAAATCACATGAAGAATAATCTTCAATTGAAAGTGTGCTGTGTAAAGCAGTACTTTTGGAAAATTTATTCAGTCTGTTTTTTGTATCTGGATAATATCCAGAATTTGAAATTAATTTTTTACCATTAGAAAAAATTTCAAAAGACAAGGCACCTGCCTGATAATTTTTGGTATATATTTTTTCAGGATTTGAACCAACATCAGCTGCTAGGATAAACTTTTTATTTTGTAATATTGTATATCCAGCCAACTCATTGATTTGATTTTTAAAAGTATATCCAAATCGTTTTAAATAGTGGTCAAATTCATGATAATTAGATGAATAATTTCCATTAAAAAATATATCTTGTTTTATGTTTTGCCATATAAAAGCATAACTGGATCCTAAATAATATATAGTTTCATCAATATATTCTGGAATTGGATTTTGTGATTCTTTAAACCACTCTCTAATAATGATGAGATATTTAAGATAAAAAACTAAATTTTGTATATTTCTTGATTTGGGAAAACCTTGTTTATCAAGAGAGTTTTTGATTAAATTTTTTAGTATGTTTAAACCACTGTCTAAATAATTTTTCTCATCTTTATATGCTAAACCTGTTAAAATTATTGCAGCACAACCAATCAGTTTTTCCTCTGTTTCATCTAAATTTTTGATCTCATTTAATAAATGGTTGGTTTGTTTCTGAACCATATGATTAAAAAATAATCTATATTCTTCATTACTATCTTCATAAGTTAACTGATGATTGGAAAGCCAAGCAATAATTCTTTTTGCAGTAATATTGAATTCCCAGATATTTTCATCAAATTTTTCATTTTTATTATTCCAATTAAGAATAATTGATTGCGTGGTTTTTTTAGATGATTTTAAATCCAAACTAAAAAACCAAAAAAAATTATTTAGTTTTTTAAAGTCTTTAGAAGAAATATCGTTTTTCCAGATAGTTTCAGTAGCAAAATCTTCAATTTTATATTTTTTTTTCTGATACTTTATAATTGAAGATAAAAGATGAGGACTTGGTTTGTATTCAAAATTGTTATCGAAGGTTTTTGAAATTCGCTTTTCATAAAAATTTGAATTTTTATATAATTTTTTAAATGAAGATTTTAATTTAAAAAATATTTCATTATAAAGATTTAGAGAATTTTGAGATTGCATTAACTTATTTTGTTTTTAATAAATTAATATTTTTTTTAATATCTCCATTATTGCTTTTAAAAACTGTTGTACCAGATACAAGAATATTAGCACCAGCTTCAATTGCTATTTTACAATTATCAAAATTTATCCCACCGTCTATTTCAATATCAAAGTTAAGTTTTTCTATTTCTCTAATTTTATTTAATTCTTTAATTTTTTCTAAAACTTCTGGCATGAATATTTGTCCACCAAATCCAGGATTTACACTCATTATTAAAACTAAATCAATTTTATCTAAAAGATTTTTAATTAAATCTATACTTGTTTCAGGATTGAGAGAAACTCCTACCTTTTTTTTTAGATCTTTTATTTTATTTATTGAGTTTTCTAAATTATCAGTTGCTTCAGGATGCACAGTAATTATATCTGCACCCGCATCAGCATAAGCTTCTATGTATTTATGCACTGGAGAAATCATTAAATGAACGTCAAATTTTAATGAACAATGTTTTCTGAGAGCTTTAATTACTGGAGGACCGATTGTTAAGTTTGGAACAAAGTGTCCATCCATTACATCTACATGAATCATATCAGCTCCGCCTTCCTCAAGTCTTTTTATTTCAGTACCTAATTGGCTAAAATCAGCTGATAAAATTGATGGAGATATTTGTATATTTTTCATTGATATCTAAACTTACTAGTATCAATTTTTAAAATTTAATTGAATTAAAAAATTGATAAATCTGCCTAGAAATTTCACTTTCAAGAGGGAAGGATAACATTCCCATAACTGAATATCCCAAGATCCAAGGCATCAAATAAAATCTAATCATGAAAAAGAACCAAGCCACATAAAGAGGTACCAATGGTTGAATTATGAAAGAAGGAGTAACAGATTTAAAAATTCTTAGTAAGGGATTGGTAAATTTTACAAAAGCTTTCATAAAAAAAAAATTTGAGTCTTCTCTTTGAAAGATATTCATTGCTACTCTTCCAACTAAAGTCCACATTATAATTCCAAGGATATAGTCAATTACATAAACTAAAGGATGAAAGTTAGCAGACATTAAGGAATTTATATTTGATCTTAAAAAGAAATAAAAGGGGCGAAATTAATCGCCCCTTAAAAAGATTATTTATTTTTGGCCGCCGATTACAGATGCACCCGCAGGTACCCTAGAATCATCAACCATTTTTTGTGTTGCAGCGCTCGGTGCTGAAGTCATTAAACTTACAACAACCATAGCTACTAAGCTAACAGTAGATCCGAAGATACCAAATGTTAACTGAGTAATGCCTAAGAATCCGCTTCCACCACTTCGTACCCAAACTAGATACACGAAACCAGAAACTAATCCTAAGACCATACCAGCTATAGCACCTTCTTTATTAGCTCTCTTCCACCATACACCAAGTACAAGTGGCCAGAACAATCCAGACATCGCAAAGTCAAAAGCCCAGATTACTGAACCTAAGATACCTTGGATCTCCATTGCTGCAATAGTTGCTCCTGCAAAACCAATTACTACAAGTAATACCCTTGCAACAACAAGTCTTTTAGCAGTCTCAGCTTTAGGGTCTACCATTTTGTAGTAAACGTCATGCGAGATTGCATTTGCGATTGCAAGAATCAAACCATCTGCAGTTGACATCGCAGCTGCCAAACCTCCAGCAGCAACTAGACCTGAGATTACATATGGTAATCCAGCAATTTCTGGTGTTGCTAATACAACGGCTTTACCACCCATGAAGAACTCGTTTAATTCAACAGTTCCATTTCCGTTAAAGTCGCTTACAAACATCAGATTTGCTTGGTTCCAGTTTTGATACCAATCGATTGCTTGAACTTCTGCAATTGATTTACCAATAATACCTGTTGGTAAGTTTGGATCAATCAAAGCAAGTTTAGATAGTGTCGCTAACATTGGTGCAGAAGAATATAGTAGGAAGATAAAGAATACTGACCAACCTACTGATTTTCTAGCTGCTTTTACACTTGGAGTAGTAAAGAACCTCATCATTACGTGAGGTAATGAAGCTGTTCCCATCATCATTGCTAATGCTAATGAGATGAAAGCCCAAGGTGTTGCGTTAACTTCAGAGTGAGCCTTAGTAATACCAGCTAACCCTTTAGGTACTGTAGCTAAATCAGCAGCAGAGTTTTTAACAAACCCATACTGTTGCTCTAACTCACCAATTCTAGCAACTTCATCAGCTAACATAAAGTGTGGGAAGAAACCCGCACCAATGTTGTTACTGATCCAGAATACTGGAAGTAGGTAAGCTATAATTAGCACAATGTATTGTGCAACCTGTGTCCAAGTTACCCCTCTCATACCACCAAGCATTGAACATAGTAAAATACTTACTAGTCCAACATATACTGCGTATTGGAATGGGATATCTAAAGCAACAGCTGCAATAGTACCTGTAGCGTTAATTTGTGCAGTCACATATGTGAATGATGCAACAGTTAAAACGATAACCGCCATCAATCTTGCAGTATTACCACCGTATCTAGTACCTACGAAATCTGGAACTGTGTAACAACCAAATTTTCTTAAGTATGGTGCTAATAAAGTTGCAACCAACACATAACCACCTGTCCAACCTACAAGCAAAGCCATATATCCATAACCTTTGAAGTAAATACCACCTGCCATAGCAACGAATGAAGCTCCAGACATCCAGTCGGCTGCTGTTGCCATTCCGTTGAACACAGTTGGAACCGTTCTTCCAGCTACGTAATAGTTACTTGCTTGGGCTGTTCGAGATAGCCAACCAATTGCTGCGTAGATGAAAATGGTAAAACCTACAAAGCAAATACCTATTGCTTTTGCAGACATACCCATCTGCTCACCAATCGCCATTAAGATTATGAAACCTATAAATCCACCTGTGTAGATTCCATAAACTTTAGGCAAGTTATCTATAAAATTACCCTTAATCATTAGTCGTCTCCTTTTTCACTAAAGCCGAACTCTTCATCAATTTTTTCTTGTCTACCTGCAAACCAGAAAATAAGGATTACAAATATTGCAAGAGAACCTTGACATGTGAACCAGTAAGTTAATGGATACCCAAAAGGTCCAGTAACTTCGTTCATTTCAGCTCCGAAAAGGAATATACCCATTGAGAATACAGCCCAGATTGCAAGTGTTACAAACAACAAGCCTCTGGTTTTTTCCCAGTGTTGAGCGTTTTTCGCCATGTATACCTCTCTTTTTTAGTTATAACTGATAAAACATTAACCATTATAAAAGAGAATAAAAGTGTAAAATTAGACGTATTAGGTTAATTTTTTCTAATATTTTCAATAAAATTAACTTTTTATGGATAAAAAAAAATTAAGTTGGAAAGATTTATCTTTGAGCGATTTCAAAGTTTATTTTTTTTCATTGTTTAAAGCTTTTATTCCTAAAAAAAAAATTAAAACTTTAGATGAGTTAGAGGAGTTTATCCAAACAAAATCTGCCTGGGTATCTCAAGTTACACTTTATAGTTACTTAAAAACTAGAATGGGGACAAGATATGTTCTTCATTTTGATAATGATGAATTTATGAAGTCTGTCAATGAAGCTAAATGGAATATTTATTCTGTTGCTCTTCAAGATTTAACATTTTTCACTTTTTCATATTTAAAAGTTCATTCTAATTTTAATGAAATAGATAAAGCTAAGGAAATTTTTTTAAAAATTTTAGATGATGAAACAACAAATGGTATGCCTTTGAATATCATCGAAGAAGCAAAAAAAGAATTTGATGAAAGATTAATTAAAATTGATTGGGAGAAGTATCATAATGATCGTCCTTTCAATCCAAGTGCATTGGCAATGTACAAATGGGCACCAATAGCAGATGAATTAAAAACTCTTGATCGAAAAATAGTTTTAAATTCTGTTATTTTAAAATGGGATGTTATTAAAAAAGAATTTAAAGACAGAATACAGTTTTAAATATTTTTTCTGTTTTCAACCAAACTATCTACAACACTAGGGTCTGCTAATGTAGTAGTGTCTCCTAATTGACCATGTTCGTTTGCAGCTATTTTTCTTAAAATTCTTCTCATAATTTTCCCAGATCTTGTTTTTGGAAGTCCTGGAGTGAAATGAATTAAATCAGGAGTTGCAAGTGGACCAATTTGTTTTCTAACCCAAAGTTTTAGATCTCTTTCGAGTTCGCCAGTTTCTCTTTCGCCAGCATTTAATGTTACGTAACAATATAGTCCATTACCTTTAATATCATGTGGGTAACCTACGACAGCTGCTTCTGCTACCTTTGGATGAGCTACAAATGCACTTTCAATTTCAGCAGTACCCAAGTTGTGTCCTGATACAATAATTACATCATCTACCCGACCTGTAATCCAGTAGTATCCGTCTTTATCTCTTCGACATCCGTCACCAGTAAAATATTTGCCATCAAACTGAGAAAAATAAGTATCAATAAATCTTTGATGATCCCCATATACTGTTCTCATTTGTCCAGGCCATGATTGTGCTATACAAAGTCTTCCTTCTCCAGGTCCTTTTATCTCTTTGCCTGATTTATCAACCAACATAGGCTTAATTCCATAAAATGGTTTTGTTGCAGAGCCAGGTTTTAAAGGAATAGCACCTGTTTGAGGTGCAATTAATATCCCTCCTGTTTCTGTCTGCCACCAAGTATCTACAATCGGGCACTTAGAATTTCCAACTGTTTTGTAATACCACATCCATGCCTCTGGATTTATTGGTTCACCAACAGTTCCAAGTAATTTTAAAGATTTTCTAGATGTTTTTTTGACAGGCTTATCACCTTCTCTCATTAGAGCTCTGATTGCAGTGGGCGCAGTATAAAAAGTATTTACTTTGTATTTGTCGACTATTTGCCACCATCTAGAGCTATCAGGATAGTTTGGTATTCCTTCAAACATTATAGTTGTTGCACCGTTAGAAAGGGGACCATAGATAATATAACTGTGACCTGTCACCCAACCAATATCAGCAGTACACCAATAAATATCTTTTGGTTTGTAATTAAAAATATATTGATGAGTCATTGATGCATACACCATGTATCCACCTGTTGTGTGTAAAACTCCCTTTGGTTTTCCAGTTGAACCTGATGTGTATAAAATAAATAAAGGATCTTCTGCGTTCATTTCCTCAGGCTCACACTGAGAAGGAACATCTTTAATTAAATCATGATACCAAACATCTCTATCATAATTCCAACTAATTGAATTTCCTGTACGTTTAACAACAATACATTTTTTCACATTAGGACAGCTCTCTAATGCTTCATCAGTTGTTTCTTTTAATGGAATAGTTTTTCCACCCCTAACACCTTCATCTGCTGTAATTATATATTCTGACTCACAATCATTAACTCTTCCAGAAATAGAGTCTGCAGAAAAACCTCCAAAAATAATTGAGTGGACTGCACCAATTCTAACACATGCTAACATTAAAATAGCAAGCTCAGGTATCATTGTAAGATAAATTGTAACCCGATCTCCCTTTTTAATGCCTAATTTTTTTAAACCATTTGCTGCTTTAGAAACTTTTTGATGAAGTTGTTTGTAGGTAATTTTTTGACTATCTTTTGGATCATCACCAACCCAAATTATTGCTGTTTTATCTTTTTTATCTTTTAGATGTCTATCGATACAGTTTGCAGATGCATTTAGCGTTCCATCTTCAAACCATTTAATTTTTACTTCCTTAGAACTGTATTTAACGTCTTTAATTTTTTTATAAGGTTTAATCCAAGTAATTCTTTTTCCCTCTTTTTTCCAAAATTCGTCGTTATTTTTTATAGATTGAGAATATTTTTGCTCGTATTTACTTTTGTTAGCTAAACTACTTTTGATCCACTCAGGTTTAGTTTTTATAACTAATTCAGGAGCAGGTTTTTCATTTTGTTTTAAAATTTTTTTTGATTTTTTTCTTTTAACTTTAGTTTTTTTCTTAACTGCAGTTTTCTTTCTTACTTTAGTTTTTTTTTTAGATTTAGCTTTTTTCTTTTTTTTTGGCATGGATTTTTTTTTCTTAAATTTTACTCATGTTATTTATAATTTTCCAGCTTTTATCATCGATTGGCATTACTGAAAGTCTACTTTGTTTAATAAGCGCTAAATCCCTTAAATCCTTATTTTTTTTGATATTTTCAAGGGTCACTGGTTTAGAGAACTTACTTTTAAATTGGACTGTTACTGCAACAAATCTTCCATTCTTATCAGTTTTATCTAAATAGTGTTCTTTAATTACTTTTACTATCCCAACCACTTCTTTGCCAATATTAGAGTGATAAAAAAAACATAGATCACCCTTCTTCATACTTTTTAGATTGTTTGCTGCTTGATAATTTCTAACACCATCCCAAGGTGCTCCTTTTTTTCCAGCCTTAATTTGTTGATCAATTGACCAAACATCTGGTTCAGATTTTAATAACCAATAGTTCATTACAGTTGCACTCCTGCACCTTTTAAAAATGCAGCTTTTTCATCTAAAGGCCATCTTGGTTTAGCTGGATAATCCAAAGTATTAAATTCATTTAATTTGTATTTTTCTAGACCTACCATTGCAATCATTGCAGCATTATCTCCACAAAGTTCTATTGGTGGAAATATACTTTTATAGTTATTAGCTTCACATAAATTAATTAACATAGATCTAATTTTTTTGTTAGCAGCAACTCCCCCAGCAACTACAAAAACTTTTTCTTTTAATTTATTTTCTTTTTCAAATTCTTCAAATGCTATCTTTGTTTTTTTATTAAGAATTTCTTCAACAGTTTTTTGAAAAGAAGCTGCTAAATCAAATTTTTCTTGTTCTGTTTTTATAGATTTTGCAATTTTTAAAATTGCAGTTTTTAATCCTGCAAAAGATAAATTGCATCCACCTTTATTAAAAATTGGTTTGGGTAAATCATATTTCTCAGGATCTCCTTTTTTTGCCAAAATTTCGATTTGTGGTCCACCAGGAAATTCAATCCCTAAAAGTTTAGCTGTTTTATCAAATGCTTCACCTAATGCGTCATCAATAGTTGTTCCTAATCTTTTATATTTTCCAAGACCTTGAACACTTAAATATTGTGAGTGACCTCCTGAAATTAATAATAATAGATAGGGATAATTTAAATGGGAATTTAACTTAGGACTTAATGCATGGCCCTCGAGATGGTTAACTGCTATAAAAGGTTTATTGATTGCGCTTGCAAAAGCTTTTCCAAAACTTAAACCAACCGACAAACAAACAATTAAACCTGGCCCAGCAGTTGAAGCAACAGCATCAATTTCTTCAATTTTTTTTCCACTATCTGAGATTGCTTTCTCAACAATCCAGTCTATTTTTTCTATATGTGATCTTGCGGCTAGTTCGGGAACTACTCCCCCAAATTCTTTGTGAACATCAACCTGACTAGAAACAATATTGGATAAAACTGTTGGAATTCCTTTGTCATTTTCAGTTATTATAGATGCTGCAGTTTCATCACAGCTAGTCTCTATTCCAAGAATTAAGGGTTTTTTACTCATTCAAATAGTTTTTAATAATTGTACAATCTCAATACAAGTAAGAAATAAATTTTTAATGAATAGAAAAATTATAATAGGCTCAAGAGGAAGTAAATTGGCTTTGCTTTATGCGCAAAAAGCTAAAGATAAAATTATTGAAGTTTTAGAATTACAAGATGATCAGATTGTCGTTCAAACAATAACTACAAAAGGTGATCAAATTCAGGATCGAAGATTGTCAGAGGTTGGTGGTAAGGGTTTATTTTCTAGTACGATTGAAAAAGAACTGAAAGAAAAAAAAATTGATATAGCGGTACATGCATTAAAAGATATGCCAGCCATTGAAACTGAAGGACTTAGAACTAATTCATTTTTACAAAGGACAGATCCAAGAGAAATTTTAATAACAAATGACAACAAAAATATTAAGGAATTAAAACAAAATGCAACAGTAGGAACCTCATCTTATAGAAGGGAATTTCAAATTAAAAAAATAAGATCAGATTTAAACTGTAAATTAATAAGAGGAAATGTAGATACCAGAATCAAAAAGCTAAGAGAAGGCATTTATGATGCAATAGTTTTATCTTATGCGGGTATAAAATATTTAAATTTAGATAATGAAATTTCTGAAATTTTTTCGACTGATCAAATTATTCCAAGTGCAGGCCAAGGTATTATTGCTTTACAGTGTAGAGATGATGATGATGAAATTATAAAAGTTTTGGAAAAAATAAATCATAAAGATACTTATATGAGAGCTCACATAGAGAGAAACATTTTAAAGGTATTGGAAGGTGACTGCGAAACTGCAATAGGTGCTCATTCAATTATAGAACGAGATAAAATTACAGTTGAAGCTGAACTATTCTCATTAGACGGTTCCCAAATATTTTATGAAAAAAAATCTGGTAGTATTAATATGTTTAAAGAAATTGGAACAGAAGTTGGCAACATTTTAAAAATTAAATCAAATAATTCATATAAAAAGTAAAATGCATATTTTGTTAACTAGACCCATAGAAGATTGTTCAGAAATGATAGTTAAGTTTCAATCTTTAGATCATAAAGTTTCTCACCTGCCATTAATAAATATTCAAAAAGTTCAACATGAAGAAATTAACTCTGGTGATTATGGTGGTTTAATTTTTACAAGTTCTAATGCTGTAAAAAATTTAAATGTAGAAGATTTAGATAAAAAATTAATTTGTTTTTGTGTTGGTAGTGCTACAGAAAAAAAAGCTAGAAGTTTGGGATTTCAAAATACAATTGCTGCAGAAGGAAATGTTTCAAATCTTAAAGAACTAATTTTTCAAAATTATGAATTAAAAGAAACTCCACTTCTTTATATAAGTGGTGAGATTATAACAACTGATTTAGACCAACAATTATTAAAAGAAGGGTATGCTGTTAAACGTATTATTAATTATAAAGTAAATCATACTGAAAATTTTGATGAAAATTTTGTTAACGAATTAAAGCAGAATATACCAGATATTGTTTATGTTTATTCTCAAAATAGTGCCTCTAGTTTCTTAAATTTTATAAAAATCTATCAAACAGAAAACCTTTGGATGAATACAAACTTGATGTGCATAGGTGAAAAAACCTCGTCAATATTGAATGAAATCAAATGGAAAAAGATATTTCTTTTTAATCCTGGAGAAGAAGAGTTTTTGTTATATAAAATTTAGGTATGGAATTAATAAATAATTTTTCTGAAATATTTTTATCTGTTTGGAATAAAGGAATACTTGGTGTCGATATTTTTCAAATTTTAATTGGAATGGGGATATTCTTACTTTTTTTAGTCTTTAGAGGGTTAATTAGTAAATTAATTATAAAAAAATTAGAAATTATCTCAAAAAGAACAACAAACAAATTAGATGATACTTTTGTTCAGTCATTAATTGGTCCAGCTAGATTTTTACCAATTGTATTAGGTTTCTTTATTGCAAGTTACTACATGACTTTTTCCACAGAGGGTAGAGAAGTAGTTGATACAATTAATAGAACATTAATTACGATATTAATTTTTTGGGTTATTCATCAAATTATAGAACCCATTTCATATATCTTAAGTGGACTAGATAAACTTTTAACTAGAGAACTTATTGGTTGGATAATTAAATCACTTAAGATTTTAATATTTATTTTAGGATTAGCTGCAGTACTAGAACTATGGGGTATTAAGATAGGACCAATTATTGCTGGTCTTGGTTTGTTTGGAGTTGCCGTCGCGCTTGGAGCTCAAGATTTATTTAAAAATTTAATTTCTGGAATTTTAGTACTAGTTGAAAAAAGATTTAAAATTGGAGATTGGATTGCAGTAGATGGGATTATTGAAGGCACAGTTGAAAAAATTGGTTTTAGATCAACAACAATAAGAAAGTTTGATAAATCTCTAGCAATTATTCCTAATTTTCAATTTGCAGAAAATGCTGTGGTTAATGTTAGCGAAACATCTAATTGGAGAATTAGATGGATCATTACATTGCAGTACAACTCTACAATTGATCAATTAAAAAAAATCAGAGAGGAAATTGAAAGTTATATAAACAACAGTGATGATTTTAATCAATCAACTGGGGTTGCAGTTAGAATTGAGAAGTTTTCTGATAGTTCAATAGATTTATTGGTAAGATGTTTTACGAATTCAAATAGTTGGAGTAATTCACTAGAAGTTAAAGAGAGATTGGCAATTGAAATTAAGCAGATTGTAGAAAAAAATAAGGCCTCTTTTGCTTTTCCAAGTCAGTCAATTTATGTTGAGAAAAAATGATAGCAATTTTTTATTTAGTGTTACAGATTTTAAAACTGTATTCATATGTTGTAATAGCAAATGTAGTTATAAGCTGGTTGATAGCATTTAATGTTTTAAATACTCAAAATAGATTTATTTACTCAATTTTAGAGCTTACTTACAAATTAACTGAGCCAATACTTAATAAAATTAGACGTTTTTTGCCCAATTTAGGTTCACTAGATATTTCACCAATCATTCTTCTTCTATTGATTTGGTTTATTGAAATGTGTATGAAGCTCTACATTGCACCAATTATATTTTAGAAAGTAAAATGATTTTAATTGACGGAAAAAAAGCTGCAGCTGAATTAAGAGAAGAATTAAAACAAGAAGTATCAGGACTTAAATCTAAATATAATAAAGTCCCAGGTTTAACGGTGATATTAATTGGAGATCTTACTCCAAGCCAAATTTATGTTCGTAATAAAGAAAAATCAGCAAACGAAGTAGGGTTAAAATCAGAAGTAATTAAATATCCAGATAGTGTTGAAGAAAAAACTGTTTTAGAAAAAATTGAAGAATTAAATAAAGATGAAACAGTTTCAGGAATTTTAGTTCAATTGCCGTTACCAAAACATATAGATAAGCAAAAAGTAATTGAGGCCATTGATCCTTCCAAAGATGTAGATGGTTTTCACCCAATGAATGTAGGAAATCTTTCATCGGGTTATGAAAGTTCAGTTCCTTGTACACCTCTTGGCTGTTACTTGTTAATTAAAAAAATTGAACCAAATTTAAGTGGAAAAAAAGCAGTTGTAGTTGGTAGATCAAATTTAAATGGAAAACCAATGACCCAACTACTCTTGAAAGAAAATTGTACTGTAACAATTACTCATTCAAAAACTAAAGATCTAAAAGCTGAATGTTTAGAAGCTGATATAATTGTTGCAGCAGTTGGAATACCTGAGCTTGTAAAAGGAGATTGGGTAAAGAAAGATGCAATAGTAATTGATGTTGGTATCAATAAAACTGATAAAGGTATTGTTGGAGATGTTGATTTTGAAGATGTTTCAAAAAATGCAAAAGCTTTAACCCCAGTTCCAGGTGGTGTGGGACCAATGACTATCGCTTGTTTATTAAAAAACACAATTGAGTGTTTTAAAAGATCACAAAAATAAAGACTTTTTATCTAAGTTTAATTGTCTCAAGGATATTTAAACTGATTTAATTACTGTTGTATTTGATAAGCTGGTTTTGATGAAAAAACCTAAATACGAATACAGAATTGCAATAATAATGATTTTATTAACTGCAGTTCCAATTGGAGCTACCCAATTAGGTTGGTATTTATATAACAAACAAGTTGGATTTGATTTTGGAATGATTGCTGGAGTTTTTTCTGTTATCTTGGCTGGATATTTAATGTATGAAAAAGGTTGGAGAGATGAGGATGAGGATTAATTAATGGAAAAAATTATTTTTTTTGCTTTAGCAATTCCAATTCTAGGATTTGTTTTTTACCTAGGTGGTTCCGCAATAATGAAAGGTTTTAAGGCTAAAGTTGATAATCGACCTATTAAATCCGAGGAAACAGAATCAGATTCAGAAACAGTGATTAGACCTTCAAATAGTAACAATCTAAGTTCTGAAATTTCTAAATTAAATGAGTTGTATAGAAATGGAGCTCTTACCCAAGAAGAGTTTGAGAAAGCTAAAAGTAAATTACTGAATAATTAAATTTAGATATGTTTAATATAATTCCCAATAAAAAAAATATTGGGGCAGAGATTACTGGTCACGTTAAAAAAATTTCTAAAAAAGATTTTAAATTTTTTTTTAAAGCACTCGAACTTTATGGTATGATTTTTTTTAGAAGACAAAAATTAAGTTCATCAGATTATATAGCGTTTGCTAAACATTTTGGTAAATTAGCAAAATATCCAAGACTAAAAGGATTAAGTAAGAAATATAAACAAATTACTGTCGTTCAAAGGAAAGCAACAGATAAGGGACCTAGTTTTGGAGAACAGTTTCACACAGACTCAATTTACACAAAAAAACCGCCTAGATTTACAATGCTTTATTCTAAACTGGTTCCTAAGAAGGGTAGAGCAAACACTGAATTTTCCTCTCAATACTTAGCTTATGATTATTTGCCTAAATCAATAAAAAATAAATTACTCAAAGTGAAGGGAAGGTACTCTTCTGAAGGACCAATTTCAGTTACTACAAGAGAAAGAGTAAAAGAGAAGGGTAGAAAGATTGATGAATTAAAATCTATTCATAAAATTATAAAAAAGATAAACTCTAAAAATACGATTTATTGCAGTCCCGGACATCTTGTAGGATTTTCTCCAAATTTAAAAAATTCTGAAAAAGTTAAAAAACAATTATTTAAGCACCAAGTTAAAAAAAAGTTTCAATATTCATTAGAATGGGAAAAAGACCAGTTAGCTATTTGGGATAATAGATCCATGCTCCACCAAGCTACCCCTTTTAAAGGCAATAGAATTATGCATAGAATAACTATATTGTAGTTATAATAATTCGTTTAAGGATTTTACCTCACCAATATTAAATGTAATTGCATCTTCTCTTTTAAATCCATAATTTTCTGCATTATCTTTAAATCGAATTGGTGGTTCCATAATTGGCTCTAAAGATAAAACAAAAGTCCCCCAATGCATTCCTAATACTTTTTTGCTTTTAAGATCTTTTGCTACATTTAAAGCTTCTTCTGGAGTTGTGTGGTAAATAGTTTTGTCAAACATTGGTTTAAAATTATATGCTCCAATGTTGATTATAGTAAGATCTATCGGACCATATTTTTCTCCAAGTTCTTTATAGATGTTTCCATAACCAGTATCACAAGCAAATAAAATTTTTCTATTTTTATATTCAATTAAAAAATTCCCCCACAAAGTTTTATTTGTGTCTGTTAGACTTCTTTTTGACCAATGAACTGCTGGTAGTAAGGTTATTTTTAAATCACTATTTATATTTTTGTGATCATACCAATCCATTTCATTTACATCTTCATAATTCTTAAAATATTTTCCAAGGTTAAGTGGAACTAATACTTTTGCATCCTTGTATGGAAAATTTCTGATAGTTGACATGTCTTGATGATCATAATGATTGTGAGTTAACAAAAATAAATCTATTTTTGGAATTTCGTTAAGATCTAATGCAGGTTTAGTAAATCTCTTTGGTCCAAATATCAACGGACCTGCATTTTTTGAAAAAACAGGATCTGTAATAATTGTTGTATTACCTAATTTAATTAAATAAGTAGCGTGCCCAATCCAGGCAACGTAATCATCATTTTTGTATTTTTCTAAATCAGATTTAACTTTTTCTTTTTTGACAACATGCTCATTTGGAAAATTAAGACTAATTTTTTTTCTTAGTTTACTGAAAGTTCTATAAGAAAATTTCCCTGATCTAGATATTACAACAGGTGAACCCTTAGGATTTCGAAAAGTTCCATCTGATAAGTGGTGATAAGGTTTTTCTTTCATTTTATTAATTTTTTTTTTCCATTAGCCACAAATCATCTCCAGCTAAAAAGTAAATTTTCCCATCAACTGGGTGAACTTGTATGTCTCTAATTCTCCCAATTTTATCCTTAAAAATAATTTCCTCTTTGATTTTAGATGTGTTTGAAAATATTAATTTTCTTAAAGATTTATCTTTAAGAGAAGTAATTAATGCATGACCATTCCATTCTTCAAACTCTTTACCTTTATAGATTGTAATAGCACTTGCAGCGATTGATGGAACCCAATATTGGATGGCTTTTGTAAATCCTGTTTTCCATTTTGGACCAATTTTAGTTCCAGAATAATTTGTTCCTCCCCATCCTAAAATTTTCCAACCATAATTTTCTCCTTTCTTTGCCTCTCCAAACCAATCACCACCTCTTGCTCCATGATTGCTCATATAAATTTTTCCATCAAATTCTGAAAAAGTTAAACCCTGAGGATTTCTAACTCCTATCTGGTATATCTCTGGAAGCCAATCTGGCTTACCTTCAAACTTAGGGTTATCTTTTGGAATACTTCCATCTAAATTAATTCTAATAATACTGCCCGGATGTTGAGTTGGATCTTGAGCAATCATATTCAAGCCTCTTTCACCTGCAGAAGCAAATAAGTAATTTTCCTTGATAGCAAGTCTCGATCCAAAATGATATCCAGACTCAATTGGTGGATTTGCTTGAAATATATTTTTAAAATTTAAAGAATTCTTATTTAAATCTGCTTTTGCAATTGAGGTACTGGTTTTCCAGTCTCCTCTATTTTCTGAATATGAAATCCATAATTTTTTATCTTTATGAATAATATCTAAAAGACCACCTTGACCATGAACAAAATAGTTTAAATTATGTTCAACTTCTGAAATATTTTTTGAAACAATGTTTATTATTTTAATTTTGCCACCTTTTTCTGTAACAATTAATTCTTCACTATTGATGAAACTTGAACCCCATGGTTCACTAAAAGACCCTAATTTTTCAAAATTATAATTTTTAGAATTTGCTGTTGCAGAAATTAAAATAAAAAAAAATATAAAAATAAATTTTTTCACTTTATGAAAGTTTAGATCTACCGCCATCTACAGCTATAACTTGACCAGTGATCCAAGAACTATCTTCTGTAAGTAAAAATTTAGCAAGTGATGCTGAATCTTTTCCTTCCCCTAATCTTTTTAATGGATGCGCTTTTGCAATACCTTCTACTAAAGCAGCATTTTTTAACATTGGTTCAGCAATTTTAGATTTTGTTAAGCTTGGTGCCACACAATTTACTCTTATGTTTGGAGCAAATTCTGCAGCTAAAGAAACAGTCAGACCTTCAACAGCTGCCTTTGCTGAAGCTATAATTGCATGATTGGTGAAACCTCTTTGTGCGGCAACAGTTGAAAACATTACAATTGAACCTTTATTTTTTTTTAAACTTTCTTGATATCCCTTGATAGCCTCTACAGCAGAATAAAGATTAAGTTTCATGCATTTTTGAAAATCTTGTTCATTAATCATTCTAAGTGGCTTTAAGTCTATAGATCCTACACAGTAGGCCAATCCTTTGATTTCAGAAATATCTGATTTAACTTTTTCTACAAAACCTTCTTCAAGAACATCTACGATAGTATGTGAGCACCCAAGCTTTTCTACAATTGGAGCAAGTTCACTTTCATTTCTTGCAACTAAATGAATATCATTTCCTGAATTTTTTAATTGTTCTGCTAAACTAGATCCAATCGAGCCAGTTGCACCAAAAATAAGATATTTTTCTGACATAAAAATTTTTATTAGTTATATTTAAATATGAAGTTATTTTTTATACTTGGCAATCAATTATTTCCAACAAAATACATTGACCGCTTCAAAAAAGACCATCTATTTTTTATGGCTGAAGATAAGGGTTTATGCACCTATGAAAAGCATCATAAACAAAAAATTTTATTATTTTTATCATCAATGCGATCTTATGCTGATGAGTTAAATAAAAATAAATTTAAATTAGACTATGTCAAAATTGAAGACAAAGAGTTTCATGATGATTATTTAAAAAAGTTAAAAAAAATTATTACTCAAAAAAAAATAAAAGAAATTTCTAGTTTCGAAGTAGAGGATAAATTTTTTGAAAAAAAAATTTCTCAATTTTTAAAAAAAGAAAAAATTAATTGGAATGTAATTCAAACACCAATGTTTTTAAATTCTAGAGAAGATTTTAAAAATTATTTATCAAAATCAAAAAAACCTTTTATGGCAACTTTCTACAAGGATGTTAGAAAAAAATCTGGAATATTGATGGGGTCAGATGGTAATCCAATCGGAGGTAAATGGAGTTTTGATGAAGATAACAGAAATAAATTACCAAAAGATATATCAATTCCTAAATTTCCAAAAATTAATGAAACTAGTCACACAAAAAAATTGAAGCCTATTATTGAGAAGGAATTTAAAAATCATCCAGGGAGTACAGAGAATTTTTGGTTTGCTACTGAATATGATGATGTAGTTAAACTTTTAAACTTTTTTATAAAAGAAAAATCTAATCTATTTGGTGATTATGAGGATGCTGTTGATCAAAAAGATAATGTTCTTTTTCATAGCGCTTTAAGTCCTTACATAAATTTAGGTATAATCACACCTGAATTTGTTATCCAAAAAATTTTAGATTTTCATAAAAAAAATAAAATTAGAATGAATTCTTTAGAAGGTTATATACGTCAGGTAATTGGTTGGAGGGAATTTATCCGTGGAATTTACCAGTCCTACTCACAAGAAATGGAAACTGGAAATTTTTTTAAACAGAATAGAAAAATGAGAAGTTCATGGTATGAGGGTTCAACTGGTCTTCCACCTTTAGATTATGCAATTAAAAATGCAGTCAATTATGGCTGGTCACATCACATTGAAAGATTAATGATCTTATCCAACATCATGAACCTTTGTGAGATAAAGCCCACAATTGTTTATAAGTGGTTTATGGAGATGTTTGTAGACTCATCAGATTGGGTAATGGTTCCCAATGTATATGGAATGGGATTGTTTAGTGACGGAGGGATTTTCGCGACTAAGCCATATATATGTGGATCTGCATATTTTATGAAAATGATGGACTTTAAGAAAGGAGATTGGTGTAACACCATGGATGGTCTTTATTGGAGATTCATAGACCGAAACAGAAAATTTTTTTTAAAAAATCCTCGTCTTTCAATGATGGTCCGTATCTTTGATAAAATGAAACCTGATAGAAAAAAATTAATTTTATCCGAAGCAGATAAATTTATTAAAGAAAATACAAACTAAATTTTATGTATATTGCCATTACTGGCTTAAAGCCAAAAAATTTTTTTTCAAAATTAAGATTTTGGTTGTTAGCAATCCCGTCTTTTAAGGCAGCACAAAAAGCCGAAGGAAATATATTTTGTGAAACAAAGCCATTTAACGGATACCAACATACTTTAACAGCTTGGAAAGATAGAGAACTAATGGTTAAATATTTAAATGGAACTCAGCACTTAAAAGCCATGCGAAACTTTAGAGCAATTGCAACAGGCTCTACATATGGTTATGAAAGCGATCATATTCCAACTTGGGATGAAGCTTTAGATCTTTGGAATAAAAATTTTAAAGAATATTAAATTGAAAAAACAAAACTTACCCACAAAAATATGTCCTGTATGTAAAAGACCATTTACGTGGCGAAAAAAATGGAAACTTAATTGGGATAAAGTAAAATATTGTTCCAAGAAGTGTTCTAAGCTAAATTAATTATAGTGAATATAATTGTACTACAACACATTAGAATAGAGGATCCAGGTTACATTAAAGATTTAATGCTATCTGATGGATTTAATTTAACCACAATAGAGTTAGACGAAGGTGAAAAAATACCAGAGGATCTTAGCAAATTTGATGGAATGTTTTGTATGGGAGGTCCAATGGATACCTATATGGAAAAAGAATATCCATGGTTAATTGAAGAAAAGAAAAGAATTAAAGAATTTGTTGTAGATTTGAGAAAACCATATTTAGGTTTTTGCTTGGGATGCCAATTATTAGGAGAGGTAGTAGGTGGTAAAGTTGTTAAATCAAATCCTGCAGAAATTGGTATTATGGATATTGATTTTTCTAAAGAAAAAGAAAACGATAATTTGTTTTCACAATTTCCTGATAAGATAAAAAGTTTACAATGGCATTCTTATGAGGTCCAAGGAATTGAAAAAAATAATGATATAACTTTATTGGCTTCCTCACCGATTACTAAGTATCAAATATTTAAATATCAAAACCACGCTTACGGAATTCAATTTCATATAGAAATAAAAGATACAACAGTCAATGAATGGGGATGCGTTCCTGAATACAAGAAAGCTTTAGAAGATCAGCTTGGTAATAATGCTTTAGAAAAATTTGATCAATCAGCAAAAGATAATATGAATGACATGAACAATTATTCTACAATACTTTATAATAACTTTAAAAAACTTCTATGATTTGCATAAAGACAGAAATACCTAATGAGCTAAACGATATAGATGATGAACTTAAAGCAATCTATCACAGCAAAGATACAGTTTGTTTTTACATTTTTAAAACAAGAGAGTTAAGAAATGAATTTTTAGAAAAAACAAAGGGTATGAATAAAAGTGAACGTGAAGAGATATATAAAAATTATGAATAATAAAATTTTTGAATGGTCAGGGGTTGTTACAGCAATATTATATTCTTTATTTGTGGCTTTAAACATAGGTATAGAATTTTTTGGTTTTTGCTTATTACTTTTGTCATCTATTTTAATCGGAATTTGGGCTTACATAGGTGGACACAAAGGAATTCTCTTACTGCAATTTTTTTATGCTACCGCTGGAATTATAGGTATGGTTCGATGGTTTTAGCTCAAGGTTGAAACAATTTTGGGAATATAATTTTTAAAATTAAAAAATCCTTTATTACAATATTGCCAAGCAAACTGATCAAGGCTTCTGTATAAATAATCTACCTTTAAATTATTTGAGTTTAAGAAGTCTAAATTTTCACCAACTGTAGGATACAAACCATAACAATTTTCAATGTTTGTCACTTCACTTATATCAATTAACTGAAAATCAATAGATTGATTTTTTAATCTTTGTCCTTGGTCTTCTAATAACTGAGATTTAAATTTCACTAATTTTTCACTGAGTTTTATAGATCTATTTTCATTTTTGTTAGAAACTAAGTAAATTTTCTTAAAGTTTTTTCCTTTAAAGTCAGTGATTTCAAATGAGAGATTATTATCAAAAATTAAAAGATTTTTTTCTTCAATATTTTGTGGATTAGTAAAATCTTTTTTTATTATTTGATAAGATTTTTCTGAGATCTTAGGAGGGGCATTTTCATTTAATTTTATGTTTTGAAATCTATTGTTCGTGAATTTTTTAATATTCCATTCACTAGCAAGATAGTGTTTGCCTTGAGTTTGGATACCCGCAACCCATCTCCATCCTAGAGTATTTGATGCAGCATCTCCATCATAAAGATTTTGCATGAAAAATTCTGCACCTAGTTGCCAAGGTAGTTCTAAGGTAAAAATCCAAATGCTAGCAAACCACATTCTTGTGTGATTATGCAAATAATTGTTTTCTTTTAGTTCTTTAACCCACTCATTGAAGCATTCAATATCTGTTTTTCCCTCAATTGCTGATAGGTAATTTTTATTATTTTGAAATTCATTTTTTATTTGATTTAATTCAATAAGATAATCTGTCCAAACATTTGGTCTTAGCTCTAACCAACCTTTCCAATAAGTTCTCCATAAAACTTCTTGAATAAATTTTTCATTTTTTGAAAAAGAAAATTTGCTTAGAGCTTTCTGGATGACCTCTTTTTCGTTAATAATTCCATGTGTTATGTATGGAGATAAGCAAGATATGTTATTTCTTTTTTCAGGACCAAAATCAAAATTTCTTAATTTAGAGTATTCTGCAAGACCGTTATCGATAAAATTATTTAATTGATTTAAGGCCTTAGCCCTTGAAGCTTCAAACATCATTTTAAATTATTTTGATTTTTTTTTCTTGAGACCCAATTTATCACTATGTCTCAATCTTAAGACAACAATTGCTCCAGCAATTAATAAAATCGCGACCGCTTCATAAACAAGTGCAGTAGGATCCATTTCTTTTCCTTGTAAAATAATAAATCGTGCAAGAGCAGTAATCGCAATAAGCAGTGGAAGGGTAATACTAATTGATTGTTGGTTCCAAAAAACTCTAACCATCGCTAGGACCTCTAGATAAAGAAACATTAATAGTAGATCAGCTAATGTTACAGATTGATTTAAGAACATATTTTTCATCTCAATTCCAACTGCAATAACTGTGCTGATTAAGATAATAACCATCAAAGCTAGTTGTAAGTTTTTCGCTATCTTGTCCATTATTTATCTTTACTAAATGGAAGCCATTTTTCAAAAACTGATTTTGACGGCCCATCATAAGGAATTGAATAAGAACTAGGATTAGGACTAGTTAATACTTCAATACCTTTTGAAAAAACAAATATAAATACTATCACAAAAACAATTACCATAATCTTAAATGGGTCAAAATTTTTAGTTTCAAATACACTGCTAGATCTTTCCTCTGCTTTATGAAATTGTTTAAAAGTCATATACACAGCAAAAATTAATCCTACATGCGCCACATAAAGACCTGCCCAACCAAATGCAAATGTTGTGTATGAGAATACATATAAACTGAAAACCGTAGTCCAAATAAAACTTAGAACTAAAAGAATTTGAAGTCTAACTGTTTTGGGTAGTGCTCTCAGATCATTTTTACTATCATCAAACAAAATGTTTGCAGCATCTTTCATCCAGTTTTTTAATGAGTCCATGTATTTAACATATAGTTTTAAAAAGTTATAACAAAGGAAAAATTGACTTAATTTTAGTTTAAGTTTGAATTTATTGCATTTTCCAATTGTGTTACACTTTGAGCACCTGATATAAAATCATTTCCTATCTCATAAAACGGAACACCACTTATATTTTTTTTTGTAGCAATTAATATTTTTGAATTTACATCCTCAATGTTTTTATCATTGATAAAATTTTTAAAGATCTCTTCAGAAATATCATGTTGTTTTGCAATATTGGTTAAAACATAAATATCTCCTATGTCGAGACCATCAATAAAATATGATTGATAAATTTTTTCTTTTATCTGGTTTTGTATATTAAATTTTTCACTCAAAATTATTAGCAAATGAGATAGAACTGTATTAGGAGTTTTTTTTATTTTATCTAAATTAAAATTCATTCCAGACTCTTTTGCTTTTAATTTCATATTTTCATACATAGGTTCTGCAAATTTTTTCCCACCAAATTTTATCTCAAGATATTTATCACGAGCTATTCCCTCTAGAGGCATATCTGGGTTTAATTGAAAAGGTATATGTTTAATTTCAAATTTTATGTTTGGAAATTTTTTAATCGCTGTATTTAAATTTTTATGACCTATGTAACACCATCCACAAATAGTGTCTGCGAATATATTTATTTCCATTTATTTATGAACGAAGTTTTTTCTTATGAAAATTAATAAATCTTTCAACATTAGATTTATTAAATGTTTTGTTTTCTTCAAAAGAAACTTTTTTCATAGAGTAGGCAGAACTATTTGTAATTCGAGACTCTATTATTACATTTCCTTTATAAAGTTTAAGTTTTACTGAGCCATTAACTTTGTTTCTTTTAAGATCTACAATTTTTTGAAGTTTGAATCTCTCTTTTGAATACCAATAACCATTATAAATAAGTTCAGCATATCTTGGCATAATCTGATCTTTTTTATGCATTGTTTCTTTATCTAAAGTTACGGACTCGATTGCTCTATGCGCATGAATTAATAAAGTTCCACCTGGTGTTTCGTATACACCTCGAGACTTTATTCCAATAAATCTGTTTTCAACTAAATCGACTCTTCCTATTCCATTTTTTCCAGCAATATTGTTCAATTTTTCTAATAGTTTTGAAGGAGACATTTTTTTTCCATTAATTGCAAAGGGATCTCCATTTTTAAAATTGATAGTAATAAATGAAGGCTTGTTTGGAGCTCTCTCAGGAGAAACTGTTCTTTGGAAAATAAATTCTGGCGCAGAATTTTTTGGATTTTCTAATACTTTCCCTTCCGTTGATGTATGAAATAAATTGTCATCTACTGAAAAAGGTGGAGCACCTTTTTTATCTTTTGGTATTGGTATCCCATGTTTTTTTGCATAGTTAATTAAATCAGTTCTTGATCTTAATTTCCAAATTCTCCATGGAGCAATAATTTTTATTTTTGGTCCAAAGTAATGATAACCTAATTCAAATCTTACTTGGTCGTTTCCTTTTCCTGTAGCGCCATGTGAAACTGCATTAGCTTTAAATTTTTTAGCAACTCTTATTTGGTCTTTGGCAATCAATGGTCTAGCAATAGAAGTACCTAATAGATACACCCCTTCATAAATTGCATGTCCTCTAATCATTGGATAAACGTAATCTTTTACAAAAACATCTTTTAAATCTTGGATAATAATATTTTTGACACCAAATTTTTTTGCATTCTTAAAAATTTTTTTTCTATCAATTTCTTGACCAACATCAGCAGTATAACAAATTACTTCAGCTTTATAATTTTCTTGAAGCCATTTTAAAATTATGGATGTATCTAAACCGCCTGAGTAGGCAAGTACAATTTTATTTTTTGATTTCATTTAATTATGTGCAAGCTTTTTTTGATGCATTGTAAGCTTTGGTAAATCCAAGCAAAGAATAATGATCAATTGTTTGGGATCCATTTTGATTGTAACCGGTAATCATTATTCTTGATCCCTTCTTCATTCTACTAATCATTTTTACTTCAATTTTGTTATCAGCAATCCATGCAAATCCTTGCTGCATTATATCAAACTTAAATTTGTTCTTTCCAGATGCTGCAATAACAGAATTCTTGTTATTAAATTCATATCCAGGAGTAACACTTACTTCATTTGAAATACTTTCTTCTGGTCTAAAAGTTACAAATAATTTTGCATCTCTTTTGTCTGATTTTGGTGCTTGAAGTACAGGTACTGATTGAGCAAAACATACTTTGCCATCAGGTTCATATGCTACCATTGCCTCCCAATCTTTATATTTACCAATTTTTTTTACTTCCTGAGCAAATAGATGATTTGAACTTAAGATAAATATAGTTGATAAAATTATTATTTTTTTAATTAAGGACATGGGTTTGGATAAATTGTTTGAACTTGATTGATTTCTTCAATGACATCATTAGATAAATTTACATTTACACTTTCTATATCTGATTTCAACTGCTCCATTGTAGTTGCACCTATAATTACACTTGTCATAAATTCTTGAATTTCACAGAATTTAATAGACATTTGAGTCATATTTAAATTGTGTTTTTCACAGATTTTAAAATAAAGTTCTACAGCAGCCTCTGTGTTGGGTTTTCTATATCTTGTCCAAAAATCAAAGTCTCTTTCCATTCTTGATCCTTTAGGAAAATTTTTATTTCTGTACTTTCCCGTTAAGTATCCACTTGCTAGAGGTGAATATGCAAGGCATCCAATTTTTTCTCTAATAGAAACCTCGGCTAATCCCACTTCATAAGATCTATTTAGTAAGCTGTATGGATTTTGAATAGACATCATTCTTGGTAAATTTTTATCTTTTGAAAGCTGCAAATAATTTAACGCTCCCCAAGGAGTTTCGTTTGAAAGACCAACGTATCTTATTTTCCCAGCTTTAATATATTTATCTAATTCCCCAAGAACATCTTCAAATTTATTCCAATCATTTTCTTTATGAACGTAACCAAGTCTTCCAAAATTATTTACATTTCTTTCTGGCCAATGAAGTTGATATAAATCAATATAATCTGTTTTAAGTCTTTTGAGACTATTGTTCAAAGCCGACTCTAAGTTTGGACCTGTAAAACTATTTTCTCCATTCCTTAAATAATCTCTTGCTGGACCAGCAACTTTCGTAGCTAAAATAACTTCATTTCTTTTTTTTGTTTTTTCAAACCAATTACCAATTATTTCTTCAGTGTCCCCATAAGTTTCTTTACGAGGAGGAACTGCATACAATTCAGCTGTGTCCCAAAAATTTACTCCATTGCCTAAAGCAAAGTCCATTTGTTCAAATGCTTCATCTTGAGTATTTTGTTCTCCCCAAGTCATTGTACCGAGACAAATTGTACTTACATCAAGATCGGTATTTCCCAATTTTTTGTAATTCATTAATGTTTTATGTTAACTTTTTATTAATCTTTTAAGGTGTCTTGAATAATTATTAAAAGACTATTATATGTAGCATATTATGGAATTTGATAAAAACGGAATATTAAACAGAGCAAAAGCAGCGCAACAAACTGCAGCTGTAATGGATGAAGGCTTAAGAGCCTACATGTTAAAAGTTTACAACTATATGGCAACAGGTGTGTTGTTAACAGGGATCATTGCATTAATGACATTTAAGATGTCAGTCGTGACTGATCAATCAGGAGCAATTGTTGGATTAACACAAATGGGGAATGCAATCTATTTGTCAGGACTTAAATGGTTAGTAATGCTGGCTCCTTTAGGTATCGTTTTTTACATGAGTTTTGGAATTAATAAGATGAGCGCTTCAAAAGCTCAAACAACATTTTGGGTGTTTGCAGCT
Organism: Candidatus Pelagibacter sp. HIMB1542; assembly: GCF_052047835.1. Taxonomy (NCBI): domain Bacteria; kingdom Pseudomonadati; phylum Pseudomonadota; class Alphaproteobacteria; order Candidatus Pelagibacterales; family Candidatus Pelagibacteraceae; genus Candidatus Pelagibacter; species Candidatus Pelagibacter sp. HIMB1542. The sequence goes on along the minus strand of NZ_JBNAJB010000002.1, from coordinate 385,385 downwards.
TTAATGGGTCTTTCATTGTCTTCAATCTTATTAGTTTATACTGGCTTGAGTGTTACTAGAGTGTTTTTCATAACATCAGCAACTTTTGGAGCGATGAGTATTTATGGTTATACAACAAAAAGAGATTTAACTAAGTTTGGCTCATTTTTAATGATGGGATTGATTGGTATAATTATTGCATCAATCGTTAATATTTTCTTGAAGTCTTCAATGATGTACTTTGTAATTTCAATTTTAGGTGTTTTAATTTTCGTAGGTTTAACAGCCTATGATACTCAAAAAATTAAAAACATGTATGTTGCAAGTGACTCTGGTGAAATCATTGGAAAAAAAGCTGTCATGGGTGCTTTAACATTATACCTAGACTTTATTAATCTATTTATAATGTTGTTAAGACTTTTTGGTCAAAGACGATAGTTTATTTTTGAAGTTTCTTCCAATTAGTATTTTTAAGTAAAGACTTAAGCTCATAAGAATTTTTTAAAATCTTACCGCTTGTGTCTGTGATTAAGTATTTTAAATTTTTATTTTTTGGCTTAAAATTTTTACAAATTTTATAGAGCGCATTCTCTGCTGCATTCCTAAATACACTAAAGCTAACTTGTTTGCTTGATATGTTGAGACCATAATCTTTCCAAGAGCCTTCGGAAACCATCTTTGCATAAAGATCTAAAATAATTTTAAGCTCATCTTTTTCAAAAAATTGTTTTTCCTCTATTTTATTATGTGGATTGTTTACTACTAATCTTAAGTTATTACGCATCTATTTTATGTTTATTTATTAAAGGTACCTGAAATCCAGTAAACACTATTGTTATTGGAAGCATTCCCCATACTTTAAAATTAACCCAAAATTCTTCAGTTTGTGTTCTCCATACAAATTCATTTAAAAATGCAAGACCAAAGAAAAAAAACATCCATCTTCGATTTAAAATTTCCCATCCGATATCTGACAAAGGTATTGATTTCCCCATAACTTTTTTAAGCACTGGTTCTTTCGTAAAGTATTTTCCAAAATATAAAGCTAAAGCAAACATGATATTTATTATTGTTGGTTTTACATAAATAAATATTGGATCATTAAAGTAGATAGTGAGGCCTCCAAAAAAAGTTATTAGAATTCCACTTAACAGAGGCATTGGTGGAATTTTTTTTTCAAAAAACCAAACAACAGCCAATGCAATAATAGTTGCAACTATTAAGGGAGGAATTGCTACTGATAAATTTTTTCCACTGTTGTAATAATAGAAAAAAAATATTGCTAGTGGTCCAAAATCAGTAACAAATTTTAAAAAAGATTTATTCACTTAAAAGATATTAACATATTTGCCACATCACAAAACATTAATATTTTTTACATTGATTTTTATTTTTAAATACCCATACTAACTAACATGGCAATCCAAAAAGCTAAATTCTCAATTGGAGATATTGTTAAACATAAGCACTTCGAATTTAGGGGTGTTATTTATGATGTAGATTTCGAGTTTAACAATTCAGAGGAATGGTATCAGTCTATTCCAAAAAATGTTAGACCAAGAAAAGATCAGCCTTTTTATCATCTACTTGCCGAAAATGACGAAATCACTTACGAAGCTTATGTTTCAGAGCAAAATCTTTTGATGGACGATTCAGACGAGCCTATAAAACATCCGTTAATTGAAGAAATTTTTTCAGGTAAAAAAGGCTCAAGTTATTTCAAGCTTTCTAATTAGCTATCATTATTCAAACACATTTATTTCCAATCTAGGCCACACTAATTTTTTATAAAATAGTCATATTCTGATCAAGAGTGTTAAAAGTTAATCTTTCTTTATTATCTCCCCCTCTTCATTCTTGATCAGATAATTTTTCACAATAGTATTTTCAAAATAAATCCCTAAATTAGAGTTATGTTTAAACTTTTAGAGCCAAATAAAATTTTTCAAATTACTTCGAAGGCGCCAAAATATGTTTTATTTTTATTTGTTGTTGTTCTATCTGTTGGATTAGTTGAAGCACTAATATTGTCTCCAGAAGATTACAAGCAGAGTGACGCTGTTAGAATTATGTATGTTCATGTTCCTGCTGCATGGATTTCTCTTGGAATTTTTTCTTCGATAACTGTTTTGTCAATTTCAGGATTTATTTTTAAAAACAAAAATTTTTTTTTAATATCCAAAAGTTTAGCACCTTCAGGTTTTGTTTTTAACATAATTGCTTTGGTAACAGGTTCTATTTGGGGGAAACCAACTTGGGGAACATGGTGGGCTTGGGATGCGAGGATTACTTCGATGTTAATTTTAGCTCTATTTTATGCTCTATACCTAATCTCTTGGAGAATTTATGAAAATGAAGAAAAAGTATTTAAAATCTCAACCTTTATTACCATTCTTGGAATTATCAATGTGCCAATAATTAAGTACTCTGTTGATTGGTGGAACACACTTCACCAACCTGCCTCAATAAATATCTTGTCTAAAAGCTCAATTCATTCATCAATGCTTTATCCTTTATTAATAATGACTGCGGCATTTGCTCTATTTTCGTTGTTAATTTTCTTAATGAAATATAATACAGAACTGATAAAAATTAAAAATAAAGGTTTAGATAGACTATGATTAACGACTTATTGTTTATGAATGGATATGCAGTATACGTGTTATCTGCATTTGGTTTTACTTTATTAAGTTTCCTAAGTTTATATTTAGTAACAAAAGTTCAATTTATTAAAGAACAAAGTAAATTTGTTGCTAAATTTGGATCACTTAACACTGAACAAGCTAATTCTGCAAAATCACAAAGAATAAATAAAGAAATTTTAGCTGACGCAACAAACAACTAATTTTTGATCGATGTATGGTCGAAAAGTTAAGTTAAGATTTCTATTTGTTTCGACTATTTTATTAATTTTAATATTAACTGTTTTTTTAGTTCTAAAATCTTTAGAAGAAAACGTTGTTTATTTTCAATCTCCTTCAGAGATTAAGTCATTAACTGAGCTTACAAATAATAAAATTAGAGTAGGTGGAATGGTTAAAAAAAATTCTATTAATATGAATTCTAATGAAGTGAATTTTATTATTACAGATTTTAAAAATGAGATTAATGTTACTTATTCAGGTGCTGTCCCAAATTTATTTGAAGAAGGAAAGGGAGTTGTGGCCGAAGGTGTTTTGAAAGACAGAAATTTCTTTTCAGCAACAAAAATTTTAGCAAAGCATGATGAAAATTATATGCCTCCCGAGGTTAAAGCTGCATTGGAGGAAAATTAATTGATTTATAGTGTTGTTGGATATTATGCACTTATTTTAGGATTAATTAGTGGTTCAATTTTGATTTATTTTTCAATTCAAAATTTTAGAAATTCAGAAATTTTGGATACTAAAATATTATCATTATCATTTTTACAATTATTTTTTGTTGTTGTTAGTTTTTTTGGTTTAGTTTTATCTTTTGTAGTTTCAGATTTTAGTAACGAAACTGTATTTAGTAATTCCCATACTACTAAACCTTTGTTTTACAAAATTACAGGAACCTGGGGGAACCATGAGGGTAGTTTGTTATTGTGGTTGTTGGTTTTAACATTATTCATTTTCATTTTTTTATTAAGAACAAATAATCAATCAATAAAATATAAAACTCTAACAACAATATTTCAGCAGATAATAATTATTGGTTTTTTTATATTTTTATTAAAAACTTCTAATCCATTTAATTACTTATTCCCAATTCCTGAAGAAGGTTTAGGTTTAAACCCAATATTGCAAGATCCTGCATTAGCAATTCATCCACCTATTCTATATTTAGGCTATGTTGGTTCATCAATAATATTTTCTTCCGCATTAGCAGCAACAACTTTAAAAATGGTTTCTGGAAGCTGGGCAGCTCATATAAAAAAATGGACTTTAATTTCATGGATATTTTTAACGTTAGGAATTTTACTAGGTTCTATTTGGGCATATTATGAACTTGGGTGGGGAGGATTTTGGTTTTGGGATCCAGTTGAAAATGTATCTCTTATGCCCTGGTTAGCATTGACCACATTGTTACATTGTATATTAGTTTTAGAGAAAAAATCGATTTTAACCTCTTGGGTTATAATTTTATCTATTGCTACATTTACACTTAGTATGTGTGGAACTTTCTTAGTCAGATCAGGTATCCTTAATTCAGTTCATACTTTCGCTAACGACCCTGAAAGAGGTCTGTTCATATTAATATTTTTATTTGTTCTAATTTTTATTTCTTTATTTATTTTTTTCTTTTTTCATAAAGAGGGTCAAAAAAATTCAATAAATCTTTTTTGGTTAAGTAAAGAAAGTGCGATTATATTGAATAATTGGTTCATGATGTATTTTTTATCTGTGGTTTTAATTGGTACAGTGTATCCAATTTTTTTAGATGTAATTTCTTCAGAAAAAATATCAGTCGGTCCACCGTTCTATCATAAACTAATTATCCCTTTCTTAATTCCATTTTTAATCGCTATGGCGATTGGACCTCAATTGAAATGGATTAAATCTAACTTAGAGAGTAAAAAAATTCTTATATTTTTATTATTTATATCAATTTTAATATCTTATTTGATTGTTAAGAATTTTGATAAAAATTTACTTGTAAACACTATTTTAATCTCAAGTGCATTTTATTTGTTTTTTATTACTGTGAGGGATTTTTTTACAAAAAAATATAAAAACATTTCTCAAACTATTGCTCACTTTGGATTTAGCTTATTAATTTTAAGTATTTTATTTAATAATTTGCTTTCTAGCGAAGTAATAACCAATCTTAAAATTGGTCAGAGTTATGAAAACTCAAAAATTAAAATTACACTTGAAGATGTAAACCAGAGAAGTGAAAAAAATTACAACTCAGTGGTAGCAAATTTTAAAATAATTTCTTCAGATGGAAAAATTAATAAAATGTCTCCAGAGTTAAGAATTTACAATCAGCCAAATATAGTAACTAGCGAAGCTGATATTAAAACTTCTTTAATGAAAGATAAATTTATTGTCATAAACTTAGTGCAAAATCAGGAATATTTTAATGTTAGATATCAAGACAAACCTTTTATGCTTTGGATATGGGTATCAGTATTATTATTAAGTATTGGTGGAATATTAAGTTTTTTAAAAAAGAGAATATGAAAAATAAATTAATACCTTCAATAGTAATAATAAGTTTTATAATTATTTTTTTAATATTTTATAAAGGTTTGCAAAATACAAATATTTATACTCCCAAGTCAGAAATAAAAAAAGATATACCAATTTTTTCTAGTATTAAGTTTAACACTAAAGAAAATGTTAATTCATCAGAAATATTTAATTCAAATAAATTTTATTTATTAAACATATGGGCCTCGTGGTGTGTACCCTGTAGACAAGAACATTCTTATTTAATGAAATTAAGTGAAAACAATAAAGTAACTTTAATTGGATTAAATTATAAAGATAATTTTAATAATGCTCAAAATTTTCTAATAAAATTAGGAAATCCCTACGAAACAATTTTATTAGATGAAGATGGTACAATTTCAATAGAGTGGGGGGCATATGGTGTGCCAGAAACTTTTTTGATCCATAAAAATAAAATAGTTGCAAAATACATTGGACCATTAAATGAAAAATTAATTAACGAAATTAACTCGATAATAAAATGAAAATTTTAAAAATTGCTTTAATTATTTTATTATTAATTCCAAAAATATCATTTGCTAGTGATCAGCTTGAAAGAAATAAGATTACGAAAAATTTAAGATGTTTAATTTGTCAGGGTCAATCTGTGTATGATTCTGATTCAGATTTTGCAAATAGCATGAAAATTTTAGTTGATAAAAAACTTGAGGAAGGATTATCTGAAAACCAAATTTATGATTTTTTTAAAGAAAAATACGGAGAATGGATTTTGTATGATCCTGGTTTAAATAAAAATACTTATATTCTTTGGTTATTGCCAATATTGATATTTTTACTTGGAGGTGCAATAATCCTCAAAAAACTAAAATTTAAAAATTAATCCAAAATGCATTTAAAAAAAATTCTGATTTTACTTATATTTCTAGCGTTTCCGATTTCATCAAATGCAGAGGAAATTAAACAGAGAGATTTAAATACTGAGTTTAACGTTTATACTGGGATGTTTGATTTTAGTGACGATGGAAAAAAATCAGAATTAATTGGCTTTCAGCATCAAAATGAAAACTTAAATAGAGATACTTTTCTTGGAAATTTATCACCTATTACTGGTGCTCTTATAACTGCAGATAGTGCGGCTTATGTTTATACAGGAGTAGAAGCACAATATAAAATAGGTTCTTTAAATTTTAATCCAAGTTTTACTCCAGGATTATATCACGAAGGTGATGGAAAAGACTTAGGTCACGTTTTAGAATTTAAATCTGAGTTACAAATTTCTTTAGATATGTCTGAGAGCAGTCAATTTGGTTTTTCATATAATCATATATCTAATGCAAGTATAGGAGATAAAAATCCTGGGGCAAATAGTTATATGTTTAATTTCTTTAAAAGCTTCTAATACACTTTTATGAATTTAAATGATTGCTATAATTTTGATGACTTTAGAAAATTAGCCAAGAAAAAATTACCAGCACCAATATTTCATTATATTGATGGAGGTGCTGATGATGAAATAACTTTAAACAGAAATACAGATTCGTTTAACGACTGTGATTTAGTTCCTAATATTTTAAACAGTGTTGGAGAGCCAGATTTATCTACAACAGTTTTTGGTAGAAAAATTGATATGCCTCTATTTTTGTCTCCTACAGCGATGCAAAGTTTGTATGACCCAGAAGGTGATAAAGCTTCTGCTAGAGCAGCAGAAAAATTTAATACAATTTATAGCATGTCAACAATGGCATCATTCTCTATAGAAGAAGTTGCGAATGTTTCTAGCGGTCCAAAACTATTTCAACTTTATATCCATAAGGATAAATCAATTACTGATGATTTAATTGATAGATGTAGCAGAGCAAATTTTGACGGTATGTGCATTACTGTTGATACATTAGTTGCAGGAAATAGAGAAAGAGATCATAGAACTGGTTTTACTACTCCACCTAAATTTACATTAGATAGTTTATTAAGTTTTGCCATGAGACCTGGTTGGGTTTTTAAATATTTTACTAATAAAAAATTTGAGTTAGCAAATATTAAAAACAAAACCGACAAAGGAACAAACATAGCTAAATCAGTAATGGATTATATAAATGAGCAATATGATCCAGCAATGAATTGGAAAGATGCAGAATACTGTATTAAAAAATGGAATAAACCAATGGCACTAAAAGGTGTGATGTCTGTTGAAGATGCAAAGAGAGCAATTGATATAGGTTGTACAGCAATAATGATATCTAATCATGGCGGAAGACAATTGGATGGATCGAGATCACCTTTTGATCAAGTTAAAGCAATTTCAGATGCAGTAGGCGATAAGTTAGAAATTATTCTAGATGGTGGAGTAAGAAGAGGAACGCATGTTTTAAAAGCTCTTGCAGCTGGTGCAACAGCTTGTAGTTTTGGAAAAGCATTTCTTTTTAGTTTGGGCGCTGGAGGACAACAAGGTGTTGAAAGATTACTAGAGAACATGCAAAAAGAAATTAGAAGAAATATGATTTTGATGGGCTGTAAATCTGTAAAAGATCTTGATGAATCAAAAATAATCTACAGAAATTAAGATAAATTAAGGAAATTCAAATTTTATCTTAATAGACAATTAACTTAATTTATGTATATTTTCCAACTTTATTATGAAACTAGCAGCGTCACTTGATAGACTTGGAACAGAAAGTGCTTTTTCAGTTTTAGCAGAAGCTAAAAAATTAGAAGCACAAGGAAACCCAATGATACATCTTGGGTTGGGTCAGCCAGATTTTAAAACACCTAAACATGTAGTTGAAGCTGCAAAGAAAGCTTTAGATGATGGTCACCATGGCTATGTTCTTTCAAATGGAATTTTAGAGTGCAGACAAGCGGTTACTAGATGGATCAAGAAAAGATATAACGCTGAAGTAGATCCAGAAAGAATTATCATAATGCCAGGTGGTAAACCTACAATGCATTATGCAATACAATGTTTTGGTGAGCCTGGAGCTGAAATTATTCATCCAACACCAGCTTTTCCCATTTATGAGTCTATGATTAATTATACAGGCTCTACTGCTGTACCTTATGATTTAACAGAAGATAAAGATTTAAAATTTAGTGCAGATAAAATTTTATCTTTAATAACTGAAAAAACTAGATTGTTAATTTTAATTAATCCTAATAATCCAACTGGAAGTTTTGTTGAGAAATCTGAAATTGATAAATTAGCAGAGGGTTTAAAAAAACATCCTCATGTGACTATCCTAAGTGATGAAATTTACAGTAGACAAATATTTGACAATAAAGAAATGCCAACATTCTTTAACTATCCTGAGTTAAGAGAAAGACTAATTGTTTTAGAAGGCTGGAGTAAAGCTTACTCAATGACAGGTTGGAGATTAGGTTGGAGTTTTTGGCCACAAAATTTAATAGAACATATTAATAAATTACTAATCAATAGTGTTTCTTGTGTTAATGCTGCAGCTCAATTTGCAGGAATAGCAGCACTTGATGGGCCAGATGATTCAATCGACTTGATGATGGAAAAATTTACACAAAGAAGAAAATTAATTCACGAAGGACTGAATAGTCTACCCGGAGTAGAATGCAGTTTACCAGGGGGAGCATTTTATGCATTTCCAAAAGTTATAGGTACCGGAATGGATGGTTCTGAGTTTTGTAAAAGAGCTATGCATGAAGCAGGTGTTGCTATTGTCCCAGGCACGGCATTTGGAAAAACATGCAAAGATTACGTAAGATTTAGCTTTGCTGCATCTCAGGATAACATTTCTAACGCATTGGAAAATATCAAAAAAATGCTAGGTTAAGCTATGTCTGAAATAGCTTTGCCAAAAATTGATAGGTCTATTGTATCTAATAAATCTCAAATAGTAAAAAAACTATCAAGTTTAACTAACCCAGAAAATGTTTTAAGCGAAGCTGATGAATTGAGACCTTATGAAACTGATGCTCTTTCAGTTTATACCCAAACGCCTTTAGCTGTGGTCTTGCCTGAAAACACTAAAGAAGTTAGCGAAATTCTTAAATATTGCAATGAAGAAAATATCAAAGTAGTTCCAAGAGGAGCTGGCACAGGCTTATCTGGTGGAGCATTACCTTTGCAAGATGCCATCCTTTTAGGTTTAGGAAAATTTAATAAAATTTTAGAAATTGATTATGAGAATAAATGTGTGATTACTCAACCTGGTGTTACTAATTTAGGAATTACTCATGCTGTAGAACATAAGGGTTTTTATTATGCTCCAGATCCATCTAGTCAATTAGCATGCTCAATAGGTGGTAATGTGGCTGAAAATTCAGGTGGTGTTCATTCTTTAAAATATGGAACCACTACAAACAATATTTTAGGTGTAGAAATGGTAATGATGGATGGAACCATTTGTAAAATTGGAGGAAAATCTTTTGATCAAGAAGGGTACGATCTAATGGGATTAATTTGTGGCTCAGAAGGATTATTAGGCGTTGTTACTGAAGTAACTGTTAAGATTCTGAAAAAACCAGAAGTAGTTAAAGCAGCTTTAATTGGTTTTCCATCTATTAAAGAAGGAGGGGATGCAGCGTCTGAAATAATTTCAAGCGGAATAGTTCCTGCTGGAATGGAAATTATGGACAAAGCTCTTATTGAAGCAACAGATAATTTTAGCAAAGCTGGTTATCCAAGAGATGCCGAATTATTATTAATTGTTGAACTTGATGGAACAGAGTCAGAAGTAAATGAGTTGATTAAAAAAGTTGAGATAATTTGTAAAAAAAATAATTGTTCAAGTTTAAAATTAAGCAAAAATGAAAAAGAAAGACTATCTTTTTGGGCTGGAAGAAAAGCTGCTTTTCCAGCATGTGGTGCGATGGCCCCAGATTATTACTGTATGGATGGCTCAATACCTAGAGGTAAACTTGCAGAAGCTTTACTTGAAATAAAAAAACTTTCAGAAAAATATAATTTACCAGTTGCAAATTGCTTTCATGCTGGTGATGGAAATTTACATCCACTAATTATGTTTGATGGAAATGATAAAGAGCAGTTAAGAAAAACTGAAGAGTTTGGATCAGAAATATTAAAAACTTGCGTAAGACTTGGAGGAGTAATCACAGGAGAACATGGAGTTGGTATCGAAAAAAGAGAGCTTATGTGTGAGATGTTTAATGATAATGATATTCAACAACAGTTAGATATTAAAAAATCATTAGACGAAAAAAACTTGTTAAATCCTGGAAAAGTATATCCTATTCTTAGAAAGTGCGCAGAGGAAGGAAGGGTTCATGTCCATAAAAGCAAAGATAAATTCCCAGATCTTCCAAGATTCTAATAATATCTATTATCCAAAAAATGAGAGTGAAGTTTCAGAATTAATTAGAGAACTTTACAAAAAAGACTCTCCTACAGAAATAATAGGAAATAATTCTAAAAGCTTCATAGGAAATAAAGCTCAATCAGCAAATACAATGTCACTTTCGAAGTTAACAGGCATAATAGATTACAGACCTGAAGAACTGTATATTAAAGTAAAGGCTTGCACACCAATTGAAGAAGTTGAAAAAATACTTGATGAAAATAATCAGGAATTAGCTTTCGAGCCTATTGATTTTGGTTATATAAAAAATGGTGCATCTAACAAAGGAACAGTTGCAGGTTATTTATCTTGTAATTATGCAGGCTCAAGAAGATTTAAAGTTGGAAGTGTTAGAGATCATGTGTTGGGTTTTAAAGGAGTAAATGGCAAAGGGGATATTATTAAGTCAGGTGGTACAGTAGTTAAAAATGTTACTGGTTATGATTTGTCAAAACTTATAGCTGGATCCTTCGGCACCTTAGTAGCTTTAACAGAAATCACTTTAAAGGTTTTACCAAAAAAAGATTCTTCAAATACAATTGCAATTTATATTGATAAATCTGAGGAAATTTTTGATTTATTTATTAAGTTATCAAGTTCAAGCAGTGAAATATCAGGAGCAGTGTATGTTCCAAATAAATCAAAGGATGATGATTTTTTAAAGAAAAAAAATTCTGTATTTAAATTTAATGATTTAAAATCTAATACTTCTTTTCTAGCTTTTAGAGTAGAGGGAGATAAAATTTCAATTAAGGAAAAAATTAAAAATTTAAGTAAAGAGCTTGAACTTGATAAATTTGAAACTTCGACTTTAGATGTTTATCAGTCAGAACCATTTTGGCAAAAAATTAATAATTTAGAAATTTTTGAGAATACAAAAAATAATTTAATCAGAATGGTTATTCCTCCAGCAAAAGGATCAAATTTATTTAAATTTTTAGATAATAAATATAAATATTTTGTAGATTGGTGTGGATCATTATTTTGGATAGAAGTTGATGAACAAAAAGAAGAAAAAATAAAAGAGCTAAAAAAAATAGCTCTGGAGTCTGGTGGTTATTTAACTGTAATAAAAACTTCTGCAGATTATGATTATGGAGAATCAATTTTTACAGTCGATGATATACGTTTGATGATTTCAGAAAAAATTAAGAAAAGTTTTGATCCAAAAAGAATTTTAAACCCTGGAAAAATGTATAGAGGAATTTAATGCAGACAAAATTTACTGAACAGCAACTTAAAGACTCTGATAATTTTGCTACAGAAAAAGTATTTAAAAAGTGTGTTCACTGTGGAATGTGTAATGCTACTTGTCCCACACATCAGCTGTTAGGTGATGAATTGGATGGACCAAGAGGTAGAATTTATCTTATTAAAGACATGTTGGAAAATAATAGAAAACCAACCGAAAAAGTTGTTAAGCATATTGATCGTTGTCTTTCATGTTATAGCTGTATGACTACTTGTCCAGCCGGTGTTAATTACATGCACATCATAGATCATGGAAAAAAATATATTGAAAAAAATTATGAAAGATCTTTTTTTGATAAACTAATTAGATATTTTTTATCAATCACTTTACCAAATGTTAAAGTATTTAGACTCTCAAGTTTTTTTGGTAAATTGGCAATGCCATTCAAATTCTTAATGCCTACAAAGATTAAAGACATGATTGAATTAATGCCAACAACTTTTCCAAAAAAAACTTTACCTATCAAAGAGATTTATAAAGTTTCAGACAAGAAAAGAATAGCAAGAGTTGCTCTATTAACTGGATGTGTGCAAAAAGAAATTTCACCCCAAATAAATGAAGCAACAATTAGATTGTTAAATAGACATGGGGTTGAAGTTGTAGTTCCAAAAAAAATTCGTTGCTGTGGATCTTTAAATCACCATCTAGGAAAAGAAGAGGATGCTCATCAAGATTTTAAAAACAATATAAATACTTGGTATGAGGAGCATCAAAAGGGAAATTTAGATGCAATTTTATCTAATACATCGGGTTGCGGAACTACCATGAAGGATTATGGTTTTATTTTTAGAGATGACAAAGAGTTAAGTAAAAAAGCCAAAGTCATATCAGATCTTACAAGAGATATTTCTGAATATATTTTTGAAAGTTTAAAGCTAAATATAAAATCTAAAGGAAAGAAATATAAAGTTGCTTATCACTCTGCATGTTCAATGCAGCATGGTCAAAAAGTTCATTCACAACCAATTTCATTACTTGAAAAAACTGACAATGAAATAATGGAAATTCCACAAGGACATATTTGTTGTGGATCAGCTGGAACTTATAATATTTTACAATCAAAAATTGCAAAACAACTATTAAAAAATAAGGTAAATAACATTGAAAGTTTAAATCCTGATTTTATTTCAACAGGAAATATTGGTTGTATTACCCAAATTTCTCATGGTACTAAAGTCCCAATTTTACATACAATTGAAGTTTTAGATTGGTACACAGGCGGTCCCAAACCTGAAATTTTAAAATAGGGGTTTTATGAAAAAAATTTTAATTACTAGAAGACTGATCCGAGAGAGTGAAGATAAAGCATCAAAATTATTTGAAGCTAAATTTAATTCAAATGATGAACTTTATTCACAATCAAAAATTATTGAAATGAGTGAAGGATGTGATGGAATTTTATCATCTTTAACTGAAAAATTAGACGCTGATACAATAAATAAACTTCCAGATAGTATTAAAATAATTTCAAATTTTGCAGTTGGTTTTGGAAATATTGATTTAGATGCTGCTAAAAAAAGAGGTATTGCTGTCACTAATACCCCGGAAGTTTTGTCAGATGCTACAGCTGAGATAGGAATATTACTTATATTAGGAGCTTGTCGAAGAGCATCAGAAGGAATTGAGTCTGCTCGTGAGGGTGGATGGAAATGGTCTGCAGATTATTTAATTGGAAAACAGTTAACAGGAACAAGATTAGGAATTTTAGGCATGGGTCGTATTGGTCAAAAAATTGCAAATATTGCTAAATCTTTAGGCATGATCATTCATTATCATAATCGTTCAAAATTAAATGAAGATAAAGAGCAGGGTGCAATCTACCACGACAGTATAAAGAGTCTTTTTTCAGTTTCAGATGTTTTATCTATTTGTTGCCCAGCTACAAAAGAAACAGAAAATTTAATAAATAAAGAGACAGTAGAGTATTTCCCTAAAGGTGCTGTAATAACAAATGTTGCTCGGGGTGATATAGTTGATGATGAAGCTTTGATTGATGCATTGAATAGAAGAAAAATTTATGCAGCAGGATTAGATGTTTATAAAAATGAACCAAATTTAAATCCTGGTTATTTAAAAATCCCGAGTGTTTTTGTTTTGCCTCATCTAGGAAGTGCTACAAAAGATACTAGAATTGCAATGGGTAACTTAGCAATCGATAATATAGATGAATTTTTTAGAACTGGTAATTGTGTAAATAAAGTAAATTAAATTTGTTATATTAATTAAATTGAACCCATTTGCTATTATTTTTACTAGACTCTAAAATAGTTTCTATAAATTTCATACCTTCAACACCATCATAAACTGTCGGGTAACAATCATTTGATTTATCATATTTTTTTTTATTTATTTCAGCAAATAATGTTTTAGAAACATCGCTATATATATTAGCAAACCCTTCTAAATAGCCCTCAGGGTGTCCAGGTGGAATTCTTGTGACGTCCTCTGCCTCTTTGCTAGTATTACTACTCCCTCGAGTAATCTTTTGAGTTGGATGACCAAATTTTGTGAAATATAAATAATTAGGATCTTCTTGTCTCCACTCCAATCCACCATTTTCACCATAAACTCTTATTTTAAGATTATTTTCATTCCCAACTGCAACTTGACTGGACCATATTGCACCTTTTGCACCACCTTTAAATCTAAGCATGATTTGAGCGTTGTCGTCTAGCTTTCTGCCCTTAATGAAAGTATGAATGTCGGCTGATAACTCATCCAATTCTAATCCAGTAATAAATCTGACAAGATTGAATGCGTGGGTTCCAATATCTCCTATACACCCTCCTCCTCCTGACCTTTTGGGATCAGTTCTCCACTCGGCTTGTTTTAAACCAGTGTCTTCAGCTTTTGTAGTTAACCAATCTTGAGGATATTCTGCTTGTACAACTCGGATCTTTCCAAGATCACCTTTTTTAATAACAGATCTTGCATGTCTTACCATAGGATATCCAGTATAATTATGTGTTAAAGCAAAAATTAATTTTTTTTTTTCAATAATATCTCTAAGAGAACTTGCTTCTTCAGTCGTTAAAGCTAGAGGCTTATCACAAATTATATGAATACCTTTTTCTGCAAAAACTTTTGCTATTGGAACATGAAGATGATTAGGAGTTACTATAGAAACAACATCAATTCCATCAGAAAGAGCAAACTCTTTTTCTGCCATTTCTTGGTAAGTTTCATAAATACGTTCATCTGATAATCCAAGTTTATTTCCAGTTTCTTTTGAATTTTTAAAATCAGACGAAAAACAACCTGCTACTAATTCATAGTGACCATCAAGCCTTAAAGCTATTCTATGAACACCCCCAATAAAAGCACCTTCTCCACCACCTACCATTCCAATACGTATTTTTCTTTGCATTAATTTATACCAAGCATTTTTTTATTAGCCTCAATGTCAGCACCACTTCCTGCAAAATCATCAAATGCTTTTTCTGTAGTGTTAATGATATGATTTTTGATAAATTCAGCTCCTTCTCTAGCCCCATCTTCTGGATGTTTTAGACAACATTCCCACTCAAGAACAGCCCAGCCATCATAACCATAAGTAGTAAACTTTGAAAAAATTGATTTAAAATCTACCTGTCCATCACCAAGAGATCTAAATCTACCAGCTCTATTAACCCAAGATTGAAAACCACCATAGACACCTTGTTTTCCAGTAGGGTTAAGTTCTGCATCCTTAACATGAAACATTTTAATTTTTTCGTGATAAATATCTATATGAGCCAAGTAATCTAAATTTTGCAAAACATAATGGCTAGGATCATAGAGCATGTTACATCTTTTATGATTACCAACTTTTTCTAAAAACATTTCAAAAGTAATACCATCATGAAGATCTTCACCAGGATGTATCTCATAACAAAGATCAACTCCATTTTGGTCAAATTGATCAAGAATTGGCTTCCATCTATTTGAAAGTTCATCAAATGCATTTTCAATTAATCCTTCTGGTCTTTGTGGCCAAGGATAAACGTAAGGCCAAGCTAATGCTCCAGAAAAAGTAACATGCCTATCAAGTCCAAGATTTTTTGAAGCCTTAGCTGCCAACATTAATTGATTGACTGCCCATTCTTGTCTTGCTTTTGGATTTCCTCTAACTTCAGGTGCGGCAAATCCATCAAATGCTGTGTCGTATGCAGGATGTACCGCAACTAATTGTCCTTGAAGGTGCGTTGATAGTTCAGTGATCTCAAGATCATATTTTTTTGTTATTCCTTTAATTTCATCGCAATAATCTTTACTTTCAGATGCTTTCTTTAAATCGATCAGTCTACTATCCCAACTTGGAATTTGTACACCTTTGTAACCTAAAGATGATGCCCACTTACAAATATTATCTAAAGAATTAAACGGTGCATCTTCACCCACAAATTGTGCTAGGAAAATTGCAGGACCCTTTATATTATTCATAATTTCCCTTTCTCTTTAAAATTTATCAATTATCTATTTTTTATAAAAAAAATACTAGCAGGCACAAAACATTTTGGATAGATTATATTTAGATTAATTAAACTAAGAGGAGATAAAATGAAAAAAATAATGATTTTATTGTTTGTTTCTTTATTTTCATTCTCTGTAAATTCAAATGCTAAATCTATCACTTTAGGATGGGCCGCTTGGGACCCTGCTAATGCTTTGCAAGAATTAACTAAAGAATTCACAGCAGAAACTGGAATAGAAGTAAACTTTGAGTTTGTGCCTTGGCCAAATTTTGCCGACCGTATGTTAAATGAACTTAACAACAAAGGTAAAACTTTTGACCTACTAATCGGTGACTCACAATGGATTGGTGCTGGAGCAACTTATGGCCATTATGTGAAGTTGAATGACTTCTTTGATAAAGAGGGAATTTCAATGAATGATTTTTCACCAGCAACTGTTTATGCATACTCAACTTGGCCAAAAGGAAGTGAGAACTACTATGCATTACCTGCTATGGGAGATGCATTAGCTTGGGCTTACAGAAAAGATTGGTTTGATAGACCGGAGCTTAATTCTGAATTTAAAAAGAAACATGGATATGACTTAGGAGTTCCTGCTAACTGGAATCAACTACATGACATGTGTTCTTTTTTCCAAGGCAGAGAGATTGATGGTCAAAAAAGATATGGAGCTGCAATTAATACAGAACGTGGATCTGAAGGTATAACAATGGGTGTTACAGCAGCAATGTATGCTTGGGGCATGGAATATCAAAATCCTGACAAACCTTATGACATGGAAGGATATTTCAATTCACCACAAGCTGTAGAAGCAGTTGAGTTTTACAGAAAGTTATATGAAGACTGTGCACCTCCAGGACACTCAGATGCATACATGGTTGCAAATCTAGACGCCTACAAATCTGGACAAGTTGCATTCCAAATGAATTGGTATGCTTTCTGGCCAGGTGTATCTAAAGAAGATAGCGATGGAAGAGTTAGTGGCTTCTTTGCAAATCCTAAACAAAATGTTGCAGCTGCAACATTGGGTGGACAAGGTATATCTGTTGTTAAATATTCAGACAAACAAGATCTTGCTCTTGAGTACATCAAGTGGTTTGCAAGACCAGATGTACAACAAAAATGGTGGGATCTTGGTGGATATTCATGTCATAATGATGTTTTAAATTCACCATCATTTCCAACGTCAACTGTCTATGCACAGGGTTTCTTAGACTCTATGGGTATTGTTAAAGATTTTTGGCAAGAACCAACATTTGTAGAGTTGATGCTTCCGATGCAAGAAGCAATTCATGACTATGTAGTTAATGGAAAAGGAACTGCTAAAGAAGCTCTTGATAAAATTATCGTAGAGTGGGTTGATGTGTTTGAAGCAGACGGAAAACTGTAAACATAATACGTTAAAATAATTTAAAAAAAGGGGGGATACATCTCCCCTTTTTTTATAACAAATTTTTATGAGCGTAAAAAAGAAATTCAAAGGACTCTCGGATAAAGCTGTAGGATGGCTCTTTATTGGACCAACAGTAATTCTTTTATTGGCGATAAATATATATCCACTGATCTATGCTATCAGAATGTCATTTACAAATTTTTATGCAAATAAAATTGGACGAGAACCAGAATTTATTGGTTTAAAAAATTACATTAAAATTCTTAACAGGGAAGCTATATGGGAAAAAATGCAAGTTACAGCAAGCTTCATGTTTTGGACATTGCTGCTTCAAGCAATAATTGGTTTAGGTTTAGCCTTACTACTTAATAGAAAATTTAAAGGAAACGAATTATTGACAACTTTAATTGTTCTTCCCATGATGTTATCTCCAGCTGTAGTTGGCGTATTCTGGACTTATTTATATAATCCTCAAGTAGGTCTCTTCAATTACGCAGTAAATTTTTTCTACGATTTGGGTAGTTTTGACATGATCGGTTCTAGTACTTTAGCACCTTGGGCTATAGTAATAGTAGACACCTGGATGTGGACACCTTTTACAATGTTAATTTGTCTAGCAGGCCTAAGATCAGTTCCAAATTACTTATATGAAGCAGCTGAAGTTGATAGGGCAAGCAAATGGCAGCAATTCTTATACATAACATTACCATCTGTTTTACCATTTTTATTATTGGCCTTGCTTTTTAGGGGAATAGAAAATTTTAAAATGTTCGACATGGTTGTTGAACTTACATCGGGTGGACCAGGCTCTGCAACTGAGCTTGCATCAATAAATTTAAAAAGAGAAGCTTTTGAAAAATGGAAAACTGGTTATAGCTCGGCTTTCGCAGTCATACTCTTTGTAACTATATTTGGTTTTGGAAATGTCTATGTCAAAGTAATGAATAAAATTAAGGAACGCTAATGGATACATCTAGGTCATATTTGGAACCATCCTCATTCTCTAAAAAAATTGCTGCTGCGATTATAATTATTTACACAGTTATTACTTTGATACCAATATCATGGATGGTAATGACCAGTTTTAAAAATGTAGATAGCGCGATATCTTATCCTCCAGAGGTTTTTTTCGAACCTTCGCTTGAAGGGTATGTAAACTTATTTACTAACAGATCAAGACAATCTGAGGAATATTTAAACTCATTGCCTCCACCAGAAAATTGGTATGAAGAATTAGTTAGAAGTAGAGAGATGGTTATAACTGGACCGTCAAAGTTTTTAGGTAGGTATTCAAATTCTATGATAATTGGTTTTGGCTCAACTTTTGCTTCAGTTTTTTTAGGAGCACTAGCTGCTTATGCATTTTCAAGATTTAGAGTTCCATTAAAAGATGATTTATTATTTTTTATTCTCTCAACAAGAATGTTTCCTCCAATAGCAGTAGCTGTTCCTATATTTATTATGTATAGAAAATTAGGTCTCGGTGATACGCACTTAGGTATGATTATTTTATACACCGTTGTAAACTTAAGTTTAGCAGTTTGGTTATTAAAAGGATTTATGGATGAAATACCAAAAGAATACGAAGAAGCAGCTATGATAGATGGATATTCCAGACTTCAAGCTTTCTTTAAAGTTGTTCTTCCGCAGGCCATGACAGGTATAGCTGCTACAGCAATTTTTTGTATGATATTTTCTTGGAACGAGTATGCTTTTGCAGTATTGCTAACTCAATTTAATGCACAAACAGCACCTCCTTTTATCCCAACAATCATTGGTGAAGGAGGATTAGATTGGCCTGCTATTGGTGCCGGAACAACTTTGTTTTTATTACCGGTAATGATTTTTACAATAATATTAAGAAAACATCTTTTAAGAGGAATTACTTTTGGAGCAGTTAGAAAATAATGGAAGAAGAAAAATCATTAATCAGAAAAATATTTAGAAGAGTGTATTGGGAAAATCTATCAACTGTAATAATTCTTCTTGGTGTGTTCATGTTGCTGCAGCCTTTTGCAATGTGGATGTTTACTTATTCTTTCATAGTAATATTAGTAGGAACTATAGGTTTCGTAATAACAAGTCATTTCCCAGATTGATATGTCTCAAATTAAAATAGCAAATTTACAAAAGTCTTTTGGTGATTTTACAGCTGTAAAAAATTCTAATTTAACTATTAAAGATAAAGAATTTTTTGTTTTACTTGGTCCTTCTGGATGTGGAAAAACCACAACTCTTAGAATGATTGCTGGATTAGAATTGCCAACATCAGGTGAGATTTATCTTGGAGAAGAAGAAGTTGGAATGTTGAGAGCATCTGAAAGAGATATTGCTTTTGTGTTTCAATTATTTGCTTTGTATCCACATATGAATGTCAGAAACAATCTCTCATTTCCATTGAAAATGCAGGGATATAGTAAACAAGACATTAAAAATAGAGTTGAGGAGGCAGCCAAACTCTTAAGAATCGATCACATTTTAAATTCAAATATATCTTCTCTTTCAGGCGGAGATAGACAAAGAGTTGCTCTAGGTAGGGCATTAGTTCGGAGACCAAAAGCCTTCCTTATGGATGAACCGTTAGGAACTTTAGATGCAGAATTTAGAGAACTAATGTGTTTAGAATTAAAGAAACTTCACATCGAAATTGGAGCTACTACAGTTTATGTTACTCATGATCAACTAGAAGCCATGTCTTTAGCAGATCGTATTGCTGTTATGGATGGTGGTGAAATATTGCAGGCAGATGAGCCAAGTATAATTTATAATAAACCCAAAACAAAATTTGTTGCATCTTTTATTGGTTCTCCAGGAATGAATTTCATAAGTTTAGAACATGGTATATCCAAGGATCAATCTTCAATTGAGATAGATGAAACAAAATTTGAAATTCCTAAGCAATTTGAAGAATCAAAAGAAAACAAAAATTATTTTGGTATACGTCCTGAAAATCTAACTTTAACTGATGAAGATGGATTAAAAGGTTTTATTTATGGGGTTGAATATTTAGGCTCTAGAAAAATTATTACAGTCAAAACAAAAGTTGGTGAGATTAAAGTTAGAACTGATGTTTCTAAAAAAGTAAAGATAAACGAAAATGTTCAAGTAAAACCATCAAACAACAATATTATTATTTTTGATGGTTCAACTGACAAATCTTTAAAAAGTGAGTTTATGAATAATGGCTAAAGTAGAATTAAAAAATTTATTTAAAACTTACAATAAAAAAATAAAAGCATTAAAAGATATTAATCTTACAATTGAAGATGGACAATTTTTTGTGTTGCTTGGGCCATCAGGTGCTGGAAAAACAACAACACTAAGATGTATAGCTGGTTTAGAAAAAATTGACTCAGGAAGTGTACTTTTTGATAACGAGAATGTTACAGAGGATCAGCCTGCATCCAGAGACGTTTCTTTTGTTTTTCAACAATACTCTTTATATCCTCACTACAGTGTTTATGAAAATCTTGCATTCCCACTGCGTTCTCCCATGAGGAAATTACCTGAGGAAGAGATTAAAAATAAAATTGAAAACATTGCAGAGATGTTAAAAATTTCAAATAAATTGAACAACAAAGCAACTCAATTATCAGGTGGTGAAATGCAAAGAGTTGCGATTGGCAGAGCGCTTATACGTAAACCCAACATTTATTTAATGGATGAGCCATTGTCCTCACTTGATGCAAAATTAAGAGAAAGTTTAAGAGTTGAATTAAAAAATATTCAAACAAATTTAAATGCAACCATTTTATACGTTACTCATGATCAAGCTGAAGCAACAACTTTGGCAGACAAAATAGGCGTTCTTAAAGAAGGAGTAGTAGTTCAGATAGGATCACCAGAAGAAATTTATGAAAATCCTAATTCTATTTATGTTTCGCAAAGACTTGGATCTCCAAAAATTAATGTATTACCAGGTTCATTATTTAAAAGTAAGGATGAGCCACCAAAAATAGGATTTAGGCCTGAGAGTGTTTCTTTAGGAAATGGTCAATATGAGGGTAAAATAATTTCATTTGAAAATTTAGGTTCTGAAACCGTTGTCGCAATTGATTATCAAGGCAATGAGATACTTGCATCAGTACAAGGAAATTACAAATCTACAATTAATGAAATTATTAATTTTGACATTGATGCAAATAAAGTTTTAAAATTTGATAAAGAAGGAAATAGAATTTATGAGCGTTAATTTTTTAATATCACAAGCAAAAATCATTCAAAAAGTAATAGACGCCAATGCATCTGAAATTGAAAAGTTAGATCAAAATATAGGGGATGGTGATCACATTTTTAATGTACAAAGAGGACTAAAATTGGTCGTAGAGTTAGAAAGCACAATCAAAGATTTACCTCTTTCAAAAGCTTTGAATATGATTGCTATGAAGGTACTATCAGGTATTGGGGGTTCTTCTGGTGCTTTGTTTGGAACATTTTTTATGTCAATGGCTAAAACATCAAATTTAGAAGAAGTAAATTTTAGTAAGGCTTGTGAAATGATAATATCAGGTGTTAATGCGATGAAGGATCGTGGTAAAGCTGATGTGGGAGAAAAGACAATGATGGATGTTTTAATTCCTGTTTCTCAAAAATTGAATGAAATTAAAAATGAAAACATTGAAAAAAACCAAGGTTTAAAAGAGGTGATTAAAATTGCTGAAGAAAGAATGTTGGCAACTAAAGATATGCTAGCTACTAAAGGAAGAGCATCTTTTTTGGGTGAGAGAGCAAAGGGACACATAGATCCTGGTGCTCGTTCTTCACAGCTAATAATTGAAACAATATGTAAATCTGTAATTAATGAATAGGAGGAATAATGAAGAAATTTATTAACAACGTAGATAATTTTTTAAATGAAAGTTTAGAGGGCTTTGGTAAAGCTCACAAAGATATTATCGATGTAAAATTTGATCCAAATTTCATTTCAAGAAGGAATAAAACTAAAGAAGGAAAAGTATCTCTTATATCAGGTGGTGGAAGTGGGCATGAACCTATGCACGGTGGTTTTGTAGGTCATGGAATGTTGGATGCAGCGTGTCCAGGTTTCGTATTTTCAGCACCTACACCTGATCAAATGCAAGCTGCTGCAGAACATGTAGATAGTGGTGCAGGAGTTTTGTTTATAGTTAAAAATTACTCTGGAGATATCATGAATTTTCAAATGGGTGCCGAAATGTACTCTGGTAAGAATGATAGTATAATAACAAATGATGATGTTGCAGTAGAAGACTCCACATTTACCACTGGAAGACGGGGTGTTGCTGCGACTGTTTTAGTTGAAAAAATTGTTGGTTCTTCTGCAGAAAATGGTTCTTCTTTGGAAGAATGTAAGAAGCTCGGGGAAAAAGTAAATAAAAATTCTGGCACAATGGGAGTTGCTTTTACAAGTTGTACAGTCCCAGCTGCTGGTAAACCGACATTTGATATTGGGAATGATGAAATGGAATTTGGTGTAGGTATTCATGGAGAACCAGGAAGAAAAAGAGAAAAAATTCAACCATCTAAAACAATAGTTTCAAATATGCTAGAAGCTATTCTTGAGGATTTAAAACCCCAAAAAAATGAGAAGACTCTTCTTTTTGTAAATGGAATGGGTGGAACCCCTCTTACTGAATTATATCTAGCATATCACGATGCATGTGAAATTTTAAAATCTAAAAATATTGAAATCACAAGAAGTTTGGTTGGCAATTATTGTACATCACTAGAAATGCAAGGAGCATCTATAACTCTTTTAAAATGTGATGAAGAGATTTTAAAAAATTGGGACTCACCAGTTCATACTGCTGCAATGCGTTGGGGAATGTAGAAGTATATAATTTAAGTAAAGATTTTTTTAAGAACTGTTAATTGAGTAAACAAGGCTAACAAAATGCTTAATGAATAAACCTGTCTTAGCTAAATCAAAAGCTATTATAATTTTTTTAGTTTTTGCTTTAGGATATTTTATTTCTACTCTCTTAAGAGCAATAACTGCAACAATTTCACCTGAATTAGTAAATGAATTTAATCTTTCTGCAGGAGAGCTTGGATTATTAGGTGGCGGATATTTTCTAGGATTTGCAAGTGTACAAATCCCTTTAGGCTATATGCTAGACATGAGAGGTCCAAGAAAAATTGTTTCATACTTTTTATCATTAACCATTGTTGGTTTATTAATATTTGCTCTCGCTCAGAATTTTTTAACTCTTTTAGTATCTAGAATAATTATAGGAGTTGGTGTTGGAGCTTGTTTAATGGGGCCTTTGACAGCTTATCGGATTTGGTATCAAGATGAAACCCAACAACGTGCAAACTCATGGATGTTAATGGTTGGTGCAATTGGTATGTTGTCATCAAGTTTACCAGTTCAATTTTTCTTACCTATAATTGGTTGGAGAAATATATTTTTGCTTTTAGCTTTCATAACTTTGGTTTGTATAATTTTGATAATTATTTTTATACCTCAGTGGACTTCAAAAGGTAATCAGAAAAACGATGATGCAAAATTGAGTATTGTTTGGCAAAATCAATTCTTCAGAAGTGTTATTCCAATGGGCTTTTTTAGCACTGGAGGATTATTTGCTATCCAAACACTATGGGCTGGTCCTTGGATGATAAAAGTATCTGGGTATACACCAGAAGAAAGTGCAAAAGGGTTATTTTTAATTTATTTTTTTATGTTGCTATCATTTTTGATATGGGGCTATTTTGTTCCGAAATTTTCAAAGAACGTTAATGATGCAATCAGATTGTTGAAATATGGTTCACCATTAAGTTTATTGGTATTGGGTGTAATTATTTATCTAGGTCCAAATACAGATTCAATTCATTGGGCATTATTCATAGTTTCAGCTGTATTTTTGTCCTTAATTCAGCCAGCAGTTGGGATGGCTTTCTCTGTATCTAATGCAGGCAAAGCTCTAACTTCTTATAATTTGTTAATATTTATAGGTGCTTTTTTTCTACAATGGATAATCGGCCTTATTATAGATTTAGGATTAAGTTTAAATTATTCTGAAATTGCTTCATTTCAATTAGCAATGTCTTTTGTACTAGTTACGTCTTTAACTTCTTATTTATATTTTTTAGTAAAAAATAATTAATTTAGATGCTTATAAATTGTAGTTCTAGATACACCTAATTTTCTTGATGCTGCAGAAATATTATTAGTTTCACTAAAAGTAGATCTAATTAGAATACACTTTTCTCTTTTAATTTTTGTATCCTCACAATTTTTACAAGCGTAAGTTTTGTTTTGTTTGCCAGTTTCAATAAATTTACTTTCTTTAAAATTTTGACTTTTGACCACAAAAACAGATGAACCTAAATGATCTGTTATCTTTAGAGTTTTATTATTTAAGATATCTGATGCAATTGATGAAAATGAAGTTGTAAAAATTTTATTAAAATTTTCATTTTTTAAATCAACTAGTCCATTAAGCATAATTTTTGCATTGTTGTTTGCACCCACAATTAATCCATCCCCATTTATTGCCAGCATCCCAACACTAGTTGTAGTTAGATATTCTTGTCTTGGGTGAAAAGAAATAATTAATTCGTTTTCAAATTTTTTAATAAACAATTTGGTTTCGATACTTCTAGTCGCAAGTCTTACTAAAGCTAGCGTATGTTGTTCTCTGGACATTGAGTCTGTTGAAGCATCAATAATACCAATAATTTTACCGTCATAATTTATGATTGGACTTGCAAAGCACGAAATATTTTCATGAGCAGTAAAAAAGTGTTCTTTACCTGAAACGATAGTTGGTTTTTTTAGTTCAACAGATAATCCAAGACCGTTTGTTCCACAAATTTTTTCTGCCCAAATTGAACCTGGTATTACTGTTTTACCAACGTCAGTTTGTAAACAAGATTTGTCATAAATTGTATCCAAGACTAATCCTTTCTCATCTGAGTAAGCCACCATAAAATTTGTTCCTGCTATTTGGGAATATAAAAGTTCTAGTTCAGGAATAATTATTCTTCTGATAGTTTCATTTCGCTCTTTTATCTCTTTTAATTCGATTGATGAAATTACACTTTGTTTAGGATCATTAAACGGATCAAGGCCTTCACTGATACATCTCAACCAACTTTCATTAATATCTTTTCCCATCTCATAAGAGCTCATATTCCTTTTATGTAGGATATTTTTAAGTTCGCTGTTTGAGTGACTTAAGTTTGACATTTTAAAAGTTTATTTGTTTTTCTAGATACAACAACCAACCACAGGTTGTAATTGTTAACTTTTTGTACATATAAAGATGCCGTTGACTCCATTCTATATCAGAATTTTAATAGTGTTACTTAAATATTAAAGGAGAGATAATAATGAAAGCACAGGTTTTGCATAAATATGACCCTGAAATGAAAGAAAAGGTCTGGGTCACAGGTGAGGAGATGCCAGATCCTAAAATTGAAAAGGCGTCAGACGTTATAGTTAAAATTGGTGCTGCAGGAGTTTGCAGAACTGATTTACATATTATTGAAGGAGTATGGAAACATATTCAAGATCCAGATGGAAAATTATTACCATGTGTAATGGGACATGAAAATGCTGGTTGGGTAGAAGATGTAGGTTCAGACGTTACTGAATTTAAAAAGGGTGATCCTGTAATATTACACCCACTTATTTCTGGAACAGGAGGAACTTGTTTAGATTGCAGAAGAGGTAATGATATGCATGCTGAAGCAGGCGCATTTCCTGGATTAAGTATTAAAGAAGGTGGCTACGCTGAACTATTAAAAACTAGCGTTAGAAATCTAATTAAACTTCCAAAAGTATTAGCGCCTAAAGATGTTGCACCTTTTTCAGATGCAGGTCTTACAGCTTATAGAGTAGTAAAAAAAGCAACAAGACATTTGCTACCTGGTCAGAGCTGTACAATTATTGGTGCAGGAGGTTTAGGTCACATCGCTATTCAATGTTTAAAAGCTATGTGTGCAGCAGATATTATTATTGTTGAAAAATCTGAAGCAGCATTGAAACATGCAATGGAACTTGGTGGTGACCACGGAGTTTTAATTGATGGAAACGAAATTGAAAAAGTTCAAGAACTAACAAAAGGAAAAGGTTCTGAAGCTGTAATTGATTTCGTAGGTGAAAAAGGATCTACTGCCATGGGAATTCAAATGACTTCTAATGGTGGTTTTTACTACATAGTTGGATATGGAGAAGAAATTAAATCACTTGCAGTTGATTTAATTATTTCTGAGAAAACAATTGTAGGTAATTTAGTGGGAACGTGGTCTGAATTATATGAATTAATGGAGTTAGCTGACAGAGGTAAAGTAAAGCTCTCTATGCAGGAGTATAGTTTAGACGATGCTAATAAAGCGCTTCATGATCTTAACGATGGTAAGGTTAAGGGACGAGCTGTTTTAGTTCCGTAAAAAAAAAAAGAGAGGTGATAATGAAAATAATAAAAACCTGCTTAACGGCTGTAATATCAAGTATGATGATATTTAGCCCTATGGCATATGCTGATAAGTGGAGTGATCAATTCCCACATATCAAAGCAACAGGAGATATTCCAGGTGATTGTTCTTATGAGGAAATGTCTAAGAAAAATTACAAAGGAAAAACTCTTAAAATAAATACTCACGCAATTCCAGTAATGGGAGAGCCAACAGCTCTTCATGCTGAACAGTTTGAAAAATTAACTGGAGCTAAAGTTGAAGTTACTCATACACCAGCAGGTGATTTGTATTCTAAGGCAATGGTTCCTTTTCAAGCTGGACAAGCACCTTACGATATTGTGTTTGGATTTTCTAACTTTATCAATGACTGGAAAAGATATTTAGCACCAGTTCCTAAGAAGTATATGAACTCAACAGAGATGAAAGACGTAACTAAATCTCATATGGGTGTATCATCTTGGGATGGAACTATGTACCAGTATCCAGTTGATGGTGACAGACACTATCTAAAATATAGAAAAGACGTCATTGATAATCCTGAAATGCAAAAAAAATATAAAGCAGAAACAGGAAAAGATCTAAAAGTTCCAACAACTTGGAAAGAATATGCTGAGATGGCAAAATTCTTTAATGGTTGGGACTGGGATGGAGATGGTGAGTTAGAATATGGTTCAGCTGAAGTTATGAAAAAAGACGACTTAATGTTCGCAGCTTTTTTCAGCAGATCAGTTGCATATGCTAAAAATCCAAGAACTCCAGGTGGTTTCTTTTTTGATTTAGAAACTATGAAACCAAACATTAATAATCCAGGTTTCGTTGAAGCTTTAACTGATTGGGTTGAGGCTACTAAATATGTTCCTCCAGGGGGAACTAACTTTGGTCTAGGTGACGAAATTGGATCATTTGGTGGTGGACAAACTTTATTTAGTTTTTCATGGGATGATGCATTTATTGCAGCGATGCAGGATGATAGCCCTATTAAAAACAAAGTAGGCGCAGCTCCTCTTCCAGGTGCTAACAAAGTTTGGAACAGAGTTTCAAATAGCTGGGAAAACCAATACAACCAAGCTCCATACATTGTTTGGGGTTGGGCAGTTGGTGTTGCTAAGAAAAGTAAAGTAAAAGATATGGCGTTTGATTATCTTTGCTTTTTCTCAAACGGAGCAAACCACCAAGCTGACTTAGCAATTGGTAGATTTGGTGTTAACCCTTTCAAAAACTCTGACTTCGACCCTAATATTTATATTAATAGTATGGGTTGGGATCCAGAGATTGCTAACAGTTACACTCAAACACTTTTAGATATGGAGAAAAGTCAAAATAGAGTTTTCCCTCTAAGAGTTCCAGGTGTATTTGAGTTTACAAGTGCTGTCGCTACAGGAACTTCTAAAGCTTTAGCAGGACAATTGTCTCCTCAAGAAGCATTAGACGAAGTTGCTAAAGAGTGGGAAGCAATTGTAAGCAGAGTAGGTAAAAAAGCAGTAAGAGATGCCTACGCTGTTGGTGTTAAAATGGAAGACAACCAACTTTAATAATACTTAATTTATGTGGCCATTTATTAAAATGGCCACATATAAAAAAAATAATATAATCCAACTTTATAAATGAACTTTAAGCATAAATATTTCTTTCTGTTTCCAGGTCTATTTGTGCTTATTGGAATTTTAATTTTTCCAATTATTTTTGTAGTTAGATTAAGTTTATCTGGATGGAATAGTTATAATCCAGGTTTAGATTTTATAGGTATAGAAAATTATATAAGACTTTTTACTGATGACCCAAGATTTTGGGAATCTTTTTTTAGATTAAGTTTTTTGTCTGTTACAACAGTAATTCTCCAGTATGTCATTGGATTTGCTCTTGCACATATGGTTTGGAAAGACATCAAATTTAAAAGATTTTTTAGAGTTTTATTTTTAGTACCAATGATGACAACTCCGGTTATCATGACTGTTATTTGGAGAACTTTTTTTCATGAATCTTTAGGACCAGTTAATGATATTTTATCTAATTTTGGTTTATCTCCGAAATGGTTAACAGACCCAGCTTTAGCTAAATTTACAGTAATTATAGTTGAGGTTTGGCAGTGGACACCGTTTATGTTTCTACTTTTATTGGCAGGTTTATTGTCATTACCTAAAGAACCGTTTTTAGCTGCTGCAATTGATGGAGCTAGTCCAGTTAGAAAGTTTATTTATGTAACTTTTCCACTAATGGCACCTATATCAATTGGGGCAATAATTATAAGATTAATTGAGGCATCTAAAATTATGGATACGGTATATGTCCTAACATCAGGAGGTCCAGGCACCTCAACAGAAACATCAAGTTTTTATATTTTTATTAAGGGACTGAGAGAGTTTCAAATGGGATACGCAGCTTCGATGTCTTTTACTTACTTAATTATTATGATCATAAGTTTAACAATTATTGCGAAGGTTTTAACTAAATTACTTTTAAAAGAATAAATTATGAACAAACTTTATACATTTTTAAAATATTTTTTTATTGTCTTTTGGGCAGTATTTGTTGTTGCTCCTTTTCTTTGGGCCTTAACTACATCGTTTAAAGATTTTCAATCTGTAAATGGAGGAGTTACGTATATACCATGGGTAGACTTTGAACCTAATTTAGAGGGTTGGAAAGTTTTGATAAAATCTCCAGCTAAAGGTGGAGTTGATATTGTAGAACCTTACTTCAACAGTTTATTTGTAACGTGTACAGCAAGTTTAATTAGTATAATTCTTGGTACATTGTCAGCTTATGCTTTATCCAGATATACCTTTAAAGCAGGCTTTGTAAAAAATAATGACATTACATTTTTCTTTATTTCTCAAAGAATTATGCCACCAATTGTTTTATCAATTCCATTTTTCTTATTTTTAAGTTCAATTAATTTATTAGATAGCCTCATAGGATTGATTGTAGTCTATATTGTTTTACTGATGCCTATTGCAGTTTGGATTATGGTTGATTTCTTTAATAAAGTTCCAAGAGAAATTGATGAAACAGCTTTGATTGATGGATGTAATCCTTATCAAGCTTTCTTAAAAGTGGTGCTACCTAACTCAATACCAGGATTAATTGTTGCTGGTATGTTTTGTATTATTTTTGGATGGATAGATTTTTTCTTTGCGTTCATTTTAACTTTCACGGAAGTACAGTTATTACCAGTTAAAATTGTTGCTCTGAACTCATCTGTTACTCCATGGTGGAGTTTGTCAGCATCTGCTCTGGTTTCAGTTGCACCATTGATTATAGTAGCGTTTATAGTCGAGAGATATCTATCTAAAGGAAATCTATCAGGAGCAATTAAATAATGAATTTAATTGCTAACAACTTAACCTATAAACCAAGTGAGGAATATCACTTAAATGAAGTGTCCTTTAATTTTAAAGAGGGAAATCTATACACAATTCTTGGAAGAACTTTATCAGGTAAAACAACTTTACTAAAAACTATAGCTGGCCTTTTAACTCCAGATAGCGGTGCTATTGAATTTGACGGTAAGGATTTTTTAAAGGTTCCAGTTTGGCAAAGAAATGTAGCTATGGTTTATCAACAATTTATTAATTATCCTCATTTAAATGTATTTGAAAATATCGCGTTTCCTTTGAGACAAAGAAAAATTGATAATGAAGAAATTAAAAAAAAAGTAATGGAATCTTTAAAATCAGTTGGGTTAGTTGGCTATGAAAACAGAAAAATTCAGGAGCTATCTGGTGGTCAGCAACAACGTGTCTCTTTAGCAAGATCATTAGTTAAAAATGCTAAAATATTATTGCTAGACGAACCTTTGGTTAATTTAGATTACAAATTGAGAGAACAGCTTAGAGAGGAATTTAAGAGTTTATTTTCAAAGGGTTTAGCAGATGAAACTATTTTAATTTATTCTACTACAGACCCAAGAGAAACCATGGAGCTAAATGGAGAAGTAATTGTTTTAGACGAGGGCAAAGTGCTACAAGTAGGTCCAGCAAAAGAAATATTTGAGAACCCAAGTTCTCTAAAAGTTGCTGAAATTTCTAACGACCCACCTATGAATATTATTGAAGCAGAAATATCTAATGAGCAAATAAGATTTGAAGGTATTGAAATTAAAGCGCCTAATCATTTATCAAAGTTAACAGATAGCGGATTAAAGATTGGTTTAAGATCTTCAGACATTGAACTTAATGAAAATGGTCATGAATTTGAAGTTGAGCTTGCTGAAATTAGTGGTTCTGAAACTTTACTCCATTTAAAAAGAGGAACTATAAAAATTATTATTTCTATAGAAGAGGTTTTGAATTTTAAAATTCATGACAAGATTAAAATAGATTTTAAAATAGATAGAGCTTATGCTTTTGCTGCTGATGGTAAATTAGCATCCTCACCATTTGGAGGAAACAATGGCTAAAATTGATTTAAGTAATATCTCACATTCTTACAATCCAAATGATCCAAATCCAGTTTATGCATTAAATCCATTTTCGATGACTTGGGAGAATGGAAATAGATATGCAATCTTAGGTCCTTCTGGATGTGGAAAAACAACGATGTTAAATATTGTTTCTGGATTAGTAAGACCATCAGCTGGAAAAATATTATTTGATGATAAGGATGTTACAGATTTAAAAACAGAAGAAAGAAATATTGCTCAAGTTTTTCAGTTTCCAGTAATTTATAATACCATGACAGTTTTTGAAAATCTTGCTTTTCCATTAAAGTGTAGAGATTTTTCAAAATCTAAAATAGATGAAAGAGTTAATTCTGTTGCAGAAACTTTAAATTTAAAATCTTTTTTAAACTCTCCTGCAAGAAAATTAACAGCAGATCAAAAACAATTAATATCTTTAGGAAGAGGTTTGGTACGAGAAGATGTTGCTGCAGTTTTAATGGACGAGCCTTTAACTGTTATTGATCCTGATTTAAAATTTAGATTGAGAAGAAATCTAAAAGAAATAAACGAACAATACAAAACAACGTTAGTTTATGTAACACATGATCAAAACGAAGCCATGACATTTGCAGATAATATAATTGTGATGAGTGAAGGAGAAGTTGTGCAAACAGGTTCACCTAAAGAATTATTTGAAAGACCTAATACAACTTTTGTTGGTTACTTTATTGGTTCACCTGCTATGAATTTATTTGATAGTGAAGCAACTTCAGAAAATACTGTTAAAATAAACAATACAATAATTAAGACGAATACAAATTTGTCTAATTTAAAAAGTAAAAATATAAAATTAGGAATTAGATCTGAGTTTATTAAAATTGCAAAAAATCAAAGTGAAAATCTTATTGATGTAAATGTTCAAAAAGTTGAGGATTTTGGTAATTACAAATTGATTACAGCAAGAATGGATAATTTTGAAATTAAGTCTAAAGTTAATAGAGAAACTGAAATTTCAGGTGAAAAAATTAAACTTCATATTCCAGCTGAAAAGTGCTGTATTTACGAAAATAATAAAATAATTTAATTTTTAAATTCTACCTATAATTGTAAAAAAATCCTATCTAACCCATTCTAGGTCACTTTTTAGAAAGACTCTAATGTGAAAATATGTTTTAGTGCTCGCCAAGTTAATTAACTAGAGGAGAATAAATGATTAAGAATAAGAAATCTTTGAAGAGTTCTAAAACTCCTTCAAGAAGAAAGTTCTTCAAAGCAGCGGCAGCAACTGGTGCAGCAACAGCAGCAGCAGTAGCTATGCCAAACATTGCTTTAGGTGACGGTCACGTTACTTTAAAAATGCAAGCTGCTTGGCCATCAGGTGCTAACATATTTTTCGAAATGGCTTCAGACTATGCGAAAATGGTTAGTGACATGTCAGGTGGTAAATTAAAAATTGATGTGCAACCAGTTGGAGCAGTTGTAAAAACTTCTGAAATTGGTCAAGCAGTTAGTTCTGGAGTAGTAGATATGGGTCACTGGGTGACAGCATACTGGTACGGAAAAAACCCTGCTGCATCTCTTTTTGGAACAGGTCCTTCATACGGAATGTCGTCTCAAGAAGTTATGGGATGGATGGAGTATGGTGGAGGAAGAGCATTATATGAAGAAGCTGTAAAAAGTGTAGGATTTAATTACACAGGTTTTTTCCATATGCCAATGCCTGCACAGCCTTTTGGTTGGTTCAAAAAGAACGTAACTAAAGTATCTGATGTTAAAGGTATGAAGTATAGAACTGTTGGTCTAGCGACTAACGTTTTAACTGCTATGGGAATGGTTGTAAGACAGTTACCAGGTGGTGAAATCCAACCAGCAATGAAAACTGGTTTGATTGATGCTGCTGAGTTTAACAACCCAACATCAGACTCACAGTTTGGAATGCAAGACGTCTCTAAACACTATCACTTAGGAAGTTTCCACCAATCTCAGGAAATGTTTGAAATTCCTATGAACACTAAGAGACTAAACAGCCTTTCACCTGAACATCAAGCTATCTTGAGAAATGCTGCTTATGCTGCAAACTCAGATAACTATTTTAAAGCATTGGTTAGATATTCAACTGACCTTGCTAAGTTGATGAATGAGCATAAGGTTAATGTTTACCAAACGTCTGATGCTATCCTAGCAGAACAATTAAAAGGTTGGGATAAAGTTGTAGGAGAGTTTTCTGCTAAAGATGCTTTCTTCAAAAAAGTAGTAGACTCACAAAAAGCATACGCTAAGAGAACTATGAAGTATCTGTTGATGAATCAACCGAACTACAAATTAGCTTATGAAAATGAGTTTGGTCCAATCGAAAAAGTTAAAATCTAATTAACTTTAAAATAAATTTAAAAGGGGGTTGAAAAACCCCCTTTTTTTTACACGTATTTTAATATATTTCTTTGATATGAAGTCATTTATACAATTTGCAGATACTCTCAGCACATCAATGGGTAAAGCTTTCTCTTGGTGCATCGTAGTTTTAATGGGAGGAACTGTTTATGAAGTAGTGATGGCTTACGTTTTTAATTCTCCAACGCTATGGAATTTTGATTTTAGTATGCAAATGTATGGTGCAATTTTAATGATGTCAGGTGCTTATTGTTTAGCTACGGAATCTCACGTAAGAGGAGATGTTATATATAGATTGTTTAGTCAAAGAACTCAGGCTTGGATTGATTTAGTTTTATACTTTATTTTCTTTTTTCCAGGTGTGATCGCGTTAGCTTTTTATGGATATGAATATGCTGCGCTTGCTTGGAAAATAAAAGAGACTAGTTGGAGTAGTCCAGCTCAAATCCAAATTTATATGGTTAAATCGATGATACCAGCTGCAGGTGTTTTATTAATTATTCAAGGCATCAGTGAAGTATTTAGATCTATTATATGTATTCAAACAGGACAATGGCCAGCACGAATGGTCGTTGCTGAAGAAACAGAACAAGTTTTAATGAGAACAGCTCAAGAAGAGGACAAAAAAAATGTTATTTAGTTTAACAAATCCAGAAATTGCAATTTTAATGATGGGTATGTTTTTGTTTGCAGTTCTATTAGGTTTCCCGATTGCTTTCACTTTAATGGCTATGGGAATAGGCTTTGGATATTTTGCTTATTACGATGCAACAATGATGGAGCACATTTTTGATAATCGTATATTCCAATTGTTTGTTCAAAATACTTATACTGTTATGGACAACAACGTTCTTACGGCTGTGCCTTTATTTTTATTCATGGGATATCTAGTTGAAAGAGCAGGGATTGTAGCTAAACTATTTTTTGCAATTAGATTGGCAGCACATAGACTTCCAGCTTCAATGGCGGTAGCTGCACTAATTACTTGTACATTATTTTCGACAGCTACAGGAATTATTGGTGCTGTTGTAACTTTGATGGGATTGTTAGCATGGCCTGCAATGGTTAAAGCAGGTTATGATAAAAAATTTGCGTCAGGAATTATTTGCGCTGGTGGATGTTTAGGAATTTTAATTCCACCGAGTATTATGCTTATTGTTTATTCAGTAATAGCCCAACTATCACCATTAAGACTTTTTGCAGCAGCAATATTTCCAGGTCTACTTTTAGCAGGTCTTTACATTGCATATGCAGTATTTAGAGCATGGTTAAATCCATCTATTGCTCCTAGACCTCCAAAAGAAGATATTCCACCAACTGGTGAAATTTTAAAAGAAGTTTTGATTTCTTTCGTTCCCCTGTTTGGTTTAATTATGCTTGTATTAGGTACTATTTTGGCAGGTATTGCAACTCCAGCAGAAGCAGCTGCAGCAGGAGCTTTTGGGGCAATACTTTTATCTTGGTTTTATAAAACACTTAAATGGCAAAACTTTAAAGAGTCTGTTTTTTTAACAGCTAAAACAACTGCAATGATCATGTGGCTGTTTATTGGTTCCTGGACTTTTTCATCGGTGTTTTCTTATTTGGGGGGACACGAGGTTTTTGAACACTTCTTTACTTCTATAAATATTACGACTTGGCAGTTTTTAATTATCACTCAAATAATTATTTTTCTTCTAGGATGGCCTTTAGAATGGACTGAAATTTTAATTATTTTTGTTCCAATATTTTTACCCTTGTTAGAAGTATTTGGTGTTAATCCATATTTCTTTGCAATGTTAATTGCTTTAAATTTACAAACATCGTTTTTAACCCCACCCATGGCTATGTCGGCTTATTATTTAAAAGGAGTTCAAAAATCTAATGTTGAACTTATGGATATATTCAGAGGAATAATGCCATTTTTAGCAATTGTAATATTTGCGATGTTTTTAATGTATATGTTCCCAGGAATAGCGCTTTGGTTACCGGAAACTTTATTTGCACAATAAAAGAAAATGACAGATGTTTTTTCATTAAAAGTTGAAGAACTTGCTGGAAAAATTAAAGATTCTCAAATTACATCAGTAGAGTTGTGTAAAATTTATATAGACAGAGTAAATAAATTTGAAAAAGACGTAAAAGCATGGGCGCATTTAGATAAAAAACTTTTACTAGAAAAGGCATCAGAGGCTGATGAACATAGGAAATCAGGCAAACCACTCGGCCCACTTCATGGAATACCTGTTGCGGTAAAAGATATTGTTGGAACTGTTGATATGCCTACAGAATGTGGAACATCAATAAGAAAAGGGAAATCATATTCTCAAAATGCTGAAATAGTTGATCTATTAATATCTGCTGGAGCAATTATAATGGGTAAAACAGCAACATCGGAATTGGCATTTTTAGGTCCTTCAAAAACTACAAATCCTCATGATTATTCTAGAACCCCAGGTGGATCATCTAGTGGATCTGCAGCAGCAGTAGCTTCTTTTATGGCTCCGCTTGCAATTGGATCACAAACAGGAGGTTCAGTTATAAGACCTGCATCTTATTGTGGAGTTGTTGGTTATAAGCCTAGTTATGGTTTGATTAGTAGAAATGGTGTTCTAAAAACCTCTGAAAAATTAGATCACATTGGTGTTTTTGGAAGATCGGTAGAAGATGTTGCTCTTCTTGCTAAAATTTTAATCAAAAAAGATAATTATGATACAGCAACAGTTCATTATTCTAGTGATGAAATGTTAGCAGAAACAAAAAAAGGACCTTTGTTTGATCCTAAATTTATTTTTTACAAAACTGATCATTGGAAGCTTCTTGGAAAAAAATCAAGAGAAGCATTTGATTACTTTATAAAATCATTCAAAAATAATATCGAAGTTTTTGATACACCTTCGTACTTTAAAGATATTCATAAATACCACCAAATAATTCATGAGACAGATTTAGCTAATAATTTTTCACTCTATTATAAAAAGTATAAAAAAAAATTATCTAAGTATATGCAAGATGCAATTTCAAAAGGTAACAAACATTCTGCAAAAGAATATGCAGAAGCTATAGATTTTATGAAAAGAAGTTATGAATCTTATAAGGAAGTTTTTGAGGATTATCATGGAGTTTTATCCCCATCTAGTCCTGGAGTAGCACTGAAAGGTTTAAAAAGCACAGGAACGGCAGAATTTAATAAAGTATGGTCTTATTTAGGTACACCTTGTATATCATTACCTATACTTCAAGGTGAAAACAATTTACCTTTGGGTGTGCAATTAATTGGTGCAAAATATGATGATCAAAGATTTTTAGGTGTTGCTAATTGGTTAGAAAAGGAATGTAATAATTAAATGCAAAAATTTACAACATTTTTAGGTTCTCTTCTTGCAATTGCTTTTTTAGTAGGACTTGCAACAACGTTGACTAGATCATCGATGATTGGATTTTTTGATGTTCTTCCTGTTTATATTTTGATGGGTGGAGCAATCTTTATGATGGTTTACGAAGCGTTTTTCGATAAAAAATAATTTTTCTTAATATACAATTGTCTAGTCAAAATAAAAATTTATTAGCTTTATCTCTTTTATTTATTCAACCGATATTCATGGCATCTAATTTAATTGTTGCTAGAGGTGGTGTTGAGTTTGTACCCCCAATTTCATTAGCTTTTTGGAGGTGGACGTTTGTATTTTTACTTCTTTTACCTTTCACATATTCATCATTAAAAAAAAATTTCAAAGTTATTAAAAATGAATACTCAAAATTATTTTTTCTAGGCGCAATGGGATGTGGAGTTTGTGGGGCTTTTCCTTTTTTAGCAGGTAAAACGACAACTGTTACAAATATGGGAATTATTTATACCTCATCTCCTATTTTTATAATTATGATTTCTGCAATATTTTTTAAAGAAAAAATTAATTTATTAAAAATTATTGGTTTGATTTCGTGTTTAGTTGGGGTTTTAGCAATTATTATTAAAGGAGATTTAAATTTACTTTTAAATTTAAATTTCACCATTGGAGATTTATGGATGTTGGCAGCTGCGATTGGCTGGGCCTTATATTCGATTTATTTATTTTACTGGAAATCTCAATTATCGATTTTTACTAGATTTTCTATGATATCTTTTTTTGGTGCAGTTAGTTTATTTCCATTTTATTTGGCAGAAGAAATTTATTTTGAACAAACTATATTTAATTCTGATTTTTTATTGTGGACTATATTTGCAGCCGTTTCACCAGGAATTATAGCATTTACTTTATATACTAAAGCTCAAGAAAGCTTAGGAGCTTCACTTACTGGTTTTACTTTGTATGTATTTACTATCTATGCAGCAATTTATGGATTTGTATTGTTTGATGAAAATTTAGAAACATTTCATTATATTGGTACTGCACTTGTTTTTGTTGGAGTTTACTTAGCAAAGAAAAATTATGATACCAAAACCTAGGAAGTTAATTTTGCAAATTATAATTTGGATCTTCGTTATATATCTTATTTTACTAGCTTATCTTTTTATATTTCAAAGAAATCTAATGTATCATCCCCAGGAAAATAATTATTCAGGAGATAAAATAGAAGTAGAAATAGAAAAAGTTCAAATTCAAACAGCAGATAACATTAGCCTTTTAGGATGGTTTCATAAAAAAGATTTGAAAAAATTTAAGACCGTTGTTTATTTTCATGGAAATGCAGGAAGCCTAGAAAATAGAATTCATAAATTAAATCATTTTAAAAATATGGATGTAAATTTTTTAATTATCGCTTGGCGTGGATTTAGTGGAAATTTAGGAAAACCATCTGAAAATGCTTTATATGAGGATGGAAAAAGCGCGATTAACTGGCTTAAAAATAAAGGTTTGAGTGACAGTGATTTAATCATTTATGGAGAGTCACTTGGCACAGGAATTGCAACTGAGGTTTCTCAAAATAAAAAATATGCTGGTTTAATTTTAGAAACACCTTTCACTTCAATGATTGCTGCAGCTAAGAATTTTTATCCATACATTCCTGTCTCTCTAATATTGAAAGATAAATATAAAAATGATGAAAAAATAAAAAATATTAATATTCCAGTTTTAGTTATGCATGGCGAAAAAGATCAAATTGTTCCTTTTTCAATGGGCAAGAAGATGTTTGATTTAGCAAATGATCCAAAGTCCTCTTATTTTACCAAACATGACGATCATATGATGGAATTTGATAATAATATGGTTTTCCAACTAAGTTCATTTATAAAAAGTTTAAATTAAGCCACAATCAAAACAATTTTATTCCAAAAATTCTAATTAATTTCTAATCATGAAGAAATTATTCATTTATATTTTTTTGACTTTTCTTATTTCAGGAACTTCTTTTTCTAAAGAAAATTTGTCTTCAATTGAAAATTTATTTTTTATTGATCAAATGAACTCACATGATGAAAATTTTGCTTTGTATTTTAAACCAAGAGAAAAGGCTATATTAGCAAAAGGGGAAGTAAGTAATTACATCAATGATTACCCTAAAGATCTCTATATATATGATTATAAAACAGAAGTATCATCACCATTGATTTCTTATGAATGGTTTCCAAGAAAAGCAAAAAATTTTTTAAAGGAATATAATTTTCCAGTTTTTCCAGATGATTTTGCTTATTATCTATTAAAGGATAACAAAACATTGGTCATGATTAGTGCTGTTAAAAGTTTAAAAGTAAATTTTAAATACGATATTGTTGAAAAGAAATTAGATTTATATCCAACTAATGGAAAGTTTGATTTCATTATTTCCTCTATTGCAAAGGACTGCGGACACTACAAATTTAAGGATAATTATAGATGTAGTTTCTATAAACCTTTAATATCTAGTAATTTAATTAAGTAATTTGTGTAAACGCATCAGCAAATTTTTCAGCTTCAAAAATTTGCAGATCATCTTCCTTTTCACCTAAACCAAGTGCAATAATTGGTATTTTATACTTTTTGGCTACAGCCAGAAGTATTCCTCCCTTAGCTGTTCCATCTAATTTTGTCATCACCAAGCCTGTAATTGGGATAATTTTATTAAATTCTTCAACTTGATTTAAAACGTTTTGACCTGAAGTTGCATCTAAAACTAAAATCACATCATGAGGTGCACTTTCATCTATTTTTTTTGTAACGTTTGCTATTTTTTTATATTCTTCCATTAGGTTTTTTTTATTTTGCAGTCTTCCAGCAGTATCAATTAAAACTTGATTAAAATTGTTTGATATAGAAGTTTCTATTGCCTTATAGGCTACAGATGCAGGATCAGAACCTTGTGAAGATTTTGTAATTTCAACATCAATTTTTTTGGCCCAATTTTCTAATTGCTCTATAGCAGCAGCTCTAAATGTATCTGATGCTGCCAACATAACTTTATTACCATTTTCTTTTAATATTTTACTAATTTTTCCAATAGTTGTTGTTTTACCAACGCCGTTAACTCCAGAAACTAAAATGGCATTAAGTTTTTCTTTATTTTTAAAAAATTCATTATTTTCTAGAGGTTTCATAACTGAGATAATGTACTCTTTAAGAATATTATTTATCTCAGCAGTTAAATCTTTGTTTGGATCTATTTTTGTTTTTGAGATTATTTCTCTAATTTCTGAGGCAGAAGCTACCCCAACATCTGATTGAATTAAATAATCTTCAATTCTGTCTAAAGTTTTGTCATCAATTTCTTTTTTGACAACTATATCTCTTAGGCCCGATGTAAAAGCTGAAGCACTTTTTTTAAATCCTGATTTAAATTTTTCGAAAATTCCCATTAAATTTCTATATCGATTTCTTTTATGTCAGAAACAGGACCTTTCATGTGGATACTATTTTTTTCATCTATAGATATCGTCAATCTTCCAGTAGAAAATTCGATGTTAACTTTATCGCTAGCAAGTCCTGCCTGCTTAGCAGCAAAGGCAGTAGCACATGCTGCAGTTCCACATGCTTTTGTCAAACCAGCTCCTCTTTCCCAAACTTTTACCTTTATTAACTCTTTATTTATTATTGTAGCTATTGTGACATTACATTTTTCTGGAAACAGTTTGTGGTTTTCTATTTCTGGGCCAATTTTTTCTATTTCGAATTGTTCGTTGTCTTTTACGAAAAAAATTATATGAGGATTTCCCACATTAACAGCCGTTCCTCCAAAAAATTCATTATTATTTGAATCAACAATTTTAATATTTAAGTTTTTAGTTTCTAATTCTTCAGATAATGGAATTTCATTCCATTTAGTTCTGCCCAAACCAATTTCAGTAGATACTAATTTTTCTCCTAAAATATGAGATTTTAAATGACCAGATAAAGTTGTTAATATAATTGTGTCTTTATTTTTTTCTTTTCCTAATAGCTCAGCCACACACCTTGTACCATTTCCACATGCACCAGAAACCCCACCATCAGAGTTAAAAAATTCTATTGAAGCATCGTAATTTTGGTCTTTATTAATTAATATAAGTTGGTCGCATCCTATAAAGTTTCTGTCACAAATTTTAATTATTTGGTCTTTCGTAAGATTTGTAACTTTTTCTCTATTATCAATAATTACAAAATCATTGCCTAAACCATCCATTTTAAATGCTTTAATATTCATAATTAGATATTTAACTTATTTATTGACTTTTTGAACCTCTATTATAGGTTGTTGCCGTTTCCGCAAAAACATTAACTTTGCGGTGTCTTTGGAAACAAAGAGATCGACACTAGTCAGCGAGAGCTCGCCCACTAGTGCGTTACTGCTATGCGTAACAAAAAAATATATGTTTGAAAATTTAACAAATAAATTTGAAGAAATTTTTTCTTCTTTAAAAAAAGCACCCTCTCTGAATGAAGCTCAGGTAGATGAGGGCTTGAGAAGTATTAGGCAAGCATTGCTTGAGGCAGATGTTTCTTTAGATGTTGCAAAAGAATTTGTTGAAAACGTAAAACCTAAAGCTTTAGGACAAGAAATCATAAGATCAACTTCTCCTGGAGATATGGTTGTAAAAATTGTCTACGATGAGTTAGTAAACTTACTAGGTTCTAGCAATGCAGATATAAATTTAAATGCTGTACCACCAGTTCCTATGATGATGGTTGGTTTGCAGGGTTCGGGTAAGACAACTTCTACTGCAAAATTAGCTAAATATTTAGAAGATAACAAAAAGAAAAAAGTGATGATGGTCAGTTTGGATATTTATAGGCCAGCAGCACAAGAACAGCTTAGATCTTTAGGTGAACAGAATAATATTTTGACACTTCCAATTATTGAAGGTCAACAACCAACTGATATTTGCCAAAGAGCCATGAGTGCAGCAAATCTAAATGGAGCAGATATAATTTTGTTTGATACAGCTGGGAGAACTCAAATTGATTTACAAATGATGAGCGAGATCAAACAAATTGAGAGCATTATTAATCCAGCAGAAACTTTTCTTGTAGCGGACTCTCTTACAGGTCAAGTTGCTGCTTCAGTTGCAAAAGAGTTCAAAAACACAGTTAACTTATCTGGAATAATCTTAACTAGAGCTGACGGTGATGCCAGAGGCGGAGCTGCCGTGAGTATGAAATATGTATCAAATGT
Organism: Candidatus Pelagibacter sp. HIMB1542; assembly: GCF_052047835.1. Classification (NCBI taxonomy): domain Bacteria; kingdom Pseudomonadati; phylum Pseudomonadota; class Alphaproteobacteria; order Candidatus Pelagibacterales; family Candidatus Pelagibacteraceae; genus Candidatus Pelagibacter; species Candidatus Pelagibacter sp. HIMB1542. The sequence goes on along the minus strand of NZ_JBNAJB010000002.1, from coordinate 343,127 downwards.
TCCGATAAAATTTTTGGGTATAGGTGAAAAAATAGAAAATTTTGAGGTATTTCATCCAGATAGAATAGCAAATAGAATTTTAGGAATGGGAGACATTGTTTCTCTTGTAGAAAAAGCTGCACAAGATTTAGGTGAAGAGAACATTAAAAAAGCTGAAGAAAATTTAAAAAAGGGTCAATTCTCTATGGAAGATTACCTTTCTCAATTAAGACAAATGAAAAAAATGGGAGGCATTGAGGGGATCATGTCTTTTATGCCAGGAGTATCTAAAATTAAATCTCAAATGGATTCAGCAGGGATTGACGAAAGTATTATAACAAAAAACGAAGCTATCATTTTATCAATGACAAAAAAAGAGAGAGAGAATCCAAAAGTAATTGATGGTTCAAGAAAAAAAAGAATTGCTAATGGCTCTGGCACAGATCCAGCCACTATCAATAAATTGCTTAAGCAATTTAAAATGATGTCTGAAATGATGAAAAAGATGTCAAAAGGAAATCTGAAAGGTATGTCTGATCAAGGGATACCACCAGAGCTATTTAATAAACTAAAATAATAAAATAAGGAGAACAAATGTTAAAACTTAGATTATCAAGGGGAGGATCTAAAAAGAGACCAGTTTACAAAGTTGTTGTAGCTGACAGTCGTTTCCCAAGAGATGGAAGATTTATAGAAAAAGTTGGTTTTTTTAACCCACTACTTCCTAAAGATAAAAAAGAAAGAGTAGGTCTTGAAGCTGAAAGAATTAAATATTGGCTAGGTCAAGGCGCTAAACCAACAACAAGAGTTGCAAGAATTTTAGGTGAAAATGATTTAATCCCTATGCCAGTAGCTGGAAATAATCCAAATAAAGCTGTTCCTAAAAAAGAAAGAAATAAAAAAGAGGAAGATGGTGCAGAAGCCCCTAAAGCTCCTAAAGCAGAAGCAGCTCCAGCAGCAGAAGCTCCAAAGGAAGAAGCTCCTAAAGCAGAAGCAGCTCCAGCAGCAGAAGCTCCAAAGGAAGAAGCTCCTAAAGCAGAAGCAGCTCCAGCAGCAGAAGTTCCAGCTGAGGAAAAAAAATAAACTGAGGACAGTATATGTGGCAAGCTCAAGTGTTTACACTTTATCCAGATATTTTTCCTGGTCCTTTGTCTAAAGGTCTATATGGAAAAGCAATGTCTAAAAATATTTGGAATTTAAAAGTAGTAAACATTAGAGATGCTGCTGATGATAAACACAAAACTGTAGATGATACTCCTTATGGAGGTGGTTCAGGTATGTTGATGAAAGCTGATGTATTAGCAAAATCATTAGATCAAAATAAAAATGAGGGAGAAAAAATATTATATTTATCTCCAAGAGGAAAAAAATTTGATCAAAATTATGCCAAAGAACTATCAAAGGAAAAATCGGTTTCGATAATTTGTGGACACTTCGAAGGAGTTGATGAAAGAGTGTTAAGCACGAGAAATATAGAAGAAGTTAGTATTGGAGACTTTATTTTATCAGGAGGAGAGTCAGCAACATTTGTGGTGATTGATAGTATTTTGAGACTTTTACCCGGTGTTCTTGGAAATGAGAATTCTACGGTAAACGAAAGTTTTGAAAATGGATTATTAGAGTATCCTCAGTTCACAAAACCTCAAATTTGGGAGGAAAAAGCGGTTCCAGAAGTACTTTTGTCAGGAGATCACAGTAAAATTAAACACTGGCGTTTATCTCAATCTGAGGCTATAACACGCGTCCGAAGACCAGATTTATGGGAAAAATATAAAAAGAATTAATTTGATAAATATAACTATGAAAACAATTGAAGAGATAAATCAACATAACGTTAAAAAAATACTTTCAGAAAAAAAGATACCTGAATTCTATCCTGGAGATGTAGTTAAAGTAGGTGTTAGAATTACAGAGGGAAAAAAAGAGAGAATTCAATATTTTGAAGGCGTTTGTATTGCAAAAAAAAGCAGAGATTTAAACTCGTCTTTCACAGTTAGAAAAATTTCTTTTGGTGAAGGTGTTGAAAGAACATTTCCACTTTATGGAACTCTAATTGACTCAATTAAAGTTATTAGATCAGGAAAAGTAAGAAGAGCAAAATTATACTATCTAAGAGATAGAACAGGTAAATCAGCAAGGATTGCAGAAAAAATCAGAAAAAAAATTGGTATTGATGTTGATGCAAAACCTGAAACAGTTACTGAAGAAAATGTAGCACCACCAACAGAAGCTCCAAAGGAAGAGGCTCCTAAAGTAGAAGCAGCACCAGCTGCAGAAGCTCCAAAAGAAGAAGCCCCTAAGACAGAAGAAGCTACTGCCGAACAATCAACAGAAAGTACTTCAGAAAAAAAATAATTTTTTTTTCAATGTCCACTACTCTTTACGATAAAATTTGGAATGATCATTTAGTAGATCAGCAAGAAGATGGAACAGCTTTATTGTTTGTCGATAGACACTTAATTCATGAAGTTACTAGTCCACAAGCTTTTGAAGGTTTAAGAAATTCAAATAGAAAAGTTTGTCATCCTAATTTAACTTTAGCTGTTGCTGATCATAATGTTCCAACGACAGATAGAACTAAAGGGATATCAGATAAGGAATCAAAAATACAAGTTGATACATTAGAATCAAATTGTAAGGAATTTGGTGTACAGCTTTTTGGTATGGATGATAAAAGACAAGGAATTGTTCATATTATTGGACCAGAACAAGGTTTTACTCAACCAGGAACAGTTATTGTGTGTGGAGATAGTCATACCGCAACTCATGGTGCTTTTGGCTCGCTAGCTTTTGGTATTGGAACATCTGAAGTTGAACATGTTTTAGCGACGCAAACACTCGTTCAAAAGAAAGCAAAAAATTTTAGAATTAATGTTAATGGAACACTTCCATTAGGAGTAACATCCAAAGATGTAATTCTTCAAATCATTGGCAAGATTGGTACAGCAGGCGGAACAGGTTGTGTAGTTGAATATGCTGGAGATTTAATAACATCGTTAAGTGTTGAACAAAGAATGACCATTTGCAATATGACTATTGAGGGTGGTGCAAGAGCTGGATTAATTGCTCCAGATGAAAAAATATTTGAATATTTAAAAGGTAAACCCATGTCTCCAAAAGGAGATAATTGGGAAAAGGCATTGGAATATTGGAACAGTTTGAAAACAGATGCTGATGCAAGTTTTGACAAAGAAATAAATCTTAATGCAAATGAGATTTTACCAATGATTACTTGGGGGACATCACCTCAAGACGTAATTACAATTGATGGAAAAGTACCTAATCCTCAAAATGAAAAAGATGAGGATAAAAAGAACTCAATTGAAAGAGCACTAAAATATATGGGATTAACACCTGATATGGCAGCAACTGATATCAAGATAGATAAAGTATTTATTGGAAGCTGTACAAATGGAAGAATTGAAGATTTAAGGGAAGCTGCCAAAATCTTAAAGGACAAAAAAATATCATCTCATGTAAATGCTATTGTTGTTCCCGGGTCAGGATTAGTTAAAGAACAAGCTGAGCAAGAAGGTTTAGATAAAATATTTGTAAATTCAGGATTTGAATGGAGAGAGCCAGGCTGTTCTATGTGTTTAGCAATGAATGCAGATAAATTAAAACCAGAGGAAAGATGTGCATCTACTTCAAACAGAAACTTTGAAGGAAGACAGGGAAGAGGCGGCAGAACGCATCTAGTAAGCCCCGGGATGGCAGCTGCAGCTGCAATCTCTGGTAATTTAGATGATGTAAGAAAGTATCAAAATTAAATGCAAAAATTTAATACATTAAAAAGTATTCCAGCTTATTTACCAATCGTAAATATCGATACAGATATGATTATTCCTAAGCAATTTTTAAAAACAATAAAAAGAACTGGACTTGGAAAAAATTTGTTTTTTGAAATGAGATATGACGATAATGGAAAAGAAATTAATGATTTTGTATTAAATCAGGAACCATTTAATAACTCAAAAATTTTAATTGCAGGAAACAATTTTGGATGTGGTTCATCAAGAGAGCATGCTCCATGGGCATTGTTAGATTTTGGAATTACTTGTGTGATTAGTTCAAGTTATGCTGATATTTTTTATAGTAATTGTTTTAAAAATGGAATTTTACCAATAATTCTCGAAGAAGAAAAAATAAAAGAACTTTCTGAATACGCAAATAGAAAAGAGGAAATTTCTGTAGACTTAAATGATCAAAAAATTATTTATGGAAACAATGAAATTAAATTTGAAATAGATCCATTTAAGAAAAAATGTTTGCTAGAAGGATTAGATGACATTGCTCTTTCTTTAAAAAAATCTGACAAAATTGAAAATTTTGAAAATCAATTAAAAGATAAAAAACCTTGGATTTTTAATGATTAAAGTTAAAAAAAGAAAAATTCTATTATTACCAGGAGATGGTATTGGACCTGAAGTAATTGGAGAGGTTAAAAAAATAATTAACTGGTTCAATGATAAAAAATCCTTAGACTTTGAAATAGATGAAGATCTTGCTGGTGGATGTTCTTACGATAAACACGGTACACCAATAACAGATGAAGTTTTTTATAAAGCTTTAGAGAGTGAAGTTGTTATGCTTGGTGCAGTGGGAGGACCCAAGTGGGATAATATTGAGTTTTCAAAAAAACCTGAGAGAGCTTTATTAAAATTAAGAAAAGAATTAAAATTATTTGCAAATTTGAGACCTGCAATATGTTTTGAACAATTAGTTGGCGCATCAACACTTAAACCAGAGGTGGTTTCTGGGTTAGATATAATGATTGTAAGAGAATTAACAGGTGGAATTTATTTTGGTGAACCAAGAGGTATTAAACCAATAGAAAATGGTGAAAGAAAAGGAATAAACACTCATACTTATACTACCAGTGAAATTACTAGAGTTGCAAGAGTTGCTTTTGATCTTGCTAGAAAAAGATCAAACAAAGTTACCTCTTGTGAGAAATCTAATGTAATGGAAGCCGGACAACTATGGAAAGAAGAAGTTCAGGAACTTCATGAAAAAGAATACAAAGATGTTGAGTTAAGCCATATGCTTGCAGATAACTGTGCAATGCAATTACTTAGAAATCCAAAACAATTTGACGTAATTGTTACTGATAATTTATTTGGTGATATGCTTTCAGATCAAGCTTCAATGTTAACAGGATCTTTAGGATTATTACCTTCTGCATCTTTAGGTGCAAAAAATAAAGATGGTGAAATGAGAGCAATGTATGAACCCATACATGGTTCAGCTCCTGATATTGCAGGAAAAGGGCTAGCAAATCCAATTGCAACAGTATTAAGTTTTGCAATGGCTTTAAGATATTCTTTAGATCTTGATAATGAAGCTGATGCTTTAGAAAATGCAGTACAAGCTGTGTTAAATGATGGTCTAAGAACAAAAGATATCCTTTCTGAGGGTATGAAAGAAGTATCTACTTCGCAAATGGGCGACGCGATAATTTCAAAATTGCAATAAACCTCTAAGTATTCTAAGCTTTTCAAATGCCAAGTTATTTTGCACCTGTTAAAGATATGATGTTTCTCTATGAAAAATTAAGAGATAATAAAAATTATAATGATCTTGAAAGATATAATGAAGTTAGCTCAGATTTGGTTAAAGATATTTTAGAAGAAGCAGCTAAAATCAATCAAAATTTAATTTTACCACTTGCTAAAGCAGGCGATGAAAATCCGGCAGTTTTAGAAAATGGTGTAGTTAGAACACCACCAGGATACAAAGAAGCTTATCAAAAATATATTGAGGATGGGTGGACTTCATTGTCATGCGATCCAAAATATGGTGGTCAAGGAATGCCAAAAACAGTGAGTGCTTTTTTTGACGAAATGCTTTCTTCAGCGAGTTTATCTTTTAAACTTTATAGTGAATTAAGTATTGGAGCATACAATTGTATTAATCATCACGCCACTGATGAAATAAAAGATAAATATTTACCTAAAATTGTAGAAGGTAAATGGAGTGGCACGATGTGCTTAACAGAACCTGTCTGTGGTACCGATTTAGGCTTACTTAAAACAAAAGCAGTTAGTCAATCCGATGGAACTTGTAAAATAACTGGTCAAAAAATTTTTATCACATCAGGTGATCATGACTTAACAGAAAACATTGTTCATTTAGTCTTAGCAAGATCTACCGACTCTCCTCCTGGAACAAAAGGAATAAGTTTATTTTTAGTACCCAAGTTTTTAGTAAATCAAGATGGATCGGTTGGACAAAGAAATGGTATTTCAACAGGATCTATTGAAACAAAAATGGGAATTAAAGGTTCTGCAACTTGTGTTTTAAACTTTGATGATGCAACAGGATACATGATTGGTCCTAAGGACAAAGGTTTAAATGCAATGTTTACCATGATGAATCTTGAGAGAATTGTAGTCGGTATTCAGGGATTGGGTATTTCAGAAATTGCTTACCAAAATTCACTTGCTTATGCAAAAGAGAGAAAACAAGGAAAAACTAATAATTCTAAATCTACAAATGGTGCAGATTTTATTATTGATCATGCAGACATAAGAAGAACTTTATTAAACATGAAATCAATAATTGAGGGAGAAAGAGCTTTATGCTTTTGGCTGTCTCAACAAACTGAAGTTAGTCTTCATCATCCAGATGAAAAAATTAAACAGGAAGCTTCTGATTATGTTTCTTTGATGACACCTGTAGTTAAATCTTTATTTACTGATTTAGCCATGGAGATTACGAGCGATGCTATGCAGATTCATGGAGGGTACGGTTACACTAAAGACCAAGGTATTGAACAGTTATATAGAGATAATAGAATAACACCGATATATGAAGGAACCAATTCAGTTCAAGCCGCTGATTTAGTATTTAGAAAATTAATAAACAGAAATGGTGATGTAATTTCTAAATATTTAGAAATGATAAAATCTGAATGTGAAAACAAACATGAAAAGGTAAAATCTTTTACAAAAGATCTTACACATTATCTTGATATTTTATCAAAGTTCACTGGTTGGATTGTAGACAAAAGTAAAATAGAAAAAGATGATGTTTCTGCAGCTGCAAATGACTATTTAAAAACACTTGGTTATATTTCGATTGCTTTTTCATGGATAAAAATCTTAGAAATCAGCTTTAAAGATTATGAGGAAAATAAAGAGTTTTATTCAGATAAAATTAATACAGCTACATTCTACTTTGAAAAAGTGTTACCAAGAGCAGAATATCATTATAAATCTGCAGTTTCAGGTAGCTCAAATATAATGAAATTTAAATTTAATTAACAATGAATCATTACGATATTAATCTGGATAGAAATAATGCAAATTATGTTCCATTAACACCACTAACATTTTTACAAAGAGCCAAAGATGTTTATCCTGATTATGAGGCTATAGTTTATGAGGATAGAAGCTATACTTGGAATGAAGTTTATAAAAGAGCAGTAAAATTTGCCAGTGCACTTTCTAAAATTGGTATTCAAAAAGGAGATACAGTATCTTTTTTAGCTTTTAATACTCCTGAAATTTTTGAGGCACACTACTCAGTTCCAATGACAGGAGCTGTTTTAAACACAATTAATATAAGATTAGATGCTAATACAATTAATTATATTTTAAATCACAGTGATGCAAAGGTATTGGTTGTAGATAGACAATTACATGTAGAAGTAAAAAAAGCTTTAAAAAATTTAAATAAAAAAATCACTGTTATAGATATTAACGACAAACATGCTGATCAATCGAAATTAGAAAAAATTGGAGATTTAGAATACGAAAGTTTTTTAAATACTGGAGATGAAAATTTTGATTGGAAAATGCCTGATGATGAGTGGCAAGCAATATCTTTAAGTTATACTTCAGGTACAACTGGCAATCCTAAAGGTGTTGTTTACCATCATAGAGGCGCGTACTTAATGTCTACTGGAAGTACTGTTGCCTGGAACATGCCTAATCGTTTAAACTTTTTAACAATTGTTCCTATGTTTCATTGTAATGGCTGGTGCTATCCATGGACAGTTCCAATGTTAAATGGAAGAACAATTTGCTTAAGAAATATTGATGTTAAGAAAATTTTTGAGCTTATTGATAAATATGACATTACTCATTTTGGAGGAGCACCAATAGTTTTAAATATGATAACTGGAGCTCCCGAAAGTGATAGAAAAAAATTAAAGCATAAAGTTTATGTCTTAACTGCTGGAGCACCTCCCCCAAGTATTATTTTTAAAAAAATGAAATCTCTTGGATTTGAAGTTATGCATGTTTACGGTCTTACAGAAACATATGGTCATGTTACACAATGTGCGTGGAATGATGGATGGAATGATTTAGATGAAGATAAACAAAATGAGATTAAAGCAAGACAAGGAGTAAGGTATCCCAATACAGAAGGAGTAACAGTTTTAGATCCAGAGACGATGAAAGAAGTTCCTAAAGATGGAAAAACTATCGGTGAGATCATGATTAGAGGAAACGTAGTAATGAAGGGTTATTTTAAAGATAAAGAAGCTACAGACAAAGCAATGAAAGATGGATGGTTTCATAGTGGTGACTTGGCAGTTATGTTTCCTGATGGATATGTAAAAATTCAAGATAGATCTAAAGATATTATTATCTCAGGGGGAGAAAATATTTCATCAATAGAAATTGAAAATACTTTATCTAAACATCCTTCGGTTTCAATAGCAGCAGTAGTTGCTAAACCAGATGAAAAATGGGGAGAAGTACCTTGTGCTTTCATCGAGATGGTTCAAGATAAGCCTGTTACTGAAAAAGAATTAATTGATTTTTGTAAAGAAACTTTGGCTGGATTTAAAGTTCCCAAAAAGGTCGTTTTCTGCGAACTACCTAAGACATCAACTGGAAAAATACAGAAGTTTGAACTGAGAAAAAAAGTTTAGGAATCTAATTGATATTTGAAATCGAAAATAAAAGTATTTTTGCTTCAGACAATGGTAAAGGTATAGATAAAAACAAAGATACCATTGTTTTTCTTCATGGAAGTGGCTTATCTCATATTGTTTGGTCATTAAGTGAGCAATTTTTCTCAAATAATAATTTCAATGTATTATCTATTGATTTACCAGGACATGGAAATTCTGAGGGGCCATGTTTAAAAACTATTGAGGAAATAGCAGAATGGTTGGAACTTGTATTTGATGCCTTAGAACTTCAAAATTTAATTTTAGTTGGTCATTCACAAGGATGTTTAGAAATACTTGAATATTCCCATAGATACAAAGATAGACTAAAAAAAATAGTCTTTATAGGTGGATCTAATAAAATGCCTGTTCATCCTGATTTGATTGAGCTTGCAGAAAATGGAGATTCTGATGCAGTAAAGTTAATGATGAAGTGGGGATACGAAGGTTCAAAAAAATTTATAGGTGGAAATCCAGTTGAAAGAATTATTCAATCTCCAAAAGATATTAGTGAAATACTTGCTGTAGATCTTATAGCTTGTAACAATTACAAAAATGGTTCAAACGCAGCTGGATCCATTGAGGTTCCATCAATGTTTGTTTTTGGTTCTTTAGATAAAATGGTTAATTTAGAATCTGGAAAAAAATTCTCTCAATTAATCAAAAATTCAACTATTTATGTAATAGAAGGATGTGGGCATATGATTATGATTGAAAAAGCATTTGAAATGCGGGACAAGGTTTTAGAATTTTTAAATAAATGAAAAATTATTCAATAGCAAAATCTAGAAGACTTAGAAGTACACCATATACTTCAAGGATAGAAAAACAAGGTGTAACAGCTTATACAATTTATAATCATATGTTGCTACCAGCAGCGTTTGGATCTGTAGAAGATTCTTATCATCACTTAAAAGAACATGTTCAAATTTGGGATGTTGCAGCAGAAAGGCAAGTTGAAATTTCAGGAAAAGACTCAGCTAAATTAGTTCAATTAATGACTTGTAGAGATTTATCTAAATCTAAAGATGGCAGATGTTATTATTGTCCTATTATAGATGACCAAGGTGGATTAATTAATGATCCTGTAGTGCTGAGATTAAGTCAGGAGAAATGGTGGATATCCATTGCAGACTCTGATGTAATTTTATTTGCAAAAGGATTAGCAATTGGAAATAAATTTGATGTGAAAATCTTTGAACCAAATGTAGACATCATGGCTGTTCAAGGTCCAAAATCATTTAAGTTAATGGAAAAAGTATTTGGCGAAAAAATAACTAAATTGAAATTTTTTGGATTTGATTATTTTAATTTTGAAGGAGTTGACCACTTAATTGCACAATCAGGTTGGTCTAAGCAAGGTGGCTATGAAATTTATGTTCAAAATACAGAGTCTGGTCAAAAATTATATGATCATTTATTTGAAGCTGGTAAAGAATTTAATGTTAAGCCTGGATGCCCTAATTTAATAGAGAGAATTGAAAGTGCTCTTTTATCATTTGGAAACGATATGGATAACAATGATAACCCGTTTGAGTGTGGTTTTGACAAGTATGTTAATTTAGATAGTGATTCAAAGTTTTTGGGTAAGGAAAAATTAATAAAAATAAAAGAAGAAGGAATTACCAAAAAATTGATGGGTATAAAAATTGATATTAATGAAATCAGTGTAACAGGTTCTCTAGATTTGACAGATGAAAACAACAACCTAATTGGAGAATTAAGATCTGCTTGCTATTCACCTCACTTCAAAAAAGTAATTGGTATAGCTATGATGAAAAAAGGATACTGGAATCCTGAGCAAAATGTAAAAGTTGTTGTAAATGGACATAATTGCGCTGGAAAAGTTTGCGATTTACCTTTCATTTAGTATAACAACCCCATCATGAATATAGCTATAGTCGGAGCCACAGGCAATGTTGGAAGAAAAGTACTAGAAGTACTTGAGAGGAAAAATCTGCCTATCTCAGAAATTTTTTTAGTTGCATCTGCAAGAAGTGCTGGTTCAAAAATTAATTTTAAAGGTAAAGACATAGAGGTTGAAAATTTAGAGACTTTTGATTTTTCAAAAGCAAAAATTACTTTTTTTGCGGCAGGTGGAAAAATTTCAGAAGCTTATGCCTCAAAAGCAGCAAGTCACAGTATTGTAATAGATAATTCTAGTTTTTATAGAATGGACCCTGATGTTCCTCTAATTGTACCTCAAGTAAATGCGGATGACTTAAAAAATATAAAAAAAAATATTATTGCTAATCCTAATTGCTCAACTGCACAATTAGTCTTACCATTAAAACCAATCCATGATTTATTTAAAATAAAAAGAGTAGTTGTAGCCACATATCAATCAGTATCTGGTGGTGGTAAAGCACCAATGGATGAATTAGTAGAACAGACTAAGCTAGCACTAGAAAACAAAGCAATTGAATCAAAAAATTTTACAAAACAAATTTCATTTAATTTAATTCCACATATCGATGTATTTGCTGATGACGGATACACAAAAGAGGAATTAAAAATGACCAATGAGACTAAAAAAATTCTAGATCAAAAGATTGAATTATCAGCAACTTGTGTAAGAGTACCAGTTTTAGTTTCTCATTCTGAAGCAGTAAATTTAGAATTAGAAAAAGAATTTACAATTGATCAAATTAAAGAATGTCTAGAGAAAATGGAAGGCTGTAAAGTTATTGATGAGAGACAGGATGGTGGATATTCAACACCACTTGAAGCCGCTGGAAAAGATGAGACATTCATTTCAAGAATTAGAGAAGATAAGACTAAAAAGAATTGTTTAAATATGTGGATTGTCTCAGACAATTTACTTAGAGGTGCAGCTTTAAATGCAGTTGAAATTGCTGAAACATTAATAAAAAATAATTTTTATGGAAAGTAAAAGACCTCTTTCTCCTCATATACAAGTTTATAGATGGCACATATCATCATTAGTATCTATTTCTCATAGAATTACTGGAATAATAAATATAATAGCAATAACTTTAGTTTGTGTCTGGGTTTCTTGGCTAACTTTAGGAGAACCCAAATATGATTTGATAAACTTTTTTTTTAATTCGTTTCTTGGAAAATTTGTTGCAATAGGGTTAGCTTGGTCTTTTAGTTTTCAAATACTTAGTGAAATTAGACATTTAATAATGGATATGGGTTATGGCTATGAACTGAAAACTACTCGTATAACAGGTTTGATGGTGATCTTTGGTTCATTGATTTTAACTATTTTATTTTACTTAATTGGAAAAAATTTTTTTTAATATGAATTTAGCTACAAAAAAATGGGTGTTTTTAAAGTTATCATCAATAATTTTAGTCCCTTTAATGCTTTGGTTTATAATTAATTTCATATCAGTTTATGATGGAGATTATTCTGAAGTAGTTAGTTTTTTTTCAAATAAAACAAATAAGTTTATATTTAGTATATTTTTAATTTTTTCTTATTTTTTTTCTTCCCTAAGTATTAGCGAGGTTTTTGAGGACTATATTTCTAACGAAAAAACCAAATATGTCGCAAACAGACTTCTCTATATTTCTGCTATAATCATACCACTATTAACAATAATAATTTTACTTAATCTAAAATAATGAGCGCTTATAATATTATAGATCATGAATATGATGTAGTTGTCTTAGGTGCTGGTGGATCTGGCTTGAGAGCTGCGGTCGGGTTAAGCGAAGCTGGTTTAAAAACAGCCTGTATTTCAAAAGTATTTCCAACCAGAAGCCACACATCTGCTGCACAAGGAGGTATCTCAGCTGCACTTGGCAACATGGGAGAAGATGACTGGAGATGGCACATGTATGATACGGTTAAAGGTGCAGATTGGTTAGGTGATCAAGATAGTATTGAGTATTTATGTAAAGAAGCTCCAAAAGCTGTTTTAGAATTAGAAAAATATGGAGTTCCATTTAGTAGAACTGAAGAGGGAAAAATATATCAAAGACCTTTTGGTGGAATGACAAAAAATTATGGAAATGGAATTGTACAAAGAACATGTGCTGCTGCGGATAGAACTGGTCATGCAATTCTTCATACGCTTTATGGACAAGCCTTAAAACATAACACTGAGTTTTTTATAGAATATTTTGCATTAGATCTTTTAATGAAAGATGGAGCGTGCAAGGGATTAATTGCATGGAATTTAAATGATGGAACAATCCATAGATTTAGAGCACATACTGTAATTATAGCTACAGGTGGATATGGGAAAGTCTATTATTCAGCTACATCTGCGCATACTTGCACTGGAGATGGAAATGCAATGGTATTAAGAGCTGGATTGCCTCTTCAAGATATGGAGTTTGTTCAATTTCATCCAACAGGAATTTATGGTCATGGCACGTTAATAACAGAAGGTGCTAGAGGTGAGGGTGGTTATCTAACTAACTCTAAGGGCGAAAGATTTATGGAAAGATATGCTCCAAATGCAAAAGATTTAGCATCAAGAGATGTTGTTAGTAGATCAATGTCTATTGAAATAAATGAAGGAAGGGGAGTTGGAAAAGATCAAGATCATGTTCATTTAAACTTAAGTCATTTAGATAAAGATATTATTGAAAGTAGACTTCCAGGAATTACTGATGCTGCAAGATTATTTGCAAATGTAGATGTAACTAAAGAGCCTATACCTGTTGTGCCAACAGTTCATTATAATATGGGTGGTATTCCAACAAATTACAAAGCAGAAGTTTTAACTGTTAATGGTTCAGAAAAAACTGTTCCAGGTCTGATGGCTATAGGAGAAGCAGCATGTGTATCTGTTCATGGTGCAAATAGACTTGGCTCTAATTCATTAATTGATTTAGTAGTGTTCGGAAGAGCAGCAGCAAAAAGGGCAGCAGAATTAGTTAAACCTGGAACTCCTCATGAAGAGTTACCCGAGTCTGAGACACAAAGATGTTTAGATAGATTTGATAAGTTAAGAAATGCAGATGGTAATAATAGTACTGCAGAACTTAGACTTTCAATGCAAAAAACAATGCAATCTAAATGTGCAGTATTTAGAACAGAAAAAAATTTAAAAGAAGGCGTTGATGATATTAGAAAAGCTTATGATGGAATGGACTCTATTTCTGTTAAAGATAGATCTTTAGTATTTAATACTGATTTAGTTGAAACTTTAGAATTTGATAATTTAATAAGACAAGCAGTAACAACAGTAGAATCTGCATATCACAGAAAAGAAAGCAGAGGAGCTCATGCAAGAGATGATTATCCAAAAAGAGATGATGATAAATTTATGCAACATACTCTTGCTTGGTGTGATGGAAAAAATACAAAAATTAGTTATAGGCCAGTCCACAAGTCAACTTTGACTAATGAAGTTCAATATTTCCCACCACAAGAGCGGGTATACTAATGGTACAATTGAATTTACCAAAAAATTCTGAAGTCAAAAAAGGTAAATATTTTAAAGATAAAACAGGCTCTAAAAATCTTAGAAGAGTAAATGTTTATAGATGGGACCCTTCTACTGAAGAAAATCCAAGAATTGATACTTATGAAGTTGATATGGATAATTGTCCTTCAAAAGTTTTAGATATTTTAAATAAAATTAAAAACGAAATTGACCCAACATTAGCTTATAGAAGATCTTGTGCTCATGGAGTTTGTGGTTCTTGTGCTATGAACATGGGTGGCAAAAATGGTTTAGCGTGCACAACTCCACATTCGGAAATTGATGGAGATATAGACATATATCCACTGCCGCACTTGAAAGTTAAAAGAGATTTAATTGGTGATTTAGATGGTTTGTATAAACAGTATCAATCTATTGAACCTTGGTTAAAAAATAATTCAAAAGTAGAAACAAAAGAAATTTATCAATCTCAAGAAGATAGAGCAAAACTTGATGGCGCTTATGAATGTATTATGTGTGCATGTTGTTCAACATCTTGCCCAAGTTATTGGTGGAATGGAGATAAATACTTAGGTCCAGCAGTCCTTCTACAAGCTTACAGATGGATCGTTGATAGTAGAGATGAAGAAAGAAAAGCAAGGTTAAAAAAAGTTGCTGATGAATTAAAACTTTACAGATGTCATACTATTTTAAATTGTACAAATGCTTGTCCCAAAGGCCTAAATCCAGCAAAAGCAATTGCAGAAATTAAAAAAATGTTAGCTACGGCTAATGTTTAAATAGACTATTAAGTTTTTTTGATTTAAAAGACCGTATTCATGAAATTAATAGAGCACTTCGTTAATGGAAAAATAATTCCAGGTTCATCTGATAGAAAAGGAAAAGTATTTAATCCTGCAACAGGAGAACAAGAATCTGAGGTTAGACTTGCAAGTAAATCTGATTTAGATCAAGCTGTAGAAGCAGCCAAAAAAGCATTTGAAACTTGGTCTGCAAAACCTCCTTTACAAAGAGCAAGGATAATATTTAAATTTAAAGAATTAATAGAAAAAAACTCTGATGAGTTAACAAAGCTAATAGTATCAGAACATGGAAAAGTTTTTGAGGATGCTAGAGGATCTTTAACAAGAGGGCTTGAGGTAGTTGAGTTTGCTTGTGGAATTCCTCATTTGTTGAAAGGTGAATATTCAGAAAATGTTGGAACAAATGTTGACAGTTGGTCAATGAGACAACCTCTGGGGGTGGTAGCTGGAATTACTCCATTTAATTTTCCAGCAATGGTACCAATGTGGATGTTTCCAATAGCAATTGCTTGTGGAAATACATTTATATTAAAACCTTCAGAAAAAGATCCTTCATGTCCACTTAGATTAGCAGAGTTACTTAGTGAAGCTGGATTACCCGAGGGAGTATTTAACGTAGTTAATGGTGATAAAGAAGCTGTTGATGCAATTTTAGAAAATAAAGATATTAAAGCTGTAAGCTTTGTCGGATCCACTCCAATTGCAAAATATATCTACGAAAATTCAGCTAAAAATGAAAAAAGAGTACAAGCACTTGGAGGTGCAAAAAATCACTTAGTAGTCATGCCAGATTGTGATTTGGATGGTGCAGTAAATGGATTGATGGGTGCAGCTTACGGATCTGCAGGTGAGAGATGTATGGCTCAATCTGTTGCTGTTGCTGTTGGAGATATTGGTGATGAACTAGTTTCAAGACTTTCAAAAAAAGCAGAGGCCTTAAAAGTAGGACCTGGTATGGATAAAACTTCAGAGATGGGACCTCTGGTTACAAAAGAACATTTAGAAAAAGTAAAAAGTTATGTTGATTTAGGAGTTGAAGAAGGTGCTAAATTAGTTGTAGATGGAAGAAACTTAAAACTCCAAGGTTATGAAAACGGATTTTATATAGGTGGTTGTTTATTTGATCACGTTAATAAAGACATGAGAATTTATAAAGAAGAAATTTTTGGTCCAGTTCTATCTGTAGTTAGAGTTAAAACTTTTGAAGAGGCTGCAAAACTAATCAATGATCATGAATACGGAAACGGAGTAAGTATTTATACTAGAGATGGTGATGCAGGCAGAACATTTGCTAGTAAAATTCAAGTAGGAATGGTTGGTATCAATGTTCCAATTCCAGTTCCTATGGCCTTTCATAGTTTTGGTGGTTGGAAAAGATCATTATTTGGAGATAGTGGCATGCATGGCATGGAAGGAATAAAATTTTATACTAAACTTAAAACTGTAACATCACGATGGCCTTCAGGTGTGCGTACAAACGCAGAATTTGTAATGCCAACAATGAAATAAGAGGAAATAAATGAAAAAAATATCTTTAATTGGCGCAGGCCAAATAGGTGGAACATTAGCACATTTAATCGGAATAAAGGAGCTTGTTGATGAAGTTGTTTTATTTGACGTTGCAAGTGGAATAGCTAAAGGAAAGGCTTTAGATATAGCTCAATCATCATCAGTTGATGGATTTAATGTAAAATTATCAGGTACAGACGATTATAAAGATATTAAAGATTCTGATGTTGTTATAATTACAGCAGGAGTTCCTAGAAAGCCAGGAATGAGTAGAGATGACCTTCTTGGTATAAATTTAAAAATTATTAAACAGGTAGCTCAAGGAGTAAAAGAAAACGCTCCGAACGCCTTCGTAATTTGTATCACCAACCCTTTAGACGTAATGGTTATGGCGTTTCAAAAGTTTTCAGGTTTGCCTGCAAATAAAGTTGTCGGCATGGCAGGAATTTTAGATAGCTCAAGATTTAAACTATTTTTATCATTAGAGTTTGGTGTGCCTGTGAGAGAGATTGAAGCAATGGTTATGGGTGGTCATGGAGATACTATGGTTCCAATGCCAAGATTTACAAAAGTATCTGGCAAACCTTTATTGGATCTTGTGAAAGAGGGAAAGATTTCTCAAGAGAGAGTTGAAGAAATTAATCAAAGAACTAGAGACGGTGGAGCAGAAATTGTTAAGTATTTAGAAAAAGGTTCTGCTTTTTATGCACCTGCAGCATCGGGAGTTCAAATGGCTGAATCATATTTAAAAGATGAAAAAAAATTATTACCTTGCGCAGTACAGTTAAATGGTGAGTACGGAGTAGAAAATGTTTATGCTGGAGTACCAGTTGTAATTGGTAAAGATGGAGTTGAGAAAATTGAAGTAGTGGATTTAGATGAAAAAGAAAATAAAGAGTTTATGCACTCTATTGATGCTGTAAAAGCTCTTTGGGAAGCTGCCTCTAAAATAGATCCAGATCTTTCAAAATAATAATGAATATTCACGAACACCAAGCGAAAGAAATTTTAAAGAAATATGGAGCAATAGTTCCAGCAGGATTTTTTTCAACAAATGTTGATGACTTGATTGAAAAAGCAAAAAATTTAAAAACTGAAAAGTATGTTTTAAAGGCTCAAATTCATGCTGGTGGTAGAGGTAAAGCTGGAGGAGTTAAAATTCTTAATACACTTGAGGAATTAAAAAATTCAGCAAATGAGTTGCTTGGAAAAACACTTGTAACTCATCAAACTGGACCAGAAGGAAGAGAAGTTAAGCGATTATATGTTGAAGAATCCTCTAATATAGAAAAAGAATTCTATTTATCATGTTTAGTTGATAGAGCGAGCTCAAAGATCGCATTTATTTCAAGTGACCAAGGTGGAATGGATATTGAAGAAGTAGCAAGCTCAAATCCAGAAAAAATTATTACAACTAAAGTTGATATAGCTGAAGAAATATCAGATGCAGATTGTGAGTCAGTAATTAAAATTTTTGATTTAAACAGTGATGCAAAAGATCAAGCAATTTTACTAATCAAATCGATTTATAAAATGTTTATTAGTACAGATGCTAATATGGTTGAGGTAAATCCTTTAATTTTAACAAAAGAGGGAAAGATTGTTTGTTTAGATGCGAAAGTTAATTTCGACTCTAATGCATTATTTAGACACCCTGAAATTTTAGAATTAAGAGATCTAAATGAAGAAGATCCTACTGAGATTGAAGCTAGCAAACATGATTTAGCTTATATCAAGTTAGATGGAAGTATTGGATGTATGGTTAATGGTGCAGGTCTAGCAATGGCAACTATGGATATAATCAAATTATATGGTAAAGAGCCAGCTAATTTCTTAGATGTAGGAGGTGGAGCCTCAAAAGAAAAAGTTTCTGCAGCATTTAAAATTATTCTTTCAGATAAAAATGTGAAGGGAATTTTGATAAATATTTTTGGGGGAATAATGAGATGTGATGTGCTTGCACAAGGAGTAGTGGACGCTGCAAAAGAAATTAATATTAGTGTACCTTTAGTAGTTCGACTTGCAGGGACAAATTTTAAAGAAGGAAAAGAAATTTTAGATAATTCAGGTTTAAAATTAATTTCAGCAGAGAACTTAGATGATGCTGCTAAGAAAATTGTTGAGGCTATTAAATAAATGTCAGTTTTAGTTAATAAAGAAACTAAAGTAATTTGTCAGGGTTTTACAGGTGCACATGGAACTTTCCATTCAGAGCAAGCAATAAAATATGGAACAAATTTAGTAGGAGGTGTTACTCCTAAAAAAGGAGGTCAAAAGCATTTAGACAGACCTGTATTTAATTCTGTAGCTGAAGCTAAAGATGCAGTTGGGGCAGATGCCACTATGATTTATGTGCCTGCAAAATTTGCTGCCGCAGCAATTATAGAAGCTATCGATGCATCTGTTGAATTAATTGTTTGCATTACTGAAGGTATCCCAATTCAAGATATGCTTAAGGTTAGAAAAAAATTAGATGGGTCTAATAGCAGACTTATAGGTCCAAATTGTCCAGGAATTATAACTCCAGATGAATGTAAAATTGGAATTATGCCTGGTAATATTCATAAAAGAGGTTCAGTTGGAATTGTATCTAGATCTGGAACTTTAACCTACGAAGCGGTTGCTCAAACAACTGAAAATGGATTGGGGCAATCAACATGTATCGGAATTGGAGGAGATCCTATAAATGGTACAAATTTTATAGATTGTTTAGATCTGTTTTTAAATGATGAAGAGACACAATCAATTTTAATGATTGGAGAGATAGGAGGTTCTGCTGAAGAGGAAGCTGCAGAATTTTTGAAAAACCATAAGATTAAAAAACCAACAGTTGGATTTATAGCTGGAATTACCGCGCCACCAGGGAGAAGAATGGGGCATGCAGGTGCAATTATTTCTGGAGGTAAAGGTGGTGCAGAGGATAAAATAAAAAAAATGGAAGAATGTGGAATTACAGTCGCAAAATCACCATCAATAATTGGTAAAACTTTATTTGATAAACTGTCTAATTGAAAAATATTTTTTAGAGGGATATATTAAATAAATAAGATGTCATCATCAAAAAATCTCGATTTCGAAAAAAATTCATTTTTACATAAATCAAATAGTGCATTCATTGAGCAAATGTACTTAAAATTTATTAACAAAGATAAAGATCTCCCTGAAAGTTGGTTAAATTATTTTGAAGGAATCGGTGATGAAATAAAAGTAATTGCTAATGAAATAAATGGACCGTCATGGGGACCAGAAAAGACCAAAATAAATATTGATGAGCTTCAAAAGAAAATAGATGAAAATGAAATTACTAATTTAAATAATGAAAAAATAGATACTTCAGAAAAATTTAATTTTCAATTACTTGCAGATTCTAACAAAGATTCAATAAGTGCAGTTGCGTTAATCAGAGCTTACAGATTAAGGGGGCATTTGTTAGCTGATCTTGATCCTTTGGGAATGAGAGAGTCTGAATATTTAGATGAACTTCATCCAGAGTTTTATGGTTTTAAGAAAGAAAACTATGAAAGAAAAATTTTCTTAAACGGCGTGATAAATAAAAAGTATGCCAATATTAAAGAAATTTTAAAATTTATGAAAAAAACCTATTGTGGAAAAATAGGTTATGAGTTTATGCACATTTCTAATCCTGATGAAAGAAAATGGTTTAGAGATAGAATTGAGCAAGATGATAAAGCTCTTCAGTTTACTAAAAATGGTAAGGAAGCAATTCTAAATAAATTAGTTCAAGCAGAAGGTTTTGAAAAATTTTTAGCAACTAAGTATGTTGGTACAAAAAGATTTGGATTAGATGGAGGAGAAAGTTTAATTCCTGCACTTGAGCAAATAATTAAAATTGGTGGTCAACAACAAATTAAAGAGGTTAAAATTGGAATGTCTCATAGAGGCAGACTAAATGTTTTGGCTAACGTTTTACAAAAATCTTATAAAAGAATATTTAATGAATTTGCTGGTGAATATAGTGATGACTCTGAGGATAGTGCTGGAGATGTAAAATATCATCTTGGTGCATCTTCTGACAGACAATTTGATGGAAATTCTGTTCATGTTAGTTTGACAGATAATCCATCTCACCTTGAAGCAGTAAATCCTGTCGTTTTAGGACAAACTAGAGCAAAACAATTTTTTCATAAAGACAAAGAGAGAAACAAAGTTATCCCAATACTAATTCATGGTGATGCAGCATTTGCCGGTCAGGGTGTGGTAGCAGAATGTTTTGCTATGTCAGGTCTACCAGGACATAACACTGGTGGAACTATCCATATAATTGTAAATAATCAAATTGGTTTTACAACGAGTCCTCGATTTGCAAGATCGTCACCTTATCCTTCTGATGTTGCAAAAATGGTTGAGGCTCCAATTTTACATGTTAATGGAGACGATCCAGAGGCAGTTGTTTATGCTACCAGAATAGCTACAGAATTCAGATTAAAATTTAATAGAGACGTTGTAGTAGATTTAATTTGTTACAGAAGGTTTGGTCATAATGAGGGAGATGAGCCATCGTTTACTCAGCCATTGATGTATCAAAAAATTAAATCTCACCCAAGTGTATATAAAATTTATGGGAATAAACTGGTTAATGAAAAATCAATTACTCAAGAATTATTAAATCAAAATGTTAAATCATTTAAAGATTTATTAGATGATCAATATAAAAGTGCAAAAGACTACAAGCCTAAAATAGAATGGTTTGAGGGTACATGGTCAAGATATAAACCTGAGAAAGGAAAAGATAAAAGAGGAATATCAGGTTTTGATGAGGAGAAATTAAAAATAATTTCAAAAAAAATAAATACAGTACCATCAGAAAAAAATATTCATAAAACTATTAGTAAAATATTAAATGCGAGAAGAGACTTGATTGAAAAAGGAGTGGGAATTGATTGGTCTTCAGCAGAAGCTCTTGCGTTTGGATCTTTGTTAGTTGAAGGATATCCAGTTCGTTTAGTTGGACAAGACTCTGGTAGAGGAACTTTTAGTCAAAGACATTCTGTACTAAGAAATCAAATTGATAATTCAAGATATATTCCATTAAATAATATTGTCAAAGGTCAAAAACAATTTGAAGTAGTAGATAGTTTTTTATCTGAACTTGCAGTTTTAGGTTTCGAATATGGTTACAGTTTGGTTGAACCAAACACTCTAACAATTTGGGAAGCTCAATTTGGAGATTTTGCAAATGGAGCTCAAGTTGTGATTGATCAGTTTATAGCATCAGGTGAGAGAAAATGGAATAGAGCATCAGGCCTTGTAATGTTGTTACCTCATGGATACGAAGGTCAAGGTCCTGAACATTCATCTGCTAGATTAGAAAGATTTTTACAGTTATGTTCAAACGACAATATGCAAGTTATGAATTGTACAACTCCAGCCAATTATTATCATGCATTAAGACGTCAAATGCATAGAGATTTTAGAAAACCACTAATTATAATGACTCCAAAGTCATTACTCAGAAATAAATACTGTGTTTCTAACTTAGAGGATTTTAACAAACAAAATACTTTCCATAGAGT
The DNA here is from genome assembly GCF_052047835.1 of Candidatus Pelagibacter sp. HIMB1542. Taxonomy (NCBI): domain Bacteria; kingdom Pseudomonadati; phylum Pseudomonadota; class Alphaproteobacteria; order Candidatus Pelagibacterales; family Candidatus Pelagibacteraceae; genus Candidatus Pelagibacter; species Candidatus Pelagibacter sp. HIMB1542. The sequence goes on along the minus strand of NZ_JBNAJB010000002.1, from coordinate 321,028 downwards.
TTTGTGGGATCATGCGATTGATCCAAAATCAAATGGTTTTATTAAACTTAAAGAAAGCTCTGAGATTAAAAAAGTTATTTTGTGCTCAGGCAAAGTTTACTTTGACTTACTTGACGCTAGAGAAAAATTAAAAAGAGATGATGTAATTATGTTTAGAATAGAACAACTTTATCCTTTCCCAGCAAAAGCTTTAGTAAACGAACTTAAACCTTATGCCAAAAATGCTAAATTCTTTTGGTGTCAAGAAGAGCCAAAGAATATGGGAGCATGGTTTTCAGTGAGAGATTATATTCAATGGACATTAGATACTTTAAAGGCTAAATATAATGAAATTTCTTATATAGGAAGAAGCCCTGATGCAACTCCAGCAACTGGATATGCAAAGAGGCATAATTCTCAGCAACAAGAAATAATTAATAAGGTGTTTGATTAAATTATAATGAGTGAAAAAATAGTAGTTCCAGTACTTGGTGAGAGCATTACAGAAGCAACGGTTGCAAAATGGTTAAAAAAAACTGGAGATGCAGTTGAGGCTGATGAACCAATTGTAGAACTTGAAACTGACAAAGTTAATTTAGAAGTCCCATCACCAATAACTGGTGTTTTAACAGAAATTAATTCACAAGATGGCTCCACAGTGGAAGTTGGAGCTTTATTAGGTTCTGTTTCAGAAAATGGTTCAGCAAAAGTGATACCAACTGAAAAAAAAGAGGAACCCAAACAAGTTGAAGAAGCTCCTCCTGAAAACAATGTAATAAAATTAGATACAAATAAAAAAGAACCAGAAATTTTTGAAGATAAAAAAACAGAAATTCAAAAACCTAAGCCCTTAGTTTTGACTGAGGAAGTAGCACCAAAACCAGCGCCAGTAATAGATAATAAAAATGATACTTTGTCTCCTGCTGTCAGAAAAATTGTTACTGAAAATAATATTGATGTTAATTCAGTTCAAGGTTCAGGAAAAAATGGTCAGGTTTTAAAAGGAGATTTAATTGGTCTAATGGGAGCAAATCCAAAACCATCAGAGAGAAAAATTCAATATGGTCAAGAAGAACGAATTAAAATGACCAGACTAAGACAGACAATTGCTAAGAGATTAAAACAAGCTCAAGAAAATGCTGCATTACTTACAACTTTTAATGAAGTTGACATGACAAATATAATGGAAATGAGAAAAGAAAATCAACAAGACTTTCAAAGTAGATATGGAATTAAATTAGGCTTCATGTCATTCTTTGTTAAAGCATGTGTAGTGGCCTTGAAACATTTCCCTGCTGTTAATGCTGAAATTGATGGCGATGAAATTATATATAAAAACTATTATAATATTAGTTTTGCTGTAGGTACGGATAAAGGTTTAGTTGTTCCAGTTTTAAGAAATGCAGATGAGCTTTCATTTGCAGATATTGAAAAAAATATCAAAGATATTTCTGAAAAAGCCAGAGATGGAAAATTAACAATTGAAGATTTACAAGGAGGAACATTTACTATCAGTAATGGTGGTGTGTATGGATCAATGTTATCAACTCCAATTCTAAACTTACCTCAATCAGGTGTTCTAGGTATGCACAACATTGTAGAGCGCCCTGTGGTAGTAGAAGGTGAAATAAAAATAAGACCTATAATGTATTTAGCTCTTTCTTATGATCACAGAATTATTGATGGCAAAGAATCTGTTTCTTTCTTAAAAATGATTAAAGAAAATCTAGAAGATCCTAGAAGATTATTTTTGGATATTTAAATGTCAGAAAAATTTCAAGCTGTAGTTATTGGAGGAGGGCCTGGTGGTTATGTTTGTGCAATTAGGCTTGCACAATTAGGTTTGAAAACAGCATGCATAGAGTCTAGAGGTTCACTAGGTGGAACTTGCTTAAATGTTGGCTGTATACCATCAAAAAGTTTATTAAATCTCTCTGAAGAATTTCATAAAGTTAAAAATTTATCCAATAAGGGTATCGAGATAGGTGAGGTGAAACTTAATCTTGAAAAGATGATGAAAAGTAAAGATAAAGCTGTAACAATATTGACTAAAGGTGTTGAATTTCTTTTAAAAAAAAACAAAGTTACTTATTTTAAAGGTCACGGAAGCTTTAAATCAAAAAATCAAATTTTAATTAAAGATGATAAGAATAATGAGACAATTATTGAGTCAGAAAAAACAGTAATAGCAACCGGATCTGTACCAGTTTCATTACCTGGAATTGATATTGATGAAAAAGTAATTGTTTCCTCTACAGGGGCCTTAAAATTAGAAAAAGTACCAAATAAAATGGTTGTGGTTGGAGGTGGCTACATTGGTTTAGAGATGGGTTCAGTTTGGTCGAGATTAGGTTCAGAAGTTCAGGTTGTAGAATTCTTAGATCATATTACACCTGGAATGGATAAAGAAATTTCATCTGAGTTTATGAAAATCTTAAAAAAACAAGGCATTAAATTTAATATGCAAAACAAAGTTGAAACAATTCAGAAAAATAACAACGGAGCAGTTGTTTCAACAGTAGATAAAGATGGCAATAAAAACAATTTTGAATGTGATGTGGTATTAATTTCTGTTGGAAGAAAGCCAAATACTGATGGATTAAATTTAGATGCAGTAGGAATTGATTTAGATGAAAGAAAAAGAATAAAAACTGACAAAACTTTTAAAACAAATGTCGAAAATATTTTTGCTATTGGCGATGTAATAGTAGGACCAATGCTTGCTCATAAAGCCGAAGATGAAGGAATTGCAGTTGCTGAAAATATTGCAGGGCAATCTGGACATGTTAACTATGATACAATTCCTGGTGTCGTGTATACAACTCCAGAAGTTGCATCTATAGGAAAAACAGAAGAACAATTAAAAGAACTCAATCAAAAATATAAAGTTGGTAAGTTTTCATTTATGGCAAATTCTAGAGCTAAAGCAATTGATGATGCTGAAGGATTTGTAAAAATTTTAGCAGATGAGCAAACAGATAAAGTATTAGGAGCTCATATTATAGGCCCTCACGCAGGAGAATTAATTGCAGAAATTGGTGTAGCTATGGAATTTGGTGCAAGTTCAGAAGATATAGCAAGAACATGTCATGCGCACCCAACTTTTTCAGAAGCAGTTAAAGAAGCTGCATTATCAGTAGATAAAAGAGCAATACACTCTTAATTTTTTTTCATATTATAAAAATATGAAATTTCCGATTCTTTTACCTAATATTTTTGATCATCCATTTACTTATGAAAGTAGTATTGATCTCGAATTGGGAGACTATGTGGAAGTTCCTTTTGGTAAATCAAAAATTACAGGTGTAGTTTGGGATGAATTTGAAAAAAACAGCAACAAAACGTTTAAAATAAAAAAAGTTTTGAGGAAGTTAGATGTGACTCCTCTAAAAAAAAATACTATTAAATTTTTAAACTGGTTTTCAGATTACAATATTATTCCAAAAGGAATGGCTCTAAAGCTTATTTTATTAAGTAGTCATGCAATAGAAAATAAGGAGCTAAGTTCTTATAATAATTTTAAAAGTGAGATTAAAAATACATCTATAAAATTAACCAAAGATCAAATCAAAGCATATGAGGAAATGGTAAGCACTAACCAAAATTTTAGAGTACATGTGTTACAAGGAACAACAGGATCAGGTAAAACTCTTGTGTATTTTGAAGCTTTAAAAAACCTTATAAAACAAGGATATCAGGGGTTAATTTTGTTACCTGAAATAGGTTTAACAGGTCAATTTGAAAAAAAATTTAATGAATATTTTGGTTTTAATGCGGCTGTGTGGCACTCAGGAGTTTCAAAAAAAAAGAAAGAATTAATTTGGAGCGGAATATCAAATGGAGAAGTTAAAGTAATTATAGGAGCAAGATCATCATTATTTTTACCTTTTAAAAATCTAGGTATGATAATTGTAGATGAAGAGCATGATCAATCATTTAAACAAGATGAAGGTGTAACCTATAATGCACGAGATATGGCAATTTCTAGAGCTTCATTTGAAAATATACCAGTTAATTTAGTAACAGCTGTTCCATCAATTGAAACTTTTGAAAATATTCAAAAAGGAAAATATTCTTTATCAAGACTTACAGAGAGGTATAAAAATGCTCCATTACCAAATTATGAAATTATAGATCTTAATAAAACTAAACTTGAAAAACAATCTTGGTTATCAGATAAAATAATTGAAAAAGTAAATTTTCACCTTGAGAGAAAAGATCAGGTTTTATTTTTTTTAAATAGAAGAGGTTTTTCACCTCATGCGTTGTGCAAAAATTGTTTAACTAGCTATTCTTGTCCAAATTGTACTATCAACCTTGTTTATCATAAAAATAAAAATAATTTATTATGTCACTATTGTGGCTTTAAAACTGATTTAAAAAGAGATTGTCCAAAAGAGGGTGAATGTAATTTTGTCTTTAGTGGACCTGGTGTAGAGAGGATATCTGAGGAAGTTAAAAAAAAATTTCCTAATAAAGAAGTTGAAATTTTTTCAAGTGATACAATGAATAAAAAAGACTCATCAAGCAAATTAGAAAGAATTATAAATAATCAAACTGAGATATTAGTTGGTACACAATTAATTTCTAAAGGATTTCACTTTCCAAGTTTAAATTGTATTGTTGTTGTTGATATTGATTTATCAGCTAACGGAAATGATTTAAGAGGAGCTGAAAAAAATTTGCAGTTATATCATCAGTTATCAGGAAGAGCTGGAAGAACAGGAAAACCTGCAACAGTATATTTTCAAACCTATAACAATAATAAAAATATGATTTTAGAAATTACAAATAAAAATCCTGATATATTTTTAAAAAGAGAACTAGAAATTAGAAAAAAAAATAAACTTCCACCTTATCAAAGATTTATTTCTCTGATTATGACTGGTGAAAATCAAAAAAAATTAGAAAAAGAGGCTTATGACTTTAAAAATTATTTAGAAAATAATATCGAGGGGAATATATTAGGTCCAGTTGAAGCTCCTATATTTAGACTAAAAAGAAATTTTAGAGTCAGATTTTTAATTAGAGGCTCAAAGTCTATGAAACTGCAAAATGCTATTGCAAAATCAGTTCCAAAATACAAATTTTCTAAAGGAATAAAACTTTCAGTTGATGTTGATCCAATTAACTTCAATTAGGCCCAAAAAAGAGGACTTTTTCGTCAATCAGTCACTTGAAGACATAAAGGTCATATGCTAATTAGAGCGTGATTTTTAAATAATCTTCAACATTTTAGAGGTATCAAGTTGAGCAAAGACACAGGATTTTCAATTACTTCAGCAGAAAGGTATTCACTTGCGCTTTATGAATTATCTACTGAAAGCAATGTTACATCCCAAATAGAAGAGCAGTCACTCTCAGTTCTAAAATTGCTAGAACAAAGCCAAGATTTTTCAAATTTAATAAAAGATCCAACTACAAGCCAAGATGATTTATTAAAAGTAGTTAATACAATCTCAGAAAATTATAAATTTGATCAATTGTTAAAAAATTTTTTAAGTTTTTTAATTCAAAAGAGAAGGTTCTTTTTTGTAGAAAGAATTCTTAAAAGTTTCATCGAGATCTGTTCAGAAAAAAGGGGAGAACTAAAAGCCGAATTAAGATCTGCTAAACAATTATCTAATGAAGAAATTAAACAAATTACGGAAGAATTAACTAAAAACTTTAGTTCAAAAATAAAATTAAACTACAAACATGATGAAAGTTTAATAGGAGGTTTAGTAGTACAGGTAGGGAGTACTATGGTTGACACCTCAATTAAAAGTAAATTACAACAAATCGAAAATAGAATGATAGAGGCATAAATGGAAATAAATCCTTCAGAAGTTACAAAAATATTAAAAGAACAAATAAAAAATTTTGGAGATAAAGCTGAGGTTACTGAGGTAGGTCAAGTTTTATCAGTTGGTGATGGTATCGCTAGAATTTACGGTCTTGACAATGTTCAGGCTGGAGAGATGGTTGAATTTTCTGATGGCTCTAAAGGTATGGCCCTAAACTTAGAGAGCGAAAACGTTGGTGTTGTAATTTTTGGTGATGACAGAAATGTTAAAGAAGGTGATGTTGTAAAAAGAACTGGAAAAATTGTTGATACGCCAGTTGGAAAAGAGTTACTAGGTAGAGTAGTCGATGGTTTGGGAAATCCAATTGATGGCAAGGGTGCATTAGATAAAAGTGTACAAAAGAGCAGAGTAGAGGTTAAGGCTCCTGGAATTATCCCTAGACAATCAGTTAATGAACCAATGCAAACAGGTTTAAAATCAATTGATAGTTTGGTTCCAATTGGAAGAGGACAAAGGGAATTAATTATTGGTGATAGACAAACAGGAAAAACTGCTGTTGCAGTTGATGCAATCATAAACCAAAAAAAGATCAATGAATCAGGCGACGAAAAACAAAAATTATATTGTATTTATGTTGCCGTAGGTCAGAAAAGATCAACTGTTAGACAAATTCAAAAAACTTTAGAGGAAGCTGGTGCAATGGAATACACAACAATTGTTGCTGCAACAGCATCAGACTCAGCACCGCTTCAGTTTTTAGCTCCATATACTGGTTGTGCTATGGGTGAATATTTCAGAGATAATGGAATGCATGCGTTGATTATCTACGATGATTTATCAAAACAAGCAGTTGCTTACAGACAAATGTCACTTTTACTTAGAAGACCTCCAGGACGTGAGGCTTATCCAGGTGATGTATTCTATTTACATAGTAGATTATTAGAAAGAGCTGCAAAATTGAGTGATGAACATGGAGGAGGATCTTTAACAGCTCTTCCAATTATTGAAACTCAAGGTGGAGATGTATCTGCGTTTATTCCAACAAACGTAATTTCAATTACGGATGGTCAGATTTTCTTAGAAACTGAATTATTCAACCAAGGAATACGACCTGCAATTAACGTTGGTTTGTCAGTTTCAAGGGTAGGTTCATCCGCACAAACTAAGGCGATGAAAAAAGTTTCAGGATCTATGAAACTTGAGCTTGCTCAATATAGAGAAATGGCAGCATTTGCTCAATTTGGTTCAGATTTAGATGCTTCTACTCAACAGTTATTGAATAGAGGATCAAAATTAACTGAGCTTCTAAAACAAAAGCAATATTCTCCAATGACAGTTGCTGAACAAGTAATCTCGGTTTTCTGTGGTGTTAAAGGATATCTTGATGATATCGATTTAAAAGATGTTGCAGGTTTTGAAAGTAAAATCATTGAGAAATGTAAATCAGAAAAACCTGAGATTATTGAGTCGATACAAAGTTCAGGAAAACTTGAAGAGGATAAAGAAAAGTTATTAGTTGAACTGATTACTCAATTAAAGGAAACCCTTAAATCTTAATTTGATATGGCAAGTTTAGACGACCTAAAAAAAAGAATAGCTAGTGTAAAATCTACACAAAAGATTACTAAGGCTATGAAAATGGTTGCAGCTGCAAAATTAAGAAAAGCACAAGAGAGTGCTGAAAAAGGACGACCTTATTCAGAAAAAATGAACAATGTAATTTTAAACCTTTCAAGTGGAATTTCAGATAAAGAAAATGCACCAAAGTTATTAGCTGGTACAGGACAAGACAAAGTTCATCTTTGTGTTGTTATGACATCAGATAGAGGTCTATGTGGTGGGTTTAATTCCAACATAATTAAGAAAGCAAAAAGTTACTTTTCTAAAATTTTAGATGAGAATAAAGAGCTTAAAATTATTACTGTAGGTTCAAAAGGTAATGACCAGCTTAAGAGAATTTATGGTGATAAAATAATTGAAAATATTTCATTTAAAGAATCAAAAAATGCAAATTATTTTGATGCAGATAAAGTAGGAAAAATTATTATTGAAAAATTTGAAGCAGGTGAATTTGATGTTTGTACAATTTTTTATAATAAATTTAAAAATGTAATTACACAAATCCCACAGGCTCAACAAATAATTCCTTTAAATGATGAGGGAAGTGAAAATAGTTCAGATGAAAGTTACGAATTTGAACCAGATGAAGACGAAATTTTAAGCAATTTGTTGCCAAAAAATATTTCAACACAAATATTTAAGGCAATGTTAGAGAATTCAGCTAGCGAACAAGGATCCAGAATGAGTGCAATGGATAATGCAACCCGAAACGCAGGTGAAATGGTTGACAAACTTACTATCGAATATAATAGAAGTCGTCAGGCAGCAATTACTAAAGAACTAATAGAAATCATATCAGGAGCAGAAAGTTTATAATTATGAGCAAAGGAATAATCACACAAGTTATTGGAGCGGTAGTAGACGTAAAATTTGAAGGAGAATTACCGGAAATTTTAACAGCATTAGAATGTAAAAATGGTGACAATAGATTGGTTTTAGAGGTTGCTCAGCACTTAGGAGAAACTACTGTAAGAACTATTGCAATGGATGCTACTGAAGGATTAAAAAGAGGAGATGAAGTTGTAAATACGAATGCTCCTATCCAGGTACCTGTTGGACCAGAAACACTAGGTAGAATTATTAATGTAATTGGTGAGCCAATTGACGAAAGAGGTGAAGTTAAAACTAAAGAGAGCTGGCCTATTCACAGAGCTGCGCCTGAATTTAATGATCAATCAACTGAAACTGAAATATTAGTTACTGGTATTAAAGTTATCGACTTATTAGCACCATATGCCAAAGGAGGAAAAATTGGACTATTTGGAGGTGCTGGTGTTGGTAAGACAGTTTTGATTATGGAATTGATTAACAACGTTGCAAAAGCTCATGGTGGATTTTCAGTTTTTGCTGGAGTTGGAGAAAGAACTAGAGAAGGGAATGATCTTTACCATGAGATGATGGAATCTGGAGTAATCAAGCAAGATGGCCCTGGTTCTAAAGCTGCATTGGTTTATGGACAAATGAATGAACCCCCAGGAGCAAGAGCAAGGGTTGCTTTAACTGGATTAACAGTTGCAGAATATTTTAGAGATCAAGAAGGACAAGACGTTTTATTCTTCGTTGATAATATTTTTAGATTTACTCAAGCTGGTTCAGAGGTATCTGCTTTATTAGGTAGAATTCCTTCAGCTGTAGGATATCAGCCTACATTAGCTACTGATATGGGTAATCTTCAAGAAAGAATTACAACAACAAACAAAGGATCAATTACTTCAGTGCAAGCTATTTATGTTCCAGCTGATGACTTGACCGATCCAGCACCTGCAACATCATTTGCTCACTTGGATGCTACTACTGTACTTTCAAGACAAATAGCTGAAATTGGTATTTATCCTGCAGTAGACCCATTAGATTCTACTTCAAGAATTTTAGATCCAAGAATAGTTGGTGATGAGCACTATAGAGTTGCGAGAGATGTACAAAGAATTTTACAATCTTATAAATCACTTCAGGATATTATTGCTATCCTTGGTATGGATGAATTATCTGAGGAAGATAAGTTAGTTGTAGCAAGAGCAAGAAAGATTCAAAGATTTTTATCTCAACCATTCTTTGTTGCGGAAGTATTTACAGGTTCACCAGGAAAATTAGTTGATCTTGAATCCACAATCAAAGGATTTGATGCAATCTGTAAGGGTGAATATGATCACTTGCCAGAAGCAGCTTTTTATATGGTCGGTACAATTGAAGAGGCTATTGAAAAAGCTCAAAAAATGGAAAAAGAAGCTGCAGCTTAATGAGCGAAGAATTTAAAATTGAGATAGTAAATCCTGAAAAATCTTTTTTGGTCAAAGAAGATGTATCGGAAGTAGTAGTACCTGCTTTTGAGGGAGAAATGGGGATATTAAAAGATCACATTTCAATTATCTCATTTTTAAAACCAGGTATTATTAAAGTAAGTTCAAAATCTGGTGATGAAAATTATTATGTTGAGGATGGTATAGTAGAGTTTAAAAATAATAATTTATCTATTCTAACAAGCTCAATTTATAATTTGTCTGATATGGATAAATCTGTTCAACAGGATTTACTGAAAAAAGCTGAAGAAGAGGCAGGGAAGTCTGATATTAATGATCAAGCTAAATATTTAGTAGATCAAAAAATTGAAGTTTTAAAAACTCTTAATTAAGAATTTTTTTTACTTTATCTTTAACTTCTTTGTAAACGTGTAGTTTAAAATCAACCACTAAGTCTGTGATTTTGTCTAGCTCTACCCATTTCCACTCTAAAAACTCAGGGTGTTTAGTTTTGATATTTATTTCACTATCTGACCCGACAAATCTCATTAAAAACCATTTTTGTTTTTGACCTCTGTACTTTCCTTTCCAAATCAAACCAAGTAATCTATCTGGAAGTTCATAAGTTATAGTCCCATCTAATTCTTTTATTAATTCAACATTTTTAATACTGGTCTCTTCTTCAAGTTCTCTGTAAGCAGCTTTTAAAAAATCTTCACCCTCATCTACGCCACCTTGAGGCATTTGCCAAAAATTTTTAGGGTTATCTATTCTTTTGGCAACAAATACTTTGTTCTCTTTATTTAACACAACAATTCCTACCCCACTTCTTAGTGGAAGATTATGTAAATCTTTTTTCATTTTATCCGTTGAGTAATTTAATTGCGTAATTTAGTTGATTATCAGTATCAGTTCTTATTTTAAAATCATCACCTTCTTCATTCACTTCAATGTCTGGACGTACACCAACCTCAGATATAGATTTTCCAGATGGAAGATAATATTTTGCAACAGTTAAACGTATTGCGCCTCTATTTTTAAGAGGAATAATAGATTGAACTGAACCTTTGCCATAACTGTTCTCACCTACAACAATTGCTCTTTTGTGGTCTTTTAAAGCTCCTGCAACAATTTCTGATGCTGAAGCTGATCCATAATTTATCAGTACCAATAATGTTTTTCCATCAGTTATGTCTCCTTTTTTTGCAAACCATTTTCTATTATCAGATTTTTTTCTACTTTTTGTGGAGACAATTTCACCATCTTCTAAAAAGAAATCAGATATTCTTATTGCTTGGTTTAGTAATCCACCTGGATTATTTCTTAAATCCAAAATAAATGAATTAAGATTTTTATTTTTTTTTAATTTCTTTATTTGCTTTTCTATTTGATCACCACTGTTTTCATTAAATGAAGTTAATCTAATATAGCCAATATTTTCTTCTAATAGCTCTGACTTAACTGATTGAATTTCAATTATTTCCCTAGTGATATTAAATGTTAATGCTTTTTTTTCTCCCCTTCGTCTAACTGTTAATTCTATACTTGAACCTACTGGGCCTCGCATTAAATCAACAGCTTCACTTAGAGATTTTCCTTGAACTTGGGTATCATTAATTTTCACAATGTAATCACCAGCTTTTAATCCAGCTTTTGACGCTGGTGTGTCGTCAATAGGTGATATAACTTTAACAACTCCTGCTTCCATACTTACCTCAATTCCAAGGCCACCAAATTCACCGCTAGTTTCAGTTTGCATTTCCTCCAGAATTTCAGGAGACATATAAGAGGAATAAGGGTCTAAAGATTGAAGTAAGCCATTGATAGCAGAGTCCATACTCTCAGATTGATTGATCTCATCAATATATTCTCTATTTATTTTTTCTAAAACCTCACCAAATAAATCTATCTTTTTGTAAATATCTACTTCAGAAGAGTTTGCTGAACTTAAATAAAAAAAAGATAAAAAAATAATTGAGTAATATTTAATTATTTTCATATCATTACTTTTTCTTTAGGAATAAATTCCGACCAAATTTTTTCTAATTCATAAAATTTTCTTTTTTCTGGATGAAAAATATGAACGATTAGATCTATACCGTCTACTAATTTCCATTCACCACTTTCTTTACCTTCAATTTTAGAGTCTTTAATTCCATTATCTTTAAGTTTTTCTAACACTTGTTCAGATAAAGACTGTATATGTCTAGATGATGTGCCGCTTGCTATTATCATATAATCTGCCATTGAACTTTTATCTTTTAGATCAATAGTTACTATGTCTTCAGCTTTGTTAAGATCTAATGTGGTGATTACAATTTCTTTAAGGTCTGAAATTTTATCCATTAATTAAATTTAGACTATCAAATTTTTCTTAATTGAGAAGATGAAATGTTGACTTTATTAAACTCTATGAATTTGAGGGTGATATTACCAAGAGCCCTAAATGTCTTTGATTTTAATGAGTTTTTTTTGTAGCCATGTCTATCGAAAACTAAAATATTACACTTTTGTGAAATAGATTTTGATTTATACCATCTGTGAAAATTTATTAAGTTATCTGCTCCCATTAAAAAATAGATTTCAATATTTTTATTTTTTTTTAAATGATTAATTAAATCAATTGTTTTATTTGAATTAATTTTATTTTCGTAAAATCTCACTTTTATAAATGAATTATTACCAATAATTTTTTTACAGAATTTTATTCTTTCAGTAACTGAGGTTTTGCTCTGGTTTTTAAAAGGATTTTTTTTTGTGATTGCCCAAATAATTTTTTTAAGCTCAAATCTTTTTTTTGCTTCTTTTGAAATAGCTAGATGACCTTTATGAGCAGGATCAAATGATCCTCCTAAAATTCCTATTTTTGTCTTATTTAATTTCAAATTAATTTCTTATTTTACCGTTACTTGTAATTTGATATTTGTATGAAACAAGTTGATTAAGTCCTACAGGTCCTCTTGGTGGTAGGACATTGGTAGAAATTCCAACTTCTCCTCCGAACCCAAATTCACCTCCATCTGCAAATTGAGTTGAAGTGTTATGCATAGCAATAGAGCTTTTGATTTCTTTTAGAAATTGATTAGCTGTTTTTTTGTTTTTTGTAATTATTGAGTCTGTGTGCATTGTTCCATACTTATTAATATGACCTATAGCTTCATTGAGGTTGTTTACTATTTTAACGGAAACTGCTGAGCTTAAATATTCTGTGGACCAATCTTTTTCAGTAGCTTTAAAAATTTTACCTTTATAAAATTTAGCCAAAGTTTTTTCTCCATAAATTTTACAACCATTTTTTTCTAAATTACACAGGATTGTATTGCTAAATTTTTTAACAATATTTTTATGTAGAATAATGGTTTCAGTCGCCCCACATATACTGGTGTTTCTTAATTTTGCGTTAGTAACAACTCTATTTGCCATCTTTAATTCAGCGTCTTTGTCGACATATGTATGACAAATACCCTCAAGATGACCAATGATAGGAACCTTAGAAAGTTCTTGAACTTTTCTTACAAGATTTTTTCCACCACGTGGAATTATAACATCAATATATTCTTTCATTTTGGAAAGCATCACATCAACCATCTTTCTGTTTTTAGAGTCTATAAATTGTATAAAGTTTTCATCTACTTTATTTTTTTTGAGCGCTTTTCTAAAAAGTTTTGATAAAATTCTATTCGAATTGATTGCCTCAGAACCTCCTCTTAAGATTACTGCATTACCTGATTTGAAACATAAACCCGCAACATCTGATGTAACATTTGGCCTGCTTTCATAAATTACACCAATCACTCCTATTGGAATTGATACTCTACTAATATTTAATCCATTAGGTCTTCTCCACTTTTCTAGAACATGATTAATGGGATCTTTAAATCTAATAATACTAATAATAGAATTTCTGATGTCGTTTATTTTTTTTTCATTTAAATGAAGTCTATTAATTAAATTTTCTTTTAATCCTATTTTTTTTGCATAATTAATATCTTTAGTATTTTCTTTAATTATTAAACCTTTGTTTACGTCAAGCATTTTAGCATAAGAGGCTAAAACACTATTTTTAACTTTTGTGTCTATTTTATATTGACTTGCTTTTCTTGCTCTTTTGCCGATTAAATTCATATAATTATTCATTTATACTTCTACCATATCATCTTTATGAATAACTTCAGATTTTGCAACATACCCAAGTAATTTTTGAATTTCATTCGAATGGTGTCCCATAATTTTTTTTACTTCATCAGAAGAAAAAGAACTTAAACCCCTAGCACATTCATTATTTTTTTTATCTAAAACTTTTATATGATCACCTTTGTTAAATCTTCCTGATACATTTTTAATACCTGCAGCTAGCAAACTTTTTCCAAGCTTTAATGCTTTTTTGGCTCCATCATCAATTACAATATTTCCTTTAGGTGCAATTGAGCTAATTATCCATTTTTTTCTAGCATGAAGTTTAGAGACCTTTGGGCTGAACCATGTGCAATTATTTTTTTCAATAATTTTTGAAATAGGATTAGAATATAGTCCGTTTGCAATAATCATACTGCTGCCAGCTAACTGACAAATTTTAGCAGCTTCAATTTTTGTTTGCATTCCTCCACTTCCATATTCATTAATTCCTTTGATATTAATTTCTTTTAAGTCTTTGTTTATATCATTTACTATTTTTATAAGTTTAGCGTCTTTATTAATTTTTGGATTTTTTGTAAAAAGGCCATCTACATCTGAAAGTAAAATTAATGTATCGGCGTTTGTAATTTGAGCTACTCTAGATGCTAATCTATCATTATCTCCATATTTTATTTCAGTTGTTGCAATTGTATCATTCTCATTAACAACTGGGATAAACCCAAGTTCGAATAAATTTTCGAATGTTCTTTTAGCATTTAAGGATCTTCTCCGCTCCTCCGTATCTTCTAGAGTTAACAAAATTTGTGAAATATTTAATTTGAATTTTGAAAAGGTCTGAGAGAATAAATTCATTAGTTCAATTTGGCCAATAGAGGCAATTGCTTGACTTTTATCTAACTTAATATTTTTTTTGTTAAAATTCATTTTTTTACATCCAAGAGCGATAGCACCAGAACTAACAATGACTATTTTTTGATTTTTATCTTTTAGTTTTTTGATGTCCCTAGCAAAGCTTGAAAGCCATTTTTTTCTAATTTTTTTATTTTCATCAACTAATAAAGATGAACCAATTTTAATAACAATAATTTTCGAGTTTTTAAGATACATAAGCTAATAATTTTGCCTTAATTTTTGAAACCGACTCTTTATTTAAAGTTGTCATTGTCATTATCTCACAATTTTTATCCTTAGAGAAATCATCAATTACATCTTTAGCTGTGTCTTCATCAATTAAATCTATTTTGTTAAACACAATTAACTCTCTCTTTTCAAGCATTTTAGAACTGTAATTTTTAAGTTCATTTTTAACCTGATCATAAGACTCCTTAAGATCAAGATTAGTAATATCAATTAAATGTAATAAAGATTTGCATCTTTCTATATGTTTTAAAAACTGTATCCCAATTCCAACACCTTCATGGGCACCTTCTACTAATCCTGGTATATCGGCTATTGTGATTTCTTTATCATCATAGCTAGCAACACCTAAGTTAGGATTAAGTGTTGTAAATTTATAATTAGCAATTTTAGGATTTGCGTTTGTGAGTGCTGCCAACAAACTTGATTTTCCTGCGTTAGGTAATCCGATAATTCCGATATCAGCTATTGTTTTAAGTTGTAACCAAATTGTAAACTCTTCTCCCAAAGTTCCTTTCGTAAATTTTCTTGGAGCTCTGTTTGTAGAACTTTTAAATCTAGTATTTCCCAAACCACCTTTGCCACCATTAGCTGCAATGTACTCTTCTCCTTTTTTGTTAAAATCAAATAATAGAGTTTTGTTATCTTCTTCAAATACCTGGGTTCCAAGAGGAACTTTTAAAACCAAATCCTCACCACTTTTACCTGTTCGATTTTGACCAGAACCATTCTCTCCACGTTGAGCTTTATGATGTTGTTGATATCTGTAATCAATTAAAGTGTTTAAGTTTTCTTCTGATTTTAAAATTATAGAGCCACCCCTGCCTCCATCGCCTCCATCAGGTCCTCCAAACTCAACATACTTTTCTCTTCTAAAACTTGGTGAACCGTCACCGCCGTTTCCAGCCTTAATATAAATTTTAACTTGATCGAGAAATTTCATAATACAACATTTTCTTGGTTGTACTATTAATTGGGTTTTACTGAAACGTAAGTTCTATCTAATTTAGATTTTTTGAATACAACTTTACCTTTGATAACAGAAAAAATTGAATGATCTTTTCCCATTCCAACATTTTCGCCAGGAAAAATTTTTGTTCCTCTTTGTCTAACAATTATATTTCCAGGTATTACAGTTTCTCCACCGTATTTTTTAACACCAAGTCTTCGACCAGCACTGTCTCGTCCATTTCTCGATGATCCACCTGCTTTTTTTGTTGCCATAATTTACCTAATAACTATTTACTTGCAGCTTCCTTAACCTCTTCTTTTTTGGAAGCTGGTTTAATTTTTTCAGCTTCAGATAATACTTTACCATCTTTTGAAAAAATTTTGTTAATTCTAATCAAAGAAAATTGTTGTCTGTGTCCATTTTTTCTTCTTGAATTTTGTCTTCTTCTTTTTTTGAAAATTAGAATTGTTCTATTTTTACTATTTGTAATTAAATCTGCCTCTACCTTAGCACCTTTAATATTAGGAGTTCCAACCTCAATATTTTTATCATCCCCGTATGCTAGGATTTCATTAAATTCTATTTTAGTTTCAGGCTTTGAATCTGGTAATTTTTCAATTTTTAATATTTCACCAGATTTAACTTTGTACTGTTTACCACCTGTTTTTATTACTGCGTATGACATAGTATGAATATTAAATTTAAGTAACCGCAATATAGTTACCGGAAGCCTATAGTCAAGCTGAATTAGTTAGAAATTATCCTTTAAATCCCTTAATTTTGAAAAGGTTTTTAGGTCATTTGCTCTTAAAAAAATATTACATTCAATTTCATCCTGTAAGGTTGATGGAATAGTAGGTAAATTATTATTTCTTTGTTTTTTTATAAATTCTATTTTCTTTAACAAAGAAGAGTTTTCAGAATCATGTTCCAAGCAAAATTTTGAATTGTTTAAAGTATATTCATGGCCACAATAGATTTTTGTTTCTTTAGGTAAAGATTTTAATTTATTTAAAGAGTTATACATTTGTTCGTATGTACCCTCAAAAATTCTACCGCATCCAAGTGAGAAGAGAGTATCTCCGGTGAATAGTAAGTTTTCTTCAAAAAAATAAAAACAAATATGTCCCGTTGTGTGTCCAGGTATGTGAATAATTTTAGCTTTGAAATTTCCACTATTCCAAATTTCATTGTCTTTTAACAAGATATCAATCTCTGGTATTCTTTTTGCATCTCCATTAAATCCTAAAACAACAGATCCAAATTTTTTTTTTAATTCAGTATTGCCACCAATATGGTCATAATGATGATGAGTATTTAAGATGTATTTTAAATTAATATTTTTATCGCTTAAGTAATTAATTATTGGTTTAGCTTCACTTGGATCAACAACACAAGCTTCTAGTTTATCTTCATCTATAATTAAATAACTATAATTATCTTGAAGGCAGGGTATAATTTCAACTTTCATTTATTTTTCTATTAAAAATATTCCAAGGTCAGCAAATAAATTTTTAGTTCCTAAATTATTAGTTGTTATATTTGAACTGTTGTTGCTATTTAAAGCTAAAGTTTTTATCATTTTAATTTCTTTAAATTTTATAAAATTTACAAAATCTTTAATTGTGCACATATGCAAATTAGGTGTGCTGTGCCATTGTTCTGGTAAAGATTTTGTTATTGGCATTGTCCCCTTAAATAGTAGATGCAATCTAACTTGCCAATTACCAAAATTTGGTATCGTTACAATTGCTTTTTTTCCAACTCTTAAAAGTTCATCTAAAACAATTTCAGGGCTTAAAAATGCTTGGAGTGTTTGACTCAATACTACATAGTCAAACGATTTATCAGGAAATTGTTTTAAGTCTTTCTCTGCGTTACCTTCTATTACAGTTAATCCTTTTGCAATACATTCTTGTACTTTTTCCTTAGAAATTTCTAGCCCTCTTACATTTATATTTTTATGTTCTTTTAAAAATTGCATCAAAGTTCCATCTGCACAACCTACATCTAGAACTTTTTTATTATCTTCAATTAAATCTGATATTACTTTAAATTCATTTTTCATTGTTTAACTCTGTATAAGATTTATCTAAGAAATTCTTTAGTGCGTTTAAAAAATCAGGAACATCTAATAAAAAAGAGTCGTGACCTTTATCAGATACAATTTCTACAAAACCAACATCTACTCCAATAGAATTTAAAGCTATAACAATATCTTTATTTTCTTGGGTTGGATAAAGCCAATCAGAAGTAAAAGAAATAACAAAAAATTTAGCTTTTGTATTTTTAAATGCATCAGACAAATTTCCATTAAATTGTTTAACTAAATCAAAATAATCCATAGCCCTAGTTATGTAGAGGTAGCTGTTTGCATCAAATCTATCTACAAATACAGATCCTTGGTATCTCAAATAACTCTCAATTTGAAAATCCGCATCAAAACCGAACTTCAAATCTTCTCTTTCTTGCAATTTTCTCCCAAACTTTTCCTGCAAACCTTTTTTTGAGAGATAAGTTATATGAGCTGCCATTCTTGCAACAGCAAGCCCTTTACCTGGGTTGGTGTTATTAGCTTCATAATTTCCATCTTTCCAATTGCTATCAGCAGTGATTGCCTGTCTTCCTAGTTCATTGAAAGCAATATTCTGTGCCGAATGACTTGAAGTTGTAGCAATGGGTATAACCGTTTTAGCTTTATCAGGAAAATTGGTGATAAATTGAAGAACTTGCATGCCTCCCATAGAACCTCCGGTAATTGCAAATAGTTTATCAATTCCAAAGTGTTCAAGTAAATTATATTGTGCATTCACCATGTCATTAATTGTAATAACTGGAAAATCAGTTCCAAAAGTTTTCTGTGTTTCAGGATCTTTATGGCTTGGTCCAAAAGATCCCATACATCCACCAATTACATTTGAACAAATAACAAAATATTTATTGGTATCTATTGCTTTGTCTGGACCTACAGCAAAACTCCACCAACCGTCTTTTTTAGTAACAGGATTTAAACCAGTTACAAATTGATCTCCAGTTAGTGCATGAAATACTAATATAGCATTGTCTTTATTCTCATTTAAAGACCCATAAGTTTCGAATGCAATTGGAAAATTGTTTATAGTTTTACCACAATCCAATTTAAGAGGTTTCTTTATAATTAATGTATTAATATTTTTTTCTGTATTCATTTTAAGGCCTTTAGATGAATTGTGAGAAAAAAAACTATTTTAGCGGTTTTTTTTAAGCGCTCGCAATTCAGTTAAATCAGCGCATGAATTTTGTACAAGAACTTGTAATTTATGTCAATTTTTTAAAATAAGATCATATTCTCTATAAATATTTGTTTTTTTATCTATAAAGAGCTCATAAAAATAAAAAAAATGAGCACACCTAAATTTAAAAAATTTAACATAGAAGCTTATAAGCCTGGCAAATCTAAAATTAACAAAATTAATAAGGTCATTAAATTGTCAGCTAATGAGTCTGCTTTAGGGATGAGCCCGTTAGCAAAAAAAGTAATATCTCAAAAAAATTTAGTATTAGATAAATATCCAGATGGAAAATCTACTAATCTTAAAATGGCAATATCTAAAGCATATAAATGCAATTTCGATAAAATAATATGTGGAGCAGGTTCTGACGAGGTAATTCAAATGTTATGTCAATTATATCTACATCCAAAGGATGAAGTGATTGTTCCTCAATATAGTTTTTTAATGTACAGGATTTATGCAAAAATTGTTGGTGCAAAAGTTGTATTTGCAAAAGAAAATAATTTTAAAGTTTCAATTGCAGAAATATTGAAAAAAGTATCTAAGAAAACCAAAATAGTTTTTATTGCAAATCCAAACAATCCAACAGGTACATATTTAACAAAAAAAGAGACATTAGAACTTAGAAGAAAGTTGAATAGAAATATTTTATTAGTAATTGATGACGCGTACTCAGAATATATGAAAAATGATGATTACAGCTCTGGTTTAGAATTATTTAAAAATAAAGACAACGTATTTATATTACGAACATTTTCTAAAATGTTTGGCTTGGCCTCATTAAGAATTGGCTGGGGATACGGATCGAAACAAATAATTAGAGCGTTAAATGTAATTAAACCACCTTTTAATGTAAATGGTTTGGCTCAAGTTGCGGCCACAGAGTCATTGAAGGATAAGCAATTCATTCAAAAGTCAATTAGACATAATTTAAATTATGCAAATAGACTAAAAAAATTTCTCGAAAAATATAATATTTTTTCAAACTCTGTATCGGCAAATTTTTTACTATTAAATTTTGATGACTGTAAATATTCAGCAAATTTTCTTTACCAAAAATTAAAAAATAAAGGAATTATATTAAGATCTACTGAAGATGGTTATCATATTAAAAACAAATTGAGATTAACTATTGGCTCATCTAGAGAAAATTTAATATTCATGAATGCAGTGAGAAAGATTTTTAATTAAATGAAAAATATTTTAATCATAGGTTGTGGTTTACTTGGATCTTCAGTTTTAAGATCTATACACAAAAATAAATTAGCAGATAAGGTATATATTTATGAAAAGTCAAAAAAGAATATATCAAGAATTAAAAATCTTAAATTACCTGGAAAAGTAGTTAGTTCATTAAAAGAAGCTATAACAAAATCTAATTTTATTATTTTTTGTACACCTATGAGTGAATACAAAAATATTATTATGAAAATAAATAATTATATTTCTCCTAACACATTAATTACTGATGTTGGTTCTTCAAAAATTGAATCATCAAAAATAATAAAAAAATTTTTAAAAAAAGGAATTGCATGGACTTCCAGTCACCCAATTGCTGGTTCTGAAGTAAGTGGACCACAGCACGGAAAGAGCAACATGTTCGAGGGTAGATGGTGTATTTTAATTAAAGAAAAAAATACAATTAAAAAAAATTTAAATTTTCTGAAAAAATTTTGGGAGAAGATTGGATCAAAAGTAACAATCATGTCACCAGAAAAACATGACAAAATTTTTTCAATAACTAGTCATTTGCCTCACTTAATTGCATATAATTTAGTTAAGTCAGCTCAAGATTTTGAGAAAAAACAAAGCTATGATTTAATCAAATATAGTGCAGGAGGACTAAGAGATTTTTCAAGAATAGCAGCTTCTAATGAGATTATGTGGCGAGATATTTTTTTCAATAACAATAAAAATATTTCAAATGCTATTGATTTATTTATTAAAAATTTAAAATCATTTAAATCTGATATTAATTCAAAAAATAATAAATCTATTATTAACAAGCTTACTGAAACTAAAAAAGTCAGATCAAAAATAATCAAACTCAAACAAGATATTAATAAGCCAGATTTTGGAAGAAGCTAAATTTTAATTTTAGCTATTTTTTTAACTTTAAGTTTTGCTGTATTTTCAATTCTTCTAATTGTCTTAATTATAGGCATGATCAATACTTTCTTTTCAGGTCCATATGCATGTATTAATTGCTTGGAATTTAAACACATTGCGACATGCCCTTTCCAAAAAATGATATCTCCCTTTTGATAATTTCTTTTTATGTTTCCTTTAAAATATTTAATTTGATCTTTGGTATCTCGAGGAAAAAACTTATTATTATAATAGTAAAATATTTGTAATAGGGCTGAGCAATCTATTCCCCCGTAACTTTTTCCACCCCAGATGTATTTTATGTTCAAAAATTGTTTAAAGATTTTAATAAAATTGTTTTCTTTATAATTTATTTTTTTTATATCTTTTTTTTTAATCCATTTATTTTTATCAATTCTGGCAAAATTTTTATTAGTTTCTTTAACTGACAACTTTGATCCAAAAGACAGAAAAGTATTAGTTTTTAAATTTGGTTTTTTATAGATATTTGCTTTTAAACTACTTACCTTATAATTAGCTTTAAATTCTTTTGAATAATTTTTATTTTGAATGTACCCAGTATAATTATCAAAACTAGATTTTATTTTTATCCAATTTTTAGTTTTAGATAAAATTTTAAATTTTTCTCCATACAATATTTGTGAGGTTACTTCTGAAAATTTAGAGGATTTCTTATAAATATTAGAAAAACTACCTGTAAAATAAAATTTATTTTGCACCAATTTTAATTTTATTTTTTATCATCCATAGGCATATTAGTGAAGGAATAACCATAATAGTTGTTAAGACAAAAAATGTTCCCCAATCTCCGTTTAACCAATCTACTAAAGCTCCTGATGATGATGCTAAAGTTGTCCTCCCAGCAGTCCCTATAGACGCAAGTAATGCGTATTGTGTTGCTGTATATGTTCGATCAACCAGTAAAGATATAAATGCTACAAATGCAACAGTTGCAAAAGCTGCAGTAATATCGTCAGCAATAACTGCTATTGCAAATAATAGTTCAGATTTACCAGTCCATGCTAAGACAGCAAATAACAGATTTGTAACCGCCATTAAACCTCCTGCAAAGAACATAGTTTTTATAGTTCCAGCCCTCATGGCCATTACGCCACCAATTAAAGTAAATACGACAGTTGTGATCCAACCCAATCCTTTTGAATAGATTGCTATTTGTCCTTTTGAAAAGCCTATTTCTTTATAAAATACAATCGACATTCTACCCATGAATGCTTCTCCAATTTTAAACAAAAAGACAAACCCTAAAATTCCTGCAGCTACGGCAAAACCATTTTTTTTAAAGAAGCTAATAATGGGCCCACCAATTGTTCCAGTTATATAAGCAACAAAAGTTGTGATAATATTGTTAGATCCTAGTTTACCTTTAATTAAATTATCAGTTTCCTTTTGCTTTGATTGTCTGTCAGTTTCTACTGGCTCATGAACAAACATCAGAGCAATATTCATTAAAATAATTAAAATACCTAATATTAAAAAAGTTGCTTGCCAGTAATCTTGGATACCAATATTTTCAAAAAACTCTGCAGTAAATAAAGCAACTACACCACCTAATTTGTAACCTGTCCACCAACCAACTACAGCCATTGCAGCACCTGCCGCCATTGATTTTCCCTCATTTTCATTAATTTGTTCAATTCTTAATGCATCTACAGTTATATCTTGAGTTGCTGATGCTATAGCGATGATTAATCCAACTGTAATTATCAACGCTAAATTTTCTGTAGGATTTATAATACTCCAAACTAGTAAACTTAATAGAATTACTAATTGCATTAAAACAATCCAACCTCTTCGGTGACCTAATTTTTTAGTTAGGAAAGGAATTTGAATTCTATCTATAATTGGTGCCCAAAGATAATTAAAAGCATAAACCCCAAAAATAAGTCCTGCCCATCCAATAGTAGATCTACTTAATCCTTCTTCTTTTAACCAAAGACTTAAACTACTAGCAATCAAGACCCATGGAAATCCACTGATTGCACCAAGTAATAAAATTCTTAACATCCGAATATCTTTGTAAACTGAAATCGATTCTAACCAGGATGTTTTATTTATTTCAGACATAATTAATTTTTCCAAAATGATGGTAAAAATAATACTAATATTGCAAATAGCTCCAGTCTACCCAAAATCATACCAACTGTTAAAATCCATTTAGAAAGATCTGGTAATGAAGAAAAATCTCCATTGGGGCCAATAATTGGACCAAGACCAGGTCCAACATTTGAAATAGATGTAGCGGCACCCGAGATAGCTGTAATAAAATCTAAACCAGTTAATGATAACAATGCAGTAAGAATAAAAAATATTACGATATAAAAATAAATAAATGAAATAATTGAAGCTATAAACTTTTCATCAACTGCACTTTGATCATACTTAATTACAAATACCCCTTTAGGATAAATTATTTTTTTTAATTGGTTTAGAATGAATAGATAAAGAATTTGAATTCTAAATATTTTTACACCACAAGCTGTAGAACCCGCGCATCCACCTATAAACATCAGTGCAAGAAACAGGGTTATAGGAAAACTGCCCCATTTATCAAACTCTGCGTTTACATAACCAGTACCACTCAGGATTGATATAGTATTAAAAAATATTGATCTTAAACTAAAGTTTTCTTGGTTAGAAAATAATAAGTAAATAGATAAAATTATAACAGTGAATATTATAATTTTTAAAAAGGTTTTGATTTGAATATCATTTAAAAAAATTTTTTTGTTTCCACTTATAAATTTAATGTAAGCAATAAAAGGAATACTTCCCAATATAATAAAAAACATTGATGAAATCTCAATTGGTAAACTATTAAAGTATCCAATTGACTCGTTGTAGTTAGAAAAGCCTCCAGTAGCAATTGTAGTCATTGAGTGGGTTAAGCTGTCAAATTTACCCATACCAAATATCCAATAAGTGATTGCACAAAGGCCTGTTAATCCTGAATAAATATAAATTAATCTAAGTGCTATTTCTTTTGACTTAGGGAGTATTTTTTCTGAAGAGTCATTACTTGAAATTTTAAATAATTGCATACCTCCAACATTCATTATAGGCATTAAAGTAATCGCCATTACAATTATTCCAATTCCACCTAGCCATTGTAAAATAGCTCTCCATAAAAGAAGACCCTTTGGTGCGTTCTCTAAATCTGAGATTATTGTAGATCCAGTTGTAGTAATTCCTGACATACTTTCAAAAAAAGAGTCTGTAATTGAAAGTTCAATACTAGAGAATACAAACGGTAAAGATCCAAATACTGCAATACTAATCCAAGATAGGGCAGTTAATAAGAAAGCTTGTTGTAGATTAAGTTTTTTATCGTGATCTAAATTTGATAATAAAAATAAAGTTCCAAAGATTATGGTTACAATAGATGAGCCAAAGAAAGACGAGTCTATCTCTGAGTAAAAGAATTGTACTATAATTGGGATGAACATTGATACACCCAATATTATTTGCAGAATTCCAAGCGTAAAAAAAACAGTTTTGTAATTAGACATTTTGAAAGAACAATATTTTATGGTAAATAAATTTCAACTCTATAAGAATTAATATAATCACTAGTTTAAGGTTAAAAAGAGCAATTCATGATTAAAAAAGATGTCCTGGAAAAGACAAGTGCTTGGCCTTTTGTTGAAGCTAAAAAAATGCTTCGTGAAAGAAAAGCTTTTATTGAAAAAAAAGGTAAGATTACTCTCCAAACAGGATATGGTCCAAGTGGATTACCTCATATAGGAACTTTCGGAGAAGTTGCACGAACTTCAATGATGGTTAATGCACTTAATCAACTCACAGATTTACCAACAGAAATTATTACATTTTCAGATGACATGGATGGCTTAAGAAAAGTTCCAGATAATGTTCCTAATCAAGAATTGTTGCAACAAAACCTTCACAAACCTTTAACGCAAGTACCTGATCCTTTCCAAAAATTTAATAGTTTTGGAGAACATAATAATGAAATGCTAAAGGATTTTTTAAACAGTTTTAATTTTAAATATAATTTTAAAAGTTCCACATCTTTGTACAAGGCAGGTTTTTTTAATCCTACTTTGAAAATCATTTTAGAAAATTATGAAGGAATAATGAATATTATTTTACCAACACTTGGGAAAGAAAGACAAAAAACATACAGTCCTTTTTTACCAGTATGTCCTGACACAGGTCATGTTTTGGAGATACCTGTTATAGAAATTGACCAGTCTAATTCTAAAATAATATTCGATAATAAAGGTAAAAAATTAGAGAGCAGTATTTTAGACGGGAATTGTAAATTACAGTGGAAAGTAGATTGGGCAATGAGATGGTTTGCTTTAGATGTTGATTTTGAAATGTATGGTAAGGATTTGATTGAAAGTGCAATTTTATCTACAAAAATCATTAATTTGTTAGGTAAAAAGAATCCATCAGGATTTGCATATGAACTTTTTTTAGATGAAAAAGGTGAGAAAATTTCAAAATCTAAAGGTAATGGAATAACTATTGATCAATGGTTGAAGTATGCTTCACCAGAAAGTTTATCTCTATATATGTATCAAAATCCAAAAAGAGCTAAAAAACTTTATAAAGAAATAGTTCCAAAAGCAGTAGATGAATATTTGGATAACATTGAAAAATCTAAAAAACAGACTGAGCAGCAATTAGTAATGAATCCAGTGTGGCATGTCCACAATGGGAGCATTCCAAAAGAAGACATGATTATGAGTTTTTCAATGTTATTAAATTTAGTCGAAACAAGTAATGCAAATAGTAAAGATTTATTATGGAAATTTGTAAAAAAATACAAACCCAATATACAAGAAACTAATTTTCCTATTTTTGATGGATTAGTAGGTTACGCAATTAAATATTTTAATGATGTAATTAAGTCTCAAAAAAAATACAAAACACCTTCTGAAGATGAAAAAAAAGCTCTTGAAGCTTTAATTTCAATTTTAGCAAAATGCAATGATCAGATGTCACCAGAGGAAATTCAAACTTTGATTTATTCTACTGGAAAAGAAAATGGTTATGCTGAAAATTTAAGAGATTGGTTTAAACTTATTTATGAGGTGGTTTTTGGTGATGAAAATGGACCAAGAATGGGATTTTTTATAAGTTTTTTTGGTGTTAATGAAACAAAAGACCTTATAATGAGTAAACTCAAATAATGTATTCAAATTTAAGATCTTTAATTTTCAAATTAGATCCAGAAAAAGCGCATACTCTAGCAATTCAATCTTTAAAATTTAATTTAGTATCAAATGTATTTGATGAAAATAAAAATGATCCTATTTTTAGAACACAAATATTTGGCAAAGATTTAAGCAATCCAATAGGAATAGCTGCTGGTTTTGACAAAAATGCAGAAGTTTACAATCCTTTGTTTAAATTAGGATTTGGTTTTGTTGAAGTTGGAACCATTACTCCTTTAAAACAATATGGTAACGAAAAGCCAAGAGTATTTAGATTAGTTGAAGATCAAGCGTTAATTAATAGATTGGGATTCAACAATCAAGGATCTGAAACTATTTTAAATAGAATAAAATCAAATAAAAAAAATGGAATACTAGGAGTAAATGTTGGACCAAATAAAGACTCTGATAATCGATTAAATGATTATTTAATTGGATTAGAAAAATTTCATGAAGTTGCTGATTATATTACAATTAATATTTCTTCTCCGAATACTGAAAATTTAAGAAATTTTCATGATGAAAATAAATTAAATGAATTACTAAAATCAATCAAAGATAAAAAAAATGAACTGAAAATAAATATTCCAATCGTAGTTAAAATTTCTCCAGATATTGATTTAAAGCAAATAGAATTAATATCAGAGATTCTTTTAGAAAATGATATATCTGCAATAATTATTTCAAATACATCAGAAAGTACTAGAGATGATTTAAAAAATATTCAACGACACCAAAAAGGAGGCTTGTCAGGAAAACCAATTGAACAAAAATCAAATTTACTTATTAATCAATTCTTTAAATTGTTAAATGGTAGAATTAAAATAATTGGGGTGGGAGGTATTGACTCTGGGAAGTCTGCACATGATAAATTTTTGTCAGGGGCAGACTATATTCAGCTATATACCGGTATGGTATTTCAGGGACCCAACATTGCTGCAAACATTAAAAAAGAGCTAAAAGAATTACTTCTTAGAGATGGAGTGAAAAATATTTCAGAAATCGTTGGAAATAAAACTCTTTCTTAATTTTAATAAACTTGACGCCCTTAATATCTCCCCTTATATAGGCACTGAAATTATGTCAAAAAAATGCGAACTAACTGGTAAAATTCCTATGAAGGGTCATAATGTTAGTCATGCTAACAATAAGACTAAAAGAAGATTTTTACCCAATTTAAAAAAAGTAAAATTTACAAGTGAGCTTGCTGGAAGAAGTTTAAAACTAACAGTTAGTAATTCAGGAGTAAGATCAGTTGATAAAAAAGGAAGTTTTGACGAATTCTTAAAAACTGTAAAAAATAAAAATATATCACCAAGATTAAAAAAACTTAAAAAAGTTATTTTATTAAAATCACCATATAAAAAAAAGCCAGTAGCTAAATCTGCTTAATGAATAAATTTTTTATCAGCCTATCTTTAATGATGGGTGTGGTTGTTTTATCCTCAAACTATCTTGTTCAATTTCCAATAAATTATTATGGATTAAATGAAATTCTTACTTATGGAGCTTTTAGTTATCCAGTAGCTTTTTTGATAACTGATTTAGCAAATAGATCTTATGGAAAGATAATTGCGAGAAAAATAGTTTATTTTGGTTTTTTTATAGGAATTATTTTTACTTTATTTTTTTCAACAAACTTCGATGATTTAATATCCATTAGAATTGCAGTTGGATCTGGAGTTGCTTTCCTTACAGCCCAATTGCTAGATATTCAAATATTTGATCGTTTAAGAAAAAAACAGTGGTTTGTTGCACCTCTAACTTCATCATTAATTGGTTCAACTATTGATACTTTTTTATTTTTCTCAATATCATTTTATGGAACAGGAGTTCCTTGGGTAACTTTGTCCTTAGGTGATTTAGCCGTTAAGTTGCTAGTAGCACTAATAATGTTAATACCATTTAGAATGTTATTAAAAATATTTAAGCCAATTAAAGTCTAATATAAAAATTTATAAGATAAAATTTTATAAGCTAATTTAGCAACAAGAAAATTATAGGAGTTGAATCCTTTAATTGGAGAAAGTTCATTAATGTCAGCTCCAACTATATTTGAATTTTTTGCTGCAATTCTAATTATCTCTAATGTCTCGTCCCACAACAATCCACCTGGTTCAGGTGTTCCGGTAGCAGGCATAATACTTGAATCTAATCCGTCGACATCAAACGTTAAGTAAACAGTCTTATTTTTTATTAATTTTTTAAATTTATTTAAATTCCATTTCTTTTTATCTTTTGCCCAGAAGATATCTATTCTATTTGAATTTTTTTTTAAAAATGGAATCTCACTTTCTGATATATTTCTAATTCCAAAAGAAATTAAAGATACATTTTTATAATCTAAACATCTTCTTATTGCTGATGCATGTGAAAATTTTTCACCATTATAACTTTCACGTAAATCTGCGTGCGCATCGAAATGTAAAAGACAAATATTTTTAAATTTTTTTGTAAAAGGAACAATGCATCCTGGTGTAATTGAATGTTCACCACCAAAAGTCATTGGAAATAGTTTTTTATCTAAAATTTCCCCATTGATTTTAGAAATTTTATTTAATGCTACTTTGATATTTTTATCAATTTTGAATGGTTTTAATGTCTTGATACCTATTTTTTTGTAAGGTTCACAATTTAGTTCCTCATCATATAGTTCAACTTGGTGAGAAGCTTTGATAATTTCTTTTGGTCCATTTTTTGTTCCACCCCCATAACTAACTGTTTTTTCAAGTCCAAATGGAACGACTACTACTTTTTCTTTGAAGTTGAATGTATTATCAATTCCTAAGAAACCATGTTTGTTTGATAAGTATTTCAATTTTATATAAATATTTTTGAGAAGTTTTTTCGTTCTCTATTTTTCCACTCACCATTATGGTAAGCATCGCTAGCTATTAATGGCAATACACTTGTTGCTTCAGCAAATACCATTTGTTCTTTAGTGATATCCACTTTACCCCAAGAACTTGCTTCTTTTAAAGTAGAACTACTACACGCACCATCTCTACTATCAGCAACTGTAATTTGTACAGCATACTTATGCATATCTACATTTTTACCAAGAAGCTCAGCACAAATAACAGTGTCTTGAATAAAATTTTTAGGAACTCCTCCACCAATCATAAATAAACCAGAACCTTTTGATTTGATTTTAATTTCCGTTAGTTCTCTAAATTCTCTAACTGAGTCTATAGTCATATGTTTTTTAGGATTTTTTTCTTGATGCATTACAAGACCAAAACCTGCACTTGAATCTGTGAAAGCTGGACAAAAAATTGGAACATTATTATTGTAAGCTGTTTCAATTAAAGAGTCTTTCTTTTTTGAATTTTTTTTTAAATATTTTCCCATTTCTAAAATAAACTCTCTCGAAGTATAACTTCTTGGTTCTAAAGTATCTGCAATTTCACAAATAATTTTATCACACATTTGAAGCTCTTCTTCATCGATATACGTGTCGTAAATTCTATCAATATAGTTGTCTCTTAATTCTGTATCATCTTGAAATTGAGATCCCTGATAATGTTTAAATCCAAGAGCTTCAAAAAAATCCATATCTACAATTGATGCCCCTGTTGCTACAATTGCATCAACCATATTGTATTTAACAAGATCTTTATAAATATTCATACATCCTGCTGCAGATGTTGATCCTGCTAAAGTAAGAAAAATTGTACACTCCTTATCTTTAAGCATTGCGTTGTAAATGTTTGCTGCATTTGCAGTCTCTCTAGATACAAATGACATTTTCTCCATTGAAGAAATAATTGTTCTAGAGTCAAACGAAGTAATATCTATATGTTCGACAGGATTTTTTAAAAAATCTCTTTTACTATTATGTCCTGGATTTTTTTGGTCTGACATTAAGCAACCATATGAGCGCTGTTAACGTCTTTTTCATACATTGACATTATTGGTTTATCTTCAACTTCATAAATTTCATCTGAATAGTAACCGTTGAATTGTGTTCTAAAAGTTAATCCATATGCTCCAAGTTGACCAAGCTCTATGTAATCATTTTCTTTAATATTATTTGGTAATAAAAAAGGTCCTTTCATATAATCCATGCTATCGCAAGTAGGACCAAAGAAATCAAAAGCAGTCAATTTTTTTGAAATTATTTTATTTGAATTTTCTTTAATCATTTTAGATGGATAAACTATGTTAGGTGTTCCTGCATCAAATAGGGTTCCATATGTTCCATCGTTTATATAAAGTTTTTGTTTTTTTCTTAAATTAACTTTAACAATTGTTGAACCACTTTCTGCAACCAATGCTCTTCCTGGTTCACAAATTATCTCTGGCAACTTCTCTAATTTTAAATTAGATAAACTTTTTTTAATTTCATTGAAGTATTCATCTAATGATTGCGGAATTAAATCTGGATAAATTGTTGGAAATCCTCCACCAACATTTATTGTATCAGGGATTATTTTTGTTTTTTTAATTATATTTCCAATCTCATTTATACCTTTAGCATATGAAATTGGATGCATACACTGCGATCCAACATGGAAACTTAATCCAATTTTTTTTGCATATTGTTTTACTAATCTTAGTAATCCTACAGCTTCAGATGTTAGTGCTCCAAATTTTTTAGATAAATCAATTTCAGCATGCTCATTTGAAACAGCAACTCTTACAAATAATTCTAAATCTTTTGCATTATTTGTACTTTCAATAATTTTGATTAACTCTTCTTTTGTGTCTAATGAGAAAGTTTTTACACCATAATTAAAATAGGCCTCTTTGATACTTTCTCTACTTTTTACAGTATGCATATAAGAACATTTTGTATTTTGAGTAAGTTTTCTTATAGCTTTAATTTCTTCAATTGAGGCAACATCAAATTGGTTTACACCTGTGTTTAAAATTGTTTGAATAACTTCGGGATGTGGGTTTGTTTTAACTGCATATAAAATTTTTCCAGGGAACTTATCTAAGAAAAATTTAACCGAAGACTCTATGGATTTTTTCCTAATACAATAAACAGGCTTTTCAGGTTTCAGTTGATTTATAAGTTCTTCAACTGACTTAAATTTTTGCATTTCATATGCCTCCAAAAAAAATTTAATAAAAAAAAGTTTTTAATAAAACTTTAATAATTTGAGCCATATAATGTAAACACAGGCAATGTAAAGCAAATAATTCAAGGCTGATTTGCGCAATTTTCATATATTGTAATATTAGATTTTGACCCCATATAATGCTGATGAAAAACGAAGCCAAATTACAAAATCTAAGCGATTTCGAAAATAAGTCGCTTTTAATAGTAGATGATGACAATCCTTTTAGAGAAAGATTGGCAAGAGCTATGGAAAAAAAAGGTTTTGAAGTTTTTCAAGCTGAGAGTGTACAAAAGGGAGTTGAATCCGTTAAAAGTAAAAAACCAGGTTTCGCAGTTGTGGACTTAAGACTTGGAGACGGTAATGGCCTTGAGGTCGTTAAGGAGATTCAATCTTCTAATAATGATAGTAGAATTATAATGCTCACAGGTTATGGAAATATTCCCACTGCAGTTGCAGCTATTAAAGAAGGTGCAATTGATTACTTAGCAAAACCAGCAGATGCAGAAGATGTAGAAAAAGCATTGTTGGCAGATCCAGCTAAAAAGGCTGCACCACCAGAAAATCCAATGTCAGCAGATAGAGTTAAATGGGAACATATTCATAGAGTATTTGAATTATGTAATAGAAATGTTTCTGAAACAGCTCGAAGATTGAAGATGCACAGAAGAACTCTTCAAAGAATTCTATCTAAAAGATCCCCTAGATAATATTTCTTATTTTAATTATTTGTTTAGCGGCTAAAGCTAAAATAATAATTTTAAATAGTTCTGCTAATAAAAATGGTTTTGCACCAAGTGAAAATATCGGTTTATCCCAACCAATCAGAGTACCCAGCCATATTAAACCCAAGATATAGATTGTAGATGTTGCAATAACTAATTTAGTTAGAATAATTATAAAACTATCTTTTGTATTAATTTTTGAGGCTAAATAACAAGCAGTTAAAAAACCAATTAAATAGCCCATCGTTGGGCCAGTAAAATAGACTATACCAATTCCTTTTTCTGGAGAGTTTGAAAATACAGGTAATCCCGCAATCCCCTCTAATAAATATAAACCTACAGAAGCTAAACCAATTTTATAACCTAGGCTTACACCTAAGAATAAAACAACAAATGTCTGCATTGTCATTGGAACTGGATAAAATGGAATTTTAATTTTTGCAGAGATAGTTAAAGCAATTGAACCTAGAATCACAGCTAACAAAGATTTTATGATTTTTGTTTGTGTTAAGTTTTTTGTAAGTTCCATAGTAAAATAATACTCAAAATATAAAAAATAATCTAGCTATATTAGCCTAAAGGTTTAATTTTATTTTTTTATATACAGAAATTGTTAGCAATGTAATATTTGTTAATCTTCATGAATAAAATACAAAAAACAGATCATTTTTATTTAATTGATGGCTCTGGTTATATTTTTAGAGCTTATTATGCTTTACCACCATTAACTAGAAAAAGTGATGGACTACCTACAGGGGCTGTAAGTGGATTTTGCAGTATGTTGTTTAAATTATTAGAGGATTCAAAATCTGATCAAAATCTACAGAAACCAACTCATTTTGCAGTAATTTTCGACTCGGCTAGAAAGACCTTTAGAAATGAAATTTATAGTGATTATAAAGCTAATAGATCTGAAGCCCCTGATGATTTGGCACCTCAGTTTGAGTATATTAGAAAATCAGTTTTAGCGTTTAATTTACCTTCTGTAGATTTGCCAAACTATGAAGCTGACGATCTCATAGCCACATATGTTGATCAAATACTCAAAAAAGGGGCTAAAGTTACAATCGTTTCATCAGATAAAGATTTAATGCAACTTTATAAAAAAGGTGTTCGAATTTTTGACCCTATGAAAAATAAATTTATCACAGAGGACGATGTGATTAAAAAGTTTGGTGTTGATGCTTCAAAAGTTATAGATGTTCAATCTTTAGCAGGTGATAGTAGTGACAACGTACCTGGTGTTCCAGGAATAGGAGTTAAAACAGCCGCAGAATTAATTAATAAATATGGTACTCTGGAAAAATTATTAGACTCTGCCCATGAAATTAAACAGAACAAAAGAAGAGAAACTTTAATAGAGAATAAAGATAAAGCTTTAATTAGTAAAAAACTTGTAACTCTAGATAATAAGTCTCCAGTAAATAAAAACTTAACAGAATTTAAACTCAAAGAGGTTGATAAAGATAAACTTTATAAATTTTTAAGAGAAATGGAATTTAATAGATTGTTAAGTTCTGCAATTTCAGCTTATGGGGAACCAAAGTTATCTGGATCTGAAAATAATTTAAAATCTACTGAAAAACAAAAACCAATAAGCAATAAAGATTATCATCTAATTACAGATATTAATGAAATTGATGAGTGGATAGAAGAAGCTGAGGAAGCAGGGGAAGTTGCTGTCGATACAGAGACAAGTTCGTTGGACCCCCATCAGGCTGATTTAGTTGGAATTTCACTTTGTTCAAAAATTGGAAAAGCTTGTTACATCCCAGTTGGTCATAAATCTAAGGATTGTTTAAATAAAGATAGCGTTATCAATAAATTAAAAAATTTATTAGAGGACCCAAGTGTTAAAAAAATTGGTCAAAATATTAAATTTGATTTTATAGTTTTCTACAAACTTGGCATTTCACTTTCGTCAATGGAAGATACTATGCTTATGTCTTATGTATTAGATGCTGGAAAGAACAGACATAACATGGACACCCTTTCGGATATCCATCTTGGACATAAAACAATTTCATTTAAAGAAATTGTTGGTACTGGCAAAAAAGAAATAAATTTTAGTGAAGTAGAATTAGAAACAGCAAAAAATTACGCAGCAGAAGATGCAGACGTTACTTTCAGGTTATATAAAAAATTTATCAAAAGTTTAAAATCTGAAAAATTATTTAATATCTATGAGATTTTTGAAAAACCACTAATTAAAATACTTGCATTTATGGAAATCGAAGGTGTTGAAGTAGATAGTAAATTTTTAAATTCTCTTTCCTCTAAATTTGATAAAAAAATTAAAAAAATTGAAAAAGAAGTTTTCAAGATTTCCAAGAAAGAATTTAACATTGCTTCACCAAAACAATTAGGAGAAATTATTTATAATGATCTTAAGATTGCAGGGACAAAAAAAACAAAAAAGGGAAGTTTTGCAACAAGTGCAAGTGTTTTAGAAGATTTAGCCTTCAAAGGTCATGAATTTCCAAAATTAGTATTAGATTGGAGACAGGTTTCAAAATTAAAAAATACTTACTCCGACGCTTTGCCACAGCATATTAATCCAAATACAAAGAGGGTTCACACATCTTTTTTATTGGCAGCAACAACAACAGGCAGATTAGCTTCAAGTGATCCAAATTTGCAAAATATTCCAATTAAATCTGAAGATGGAAAAGATATAAGAAAAGCGTTTAAGGCTAAAAAAGATCATCTATTAATATCCGCAGATTATAATCAAATTGAGATGAGAATTTTAGCAGATCTTGCAGATGTTAAAGAACTTAAAAAAGCTTTTAACAATAACGAGGATATTCACTCATTAACAGCTAGCCAAATATTTAATATTGATATCAAAAAGGTAAGTCAAGACCACAGAAGGAAGGCTAAAGCAATAAACTTTGGAATAATTTATGGAATTTCTCAATATGGTTTAGCCAAACAAATAAATGTTTCTAATTATGAAGCAGAAGAATTTCTTAATGCTTATTTTACTAAATTTCCTGAAATTAAAGTTTATATGGATAGCACAATTAAGTTTTGTAGAAAAAGTGGCTATGTAAATAACATATTCGGAAGAAGATCTCATTTTAATGGAATAAATGATAAAAATTTTAATGTAAGAAATTTTCAAGAGAGAGCAGCAATTAATGCTCCAATACAAGGGTCAGCATCTGAAGTTATGAGGTTAGCAATGATCAGATTATACAAAAAATTGAATGAAGAAAAAAATTTGAAATCAAAAATACTTCTTCAAATACACGACGAGCTTATTTTTGAAGTCCCAAAAAAAGAGGAAAAGGCAATGGTCAAGTTAATACAGAATGAGATGACCAGTGTTACTCAAAGTGATTATCATTCCTTTTCTACCCCTTTAACGGTTGATGTAAATGTTGGTGATAATTGGGGAATGCTTCACTAATTATATTCAATTGCCTAATTTAGAACAATTTAATATTTTTATATGTAAAAATAAAAATGCAAACACAAACTATAGCTCTAATTGATGATGACAGAAACATACTAACTAGTCTTAGTATTGCCTTAGAAAAAGAGGGTTTCAAAGTTCAAACATATATTGATGGAGAGAGTGCATTAATCGGTCTTACTAGAATGCCACCTGACTTAGCAGTTATTGATATTAAAATGCCTAAAATGGATGGCGAAGAATTGCTTAAAAAATTAAGAAAAAAAACTTCTCTTCCGGTAATATTTTTAACATCCAAAGATGATGAAATTGATGAGTTGCTAGGATTAAAATTAGGTGCAGATGATTTTGTAAAAAAATCTGGAGGATTTTCAATTAAAGTTTTGATTGAAAGAATAAGAGTTCAATTAAGAAAAAAAGACTCAAATAATACATTAGAGGAAAATAAAAGCTTAATATCACATGGTAGATTAAAACTTGATCCATCTCAGCTTGAGTGTGAGTGGAATGGCAAACAATTGCCAGATAAATTAACAACTACTGAATTTTTGATTGTTAAAGAATTGGCAAAAAGACCTGGGATTATTAAAGAAAGAGCTCAACTAATGGACATTGCTTACAGAGAAGATACAGATATTGAAGATAGAACTATTGATAGTCACGTCAAAAGAATAAGAAAAAAATTCAAAAAAGTAGATCCTGATTTTTCAGCTATTGAAACTAGATATGGTAGTGGATATAGATGGAATGTTAGCTGATGTTTAGTAAATACTTAAAGACTCTTTCTATTCTTAAAAAATTTCTATTTATAAACTTTGTAATATTTACAATTATTGGTTTATTTACACTTATTTATCTTACTAATATTGAACCAAGTTTATTAAAAAAAAAATCCGAAGATCATATTAATATTATTAATAATACGACTGATAATATTAAAAGATTGAATATAAAATTTCAGGAAAATGACATTAGAAAATTTTTATTTTCTACAAGATTTATTTTTCAAAATTTAGACAGAGTCATTTTCTTTGATAATAAATTAGAATTAATTGGTGATACTGATACTTTAGATCTTGATCCACGATCTTTTTCAACACGATTAGATAAAATTGAATTTGAAAGTTTGAGTGAAGAAGTCAATGAAGATGAAAACAGAGAAAATAATTCTTCTCAAAATAATGAAACAAAGGCTTCATTTAAAGATTTATTAGAAAGGTATAATAATTCAGATAACTATGGAAATTATTATACTTTTACAGAAGATAATTTAAATCAATTTAAAGTTACAACAGTTAAAAATGTAAAAAGTGATGAAAATAATTTAGGTTTTATAGTTATCTCAGAGAACGCCAATGAGATTAAGACAGCTATAGACGAGAGAAGAGCATTTGTAATTAGAACAGCTATATCAGTTGGTTTTGTAATTTTAATTTTTTCTTTTGTACTTAGCAGATATTTTATTAAACCAATTCAAAACCTAGTTGGATATACAATCAAAGTAAAAGAAAAAAACCCTGGCAAAACAGGAATTGAAAATTTGAAGAATAGAAATGACGAATTGGGATTATTATCTAATTCAATGGAGGATATGACTAATGAATTGCAAAAACGAATTTCTCATGCAGAAAATTTCTCAACAGATTTAGTTCATGAAATAAGAAATCCACTAGCATCTTTAAAAAGTGCATCGGAAATTTTAAAAGATACAAAAGATATAAATCAAAGAGCTAAGCTTTTAGATATTCTTACTCATGACGTACAAAGAATTGAAAGATTAATTACAGATTATTCACAAATGTTGAAAGATGAAGTTGCTCTTAGTAAAGAGCAAATGAAAAAACTAGATATACAACCAATTATCCAATCTGTTGTTGATGATTATAACAACATTTATAAATTCAAGAAAAATATAAGTATAAACTATCAAAATGATGGAAAGTCAGAGTATCTAATTAATGGAATAGAAAATAGGATTGAACAAATCGTTGCTAATTTATTGGATAATTCTATTTCATTTAGTGAAGATGGTGGTGAGGTAATCGTGAATGTTTCAAATGGATTAGAAAAAAAAGTTATTGTTAAAATTTTAGATGAAGGACAAGGATTTAAAGAGAAAGATACTTCAAAAATTTTTAATCGTTTTTACAGTAATAGACCAGAAAATTTTGGTGAGCATTCAGGATTAGGTTTAAATATTGTAAAAAATTTAGTTGATCTTCATGATGGAAAAATTGAAGCATCCAATAGGCTCGATAAGCAAGGAGCATCGATAGAAATACAATTTCCTGGTTTATAATCTTTAGTTGATAAAATAGAACTTAACTGTA
The DNA here is from genome assembly GCF_052047835.1 of Candidatus Pelagibacter sp. HIMB1542. NCBI lineage: Bacteria > Pseudomonadati > Pseudomonadota > Alphaproteobacteria > Candidatus Pelagibacterales > Candidatus Pelagibacteraceae > Candidatus Pelagibacter > Candidatus Pelagibacter sp. HIMB1542. The sequence goes on along the minus strand of NZ_JBNAJB010000002.1, from coordinate 283,056 downwards.
TAAAGCTCGCTATGGATGATTTTAAAGTAAAAGATATTTCCCAAGCTGAATTTGGAAGAAAAGAAATTTCTATCGCAGAAAGTGAAATGCCTGGTTTAATGGCATTAAGAGAAGAGTATTCAAAAGAAAAACCATTAAAAGGTGCTAGAATTATTGGATGTCTTCATATGACTATTCAAACAGCAGTGCTAATAGAGACATTAGTAGATCTCGGAGCAGAAGTAAGATGGTCATCTTGTAATATATTTTCTACACAAGACCATGCAGCAGCAGCAATAGCAAAAGCTGGCATTCCTGTTTATGCATGGAAAGGTGAAACAGAAGAAGAGTACTTATGGTGTATTAAACAAACAATAGTTGGAAAACCTGATTGGAAACCCAACATGTTATTAGATGATGGGGGAGATTTAACTGCCATCATGCATAATGAATACCAAGATTTAATGAAAGATATAAAAGGTGTTTCTGAGGAGACTACAACTGGAATTAAAGCATTAAATAAAATGGAGAAAGATAATTCTCTATTAGTTCCTGCAATAAACGTTAATGACTCTGTAACGAAATCTAAATTTGATAACTTATATGGATGTAGAGAAAGTTTAGTTGACGGTATCAGAAGAGCTACTGATGTTATGATGTCGGGTAAAATTGCAATAGTTGCTGGTTTTGGTGACGTTGGAAAAGGAAGTGCCGCATCTTTAAGACAAAGTGGTGCTAGAGTTCTTGTTACTGAAGCAGATCCGATTTGTGCGCTTCAGGCAGCTATGGAAGGTTATGAAGTAGTTTTAATGGAAGAAGCTATTAGTAGAGCAGACATAGTTGTTACAGCAACTGGAAATAAAGATATAGTTACAGCTGATCATATGAGAGATATGAAAGATAGAGCTATCTTATGTAATATTGGACACTTTGATAATGAAATACAAGTTGAGGCATTGAAAAATTACAAATGGACAGAAGTTAAGCCCCAAGTACATGAAATCGAATTACCAAGTGGAAAGAGAATTATCCTTTTAGCCGAGGGAAGATTAGTTAATTTAGGTTGTGCAACAGGACACCCTAGTTTTGTAATGAGCGCATCTTTTACCAATCAAGTAATTGCTCAAATAGAACTTTGGCATAACCATAAAAATTATAAGAATAAAGTTTATGTTTTACCCAAGCACTTAGATGAAAAAGTAGCAACATTACATTTGAAAAAAGTTGGGGCTAAATTAACAAAATTATCAAAAGAACAAGCAGATTACATAAGTGTTGGAACAGAAGGCCCATTCAAACCAGATGCCTATCGCTATTAAAAATAGCAAGATCGATATAAGTGTAGAGGAAACAACAAAAGTTTTAGCAGAAAGTTTTCAAAATTTTTTGCAAGGTGGAGAAATAATATTTTTATACGGTGAAATGGGTGTGGGCAAAACTACATTCATAAAATATTTGATTAATGGATTTCAAAAAAATTTAGATCTTCCAAATACAGAAGTTTCAAGTCCTACATTTAATTTATTAAATGAATATCAAGTAGGCCCCAAGAAGATAAAACATTACGATCTGTTTAGGATTAAAAATAAAAGAGATACTAATGATTTAAACATATTCGAAAAAGATAATAATTTAATTACTTTTGTTGAGTGGCCACAGTTAGTTAAAGATAATCAGGAAAAAGTTATTGAATTAAGATTTAACTATGAAAATGAGTTAAATAATAGAAGTGTTGAAATCACAGGCATTGATTAAGAATATACTGGAATGAAAAATTCAAAAGATTTACAAAAAATAAAAGGGGATGCATCATTTAGAACATTTTATAGAAGAAAAAAAAATAACTCGATAATTGTTTATGCAAAAAAAGAAAAAAAGAAGAATTTGTTAATTTATGATGCAGTTAATAAAGTTTTGATAAATAATAAAATATTAGCACCAAGTCTGATCAGCCATAACTATAAAAAAAACTTCATTGAAATCGAGGATTTTGGAAATGTTTCGTTATTTAAAATTTTAAAAAATAAAAAAAGAAATAAGTATTTATTTTTTAAAAATATTATTCACATACTGAATAAATTACAAAGTATAAAAACTAAAAAAATAAAAAACTTTTTAAATCAAAATTACAAACTTGAATTATATAAAAATAAAATTTTATATAATGAAGCAAAACTTTTTAGTGACTGGTATGTTGAAAAAAAATTAAATAGAAATAAATCTTTATTCAAAAAAAAATTTAAAAACGAGATAAATAAATTATTATCTAAACTTAATAATAAAAACATTACTTTTGTACATAGGGATTTTCATGTTTCAAATTTAATGTATTTTAAAAATCAAATTGGCTTAATTGACAATCAAGACGCTCTTATTGGAAATAAAGCTTATGATTTAGCATCATTGATAGATGATGTTAGATTAAAAACTAATAACAAATTAAAAAAAAAGATTTTTGATTATTACATAAAAACCAATAAAAAAATTAATTTAATTAAATTTAAACATGACTTTGAAATACTATCAGTTCTAAGAAACTTAAAAATCATTGGAATTTTCACAAGGCTTGCTCATAGAGATAATAAAAAAAAATATATTCAATTAATTCCTTATACATGGGAAATGATAGATTATAGATTAAAACAGAATAAGATTTTTAAGGATTTAAAATTATTATTAAAAAATAATTTTCCAGAATTTATTAATTAAATTATGAAAATTAATACAGCTTTAATATTATGTGCAGGATATGGAAAAAGATTAAACCCAGTAACATTAGATACACCCAAACCATTATTAGAGTTAAATAATGTAACAATGTTAGAAAAATGCATTCAATTGATTAAAAGTTTGGGAATTAAAAAAATTTTAATAAATTCATTTTATTTAAAAGATCATTTTCGGAAATTTTTTAAAGATAACAATTTTGATATTGATATTGAAATTATAGAGGATGGAAATGAAATTCTAGATACTGGGGGTGGTATTTTAAATTTAATCAAGCATTCTAATGAAGATGATTTTATAGTTTTTAATCCTGATACTGTTTGGACAAAAGAGTATTTTGATGAAATTAATAAAATGGAAGAGTTCTATTTTAGTGAAAAATCAAAAAATATTCTTTTATTAGTAAACAAAAATTTAAGTTTTGATAAAAATTTAAAGGGTGATTTCAATTTAGAAAATAATCTTATTACTAAGGAATTAGATAAAAATTATATCTACATCGGCTGCCAGATATTAAGTAAAGAATTGTTTAAAAATGAAACTGATGAAAAGTTTTCAATTTCTAACATTTGGAACAAATTGATTGATACCAAAGATTTACATGGATATGAAAGCAAACAAAATTTTTATCATTTAACTAATTTGGAAATCTTCAAAAAACTAAAAGATCTTTAGCTCTGTCAGAGTCTAAATATTTAGCACTTAAAACTTTTTTATCTCCATTTACTTCAATAAGTAAAGGATTACCTGTCGGTATTTCTAATTTTGAAATTACATCATTATCCAAATTAAATAGGTACTTACAAAGAGCTCTAATTGAATTTCCATGTGCAGATATTAAAATATTTTTATCATTTATGATTTCAATTTTCTTTTTGTAAAAATCTATTACCCTCTCATAAGTGTCTTTTAGAGACTCTGTACTAGGTATTTTATCTTCAGGAACATTTTTATAAATTTCTATATTAGATGGATGATATGGATTTTTTTTGTCTAGAGGATTAGGTCTTAAATCCCAAGACCTTCTAAACTGATGTACCTTATCTTCCCCTAATTTTACCTTCATTTCGTCTTTGTTGAGTCCAGTAAGTGCACCATAATGTCTTTCGTTTAATTCCCATGCCTCACTAGGAACTTTATTGTCCTTTAATTCTCTTTGAATTATTTTTAATGTATTTTTGGCTCTTAATTGAACAGAGGAGAAATAAAGATCAATAATAAGATTTTCTTTGTTAATCAATTCAGCCGTTTTTTTTGCTTCTGATTTTCCTTTTTCAGATAAATCAACATCAACCCAACCAGTAAATCTATTTTCAAGATTCCACACACTTTGTCCATGTCTCACTAAAATTAAATAACTCATCTCTTTATCTTTATATTTAATTTGATAAATAAAACTATAATAATAATGGTAAATTTTTTTTCAAAATATAAATTTATTTTTTATTTATCAAATTTATTTTTAATTGTTTTATATTTATTTCCAGGAAGTATTTTAGGTTGTTTTTTATATGATGATTGTAATTTGCAGCCTCAAATTACTCCAGACTACATAGTATCTACAAATCATTTATATGCATTTTTATTACTTTCTATTATTGGTTTTTTTACATTTAAGAAATGGAATCAATTTTTCCCTTTGAGTATTTACTTAATTTTATTATCAATTTCACTTGAACTAGCTCACTTCATCATTCCAATAAGAAGTTTTGAGTTTTCAGATTTATTTGGCAATCTTTTAGGTGTTATTATAGTAATTATTATAAGTTATATTTTGAAAAAAACTTAATGAGTTCAAATATAAAATATTTTCTTATACTTTTATTTGTCTTTTCTGGATGCTCATCAATTCCTAAAAATACATCAGACGGTTGTTCAATATTTAATGAAAGATATTTATGGTACAAGCATGCTAAAAAAACTGAGCAAAAGTGGGGTACTCCAGTTTATTTACAACTTGCAATAATCAAAATGGAGTCGAGTTTTGATTGGTTGGCAAAACCTCCGAGACAAAAAATATTTAAAGTTATTCCTTACAAAAGACCCTCTAGTTCTTTTGGCTACTCCCAAGCAGTCAAAGGCACATGGAAACAATATAAAGATGAAACTGGTAATAAATTTGCTACAAGAACAAGATTTAAAGATAGTGTAGATTTTATTGGTTGGTACACAAACAAAACTGAAAAAATTTTAAAAGTTTCAAAGAAAGATTCTTTTAGACAATATATTGCATACCATGAGGGTTGGGGGAATTATAAAAATTATAAAAAAAATAAAATGGTTATTAACTTAGCTAAAAGAGTTGAGAAACAGTCTAATATTTATAAAAAACAATTATCAGATTGTAAAAATAAATTAACTACAAGTAAGTATATTATTTTTTAATTTAATTGTTTTTTCAGCTCTATATCTACAGCATCAATCCGCTTAGTATTTTTCGCTAATGCTAAATACATTGTAGGAGTTACATATAGAGTAAAGAATGTTGATATAATCATTCCACCTAAAATAGTTGCACCAACTGCTAATCTTGACCCTTCTCCAGCACCAGGACCTATATTTCCAATAACTAAAGGTATCATGGCAATCATAGTACTTAATGATGTCATAATAATAGGTCTAATTCTTAGCTGACAGGCTTTCAACACTGCCTCTTGAATCTTAACACCTGTCGTTCTTATTTGATTAGCATAATCAACAATTAAAATACTATTCTTTGTTGAAATACCAATAAGAATAATCAAGGCAATTTGTGAGAATATATTTACTGAACTATTTAAAAATAAAATAAATACTAAACCACCAAACACAGCCAAAGGAACTGTCAAAATAATTATAAAAGGGTGTACAAAAGAGTTAAATGTTGCCGCCATTACTAAATAAGCAGTCAACAAAGCTAAAGTAAAAATTAAATAAATTTCATTTGTAGTTTCTTTCAATTCTTCTGATTTTCCTTTCCAAGTAATTTGGTTTTGAGGTGCAACCTTTATCATTGTCTCTTCTAAATATTTAACAGCTTCAGTTAGAGTATAATTTTCTGATAGTGCAGCTGAAATTGTAACAGCTCTTTGTCGATTGTATCTTGGTAATGCCTCTGCAGTTCCTTTTTCTTCAAATTCCACAAGACTAGCTATTGAAACTAATTTTCCAGTTGTTTCAGATCTTACAAATATTTTTGATAATCCGTCTTGATCACGTCTATCAGCTAAATATTGTTGTAAGATTATTGGGTATTCTCTTCCTTCTTTACTGAATGAAGTAACTCTCTTGCCTCCATATAGTGTCTCAAGAGTTCTACCAATATTCTCTGTAGATACACCTAGGTCATTAGCTCGATTTTTGTTAGTGATTAATTTAACTTCAGGTTTATTTTTTGTATAATCACTCTCAATTCTGAACATATTTCTATTTTTTCTTAATTCTCTTAGAACACTATTTTGAATATCTTCTAATTCTTCATAGCTTGTTCCATAGATAACCATCTGTACTGGTTTGTTATAGTTTGAAACTCTTATCCCTTGAGGAGATATAGGAAATGCAAAAGTTTCTGGAACCGAAACTACTTGTCCAATAGCTTCTCTTAATACAGTTTGACTATTTTTTTCTCTATTTTTCCATTCATCAAGTAAAGCAATTATTATAAAAGTGTTATAAGATGTTGCGGATCTTCCAAATCCAGGAACTCTCATGATTAGTCTTTCATATGGGCTATCTTCTGCTTGCAATAATCTTAATATTCTTCCTTCAATTATCTGAGCCTTTTCTTGAGTATATTCAAATGAACTACCTTCATCTGTTGAACCTATTATTAAATAAGAACCTCTATCCTCCATAGGCAGCAATTCTTTTTTTGAAAAATTAAAAAGGTAAGCAGATGCTGCAACGATAAAAATTATAAATATCGAAATAGTTTTTTGTTTATTTGTCCAGTACTTAAGTGAATCAATATAAAATCCTGTAAAAGATTTAAATTTATTATTAAATTTTTTAACTAGGAAATTAACTTTTTCTTTTTTATTTAAAAACTTACTTCCAAGCATTGGAGACAGAGTTAATGCAACAAAGGATGATACTACAATTGAAAATGATAACGCTATGGCTGTCTCTTTAAATAAAGTTCCAGATATTCCTTTTATAAAAATTAGTGGTAAGAATACCGCAATTAAAATCAAAGTAGTTGCAATAATAGCAAAAGTAATTTGCTTAGAACCTTTATATGCAGCAACTAGTGGTGTTTCACCATTTTCTATTCTAGTATAAATAGCATCTGTCATAATTACAGAGTCATCAGTAATTATTCCTATTGCTAAAATAAAACTTAATAATACAAAAATATTTATTGAGAGATCAAAAATGTATAATCCAAGAAATGAACCAATTAAACTAACAGGAAGAGCTACAGCTGGTACAATTACCGCTTTAAGATTTCCAAGAAAAAGATAAATAATTAAAACAACTAGCACAAAAGCAATAATTAAACTTTTATAAACTTCTTCGATTGCAGCACCAATATATGTTGCTCTATTAAATGCTATCTCCAAACTTAGTCCATCAGGAAGTGATTTATTTAGTTCTTTTATTTTAGCTTTAATTTGGTTTGATAACTCTACTGTTGAAGCACCACTTTTAGCATATATGCCAATTCCTACAGTTTTTAAGTTGAGTGCGTTTTTACTTTGTGCTTTGAATAAAGTTTTCTCTGAAACTGGACCAAATTCTATATTTGCAACATCAGAAAGTATTACTACTTTGTCTTTATTTTTTCTAAGAGGAAGTTGCTTTATAGTATCTATGTTTGAATAAGACTTATCTATATTTAAAGTTAAATCTTTATTATTTGCTTCTAATGTACCAGCGGGAATATTAAGATTTTCATTTCTTAAAGCTCTTTCAACCTCTTGAATTGTAAGGTTATTGGCTGCTAATTTAATAGGGTCTATCCAAACTCTTACACTAAGTTCTCTTAGTCCACCAACTAAAATTCTTCCAACATTTGGAACACTTGAAAAAGCATCTATCAGATATCTTTCGGCATAATCTCCAAGATCAAGATCATCCCATGTAGGAGATGTCAGCGCCACCCACATTGTAGTTGTGAAACCTGCTGCTTGTTTTAGAATTTGAGGTGGATTAGACTCGCTAGGCAAATTATCAACAACACGCGCAACTCTCTCTCTAATATCATTCGCTGCATCATCTAAATCAATATCTGTATTAAATTGTATATTAATTCTACTTCGTCCATTCAAAGAACTAGAGTCGATATTTTTAATACCTTCTGCACCACCTATTACATCTTCAAGTTTTTGAGTTATTTCTTCATCAACAATCTCCGCTGACGCTGATTTATAATCTGTTTGAACTTGAACTACTGGAGGCTGTATTCCATCTGGAAGTTCTCGAACTGGTAGCTCCGCAAAAACAAATATTCCAAAAATAATAAGAATTAAAGACATTACCCAAGCAACAACAGGTCGTTTAATACTAACTTCGGTTATATACATTTAATTATTTTTTTTCTTTTTCAGATTTTTTAAAAATATTTTTTAACCAATCAAATTTACCTTTTTTTTCCTCAGCTTTTTTGTCTCCCTTTTTTTTACCCCAACCAGAATTTCCTTGTTTTTTCTTTGCGCCTTTTTCTATAGGTCTTATGGTCAAATTTGGTCTAACTTTTTTTGTACCCTCAGCAACAATTTTATCTCCTTTATTTAATCCATCTAAAATTTCTACAAATCCTAAATATCTATCACCTACAGTTACGTTTGTTTTCGTTACTTTATTTTTCTCATCCACTTTATATATAAAAATGTTTTCACCTTCGACTATTGTGCTTGTGTCAGGTGCGCTTAAACCATCTCTAACATTGTATTTAATTGAAATTTCTAAAAATGAACCTGGTAAAATTTCTCCAGATTTATTATCCATTTTTATTCTTGTAGCTAATGATCTGGTATCTTGACTTATTCTGCTTGCGAAGGAGTCAACTTCACCTTTATAAATTTTATTTTTATATCCAGAAAACTTTATATCAACAGGTAAACCAACTTTTATAAATGGAACAAAAATTTCTGGTATATCAACATCGCAATACAGTGAGCTAGTATCCTCTAAATTAATTAATAAAGAAGATTTTGATACTTCTAAATCTTCAGAAAATTCTCTTTTTCCAATAACTCCATCAAATTGAGCAATAATTTTCCTATTCTTAAGATTAGCAACTACATCGCCTTTTTTAACTTTTTTATTAAAATCTATCGGCTTTAATATCTCATACTTTTCAACCTTAAATGATTGAGTTTTAACTGGTGCTGCTGTTCCGTATGTACTTATAACATTTTCAAAAGTTCTCTCTTTTGTTGTGGTTACTATTATTCCAGGAGGAGGTCTTTTACTAAATTTTTTCTTAAAATGATTTCCAATCATTGTTCTGCCAATAATCACTATGGCAATAATTAAAAAGAAGATGACGATTATACTTGTGATTTTAGTTGATGTTTTCATAATTTAAACTTTTCCATATTCTGACCAAGATCCGTCATAAATAGTTGGGAGATATTTAGTATTAACTAAAGAATATGCAAGCGCTAAAACACAAGCAGTAACACCAGATCCACAAGAAAAGACTAAATTTTCCTCAAAATTTTTTGATATTTTTTGAAATAATTTATTTAATTCCTCTTTATTTTTAAAAGTCTTATTTTCATTTATTACCTCTACAAAAGGTAGACATACCGAATTTGGAATAGAACCACTTCTAACATTTTTTCTTGGATCTGGAGCTTTACCTTCAAATCTTTCTCTACTTCGCGCATCTACTACTTTGAATTTTTTTTTAGAAATATTTTGATCAATTAAGGCTTTATTTTTTACGAGTTTAGATAATTCATTACCCTCATAGTTAGATTTATTTAAATTTGCTGAAATATTTGAGGTCTTTTTATTTTCACTTTTCCATTTTTTAAAACCACCATCAAGAACATTAACCAATTTTGGATCATGACCAAAATAAATAAAATTATACCAACCTCTGCATGAACTTACGACATTTGAATTATCATAAATTACGATTTGATCATCATTTGAAATTCCTAAGTCTGAAATTATTTCATTCCAAGCCACTAAGCTTGGAAGCATATGAGGAAGGTCAGTGTCTTGTTTTGAGTTTTTATCTAAATCAAAAAAAATAGCATTTGGGATATGTTCTTTATCAAATTCATCCTGAGCATTTCTATTTTCAGCAGGCATATGCCAAGAACAATCAACTATCTTCACTTTGTTGAGATTTTTCTCTAGCCAATCTGTATCAACTAATGACATACTATCTTTTTTCTAGATACTTTTGGTGATACTCTTCTGCAACACAATAGTTTTTAGTTAATGAAATTTTTGTTACTACTTTGCCAGATAGTTTAATATTTTCTTTTTCTACCATCTTTTGTGCAATAATTTTTTGATCATCGTTTGTATAAAAAATTTCACTTCTATACTGAGTACCAAAGTCAGGCCCTTGAGAGTTCAAGGTAGTAGGGTCATGAAATTTAAAAAAATGTTCAAGAATATTTTCGTAAGAAATTATATTTGGATCAAAATTTAACTTAACTACTTCAGCATGATTGGTTGTACCAGAACAAACTTCTTTATAATTTGTTTTGTCAGAGTTACCCCCACAATATCCCACTTCTGTTTTTGCAATACCATCAAGTTTGCTAAACTTTATTTCTGGTCCCCAAAAACATCCTAAACCTAAAATTGCTATTTCCATTGATAAATACCTTAATTAATCTAAGTTAATCACATGTTCTCAAAAAATCAATTGGGCTTTTTTTATATGTTTATATCCGTATGCGCTTTCTCGCTAATGGATTTAATTGTTAAATGGTCTGATGATTATCCAGTTGGTCAAGTTTTGTTTTTTAGAGGCTTTTGTGGAATAATCCCAATCTTATTCCTCATTCCTAAAGATCGGTATTTTGATTTCTATAAAACAACGCGACCTGTGCTTCATTTTAAAAGATGCTTAGCAGGACTTATAGCTTTAGTTTCTATATTTGTTGCACTTAGAAATTTACCTTTGGCAACTGTTGTGAGTATTTCCTTTGCTGCACCAATTTTTATTACAATTTTTTCTATTTTTTTATTAGATGAAAAAGTTGGTTTATATAGATGGATGGCAGTGTTAGTAGGATTTTTAGGAATAATATTTATTACAGAGCCAGGATTTAGTGCTTTAAATGTGTACTATATTTACCCAATTATTTTTTGTTTAGGTCTTTCCTATGTAGCAATTGCTATAAGAAAATTATCATCAACCGAACCTGCCTGGTTGATTAGTTTTTTCTTTTCATTCTCGATAATGCTTTTAAGCTTTTTATCTTTTTATCAGGGATGGATCTTGCCAAATTTACTTGATTTATTTTTACTATCAATGGTTGGTATATTAGGTGGTCTTGCAAATTTATGGCTATCACAATCTTATAAATATTCAGAAGTTAGTTTGGTTTCTCCTTTAAAATATCTTGGACTAGTTTTTGCAATAATATTTGGATATTTTATTTGGAATGAAATACCAACTTCTAAAACTTTATTAGGTGCTTTATTAGTTATTGTTTCATCTATAATTATATTTAGAAGAGAAATGTATTTGAAAAAAAAGCTATCTGTTTCGCGTCATGAGTAAAACCCCATTATATTGGAATAAAGCAAAAAAGTATTTATCAAAAAAAGATAAAACCATGTCTCTTTTGATTAAGAAATATAAGTCACCATCAGAAACTGTTCTTACATCAAGGCGCGATGTTTTCTTTTCCCTTTGTAAAAGTATTATTGGTCAGCAAATAAGTGTAGCTGCTGCTAATTCAGTTTTTTTAAAGTTTAAAAAAAAATGCAAAAATAAAATTAATGCAAAAACAGTGAATAAATTATCAAGCTCTCAATTAAAGAGCTGTGGATTAAGCAGACAAAAAGTTAAGGGTATAAAAAGTTTAGCAGAACAAGTATTAAATAAAACATTTAATCCTAAAGTTATTCCAGGTATGTCTGATGAAGAAGCAATTATTTATTTATCTAAACTAAGACAAATAGGAAGATGGTCAGCTGAAATGATTTTATTATTTACTTATAATCGTCCCGATATATGGCCTGTACAAGATATAGGACTTCTAAGAGCTATTTCAAAAAATTATAATAAAAAATATCTTCCACCAGAAAGCTATGTAAACTTATTGCAAAAAAGATTTTCCCCATATTGTTCTGTAGCCACATGGTATCTTTGGAGAAGTATAGATCCTGAGCCTATTCAATATTAAAAGCCTCGACTATCTGTAAGTTTCTTTCGGTAGTATCTTTTGCGAGCGCCCAACCTTCTTGATATTCTTTAGAGTCATGACACTCCATAGCTTTTTCATAACTAGGAAATTCCCAAATTACTGTTCTTGGGTAAGTTTCTCCCTCTAAAGTATTAAACTTTCCTCCTCTTACTAATGGTACACCTCCATAACTTTTGATTATATCTGTAACTTTAGCTCCATATTTTTTAATATTTTCTTGGCTATCTATCTTTTTATATAAAGCAATCCAGTAAACCTTCATCATTTCTCCTTTTTAAATTTTTATACTTATGATACTAAACTTCATGGCTGACAAACTCATAATCTCTTTTGATGAATATATAAAAATTGTTGAGAAACTGGCAATACAAATTCACAAGGAATACAAACCTACTGTTTTAATTGGTATTATGAGAGGTGCTGCACCAATCCTTGATATCTTATCGAGGATTTTAAAATTACCAATAGCCTACATTGTTATTCAAAGTTATTCAGGCGAAGGAATGGAAGATAAGCAAGGTGAACTTATGTTTGCAAGAGAAATAAGCTCATTAGCAAATAACGAGGATTTTAGTAAAGTTTTATTGATAGATGATCTATCTGATACTGGTTTAACTTTAAATAAAAGTATTGAGTGGTTAAAAAATTATCCTCAAACAAAAGAATTTATAAAAGAAGTTAAAACTGCTTGTCTTTGGAAAAAAAAATCATCAACTTTCGAACCAGATTTCTGTCCTGTAAGACTAGATTCTGACCCTTGGATTGTTCAGCCAACTGAACATTATGAAGAATTATCTATTGAAGAATTAATTAAAAGAAATTAGTTAACAGGGCTAGTAAACTAGCCCTGTTAAAATCTTATTTAACTTACAGCAAAACTTACAACACTAAGTATTGCAACTACCCATATTGCTGGAGAAGTGCTTGAAAACTTTCCAGTAAATATTTTAATTAATGCGTAAGAAACAAATGCTAGGGCAATTCCATTACTAATACTGTATGTTAATGGCATTGCTATCATTGCAAGTATTGCAGGAGCAGACTCAGAAATATCGTTCCACTCAATATCTGTAATATTTCTTACAAAAAGAACAGACACAAAAAGTAGAGCTGCACCATCAATTTGTTTAGGTAAACTAGTTGCTAAAGGAGCAAAAAAGATACATGCTAAAAACAAAATACCTATTACAAGAGATGTCATTCCTGTTTTACCACCTGCTTTTACACCAGCACCAGACTCAACATAACTTGTTACTGTAGTAGTTCCCATTATTGCACCTGCAACTGTTCCAACACTGTCAGATAGCATTGCTTTATTAATATCTTGAACTTTTCCATCTTTACCAACTTTGCCTGCAACGTTTGCAACAGAAGTTAAAGTTCCAGCCGTATCAAAGAAGTCTATGAATAATAAAGTAAAGATTACTGTAGACATACTAGCAGTCATTGCGGCGGACAAATCAAACTCAAAAAGATACGTCATTGGAGGAGGCGAGCTAGCTAAACCATTAAATTTAGCAAGGCCAGCAGCCCAAGCAATGATACTAAATACCAATATCCCTATGATGATGTTACCTTTTACATTCATTTTTTCTAACACAATGATAGCTATAAAAGTTGCACATCCCAAAAGAACTAATGGATCTCCAAGATTACCTAATTTAACTAAAGTGACAGGATCATCTACAACCACTTCCATAATTTGTAATCCGATAATCGCTAAAAATAATCCTATACCTGCACCAATTCCTAACTTTAAACTTTTTGGAATTGAGTTAATTAGCCATGCTCTTATTGGCGTTAAAGATATTATTAAGAATAATACACCTGCCACCAATACAGCACCAAGTGCTTCTTGAGGTGTGTATCCCATTCCAGCACATACACCAAATGCAACGAATGCGTTAATACCCATTCCGGGCGCAAGTCCTATTGGCCATGTCTTTCCATAAAAGGCCATAATAAAACATGCTAAAGCTGTGGCTAAAATCGTAGCTGTATATACCGCGCCGAAATCAAAGAAACCTTTTTCGGGTCCGGCGAATTCTCCCGATAAGATAAAAGGATTTAAAAACATTATATAAGCCATCGTTAAGAACGTTGTGGTTCCTGCTATGACTTCAGTTTTAAAATCTGTTTTGTGTTTTTTATAATTAAAATAATTATCAAGCATTTGTCCTCCTAATGTCTGATAATTATTTGATTCTGTTGAATAATACTTTGAATAAGTCCATTTTATTCACAAAATTCAACCCATAAGTTTATATTTATGCCATAATTGTAATGATAGTGTGATTAATATGAAAAATTTGAAAATTTTATTCACTATATTTTTTATCTTTTTATTTGTTTCTGGTTGTCAAACAGTTAAGCAAAAAACAGACGCAGCTATTCAAAAAGAAAATAAAAAGTTGAGTGAATTTATTGGTCAATCAGCAAGTAAATTACAAATGGAACTTGGAAAACCTGATGAAGATTTTGAAAATGAAAAAGGTAATTTTATTTTTATTTACAATACCAAGAAGTATGGCTTTCCATGTGAGAGAAGATTTGAGATTAATCCAGATAAGTTAGTAATTGGATTTGCTTCCAACGGATGTTTTTAAATTTTACCTGCGAGGACAAATCCTCGCAAGTAAGGGTAAACTTATTTAATTTCTATAAGTTTTTTCTTTTTGTGCTCTGGTATAATTCTTTCACAAGATATTGTTAAAAGACCATCTTTAAGTTCAGCACCATTAACTTTTACATCATCAGCAATAGTGAATGATCTTGCAAATTGTCTTTGAGAAATACCTTTGTGAATTATTTCTCCATTAACATCATTGTTCTCAGATTTATCAACTTGTTTTGTTCTTACCGTTAATAAATTATCTTCAAACTCAACCTCAACATCATTTTTATTAAAACCAGCCAATGCAACTTCAATTGCATAATTATCCTTACCAGTTTTTCTAATGTTGTATGGAGGGTAGTTTGATTGCATTGTCAAACTTCCATTACCCAACATGTTTTCAAATTGATCAAACATATCGTCAAAACCAATTGAAAAAGGTCTTAGTGAGTTAAATATAGATAGATCCTTACTTGTCATAATATCCTCCTTTTTTAAGCAAGTTTATTTTATGCAAGCCCCAAAAGGCGACTTACATTGTATATCTAGGTATGATTAAAAAGATTTCAATATCTGAAAAATTAAATTTTTTCTGAAATTTTTAATGCAAATGCGTAGTCGAGTGCAATTTCTTCTATTGCTCCATCTCTACCAGATTTACCCCCATGACCTGCATTCATTTCTGTTTTAAGAAGTAATAAATTATTATCAGTTTTATAGTCTCTAAGTTTAGCTGTAAATTTTGCAGGTTCATCAAACAAAACCCTGTTATCACTTAAACTAGTTGTTATTAGCATATGAGGATAATCCATTTTTTTTATATTATTATATGGAGCATATGAAAATATATAATCAAAGTGCTCTTTGTTTTCTTTAGCATTACCAAATTCATCAAATTCACCAACTGTGAGAGGTAAAGAATGATCAAGATTTGTAGTTAATGAATCAACAAAAGGAACAGCCATAATTATACCTAAAAATAATTCAGGCGTTTGATTAACAACAGCTCCCATTAATAAACCACCAGCAGATCCACCCATTCCGATTATTTTTCCTTTTGAGGTGTAGTTGTTTTCTATCAAATATTTTGCGGCATAAATATAATCTTCAAACGTATTTTTTTTATTAGTTAACTTTCCTTCTTTCCACCATTTCATTCCTTTTTCCATTCCACCTCTAATGTGTGCAGTAGCCCAAATAATATTTCTATTTATTAAACTCAGTCTTGTTGAGGAAAAACTTGGACTCATCGAACTACCATATGATCCGTATCCGTATAGTAACAAATTTGCTGTTCCGTCTATTTTTGTATTTTTGTGTCTTGTAATCGTAAGCGGAACCATTCTTCCATCATGGGATTTAAACTCTATTCTCTCAACTATATAATCATCTGTATTATGGCCTGATGGTATTTCTTGTTCTTTTACAAGTATTTTAGATTTAGTTTTTAAATTGTATTTGTAAACTCTCGAAGGTGTTTTGGGTGAAGAATATGAAACATAAACCTCATCTGTGTCTCTATTTTTTTGAGTTAATGAAACACCAGGAACACATACTTTTTCGTCAGAAAAAATTAGTTCTTCTTCATTATTTGTTGAAGTATCAATAACAAACAATTTGTCCATAGCATCTGATGTTTCGGATCTAATTATCCAATTTTTTAAAAATGAAAGTCCACCAATTAAGACTTCTTTTTTTGCAGGAATAAATGTCTCCCAATTCTGATTTTCTAAAGTTTCTGAAATATCTATTTTAAAATCCTCTGCATCTTTATTTGTATGATTATAAAACTTTCCATTCCATGAATTTACAGAGTAAAGAATTCCTTTTTCACGTTTAATTATCAATTTTGGATTTGGTTTTGCTTCATTTACATTAAAGTAATATTGCTCTGAAGTATTGTGATCTGAAGTGTTTATAAAATAATATTTTTCATCAGAACTTAATCCAATACTAACAGTGAATGCCTCACTTTTTTCCTCAAAGATTAGTTCATCTTCATTTTCAAAATCTCCAATTTTATGTCTATAAATTTTTCTAGCTCTATGATTTTTGTCTAACTTAGAATAAAAAATATATTTGTCATCCAAACTAAAAATTATACTTCCTGATGTTTCCTTGATTTCTTTTGAAATTATTTCATTATTTTTAATATTTCTTACATAAATAGAATAATACTCTGAGCCCTTGATATCTAATGAGTATCCAAGATATTGGTCATTATTGCTAACCTCTAAATCTCCAACACCAAAATATTCAACATTTAATTTTTCTTTTTCTTTGTCTCCATTCCAAATTTCTTCAACTTCAGAGGAACCAATTTTTTTTCTTAATTTGATAGAATAATTACCTTTGGCAGTAGTTTTAGTCCAATATTCATAGGTATGATCTTTGAAGGGCAAGCTTTCATCTTCTAATTTTATTCTTCCTTTTATTTCATCAAATAATTTTTTTTGGGTATTTTTTGTATTTTTCAAATGATATTCGGTATAATCATTTTCATCTTCTAAATATTTTTTAACCTCTGGAAGTAGTTTGGTTTTATCTTGCAGAACTTCCAAAATATTTTCTTGATGTATCCAGCTATAATTATCTTCCCATTCAGTATTGTGACAAGATTTTAACTCTGGTTTTTTTTTTAGATATGGTATTTTCATTATTAATTGGAAATATATGAATTTTATTATTTATACATTATTAATTGTAGTTGGTTTATATTTTTTATTAAGGCTTTTCACTCGTGTTGCGTCAAAAAAAATTTCTAAAGGTTTAAGAGTATTTTTATTTATAATTTTAATTATTTTTGCAGTTTTGTTTGCAATTGGAGGTAAATTTTTACTCACCTTGCCATTTACCCTTGCGAGTCTTGCTCTTTTAAAATTGAAAGGTATGTCTATTTTTCAATTAATTTCACTGTATAGACTGATCCAAACTTTAAGAAATTCAGGAAGATTTTCCTTTAATAATACTGCTTCAAATTTAAATACGATGTCTACTGAAGAAGCATACCGTATACTCAACTTAAATCCTTCGAAAAATTTAACTAAAGAAGATGTAAACAAGGCATACATAAAAATACAAAAAAAAATTCATCCAGATATTTCTCCTGAAACTTCTAGGTTGTCTACTTTAGTAAATGAAGCTAAAGAAATTGTTCTTAATGATATTAGCTAATTTTTTAATTTATTTATTGTTTTGATTACTCTTTCCACAGAAATAAGGTTTGGATCTGCGTTTGTACCATGTGTTATTTCCTCAATATTGTACCCATCAGGCACTAATCTAAATTGGTTTTTACTATAATCCGTGTACGCTTTTGGAGCATCTAATAAAAATACAATACTTTTTTTACCTGATTGAGAAATTACATGAGAACCAAAAGAGTCGTTACCCACATACATGTCTGAAGCACATAAATAGGGTAAAACATCATAAATTTTTTTATCACTTAATGTCATAAAATTATCATTTTCTAAATTTGAAGTAATTTCATTTTCAATTTCTTTTTCATTTGGACCGCACAAAATTAGAAAAAAATATTTTCCTGTTTTATTTAAACTGTTTACTAAATTCGAAAAATTTTTTGAACCCCATCTTGTTGTTGGTCCAGAAGATCCAACACCAAGCACTATTTTAAAATAATCATTTTTTATTTTAGATTTAATTTTAGCTAATCTTTCTTTTTGAATATAAAATTTTGTTTCTGTTGGAGAATTTTTGATATTTAGTGTTTTTTCGGTAAATAATTTAGCTGCCTTAATCAAATGTAAATTTTTTTTTTCATAAAATTTATAAGAATAAACATTTTTTATACCTGTAATTTTTGCTGCAAGATATACTCTTAAACTTGGGTAAAAAATTAATAAATTTTCAAAATTAAATTTTTTTAATATTTTACTAAGTTTAAATATGTCAAAAAATTTTTTAGTGAATTTATCTAAATAAAATACATTTTCAATCAATGGATCGTCAGCTAAAGCCTCTTTTAAATTTTTACAAAGTGTAATAATTGTAACTGGACCATATTTTTTTGCTACTTGATGGCAGTATGCAAGATGAATTAAATTCGCTCCCAGTCCAGAATAACTTAAATATATTCCTGTTTTCATAGAGAATTATACATTTTTTTAACAAGATTTTTTCCAACAATTTTAAATTTAAAATTGAATTCTTTTTTTAATAACATAGAGTTTCTGCTATCACTAGCTAACAATTTGTTTTCTTTTTTTCTGAAATATTTTTTATTTATTGAGAAATATTTTTTATAATCAAGTCTGTTCAAATAGTAAGCAGTTTTTAATATTTCTTTACCAGATATTTTTTTTCCTGGTGAAATAATTAAATCCTTGCGTTCAAGATTTGATGCTTTTAATATTAATTTTACAACTTCTGTAATCCATGAGTAATCTCTAAATGTATTTATATTGCCAACTTCTACTTTTTTTTTATTTTTTGCAGCTAAGCAAATTTTTTTAATAAAAAAATCATTAGGTCTTAAAGGTGATTCAATCTGCATAAATACTAAGTTAAATAAATTTAACTTATATTTTCTGTATTTTTTTATTAACTTGAATACTTCTTTTTGTGTTTGGATATATGGATTATTGTTTGTTGAATATTTACATTTGAGAGTGATTAATCCTTTTTTTGGTGAAAATATGTAACCAGAATTTGCTTTGAAAAATTTTGTATCTGATTTTTCTTTTTTTAAAATTTCTAAGAAATTTTTAGTTCCAATATAATGAGACGAAAAAGTTTCTTTTTTTAGTTTGATACTTTTTGGAATTGAGCTTTGTCCACTAAAATAAAAAATTTTATTAGGATTATATTTTTTTAAAATTTGATGAATTTCTTTTTTGCTATTAGTATTTAGTTTTTTAAAAATAATTTTTTTTTTTATTTTTAAATATTCATAATTGGTAAATTTTTTATTTAATGTCCTTGAGGTAACAATTATTTTTTCATTTTTCTTTAAAAGCTCTGCAGAAAGATATGCTCCTAATACACCTGATCCAATAATTAAGTTTACTTTTTTATTCATTTTTTTTTTGAATTATTATATTCTTTTAAAAAATATATGAGTTTATTAAAAGGTATTTATGCTGCATCAATGTCTGTGTTAAATAACGATTTGACATTAAATGTTGATAAAACAATTGAGCATTCTGAAATGGTGATAGAAAACGGTTGCCATGGGGCTGCAATTTTTGGAAGTACAGGACAAGCTCAGCTGATACCAGTTGCTGAAAAAATTAAACTTCTAAATAAAATATCAACTAATAAATACAAAGATAATTTTATTATCGGTACAGGGTTAAATTCTTTAGGAGAAACAATAAATTTAATGAGAGTTGCAACCTCATTAAATTTAGAAAAATTTTTAATTATGCCACCTGCATTTTATAAATATAGCGATGAAGATGTTTTTAATTTTTACTCCAAAATTGTAGAGTCAACTCCAAATGCCAAGATTGTATTATATAATTTTGAAAAACTTTGTGGATATCAATTCAGTGTAGAATGTGTTGAAAAACTAGCCAAAAATTTTCCAGATCAAATAGTTGGTGTTAAAGATAGTTCGTATAATCTTTTTGAAAATTTAAAGATAGATAATTTTTCTGTTATGCCAGGATCTGAGTCAAAATTATTAAAAGGACTAGAATTAGGTTGTTCGGGAATAATCACAGCAACATGTAACGCAACATCTAAACTTGCTCGAAAGGTGTATGATGATTTTGAGGAAGGAAAAGAGCAGGAAGTTAATACCAATTTATGTAATGTAAGAGTGACATTTGAAAAATATAATTTAATTTCTGGATTACATACTTTTTATAAACATAAAGACAGTGCATATAAAAATTTACTTCCACCTTTGAGAATATTAAATAAAGATGAAGAAAGTGATCTTTTAAATAATTTAGAAAAATTTAATTTTTCTTTAAAATCATCAATGGCAGCTTAAAAATGCAATTAGCAAGGTTCTTGAATAGTGTTTTTAAGAAAGATGGTTTTATTTTAGTCGATGCAAACTCAAAAAATTACATCATTGGAAATCCTGAAAAAGAAAATCCTATAAAAGTTAAAATACTAAATAAAAGTCTTCATTATAAACTTTTACTCCATCCTGATCTTTATTTTGGAGAAGCTTATACAGATGGAGAAATAGTAATTGAAAATGGAAGTCTTACAGATTTTTTAGATTTATCTTTGATGAATTTCGGAAGAGGAGAATTAAATTTTTTTAGTTATTTAATTAATAGGTTAAGAGGATCATATAGATATCTAACAAATTTCAATTTTATTAAAAAATCTAAAATGAATGTCTCACATCATTATGATATTAAAGATGATCTTTACGATTTATTTTTAGATCCTAAAAGACAATATTCATGTGCTTACTTCAAAAATGAAAATGATACTTTAGAGACAGCACAAAATAATAAAATTCAACATATAATTAAGAAATTAAATATAAAACCAAATCAAAAAGTATTAGATATTGGATGTGGATGGGGTTCTTTAGCTATTGATATTGCAAAATCAGCAAACTGTGAAGTAACTGGAATCACATTGTCAGAAAATCAATTAAAATATTGCAAACAAAAAGCCAAAGAACTTAATTTAGAAAATCAATTAACATTTAAATTAATGGATTATAGGGAACTTAATGAAAAATTTGACAGGGTTGTAAGTGTTGGGATGTTTGAACATGTAGGAAGAAAATTTTATAAAAAATTTTTTTCGCAAGTTGAAAAACTTCTTAAAGATGATGGAGTTTCATTAATTCATACTATTGGATCAGTAAATCCACCAAGAGACCCTCATCCATGGATTACAAAATACATATTTCCAGGTGGCTACACGCCAAGTTTAAGTGAAGTAACTACTCCAATTGAAAAAGCAGGCTTAATTGTTACTGATATTGAGATATTAAGAATGCATTATTCTCACACATTAAGAAATTGGAAAGAAAATTGCCTAAAGAATAAAGATAAAATTATTAAAATGTTCGATGAGCGTTTTTTTAGAATGTGGGAATTTTATTTAGCAGGTTGCGAAATGGCTTTTAAATGGGGGGACCAAGTTGTATATCAATTTCAACTTACAAAAAACTATACTTCAACACCTGTTACAAGAGACTATATTTATCAATAATTTATTGATAAATAATTAATTCCTTTAAATGAAAAAAATAAAAAAAAAACAAAATAAATTTGTTAAAAAAAGTAAAAAAAAATCTCAGCTAAAATCTAAAAAATCAAAAAAAATTTCTAAAGTTAAAAAAACAAAACCTAAAATTCATAAAAAAAATAAAACTAAAACTAAAAAAAAAAATAATTTAAAGGTTAAAAGAAAAAAAATAATTATCAAAAAACCCAAAGAAAAAAATTTCCTTTTAAAAATAATTAATTTTCAAAATTCACTTAAACCTGAATTAAAATTCAGAATAAACATTAACATAGAAAAATATATCCAAGCATTTTTTGATAAAATATCCGAAACAATTAATGATTATAAAATTCTTAAAAAAGATGAGCAGAGAAGAATAAAACTTGAAAAACAAGAACAAGAAAGACAGGAAAAACTAGCCTTACAACAAGAGAAGCAGAAAGAACAAGAATTAAAATTAAAGCTTAATGAACAAGTATTAAAGGAAGAAATTAGATTAGAGAAACAAAGAACAAAAGAAATTAAATTATTTCTAAGAAAAGAGCAGGCATTATTAAGAATTGAACAAGCTGAAAAGCAAAAGAAATTTTTACAACAACTAAAATTAGAAAAGCAGATCGAAAAATTTAGAGTAAGAGAAGTTAAAGAATTAGAAAAATTAGAAAAAATATCATTAAAGGAAAAGAGAGAAGATTATGCAGGACTTCAACAGAGAATTGAAAAGTTAAAAGAAAAATATCGAATTATCAGAGATCAAAAAATAAGAGAGAGAGTAGAGGCATTAGGTGTTAAAATTCAAGGTGATGAAGATAGAGAAACATTATTAAGGAAAGAAAAAGAATATACTTTAGCAAGGCAAAAAATTGAGTTTGCTCTTGAAAGTTTTTATAGAAGCGCCAGCAGTTTAGTTTTTCAATTAAATAAAAGACACATCACAAGACATATGTCTATTTTTCGATGTATTGATAGAAGATTTGAAACAGGTGAAATATTTGTTAAGTGGGATGAAGCTCCTGATGAGGAGTGGTTGTTATTAATTTATATTAAAAATAATTCTCCTGACGAAGGTATAGTCATTGAAGATAAAACCAATCCTGAGAAAAATATCTCTCATGAATTTAAAAATAATGAAATATTTAAAGCTTCTGACACTATGGTTGACTCTTTAACTCAACTAATTGCAAGAAAAAGATCAAAAAATAACAATTAATTATTTCATTTAATTTAAGTATTATTGGTTATGTTTTATGGAATAATTACAATGGTAATTCTATATGTGCTGCTAAGTTATATACTTGCTTGGATCAGATTCTTTAATAGTCAGGACGAGAGGTTAGGACAATCAACTTGGAGATGGAGCTACGATTATGAAGTTGATGGAGAAAGAGACATATCAGATTTGGATGACAAAAATTTTGTAAGATTAAGAAGAAAAAGAAATAAAATTATTACTCTAATGTATTCTGTAGTTTTAATTATGTTTATCCTCTCAATGTCTTTATTGAGTCAAATTTTGATATTTTTTCTTAATTAATTTTTTAATTGTTTTTTATTTTTTAAATACAAAAAATACGCAACTATTTCATAACCATATTTAAAAATTGTAAAGATGATAGGAAGTTTGAAAAAACTATATAAAAATTTATATTTTGGTATTCTCTTCCATACATAAAGAAAAGCTTCCGCACCTTCAATTACTTGATCGTTTTCTTTAATGTGCAATCTTCTTAAAAGTTCTTTGTCATTTTTGGAAGTTTCTTTTTCTGCTTCTTTGTTATTCGTAATATCTATCCAATCAATATCTTCAATATTTTCTTTTTTATACATATTGATTTCTGATCTGCAAATTTTGCAAGAATTATTAAAATAAACTTTCATAGAAAATTATATTAACTTTAAAATTAAGCATGTAAATGCGCCAAATGAATAGTTGAAAATTAATAATAAAGCACTATCTAAACTTGGTGAGTAATTTTTTCGACAAATCTGATTTAACAAGAAAAGATGCTGATGTAATAGTGTCTGATACATTAAATAATTGTGATGATGGTGAGCTATATTTGGAGGATACTAAATCCGAATCTATTTTATTAGATGATAATAAAATTAAAAGCTCAAGCTATAGTTCAGATTTAGGTTTTGGATTTAGAGCAATTACAGGGGAGGTTGTTGCATATTCTCATTCTAATGAAATATCAAAAGATTCATTAAAAAAATCTTCTGAAAATTTAAAATCTACACTGAAGTCTATGAAAGGTACT
This sequence comes from Candidatus Pelagibacter sp. HIMB1542, assembly GCF_052047835.1. Lineage (NCBI taxonomy): Bacteria > Pseudomonadati > Pseudomonadota > Alphaproteobacteria > Candidatus Pelagibacterales > Candidatus Pelagibacteraceae > Candidatus Pelagibacter > Candidatus Pelagibacter sp. HIMB1542. Next base: position 258,976 of record NZ_JBNAJB010000002.1, on the reverse strand, counting down.
TATAATCAAGATATTTCAAGATCTAATAAAAAATTTTATAAGGATATAAATCCTATAGAGCAAAAAACATTAAATTCGAAATTAGAAGTATTAAATAAAGTAAATGAGTATCTAAGAAAAAAAGATCAATCTGTAAAACAAGTTACTACAAGTTTTGCAGGTGAACAAAAATCTATTGAGATTATTAGATCAGGTGGTGAGGTATTAACTGATGTCCGACCATTAATTAGATTTAATGTATCTGTGATGTTAGAAAAAAATGGGAGAAAAGAAACTGGCGTTTATGGAATAGGTGGAAGACAATCTTATGATGAATATCTAAAAAATGACAATTGGAAAACTGTATGTGAGGAAGCATTTAGAATTGCTTCAGTAAATTTAGAAAGTAAACCTGCTCCAGCAGGAGAAATGAAAGTTGTTTTAGGGCCTGGATGGCCAGCGATTTTAATACATGAAGCTATTGGACATGGTTTAGAGGGAGACTTTAATAGAAAAAAAACCTCTGCATTTCATGATCTTATGGGCCAAAAAGTTGCTAGTGAGGGAGTTACGATTGTTGATGATGGAACAATTGATAATAGAAGAGGCAGCTTAACTATTGATGACGAAGGTACACCAACAGAAAAAACAGTATTGATTGAAAATGGGATATTAAAGAATTTTATGCAAGATAGATTAAATGCTAGATTGATGAACACCAAATCCACTGGCTCAGGAAGAAGAGAAAATTATAGACACGTTGTTTTACCAAGAATGAGAAATACAATGATGTTGAGTGGAAACCAAACACAAGAAGAAATGATTAAATCAGTAGACAAAGGAATTTTTGCAGTAAGTTTTGGAGGAGGACAGGTTGATATTACATCCGGAAAATTTGTATTTAATTGTACCGAGGCATACGAAATCAATAATGGTCAGATTGGTTCACCGATAAAGGGGGCGACATTAATTGGAGATGGTCCTTCAATTTTAAAAGAAGTTTCTATGGTTGGAAACGATATGATGTTAGACCCTGGTATAGGAACTTGTGGTAAAGCTGGACAAGGTGTTCCCGTTGGAGTTGCCCAACCCTCAATCTTAATTGACAAAATGACAGTTGGTGGGACAAAACTTTAAATTATGGTTAAGGATCAAGAATATTTAAGATCAAAAGCATCATATTGCTTAGATTTAGCTAAAAAGTTAGGTGCAACTGGATCAAGCGTAACAGTAGGTCATTCAATTTCTGAAACTGTAAATTTTAGAAATAATACTTTAGACGAGTCTAATAGATCTGATGGATTAGCAATAAGCATTGAGACTTATTTGGGAAAAAAAAGGTCATCAATTTCTTCGTCAAACTTACTAGATGATAATATTAAAACATTAATAGAAAAATGTTTTGAAACAACTAAAAATACTCCTGAAGATGAATTTAATTCTTTACCAGATAAAGATCTTTTAGCTAAGGAAATTAAAAATTTAAATTTATATGATGAAACACACTTTGATAATGAAAAAAAAATTGAATATTTGAAAGAGCTTGAGAGCGTTGCATCTTCAGAGGAAAAAATCATAAATACAGAATCTAGTTTTACTGAAAATAAATCTAACTTTATTCTAGCAAATAGTGATGGATTTTGTGAAGGATACAAATCATCTTCATTTAGTGCATCTTGTGTTACTGTTGCCAAAGATGAAAATAGTATGGAAAGAGACTATGAATTTACAAGTAAACGTCATTTATCAGACATTAAGGGTGCAAAAGAACTTGGTCAAAAAGCTTCTGAACAAACCATAAAAAAATTAAGCCCAAATAAAATTGGAAGTGAAAAAATAAGCATTATATTTGACAAAAGGATAGCTAAAGGAATGCTAGGAGCTTTTGCTGGAGCCATATCATCATCTGCGATTTCTAGAGGAACATCTTTTCTTAAAGATAAAATTAATGAACAAATATTTACAGAAACAATAAACGTTATTGATAAACCAGATATAAATAAAGGTGTTGGATCTCAAATTTTTGATTCTGAGGGAGTAAAATCAGATACTTTAAATCTTGTACAAAACGGCATCTTAAAAAATTACCTAGTCGATACGTACAATGGAAAAAAACTTAACTTAAAATCAAATGGAAGATCTGGTGGTACAACAAATTTATATTTTGATAAAGGGAACATTAGTTTCGAGGATTTACTAAAAAGTAACTCAAAACACATTTATGTAACAGAAACAATCGGCCATGGAAGTAATTTGGTTACAGGAGATTATTCAGTAGGTGCAACAGGTTTCTTAATTGAAAATGGCGAATTTAAATTTCCAGTAAATGAGATAACAATTGCAGGAAATTTTAAAGATATGTTCAAAAATATAACTTTAGCTAGTGATTTAGATTTTGAATATTCTATCAACTCACCAACTATGATGATAGAGGGAATGACAGTTGCAGGTAAATGAGCACTTACTGTGTAATTGGATCAGGAATATCTGGTGCTACAATTTCAAATTTATTAAATAAAAAAAATTCTGTAGATCTCTATGATAAAGCAAGAGGTCCTGGTGGGAGATCATCATTTAAAAGGTTAGATAAAAAAGTGGGGTTTGATCATGGCGTTCAATATATTTCCCCTAAGAGTACTGAGTTTAAAAAATTTACAACAAAACTCATAGCAAAAAAAATAGTAAAAAATTGGAAGGGTCAGCATATTTTTCAAAATAAAAAAATTAAAGAAAATAAAAATCATCAAAAAATAATTGGTAGGCAAGGTAATAACGATATTAGTAAGTATTTATTAAAAAAAATTAATTGTAATTTTCAAAAAGAATTAAAAAAAATTGATTATAATAAAAACAAATGGAAACTTACCTTTGCTGATGGTGATAATAAATTTTATGATAATCTTATTTTAACGTGCCCACATCCTCAATTACTTAAATTAGCAAAAAAATTTATTAATCATTCATTTGTTAAAAAAAAATTAAAAATGGATGCAAATATTACAGTCATGATAAAAATAAAAAAAACAAAAAAAAATATAAGTAGTTTTTTGTTTGATGATCAAATTTTAGGTTGGGCTGCTAGAGAAAATAGTAAGTTAAGATTTAAAAGTATTTATGAATTTTGGACACTTCAAAGTACGGCAATGTGGGCAAATAAAAAAATTTTAAAAAATAAAGAAAATAAAGATTTGAATTCTAAAATATTAATTAATAAATTTTTTAATCTTACTGGTATTAAAAAAAGCAACATCCTTTTTTCTTTAAATCATGGATGGATGTATTCATCAAATTCAAAACCTTTAAAAATTAAAAGTTATTGGAATTCAAAAATTAATTTAGGAGTTTGTGCTGATTGGTTTGTTGGACCAAGATTAGAAGCGGGATGGATAAGTGCTAATGATCTTTTTAAGAAAATAAGCAGATAAAATTACTCAATATTTTTAATCCTATACTCCCAACTTCCCATTCTCTCATAGGTAACTTTAACTATCACTGAAGTTTTTTTATCAAGCCATATATCAAAATTTAATCTTTTATCTTCTGGAAGTGTCATATCTTTAGAAGTGAGTTTAAAATGATCAGTATCAAATTCTTTTCCATTGATAGTGATTTTTTCCTTACCGATAAATGTAACTAGTTGTTCCTTTATACTTCCAGAAATTGGACTAATTTGACTTTCTGCCTGTAACAATTTGTGGCTCCACCAATTTCCAATTGTATTTTTCAAAGAAGCTTCACCTGAAAAAGAAGATCCTTGAATATCAAATTTATTAGTTTGATTATTTAATATTAAATTTACAAATTTTTCTTTTTTATTCTGACGTGTTTTAGATTCAAAGGAAATTAAATTATCTCCTAAATATTTTTCTTCTCCAAAACCTTCTACTTCAAAAATAGTTGCCCCAAGTAGTTTTACTGTAAATTTATATTTATTATTTACAGTTGTTTCATTGTCTTTCCTATAAAAAGAATAATTATTATATCCTATAACTTCATTATTTCTTAAGATTTCAAGTTCAATTTTTTTGAAGTTATTATAATGACCAACATGTGCGTTTGAGTTAAAAGTAAATAAAAAAAATATAATAATAGTGTAAAATTTTTTCATATAATAATATAAATAAAAATTAATCTAAAAGTATCAATATTTAATGTTCCTATCTATAAAAAATATTCCAAAAGTAAATTGGAGCTCAAACGAAAGTTTGAACTTCAAGCCAAAATTTTCAACATCATTTTTTTTAATTTTTGGTTTAACAATTTTTGGTTTGGGAGAAGGTTTGTTAATTTTATCAACAACTGGAAACTCACCCTGGTCGGTATTAGCTGAAGGAATTTCACTTAACTCCAATTTATCCATTGGAGCAGCAACTTTTTTTGTAAGTGTAGGAGTACTTTTTTTATGGATTTTTTTAAAACAAAAACCAGGTCTTGGAACAATATTTAATATCATCGTGATTGCTGCCATGATTGATTTTACTCTAAATTATTTTCAACCACCTTCATCTCTTTTTACAAAATACTTATTAGCAGTTCTTTCAGTAATTTTAGTAGGACTTGGTAGTGGTATTTATTTAGTTGCTAATCTTGGTCCAGGTCCACGCGATGGTTTAATGACAGGACTAACAAAAACAACAAATTTACCTATAGCCTTGGTAAGAGCTTTTTTAGAAGTAACAGTTGTAATTATTGGTTGGTATTTAGGGGGAACTGTTGGAGTAGGTACACTTATCTTTGCTTTTGGAATTGGACCTTGTGTAGCTTTAGGATTATTTTTAGTTGGAAAAATATTTAATTAAGCAGCTGCGCTAGTTTTCTCACTTTTTTTTCTTTCATGAGGATCAAGAATTGATTTTCTTAATCTACATGACTCGGGTGTAATTTCTAATGCTTCATCACTATTTAGCATACTTAGTTGTTCAGCTATTGACATTTTTCTAACAGGAGTAAGAACGACGTTTTCATCCGTTCCTTGTGTTCTCATATTTGTTAACTTTTTACCTTTCATGACATTTATTATCATGTCACCTGGTTTTGGTGACAATCCAACAATCATACCTGGATAAACAGGATCATTATGAGTAACAAACATTTCTCCTCTCGCTTGAAGGTTAAAGATTGCAAAAGCTACTGCTTTTCCTTGTTCCATTGCAATTAATGCGCCATTTCTTCTACCTTCCATTTCACCTTCAAAAGGACCGTAGTCATGGAAAATTCTATTAATTACACCTTCACCTTTAGTAAGAGTTAGAAATCTACTTGTGTATCCCATCAAACCTCTCGTAGGTGCGTGAAATATCAATCTTTTCTTATTTGTACCGGTATCTTTTAGTTCAATTAATTTACCTTTTCTTCTATTCATTGAGTCGATTACTTTTGAAGAGTGTTCTTCATCTAAATCCATAGTAATTTCTTCAATTGGCTCAAGTTTGTTTCCTTGATTATCAGTTTTATATAAAACTTTTGGTGGACTTACCGTCATTTCAAAACCTTCTCTTCTCATTTGAGTAAGAAGTATTTCCAACATTAATTCACCTCTTCCACTTACAACGAATGAATCTTTTCCATCATTTTCTGAAAAAGTAATTCCTACATTGTTTTGTGCTTCTTGAACTAATCTTTCTCTAATTTGAGTACTTGTAAGTTTTTTACCTTCTGTACCTGCTAATGGAGAAGTATTAACGGTTATTGTAATCGACATTGTTGGAGGATCAATCGGAGTCGCTGGTATAGGATCATTAACTTCCAAATTACAAATTGTATCAGCAACATTTGCTTTTTCTAATCCTGCTACAACGACAATATCTCCTGCTTCTCCAACATCAATTGGAACTTTTTTAGTTCCTTCATATCTAAAAATCTTTGTTAATTTTCCTTCATCAACTTTTTCACCATTTAAATTAATAGCTTTGATTGGTTGATTTGCTCTTGCTGTACCTTGTGTAATTCTACCTACTAGACTTCTACCTAAAAAACTGTCTGAATAAAGCAATGTAGATAGCATTGCAAAAGGTTTAGTCTTATCTAATTCAGCTGGTTTAACGTGCTCCACTATTAAGTCTAATAAAGGATTTAAATTTTTTCTTGGTCCATCTACCTCATTATCTGCCCACCCAGATCTTCCACTTGCATATAAAACAGGAAAATCTAATTGTTCTTCATTAGCATCTAAACTTACAAACAGATCAAAAGTTTCATCTAAGACCTCATTAGCTCTTTGATCTGCTTTATCCAACTTATTAATAACTACAATTGGTTTTAAACCTTGTTTTAATGCTTTCGATAAAACAAATTTTGTTTGAGGCATAACTCCTTCAGCAGAATCAATTAATAAAAGAGCTCCATCAGCCATGCTCAAAACTCTCTCAACTTCTGCTGCAAAATCTCTGTGGCCAGGTGTATCAATGATATTTATTCTTGAGTCATTCCAGTTTATCGATGCAGGTTTTGCAAGAATTGTAATTCCTCTTTCTTTTTCTAGTTCCCCAGAGTCCATTAATCTTTCATCAACAACTTCATTTTCTCTAAATGATCCACTTTGTTTCATTAAATTATCAATCAAAGTAGTTTTTCCATGGTCGACATGGGCTATGATTGTGATGTTTCTTATATTGTTGCTCATAAATTGTGGTTCTTATACATATTTAATTTGATATTAAAACTTAAAAAAACTCATGACTGGCTTGATTAATTTAAATAACTTGTGATTAATTAGGCTTTTTTTGTTTATCTTTTTTAAGTTTCCTTTTTTCTTTAAAACTTAATTTGGGTTTCTTTTTTACACTCGAATCCTTAAATGACTTTCCGCTGTATCTTTTTGACATAATTTAAATTCGCATAAAAAAAAGGCCATCATGTGATGGCCTTTTAAATTTTAGTTTTAGAGTAGTGGGATTACATATCCCCACATAGTACGCCAATACTTACTTATTTAAGAACTTCATTGAAAACTTCATTGAGAAAACCCTATAATTTAAAAGTAATTCAAAAGATGACTTCATTGAAGAGTTAAGTTACATTTAAAGTTCCCATAACAAATGTCTAAAATTATTCATCTTACGATATCTTTACTAATGATGACCGGAGTTGCACTTGGACAACATCAAAATGAACCATATGCATTTAATAAACATCACAAGTATAAAATAGATAAATCTGAAAATTATTATAAATTTGATTATGATTTACAAGAAAATGAATTGTCTAAAAGAGTTAAAGAGCAGATTGAAAAGAAAAAACCTAAAAAAACAGACTTTAGTCCTGACAATAAATATGGTCTAGTTAGTTATTTACTTTATGAAGATGGTAAAATCAAAATAGATCATAAGAGAAAAAGTAAATATAAAAAGGGTTATTATCCTTCACATTCTGTTGGTAAAAGTTTAGTAGGTCTCGTCACAGGTTATGCAGTCTGTGAAGGTTATATTAATCATACAGTTTTTGATAGAATAGATTACCCAACAGTTGCTGGCACTTTATATGAAAATCAAAGATTGATTGACTTACTTAATATGACCGCAGGTGATCAATTTTACCTTGGTGAAATGTGGGGAGGTTGGGATAGTAGAATGACGAAAGATAATCAAAGTATTAACACTATACCCATCAAATCCGTTATGAAAAGATATTTTAAAGACTCCAAACCAGCAAGAGATTTTGATGGTGATCTTCAATATAACTATAGCGCCATGACAACTAATGTTATTATTAATTATATAATTTACAAAACTGGAAATGATTGGGAAAAACTATTAGAAAAAGTTTTTACTGAAGATGCTAAAGTTAAAAACAAAGTTTATTTTCATAAAACTTTAAATGCAAAAGACGCAAATAGAAAAGGTGAATATGGCAGGTATTCATTTTATGCCCAAAGAGATGACTATTTAAGAATCGGTATAATGGTTATGAATCATTGGAATAACGATACTTGTGTCGGTGAATATCTAAAAACAATCTATGAAAATAGAGTTAAAAAAAATAGAGGTCACTATAGTTTAGAGTCTGCTTCTCAATATTCAGAAAGTTATGGTGGTCAGTTTCATTTTGATATTTTAAGATTGCAAGACAAAAAGATACTTGCGATGGATGGTTTTGGTGGGCAACAGTTAATTATTGATTTTGATAAAAAAAGAGTAATCGCTATTACTAGCGATGATAGACACTACGATTGGAAAAATATAGTACATGAGGTGCTAAAGAAATAAAAAAAAACCCCCGAAACTCTCGTTCCAGGGGTTCTAATTCTGTTTAGTGTATGTTTTTAGAGTGTTCTCTAAATGGAAACGTATTACATTCCCATTCCACCCATTCCACCCATGCCGCCCATACCACCAGGCATACCACCAGGCATTCCACCACCAGCAGCATCTTTTTCCTCAGGTTTGTCAGCAATCATCGCTTCTGTAGTTACTAATAATCCAGATATTGAAGCAGCATCTTGTAGAGCGGTTCTTACAACTTTAACAGGATCTATAATACCTTTAGCGAACATATCGCAATATTCTTCACTTTGTGCATCGTATCCATGTGTTTTTTTATTTTGCTCTAACAATTTACCAACAACTACTGAACCATCTACACCAGCATTTTTAGTAATTTGTCTAATTGGAGCTTCAAGTGCTTTTCTAACAAGTTCTACACCTGCTTTTTGATCATCACCTTTTGCTTTAACCTTATTAAGGTCTTGAGCAGCATAAAGTAATGCACAACCACCACCAGTTACAATACCTTCTTCAACTGCGGCTCTCGTTGCGTTCAAAGCATCTTCAACTCTATCTTTTCTTTCTTTAACTTCAACTTCAGTTGCACCACCAACTTTGATTACAGCAACTCCACCAGCTAGTTTTGCAAGTCTTTCTTGAAGTTTCTCTCTGTCATAGTCAGAAGTTGTTTCGTCAATTTGTTGTTTAATTGAAGCACATCTACCTTCGATATCAGATTTTTTACCACTTCCATTAACTATTGTGCTGTTATCTTTATCTACTTTAACTTTCTTACATGAACCTAGGTCATCAAGTTTAACATTCTCAAGCTTAATTCCTAAATCTTCAGAAATAACCTGACCTCCGGTTAAGATAGCAATATCTTCAAGCATTGCTTTTCTTCTATCACCAAAACCTGGTGCTTTTACAGCAACTACTTTTAGACCACCTCTTAATTTGTTTACAACTAAAGTTGCTAAAGCTTCACCTTCAACATCTTCTGAAATAATCATTAACGGTCTACCTGCTTGAACAACAGCTTCTAAAAGAGGAACCATTGGTTGTAGGTTTGTTAATTTTTTTTCATGTAAAAGAATGAAAGGGTTATCTAACTCAGTAGTCATTTTATCACTATTAGTAATAAAATATGGTGATAAATAACCTCTGTCGAATTGCATACCTTCAACAACGTCTAGTTCAGTTTCAATTCCTTTATTTTCTTCAACCGTGATAACACCTTCGTTCCCAACTTTTTGCATTGCTTTTGCAATCATTGTTCCGATTTCTTTATCACCATTTGCAGAAATAGTTCCAACTTGTGCAATTTCATCACTGTCTTTTACTTTTTTAGCTGATGCTACTAAGTTTTCTTTTACAACTTCAACCGCTGCATCAATTCCTCTTTTAACATCCATAGGATTCATGCCAGCAGTTACGTATTTCACACCTTCTCTAACAATCGCTTGTGCAAGAATAGTTGCAGTTGTTGTACCATCACCAGCTTCATCGTTTGTTTTGCTGGCAACTTCTTTAACCATCTGCGCACCCATGTTTTCAAACTTATCTTCAAGGTCAATTTCTTTAGCAACAGAAACACCATCTTTAGTAATCCTAGGTGCACCATAAGATTTATCCATTACAACGTTTCTTCCTTTAGGACCCAAAGTTACTTTAACAGTATCAGCTAAGATATTTACTCCTCTAATCATAGCTGCTCTTGCTTCAGCATCAAATTTAACAACTTTTGCCATTTTATTTTCTCCTTTAAATTAAATTACTTACTCGAAATACCCATAATGTCAGACTCTTTCATTATGCTATATTCTTTGCCATCTATTTTGACTTCAGTTCCTGACCATTTGCCAAATAAAACTTTATCTCCAACTTTAACATCCATTGGAATTGTTTTTCCATCTTCTGTTTTAGCTCCACCACCAACAGCAACAACTTTTCCTTCTTGAGGCTTTTCCTGAGCTGTATCTGGGATAATTATCCCACCAGCAGTTTTTTCACTGCTGTCTAAAACTTCTATTAATACTCTGTCATGTAACGGTTTAAACTTCATAAATCTCCTTTATAATTCTATATAAATATGAGCCTCATATAGATATTTCATAGCCTATTTCAAGATAAGAGAATCTTTTCAGAGTAATTATGCTAGGAAAATCTAAATATTATGGTTTATAGGTAAAATAATGACCAAAAATTTAGACTTAGATGGCCTTCAGTCAATTGCTGATAATTATGACCTTTTTTACATAGATTTATGGGGGGTCATTCATAATGGTGTCAAATTACATAACTCAGCAATAGCAACTCTAAATGAACTAAAGAAAAAAAATAAAAGTTTTGTTCTTTTAACCAATGCTCCAAGACCAAATACTACGGTAAATAAATTTTTAGAAAAAATGGGCATGAGCGAAGATTTGACAAAACATGTGTATACCTCGGGTGAAGCAGCTTTAAATTTTTTAAAAACATCTTTCAAATCTAAGAATTTTTTTCATATAGGTCCCCCTAGAGATTTTGATTTATTCAATGAATTTAAAAATAACAAATCAACTGAACTAAATGAAAGTGAATATTTACTTTGCACAGGTTTGTTCGATGACCATGAAGATGATTTAAGTTATTACAAAAACTTACTTGAAAATCATACAACAAAAAAAATGATTTGTACCAACCCTGACTTAATTGTTGATCGAGGAAATATTAGAGAATTGTGTGCAGGTTCAGTTGCTATGGTTTTTGAAAAAATGGGTGGAGAAGTAATTTATTTTGGCAAACCTCATGCTGAGGTTTATAATCAGTCTATAGACAATATTGGTAAGAAAGTTTTGGCAATTGGTGATAATTTAAATACAGATATAAAGGGTGCTAACTTATTAAATTACCATTCCTTGTTGGTTTGTAATGGAATTCATAAAGAAGAAATACAGAGCAAAGGAGTTACTGAAGTATCAAAGGAGTATGAAGCTATCGTTAATTTTACTCAAAGAGAATTAAAATGGTAAAGTTATATAAAAATTTCAATATTAATAATCACCACAAAAATTCAATTATATTAATTGGAAATTTTGATGGTCTTCATTTAGGACATCAAAAATTATTTAAATTAGCTCTATCATATAAAAAAAAATATAATTCAAAAATTGGTGTGATTAATTTTGATCCAATGCCCAAGATGTATTTTAACAATTCATTGAAGAATTTTAAAATTTCGTCTGTAAATCAAAAATTAGAATTACTTAAAGAATTAAAAGTAGATTTTATAATTACAAAAAAATTTGATAAAAATTTTTCCAAAATAAAATCAATTAAATTTATAAAAGAAATTTTATATAAAAAACTCAATTGTAAGTTTATATTTGTAAGTAATAATTTTAGATTTGGAAATAAAAGAGAAGGTGATGTTAAATTACTTATACAAAATGAAAAAAATTATAATTATAAAGTTATTAAACCAAAGCCACTTTTAAAAAGTAAAAAAATAGTATCTTCAACGATAATAAGAAACTTGCTGGAAAAAGGTAATTTAAAAAGAGCTAATAAATTTTTAGGAAGAGAGTGGACAATTGATGGAATAGTTCAAAGGGGAAGACAAATTGGAAAAAAAATTGGTTTTCCAACATGCAACATAGATATTAAGGATTATGTCTTAGCACAGCCAGGGGTTTATGCGGTAAGAGTATTAAGAAAAAAAAATCAAAAAAAATTGAGTGGAATAGCAAATCTTGGCTATAGACCTACATTTAATCAAAAAAAAATCTTACTTGAGGTTCATTTGTTTAATTTTTCTGGAAATCTTTATAATAAGCTTTTATCAGTGCAGTTTTTAAAGTTTATTAGAAAAGAAAAAAAATTTAAGAATGTTGATCAACTCAGAAAACAAATTAAATCTGATTTAAATATTGCAAAAAAAACTAAATGAGTAAATCTGATATAAATCTACCTAAAACGGCTTTCTCAATGAAGGCGAACTTGCCAACTAGAGAACCAGAAATTCTAAATTATTGGCAAAAAATAAACCTTTATGATGAATTGAGAAAATCAAGCAAAGGTAAAGAAAAATTTGTCTTACATGATGGCCCTCCATATGCAAATGGCAACATTCATATGGGGACAGCGTTAAATAAAATTTTAAAAGACATAATTGTTAAATTTCATCAAATGGATGGTAAAGACTCAATTTATGTACCTGGATGGGATTGTCATGGTTTGCCGATCGAATGGAAAATAGAAGAGGAATATAAAAAAAATAAGAAAAATAAAAATGATGTCCCCATAGTTGAGTTTAGAAAAGAATGTAGATCTTTTGCAGAAAAATGGATCGAAATTCATAAAGGTCAATTCAAAAGATTGGGTGTAGTTGGTGATTGGGAAAATTATTATTCTACAATGAGTTTTGATGCAGAGGCTCAAATAGTAAGAGAACTTGGAAAATTTTTAAAAGAAGGAAGTTTATACAGAGGATATAAACCAGTTTTATGGTCAACTGTTGAAAAAACTGCTCTTGCTGATGCAGAAGTAGAATACCAAGACCACAAGTCAGATACTATATATACATCATTTCCAGTAAGATCGTCTAAAATTAAAGAATTAGAAAAAAGTGAAATTATAATTTGGACTACTACACCATGGACAATTCCTGCTAATAAAGCATTAGCTTATAATGAGGCATTAGATTATGTTTTATTGCAAGTTAATGATGAAGGGGATTTTCAAAACAGAAAAATAGTTGTTGCACAAGCTTTACTTGAGTCGGTCATAAAAGAATGTGGAATTAAAAATTATAAAGAGATTAAAAATTTTAAGGGAAAAGAGTTTAAAGATACTATTTGTAATCATCCCTTTTTAAATTTAGGTTATGAAACTGAAATCCCAATGTTAGAAGCAAGATTTGTGACTACAGAGCAGGGTACAGGAATAGTTCATTGTGCACCAAGTCATGGACCTGATGATTTTAATTTATGTTTGAATAATGGAATAAAAGCAATAGAGACAGTTGATGGTGATGGGAAATATACAAATAATGTAAAATTATTTGAAGGTATTCATATTTTTAAAGCTAACCCAATAGTAATTGAAAAACTTAAAGAGCAAAAAAATTTATTGTCAAATGGTGAACTAGTTCATTCTTATCCTCATTCTTGGAGATCAAAAGCACCATTGGTTCATAGAGCAACACCTCAGTGGTTTATTTCTATGGAAAGTCATAAATTAAGAGACAAAGCTTTAAAAGCCATTGATGATACTACATTTTATCCAAGCAAAGGAAAAGAAAGATTAAAATCTATGATCGAAACTAGACCTGATTGGTGTGTTTCTAGACAAAGGGTATGGGGCGTGCCTCTACCTATATTTGTTAATAAAGAAACTAAAGAAATTTTAGTTGATGATGAAGTTAATGAAAATATTGCATCAATTTATGAAAAAGAGGGATCTGATTGTTGGTTTTCAGACGATCCGCAAAGATTTTTAGGAGACAAGTACAAAGCCCAAGATTATGATAAACTAAGTGATATCGTAGAAGTTTGGTTTGATAGTGGCTCAACTCATTCATTTGTATTGGAGAAAAGAAATGATCTCAAGTGGCCAGCATCAATGTATTTAGAAGGTTCAGATCAACATAGAGGGTGGTTTCATTCATCATTATTAGAATCATGTGGAACAAGAGGTAGAGCTCCTTTTGACTCAATTTTATCTCACGGTTTCGTTGTAGATGGAAAAGGTTTAAAAATGTCTAAATCATTAGGAAATGTCATTGCTCCAGAAGATATTTTAAAAAAATATGGAGCAGATATTTTAAGAATTTGGGTAGCATCATCAAATTATTCGGAGGATTTAAGAATAGATTATTCAATTTTAGATCAACACGCAGATTCATATAGGAAGATTAGAAATACATTTAGATATTTATTAGGAAATCTAAATGACAATTTTGAGATAATTGATCTTGAAAAAATAGAATTAAATAATTTACCTGATTTAGAGCAGTACATGCTACATAAATTGTATTCTTTAAATAATAATTTCAAAAAATATTTTGAGAATTATGATTTTCACAATTTGTATAAAGAACTATTAAATTTTTGTACTGTAGATTTGTCAGCTTTTTATTTTGATATAAGAAAAGACACTTTATACTGTGACTCTTTAGATGACCCCAAACGAAAATCAACTATTTTATTGTTGAATATAATTTTAAACTCTTTACTTAAATGGTTTGCTCCAATTTTGTCTTTCACAACTGAAGAAATTTATCAATTATTATTTAAAAACCAAAAAAGTATTCATTTAGAAAACTTTTTAACTTTTCCAAAAAGTTTTCATAATGAAAAATTAAATCAGAAATGGATTGAGTTAATTAAAATTAGAAATTTATGCAATGTAAGTATAGAGGAAAAAAGAGCAGCCAAAGTAATAGGATCAAGTTTAGAAGCTGAGATTAAAATTCATTTAGATCAAAATTTAGAAAGTATCACAAAAGATATTGATTTTTCCGAGCTTTGTATAACTTCTAAAGCTGAAGTTAATTATGAAAATAACATTGACGCAAATGTTATTACAGAAAAAGTGAAAGGAGCGAAATGCTCGATGTGTTGGAAAATAAATGAAAAAGGATGTGCTAGATCTAATTGTCCTCAAAATTCTTAATGTCTTTAAATAAAATATTTAAAAATTATTATTTAGAAACTATTTTAATTTTAATTATTTTTTTTTTAGACAGAATATCAAAACTATTTGTAATTCATCAGGATAAACTTAATTTTAATTCTGAAATATACTCATCAAAATTTTTGAACATTCATCTAATTTGGAACGAAGGAATAGCTTTCGGACTATTTTCATTTAATGAAAATTATTTATACAATGGTCTAACTTTTTTAATATTTTTAGTGATTATCTTTATTATTTTTATGATAAGAAAAAGTGATCCATTAAGAAAATATGCACTATTATTAGTGCTTGGTGGCGCTTTGGGAAATTTTTTTGACAGGATAATTTATAAAGCTGTACCAGATTTTATAGATTTTCATGTAGGAAATTTTCATTGGTTTATTTTTAATGTTTCAGATATATTTATAACAATTGGAATTGTATCTATGATTGTCATTGAATGTATTGATAAAACAGAAAAAAAAAATAATGAAAAATTTTAACCAACTATCTATTTTAGGCATAATTCTAATTGTTTTATATGGGTGTAGCAATGTTAAAGAAGGTTTTCAAAATCAAAAAAAAAATAGTAGTGATGAGTTTTTAGTAGAAAAAAAATCTCCTCTTGTTCTTCCTCCAGAATTTAATGAATTACCTATTCCAAATGAAAATCAAATTAATAATAAAAATTTAGAAGAAAATGACATAAAAAATTTAATTAAAGGAAATATTGAAGATACTACTCAAGAGACAACAAACACTGATTTAGAAGGTTCTATTTTGAGCAAAATTGAAAATAGATAATGTTCACAAAAAGTATCCAATTAAAACTTTTTAGGAAAAACAAGTTAAACAAAAACTTAAAAAAAAAATTAACACATATTCTTAATGAAGATAATTTTGTAATTAAATCGTTAAAAAAAGAGTATAGGAATAATTATAATAAAAAGACAATTTCTAAATTTAAAAATTTTGATTATTGCAGGGTTATAGGAATGGGAGGTTCTTCATTAGGGACACAAGCTATCTATGATTTTTTAGAACATAAAATTAAAAAAAAATTTGAATTTTTAGACAACTTAAAACCATATATAAAAAAAAATCAAAAAAAAAAGTGTTTAAATTTAATAATATCTAAATCTGGTAACACTACAGAAACAGTTGTTAATACAAATATTTTTGTAAAAAAAGAAAATAAGAATATCTTTATTACAGAAAATAAAAAAAATTATCTTCATATTTTAGCTGAGAAACTTAAATCAGAAATAATTCATCACAATAATTTTATAGGAGGAAGATACTCTGTCTTATCAGAAGTAGGAATGTTACCAGCAGAATTGATGGGTCTAGACTCTGGTAAATTTAAACAATTAAACAATTTAATAAAAAATAAAAATTATTTAAATTCCTTAATCAAAAATGTTGATCAAATCTTATACTTTGTAAAAAGAAAAAAATTTAATTCTGTAATCATAAATTATGATGAAAAATCTACAAATCTATTTAACTGGTACCAACAATTAGTTGCCGAAAGTTTAGGTAAAAAAGGTATAGGTATTCTTCCTATTGTTTCAAATATGCCTAAAGATAATCATAGTGTTATGCAATTATATTTAGATGGTTGTAAGAATAATTTTTTTACTTTTTTTTATGTTAAAGAAAAAAATTCTCTAAAAATAAATAATAGCCAAATTTTAAAAATGCAGAGTTATTTAAAAAATAAAGATATTGATCATATTATTTACGCTCAAAAACAAGCTACTGAGAATGTTTTTAAAAGTAAGAAAATACCTTTTAGGAGTTTTGAGATTTTGAAAAGAGATGAAAAAACCTTAGGTGAGCTTTTTACTTTTTTTATTTTCGAAACAATCTTGTTGGGAAGATCTCTTAAAATCAATCCTTTTGACCAACCTGCGGTAGAGTTAATTAAAACCGAAACAAAGAAAATATTAGCTTAAATAAATTTTCCAAAAATTATTTTAGAAATTCCATATTTTTTTTCTTCGATGATTTTGAATTTTTCAGGGAAACTATCTTTCTCTTTTTTATGTCTATGAATAATTATTATTCCACCTGGTTTAAGAGTTTTAAATTTATAAAGATTATTCAAAATATCATTAATTTCTTTTTCTTTGTAAGGAGGATCTAAAAAAATAATATCAAATTTTTCTTTTGTTTCTAAAAAATCACAATCAATGAAAATATTTTTTTCAATAATTGAGTAGTTGTTTACTTTTTTTAAATTTGATAAATTTTTTTTTAGGATAGGTAATATTCCTTTATAATTTTCTACAAAGTTCACATGTTTTGCTTTTCTAGATAAACATTCTAAACCAAAAGATCCTGTTCCAGAAAATAAATCTAAGACATAAGATTTTTCCAGATTGATTGAAAACTTATTTGAATGATTAATAATATTAAAAATAGATTCCTTTGTTAAATCTTTTAAAGGTCTCGTTTCTTTATCTTTGGGTTCAAGGATTTTTTTTCCTTTAAAAGTGCCACTAATAATTCTCATTTATCAATGACTTTGTATCCAATATCTTTTCTAAAAAAACCATCTTTCCAATTTAACTTTTCCAAGTTTTTATAGATATTTTTTTTTGCTTCACTGTAAGTTTTAGAAATTGAAATAAAATTTAATACTCTTCCTCCTACTGCATAAATTTTATTATCCTGTTTTTTTGTTCCCGCATGAAACAAATAATTATTTTCACCTAAATTTAATTGCTCCAAATTATTTATAATTATATTTTTTTTATATTTATCGGGATAGCCATTTGAGCATAATACAACACACAAGCTTTTCTTATTTATCCATTTTATTTCTATTTCATTAAGCTTTTCATTAATACATGATTGAAAAATTTGGATGATATCAGTTTCCAAAGTTGGAAGAATTGTTTGACACTCAGGATCACCCATTCTTACATTGTATTCTATTAAATATGGTTCATTACCAACTATCATTAATCCAGCATATAAAAATCCTTTATACTTTGTTCCCAAATCATTTATACCTTTTAAGGTTGGCTTAATAATTCTATCTTTTATTTTTTGCTCTAGTTCTTTATTAAAAAGTCTTGATGGTGAGTATGCACCCATTCCTCCTGTATTTTTACCTTCATCACCTTCTCCAACTCTTTTATGATCTTGAGCGGAGCCAAAATATTTAAATGTTTTTCCATCACTAACGATAAAATAGCTCATTTCTTCACCTTCTAAAAATTCTTCAAATAGAATATTTTTTGCAACTCCAAACTTACCGTCAAATATTTCTTTTACTGCCGTATAAGACTCTTTTTTGTCTCTACAAATATAGACACCTTTTCCAGCTGCTAAATTATCTGCTTTAATTACCAATGGGTGTTTTGCATTATCAATATACCTATTAGAATCATCAACATTTTCAAAAATACCAAATTCTGCAGTTGGTATTTTATATTTTTTACAAAGTTTTTTTGTGAAAATTTTTGAACCCTCTAATTGTGAAGCGATCTTATTTGGACCAAAAACTTTTATATTTAGTTTTTCCAGATAGTCTACAATGCCATTTACAAGTGGATCTTCAGGACCAATAATTACAAGATCAACATTGTTATTTTTTAAAAATTCATAAACAGTTTTAAAATTATTTGTATCTAGAGAAATATTTTCAGCTAGTTCAGATGTTCCTGCGTTACCTGGTATACAATAAATTTTTTCAACTATGTTTGATTTAGATATTGAAAACGTTAAAGCATGCTCTCTTCCACCACTACCTAAAATTGCAATTTTCATATAACTATTTATATATCTTAGAAATGAAAAATAAATTAGCTAAATTAAAATATCTGCCCAATAACTTTAATATCTTAGAGACTGGTGATTATGTTATATGTGCTATTTCAGGAAAAAAAATTATGTTAGAAAATTTAACCTATTGGAATGTAGATAAACAGGAAGCTTATTATTCATACATAGAAGCACATAAAAAAAGAGATAAAGAGTAGACAAATAAATTTTATTTCCATCGATTGTGTGACCATATCCACTGTCCGGGATTCTTTATAATCATATCTTCAAGAACTTTATTTAATTCATCTGTAATTTTTTCTTGAGAGTGACTTAACGGAAATGTCAAAGGTTTATTAATAGTTATCTCAAAATTTATACTTTTAATTCTCTCTATATATACTGGGACCACTGGTATATTAAATTTTTTAATCAATTGTGCAGGAATAGTTGTTGTTAAAGCTTTTTGATTAAAAAAATTTGATAGTATTCCCTCTGAAACTCTTTGGTCAATCATTAAAGCTGTAGAATATTTTTTTCTTTTGAGTTGAATTAAGTTTTTAAGCCCACCAATTCCTTTTTTTATTTGTTTATTACAAATGTATTTTTTTCTAATTCTTTCCATTATTTTATTTAAATAAATATTATTTAATGGACGATAGATAGCTGCAAGACGTATACCACTTTTCTCCAAACACATCGCCATAAGTTCGAAGTTACTTAGATGTCCTGAAATAAAAATTACCTGTTGATTATTTTTTTTTATTTCTTCAAGTATTTCTCCTCCTTTTATTGAAATTTGAGAGTTTAGATTTCCAGATCTAAAATTTTTTATAAACATATATTCTGCAAAAATTCTTCCAAAATTATTCCACATTTGTGATTTAATATTTTCTAATTTTTCTAAATTGATATCCGGAAAAGCTCTTTTAATATTTGAATTTATAACTTTTTTGGATCTAAAAAATGGTCCTATTTTTTCAAAAATTTTACCACTAAATTTTGAAGATAAATTTGCACCTAAAATTTTAAAAAAAATAAAAAGAAAAATTATTAATAAGAATTGAAAAAGATATTTTATATTTTTCATTAATAGCCAATACACCTCATAAATTTTTCTTCATCTATAATTTTTAATTTAGATTTTAAAAACTTAATCTTATTAGAATAAATTTTATCCAATCTTACGTAATCTTTCTCTGTTGTAATTACTTTGCAATTTAAATTTTCAGCTTGAAATAGAATTTTATCAATATCTTCCTTTTCATACTGATAATGATCAGGATATTCAAAATCTTTTATTATTTTTAGTCCATTTAAATTAAGCATCGAGATAAATGTTGAATGGTTTCCAATTCCAGAGAAGACTATATATTTATCATTGAGGTTGAATTCATTTAAATTTAAAGGGATATATTTCCCTAAATGAATATTTATTTGAGGATTAATTGTTTTAATCTCTGCTTGAATTTTTTCTGTATTTTCTAGGTTTCCATTGATAAATATATTTTTGTATCTTTTCAAATTACTAATATTTTCTCGCAAAGGTCCTGCTGGGATTGTCAAACCATTTCCAATCCAATTTATACTATTGAAGCAAACAATTTCTGAAGAAAATTCTATACTTCTATCTTGAAGACCATCATCAAGAATTGCAACTTCATATTTATCTTCCTCTGCTAGTTTAATAGCCGTCACTCTTTCATTGGATAAAAAAAGCTTTCCCTTATTTTTCAAAATTGTTTGTTCATCAATTTGATTTTTATAAAACTTTTTTACATAACAAGATTTAATATTTTTATTATTCAAAATTTTATTTAATTCTATACTCAAAGATGTTTTCCCTGTTCCACCAACATATATATTTCCAATACAAATAGTCTTAATTTTAAATTTTTTTGGCCGAGAATATTTTTTTAAAATATTAAATAATTGAATAGTTTTTGCTATTGGCAACAAAAGATAAGCTAACATATTTGGTTTTTTTAAGTTCCAAAAATTAGGTTTTCTTAAATTCATTAAAGATATGATTGTTTAGCTCTTTTATAGTTTTTTTTAAAATTTTTTCTCCAATATTTGTTATTTGTTTTCCACCTTTTTTATTCTTTACAAATGATACTGAAGAAGCAAGTTCCTTCGATGAGTAAATTCTTTTTGATATACCAAGGGAATTTAACAGTTTATAAACATCTCTAAAGTTGTCAGTATTAGGACCATGAAGAATATTTGCTCCAAATCGTGCGGCTTCCAGTGGATTTTGACCACCTCTTTTCATGATAGACCCACCCAAGAAAACAGTTGAACTAATATTATGAAATTTTTTTGTTTCACCAAAAGTATCCACTAAATAAATATCAAAATTTTCAGGTTTGTTCAATTTTGAACTATGACGAAAAACTTTTAGCCCTAAATTTTCTAATTCTAGTTTTATTTTATCAGCTCTATGTATATGTCTTGGAATAATTATAGTTAATATATTTCTATATTTTTTTCTTAATTCTAAATGAGCTTTAGCACAAAATATTTCCTCAAATTTATGGGTACTTGATGCGACCCAAATTTTTTTTTTTATTAAATAAGATTTTAACTTAGTATTAATTTTTTCTAAATCACTATCGTAATCTTCAGAAAATTTTAAATTACCAATATGCTTTATTTTACAATTAGATAATTTTCTCAGATATGATTTTGTTTCAAGATTTTGAGGATATGCAACTTTTATATATTCAAAAATAGATTTACTTATACTTTTTATTTTGATCCACTTATTGAATGTTTTTTTTGTTATTCGTGCATTTAGCAAGAGTAATGGAATTTTTTTTGAATACATGTTTTTAAACATGCAAGGCCAAATTTCTGAATCAATAAATATACCTAGATCAGGTTTCCAAAAATTTAAAAATTTATTTGTAATAGGAAAGTAATCAATTGGATAAAATTGATGTATAGTTTTTTTAAATTTGAATTTTTTAATTACTTTTGATGAACTTAATGTGCTTGAAGTAATTAAAATTTGACTAATTTTTTTATTTTTTTCATAATATTTTATTAACGGTATTACACTTAAAACTTCCCCAACACTTGCACCATGAAACCAAATAAGTTTTCCATTTAATCTTTTTTTAGAAGGAATACTAAATTTTTCAACAAACCTTGCTTTATCCTCTTTATTTTTGAAAATTCTATAAACAAATATAAAAGGTGAAATAAACAAAATAATTGTAAAAATTATTTGGTATAAAAAAAACATAATTATTTTTGTATTTGTTTTTCATAAAAACTTTTATACAATTTGGAATTGTTCAATAGTTCCTCGTGTTTACCACTGTTAATAATATTTCCTGAATCAATTAAATAGATGTTATTTGAATTTAATACTGTTGAGAGTCTATGAGCTATTACTATTGTAGTTTTATTTTTAGTTAAAATTTTTAGTGCCTCTTGAATTTTGTTTTCAGTTTCAGTATCCAAAGATGAAGTTGCCTCATCCAGCAAAATAATTGAACTTTTTTTCATCATTGCTCTTGCTATTGAAAGCCTTTGCTTTTCACCTCCTGATAATCTCACTCCATTTTCACCTATTAAAGTTTGATACTTTTGAGGTAAGTTTTTTATAAATTCATCGCAAAAAGCTAAATTTGAAACTTCATAAACCTCTTGATCTGTAGAATTATCGTTACCATATTTAATATTATTAAATATTGTATCATCAAAAAGTGTCGTCTCTTGGCTTACTAAGGATATCTCGTTTCTTAGCGACTTAAGACTAACGTCATATATAGATTGCCCATCTATTGTAATATCTCCAGATTGAGCATCATAAAATCTTGGAATTAAATTCATTATAGTAGATTTGCCAGACCCACTATGACCTACTAAAGATGTCATCTTTCCTCCCTCAAACTCAAGATTGATTGACTTTAAAGTTTGGGCCCCTTTAGAGTCATATGAAAAATTTATATTTTTAAATTTGATGTTAGATTTTTTTACCTTAATAGAATTTGCGTTAACTTTATCTTTAATTTGATTTTGTTGATCTATAATTGGCAATATCCGAGATGCACCTGATATGCCTTGATTTGCAACCAAGCTTAGAGTTGATAAAGCACGCACAGGCTGATAAGCCAACATCATTGCAGCTAAAAATGAAAAAAAATTATTTATTTCAAGTTCCTCTTTTGAAATCAATAAACTTGAATAGAAAATTAATATTGCAATCATTATACCTGTAAATGTTTCCATTATTGGAGACATCCTAACAAAGACTGTCTGTATCTTTTGATTTTTATCTTTCAAATCTGATAAAAATTTATCTGCTCGTTTTTTTTCATAATTTTCCTTTTGAAAAATTTTGATTAATTTATGATTTTTAAAAAGTTCAACTAAGTATGTAGTTAAAAACCCAGATTTTTGTTGAGCTTCTGTTGTAACTTTATTAATTCTTTTACCTAAAGTTTTAGCAGCAATACTTGCAAGAGGTATCATAATTATAGAAATTAGCGCTAACTTCCAATTTTGAAAAAACATTACTCCCAATAAACAAATAAGAGTTAAGGTATCTTTAAAAAGTGTTAATACAGCATTACTTAGTAAATTAGTAATATGAGTAACATCATATGTAAGGTTTGAAATAAATTTACCTGAATGTTTTTTATCAATAATTTGTGTATCCGTTGCAACTAAATTTTGAACCATATCATACTGTAATTTTTTCTTAATAGACTCACCAACACCAATCATTGTGGCTTTTGCAAAATATAAGGAGAGACCTTTTGTTGCAAATGCAATTACAATCATTAAAGGTATAAAAAATATTAAAGATTGATCTTTATCAATAAAAAGTTTTTTTATTGCTGGATCTAAAAGCCAGGCGATTGAAGAAGTGCTCCCAGCAACTAATATTGATAAAAATGCAGATAAAAATATTTTATTTAAATACCATTTTGAATAATCATTATAAAGTCTTTTATAAATTTCTGATTTATTCATCTAAAAGTTCTGAGAAATTAAAATATTAATTAAAATTATTAGACCAAAAAAATTATTACTTTTAAATGCTTTTAAACAACTTGCTGGATCTTTAGGATTGAATACTTTCATTTGATAAAGAAATAAATGAATTAAGGGCAGAATGAGCAAAACATAATAAACATTATGAAAATTCATAAAAAAACCTCCTAATAAAAAGAAAACTATTAAAATTGAATAACATAAAAATAGAAATTTTTTTGCATTTCCCTTAAATTTTATAGATGTTGATTTTAATCCTATAATTTCGTCGTCTTTAAGATCTTGAAACCCATATATCGTGTCATAGCCTAATGTCCAAAATATGGCTCCAAAATAAAATAGAATAGAAATTATATCAATTTCACCTTTAATTGCTGTCCACCCAAGTATTAGACCATAATTAAAAGTAATACCTAAAAAAAATTGAGGCCAATAAGTAAATCTTTTCATTAAAGGATAGGTAAAAGCAAGTGGCATTGAACCTAAAGCAAGAATTATAGTGAATAAGTTAAAATTAATTAAAACTAAAAAGGCTAATAAGCAAAGTGTTGTTGAATAAAAGATTGCAAGTTTAATTGAAATTTTTCCTGAGGCTATGGGTCGGTCCTTGGTCCTAAAAACTTTAGCGTCAAATTTTCTATCTAAGATATCATTCACAATGCATCCGGCCGAACGCATGAGGACTGCGCCAAGAAAAAATAATATTAAATAAAAATAATAGTCATTCCAGCTTGATGAAAAATCATAAGCTAAAGTTAGACCCCACGCACAAGGCCAAAATAATAGCATGTAACCTATAGGTTTTCTTAATCTTGTTAATTCAATGAAAAGTTTAATTTGGTTCATAATATTTTACTTGTAAATAACAAAGGGTAGTTTCATAATCAAATTGATTCGTATGAACATAGATTACACTGTTACTGCTTTAATGTTTCCAGCTATTCCGTTACTTATGAGTGTTTATAGTAACAGATTTCACTCTCTAAGTATTTTAATTCGTCAACTACATGATGAGCATGTTTATGAAAAGCATATACCACCTGAGTGGAAGAAGCAGTTTATTAATTTAAGTGGTAGGATAACGCTTCTTAGATGGACAATTTTATTTGCCTCATTTGGCTTCCTATTTAATATGCTTACAGTCTTTGCACTTTACCTAGATGAAGTTTTTGCTGCTAGAGTAATTTTTGGTTCTTGTTGTTTATCAATGATTATATCAATTATTTTTTTTATTAGAGAAATTCAAATTTCAACAAATGCACTTAAACTTCATATGTCTGATATGGATGTAGACGTAAACTAGGGAAGTATAACTGCTGGCCCTGTAAGAACTCTAGACTCTAAATCTTTATGTGCTTGAGCAATATCTTTTAGATTATATTTTTTTGAAATTTTTACTTTTACTTTTCCACTTGAAGCCATTTCAAAAACTTTATTTGCGGCTTCATCTAGCTCTCCTCTTGTTGTTGTATACTGCATAATACTTGGTCTTGTTAAATAAAGTCCTTTTGGTTGAATTGATTTTGCAACATTAACAGGATCTAAAGGCCCAGACGCATTACCAAAAGAAACCAACATTCCTCTTAATTTTAAACATTCAATTGAACCATCAAAAGTATTTTTTCCAACTCCATCATAAACAACCGACAATCCTTTTCCTTCTGTAATCTCTTTAACTTTTTCAGCAAAATTATCTTTGTTGTAATTAATTACATGTTCGTAACCATTTTGCTTTGCATTTTCTATTTTTTCATCTGAACCAACAGTACCAATTACATTACATCCTAAACTTTTAGCCCATTGACCAAAAATTTGACCAACACCACCAGCTGCTGCATGAAATAAAATATCTTCTCCTGATTTTACGGGGTAAGTTTTGTGTAAAAGATAAAAAGTAGTTATCCCTTTTGTCATTAATGTTGCTGCAGTTTCTAAATCAACACTATCAGGAACTTTTACCAAGTTTTTAGTTGGGTAATTTCTATGAGTTGAATAAGCACCAAGAGGAGCTGCACAGTATGCAACTTTATCTCCAACTTTAAAATCTTTTACCTCTGAACCAACTTTAGTTATTTCTCCAGCTCCCTCTAGACCAATTGGAGAGGGCAGAGTTAATGGATAAAGTCCTGAACGGTGATAAGTATCAATATAATTTAAACCAATAGCATGATTTTTAATTGTTACTTCATCAGCTTTTGGTTCTTCAAGCTTAAGTTCTTTATATTCTAAAACTTCTGGTCCACCTGCTTTTGATATTATAACTGAATTCATAATTTATTTTACAAATGTACCATTATGATAATCTTGAACTGCTTGCAAGATTTCTGCTTTAGTATTCATCACAAAAGGACCACCTCTTGCAATTTCTTCATTTATCGGTTTTCCAGATATTACAAGAAATTTAGCATCTGTTTTTGCTTTTACTTTAAGCTCTTCACCTTTTGTTAATAATATTAAAGTACTATCTTTAACATTATCATGTTTCTCACTACCAATTTCTATTTCACCATTTACTAGATAAATAAATGTATTGTGAGTTGATTGAATATTAAATTTAAATTCTTTATCTTTTTTTAACTCCACATCAAAATAAACTGGATCTACATTATGACCTTTTACAGGTCCTTCAGCGTTTTCAAATTTACCTGCAATAACTTTTACTTGTTTCTCATCATCTTTATGAATGCTCATTTTGTCAGCATCAATATAAATGTACTCAGGATTACTCATTTTTAATTTAGCAGGCATGTTAATCCACAATTGAAAGCCATGAAGTCTTCCTTCTTTCATAGCTGGCATCTCTGAATGAATAATTCCACTTCCTGTTTTCATCCACTGAACATCACCTGCAGTCATTCTTCCTTCACCACCGGTACTATCTTTGTGTTCAAAATCTCCAGCAAGCATATAAGTAACGGTTTCAATTCCTCGATGTGGGTGAGGGGGAAAACCAGCAATATAATCTTCGCTATTTTCAGATCCAAATTCGTCTAGCATCAAGAAAGGATCAAAGTAATTTGGTTCAACACCAATACTTCTTTTTAATTTTACTCCTGCACCATCCGAAGCTGGAATAGGATCTATAATTTTTGATACTTCAATTGATTTCATGGATGCTGATATAATTATCTACTTAGTTATATCAAGTAGATCATTTAAGTTTTTAATTTCATTTTGTGGTGAATAATCAAGTTTATCAAAGATATTATTGTTTCTATTTACCCATATAGAATTGTATCCATAGTTTCCTCCTCCAGATACATCCCAAGTATTTGCACTTAAAAAAGCAACTTCATTTTTTTCAATTTTATATTTTTTTATTGGTAAATCATAAACTTTAGAGTCAGGTTTAAAAACACCAACTTCTTCGATAGAAAAAATATCATCAAATAAATTGTCTAATTTATTACTTTGTACTAATTCATTTAATAAAGAAGGTGTACCATTAGAAAGTATTGCTAGTTTAAAATTTTTTTCTTTTAAAGATTTTAATACTTCTGGAACTTCTTCAAAAGGAGAGAGAATTCTATATAGATTTAACAATTCATCCTTCATTGAATTATCTATTTTAAATACACTCATTGATTTATCCAAACTGTCCTCGGTGATTTGCCAAAAATCTCTATGTCTTTTCATTAAGCTTCTAAGCCATGTGTATTCTAATTGTGTAGTTCTCCAATAATTTGCAAAAGCTTCCCACTTATCACCAATTTTGTCTTTACATTTTTCTGCTGCTGAATTTACATCGAATAAAGTGCCGTAAGCGTCAAAAATTATTGCTTTAATATTTTTCATAAACTAATTTAATAATATGAGTAACATTAGATTATATTTTTCTAAAAGTTTATCTAATAATTTAATTGGTACACTTGATAAATCTCAATCACATTACTTAAACAAAGTAATGAGAGTTAAAGAAAATGAAATTTTCTCATTATTCAACAGTAGTGGTGAATGGGAAGCAAAAATTTTAAATATCTCAAAAGGTGTTGTTGAATTTAATGTTACAAAACAATTGAGACAAAAAGAAAATTCTAAAGAATTGTGGCTTGCGTTTTCTCCAATTAAATCAAATTATTTTAACTTTATGATTCAAAAAGCAACTGAGTTAGGTGTCACAAAGTTTATTCCAATAATATTTGATAGGACAATTGTTCGTAAGATTAATAAAGAGCGATTAGAGAAAGTAATTATTGAAGCATCAGAACAATCAAATAGAATTAATGTTCCAGATATTGAAGACCCAAAATCATTAGATGATTTTTTAAATAACAATAAAGTTGATTTAATTTTTACTGATCTAAATTCTGAAAATACCAGAATAGATTTAAATAAGGTTACAGATAAACCTACATGTGTAATTATAGGTCCAGAAGGAGATTTTTCTGAAGAGGAAAGGGCTAAGATTCTAAAATTTAGCGGAGTTCAACCATTGAAAATTAATGAGAATATATTGAGATCTGAAACAGCCGTAATTTCAGCTATATCGATCATAAAATACGCCATAAATTGATATTTTGTCGCGAAAACTAAAGTGTAATTTTTTTGAAGACGTTCTATATAGGGTTAAAAAAATGAAAAAAATTATATTAACAATTCTTTCAATTTTAACCCCTGCAGTCGCGTTTGCTAACCAGCCGAAAGATTGGCAATTAGGTTTTCAAAAAGCAGCATCAGAGTCTATGAGAGATATCGTTAATTTTCATGATAAATTATTATTACCAATCATAATTGCGATAAGCGTTTTCGTTTTATTTTTGATGGTCTATGCATGCATCAGATTTAGAGCATCAGCAAATCCAGTTCCTTCTAAAAGAACTCACAATGTTGCTGTAGAGGTTTTATGGACATTAATTCCATGTTTAATTTTAATCGTGATGGCAGTTCCATCATTTAAAATTTTATATAAACAAGATTCAATACCGAAAGCAGATGTAACAGTTAAGGCAATTGGTTACCAATGGTACTGGGGATACGAGTATCCAGATGAAAATATTATTTTCGACTCTTACATGATTGAAGATAAAGATTTAAAAGAAAATCAGCCTAGATTATTAGCTGTAGATAATGAGTTAGTTGTTCCAGTAAATAAAGTAATTAAAGTTTTAATTACCGCAAATGATGTTTTACACGCTTGGGCTTTACCATCTTTTGGAGTTAAAAGAGATGCAGTTCCTGGAAGAATAAATGAAACATGGTTTAAAGCAGAAGAAGTTGGAACTTATTATGGACAGTGTTCTGAGCTTTGTGGAATTAAACATGCTTTTATGCCAATTACAGTTAGAGTAGTTTCTGAAGAGGAATATCAAGAATGGCTTACTGGTGCTAAAATAAAATTTGCAAAAGAAATTAATGAAGAAGATCAATTTAAAAAACTAGCGAGTAAATAATATGTATACACAAACTGCATCACATGACGATCATCATACACCAACTGGTTGGAAACGTTGGGCGTATTCAACTAATCACAAAGATATCGGTACAATGTACCTTATATTTGCAATTGTTGCAGGTGTGATCGGAACTGCATTCTCAGTTTTAATGAGAATGGAATTGATGCACCCAGGTGATGGAATTTTAGGTGGAAATTATCATTTATATAACGTTTTAGTTACAGGTCATGGTTTAATTATGATCTTCTTTATGGTTATGCCAGCAATGATTGGTGGTTTTGGAAATTGGTTTGTACCAATTATGATTGGTGCGCCTGACATGGCATTTCCAAGAATGAATAACATTTCATTTTGGTTGTTACCAACTTCATTCATTTTATTAATCATGTCTATATTTATGGATGGCCCTCCAGGTCAAACTGGAGTTGGTGGTGGATGGACAATCTATCCTCCATTATCATCTACGGCAGGACAACCTGGTCCAGCAATGGACTTTGCAATTTTAAGTTTACACTTAGCAGGAGCGTCTTCAATTTTAGGAGCAGTAAACTTTATCACTACAATTTTAAATATGAGAACTCCAGGCATGACACTGCATAAAATGCCTTTATTTGCTTGGTCAATTTTAGTTACAGCGTTCTTATTACTTTTATCACTTCCAGTGTTAGCAGGTGCAATCACAATGCTATTAACTGATAGAAATTTCGGAACTGCATTCTTTGATGCTCAAACAGGTGGAGATCCAGTATTATTCCAACACTTGTTTTGGTTCTTTGGTCACCCTGAAGTTTACATTTTAATTTTACCAGGTTTTGGAATGATCAGTCATATTGTTTCAACATTCTCAAGAAAACCAGTATTTGGATATTTAGGTATGGCATATGCAATGGTAGCAATTGGAATAGTTGGTTTCGTTGTATGGGCTCACCACATGTATACAGTTGGTTTAAGTACAGATACTAAAGCTTATTTCTTAGCAGCGACGATGATCATTGCTGTTCCGACGGGGATTAAAATATTTTCTTGGATAGCAACTATGTGGGGTGGTTCAATATCATTTAAGACACCTATGGTTTGGGCTTTAGGATTTATATTTTTATTTACAGTCGGTGGAGTTACAGGTGTTGTTCTTGCAAATGCAGGTGTAGATACAGCAATGCATGATACTTACTATGTAGTTGCTCACTTCCACTATGTATTATCTTTAGGTGCCGTGTTCGCAATCTTTGCAGGCTTTTATTACTGGTTTGGAAAAATGAGTGGTTACGAGTATTCAGAATGGTTAGGTCAATTACACTTCTGGTTAACATTTATTGGTGTAAACTTAATTTTCTTCCCTCAACACTTCTTAGGTTTAGCGGGGATGCCTAGAAGATATGCAGATTATCCAGATGCGTTTGCTGGTTGGAATTATATATCTTCAATTGGATCATATATTTCTGTAATTGGTTTAGGAGTATTTTTCGCAAATCTAATTTATGCATTTTATAAGAAAAAAGCTGCTGCACAAAACCCTTGGGGTGCGGGGGCAACAACTTTAGAGTGGACAGTACCGTCTCCTCCAAATTTTCATACTTTTGATGAATTACCAAAGTTTGAAGATGAAGAGAGTGCAGAAAAATCTACTACTTAAAAAGTATTTAGATTTTCTGCCTAAAATTAAATGATTAAGTCTAAGTTAAAAAATAGAAATTTAAGTCAAGAAGACGTATTCAATTTCTCTGAGTTATTTAAACTCATGAAGCCAAGAGTAATGTCTCTTGTAATTTTTACTTGTGCAGTTGGTTTGTTGATGGCACCAAATATTATTCCAACAAAAGATGCAATAATTGGAATTATTTTAGTTTCTATTGGAGCTGGTGCCGCTGGAGCTTTAAACATGTGGTACGAGTCTGACCTAGATGCATTAATGACAAGGACTTGTTTAAGACCTATACCAACTGGAAAGGTTAATAAAAACCAAGCTTTGATTTTTGGTATCGCTTTATCAATATTTTCTGTTGTTGCTTTAGATTATTTTGCAAATACAGTTTCAGCAGCTTTGTTGTTATTTACAATTTTGTTTTATGTGCTGGTTTATACCGTTTGGCTTAAAAGAAAAACACCTCAAAATATAGTTATTGGAGGCGCTGCAGGAGCATTACCTCCTGTAATTGGTTGGACTATAGCTACTAACTCATTTTCACTTGAGCCATTAACTTTCTTTCTAATTATCTTTTTTTGGACACCATCACATTTCTGGGCACTAAGTTTATATAAATCTGATGATTATAAAAAAGCAAATATTCCAATGCTTCCATTGACTAATGGTGTTGAAAGCACAAAATTAAATATATTTGTTTATTCGTTAATAATGTTGCCAGTTATTGTTTTCCCATATGCAATTAATTTTGTTGGTCTAGTATTTTTAATTCCATCATTAATTTTGACAATTTATTATAATTACTTATGTTTTGAACTTTACAAATTTAAGAAGAACAAGTTTGATGCAAAAAAAGCAAAAACAATTTTTGGATACTCCATATTATATTTATTTTTAGTTTTTGTATTTTTCTTAATAGATAAAATTTTATGATAACACCCGATAAAAAAACAAAGAAAAAAAATATTATTACTGCTTTAGCAATTTTAGCTTTTATGGTTTTTTTGTTTGTTTTTACATTATATAACGTTGGCGTATTTGATAGGCAGATATGATTAAGAGCAAAACATTAACTCCATTACTTCTAGCAGGTATTTTTTGTTTAATGTTAGGTTTATCTTTTGCGGCAGTGCCCTTATATGATCTTTTTTGTCGTGTAACTGGCTTTGGAGGAACAACCCAAGTATCTAAAGAAGCTCCGAAAATAGTTTTAGATAAAGTTGTGAGTGTAAGATTTGATACGAATGTAAACAATCTTACTTGGGATTTTAAGGCTCAATCAAATGTAATTGATGTTAAGGTTGGTCAGGTAAATAGAATTGAGTTTGAGGTTGAGAACTATGGAGACGAAACAACTTATGGAGTTGCTAGTTTCAATGTTTCGCCTGCAAGTTTTGGTAAATATTATAGTAAATTAGGCTGTTTTTGCTTCGAAAAACAGGAACTTAAGGCAGGTGAGAAGGCAACTTATATTATGACTTTTTATTTGGACCCAGAACTGGTAAATGATCCAACAGTTAAAAACTTACAGGATGTAACTATGTCGTATACTTTTTTCTCGACAGATTATTATAAACAATCATAATTAAAAAATATGTCAGCTGAAAAAAAACATGATTATCACTTAGTAGATCCAAGTCCTTGGCCTATATTTACATCTTTTGCATGCTTGGTACTAGCTATTGGAGCAATTTTTTATATGCACAATGATGTATCTTGGGGAATGTATTTGGGATTAGCTCTTGTAATTTATGCAGCTTATATGTGGTTCAGAGATGTTGTGATTGAAGCTGAACATCAAGGTCACCATACTCCAGTTGTTCAAATCCATCATAGATATGGAATGACGTTATTTATTGCTTCTGAAGTTATGTTTTTCGTTGCATGGTTTTGGGCATATTTTGATATAAGTTTGTTCCCAAATGAGTTTGTTGGAAATGTTTGGCCTCCACAAGACATAGAAACTTTTGATCCATGGGACATTCCATTAATCAATACACTAGTTTTATTATTATCTGGTACTACAGTAACTTGGGCTCACCACTCTTTATTAGAAGACGATAGAAAGGGATTTATTCAAGGATTAACAGCAACTGTTGCACTAGGCTTCTTTTTTACTTTGTTACAGGCTTACGAATATCATCATGCTACATTTGATTATTCAGGACATATTTATGGTGCAGTATTTTATATGGCAACAGGTTTTCACGGTTTCCACGTAATTGTTGGAACAATTTTTCTTGCTGTTTGTTTATGGAGAGGAAGATTGGGTCACTTTACGAAAGAACACCACTTTGGTTTTGAGGCAGCTGCTTGGTACTGGCACTTTGTTGATGTTGTTTGGTTATTCTTGTTTGCAGCTATCTACGTTTGGGGAAGTTAATATTTAATCCTTGAAGAATAAGCTTCTATTTTCAGTTTTCGTTTATTTTGTAATTTTAGTTTTATTGTCATTAGGCTTTTGGCAATTGTATAGGTTGAGTTGGAAATTAGATCTAATCAATCAAATTGAAAATTCTTTAAAGATTGATCCAGTTGAACTTCAAAATGTAGAAAAAAAAAATTATTTAAGAATTAAAACATCAGGACAAATTGATTTTAAAAAACAAATTTATCTCTATAATCTTAACGAAACTGGTAAACCTGGATTTGAAGTTATTAACCCAATTAAAGTTGGAAATGAAGATTATTTAATTAATAGAGGCTGGATATCTTTTGAACAAAAAAACAAACCAGAGATTAATGTTGTTGATCAAAAAAATATTATTGGTACTTTAATGCTTCAATCAAAATCAAGCTCATTCAAACCCAGGAATGAAGTAGATAAAAATTATTGGTTCACACTAGATCGGGAAGATATTTTAAAATTTACAGGAAAAAACTTTTCAAAATATATTATTTATTTAAACGGTAACTACGAAAACCCAAGACCAAGAGTGATCACTGCTAAAATTTCAAATAACCACAAAAAGTATGCAATTACTTGGTTTTCGATGGCGATTTCAATTCTTTTAATATATTTATATTTTAGAAAAAAAAATTATTAATGAGATACATCAGTACTAGAAATACTTCAA
Organism: Candidatus Pelagibacter sp. HIMB1542; assembly: GCF_052047835.1. NCBI lineage: Bacteria > Pseudomonadati > Pseudomonadota > Alphaproteobacteria > Candidatus Pelagibacterales > Candidatus Pelagibacteraceae > Candidatus Pelagibacter > Candidatus Pelagibacter sp. HIMB1542. Next base: position 225,240 of record NZ_JBNAJB010000002.1, on the reverse strand, counting down.
AAACATACGAATTTAAGGATGTTTTTATCAAAGGTCTTGCTGATGATGGGGGTTTGTTTATTCCCAGTTCACTTCCAAACTATAGTGAAAAAGAAATTCAAGAATTGAGATCACTAAATTATTCAGATTTAGCAAAAAAAATTATTTTTCCTTTTATAGGAAATTTTATGGATAAGGATGAATTGTCTAAAATAATTGATAAATCTTATTCTGTTTTTAGGAGAGAAAATGTAATTGATTTCATAAAAATAGGAGATCGATCAGTCTTAGAGTTATTTCATGGCCCAACATTAGCCTTTAAGGATGTTGCTATGCAACTTCTTGGAAATTTTTATGAATTTTATTTAAGCAAGCAAAAAGAAAAAATTAATATTGTAGTTGCCACATCTGGAGATACAGGGGCAGCAGCTATAGATGCAATAAAAGGAAAAGAAAATTTAAATATTTTTGTACTACATCCTGATAATCGAGTTTCTTCTGTTCAGCGAAAAATCATGACTACAGGAAAACATGAAAATGTATTTAATATCGCTATTAAAGGAAATTTTGATGACTGCCAAAACTTAGTTAAATCAATGTTTTCTGACACAAAATTTTCTCAAGATATTAATATGTCAGGTGTAAATTCAATCAACTGGGCAAGAATTATTGCTCAATGTGTTTATTATTTTTACAGCTATTATTTAATTGAAGATCACACTAAACCTACTAATTTTTCAGTACCAACTGGGAATTTTGGAGATGTATATGCTGGTTACTTAGCTAAAAAAATGGGTTTGCCAATAAATAAATTGATTGTTGCAACAAATCAAAATGACATTCTCCATAGAGCTATTTCAAACGGTAATTACGAGGCTGAAACTGTTTCCGAAACCATTTCTCCTAGTATGGATATACAGATCGCAAGTAACTTTGAGAGACTTATTTTTGATTTGAATAATAAGAATTCAGAACAAACATCAAAAGATATGATGAAAATTAAAGAAGAAGGAAAATATTCAATTGATAAAGAAAAGTTAAATTTAATTAATCACGATTTCTTATCAGCAAGAATGAGTGAGACCGAAACACTTGATATTATTAAGTCTGTTTATCAAGAATTTAATATTGTTTTAGACCCTCATACTGCAATCGGTTATGGAGCTTTTGATAAACACAATCTCTATGGCAATAATATTGTGCTAGCAACAGCACATCCATGTAAGTTTCCTGATGCAATTCAAAGCGCTATAAATATTAAAGCTGAGTTACCAAATGAACTTCAATTTATATTAAATGAGAAAGAAAATTATGATATTCTTGAAAATGATATTGAAAAAGTAAAAGAACATATTAAAGATAGATCCAAATGAAAATAAAAGAAAACGATAACCTACCAAATTCAGAAATTTTTGTTCTTCAAGATGGAGAGCCTGTAAAAAAAAATATAGAGGATTTTTTTAAAGACAAAAAAGTTGTAATATTTGGACTGCCTGGGGCATATACTTCTGTATGTTCTGCTAAACATTTGCCAGGATATATTAAGATGTATGATCAATATAAAGAAAAAGGTATTGATCATATAATTTGTATTTCAGTAAATGATCCCTTTGTGATGAATGCTTGGGGTAAACAAAATGATGTAGGTGAAAAAATTGTTATGATGGGCGACCCATTTCTTAATTTCACAAAAGAAATTGGAGCAGATGTTGATAAAAGTGGCAGAGGTTTAGGAATTAGATCTAATAGATACACGATGTTTGTTGATAACATGAAGGTTATTAAAATTCAGGAAGAAGCAGATACTGGATCTTGTGAAATCTCAGCAGCAGAAAATTTCTTTAAATTAATCTAGACTTGCAGCTTTTTTAGCTAATAAATCAACTTCTTCATTTAGTGGATTTCCAGCATGAGCTTTAATCCAGTTCCACTTAATCTTAAAATTATTATTCAAATCATGCAATTGAACCCATAAATCTTTATTTTTAACATCTTCTTTATTAGATGTTTTCCAATTATTTTTAATCCAATTGTGGATCCAATCAGTAATTCCATTTTTAACATATTTAGAATCTGTGTAGATTTCTATCAAATCTTCAGAATTTACTTCTTTTAATGCATTGATTGTCGCCATTAATTCCATTCTATTATTTGTTGTATCTTTTTCACTTCCACTTATCTTTTTCACTTCATTATCAGTACATATTATTGCTGCCCATCCACCATTTCCTGGATTTTTTAAACATGAGCCATCAGTATAAATTTTAATCATTAAATCAAATAATCTTTAAAACTATTCAAGTTGTTATGGGTAATAAGTTTTTGATAATATTCGTTTGGATCCTTAATTTTGATTAATGCTGTTTTTGGAGTATTTGTGTAATCATATAGTCTAGTTAACAGGTATCTAAGAGCAGCACCTCTACACAAAATATTTAAATTGTCTTTTTCATTTAATTTAATTTTCTTAACAACGTTATAGCCCTTGATTAATTTATCAACTTTCTTTTTATTAATTACAAATTTTTTATTTTTTTCATCAAAACATAGTGCATTAATACAGATTGCTATTTCATACATATAGTAATCGTTAGCAGCAAAGTAAAAGTCTATAATTCCCGACAGCTTATTTTTATCAAAAAAAATATTATCTACGAATAAATCACCATGTATAATTCCAGAAGGAAGTTTTTTTGGCCAATTTTTTTTAATATCATTAAAATTATTAAATAAAAATTTTTTCAAATTTGATCCTTTATTTGATTTAAATTTAATACTCTGGAGTAAAGGTTTTAAATATTTTACACCCATTGAATTTTTTCTAGTAAATTTTATCTTCTTAGTAACCATATGCATTTTAGCTACTGCTTTTCCAATAGCATAGCAGTCACTTTCGTTAACTTTCTTTTTATCTTTTCCACTTAAGAAAGTGACAATACAGGCTGTTTTATTTTTTAGTTTAATTAAGTAATTTTTGTCTTTAGTTTTAAGTGGTCTTGGGCAATTAATTTTTGAATCATTTAAATGATCCATTAATTTCATAAAAAAAGGTATCTCTTTTGGAAGAACTCTCTTCTCAAAAATTGTGAGAATAAACTTTTTATTTTTGGATTTTAAAATGTAATTTGTATTTTCAATTCCTTTAGTAATTCCTTGGAAACTTAAAATTTTTTCAATCTTAAACTTGTTGTTTATTATATCGATATCACTCTGATTTATTTTTGTATATACAGCCATTTAATTTAATTTGTTAGGAACTTTAAAGACCACATTTTCTTTTATAATTTCTACTTCCTCAACATTTATAGAAAATTTTTTTTTTAATTCATTAATAAAATCTTCTACAAGAATTTCGGGTGCTGATGCTCCTGATGATATACCAATAGTATTTGAATTCTGTATTTGATCAAAAGGAATTTCACTTTCAGAATGAAAAAGTTGTGAATTTTGACAACCTGATTTTTTTGCTACTTCAACAAGTCTAACTGAATTTGAAGAGTTTCTACTACCTATTACAAAAAACATATCACACTCTTTTGCAATATTTTTTACTGCCATTTGTCTATTAGTTGTTGCATAACAAATATCCTCTTTTGCTGGCTCTTTAATGTTTGCAAATCTATCTTTCAAAATCTTTATTATTTCTTGAGTGTCATCAACGGATAGTGTTGTTTGAGTTATATAGGCCAATTTTTCTTTATGATTGGTTTTATACTCCATTGCTTCAGCTTCATTTTGAACCAAATCAATAGATCCTTTAGGTAATTGGCCCATAGTGCCTATTACTTCTGGATGGTTCTCATGTCCAATCAAAATAATATGATAACCAGCTTTATTTAAGTTTTCCGCTTCTCTATGAACTTTAGAAACTAGTGGACAAGTAGCATCTACATAATTCATTTTATAATTTTCAGCATCTTCTGGTATTTTTTTTGGAACACCGTGCGCAGAAAAAATAACAGGTCTAGATTTGTCATTAATTTCCTCTAATTCTTCAACAAAGATAGCACCTTTATTTTTTAAATTATCAACAACATGCTTGTTATGAACGATTTCGTGTCTAACATAAACTGGCGATCCATATTTTTGAATAGATTTTTCTACAATCTCTATAGCTCTCTCAACACCAGCACAAAAACCTCTTGGAGCAGAAAGTAAAATTTTAATTTGTTTGTTTTTCATTTTTCCCTAAAAAATATTCCAGCAATATATGTGGAAAGGTTAAAGACGCCAAACCAATAAAAATTAGTTTTAAGATTGCATCATCTAAATAATTAACGTCATTTAACAAAAATAATACAATTATTGAAATAAAGATTGTTAAAAGAGTAAGTGGTAAAGCCTTTAAAATAAATAATTTTAGTCCATTTTGGAGATTGTTTTCATCAAGGTCGATCGCAAGCGAAATAGAGTGCCTCACAGAATGTAAAAAACAAAAATAAATTGTAAAAGCTGTTAAAGGAGTAAAGTAGTAATTTAAAATTATAATTGAGAAATAATCAAAAAAAATAGTGAATTTTTTTAATTCAAACTTATCTATAAATAAAAATACACTTGATAATGAACTCAAAATAATTGATATCTCGATTATCTTTTTTTCTTCTAAAAATTCTAAGAATAAATAAAAATTTTCATTAACAACAAGTAATGATTTGAATATTTTCACAGTATCATCAAAATGAAAAAAAAGCGGGGCAAGAATTATGAGCGATCCTTTTAAAAGGTATAATAATTGAATTAAGTACGATTTTTTGTTTATTAAAAATTGTGTATCTTCTTTACCAAAATGAAATGCTGCCACTATAAGAAAAACTAACAGTGTGGTTGCAGGTAAGAGTGACCAAATAATAATGACGCAAACCGCTATAAAAATATAAAAGATATAGAAAATATATATTCTTTCAAAATTAAACAATTTAAGAAGTTTTTTACCTTTAATATTATCTAATGCACCGTGTGAAACTCCAATAGTTAAAATTAAAAATAAGCATATTGATGATGAAATATCTAAATAATTTAATTTAAACATCACAACAGAAAATAGATTAATTAGCAAAAAAAATATAAATGAATGATTAAGGTTAATTTTTTTAATTAATTGATTAGTCATTTAAAATAATTCTTTTAAAAATTTCCATTTAGGCATTTTTAAAATTATTTCTAAATCTTCAAAAAAATTACTTTTATTAGATAAGAAATTAATAGCAGTCTTAGGTGAACTATTGAACATTTTAAAAAAAATTTCCCCCATATCTGAAGAGTTATTTCTTAAAACTTTCAAAAAAATATTGTCCAAAAAATCATATTTTTTCTTAATTTTAAACAATTTAGCTTTAGAAATATTTTCAATGTTTTCTGTTATATATTTGCTGTGTTCCTGAATATTTAAAAAAGTATAACCCGTGCTTAATCTTGTCATATCACCGGCTGATCCAATATATATTTCATTTAATTTTTTTAGATTTTTATTTCTAAATAAAGGTATAGAGCCTTCTTCTTTAAAATTGATTTTATAATTTCTGATATTTAAATGGTTTTTTAAGTATTGATCTATTTGATTATCATAATCTTTTATATTTTCATTACTTAAATTTGATATCCAGGTAGTTTCCACAAGAGCACTTTTTTTTGAAAAAGGTAAAGTGTAAAAAAAATGAATCTCATTTTTTTGATCACACGCAAAATCCATTAAGTTAAATATTTGGTCATCAAAAAAATCTTTTTCTGTTTCAATTTCTACACCACAAAAATGTTGCCACAAATTATTTGTCTTATTTTCAAAATTTGGAACGCTGTTAAAAATTATTGAATTTGATAATTCAATATTATTAATATTCTTAAAAAATTTTATATTTTCATTTAATTTAAGTTTTGAAAGAATTTTGTCATAAAATTTTCCAGTATCTATAGATTGATAAGGTGTTAGCTTGCAATCAATAAACTTTGTATCATTAGGAATGTTTATAGAAAAATTATTCCAACTTTTTTTTACACAATCATCAAAATTATGTGGAAATACTTTCCAAAATGACCAAGTTTTGTCTCTTTTATATTCGTCCCTAGGCTCAATTATAGCCAAAGATTTATTTTTTAATTTATCAGAAATTTCAAGTTCATAAGCCAAAGACAAACCTGCACAACCACCACCGATAATTATATAATCAAAATCTTTCATTTAAATTTATCTCTTCATTAATTAATGAATGATCATGTTCAATGTTATTATCATTTTTATTTGTAAATGTTAAAATTATTAAATCAAATATTGATAAAAAAGTTTCAATAATTTTTTCAATTTTTGTTACATAAATTTTTCCAGAATTTTTATAATTTTCTAAATTATTTTTATTAATTATTTTGTGTCCAATTTTTCTGTAGACTCGCCTTGCAACTAAAATAGAGAATCTGAAACTTAAAGGTATTTCTTTAATTGAGTAAAAAGAATTTTCATAAAATCTTTCAGATAAAGAAATGGTAGATTTGATATCGTTGAAATTTTCATTGATATAAATTCTTTTATTATTTTTATCTTCAATTACGTCTCTTGAAATATTGGTAAGCTGCATTGCTATTCCAAGATCGATAGCTGATTTCAAGGAATCTGTCTTATTAACTTTTAAAATTTTTGCCATCATTAAACCAACTGTACCTGCTACTCTATAAGAGTAAATTAATAACTCTTTTTTTGATTTTAATTCCACTCTTTCTTTAATATCTGAATTAATCCCATCAAATAAATCATTAATTACTTTTGTTGAAATATTAAATTCATCTATAAGTTCCCAAATATTTTTAATAACAATGTTTTTAAAGTTTTTATTTAAAAAATCTTTTTTAAAGTTTTCAAATTTAATTATTTTGTCTTCTAATTTTGCTGGATCATCTGCAATATTATCCACTTCTCTACAAAAATCATAAAGCGCAGAACATTTGTCATAAGTTTTTTTTGGTAAAAAAAAACCAGCCCAATTAAATGATTTTGCATATGTTGATAAATAATTTTTAGTTAACATTCTAGATCAATTTATCTAATACTTTTGCTGATGAAAGTACTCCTGGTACTCCCGCACCTGGGTGAGTTCCAGCACCAACAAAATATAAACCATCATAAATCTCTGATTTATTATGAAATCTAAAATAAGCTGATTGAGTGAATTTAGGCTGAATTGAAAAACCTGATCCATATTTTGTATTTAGTTCTTTCTCAAAATAATCAGGTGTAAGATAAAAGTCTGATACAATATTATCTCTAAGATTTGGCATTAAATCATTTTCCATTTTATCAATCACAAGATTTTTCATTTTTTCACCTTTTATTTGCCAATCTATATTTGATTGATTATTTGGAACTGGAACCAATACATAAAAACAATCACTACCCTCAGGAGCCATGCTCTTATCTGTTGCAGAAGGTCTATGTAGATAATAGCTAATATCGTTATTTAATTTTTTATGATCAAAAATATCATCCAGATGTTCTTTATATTTGTTTCCAAATTTAATTGTATGATGCTCAACGTTTTCATAGACTTTTTTGGTTCCAAAATAATAAACAAATAAACCCATTGAGTAATCCATCCTCTTTTGTTTCCAATCAAACAGCATTGAGTTTTTTAAGTTTTTATTAGTCATCTTTTCATAAAAAGCAGGAGGGTCGGCATTACAAATAACATTATCAGCTTTGATAATCTCTTCATTGTCAACTACAACACCAGTAATTTTATTATTCTTAGTAATAATTTCTTTTACCTCAGTATTTTTTATTATTTTGATTTCTATTTCCTCCATTAACTTTTCAAATCCTTTAATTATATTTCCTGTACCGCCCATTGAATAATGAATGCCCCATTTTTTTTCTAAATAAAGAATTAGCCCATAAATTGAGGTAGTTGTGAATGGATTACCACCAACCAAAAGTGGATGCATACTAAGCATCCTTCTTAATTTTTCATTTTTTACATAAGACGATACTAATGAATAAACTGATTTATAACTCTTAAGTTTTAATAATGCTGGCAGCTGTTTCATCATAAAAAAGGGTCTATCAAATGGAACATCTGCAAGTTCTAAAAATCCTTTCTCAAAAATTTTTTTGGTAAAATTTACTAAATTTTCATAACCCTTAACATCTTCTTGATTTAAATTTTCAATTTGTTTTTTCATTTCTATTTCATCACCTGAGTAATTAAATTTAGTTTGGTCCTCAAAAATAAATTGATACCAAATTTTAAGTGGGGTTAGTTTTATGTAGTCCTCAGGATTTTTAGAAAACAAACTGAATAGTTCGTTAATTAAATATGGAGCTGTTATTACTGTTGGCCCAGCATCAAAGGTAAAACCATCTTTTTTGAAAACTCTAGCTCTTCCACCTAGATCTGAATGTTTTTCTATTAATTTTACTTTATGTCCTTTGGCTCTTAGTCTAATTGCTGCAGCAATACCACCAAATCCAGATCCAATAACTATAGAATTCATTGCTGTAATTTATAGCTTTTTAAGGAAATTGTAACCGTATTATGAGTTTATTTTTTTTAGCTGTTCTTTAGTTTCTTCTAAATTTTTTTGAAATACAGCATCCAGTTTAGATTTATCAACTGATGTAGTTATGATTTTTTTTACTGAATCTACCGCTATTTTGATTGAAGCATCTTTTATTTCTTTCAATGCAGCCTCTTTCATTTGGCTAATTTTATTTTCAGCTAAACTTTTTTTAATTTCTGATGATTTATGAAATTTATCATTTAAATCTATTATTAATTTATCCGACTCTTTTTTTGCATTCTCCAAAATTTCATTACTTACTGAAGTAGCGGTATCTAATTTTTTTTGAGCATTATCGAGCAAAGTTTTTGCTTCTGTTCTCAATTTTTCACTTTCATCTATCTCATTTTTGATATCAGAAATCATACCATCAAGCATTTGAGAAACTTTTTGTGGAATTTTAAAGTAAACTAAAACTCCGATGAAGATTACAAATGAAATTGCTACCCAGAAAGTTGCATCAATTGCCATAGTATTTATCTCCATTTCTTCTAGATAGATCGTCAACAATTGCTGATATACTGCTATTATTTACTTCAGCACCAATAAGTTTTTGAAGTAACTCGGATGATGTTTCTATAGCAATTTTATTTATTTTATCAGGTGCATTATCTCTTAAAGCTTGGATTTCTTTTTCCGCTTTAGCTATTTCGTCATCTATTTGTTTATCAAGAACGTCTCTTTTAGCATTTATATCTTTAACTGCCTTTTCTCTTGCTTGATTAAACATAGCATTAGCTTCAGTTTTGCTTTTTAAAATTATTTGATCATATTCTTTAAGTTTGGTTTCACTATCTTCTCTTTGTTTTTCAGCTGCCTCAATATTTTCTAGAATTTGAGATTTTCTAGATTCTAAGTTGTTACTAATTTTTGGAAGGATTAGTTTGGATAAAACCAAATACATTATCCCAAAAGTAAGTACCAACCAGAAAATCTGAGAAACCCAAAACTCTGGATTTAATTGAGGCATACCTCCACTTTCAGCGGCAAAAGCTTCTTTGATAAAAAAGAAGCTTAAAAATACCAGATGAAGATATATTTTTTTGACCATTAACTTAAAACGCAAATAAAATAATCAATGCAACAACTAATCCAAATAATCCTGTTGCTTCAGCAAGTGCAAAACCTAAAAGTAGGTTAGGAAATTGTTTCTGAGCTGCTGATGGGTTTCTCATAGCACCTGATAAATAATTTCCAAAAATTATTCCAATACCAACACCGGCACCAGCTAAAGCTATTGCTGCTAAACCTGCTCCGATCATTTTTGCTGCTTCTAATTCCATTATATCCTCCTCTGTTATTAATGGTGTAAATTTAATGCATCATTTAAATAGATGCAGGTTAAAATTGCAAAAACATATGCTTGAAGAAAAGCAACTAATATCTCCAAACCAGTTAATGCAACCGAAAAACTTAGTGGAAGCCATCCACCAACTATTCCAAGACTAATTACAAAGCCTCCGAAAACTTTCATCATTGTATGACCAGCCATCATATTTGCAAATAATCTAACTGATAGACTTATTGGTCTACTTAAATAAGAAATAATTTCAATAACTACTATTAAAGGAAGTAATACTGCTGGTACTCCACTTGGTACAAACAATTTTAAATATCCAAAACCATGTTTAATAAATCCAATTACTGTTACGCCAATAAAGATAAATGCAGCAAGAACAAATGTAACGATAATATGACTAGTTACAGTGAATGTGTACGGTATCATTCCAAACATGTTGCAAAATAAAACAAACATGAACAATGAAAAAATAAATGCAAAATATGGTTTTGCTTTAGAACCAGCTGTATCACTAATCATTTTAGCAACAAAGGTGTAGCTAAGTTCCGCTAATAATTGAATTTTATTTGGTAAGATTGAATTTTTCTTAGATCCCAAATTAAAAATTAATAAAATAGAAACAGTACTTATAATCATAAACAAACTTGCGTTTGTAAAAGATATATCAAATGCTCCAACTTTTATTTCAGGTCCAATTCTATAAACATCGAATTGGGACATCGGGTTTGCTGCCATAGTACTAACTTATTTTTGCATCTTTTTTGCTGATCTAATCACGTTTGTTATTCCAGCGACCACCCCAACAAAAAAAAATATTAATATAAACCAGGGTTTAGTACCAAAGGTCTTGTCAAAAATAAACCCAATAATTGTCCCGACGGCCACTGCAGAAACAAGTTCTGTGCTCAATTTGAATGCAGTTCCAATAGGCGAGGGATTATACTTCTTGTTATAAAGATTTTTCTTAGAAATCTTGCTTTTTGCAATCTCTAAGCGAGTTTTAAAAGGGTCTTTTGCCATTTATTCTGGTTAAGCAACCATACTTTCTGCTTTTTGAAGGTCTACAGCTACCAGTTGGCTTATCCCTTTTTGTGGCATAGTTACCCCATATAGCCTGTTCATTTTAGACATTGTTAAGGCGTGGTGAGTAACAATTATAAATTTAGTGTTAGTAATTTTAATTAATTCCTCTAGCAAGCTACAAAATCTTGTAACGTTAGCATCATCAAGAGGAGCATCCACCTCATCTAAAACACAAATTGGAGAAGGGTTAGTTAAAAATACTGCAAATATCAAAGATAGGGCAGTTAGTGCTTGTTCACCACCAGATAATAAAGTTATAGATTGAAGCCTTTTTCCTGGTGGACTGACCAACATTTCTAAACCAGCTTCTAATGGATCATCAGAGTCTACTAATTCAAGCTTGGCATTTCCTCCATTAAAAAGTTTTGTATAAACCTCATTAAATTTTCTGTTAACTTTTTCAAATGCCTCAACAAGTCTTTCCCTTCCTTTTTGATTTAGCTCATCAATACTATCTTTAAGTTTAACAATTGCGGTAACTAGGTCACTACGATCTTGTTCCATTTTTTTTATTTCTTCTTCATACTTACTAGTTTCCTCATCTGCTTTTAAATTTACAGAACCTAATTGATCTCTTTGTTGTTTTTTTTTATCTAATGCATCTTCTTGATCAACATGATTTGGAAGTTCTTCAACTCCAAATAAATTTGAATTTTCTAAAATATTTTCTTCTGTTAAATTTAATTCTGTATTAATCCTATCAAGCAAATCATTTTTTCTTTTTTGTAAACCTTCTATGGTTGCACCTGAGCTAGCTTTTCGCTCTCTAATTTGAATTGATTGCTCTTGTATCTCATTTAGTTGAGCTCTTAAAGTTTCAATTTTTTTATCAGTTTCTTCTATAATTTTTTCGTTCTCTATTTTTTCTTCATCAGAAATTCTTAAATTTTCTGAAATTTGACCTTTTCTTTCTGCTTGTACTCTTGGCTGATTTTCTAAATCATTTAATTGTTTAGATAATTTATTTTTTCTTTCAGTTAATTCATTTACCATTTTTTCTGAATTGGATAAAAGATTTTTCCAGCTTTCTATCTCAGTCTCTATTGTTTTTATTCTTTCATTTCTTTTTACCGATTCATTCTTTATCGACTGATTTTTACTATATGCATCAGCATATTTTTCTTGTAGTATTTTTATATTTTGAGATTTCTCATTTACACTTAATAGTTCTGTTCTTGATTTTTCATTTTTTAAATCATTAATAAAATTGTCTAATTCCATATTACATCTATCGAGTAATGTAACTGCTTGATTTATCTCATTATTATCAATTAATTCTTTTGCTCTAGTAATTGAATTTTTTACATTCTTTATAGGACCAATGCTTATTTTAATTGTATCGTCAGCTAAATTATTAACAACTTCATCAACTTCTTTTTGCTCTCTTTCTAGTTCATTTTTTGCATTTTCTAGATCTTCGTTTGATAACTTTTCTGTTTCAAAATATTTTGAATCTACTTCAATTAAGTCTGACTTTTCTTCCTTTAATCTTTTTTCATTAGAGTTAGCATCAATAATAATTCCATTTTCTCTTGATATGTCTTCGTCTAAAGTCTTTATTGATTTCTTAATTGTTTCAATTTCATCTTGAATTCTAGTATTTTCCTCATCTAGGTTCTGTAGTTCCAAATTAAGTCTCTGTATTCTTGATAAATTCTCAATATTTTTTTCTCTAAGTGGAGCAACTTTATCGGTTGAAGTTTTTATTAAGTTTTCAAGTTCGGATATCTGATTGTTGAAACTTTCAACTTCACCTCCTGCCTCTGTATTAATTTCATTTTCTATTCTTATATCCTTATCGATATCCAATAATCTTAGATAATATAGACCAGCCTCTATTTTTTTTATTTCTTCCGAAATTAATTTGTATTTTGTAGCTTCTTCAGCTTGTTTTTGAAGATTTGCCAGTTGTTTTTCTTGTTGCCTTCGTAATTCATCAGCTCTTTTTAAATTATTTTCAGCAGCGCCGAGTCTAAGTTCAGCTTCATGTCTTCTTACATGTAAACCAGAAATTCCAGCTGCCTCCTCAAGTATTGCTCTTCTGTCAGTAGGTTTTGCTGTCACTAAAGCTCCAATTCTTCCTTGGCTAATCATAGAAGGGGAATGTGCGCCCGTTGAAAGATCTGCAAAAAACATTTGAGCATCTCTTGCTCTTACCTCTTTGTCATTAATATAAAATTTAGAACCCTTATCTTTTTCAATTTTTCGTCTAACTTGAATGTTTTCTAATTCACGATACTGAATGGGACCTTCTTTTTCTTTGTTCTCTACTTCTATCGAAACTTCAGCAATATTTTTTGATGCTTTATTAGATGTACCTGAAAAAATTACATCTTCCATTCCTGAACCTCTCATACTTTTTGCAGAGGTCTCTCCCATTACCCATCTCAAAGATTCAACTATGTTAGACTTTCCACAGCCGTTAGGACCAACTATTCCAGTAAGGCCTTCTTCTATTAAGAAATTTGTTTTTTCAGCAAATGATTTAAATCCATTTAATTGGATTTTTTTAAACTCCATGCACTAACTTATATCATTTTTTCTAGTGCTTTTTTCAAATTTTTATAATTAAGTTTTTTTTCGAATTTTTCGTTGTTTATTATTATCGTAGGGGTTGCGTTTACTTTGAAATTTTTTGCACCCTCTATTCGGTCATTTAACACAAAATCCTCAATATTTTTGTTATTCACACAAGATTCAAAATCGATGGAGAAACCCTCATTTTTTAAAAATATTTCTAGATTTTTATTTGCTTCTTCGATGGAGCTTCCTTTAACCCATTTTTGTTGGTTAGCATATAAACTTTCCAAAATATCAGCATTACCATCATTTTTACATTGAGCAATTTTTGAAGCATTGAAGGCAGCAATATCTAAAGGAAAGTGTCTGAACTCTATTTTTGCAAGCCCTTTGTCCAGATATTCTTTTTTAAGTTCTGGATAAACGTTTTTATGAAAATTAGCACAATGGCTGCAAGTTAGTGACTCAAACGCAATTATAGTTATTTTTGCGTCTTTATTTCCAACAATAATTCTTTTTATTTCTTCAGCGTTTAAATTTGAAAAGCTTCCTAAAACAATTATGGCAAGTAATATAATTTTTTTCATTTTTCTTTATAAACTTTTGTTAATTCTGTTAATGATTTTTTAATCTTTTCGTTTTTAACATCTTTGATTTTATCTCGATATTTACTAATTGCCACATTATTAGATTTAATTTCATTCAAACTGCTAGTTTTTTGTTCGTCATCAAAGCTAATAAATTTGAGCTTTTCAACAACATCGTAGCCAAAAAAATTATTCATTTTATCTAAAATGTTTTTTTTTGAATATTCTACATCTACTTCATGGCCCCTTTTAACCATTACAACTAAAGTACTCATACCAAATCGATTTGAGTTTTTGAATGTTTTTGGGAAACAGACTTTAAACAATTCATTCCCGACTAAATATTTCCAATTACTGAGTGTTTCTGAATATATCTGACCTTTTTTATTAATAATTTTTTTTAGATTTTTTGGCAAAGTGTCTTTGAAAGATCTTAATCCTTGAATGCTAGTATTTCTCTGCTTAGTATTATTTTTAAATTGCATATGAAAGATCTAATAATAACAAATAAAATTCTCAATTGGTACGATATAAATAAGAGATCTTTACCTTGGAGAAATAAGGTTTCACAAGAAAAGAAACAATACTTTACATTGGTTAGCGAGTTTATGTTGCAACAAACTCAGGTTGCTACTGTGATACCTTATTTTAATAGATTTATTAAAAATATTCCTAATATTGAAAAGTTATCAAAATATAATGATAGAAAATTAACCAAACTTTGGGAAGGTCTTGGATATTATTCAAGAGTAAGAAATTTAAAAAAAACTGCTCAAATAATTGTTAAAAAATTCAATAAAAAAATACCTAGAGATTTTTATGAATTAAAATCATTACCAGGTATTGGCGATTATACAGCGAGTGCAATTTCAGCAATCGCATTTAACAAACCAATAATTCCTTTAGATGGAAACATTGAAAGAGTATTAAAAAGATATATGTATTTAAAGAAACAAAGTCAAATTAAAAAAGAATTCTTACAAGATCAAAAAAAAATTTTTGGGACATCGACAAAAAGATCAAGCGATTATGCGCAAGCTTTGATGGAACTGGGTGCATTAATTTGTAAACCTACAAACCCTAATTGTAATAAATGTCCACTATCTAATAATTGCAAAGCATTTAAAAATAAAAATTTTGATTTAGTGAAATTAAAGAAAATTAACAAGGAAACATATTATAAATTGAATGTTTATAAAAAAAATAATCAATATTTATTAATCAAAAATAATAAATTTAATTTTTTAAAAAATTTAAATATTTTTCCAATGGATCAATTAAATAATCCTAAAAATTTTGATAAAGATTTAAATGTTAAAATATCTAATATGAATATGAATATTAAAATTGAATATAAAAAGAAGCATAACTTTGACAAAAATATTAATTGGATAAATCCTGCAAAGCTTGAAAATTATGTAATTCCAACATTTACCAAAAAGATAATAAAATTTTTAGAAAGTCAAAAATGAAAAAAATAGCAATTATTGGTGCAGGTATTTCGGGTCTGTTTATAGCCAACTTATTTAAAGGAAATAAAGATTATCAGGTCACAATTTATGAAAAAAAAACCTCATTAGAAATAGGGGAAGGTTATGGCATTCAATTATCTGTTAATAGCGTAAAGTTATTAAACAAATTAGGCTTCTCTTCCTTGTCAGACAAAGAGAAATTTAATCCAAAAAAAATTGACTTTTATCAAATTAAAAATTCAAAGAAAATTTGTGATTTAAATATTTCAGAATTTAATTCTGATGATTGTAAGTATACAACATTGAAAAGATCAAAATTACTTCAGTTCCTAATAAATCGACTGGATAAAAATACAATCCAGTTTAACTGCAGTTTAGACAACATAGAATACAGTAATGATTTAATAAATTTAACTTTTGATAAAGAAAAAATAACTTGTGATCATTTAGTTATTTCAGATGGTGTATTTTCAAAAGGAAAGTCATTAATTTCAAATAATAATTCAGAACCAATTTACAATAACACTATCGCTGTTAGAGCCAGTGTATCCAAAGAAAGTCTTGATAATATAAACGAGGAGAATGTTTCTTTATTTTTAGGATCAGATTTTCATTATGTATTATATCCACTTAATAATGATAAAAATTTTAATTTTATTGGGATATTGAAGAATAAGTTAAATTCTGATCAGCAAAAAAACCACAATCTTTGTAATGAAAGTACATTTATTGAGAGCATTAAAGAAAAATTATCCGAAAAAATTTCATCAAAAGTATTTCAGAGCCTTGAAGATATAAAATTGTTTCCAGTGTTTGTAAGTAAAAATCCATTTATTCCTCCAAAAAAAATTTATTTAGTTGGAGATGCTTTTTTTGCATTCTCTCCTTCTTTTGCTCAAGGAGCCTCACAATCAATAGAAGGAGCTAATCAATTACATGAAGTTATAATTAACCAAAAAAATGATTTTTATAATTCTAGATTAGAGAGAGTAAAAATGATTAATAGAAGATCTGATTTTAATCAATTTGCTTTTCATTTATCAAATCCGATTATGATCTTTTTTAGAAATATATTTTTAAAGCTTTTGACAAAAAATAAAAAATTTCTGCAAAGTTATTTAGGTAAAATTTATAAAGATTAATTTTTAGAAATTAATCTTTGTCTCAAGTAATCGATTGGGTAGGTTCGTCCATTAATATCACAATGCCAAAATGTCCAACCATTACAGCTTTCAGCTCCCAAAATAGTAGCTGCAACTTTATGAATAGAACCTTCCGCTTGGTTGTGTTTGATGCTACCATCAGCCATTATTCTTGCTGTTATTTTTTTCTTGTTATCAAAAATATTTGTTCCAGGCTTAATTATTCCAAGCTCTACCAACGATCCAAATGGAATTCTTGGTTTTGATCTGTTATTTTTAAGTGTATCTAATAAATCATCTTCAATTGGTTTGGTAGCCTTTAAACGTTCCTCAGCAGCTTTAAAATAATTCTTTTCTTTTTCTATACCAAAATAATTTCTCCCTAGTTTTTTTGCAACTGCAGCAGAAGTTCCAGAACCTAAAAAAGGATCAAGAACTAGATCATTTTTATTTGATGTAGCTAGTAAAATTCTATGTAAAAGTGATTCTGGTTTTTGAGTAGAGTGAATTTTTTTTCCATTTTTTTTAAGTCGTTCAGAACCACTACAAATAGGAAGACTCCAATTAGATCTCATCTGGAGATCATCATTTAAACATTTCAAAGACTGATAATTGAATGTGTATTTTGATTTTTCACTCTTCGAAGCCCAAATTAAAGTCTCATGAGCATTTGTAAATCTTGTGCCTCTAAAGTTAGGCATTGGATTATTTTTATTCCAGATGACATCATTTAGTATCCAGAAACCTAAATTTTGTATTGCGGTTCCTACTCTAAAAATATTATGGTAACTACCTATAACCCAAATAGCTCCATCTTTTTTCAAAATCCTTTTGCATTCATTAAGCCATTCATACGTGAACTCATCGTATTTTTTAAAATTTTCAAATTGATCCCACTTGTCGTTTACAGCGCTGACTTTAGATCTATCTGGTCTAGTCAATTTACCTTTCAATTGTAAATTATATGGAGGGTCAGCAAAAATTAAATCAAAAGTTTCACGTGGAATTTTTTTTAATTCTTCGAGACTGTCTCCGTTAATTATTTTATTTTTAAAATCAGATTTCATTTGTAAAAATTAATTAGACTCCAAATGGATTCTTCGGTCAACCTGTGATTGAAAAAATTGGATTCGATTTGTGTATCGAATTTTAATGATAACTAGATGTAGTATTAAGTTAATCTAGATATAGGAGAGAAAGTTTTTCTATGATGTTTGGTTATGCCTAGTTTCTTTAATGCTTGTAAGTGTTGTTTGGTTCCATATCCAAAATTTTTATCCCAATGATAACCTTTATTTTTTTTTGATAGAGTAGCAACTAATCTATCTCTTGATACCTTTGCTATTATAGAGGCTGCTGAAATTGAGGGAATTTTTTTATCACCCTTTATGATCGATTTTAATTTATAATTTTTTAATTTTGGAATTTTGTTTCCATCTATTAGAATAAGAGTTGGTTTTTTTGTTAATTTTAATATAGCTCTTTTCATAGCTAGTAAACTTGCATTTAGTATATTGAGTTTTTCAATCTCACTAACAGAAGCTTTGCCTAATGACCAAATTGAATTTTTTTTAATATAATTAAAAAGGTATTCTCTCTTTTTTTTACTCAACACTTTTGAGTCTTTTAAAATTTTTGGATCCACAGATTTTTTTAGAATGACAGCAGCAGCATAAACAGGACCTATTAAACTACCTCTGCCTACCTCATCAACACCAGCTATTAATTTCATTAGATTGTTAATTTTAACTCTTTAACTTTTTCTCTTATTTTTTTTAAATCTTCCCATGAATATTTTTTGTTATCCGGATATCTAATTAAATAAGAAGGGTTAAAAGTTATCATTAAAGGATAAGTATTTTTATTTAAAATTATTTCCTTCCATTTACCTCTTTCTGAAGATATTTTTTCATTAATCCCAGTAACAGCTTCCATAGCTGTACTACCCATTAAAATTATAATTTTGGGATCAATAATAGATATATGTTCTTTTAAAAAGTTTGAGTAACGTTTAATTTCTTGTGAAGTTGGTTTTCTATCCTCTGGTGGTCTAAAATTTATTGCATAACTTGTATAAATATTTTCTCTTTTAATATTTATTGCTATTAACATTTTGTCTAAAAGCTCTCCACTCTCTCCTTTAAAAGGGTTTCCAACTTTGTCTTCAATTTCACCTGGAGCTTCTCCTATTAACATTATAGGACTATCAATATTTCCTTCTCCAAGAACAATATTTTTGGAATTATTTCTTAGTTTGCAATTTTCAATTGAATTTAATTGTTTCTTTAGATTTTCTAATAAATCTTGTTTATTTCTTTGATTGATATCACTTTTTTTTTTGACCTCAGAAAACCTATTAATAGGTTTTTTATCAAATACAAAATTGGTTTCTATTGTATTTATTAATTCTTCGTTTATTTTGTCGTTTTGATTTATCAATTTTTTCACCTTACAAGGATTAAATGATATCTAAAATATTTAAAATCATATTATTATTAGTGTTATCCTATCAGACACCCGTTTATTCTAAAAGTACAAGTTTTAATGATTTCAACTCAAGAGATTTATCTAATTATTTTTCTGGTATTGTAGCTTATGAAAATAGAGATAATTCAGAAGCTTTAAAATATTTCAATTTAAGTAAAGTTTTACTAAATAGCCATGACAATTATTTAAAAAGATACGTTAATTCTCTTGTATTGGAAAACAAAGTAGCTCAAGCAATTAATGTTATAAAAAATAACTCAAAAAAAAGTAACTCTGATTTTTTTGATGCATATGTTTTATTAATAATTGATAGTTTGAAAAAAAATGATTTTGATAAAGCTGATATTTACTTAGATCAAAGTTTGAGATTTCAGGAAGAAAATAGAATTAATCTAGTAATTTTTGAGACTTTAAAGCAGTACATTTACACTTTTAAAAATAAAAAACTTTTACCTAATAAGAAAAATTTTGGAAACTTATCATTAATAGCTGAGGCGTTTCAAAGATGTCATTATAATGATCAAAGAACCAGCTCTTTCTTTTTAAATTTAATTAATAATCAACAAGGTGATTATTCAAGATATATATTTTTTTATATAAATTATCTAATTCAGAATAAGGAGTTTGATCAGGCAAAGTCAGTAATTGATCAAATTGATTATATTGGCTCAACACTTTTGTTAACTCAAACCAAAAGCTGGATAGATAATAATAAGTTTAAAAGTTTTGAAAAAATTTTCTCATGTGGAAACCATAATGATATAATTAGTGAATTTTTATTCTTGATATCAAATCTTTATTCATCACAAGATAATTTTGAAAAATCAAATTTTTATTTAAATTTATCAATATACTTAAATCCTAAATTTGAATTTAATTTATCACTCGTTGCAGAAAATTTCTTTGCAGATGGTGAATACAACAAGGTAAAAAAAATAGTAAGAAAATTTAAAGAGACTGATGAGTTTTATTATTGGTTTAGAGTTAAAAAAGAAGCGCAAATAATAGTGAAAGAACAAAATTATGAAAAAGGCACA
This sequence comes from Candidatus Pelagibacter sp. HIMB1542, assembly GCF_052047835.1. NCBI lineage: Bacteria > Pseudomonadati > Pseudomonadota > Alphaproteobacteria > Candidatus Pelagibacterales > Candidatus Pelagibacteraceae > Candidatus Pelagibacter > Candidatus Pelagibacter sp. HIMB1542. The sequence goes on along the minus strand of NZ_JBNAJB010000002.1, from coordinate 205,092 downwards.
AGCCATATCGAGTCTAAATTTAAAAATATTGAAAAACCTAATCCAAAGATGATTTTTGATTTAGCGAATTTTTATAAAAACTCTAAAAATTATGAACTTGCAATCGATTATTATTCAAGATTAATCTCCTCACTAGAGGATACTTCTGTAATTAAATCGGATGTTTTGTATAGAAGAGGTGGGAGTTACGAAAGATTAGGTAATTATGAGAAGTCAGATGAAGATTTACTTCATGCATTAAGAATAAGACCTAATGATGCATACGTCCTAAATTATCTTGCTTATTCTTGGTTAGAACGTGATTACAAAATAGATGAAGCGATGGAAATGTTAAAAATAGCATATGATTTAAAAAGTAATGATCCCTATATTATTGACTCAATTGGTTGGGCATATTTCTTGATAGATGAATATGAAGAGGCAGAAAAATATTTAAAAAGAGCTGTAGAATTAATGCCTGATGACCCAATAGTAAATGATCATTATGGAGATATATTGTGGAAGCTAGATCAAAAAATTCAGGCAAGATATTTTTGGAATAGTGTGTTGAGCTTTGATGATACTGAAGATGATATGAGAGAAAATATAAACAAAAAATTGATTACTGGCTTAAAATCTATTCAATGAAATTAAATTTAAAGTCTCATGCTAAAATCAATTTAGCTCTCAATGTAACAGGAAAAAATAAATCATTACACAAAATTGAAAGCATCATTAGTTTCATTGATTTGTATGATGTTATTTCAATAAAAAAAATAAGAGATGAAAAACATAATATTTCTTTTCAAGGGAAATTTGCGAAAGGTATTGGAAAAAAAAATACTGTTCAAAAACTCTTTAAAATATTAGGTCGAGAAAAGTTATTACTAAATCAAAAATTTAGAGTTTCTATAACAAAGAATATTCCTCAAAAAGCAGGACTTGGTGGCGGTTCTATAAATGCTGCAAGTATTTTAAATTTTTTAAATAAAAAAAAGGTAATTAAAATAAGTGAAAAGAAAATTTTGGAGGTTTGCTCTGAAATAGGGTCTGATGTTATTTTAGGTATAAACCCGTCTAGCTCAGTTTTACTTTCAAACAATAAAATTAAAAAATTTTTTAATTGTCCGACTCTAAATATGCTTTTAATAAAGCCTAATTTTGGTTGTGCGACAAAAAAAATTTATTCTAACGTTAAAAATTTTACAAAATCAAAATTTAATAATCCAAAAAAAATTATGTTTGGTTATAAATTTTTAAAAAATCAAAGTAATACTTTAGAAGATGTTGCAATTTCAAAATACCCACAAATAAAAAAGATTAAGTTATTTTTAGAAAAGACTAATAATCCTGAGTTTGTAAGAATGACTGGGTCTGGATCTACAGTTATTGCATACTATAAATCAGTCAAAGACTGTAATTCAGCAAAAGTTCAATTTAAGAGGAAATTTAAAAATTGTTGGTTGTATGTATCAAAAACTATATAAATTTATTTTTTTTGTGTTATAGGATCTATAATATTGGGGCGTAGCCAAGCGGTAAGGCACGGGTTTTTGGTACCTGCATCCTAGGTTCGAATCCTAGCGCCCCAGCCATATATATGGATAAATTTTTAGATAAAATTTTTTTTAGGTCCAAAAATCTTAATTATATAAGTAAAAATATAAAAAACATATCCCAGAACACTCCTGCAAAAAAAATTTTTGAAGCAATTAACAATTATTCTGAAAATAGTGAATTAAGATTTGTTGGAGGGTGTATTAGAAAAATTATAAATCGAGAAGAAGTAGATGACATTGATTTAGCAACTAACATTACACCAGATGAAGTTTGTGATGCACTAAATAAACATAAAATTAAATTTTTTGAGTCAGGTAAAGAACACGGCACGATAACTGCAGTAATAAATGAAAAAAACTATGAAATTACTTCACTTAGAAAAGACGTTGCTACAGACGGAAGACATGCAAAAGTTGAATTTACTTCTGATTGGAAAGAAGATTCAAAAAGAAGAGATTTTACAATTAATGCTATTTACTCTGATAGTTCAGGAAATTTATTTGATCCACAAAATGGTAAGCTAGATTTAAATAAAGGTGTTTTAAAATTTATTGGAGATCCAGAAAAAAGAATTCAAGAGGATTATTTAAGAATATTAAGATATTTCCGTTTTCATATTAATTATTCAACTGAAAATCATAAAACAGAGGTAATTAAAATATTTAAAAAAAATATCAAAGGTATTTCGAACTTATCTGCTGAAAGATTATTAGATGAATTTAAAAAGACAGTTAAATCAAAAAATTTTCTCAAATTATTTGAAGATCAACAAAGTTTAGAAATATTAGAAATAGTATTTCCACAATTTAAAAATATTAATCATTTTAAGAAACTGAATTCATTTAGTTCCAAAGTTATTAGCAACTTTGACTTTATTTTTGTAATTGCTTTGCTGATTATCGATGAAACAGACAATACTGACTATTTTATTTATAAATTTAAAATCTCAAAAAAAGATCAAAAGAGGCTTAAATTAATTCATTATTTTTTCAAAGAAAAGGTGAGTATTAAAAGTTTTACAGAAAAAAACTTTAATAAAATATTTTACTATAATGGTAGACAAACTGTTATTGATATAATTAATTTTAAATTGTTCTATTCAAGTAAGGTGGAGAATAAATTATTAAAACTACTTAAAATTTACGAAAATAAAACATTGCCTGAATTAAAAATTGGAGCAAATATTTTAATGTCTAAGTATAAAATTCCTGAGGGTAAAATTTTAGGTAATAAGTTAAAACTTATAGAAGAAACCTGGGTTCAAAATGGATTTCAAATTTCAGATAAACAGGTTGAAAAAATTGCAAAGAGTTAAATATATTTAACGTCTTTAATTTCAAAATTCTTTATCCCAGAAGGGGTACTTATTTCTACAAGATCACTTTTATTTTTACCTATTAATCCTTTTCCAATTGGGGACTGAAAGAAAATTAATTTTTGTTTTAAGTCAGCTTCATCTTTTCCAACAATTTTATAATTTATTTTTTCTCCACTATCTAAGTCTTCTAGATATACAGTTGATCCAAAAATTACTTTACCCTCATTATTTAATTTAGTTACATCAATTACGTTAGCTCTGGCTATTATGTCGTTTATTTCAGTAATCCTACCTTCATTATGAGATTGTTCTTCCTTTGCAGCATGATATTCGGCATTTTCTTTTAGATCTCCATGCGATCTTGCTTCAGCAATTGCGGCAACGATCTCAGGTCTTTTCTTTTCTTTTAAAAAAATAAGTTCTTCCTCTAATTTTTTTAAACCATTTAAGGTAATAGGTTCTTTTTCCATTTTTTTATTTCCACTTAGCTAAAGGAGGTAACGACATTAAAATTCCTTCTACATTACCACCAGTTTGTAATCCAAATTTAGTTCCTCTGTCATACAGTAAATTAAATTCTGTGTAACGACCTCTTTTAATATACTGCTTCTCTTTTTCTTTTAAAGACCATTTTTTCTTAATTTTTTTTCTAATAATTTCATTAAAGATCATTTGAAAAGTAATACCAACATCTCTTACAAATTTAAAATCTTTTTCGAAATTATCATCTTTATAATCAAAAAAAATTCCCCCAATTCCTCTAGCTTCTTTTCTGTGGGGTAAATAAAAATATTCATCACACCATTTTTTATATTTTTTATAATAATTTTTATTATGTTGATCACACATTAACTTTAAAGTTTTATGAAATTTATTTTTTTCATTATCATCTTTGATGGCCGGGGTTACATCCATTCCCCCTCCAAACCAATTTTTTTGAGTGCTGATATATCTTGTATTAAAATGCATAGCTGGAATGTGCGGATTTTGCATATGCATAACTATTGAAATTCCTGAAGCCCAAAATCTAGGATCTTTCTCAGCTCCTGGTATATTTTTTTGAAATTTTTTAGGAAATTTTCCATATACCTTTGAGAAATTTACTCCTACTTTTTCAAAAATTTTTCCATTTTTTAAAATTCTATATTCACCACCTCCTTCATCTTTTTTAGAGTTTCTTTTCCAAGAAGTTGATACAAATTTTATTTTGTTATTTTCTAATTCAAGTATGTCATTACAAATTGCATTTTGTAATAATTTGAACCAATTGCTAGCCAGGTCTTTTTTAATTGAATTGTCCATATTACATTAAATTATTTTGCCTTAAACTTTCAGCCAAAACTATTGCAACTGAGGATGCTATATTTAGAGATCTCGCATTTTCATTCATTGGAATTTTTAGACGATCACCAATCAGCTTATGAACCTTCTCTGGAACACCAGCGCTCTCTCTTCCAAATAATATTGTATCATCAGCTTTAAAATTAAATTTAGTATAATTTATAGAAGCCTTTGTTGTCATTAAAACAATTCTTTGATTCTTTTTTTCTTCAAAAAAATGTTCTGCACTTTGGTAGAATTTAATTTTACTATAGTCCATGTAGTCCATGACAACTCTTTTAAACCTTTTGTCAGATAATAAAAATCCACAAGGCTCAATAATTTCTAATTCCGCCCCTAAACAGGCACACGTTCGTATAATTGCAGCTGTATTCTGTGGAATATCTGGCTCGTATAGTGAAATTTTAGGTCTAGGTTTCATCCGTAATGTGTCATTCTTTCAGTAGAAAAATTACTGTTATCTTATAAGAAATCGTATATTAAATTAATTTTTTAACAAAAAACTATTTAAAATGTCAGATAAAAAGCCAAAAAAAAGAAGAGATTTTTTATTTACAGCGACCACAGCTGTAGGTGCAGTTGGAGCTGCAGCAGTAGTGTGGCCCATGGTAGATCAAATGAACCCAGATGCTTCAGTTAAGGCATTAGCAAGTACCGAGGTAGATGTAAGTTCAGTCAAACCTGGAAACACAATTACAGTTCTATGGAGAGGAAAACCAGTTTTCATCAGAAGAAGAACACAAGAAGAGATCGACGAAGCAAGATCTGTTAAAATGGAAGAATTAATTCATCCAGAAAAAGATGAGGATAGAGCAAAAAATCCTGAATGGTTAGTCATGCTTGGAGTTTGTACTCATTTAGGATGTGTGCCTTTGAATGACAAAGGTGATTATAATGGATGGTTTTGTCCTTGTCACGGTTCTCACTATGATACGTCTGGAAGAATTAGAAAAGGACCAGCTCCTTGGAATATGGAAGTTCCAAAATATGAATTCGTAAACGCAAACACAATTAAAATAGGATAGTACAGTTGTTATGAGTGATCACGATTATCAACCTAAATCAAAAGTTGGTCAATGGTTTAATGATAGATTACCGTTACTAACTCTTGCAAATCATTTAACAGATTATCCTACTCCAAAAAATTTAAATTACTGGTGGACATTTGGAGGAATTTTAACTTTTTGCTTAATCACACAAATTATAACAGGATTAACTTTGGCAATGCATTACATTGCTCATGCTGACATGGCATTCGAAAGTGTTGAGCATATAATGAGAGATGTTAACTACGGATGGTTAATTAGATACATACATGCAAATGGTGCATCGATGTTTTTTCTTGCTGTGTATATTCATATCTTTAGATCATTATTTTATGGTTCTTACAAAGCACCAAGAGAAATAATTTGGATTATTGGTATAGTAATTTACTTGTTAATGATGGCAGCTGCATTCATGGGCTACGTCTTACCTTGGGGACAAATGAGTTTCTGGGGAGCAACTGTTATTACAAATTTATTTAGTGCAATCCCGTTAGTAGGTGAGGGAATTGTAACATGGTTATGGGGTGGATACTCAGTTGATAATCCAACTTTAACAAGATTTTTTACTCTACATTATTTAATCCCATTCTTAATAGCAGGACTTGTAATTTTACATATATGGGCTCTGCATGTACCTGGAAATAATAATCCAGTTGGTATTGATATCAAAAAACCATCTAAGGATACTGTCCCATTCCATCCATACATTGTTATTAAAGATGGTTTTGCATTATTAATGTTTATGATTGTTTTTGCATTTTTTGTTTTTTATACACCTAATATTTTGGGTCACGCAGATAATTACATAGAGGCAAATCCTATGGTAACTCCAGCTCATATAGTTCCAGAATGGTATTTGTTACCTTTTTACGCAATACTAAGATCGGTACCGGATAAACTACTTGGAGTAATTGCAATGCTATCTGCTATTTTAATACTTGCAGCTTTACCTTGGTTAGATACTTCAAAAATTAGATCAGCAGTATTTAGACCTTTGTATAAACAGTTTTACTGGATTTTAGTAGCAGACGTTTTAATTCTTGGTTACATGGGAGCAATGCCTGCAGAAGGTCTTTATTTATTAATTGCAAGAGTAGCCACTGCCTATTATTTCTTACATTTCTTGGTTATTCTCCCTGTGCTTGGATTTAAAGAGAGAACATTACCTGTTCCACTAAGTATAACAGAGCCTATTTTAGGTGGATCACCAAACTTAGAAGCTGCAAAACACAGAGAAAGTAAAATAAAATAAAGTGAAAAAGTTATTTAAACTAATTTTAATACTTTCATTTTTTTCTCTAATTAGTGCCCAAACATTTGCTGCAGAAAAAGTAGATTATCTTAAAACAGATTGGAGTTTTAAAGGTCTTTTTGGAAAATTTGATAGAGCAGCTCTTCAAAGAGGATATCAAGTTTATACGGAAGTTTGTGCTTCTTGCCATTCAATGAAATATTTAAGCTATAGAAATTTATCAGAAGAGGGTGGACCAGAGTTTTCAGAGGCAGCTGCAAAAGCAATCGCTGCTTCTTTTGAAGTTACAGATGGACCAAACGCTGATGGCGAAATGTTTACTAGACCTGGAAAACTTTCGGATAAATTTGTAATGCCATACGACAATGTAAAAGCCGCACAAGCAGCTAACGGAGGAGCTTATCCACCAGATATGTCTGTTTTAGTTAAAGCTAGAGGTGGTGGAGTTGACTATATTTATTCTTTACTTCAAGGTTATCAAGATCCACCAAGTGGAGTAACTTTGGATGATGGAGTTTATTACAACAAATATATGTATGGTAATAAGATCAGAATGGCAGCACCATTATCTGATGGAATTGTAGAGTACGGGGATGGTACTAATGCATCAGTTGAACAGATGTCAAAAGATGTAACAACATTTTTAATGTGGGCTGCGGAGCCTCACTTAGAAGCAAGACACCAAATGGGATTTAAAGCTATAGTATATTTGATTATTTTAACTATTTTAGTTTACTTTAGTATGAAGAAAATCTGGTCACGTGTTGAATCTGAAGTTTAAAACATCTCCATCTTTAACAATATAATCTTTTCCTTCTAATCTCATTTTCCCATTTGCTTTAGAATTTACCCAGCCATCATTTGCTATAAAATCTTCATAAGAAATAGTTTCAGCTCGTATAAAGCCTTTTTCAAAATCAGTATGTATTTCGCCTGCTGCCTTAGGAGCTGTACAATTTTTTTTAATTGTCCATGCTCTTGTTTCTTCAGGACCCGATGTAAAATAAGTGTCTAGTTCTAGTATATTGTAACCTTTTTGAATTAACATATTTAATCCAGTTTCTTTTAAACCTATCATTTCCATATAATTTTTTTTCTCTTCAGCAGGTAGTTCATTAATTTGATTTTCAATATCAGCGGATACAATTAGTGTATTTTCATTCCCAAATTTTTCTATGAAATCATTTGTATATTTATTACCGTTCTGAACACTTTGTTCATCAACATTACAGATATATATTTTTGGTTTTATTGATAATAAACCGCTTTGATTTAATTGCTTGGTATCAAATTGTGTTTTTAGAACCGGAATATCTTTGTCATTATTTATGCAATCAAGAGCAATTTCTAAAATTTTAAGTTGTTCCTCATCTACATTTTTCTTGTTATTTTTTTCTAATCTTTTTTGAATACTTTCAAGATCTGCAAGCATCATTTCAGTTTCAATAATTTCCAAATCTCTCACTGGGTTTACGTCAGGATTAACATTTTGGATATCATCTGAATCAAAACATCTAATCATATGAATTACAGCATCAACTTCCCTGATATGAGAAAGAAATTTATTTCCTAATCCTTCTCCTTTTGAAGCTCCTTTTACAAGACCAGCAATATCAACGAATGAAATTGTAGTATTAATTACCTTTTTAGAGTTAGAGACTTTTGATAATTTGGACAATCTTTCATCTGGTACGGGAACTACACCAACATTTGGATCAATTGTACAAAATGGAAAATTAGCTGCTTGTGCTTTACTAGAATTTGTTAGTGCATTAAAAAGCGTAGACTTACCAACATTTGGCAAACCAATAATTCCACATTTAAAACTCATTATTTATTATTAACTGTACTTGAAAATAGATCTAATTTTTTTTCAATTAATATTGAAATTGACTCAGTAATATTATTTGTAATTTTTTCTAATCCAACCATTTCATCTTCATCAAAATTTTGAAGTACAAAATCACTTACTTCCATGTTATCTTTTGGTTTTCCAATACCAATTCTTACTCTAGAATAATCTTTACCAATAAATTTATCTATTGAAGCTATACCATTATGACCTGCACTAGATCCACCAAACTTAGCTTTAATTTTCCCAAATTCTACATCTAAATCATCATGAAAAACTATGACATCCTCGGCATCAATTTTAAAATATTCTATTAATTCTCTTATACAAATTCCTGAATTATTCATGAAAGTTAAAGGTTTAATTGCATATATTTTTTTGTCTCCAACATTTCCTGTTGTAAGCAAACCTTTAAATTTTGGTTTTTGTTTTGATAGACCAAATTTTTTATTTATCGAGTCTATAATTTTAAAACCTACATTATGTCTATTATTTTCACTATCGGGCGTTGGGTTACCTAGTCCTACAAATAAAAGCATAAAAATTTTTTAATGGAAAACAAACTTCAGTCTAAATAATTTATTTTTTTTCTTCAGCAGGCTTTTCTTCGCCTTCAGCAGCTGGTTTATCGCCTTCAGCTGGTGCAGCAGCCTCGGCACCCGCTTCACCCTCTGCAGCTTCAGCTTCAGCTGGTTTTTCTGGCTCTTTCATTACAGTTGGAGCCGCAAGTGTTGCAATAACAAAATCCCTACCTTGAATAGTTGGTACAACTTCAGGATCTAGATTAATTGATGAAATTTTAAAACTTACTCCAATATCAATACCATCTAAATCAATTAAAAGATTGTCAGGTATTTTTTCACTTGGACATTTTAATTCAACTTTTCTTCTTACAATATTTAATACTCCACCTTTTTTTAATCCAGGTGATTTTTCGTGATTAATAAATTTAACTGGAACCTCAATTCTAATTTTTAGACCAGGCACAACTCTTAAAAAATCAACATGTATAGGTTCGTCTGACAAGATGTGATATTTTACTTCTCTTGGAAGTACATTTTGTGGTTTACCGTTTACATTTAATGTAAGAATTGTAGACAAAAAATTTGAGTCTTCTAACATCGACTTTAGCAGTTTCTTAGATATAGAAACTTTTTCATTTTGAGCTTCACCACCATAAATTATAGCCGGAACTTCTCCATTATCTCTGAGTGAGTTAAGCTCGCCTTTTGTTTTAGTATCTCTGATGTTAGCTTCTAAAGTATTCATAAAAACAAGGGTTTTTAGCTCAAGATCCTTAATAACACAAGGTAATTATTTAAATAAATCAGATACAGAAGTAGAATTTGATATTCTTTTAATTGCTTCACCCATTAGCCCTGAAATAGATAAAACTTCAATGTTTTTTACACCTTTAATTTTGTCACTATTATCAATTGTGTCTGTAATTACTAAATTTTTGATAACAGAATTTTTAATTTTTTTGACCGCTTCGCCACTAAGTACACCGTGAGTAATATAAACATAAACTTCTTTTGCACCTCTATCTTTTAGAGCTTTAGCTGCATTTACAATTGTTCCACCAGAGTCGATGATATCGTCTACAATTATACATGTCTTACCTTTTACATCCCCAATTACATTCATAACCTGAGATTGTCCTGGCTTAGGTCTTCTTTTATCTACTATAGCTAAACCAACATTTAAAAGTTTTCCAAGAGATCTTGCTCGCTCAGTACCACCCACATCTGGCGCTACACAAATCATATTTTTACTTTTAATTTTTTTCTTAACGTGTCTTGCAAAAATAGGAGTAGCAAACAAGTTATCTACTGGAATATCAAAAAATCCTTGAATTTGTCCTGCGTGCAAATCTACTGTTACAACACGATCTGCTCCTGCTTTTGTAATTAAGTTTGATACTAGTTTTGCTGAAATTGAAGTTCTTGGGACAACTTTTCTATCTTGTCTTGCATAACCAAAATATGGAATTACAGCTGTTATATTTTTGGCAGATGATCTTTTCAAAGCATCTATACATAATAAAAGTTCCATTAAATTATCATTAGCTGGAGAAGATACAGATTGAATAATAAAAATACTATTTCCTCTTATGTTTTCATTAATCTCAACATAAATTTCACCATCAGAAAAATTTCTAATACTTGAATTGACTAATTTAGATTTTAAATATTTAGCAATATTCTTACTAAGAGGTTTGTTGCTATTTCCTGATAATAATTTCATGAAAAAACCTAATTAAGCATAATTATTGAAATATTTCTACCATAATCAGCATGATTTAAACTTTTTGATCTTCTAGCACTAAAAAATTTATTTTTAGCATTGAATGTATCAACGTCAATTTTTTCTATTTTTTTTACACCAGACTTAAGAATTAATGATTTAACATAACTAGATAAGTTAAAATATAACTTTTCTTTACCTATTTTAAAAAATTTATGATTTGTTTTGTCTTTTCTTATAAATTTTTTATAAAAATCTTTTTGAACTTCATAATTTTTAACTGATATTGATGGACCTATAACTGCTGTAATATTTTTTGTTTTGGATCCTCTCTTAATCATAAATTTAATCACTTTTGATACTATTCCCTTAAAGGCACCTTTCCATCCTGAATGAATTGCAGCTATCATTTTTCTCTGATTGTCAAAAACAAGTATTGGTACACAATCTGCAGTCAAAACCGCAATAGGTAAATTTACTTGGTCAGTAATAATTGCATCAGCCTTAGGTTTTATTTTTGATTTATGCTTTTTGTCAATAAACACGAATTTATTACTATGAATTTGGTTAAGTAAAAAAATATTTTTTGAGTTCTTAGAAATTTTTTTTCTAACAATATTTAAATTTTTTTTTACATTTGCACTATTGTCATTTGAACCTGGACCACAATTTAAACTTTTATAAATATTTTTTGATACACCACCGATGCTATTAAAAAAACCATGTTTAATAGCTTTATATTTTGAAAGTTTTTTAGATTTAATCAATTTGAAAACCTGTTTTAAATTTATTGTTTTTAATTTTAATCAACATTACCTTAAACAACTCCCCCATTTGTTTCTCATCAATTAAACGTCTAATTCTATAAAATAGATCTGTTTTTTGTGAGAAGGCTATATTATTACTTACAATCTCTGCTCTCTGCAAAATTCCCATACTTGTTAAGAATTTTTTTTGATTAGTAATTAGATGATCTAGTTTTTCAAATTGATTAATATAATTAGCATATAAATTAAAATTTAAATTGTATGTGATATCAGTGTCGCCAATATCTTCTAATATGTTTGAAAATTTATGATCTTTTATTGCTTGAATAGTATTTTTTATTTTCAGATCTAAATATCCATAATCAATTATTAAAAGTCCACCATCTCTGTTCTCAATAATTTTACAAATTTTATCTAGATATTTAAACGCTTCCGGAGAGTATTCAATAACATCTTGGTCCTTAGATATTTCAAATTTAAGTTCTTGTTCTATTGTTTTAATATCAACTTCTTTGTCATTGAACTCAGCCTTTTTGTAAGTTTTTAAATTAACATACCTTTCAAACCAATTATTCTCCTTTTTAAAAAATTGCTTTATTGGAAGTGCATCAAAAAATTCGTTTGCAAGATAAATGCAAGGAAATGTGTTATCGATTTCAACTTCATTTACCCAGATTATTTTTTCAGAATTTAAATTTTTTTTTTGTGCATCAATTAAATATGAGCTTTTTTCATGAATCATTAAATTACAGGAGTTAAAACAATCAGGAAAATTCTTTAAAGTTTCAGATACAACTTTCATCATCTCTCCATTACCAGCACCAAGTTCAATTAAGTTAAATTTTTTAGGTGAACCGATGCTTTTCCAAAAAGTTATTACCCAAATCGCAATTATTTCTGAAAATAGTCTTGTGATGTTGGGAGACGTAATAAAATCACCTTCCTCTCCAAAGGGATTTTTTTTCATATAATAACCATTTTCTTTATCGTAAAGAGCGTGATTTATAAATTGATCTAGAGGTAAATTAGTCGACTTGTTCATTTTTTTTTCAAAAAGAAAATAATTAATCCAATTATCAAAAAGATAAAACTTATTAACTGACCCATAGTTAAATTGAATATTAGGTATCCCAATTGATCATCTGGAACTCTAAAAAATTCAACAATAAATCTAAAGATTGAATAAAAAATTAAAAATAATCCAGAAATCAATCCAGCTTTTTCATAATTTCCTCTACTTCTAAAATAAACTAAAATTAAAAATAAAATTAAACCTTCTAATAATGCCTCATAAATTTGTGAGGGATGTCTTGGTTGATTATCTATTTGTATGAAAGTAACTGCCCAAGGTAAATTAGTTATATTTCCATAAAGTTCAGAATTTATAAAATTTGCAATTCTTCCAAAAAATATTCCAATAGGTGCAACTAGAGCAACGACGTCTAAATATAAAAACGCATCTTGATTATTTTTTTTTGCAAACAATATAGTTGCTATAAAAATACCAATTACTCCTCCGTGAAAAGACATGCCGCCTTCCCATACTTTTAAAATATCTAATAGATTATTGATATAGAATTCAAAATTATAAAATAATACATAACCAATTCTTCCACCTAAAATAATTCCGATGATTAAGTACGTTATATAATCATCAAAGTTTTTATTTATTTCAGAATTCTTTAAGAACAGTTTTTTTGCTATTAACCATCCAAATAAAATACCAGCTATATAAGCTAGAGAATACCATCTAATTTCTAAAGAAAATATTTCTACTGCAACTGGGTCAAAATTATTGATGAACATTTTAAATTATATCTATATTGTATATCTCAAATATGAAAAATTCTAAATTTATAATTGATAAATTTGCAAAACTACTAGAGCAGGGATTAATAACTTCAAAAGATTTATCATCTGAAATCTTAAATATATTTAAGTCAAAGAGAGATGAATTTGTTTTTAAAATGAAACTTACTAGCAAGGATGAATTTGAGATTCTTTCAAAGAGAGTAGAAAATTTAGAAAATAAAATTTCAAAATTAGAAACAAAAAAAAGGAAGAAAACTAGACCGGCAAAAAGATCTTAACTCTTAGCCCGTTAAATTTTGATTTTTCCAGCATAATGTTGCCACCATGGGATTTGATAATATCAGAAGCAATTGACAGTCCTAGACCAACACTAGATTTTGAATCATTTCTACCTTTGTCCATCTTATAAAAAGGTTTAAATACGTTTTCATGTTCTTTTTTAGGTATCCCTGGACCGTCATCATCAATAATTATAAATAGGTTTGTATTTTTTTTGGTTAGGCTTATTTCAACTTTGTTTGCATATTTTAATCCGTTATCAATCAAGTTATTTAAAGATCTATTGATAAGGTTCTTTCTGCCATTAATGTAAATTCTAGGAATTAAATTATAAGAAATGTTTTTATTATTATATTTTTTTATAATTTCCTCTATTAGTTCTGAAAGATTAAACATTTCGTCTTTTTCAACATATGACGAGCTTGTAAATTGCAGATATTCATTAAGCATTTTTTCCATTTCGTTAATATCATCTGTTAACTTATCAACTGCATCTTTATCTTTAAGAAAAGCTAATTGTAGCTTCATTCTTGTTAAAGGAGTTCTTAAATCATGACTAATGCCTGATAACATTTCAGTTCTCTGATTAAGATGTCTTTCAATTCTCTTTCTCATTTTGTCAAATTCATGACCTGCTTGACGTATCTCAAGTGCTCCTGAGGGTTTAAATTCTTCTATGTCTTCTCCTTTTCCAAATCTCTCAGCAGCGCGAGCTAAATTTGTAATTGGTCTCGTTTGGTTTTTTAAAAATATTAGTGAAATAATAACCATTATAATTGCAGGAACTGTAATCCACAGTGCGAATATTCTTGCAGAAGTACTAGTAACTCGATCTTTTGGAACTAAAAATTTAAAATATCCATTTTCATATTTTATTCTTAAATCAACTAGTTCTCTATAGTTTGTAGTATTAAACCAGAAAATTTTAGGAGAAAATTTAGATTTTAATTCTCTTCTTAAAGTTCGATCAATTGGACTAAACCATCTTTCTTTATTTAGATCACTTAATTTTTCATCAACAACTAATTCAATATTTAAATCTAGAAATAATGAAAATAGGTTTGTCACTTCTTGTTTATCATTTTCCTCATTTTGATAAGCTTCTAAAAAAGCACTAATTTCATTAACCAGGGTTCTGGTCATGCCTTTATTAGTTTTAATCCACAAACTATCAAAAAAAACAATGGTGATTATTAATTGGATAGTAATTACTGGGACAGCAACAATTAAAAGTGCTCTATAAAATAATCTTTTTGGTAAAACTTTTTTTAAATAATTACTCAATCCAGAGAACATATCCTGCACCTCTAATTGTTTGCAAAAACTTAGGACTTTTTTGATCTATTTCAATTTTTTTTCTTAATCTAGTAATAATAACATCGATAGATCTTTCTTTATCTAGATTAATCAATTTTCCTATATCATCTCTTGAAAATGTTTTTCCAGGACTATTAATCATTTTTTCTAAAATTGTCTTTTCAGTATTATTAATTTTAAATTCTTTTTGATCTCTAATAATTAAAAGTTTATTTAAGTCGATTTTGACATTTTCAAATTCAATAATTCTTTTTTGCTCAGTTTTTTTTGTTTTATCTAAAATATTTTTTATTCTTAGAATTAATTCTTTAGGTTCAAATGGTTTGGGTAAATAATCATCTGCACCAACTTCAAGACCTTCTATTCTTTCCTTAGCTTCCCCTTTAGCAGTAAGAAGTATTATTGGAGTATCTAGATTTTTTTTATTTTCCTCTATAAATTCTAATCCATTCTTTCCAGGCATCATTATATCCAGCACAATTAAATCAAACTTTATTATTTTTATTTTCTCTGAGGCATCTTCAGCACTGTCAGCTGTGGTTACTAAATAATTATTTTCGTTTAGAAATTTTTTGACCAATGATCTAATACCATCATCGTCATCAACTACTAAAATATGAGCTAAAAAATTATCCATTAATTATTTTATTTAATACATTGTCAAAATTAACAACTTCTTCTGAAGATGAGTTTAAAAGAGCAGAATAAATTCTTTTTTTTTGCAAATTAAAAATTTCTTCAAATATTTTCTTTCCTTTTTCGTTTAAAAACACATGTTTAACCCTAGTATCCTGATCATTTTTCTTAAATATGACGATGTCTAACTTTATTAAATCTTTTAAAACTCTGTTGAGGCTCTGCTTAGTTACTTTTAATTTTTTTAGAAGATCTGAGATAGAGATACCTTCATAAGATGAAATTAGGTGAATAACCTTATGGTGAGCTACACCAATTGAGTATTTATCTAAAATTTTTTTAGAGTCAGAAAATGTCTCTCTGTAACTAACAAATAATTTTTCAATTAAACCCTTAAGTTGATCATCTTTAAGATATAAAAGTTCTTTCATAATGGGTAAGTTATATTGACATATCAAAGATACAAAGATATTTTTCACTGATATTTTAAAATATTTTCACTAATGATACCGTACGATAAAAGATCTGGAAAAATTTGGTACAACGATAAACTTGTTGATTGGGGAGATGTAAAACTCCATGTTTTAAGTCATGGTTTGCATTATGCGAGTTGTGTTTTTGAAGGTGAAAGAGTTTATGATGGCTCAATTTTTAAATTAGAGGAACATACATCTAGATTTTTTCATTCTGCTAGAAGAATGGGTTTTGAAATTCCTTATACTGAAGAGCAAATAAATACTGCTTCAAATAAAATTATTGCAACTCAGAATGTAGAAAACGGATATGTAAGACCAGTAGCTTGGAGAGGCACTGAAATGATGGCTATCTCAGCACAACAAACAAAAATTCATGTTGCGATTGCAACTTGGGAATGGGGATCTTACTTCGATCCAAAACTAAAAGTCGAAGGCATTAAATTAAATATTTCAAACTGGAGAAGACCAGCTCCTAATACTATTCCTTGGGATACTAAGGCTTCAGGTTTGTATATGATTTGCACATTATCTAAACATGAAGCTGAAAAGCAAGGTTTCACTGATTCTTTAATGTTAGATCACGAAGGTAATATTGCTGAAGCAACAGGCGCCAATGTATTTTTTAAAGATAAAAATGGAGAAATTCACACACCAATCCCAGATTCATTCTTAGATGGAATTACAAGAAGAACTGTAATCGGAATCGCAAAATCAAAAAATATAAAAGTACATGAAAGAAAGATTAGTCCAACAGAACTTTCTAATTTTGTAGGATGTTTTTTAACAGGAACTGCTGCTGAAGTTACACCAGTATCTTGTATTGCAGAAAATCAATTCAAAGTTTGCGAAACTATTATTGATCTTAATGAAAGCTATCAAGCGTTGGTAAGAAAGAAAAAAGCAGCCTAATCTTTGTTATCTTCAGATATTGCGTGATCAATACCTTTTCGTAAATAATCATAACCTGTAAATAAAGTAAGCGCAGCTGATAACCATAAAAGAATAATCCCAATAGTTTGAGCATTATAATTTTCAAAGTTGATTATTTTATTTCCAGTATCTCCAGAAAGAAGAAGACCAATAGCAACCATTTGCAAAACTGTTTTAAGTTTAGCAAGATTTGAAACTGGAAGTTTAATCTGACCTTTTGCTAAAAATTCCCGTAATCCTGAAATTAAAATTTCTCTAGTTAAAATTATTATGGCTGCAATAACTTCATAATTTCTGATTGTTCCATCCATCACCAGTAAAATTAGAGCTGTAGCGACTATAATTTTATCTGCAATTGGATCTAAGAGTTCTCCTAATTTAGATTCTTGGCCTAACATTCTAGCTAACATGCCATCTAAGAAATCTGTAAATGAAGCAATTATGAATAAAATTAAAGCAGTTAAATCACCATAAAAGCCAGGTAGATAAAATGCTAAAACGAAGAAGGGTACAATTATTATTCTCCCTATTGTTAGAATATTTGGAATTTTTTTTAACATAATTATTCGTGAAAGAAGTTATATATCTTTTTTGCTACTTTTTCTTCAACACCTTCAACAGATTTAATTTCATCTAAACTAGCAGATTCAACAGATCTTGCAGACCCAAAATGGTTTAAGAGCGCTCTTTTTCTAATTGCTCCAATACCCTCGATTTGGTCTAGTAAAGATTTACTAATTCCTTTTTTTCTCTTTGCTCTATGCGCACTGATTGCAAATCTATGCGATTCATCTCTTATCCTTTGAAGGAAGAATAGTGTGGGGTCATTTTTAGAGAATTTATATTCTTTGCAATTGTGAAAAAATGTTTCATTTCCACTATTACGAAATTTACCCTTTGCTATTGCAATAATTGGAATGTCGTGAAGCCCCAACTCATTCAAACTTTCTCTAGCTACTGAATATTGCCCTTTTCCTCCATCTACTAATACTAAATCAGGAAAAGTGAGATAATTATCTTTTTCTTGAACAGCACGTTTAAATCTTCTGTTTAATACTTCTCTCATCATACCATAATCATCTTGCTCATTTTTTTTGTGCTTGATATTGAACTTTCGATATCTTTTTTTAATAAATCCCTCATCACCATAAGCAATTAAAGCTCCAACACTATTTGTTCCTTGGATATGGCTGTTATCATAAACCTCAATTAAATTTATATTAGTTTCAAGATTGAATTTTTTTGCAACTTCATCAAAAAGTTCTCGATTATTCTGACTTTCATAAAGTTTTCTATTCAAACTGTCTTTTGCATTTTTTATTGCTTGATTAATTACTTTTAGTTTTGAACCTTTTTTAGCAACACTAATGTTAATTTGTTTTCCTTCTTTTTGAGTTAAAGTTTTTTCAATTAAAACTTTTTCTTTTATTTCCCCAGATAAAATTATTGCAGAAGGCACACTTTTATTTTCATAAAATTGTGAAACAAATGAATTTAAAATATCTCCTAATTTTTCATCTGGGTCATGTTTTGGAAAAAAAGCTTGGTTACCCCAATTTTGCTTTGAACGATAAAAAAATACTTGAATACAAGTTTTGCCAGACTCTTTGTATCCAGCAATAACATCTGCCTCTACTAAGTTTGCCTCATTAATTCTTTGGGAAGATTGAATAATATTTAAAGCTTTAATTCTATCTCTTAAAATTACTGCTTTTTCAAAATCTAATTCCTCACTTGCTTTTTCCATTTGACTTGAAAGATTTTTTTGAATTTTCCTTGATTTCCCAGAGACAAACTCTATGGCATCATCAACTGTTTGTTGATAATCATTTTTTTCAACATAACCAACACATGGTCCGGAACATCTTTTTATTTGATAAAGGATACAAGGTCTTTCTCTATTTTTAAAAACAGTATCATCACAAACTCTTAGATGAAAAATTTTTTGGATCATCTTTATAGTCCAGTTAGCTGAACCTGCTGATGCAAAAGGTCCAAAATAAAATCCTTCTTTTGTTTTTTTTCCTCTATGTCTTTTAATTTGAGGCCATTTATCTTTGTTACCAATAAAGATGAATGGAAATGACTTATCATCTCTTAATAAAATATTGAATTTTGGCTTAAATTTTTTAATTAGGTTTGCTTCTAGAAGTAGCGCTTCACTTTCATTTGAAGTAGTCGTTATCTCTAATTTTCTAGTTTGAGACAACATTCTCTCTGTTCTAATTATATGATTTTTTTCAGATACATAACTTTTAAGTCTGTTAGGAAGATTTTTTGCTTTTCCCACATAAAGGATTTCATTTTTTTCATTTAGCATCCTGTAGACACCAGGAAGTTTAGGGACTAGCGAGAGCTCTTTTTTAATTACCTCTTTTCCTATTTCAGAGCTTATCATGACTTCTTTTTTTGGTAATTTGAATACCAACAGATGAACATTGCTTAAGAATTTCTAATTTCTCAATTTTCAACATTATTTTAGCAATCCTTTGATCTTTGAATAATTCATCAAATACGGCTTCAGCTAATGTTTCAAGAAAGTTGTAATGTTTTTTTTTAACGAGTTTTGTAATTAATTTTACAATTGTTCCATAATTAACAATCGATTTTATATCTTTATCACTTGATGGCTTTTTATCCTCGTAATCAATTTCTAGGCTAAATTTAACTTTTTGAGGCTTTTTCTTTTCAAAGTCATAATAGCCAAGTTTTAAATTTAAAATTAGTTCATTAATTAGAATTTTCTTTTCATAATTAAAAAGACTTTTGTTTTTATCTATTTTTACAATCTTAAAATTATTTCTTTTCATTCTTTGCCCATTATATCCGGTGTTTGCCAGTTTAAATTTTGCCCACTATCTATTGCTAAAACTTGACCTGTAATAGATATATTTTTTATAAAAAAGTCAACAGCATTGCATATTTGTTCAACATCAACTTGTCTTTTTAGTGGGGTTGCTAAATACTGCTTTCTAAAATGTTTTTCAGATTGTCTTTGATTTTTAATAGTTGGGCCAGGCGCTATACCATTTACTCTAATCTTTGGAGCTAAACTCATAGCACTAGTTTTGGTCAAAGTATAAAGTCCAGTTTTGCTAATGGTGTAGGAAAAAAAATATGGAGTTAATTTAAATACTCTTTGATCAATAATATTAATTATATTATTATTTGTTCCTTTAACATTTTTTGCAAATTCTTTTGATAATAATGCAGGTGTTCTTAAATTTGTTCTTAAATGTTGCCCCCAACTATCTGTTGTAAAGTTTTCTAATTTATCATTTTCGAACAAAGAAGCGTTATTAATTAGACAATCAAAATACTTAAGTTTTGATTTTGCATATTTTACAATTTTATTTACATCATTTTCTTTACTTAAGTCACCTTTAACCAAGTAAACTTTAGTGCCATTATTTGATAGTTCTTTTTTTAACTTCTCAGCTTTTGATTTTGATTTATTAAAATGAATTAAAATTTCTTTATTAGGACCAGATAATTTTTTTGCAATTGCAGCACCAATTCTTGTTGCTCCACCTGTAATAATTATTTTCCGTGCTTCCATTTTTTATCTCTTTTTTTTGTAACCTTTGTTCCAGGCATCCCCATTGTTGATCGACCTTTAGGATAAAGTTTATTTTTTACATCATACTGCCTTATTTTTGGATTTAATGTAATTTCTAATTCGCTACTTTCCAACTTTCTTATTTCGTCTCTAATTTTAGCGGCTTCTTCAAATTCAAGATTAGATGCAGCCTCTTTCATCTTTTTATCTAGTGCTTTAAGATGTTTCTTTAAGTTTCCACCAACATTAGAACCCTCGCTTATTTTTACATAATCTTTTTCATAAACACTCTCTAAAATATCGCTAATTTCTTTTTTAACTGATGTAGCACTAATTTTGTGTTTTTTATTATAAGCTATTTGAATATTTCTTCTTCTATCAGTTTCAGCAACTGCCTTTTTTATACTTTTAGTCTCTTTATCAGCATACAAAATAACTTTTCCATCTACATTTCTTGCTGCTCTTCCTATTGTTTGAATGAGTGATGTTTCTGATCGTAAAAAACCTTCTTTGTCTGCATCTAAAATTCCAACTAGTGCACATTCGGGAATATCAAGACCTTCTCTTAATAAGTTGATACCAACTAAAACATCGAATACACCCATCCTCAAGTCTCTCATTATTTCAATTCTCTCCAAAGTATCTATATCTGAGTGAAGGTACCTAACTTTAATTCCATTTTCATGAAGGTATTCTGTTAAATCTTCTGCCATTTTCTTAGTAAGAGTTGTAACTAAAACACGATGATTGTTTTCAATCACTCTTTTACATTCGTGCATCAAATCATCTACCTGATTTTTTGCAGGTCTAATTTCAACTACAGGATCAATTAATCCAGTTGGTCTGATAACTTGATCAATAAATTTTCCTTTTGTTTGCTCTAGTTCCCACGGTCCTGGTGTTGCAGATACAAATACAGTTTGAGTTCTCATTAAATCCCATTCTTCAAACTTTAAGGGTCTATTATCCATACACGATGGTAGTCTAAAACCATATTCTGCAAGAGTACTTTTTCTTGATCTATCTCCTTTGTACATTCCATTAAGTTGTGGAACAGTTACATGACATTCATCAACAAATATCAATGTGTTATCTGGAAAATATTCAAATAGAGTAGGAGGAGGTTCTCCAGGTTTTCTTCCAGATAAAAATCTTGAATAGTTTTCAATTCCAGCACAAGAACCAGTTGCTTCAATCATTTCTAAATCAAACTTAGTTCTTTCTTCTAACCTTTGAGCCTCTAATAATTTATTTTCTGCTCTATGTTTTTTTAAAGTTATTTCTAATTCTTTTTTTATATTAATGACTGCTTGTTCAATTGTGGGCTTAGGAGTTATGTAATGACTATTCGCATAGACTTTTACTAAACTTAGCTCTCTAACTTTATCTCCTGTTAGAGGATCAAATTCTTCTATTTGTTCTAATTTATCTCCAAATAGACAAAGCCTCCAAGCTCTGTCTTCTAGATGGGAGGGAAATATTTCTAAATATTCTCCTCTAGCTCTAAATGTTCCTCTATAAAAATTTTGATCATTTCTTTTATATTGTAGAGCTACTAAAGATTTAATTATTTCTTCTCTGTTGTAATCATAATTTTTTTGAAGAGTTAGCGTCATTTTACTGTACGCCTCAACAGAACCTAATCCATAAATACATGAAACACTTGCTACAATTAAAACATCATCTCTTTCTAAAAGAGATCTAGTTGCTGAGTGTCTCATTCGATCAATCTGCTCATTAATTGATGCCTCTTTTTCTATGTAAGTGTCAGATCTTGGTACGTACGCTTCTGGAGTGTAATAGTCATAATAAGAAACAAAGTATTCAACTGCATTATCTGGGAAAAATGTTTTCATTTCTCCATAGAGTTGTGCTGCTAGCGTTTTGTTTGGAGCAAGTATCAATGCAGGTCTATTAGTAGCCTCGATAACTTTTGCCATTGTAAAAGTTTTTCCAGATCCTGTAACTCCAAGTAATACCTGGTTAAATTGATCTTTATTTGCACCGTTTACTAATTTTTTAATAGCTTCTGGTTGATCACCCGCAGGTTTAAAATCAGATTTAATTTTGAATTTTTTTCCACCTTCGAGTTTTCCACCAATTTTAGGATTTTTACTCTGAATATCTGTAATTAAATCTTGATAAGTATTTTCCATATATTAAACAGCGTATTAGAATTTATTTATATTTCAATGAGCATAATATCAGACAGTTTAAAACGAATTAAACCATCACCAACTATTGCAGTTACTCAAAAAGCAAGAGAACTTAGAGCTGCAGGAAAAGATGTAATTGGACTTGGAGCTGGAGAACCAGATTTCGATACACCAGATAATATTAAAAATGCTGCAATTAAAGCTATCAAAAGTGGAGACACCAAATACACAGCTGTAGATGGAACACCTGCTTTAAAAAAAGCAATCGTAGATAAGTTTAAAAGAGAAAACAAAATTAATTACACTACAGATCAAATCACTGTTGGAACTGGTGGAAAACAAGTTCTTTATAATGCTTTCATGGCAACTTTAAATAAAGGGGATGAAGTAATTATTCCTGCACCTTTTTGGGTTTCTTATCCCGATATGGTTTTATTAGCTGGTGGAAAACCAAAGATAGTTAAGTGCACAGAAGAAGAAGGATTTAAACTTACTGCAAGTAAATTAAAAAAAGCCATTACTAAAAAAACAAAATGGGTGATTTTAAATTCACCTTCCAATCCAACTGGAGCAGGCTACTCAAAAAAAGAAATTGAAGATTTAGCTAAAGTTTTAATGAAAAATAAAAAAGTTCATATTTTGAGTGACGACATCTATGAACATATAGCATATGATAATTTTAATTTTTATACGATTGCTCAAAATTCAAAGTTAAAAGATAGAACTTTGACAATGAATGGGGTTAGTAAATCGTATGCAATGACAGGTTGGAGAATAGGGTATGCCGCTGGACCAAAGGATATCATTAAAGCAATTGGTAAAATTCAATCTCAATCCACATCAAACCCATCATCAATAAGTCAAGCTGCTGCAGTTGAAGCTTTAAATGGCAACCAAGGTTTTATAAAAAAAAGATCTAAAGCATTCAAAGAAAGAAGAGATTTTGTTGTTAAAAGTTTAAACAGCATTAAAGGTATAAATTGTTTAACCCCTAACGGAGCTTTTTATGTATTTCCAAGTTGTAAGGGATTGTTGAATAAAAAAACTAAATTGAAAACAGATACAGAATTTGTTCAAAAACTACTTGAACAATCGAATGTTGCAGTCGTACAAGGGTCTGCATTTGGTTTAGATGGATACTTTAGAATTTCTTATGCTACTTCAATGCAAAATTTGAAGAAAGCAATGGATAGAATAAAATCCTTTTGTGAAAGCCTTTCTTAATAAGTGAAAACAGCATTACTATTTGGTGCAACTGGATTAGTTGGTGGACATGTTTTAAATCAACTTATTCAGAATAATAATTACTCTAAAATTAAAATATTTGTCCGTTCCTCAACTCAAATAAACAACTCAAAAATTGAAGTAATTCAAACTGATTTTAATAATTTAGAAAAACACAAAGAAGAAATTGAGGGAGATGAATGTTTTTTCTGTATTGGGACAACAAAAAAAAATTCTCCTGATAAAAATGAATATCAAAGAATTGAATTAGATATCCCAAAACAAGTAGCCCAAATTACAAAATCTAACAATGTTAAATCTTATTTTTTTGTATCTTCAGGATATGCAAATTCCAAAAGTTCAGGAGATTATTTAAAATATAAGGGCCTTGTAGAGGAAGAGATCTTAGGTTTAGGTTTTTCTAAAATAGGAATTATGAGACCCTGATTTATATTAGGTAACAGAAAAGAATTTAGATTGGGTGAGAAAATAGGAATAATAATTTTTAAGCTTCTTAACCCTTTATTTGTTGGACCATTAAAGAAAATGAGATCAATTCATTCAGAAACAATCGCAAAAGCAATGATTAAACTTGCAAATAATAATATTGATCAAAAAATCTTCGAGTCAGATCAAATTTCAGATTTAGTAAAATAAATTTATTTTAAGGTACAATGACTATTTTCTACGATACACCCAACTTTTTCCATTTCTTCATCAAATATCTTTGGATGTCTTAAAGCATAAATATTTTTTAAATAATTAATTCCATAACGTTTAAATTTTCCATCTTCTGTGAGTGCACCAGACTCGTGCCCATATGAAACCACTGTTTCTAATAAATTTCCTTTTTTATCATAGAGAACTGTTTCTCCATAACAATTACAAAAATAACTTCTGTTCTGTTTAGGCTCAATATCAATGAAAATAGAGGTTCCTCTTATTCCAATTGTGCCGTGAGGAATTTCAACATTTAATTCATTTTGTCTTTTTCCAAAGACTGCATGAACAGAACCTTTGATAACTTTTAATAAGTTCTTTGAGACAAATTGAAGTTTTGTTTCAGGTCTTATCAAATAAAAATCATCTTTTACTTTAATAATTGATTTTTCATCTTTAGTTTCAATTGTAGAATTATTTAAATCTTGAAAATTTAATTCTGCTTCCTTACCATCTATAAAAAATTTTCCTGATAATATTTTATTAGTTTCTGAAGCAAATGCGAGCTTTGGACTTAATCCCCAAGCAATCATAATTTGACTTACAGTTTTTATAAATTTTCTTCTGTTCATTTCGACTAATTTTATACCTGAAATTTAAAGATGACGTTATACAAAATTTTTATACTAAGCCTAATCTTACTACTGATTTTCCGGCATCAATTAGAGCCCCACTTGCTAGTTTAAATTCAAAACCAATTAAATCTTCAGCATATTTTGTCTCTGGTTTCATCTCTAATTCAAGATCAGGGATCATTGTTTTTGCACTTGAGTCCAACATGCTAATAAATTTCACCATAAAATTTGGTAAAGTTTTCTTAGGAAGTTTTTTTGCATAGTCTGGCAATGCTTCAGCTAAAATTTTTGATGTCTCAAGTAGTGTTTTAACTTCTTTTCCAATAATTAATCTTCTGCCACCAACTTTTGAATTTCCTAAGCAAGCAACATGAGATTTTGCGACATCTTGAACATCAGATATTAAGATCCCCCATTTAGGTGTTGCTGGAAATTTACCTTTTAAAAATTGTCTTACATATTCAATCGAAGTTCCACCTTTAGTATCTAAAGCATCTCCAAATACTCCACCAGGATTTATACAAGTAAGTTTATTTTTAATCCCTTTACTTTCCATTAATTCCCAGGCTGCTTTTTCAGCAATTGTTTTGGATAGAAAATAATCATTAACTCCTTCAACCCAATTTTCATCAGTCCAATCATTTTCACTAAATGAATAAGGATTTGATCTATTTGGCTTTCTAAACATTGCTGCTATTGAAGATGTAACTACAAATTGCTCTGCATTTGCTTTGATACCAGCATTTAAAACTCTTAAAGTTCCATCTTTTGCAACTGGTATTAAATTTTCTCTATTTTTTGAGACCTTCATCGGAAAAGGGGAAGCCATATGAATTATATATTTACATCCCTTTGCAGCTTCTTCCCAACCTTCGTCACTTAAAAGATCGAGTTTTATAAAAGATAACTTATCTATCGAAGCATATTTACTAATTGTCTCTTTTGTTTGAGAAATTACGTCATCACTTCTAACTGTTCCTAAAACATCATAACCTGAATTTAATAATTCTATTGCAGTATGTTTAGCTATCCATCCACTTATTCCAGTTAATAGCACTCTATCAGTCATAACATTTCTCCTTTTAATTATTTATTAATTGTATCTCAAACTAATGAGATAAGAATTTTTCTGCTTCTAACGCAGCCATACAACCCATACCAGCTGCTGTCACTGCTTGTCGAAAAGTTTTATCTTTAACATCACCTGCAGCGTAAACTCCAGGAATATTAGTTTCTGTAGAATCTGGTTTTGTAATTAAATAACCTTCTTTATCCATTTCTAATTGATCTTTGAAAAGTTGAGTTGCAGGATCGTGACCAATTGCAATAAATAATCCATCTAATTTAACTTCTTCTGTTTTTTCAGTTTTCAAATTTTTAATTTTTATACCCCTTACATTTTTTGGTTCACTATCCCCTAAAACATCCTCAACAACAGAGTCCCAAACAATTTCAATTTTTTTATTTTCCGTCAATTTCTTTTGAAGCATCTTTTCAGCTCTCAAACTATCTCTTCTATGAATTAATTTTACTTTTGATGCAAATTTTGTGAGAAACATTGCTTCTTCTACTGCAGCGTTACCACCTCCAACTACAGCAACTTCTTTGTCTTTAAAGAAGAAACCATCACATGTGGCACATGCCGAAACTCCAAATCCTCTAAATTCTTGTTCAGATTTAATGTTTAACCATCTTGCTTGTGCGCCAGTTGAAATAATTATGCTATCTGCAGTATATTTTTGTCCGCTGTCACCAACAGCCTCAAATGGAGTAGATTTTAAATTCACTGATCCGATATGGTCTTCTATCATTTCTGTTCCAACAGCTTTTGCTTGATCTCTCATTTGATCCATTAGCCATGGTCCTTGAATTACTTCAGCAAAGCCTGGAAAATTTTCCACATCAGTTGTAGTTGTTAATTGTCCGCCTGGTTGAGCTCCGTGAACAAGGATAGGATTCAACATTGCTCGTGCAGCATAAACAGCAGCTGTGTATCCGGCAGGACCAGATCCAATTATTAACACTTTTGTGTGTTTAGTTGGATTTTGACTCATATGAAAGCTATATAGTGATTAATGTCTAAATTAAAAGGTTTATTATTAACTCAAGGGATGCACGGAATGATTAGTCAAGTCGAGGGACTTGCTAAAGCACTTGATATTGATTTTACTCACCACAAGGTTGAACTAAAAAGTATTTGGAAACTTGTTCCACCTAAATTTACTCCAATTTCTCAAAATGTTTATAAAAAGATTGAAGATAATGATTTTGATTTAATAATCTCATGTGGAAGAAAGAGTGTAATTCCATCTATTCACTTAAAAAGTATTTCTAAAAAAAAAATATTTAATATTCATATCCAAGATCCAAAAATAGATTTTAATCATTTCGATTTTATTGTTGCTCCAGAACATGATGGAATTAAAGGCAAAAATGTTATTAGCACAAAGGGAGCTATTCATTATCTTTCAGAGAAAGAAATTGAAGAAAATAAAGATTATTTAAATTCTTTTATCAAACAAGATGAGAGAAAAATTTGGTGCTTAATTATGGGAGGACCAACAAAATATTATGATTATTCAACTAAAAATATGAAACACATTTTCTCAATGTTTTATAAATTAATGAAGAAACATAATTTCCAATTAGTAGTAATTCCATCAATGAGAACCCCAATAAATACTATTCATTATGCAAAAGAGTTTTTTGGAGAAAATCACACAGTGATTATGGATGTAGATAAAAAGGCATATCTATCTGCTTTAGCTTTATCTGAAAATATAGTTGTTACATGTGACTCTAGCTCCATGATCTCTGAAGCTGCTTTGACAGGCAAACCAATTTATGTTGCTAATATTTTACCAAAAAAGAATGACAAAAGATTCCAAAGATTTAGAAATTTATTTAGAGAACTAAATATCACTAGAAACTTAGGTGAGGAAATTGAAAATTGGAACTATGAAAAACTAGATGAAACTAATAGAGTAGCAAAAGTTATAAAAGAAAAAATTCAATCTTAATGTCATTTTTAAATTCTATAAAAAATAATTCAAAAAAATATGAAACACCATTTGATCATTGGGAATATAGCAATGCTCTATCTGACGGAGCAATTGAAGAGATTATTAAAGCAGATATTCCAAATTTAAGTGAGCATAATTTGAATTATGACGGAACAAGAGCAATTGATGGAGGGGCAGCAGAATTCAGAGAAGGTATTTCCTCTGGTGGTAAAGCAATAAAATTTAGATGTTTTGTAACAAAAGAAAATAGTTTTCAATTTCCAAATCTTGTAAAATTTATAAATGAACTACAATCAAAAGAAACATTTGAGACAATATCCAAAATGATCAATAAAGATTTATCGAACTCATACGTAAGGGTAGAGGTGATTTGTGATAGAGAAGGTTTTTGGCTCAAACCGCACTGTGATATTAAAGAAAAATTAATGTCAGGATTAATTTTTGTAAATAAAACTAACGAGTCTGAAGATTTAGGGACTGATTTTTATAATGAGAAATTAAAGAAAGTTAAAACATTGCCTTACAGAAATAACTATGGCTATCTTTTTACCAGCGGACCAAATACTTGGCATGGCATGGAAAAAAAGAGCATTCTTAAAGAAAGACGATGTTTACAAGTAAACTATGTGACTTTCGAAACAGATTGGAAAGTAAATAATTAAAATTTATTTAATGAAATTAATCCAGATTTTGGATCAATAATTTTTTCATTTAAGGTAGCAACTTTACCAACTGCAAAACCAGCATTCTCAATTACTTTTTTAAAGTCCTCTTCAGAAAAATTTGGAGTATTTTCAAAATTTATAAAAGCAACTCCCTCTGGCCATGAAACCTCAACATTACCTTCGCCTGTTGCAGCTTTAAGTTCTTTTTCAACTTTTGCTTGGCATGCCATACATACCATTCCATCCACAACTCCAATCATAGCAACTTCTGCTTTGACTATGTTTTGAAAAAATATTAATGATGTAAATAAAACTAGTAAGATTTTTTTCATAATTCTTTTATAAACTATTTTTTTTAATTTAATATACCCATATTGGGTAATACTGTTGAAATTTATTTATGAATATAGAAATGCTTTCAAATCCCTCAGAGTTAAAAGATACAAGATCGAAAATAGAAGAGTTTTGTAAATCAAATCTACCAAATATCGAATTAGCAAGCGTAACTTTAGCAATTGATGAGGCTTTGCAAAATGTAATTAGGTATTCATATAAAATGAAAAAAGATCAAAAAATTGATTTAAATTTAGAAATTATAAATGATAGTGAGCTTAAAGTAATAATTACTGACTACGGTGAACAAGTACCATTAGATACAATTAAACCGAGAGATTTAGATAACGTCAGACCTGGAGGTTTGGGAGTATACTTTATAAAAAAAACCTCAAAATTTTGTGAGTACAAACACAATGAAGTTGGCCCAGGCACAACTTTAACTTTAATTTTTTAACTACTCCTCTTTAATAAGTTTAGGCTTTGAGCATTTGTAAAATTGATTGGAACCTCTTAAAGATTTTTGCAGCATTGCTAATTCATTTGAATTTTGATTATAAGTTACATTAGTCTGCAATCCTCCAATTGAACCGTTTGATGTAAAAGATGATGGGGTTTGTCTATCCATCTTGAAATTTACTTTTGTCTTTGAACTATTAATTTTTGTTAGAATGATTTGTTTTCTTTTATTTGAATAAACCCAAACAGTTGTATTTTTTTTATTTTTACAACTTAATTGATAAATATTTGCATTAGAATTTTTAGGAATAAAAGCTATAACAATTAAAACGATGGTAAATTTTAAAAAAAATTTAAATAACATTAAAATATTCTTTTTAGCTTTTTTTGCATTTTTAGCAGCTAACTATCTTTATAATAATATCATAACAAAATCCACAGCTAACAATGTAAAGTTTTTAGAGGTTGAAGTTGAGTTAAAAGGTAATGTAGATTTTAATTTAAAATGTGAAGGAGCAAACAATCCAAACCCTTCAAGTGTAAACAGAGGCCTAGGTGAACAAACTGAAAGTAATTGCACTGGTACTGGAACCTTTTCCGCAATAGTTCCACAACAAAGATTTACTGAAAGTTCAAATTAATCTACTCAACTAATTTTTTGAGCTTTAAACCCTCAAGACATTTTTCCATTGTAAACATTCCATCTTTGGCAGATGTTTGAAGAGTAGATTGAATTTGTTCTGTTTTACCTTCTCTAATTAAATTTCTTATTGCCGGTGTCCCTGTCATTACTTCATGACAACCAATTCTTCCTCCACCTTTTTTTTTAAGAAGTTGTTGAGACATTACTAATCTGATTGATCCTGCTAACATTGTTTGCGCTTGTTCTTTTTGAGCTGGAGGAAAGACGTCTAAAATTCTTGTAATTGTTGATGACGCGCTACTTGCATGTAAAGTTCCAAAAACTAAGTGACCAGTTTCTGCAGCAGTTAATGCTAATGAAATAGTTTCTAGATCTCGCATCTCACCAACTAAAATTACATCAGGATCTTGTCTTAATGCGGACTTCAATGCTTTTGCAAAACTACCGGTATCTTTTCCAACTTCCCTTTGAGAAATAATACTTTTTTTAGCAGGATGAACAAACTCAATAGGATCTTCAATTGTAATTATATTTTCTGCTCTATGAGAATTAATCTGATCTATCATTGCAGCAAGTGATGTAGATTTACCAGAACCAGTTTGTCCTGTAACAAGAACCAATCCTGTTTTATGGGTAATTGCTTCATGTGCTGCCGGTGGCAAACCTAGTTTTTCAATATTAGGTATCTCGCTTATAATTTTTCTAAGAACCATACTTGGTCCATATGAAGAGTAATATCCATTTGCTCTAAACCTCTGTCCATCAACTACAACAGCAAAATCTAAATCACCATTGCTGATTAAATAATCGTATTGAGCTTTATCTAAAGATTGTTTCCAAAAAGTTTCTATGTCTTGTCTTGAGACAATATCTTCACTAAAAACTTTAATCTCACCATTTTCTCTGATTGCAAATGGTTGATTCGATCTGATGTGGATATCTGACAAATCATATTCTTTTGGATATGATTTTAATTTATCATGAAGACTCATAAATGTTTTGATGCTCTAAAAGTTATAGCTTTTCAAGTTTTTTTTAATATTGATGCATATATAAAGTAACACAACTAATGCTTGTGTACCGATTCGGTATTTATTATTGTGATTTTATTCGGTTTTTATAAAAAATTATGATTGATAAAATTGGACCTCCTATTGCAAAAGCTTTTGCTCCTATCATTAAATTAATAGGAAAAAATCACTCAAAAAAAGAAAAAGTAATAGGTGTAGTTTTTAGAGATAAATTTATTCAAGCTGCAGAAATTTCATACAAAAAAGGTGTTTGTAAAATTGATAATTTCTCTAATCAACAAATAGCAGGAATTGGAGAAGACCAAGATTTTTTATCCGCAACAACATATTTAAGTGATCAAGTAAAAAATGCATTAGACTCTATTAAGACTAAAACAAAAGACATTGCCGTTTCTTTAGATACATCCAAAGCACAAATTTATAATTTACAAATTCCAATTATGGATGAAGAAAGTTTAAGGGAAGCAACTGCTTTAGGTGGATTTTGGGATCAGTTTGATGAAACACCTGAAAATTTAGATGAGTTTGAAACAAGTTATTCTGTTATGAGTACAAATGAAGAGCTTGGTGTAATGGATGTAGTGTTAGTTGCTATGGAGATAAAGTTTGTAGAAACTTATTCGAATATATTTAGGCTTGCAGGTTATAATCCTGTGGTAATTGATCTTGCACCTTTCGCTCATGTTAACTCTCAAGGAATACTTCTTGGGAAAGAAGGTTTTGAAACTCCAAATGTCATTTTCAATTATTCTAAAGATGAGAAAAGTATTACTATTTGTTCCAATAAAGGCTTTCAGTATTCAGAATTAAATATTATTGAAGCAGATCAAGTATTGCTTGATACAGTTGAGGAAGTTGAGAGTGTTGAAACAGAATTTTGGGATGAAATTTTTGAAAGACTAGGTTCTCAAATTAAACAATATTTAGTTGAGTATGAAACAAAGTATGAATTTGATCCTATAAATATTATTACAGTAATTTCAGATAAGTCAAAAATTAAAAATGTTTCGAAAGGAATTGAGCGACAATTGGGAGACGTTGTTATTAAACTTTATAATCCTGAGGACTCTGCTGAAATTTCAGATAGTGCAAAAAAATATATAGACTCACTTAGCAATAAATCTCTTGCATCGGAAGCAATTGGTATTGCATCAAGAAAATTAAATTCTTTTAATCTTGAAACTAACGAAATAATTTCTGTAAATCTTTTATCTAATTTTGATCAGGTAAAAACTAACAGAAGATCAAAATCTTTAGGTAATTTTTGTTTAATGATTTCTATGATTTTTGTTTTAGGTATTATTGGACACGTTCTTCCATTTAAAATTTTAAAATTAATGAATAATTCATCTAAATTAGCTGCCACTAAAATTTTAGAGGAAGATCTAGAAAGTAAAAATAATCTCTTGCAAGGATATAATGCAAAAATTGATAGTATAAATGAAGATAAAAGAATTGCAGCAGCCTTTGGATCAAATTTAAAAACAACTGCAAATCTTTATGCAAGTTTAGATCAAATAGTTCCAAAAAATATCAGATTGACTAGTTTTGGAATACAAGAAAAACATAATATTTTATTTTCTGGTGTAGCCATGAACGATCAAGCGGTTGTAAATATGATGAATAGTTTTTCAGACAATGAAGTTGTTAATGATAGTAAAATTGAGGCATTAGTTGAATTTTCTAAACAAGATCGAATAGCACTCTACACAGTTGCTGGACAACCTGAATTAAAAGAGGAAGATTTACCCAAAGAAAAAATAACAAAAAAATTTAATTCAAGATTATCATTAAAAGCTTTATCAAATGAAGTATTTGATGATGAAACTATAGTTTCAGATCTATTAGAGGCAGGTAAAGAATAATGTTATTAAGGTTTATATTTACAACTATCTTTCTATTCTATTGCGGTAATTCTTTTAGCAGCGATCCATTTACTAATGAAATTGGTATTGTAAGAGAGCCAGAAGTAGTTGAGATTAAAATTGAAGATACAGTTGAGTCTGAGACAGATTTATTAATTCAAGAAGAAGCTAATGAAGAGGAATTGGCAGAAGAATTATCTAATAACACTGAAGAGGTGATTGAAGTTGTTGAGGCTGAACCTGAGAGCACCGAAATTGTTACAGTTTTAAATATTGATCCAATAATTGCATACTCTTTAAGAGATTATCTATTAAAAGGTGTTGCACTAAGCAAAGAATCTGATCATCAATTTCAAAGAGCTAAAATAAAAAAAATCGATAGAGCAAAAACACCTACTACTCACACTATTTCGAAAGACGATACAATTGAGAAGATTGCTTTTAGATACGGTTTTTCTTTAAGAGAAATAGAAGTTGCAAATGCAATTTATCCTGGATCAAGAAAATTAGTAATTGGTGACAAGATAGTTATACCAAATAGATTTCATATCGTAAAAGAGGGTCAAAACTTAAATACGATTGCTGAAAGATATAATTTAAATGCAACGCAACTTGCTTCTTACAATGATCTGGATGATGAAAATATTATTTTGATTGGTGATAAACTATTACTCCCATTCTTTATTCATGTAACAAATGAGAACGAAACAATAGCTGATATTGCTGGAAGATATGAAAGAGAAATAAGTGAATTAATAGAATTTAATGCTTTTGAAAAAAACACAGTTATTTTAAACGAAAATCAATTAGTAAAAATTCCAATTTATACGAATGAGAATATTTCTTATGAAAACTTAGACAAGAAGAGTATTAACGATTTTAAAATAAATAGAAAAAATCTTGCAATAATTGAAATAAGCAACAGTCAATTTATGGTTAGAGAAGGAGACAGAATAGGAAACAGAGATGGCGTGATAGTGTCAATTGAAAAAAATAAAATGATTGTTTTAGAGGATAATATTGAATATGAGTTTTTAATTAATACTCCAATAGTAGGAATGGCAATTGCATCATTACCACAATCAAATAATGAAGATTTAATCAACGATGATGTAAACAATGATGATATAAATATTGAAAATCAAACAGAGAATAATGAAAACAATAATAACGATAATGAAAGTGAAACAGTAACCAATGTTGAGGATTTATTCAATTAATGACAAAATTTATTAAATCATTCCTGGTTTTAACACTTTCTATGTTACTAGTAAGTTGCAGTAGTTCAAATAGGCCCAAAATGGCTTATGATCAAAAAGATAAAGGAGCTGTTCAAGAAATTGAGTCTTTCAATGTAAAGGCAAGCGCTGAAAATTTTAGACAAACTGCAGAACAATTTAATCAAGATTCAAATGATATATTAAATAAAAATAAAAAAGAGGAAAAGTTAGTAAGAAGAATCTCTTTAACAGAGGGTAAGACGCTAGAAAAAAAATCACTTAAACTAATTGATAGAAATTTAAAGATTAAAAAGTTGGAAGATACCGAAGTAAGTTTAAAGCTTAATAATATGAATATAAGATCAGCTTTAAAATTATTTGCTGGATTGGTACAAAGAAATATTATCATAGGTAATGAAGTTAGTGGCGAAATAACTATAGACTTTGAAAATATAAAATGGGGCTCTGCTGTTTATGCTATATTAGATATTAACAGTTTAATTATGACTGTTGATGAAGATTCTGGTTTGCTAAGAGTTCATTCAAAAGAATTTTTTGCTGAATTAGAAAAAGCTAAAATAGATAATACTATAGAGGAAAATAATAATTTAGCTTCCTTAGATATTGGCGGTTCAGTTTCAAACGATGGAGATGATTCTGAACCTTTGATTACAGAGATATTTAAAGTCTTTTATCAAAGTTCAACAGATTTAGTAGAATCTCTTGGGGAAGTTATGGGTGAGACTGAAGGTTTTACTATGGTAGATGATGAAAAAAATAATCAAATTATAATTACAGGCACATATGCACAATTAAATCAGGCAGAAAATATTTTAAACAAAATTGACTTGGAAAAAAAACAAGTAATGATCGAGGCTTATATTGTTAATGCAACTGATGGCTTTAATAAAAACTTTAGTGCGAACATAGATGCACTCAATGCATCAGCAGTTGCAAATGGAAAAGACCGAATAACCTTTTCAGGGATTGATACTAACCCAGGAAACACAACTTCTATAACACCTGTAGCAGATACGAATCCTGAGGCTATATCTAATGCAGATTTATCAGATGCAGTCAGTTTGGCAGGAGGAGCATTTTTGCTTGGAAATATAGGAATGACAAAGATCAAAGCTGTAATCACTGCATCAGTGAAAGACTCTAATACAGAAACAGTTTCAAATCCAAAACTATTTGCAATGGACGGTGAAGAAGCAACTCTTACTCAAGGTACAACTTTAGTAAAAGTAATTCCAGCTTCAGGTGATGCTGCAGGATCTACAGTAGAAATTCCACAAAATTTAAGCATCACGGTGAAACCGGAAATTGTTGGAGAAAGTAGAGTAAAAATTGAATTATCACTTGCAAATGATGCACCAGGTGAAAGCTCAGGTGATGACGTTGTAACGAACGAGGAATCGCTTACATCTATAGTCCAAATTAATGCTGGTGATGTAGCTGTACTTGGAGGTGTTTATAAAAATACTAGAGAAAACAGTGAAACTTATGTGCCGTTCTTCTCAAAAATTCCATTACTAGGAGCATTTTTTAGACAAACAACTGATAAAGACGATAAAACTCAACTGTTAATATTCCTAAGTGCAAATGTTGTATAAGTTATAATTTTTATTATAACTTTAAACATGCCCTCAATAAATCCTGAAATAAGTATTAAGATTTCAAACCTTTTAAAAACTAGTGGAAAATTATCTGAAGCTAACTTTAATGAGGCTAAAAAAAAATACGATAGTAACGGCAAGGTTCCTCTTGGAGTTTTAGAGTATTTAATTGATGATAAATTAGTAAGTGAAGATGATATTGTTTCTGCAGTTTCAAGAAATTATGCTTTACGTAAAACTATTCTAACTGAGCAAAATATTAAAAAAGAAGCTGTAAAAAAACTTCCAAAAGATTTTATAATGGAAAACGAAATGCTTCCATTTGAACTAAATGGAAGAATTTTAAAAATTGCTTTATTTGATCCAACTAAATCTACATTAGCAGGTAAGATTAAAAGTATGACTGGATGTAATGTAGAGTTGTATGTTGCAAAACCATCAAATTTAGATCAAGCATTAAAATTTAAATCTGTAATAGAAGCGACACAAGATTCTCAAAGTAATCAATCACAAAAATCATCAGTCTCAAAACCAAATTTAAACGTGAAGGTTCCAAATGTAAAAATTACTCAAGGTGAGAATGCTGTTGTGGAATTTGTCGATAAACTTTTAAATGAATCATTTTTTAGTGGCACTAGTGATATTCATATTGAAATTTTTAGAAGAGGTGAGGCAAGAATAAGATTTAGAAAAGATGGCGTGCTCCAAGAACAATTACAGTTCAAACAATTTTTGATGGAGAATTACAATGCAATAGTAACAAGGCTAAAAATTATGTCAGGTTGTGATATTTCAGAAAAAAGGTTGCCTCAAGATGGAAAACTTCAATTTAAAAATCCACAACCAAAAAATGAAGATGATGTTGATATTGATGTTAGATTTTCAGTTATTCCAGCTAAAGAAGGTGAAAGAGTTGTTATGCGTTTACTTGCTGCTGGACCAGATCTTGGTTTAGAGCAAATCGGTCTAGATAAAGAGGATTATGATAATTTAGTTACAGCTATAACTGCTCCTCAAGGAATGGTTTTGGTTACGGGTCCAACAGGTAGTGGTAAAAGTACAACTCTTTATGGCTGTATTAAAAAAATTAATAATCCTGGAACAAATATAATGACTGCCGAAGATCCGGTTGAATTTTATTTAAAAGGTGTTGGACAAATCCAAGCTAACAATGAAATTGGTTTAACATTTGAAGCGATATTAAAATCTTTTTTAAGACAAGACCCAGAGGTAATTCTAGTTGGAGAAATAAGAGATAAATCTACAGTAGATATTGCAATTAAAGCAGCTTTAACTGGACACTTGTTATTAAGTACGCTTCATACAAATGATGCGGTTTCTACAGTTGTCAGATTAGTAAATATGGGTGTTCCAAGTTTCATGGTTGCATCAGCCTTAAGCTTAATTGTTGCTCAAAGGTTGGCGAGAAAGAATTGTTCTTCTTGTACAGTTGATGATGAAAAAGGGACTAAAGAAACTTTATTACAATACGGTTTTAAAGAGGAAGAGTTAAATACTTTTACCCCCAAAATGGGTGCAGGTTGTGCAGAATGTAACAACACAGGATACAAAGGAAGACAAGGAATTTATGAAGTGCTAAAAAAAACTCCTAACTTAGAAGCTGCGATATTGAGAGATGCTAGAGGAGATGAAATGCTTGAAGTTGCAATTAAGGATGGTTTCAAAACTATGCAAGTTATTGGCAGAAATTTTATTAAAAAAGGTATATTATCTGTTGAAGAATATTCTAGAATTTTAGTAGTTTAGTTTATGGCAACATTTCAATATGCTGGTGTTCAAGCTGGAAAAAAAATTAATGGTGTAATTTCTGCATCTGATCCAAAAAGTGCTGCAGTAGAACTTAGGAAAAAGAAAATTATTGTTACCTCAATCAAAAAAGGTAACGGTAAATCCGAAAAGAAAGGTCCACCATCTTTAGATGATGTTCCTATAAGTAACGCCCCAATTATTATTGCAAAAGGGAATATTTATTTAAATTTTGGACCTTGGGCCAAAGTTCCACCGAAGGAATTACTGCAGTTTACAAAAAAAGTATCAACTATGATCAAGGCGGGTTTGCCTATTTTAGAGTCTATCATGATGATCAGAGATCAAACTGTACATATGAAAATGAAAATGACTGCTCATGCCATAATAAAAGATTTAAATGGTGGAATGAATTTAACGGATGCTTTTGCCAAGCATCCAAAAATTTTTGACAATATTTATTTGAATATGATCTCTGCAGGTGAGGCTAGTGGTAAATTAGATGAATTTTTAATTAAACTTGTAGAGTTATTAGAGAAAAATGCAAAAATTAAACAAGGTATTAAAAGTGCATTATTTTATCCGATAATGCTTTTGACGGTTGCAACAGTAATTACAATTTTCATGTTATGGAAAGTGGTTCCTGTTTTCGAGAAGATGTATGGCTCAATGGGTGTTCAACTCCCAGCAGCAACTTTAGTTATTGTTAATGCGAGTAGATTTATTGCTAATCCAACCAATATAATGAAAATCGTTGGAATTATAGTAATTATTAGAGTTTCTTATAACTTCATGTACAAAAATATAGAGGGCTTTAGACATGTAATGCATAAGAGATTTTTAAAATTTCCTTTGTTTGGAGATTTAATTGTTAAGGCAACAGTGTCTAGGATGTGTATGATTATGGCCAATCTTACTAGAGCTGGAGTAAGTATCATTGATACAATAAAAATTTCTAAATCTGTCACAACTAATCTTGTTTTTATTTATGCATTAGAGAGAATTGGAAGGCAGATAGTAACTGGTCAAACATTGTCTGCGTTACTACAAAAAGAAGAACATATATTCCCTCCAGCTCTTGCACAGTTAACAGCTGTTGGTGAGAGAACAGGAAATATGGAAGAAATGTTTCAATCAATTGCAACTTACTATGAAGAGGAATTTGATGGTGTTGTTGCAGCCTTATCCTCAATTATAGAACCATTAATGATTGTGATAATTGGTGCGATTATCGGGGTTCTTATGATAGCTTTGTACATGCCAATCTTCAGTATTGGTCAAGCTGTCGGATAGCCTTAATGAAAATCAAAGAAAAAGGTTTCAGTATTTTAGAGTTGATGACTACTATAGCCATTATATCCATTATTGGTGCGGTTGGTTTTCCAGCAATTGATAATTTTGGTGATCAAGATAATTTCGAGAGCGATCTTGCAACAATTCGAGGTCAAATAAATTACGTTAGACAACTGTCCCTTGAAGATGGAAATGCTTATACGATCAGAATTGTAAATGACACTTCTAACAATACTGCAGATTTAGAAGTTTGGCAGGCACAAGGTTTGAATAGATACAATGTGGAATATCATAAATCTACAGCCACCAAATGTTCTGATTTTGATGGTACAAATGATAAAGGAACCAAGCTAACAGATTTAACAAAAGAACTTGAGCATATGACAATCAGTAGATGTACATCTACGACAGGTAACTGCTCAAAAGTTTCTGCCTCGAATAACTTTTTTTGTTTTTTACCTGATGGATCTTCACCTGAAAATGCCAGAGGAGAAATACAAGCTTCCGAAAATGCTGGAGGAAAAAAAGATTATTTGCACACATATGAGACAGGTTTTTTTAACAATGGGAAAAGAATGTAATGAGTTTAAAACACAAATTTCAGAGGGGTGTATCTTTGGTTGAGGGTATGACTGCAGCTGGTGTTTTGGGAATAGCGGTAACTGTATTTATGACATTACAATCTTATCAAGAAAGAGATTTTGCAAATTTAAGGAAGTTTGACAAAGCTGCTTATGCAGTAGAATTAATGTTTGAAGAACTTGCAGCAGTTTACAATCCTGTAGCTGCGCAATATGGAAATCCAAGAGTATTTGAAGATACAACAGCAGGCGCTTCTTTAAAAGTAAAGGGTCTTGCTCAATTACCAGGTGATGGAGATCAAATAATAATCGAGGGAGTGGGTGGTAAATACGAAATTACAGACTCAACTGCTTTCGATGATGATAACAATACTACTTTATCTTTGGAAAGATCAGATGTTCCTGATGATACACCAAATAAAAATATGGCATCTGATGCTACAGAAAA
The DNA here is from genome assembly GCF_052047835.1 of Candidatus Pelagibacter sp. HIMB1542. NCBI lineage: Bacteria > Pseudomonadati > Pseudomonadota > Alphaproteobacteria > Candidatus Pelagibacterales > Candidatus Pelagibacteraceae > Candidatus Pelagibacter > Candidatus Pelagibacter sp. HIMB1542. The sequence continues at coordinate 165,099 of NZ_JBNAJB010000002.1, read as the reverse complement.
TGCTCCAATTACATTTATATCTAATTCTGAAGGTAGTTTAGATCCTTATGATGATCTAGACATGACAAAGTTTGAAGACACCACATATAAAGCGACAATAACAAATCAAAAAGTTTTGGCTGACCTAGATAATTGGGGAACTTTATTGAAGAAGCATCTCGGTCCTGCAAGAACTGGAGATAAGAGATTATTAGAAATTGAAGACATCGAAAAAGATGTCCCTGTTGATAAAGATAATGATGGAGTTACAGATCAAGAAGATGGAGTTGATATTTATGAAACCGTCAAAAAGAAACAAGTTACAATAATTATTAAACAAGACAAAATTGAAGAAAAATTTAGAAGATTATTTTTAGCTGGAACTTAAAATGAATTTAAAAAAATTTATTACTCAAAAAGGATTATCTCTTACCGAAGCTTTAGTTGCTGTGGTTGTTTCAACAATCGTTATGGGGGCAACTTATACAATTTATAATAATTTTCAGGGTACATTTGTTAGACAAATCAATCACAATAATATGAAACAGGAGGCTAGATTTGCACTACATGTATTACAACACGATAGCAAGATGGCTGGTTATAAACATCCTGATAGTACCGATGGTGAAGTTCAAGTGCCGGTAAAGGTTTTAAATACAGATGGTACAGAAGTTGCAGATGATACTGAGTTTGGAGAAATTGTATCATTTTGTTTTGATACCGAGGATAATAGTGGAAATATTCAAAGAAAATTAATTAAGTACGAGTTAAAAGCTCCACACTCTCCTATTACTGATAAAACCGTATTAAAGAAAAAAGTTTGGAACACAACAAATTGTGACGAAGATGATACTGTCAATACAACAGTCGATGCAGACTGGATGCCTGTTGCCCAGTTTTTTGATGAAATTGGAATTAGAATTAGAAGTAAGCATATTGATTTTGAAATCACTCTTGTCTCTAAAGATGAAAAAGTAACAGAAAAATATACAGCTTCTGCTTACATGAGAAATTTAAACTTTGGTGGAAAAACTTATTATGTTTATGATGAAGAAGATCTTCATGAAAATAGGACAGCTGTTATACCTTTTACCGGTAGTTTAAAAGTTCAGTGTGCAAACAATCTTACTAGAGATATTCAGCTTGCAAACTTTACAACCTCTGATGATATTATCATACTTCATCAAGGTGAAACAGTTGGAGGGATAAGTCTTACTAGGACACACGATTCTATAGTTTTTAATTCAGAAAAACCACCCGCAATAACTGGAATACCAAGTGTTAGCCATGACGAAATGAGATTAAAGTTGGTTACAACCACAGTTGCCGCCAATTTACCTCCAGGTCTTACCGTAACATCTGGATATGATGACTTAAATAATAATAATTCTGCTGATGATGGTGAATGGGATGGATCGTTAACTCTTGAGGGCACTTTAGATAATTTAGATACAAATTACACTTTTAACTCTGACGGTTATCAAGATTTTACGATTAGGTTAAAAGCAGATTTGGATACAAGTTGTGATAGTCAACCTTGGGAAGACCAAAATGAGGCGTACAAAGATTACAAGGTAAGAGTAATGAAATATGATGCACCTCAATTTTCGGATGTAAATTTACATACTTGGGAAGCAAAAGGATTTACCTATGGCGACGCTAATTATGAGAGTAAAGGAACATCGAGTTATAATGGTGGTCCTAATTATGATTTAACAGATGATGGTAGATCTTTTTACATACAACAAAATTTAGCATCTCCTTCCTTTTTAGCCTCTACCGAGGAATATGACTCTTTTGTTTTAAAAGGAATGATTTGCTCTGGCGGTTATCCAGATTGCAATCATGATATGAGTGCTTGGATGGATGATGATATGTTAGGATTTGCTGCAGGATATCAAAGACCTAGTGTTGTTCAAAAAACTTGGCCAGATGGAAGAATAAGAGCTTGTGCGGGAATTGATTACGAAAGCTTAAATGGCACATCCGACTTTAGTGCATCTGAATTAAGAGACTCTTTAAGAAGTAATGATAAAACAGAATGGGATGGTTTGTCTGCTTCTGAAAAAAATGAATGGTGGGGTGAGCCAGCAGATCTTGTTTATGATATGTATTTATGGTCTTGGTGGGGTGCACAAGGTAATCGATCTGCTATCCATTTACATCATTTCAAAGGTTATGAGTTTGATCACACAAGAAACTGTGGTTATGATGATGGTTCTTATTTATCACATGCTGATATGAATAGGTTAACTGGATGGTCTACTCCTAACTCATCAAAAATGTCTGATTTTAACGAAAATGGATACAATAGACTTTTTATGAGAACTGATAGCACTAGACCAACAAATACTGGTTCTAGGAACTGTAATAATAGAGGTAGTTCATTTTCAAGAATTAGTTATAATCCTGGTGCAACTCATAAATGGGGATGTGGACACGGAAAAAATACTGGTGTTAAAAATACTGTCACGCTTACATACCACCCAAATAAATTTAGAGCTAACATAGATAACAAACCACATGTTGCTAACAGCAACAGTCAAAGGTTCACAGCATTTGATTATAGATTTGATAGTGACGGAGATTTATTTGATCATACTTTGTCTGCTTGGCCTTATAATGAAGATACAACACCAACTGCTATTAGTTTGCCAAGTGGAGATGATGATACCGAAGAATTAAAAACAGAAGGGTTTAAAAGATTTCAAAAGGGTTCTGTTGCAATAGTTTCTTTTTCACAACCTGACAATAGGTATTCTAATATTCAAATTGCAAGACTACCAAGGTTTATCCCTGACAAAACTGATGGAAATAAACCAATGCCTAAAGCGCAAAATTTATATTATTACATGGACGAAGACTATTTTACAGTAAACAGAATATATGGTTTGCTAAGTAAATCTTATGATCCCTTTGGAGAACACATAGAAGTTTTAGTGCAGTCAAATTCATCAGCCAACTGTGCACAAATCGGTGGTAGAGGAACAAATGAAACAGGTTCAATTAAAACTCAAAGTATAGATGGTTCTGATAGATCTATGAATTGCAGATTGAGTGGAGAGTGGAGGGCAACCACAGCAGTTTGGGCTAATAATACAGAACTTCCAAATATAGGAGAAATGTATGATACCCAAGATAAGGACTCTTACAGTGGTGCTAGGGCAACAGTAACAACTACCGCAGGAAATACTATTTATGTTTTTGCCGATGGTTCTTTCAGATATCAAGCTTATGCAGTTGGTTTTAATGATGGTACACCAAAAGAAGATTCTTTTTATTACGCAGTTCAATCAGAAGATACCTCTAATAATAGAATTTCAGACATAAAAAAAGTATATATTGGTTTTAATATTGGAAACACTACACCTACAGGGGTATCGTTTAAGGAAGCAGATGGAACAGTCATTACAGATAATAATAACTTTGATATTGCTGAGGATGATAACAAAGATCTAATAGTAGGTGAGATTTATGCTACTAGTACTCAAGAACCTGATACACATGATTTTGTAAGATTTAATCTTGGAGAGGTTCCAAATGATGATGCTGATAAAGATGTAGATCATGGAACTAGATTTAGAATTGACCAAAAAGATGATAAATTTTATTTAGTTTTAAATGATGATAGTGACATTAGATGGTCTAATTTACCTTCAAATAAAAAATATTTCTCAATAAGAATTGTTGCTACAGATTTAAGAGGAAACCAATTAACTACTACAGAAAAAGTATATGTAGATAGAGTTGATTGCTCAGAAACAGCAATGGAAAATATCACTGTTTATAAAACAAAAGCAGCAATGACCATTGAGGGTTATATTCAAGGAAAAGAAGGTGAGAAGGTATTTAGGAGACAGACAGTCCCACTAACTACTAGCTTGGATGAGGCTGTAATTACATTTGAATATCCCGAAAGGTCAGTACAACCATCTGTAAAAATAGCTGAAAAAACAGTAACAGTTGATGGAGAAGATGTTGTTATTGGAATGTTGTCAAATAGATGTAAGGAAACTCATAGTTACATTGATAGACAGCAACTTTGGAGCGACTCATAATGAAAAAACGAAAAAACGAAAAAGGTTTTGTCCTTGTATTTGTGATTGCTGTCGTCTCAGCATTGTCAATTATGACGGGAGCTATGTTTTTTTATTATGACAATGATTTAAAAAGTGTTTCAAGAAATTCAGTTATGCAACAAGTAAATCTTGCTGCGGAAACGGGATTACAAGAAGGTCAGAAATGGATCACTGATCAGCTAAATTCAAATAGTTTTACTCTAGTTGATATTCAAAATACCCTTAATGTCGCTGACTCAGATAATAAATGTCTTAATAGGCATGGTTTTACCAATTCTAGTGAAGATGTTTATTATGCAAAAAGAATAAATGCAAATCTTGGAACAGATGATCCAAAATTTGAGGACATGTCTTATGAGGTTTTTGTTCAAAGGCATGCAGATGTAGTTCGATCTATTTATTTCTCTGCAGAAGGCTCAAAAAATAATACTGAAAAAGATACTACTTACACAGACAGATCTTTTGCGCTTGTTGAAAACTTTAAAGATTTTCCAAACGATCAATTTACAATTGAAATGTGGATACAAAATAAACAGCCAGGATCTACTTATGACATGCATGCTTTTGAATGGGGTAGAACTTGGGATTTAGTATTTAAAGTTAAAAATGATGAGTGGTCTCCAAGACTTGGAGAAGTTGTTTTAGATGACCAAGGAGATATTGGATCTCCTGTTAAGGATGAGTGGGTTCACATTGCATGGGTATGGGATGGAGGTACACCGGGGAGTACTGATACCGGTAATGTAAGAATTTACCAAAATGGAACTTTGAGTGGAACATATAATGCAGATATAGGAGCTAGACCTAAATCTGGTTATACTAATCCTCCTGAGACATTACCTGAAGGAGATTTTTGGCCGTTAGCAATCGGAGAAGGTTTGGCTGGCTTTAATCCTAGTAGTTATTTGACTGGAGATCCAATAATTCAAAGTGTTCCTTGGCTTGGTAATATTGCTGAAATGAGAATATGGAATGTATCAAGATCAGGCACTGACATTGCAAACAATAATAGAAGAAGATTAACAGGTTCTGAACCAGGATTAGTTTCATATTATAAGTTTAATGAAGGATCAGGTAATACTGCTAAAGATTTTAACACCTCAAGAGCAGCTGATAGAAAAAATGATGCAATGATATATGGTATTGGAAACAAAGGAACTTTATGGAAAACAGAAATTGTTAAATATCCAGTTACTTCAACAACAGACGATGCACCGTCGATCAATGTTCCACCTGGAGAAGATGTTGTTTATTACAAAATTTTATCATGTGGAAAAGGACCTCAAGAACAAATCGTTCCTCTTGAATTAATTGTTTCAGCTCCAGTTCAAAAAGGAGATGTAGGAGATGGTAAAATTGCACTTACAGAAGAAGACTTAAACGATCTAACTGGTCAAGAAGGCACTCCATTAATAACACCTTTAAATAATTATATTGCTCAAGAAGGAGTAACTGGAGATATTAAAATTCAAACCAAAGATAATACTAATACAAACTTTTATGTTTTTAAAAGGTCTATGGAGCAATGTAGTAACTCTAATTCATTTACAGATTTCAGTGCAGCCTCGTCATACTCTGAAGGAGACTGTGCAGAATTTGAAGATAAATTGTATTTCCTAGAAAAAGATGATGGAAAATCAGCTGGTGACGATTTTATAGAGGATGATTGGTCTGAGGTTTTGGGTAGCGATTGTGACGGTGTACAATTTACATCAAATTCAGGTGATAATAGTTATGGTCATTATTATAAATATTTTTCAACTGCACCAAATGTAACTTCTGATCTTGGTTACAATGGTGACTCGATTGACTGGTGGGAAGCAAAAAGAAGAGCTGAGCAATCTACTTGTGGAGGTATGCGAGGATATTTAGTTTCTATAGAAAGTGCTGAAGAAAATGAATTTATTAAAGATGCTGTAATGTGCAATAGCAGTACGCAGTCTGGCTGTACTGGAGTTACCCCTTTTCATGTTGCTGCTGGAGAAACCAGAGAAAATTACTATGGAACAAGATTAGATCAATCTAGTGATCAACACTATATCTGGCTATCAAACTCAGATTGGAGAAATCCAACCTCGAATGCAGCTAATATGCAATCAGAGTCAGGACCTTTAATGGGAATGAGTGTATCCTATACAAACTGGCAAAGTGGTGAACCCAATAATTCAGCAGAGCCATATGCTGATATGGAAATAAATAGAAGCGGTAGAACCAACGGAGGTTGGAATGATTTAAGAAGAATTCCAAATTGTAGTTCTGGAGGACTAGATTGTATTACTGGTTATGTTGTTGAATATGGAGGTTTTGATCATTTTAGCTTAGAGCATGATATTAACCAAGATGGTGACACTGACGATGCAGATGAAATAGATATTAGTGGCCATAATTTTTGTGTTGCAAGAGCCACTATAGAGGCAGACACATATGTAGCTCCAGTAGATGGAAACAGTGATGGAGACTTATTAGATCTTGATGCAGACACCAACCCAGACGTTATAGAAGATTATTTAAAACTTGATACTGATGCTGAAGATTATCCATCAGCAATAACAGGTGACACTTCTTCATCTTCTGTAGATCATGACACGACTGACGATTATCCAGGTTGGAATGCCTACACAGGAGTCCTTACTATGGTTCATTCTGGTAAACCAAATGATTGGAGTTCAACATCAACTTATTCAGCTAATGATTTTGTTTGGTTTAATAATAGAGTTTGGAAAAATACTTCAGGTGGCACGATAACTGGTGGTTCTTCTTTAGATTTAACTCAAACCCCTACAATTTATAATCCACATAATTGGACTATGTATGAAGGTGACGAGTCTGATGCACCGTGTGCAGACGTAGATGTTTGGACACAAGCATTTGAATCTATAAAATATTACAATTCAAAAGAAGTAGATGCAGAAGAAGGAGCAAACCCTTATGCTTATGAAGGAACAGATGGTTCAGACGGCACAGAAGGTGAAGACACTGAAACTACTACAGCCTCGCTTGGAGAAAGAACAATTTTATTTTCTTTAGGTCCGCTTCATGTTGAAGAGCATAGAGATGGATATAATCACTTCTACGAATTTTATGAGTTTCCTGCTAGACCAGATGGAACTGCTAATTCAAGTCAAAATCTATACAATAATAAAAATAGAAGAATGAATGAAGCGTTCTCTCTATCTAGACAATTAGATTATTTTGGAAAAAGTGGATACCTTGCAACTATAACAAGCGAGTCTGAAAATGATATCATTACAACTAAAGCAGTTGGTAATGGATGGATGGGTGGATTAGCTATGTCGGATAACGCAAATACTGTAGCTAATTTAAATAAATGTGGTGGTTTCCGACAAAGATCTAATAGAGCTCAAGCAACAGCTGATTTTCAAGCTTTACGAGATTTTGAAAATATACCGTTTTATAGAAATGGCCAAACTTATGGTGCTAGTACGAGATATATTAGAAATATAGTTGAAAAATATCAAACAACAACAGCAAGAACAATTACATCAATATCAAAAGCTAATCCGGCATTAATTACAACAAGTTCGGCACATGGTCTTACCAGTGATGATATCATTAAGATTGCAGATATTAGCACCACTAATCAGATGAATGTTGATGGTATGACACAACTAGCTACTGGATTTTATAGAATTAGAGTTGTTTCCAACACAACATTCAGACTTGTCGATTTAGATACGAGAAATAATATAAATTCTACTTCTTGGTCTAATTATACAGCAAGTTCAGCTCAAATGTGGTTACTGGAAGGGTATCAGAATGAATTTTATAGAAAAGGATCTTCATCACTAACTGCATCAAATGCAAACCCCCAATCTCAGTCTGGTTTAACATTGTTTTATAAAGATCCTAAAATAGCTTTGTCTTCAAATGCAGCAATTACAGGCAATAATACAAAAAGATATTTTACAGATTCGTTTACAAACGTTGATGATACGGTAACGAGCACAGAATGCCCTGTATGGAGATGGATGACTGGCCCTGAAGGTATGTTATGGAATGGAAGAGGTTTGGCTTTTGCTCCAACACGAACAGCTTCTGGAACACCTTCTGCTAACAATGGAACCTGGGAAAGAGGTGTTACAGCTGGTTCTAATGATCCTCAAGGTCAACAAATTGGTGAAGTGTTTGTTGATGGTATGCCATTTAGAAATTGGAATGGAACTGGAGAACCTAATAATGTTGCACAAACAGAACATGGTATTCATTTATTAGGAACTCATTTCGATGACGATGATGAGCTCACATGGAATGATTTACACAATTGGAGTGCAAGTTACTCAAATAACTTTAATTATTCAATAAGAGGATTAGTTTTAGAATATGGGGGTATGGAAAATGATGAAGATCCTAATATTAGAATAGCTACAAAAAGAGTAATTAAACTTTTTGATAGGAGAGTAACAAAAGCCATTGTGAAAATAAAATCAGGAGCTGAAACTGGTGACAAGCTTGTAGTAGGCTCAGAGGAACTTAATGCAGTTAATTTAACTGCTACAGGAAATGAAACTAGCGAGGTTACTTTATCTGGAGATGCAACTTGTAAAAATTATGTTGATTTAATTAAATCTATGTATTTTGAACACAATGCATCTGCTGATGGAACAAGAGAAATAGAAGTATTGTTAGGAGATATTCAAAAGCCAAGTAACGCTGAACATTATTATCAGTTAAAAGATACTGAGTTAAGTTACAATCAAGCAAATTTTCAAGCGAGTTACCAAAACCTTTGTGGTATTCAAGGTTATTTAGCTAATGTTACAACATCCGCGGATCTAGATGCAATTGAAGAGCTTGGTGTAACTGATGATAAACAAGTTTGGGTCAATGGAACAGATGAATGTCAGGGTGGAATTTTTAGATCTGGATTTTGGAGATATTCATCTGGACCTTGGAAGGACAAAGAGTTTTGGAGATTAAGATTAGATATTGATTTGGATGACGCAGACGACATTAGAGATAATTTAGAAAATGAAGCAAGTTGCGGTGTAACTTCTACGAGGTCTAGTCAGGCTAGTGTTAGAGTAGGACCTTTTACTGCTGCAAACTGGATTAGCTCTCATCCAGCTGCTAATACAAATGATTATCTTGTTTTCCAACAAACTAGTTCTGCATCTACAACTGGAATTATGACTAGAGGTGGTATGGCTAGCTCCGATGTTGAAGGGTTCATCATTAGATATGGAGGAAGTGTAGGAGATTTTACTGGTGCAGATATTGAAGAAGATGATAATGACATTAATGTACTATTAGGTCCTGAAAGAGCTGAAATTTCTTTTTACAATGATGGAAGTGATAATAGTATTTTTATAAGCGATGAGGACTCTGTTAAAGTTGATACCACTGGTGATTTAGCATTATCTACAGGGTGGTCTAAAACAGCTGATTTTGTAGCTTCTAGTAATTCACCATTAAAAATTACGTCACCTTCTGGTGAAGTTGCAACCATTCAACAATGGCGAGACGAGCTTCAAAAAGTTTACTATCAAAGTACTGATACTAGCGACTTTACTCCAGGAAATAGAAAAATTAAAATTAAGCTAGTGTATGGAGATACTACATTGAATCAAGAAATTGGAGTTGTAAAAGCTATTGGAAGCAGAAACGCTGTTACTGTTACACCTATATCTTGGAATAATAGATAGTTTTAATCTCTTGATGGCATAATACCAGTTCTTTGGCCATCTATAGTATTTTCTGTATCAGTTGCTGCATCATTATAATCAGAAACATTTAAAGCAATTGTTGCAACCGAACCAGTCGATGGATTTGGAGATCCATTCATTTGAACATTAAAGAAATCTGTTGCAGCATCAGCATAATAACTTCCAGCAGCTGAAGTAAAGTCTGATGGATCAAAACCTGCTTCACCTGATTTAGTGGTTGTTGCGGTTGTACCGTTTGAATTATTTATACTAAAAATTCCATTATTTGTTCCCCACATTGATGTAGATGCTGATCCACTAGAATAATCTGTTGTAAAAGAATAGCTAAAATCTACATCAGCGTTACCATCTAAAGATAACGTTCCTGAGTATGTGTTGTTAATCGTTTGAGACGCAAAGTTAACTGTTGTTACACCACTAAAAGTCCCAGAACCTGTTCCTTTAGTTGCTGCCATGTTAATGTTGTTACCTGTATAAGTGTAAGTCCCTGAAGTTATACCTTGGAAATCTCCATAATTTGTTTCTCCTAAATTGGTACCACCATAACGTAAAATATATGCAAGACCGTCTCCACCTTCAGCATTTGCCATTGCAATTTGGTTTTCTGCAGACTCGTTTTCAAATTCAGCTTGACCTTCTTCGCCAATAATATCTACGACATCAACACCTAGCACTTCAGCTATTTGATCGAAAGTTAATCCTCCATCACTTAAATTCAAAGCAGTGGTTACTATTTCACCTATTATTTCATTTCCACTTATTTGCTGATCATCAAACAAACCTTCTTTAATTGCACTCTCTACTTCTTGAACATCAAGGTTTGCTTTAACATCTAAAAAATTTTGGAATTGTTGTAATTGTTCTTGTGTAATTTCAACTGGAGGTGTTGGAATTTGATTTAAAGATAATTGTGTGAATGAAAAAGGTGTATCTAATAATACACTCCCAAGTTCATTTGCAACTTCTACCGCACCTGGCCTTAATCCTAAGGTATTGTCTTCCCCAGGACCAATCAGCAATACTTGTGCATTATCTTCTTCATCTATAATTGTTTGAAACTCTGTACCTCTTGAACCTATTGTTCCAGCCGCAGTCTTAACTTCTAATTTTTCAGGGTTCTTCTGATTAATTAATCCACTTAAAACTTTTACACTACCTTCATTAAGTGTAGCTAAGAAGCTACCATCTAATGTACTTGGATCAAAAACAAATTCATCTATTGTTATTGATGTTTTTTCTCCGATTGTAAGAACCGTCTCGTCTAAAAAGATTATTTGAGATTTAGATTTTCCATCAGAAATAATTTCATCTCCAAAGAAAATTTTATCTCCAGCTTTTAATATTTCTCCTTTTTGATTGGTAATTTTTCCAATCGATAATGTAATTGCACCTACAATTTTCTCATCAGCAACTGAATGGCTGATAAAAAATAGGGTTAAAATTAGAGCCAATATTTTCTTCAAAACATCATCCTTTTTGTTAATCCAAATTTAATTAATTCCTTATCATAGTCGTAGTTAAGGATATTTGAGCTCGACTCTATATCAGAATAAGAAAGATTGTAAAAAACATTCTTTATATACTTATTCTTTATTAGATCTTCTAAATTTCCAGAAAGTGTAACACTATTTGTTACAATCTCATCATCTCTGACCGTATCGCTTTTTACGAAAGTGTCAGATTTATCATATTTATTTGAGTTATTTGAATGAGAAATTGTATAATTTAAAAATCCAATTTTTCCTGAATTTGAAATAGTATAAAAGTTATTTTCATATCCATAAGAGTCTAGCTTAGCGTTATACTGATTTATACCTAGTTTAAATTTTATATTGTTAGTATTACTAAAAAAATACTCGTAACCTGTTGCAATTCCATAATAAGTATTATTTTTATTATCTGCAGAACTAAAGTTAGTATCTGTTCTATAATCTGTAATACCCATATTTGAAGATACTAACAGATTTTGATTTGGTTTAGTTAGATATCTGTTTTCAACAGTAACATTATAAATTACATTTTCAGCATCATTAACAAAATTATTGTTATTCATTGAAAAGAAAGCGGACGTATAATTTTTATTGAATTGTTTATTGTAATTAACAAACAAAGAATCTAGATCATTTTCTTTATTCTTATCTCTATTCTGTCTTGTTACATTTTTACCTAAACTTAAACTTAAATTTGAAGTATCAGATAGTTTTTTAAAAGCTCCTGTTCTTATAAAGATGTCACTATAAGAATCTTCGTAAATAGTATCAGCAGCGTAATTACTTAAACTATCACTGATATACAATGTTTTAGAATTTGAAACAGTATTAACATTGTTTTCTTCTGCAAGATTAACACCAAAGTCTACATATCTAATCCAGTCATTTTCATCTCTAGGTTTCTTCTGATTTTCTAAAGTTTGGGTTAGTGAGTTAAGTTGCTCTCTGATATCAGCTGTTAATTTTTCACTCTGTTTTATTTCATCAATAATTGCTTTTGTTCTTTCTTTAGAATCTATTTTTAACGATATTGACAACAAATATAATTTTAAATCTAAATTTTCTGAGTATAGATCTGATAGTCTTTCTAAAGTTGCAATAACAGTTTTATAATTTCCTAAACTTTCTTGCTCCTTTGCAAATCTCAAATTTAATTCAAGATCAGTTGGATTGTTAAGAATTTCAGAATATTTTATTCCTTTGGAACTATCATTTGATATTTGTAAATTTTCTTTCTCAGATTTGTTTTCTGAAACAATTAATTCATTTATTTTACTAACAATATAACTTGGAACGTTTTCAAATTCCTTTAACTCATTTAATATTTTTTTTAACTCTGTCTCATTTTGAGTTTTTTCATAAAGATAAAATAGTTTTATTTTGATCTCTAAATTTTCTGGATAAATTTTTTTTAAAACTTCGAGCGCATAAATTGCCTCATTAACTTTGTTATCTTTTTCTTGATCAACAAATAAAAATGCTTGTTCAAGATCTTCCGGTTTATTTAAAACTTCACTTAAAACTAAATTTGCATGAGCCTTAGTGATTGAAATAAATATAAAAAAAAGAAAGATCAGTATTCTCATAACAATTCTTAAAATCCGGAGATGATCAGACAGGTAATGTCGTCTCTTAAAGGCTCTTTTCTTTTAGTTAAAATATCGCTTAAATGCTCAATAATTGCTACAGGCGACTTAAATTTATTATCACTAATTTCCTTTTCTACACCTTTTGCCTCTAATTCTTGATTATTCTCTAAGTATCCCTCTGTAACACCATCTGTATAGATAACTAAATTTTTATTTACTAAGCTTATTTCGTTTGTCTGAAAAAAATCGTCATTATCCATAGCCATAATTCCAAGCGGAGGTAGTGTAGATTTATAATATTCAAAATTAAAATTTTCGTCATAAACCATAATTGGTTCATGCCCAAGATTGATGTATTCTATTTTTTTTTCTTTAATATTATATTTTCCTACAACTGCAGTTATAAACATTCCTTGATAAGATGAGTCCGCAACTTGATTATTAATGTATCTTGCAATTGTAGATACTTCTTTATTAAGTTTTGCCATCGATCTAAAAACAGCTGCAGCATTTGCCATTAGTATTCCAGCCTTAACTCCCTTGCCAGAAACATCTGCTAATGTGAAATAAAATTCATCCTCAGATATTTTTATGTAATCGTAGTAATCACCAGAAACATCTCGCGCAGGAACATTCTTTGCGTAAAGAATATTTTTTTGTTCAAATTCTTTTGGAAATAATTTTTTTTGTACTTCACCAGCAATTTCTCTTTCTTTTTTTAAAACTATTTGTTTTTTTTCATTTTCAATAGCTATTTCATTTTCCTGGAGATATCTAAAATACAGTGTAACTAAAAATAGAAATGCAGAGCCTAAAGTAGTGTAAAATATATCTATAAAATAATTAAATTGGTAAAAGACTAAGCTAGAAGTTATTAGAAATACACATAAGCCTACAAAAAAAACTATACTTAGTTTTGGATTAACTTTTTTTGGAATTATTAATACTAAGATTAAAGAAATTAATAATATAATTATTTCAATAATATCTGTTTTTAAGTTTTTAATTATAAAGTCGTTATTTATAATATTTTCAATTGCATGAGCATGTGTTTCAACTCCAGGGATAACTTTTCCACTAGGTATTTTAACAAAATCAAATAAACCTTGTGCTGAGCTTCCAATTAAAATTATTTTATCTTTAATTATATTTTTACTAATTTTGTCATTTAAAATATCGACAGCTGAAATGTATTTATCTTTACCAAATTTTTTATAGTTGATATGAACTATTGCATTTGGATCTGTATTCAAACTATAGTTCTTGGTTCTAATTGTTTTTATTCCACTTTCTGATGATTGAATTAAAATACTTTTATTTTTATGTAACAATCTTAATGTTTCTAAACTTAGTGATGGCCAGATATCTCCATCGATTTTAAGTAAAATTGGTAATGACCGCAAGACACCATCCTGATTATCAAGATATGAAATGTTACCTATACCTTTTGCTGCATTATTTATAACTTCAAGTGAAGTGATTTTATTTTTAAAATTATATAAGTAGTTTTCTGCATCACCTCCTCTTGATATAAAGTTTGTTTTTGGTTTAGAATTATTCATTTTATCAAAAACAGAAATGTCTCCTAAAACTGGCAGTATTACATTTGAATTTTGAATTGCAGTAATTAGGGATTGGTCAGAGTCTAATACTCCTTCATTAGAAATATTAAGTTCTCCTAATATTTTGCTAGGATTTTGTTTGTCTTCTTCACTAAAAAAAATATCGAAAGAAATTACTGATGCTTCCAAATTCTCTAATTTGTCAACAAGGTTGGCAAATACGTCTCTTCTCCAGGGAAATTGGCCTACTTCACCTATACTTTTCTCGTCAATATCAACGATTAAAACATCATTAAAATCGCTATTTTCCTCAAAAATAGACTGGTAAATATCATATGAGATATTCTCTATTCGTTTAACAAAATTACTGTCCTGGATTTTAATTAGCACTAACAGCGCTAGAAAAATAAGCCCAAGGTATTTTTTTAAATTTTTCACAAATTTTTAATTTTTTTGTTTTTCAAATTCAGTAAGTGCATCTTCAAAACCTTGTAATGAAGATTTAATTAAAAATGGCTTTTCTCTAAATCCATCAACTAAAATTTCAAAGTAGATTGATTTTTTCATTGCTTCTTTAATTTGTTTAAAAAGACTCTCTATCGCAGGATCGGTAGTATCATTTGAAATTGATATTATACATCCAACAACTTCACATTTTATGAAAGGTAAATTAACTGCAGTCCCTTTATGAAAATTTATTGATGCAGGTCTTTGAACATTAACACCTAGTGGTGTGATTATATTAATTAATTCCTTTAACTCATTTTTATTATTTAAAAATTCAGAATACACTACTGTAAATTGTAGATTTAAATTTTTAACTTGTAAAAATTGTACAATTTCACATTTTTGTTTCTTGTTTTCAGTAACACATCGCAAAGTCCAATCTCTAAACTGTTTTGTAGTAACAGTTGGTACTTTTTCTTCACTTTGTTCTGCATGAGTAAAATTTAAATTAAATACAAATATAAATATAAAAGTTAGTAATAATCTCATATTTTAATCTCCAGTCGTTATAACCATAAAGCATTCTTTAAAGCTTCATTGGTTGTATTAATATTTTTTTTATTATTTTTATTTTGAATAAATAAAATATCTCTATTCATTTGAGGTTTATTTATTCTAGTGAATAAAAGTTTATGATCAATTGCTACACTTTCAGGAATTATTGCGACCCCTAAACCACTTTTAATACAAGAGGCTGCTGTTGTGTCACTATCAGTAAAAACAATATCTCTATCATTATTTTCTTGCTTTCTTTTTTTAATATTTTTTTGGATTTCTTTAAAGTCTGGGAAGGAACCTTTATTCTTTAAATAATCATAGTAAAAAAATTCGCAAGTATTTCTAAAGATATAATTTTTTTCTTTTCGAACCATATTTATACTTACTTCTTTAATATCTTGAAATTGGTGCCCCTTATAAAAGGCAACACAAAACGGATCTTCATATAAATTGACTTTATCAATATTATCATTTGAAAATTTGATACAACTTATCGCAAAATCAATTTTATTTTTTTCAACTAGATTAATCATTTCAAAACTATCACTCTCAATAACTTTTATTCTTACTTTAGGATTATTTTTTTTAATCAACCAAAGTATATTTTGTTTATGGGAATAGGTAAGGGTACTTGGAATACCAAAAGTAATTTGATCATTATTTATACTTTTATCATCAAATTCTATAGATTTTATATTTTCTATAACTTTATCATTGAACGCTAAAATTGATTTTGCATTCATGTAAAAAATTTCACCTTCTTTAGTTAGAGTGACTCCTTTTTTAGTTCTGATAAATAATTTTTTTCCCAAACTATTTTCAATAATTTGTACAGATCTTGTAATTGAAGGTTGAGCAACATTTAAACTCGAACTTGCAGATAAAATACTCCCCGTATCTGCTACTGTTATAAAATACTTTAAAAACTTAGGGTTTAAGAACTCTTGATTACTCATAATCGTATTTATAGAATTTTTTTATATTTAATCAAATTGTATATATAACTAATATTATATACCATAAGTTGCATCAAAATAACTTTATTGGATTAGTGCAAGTCAAAAATTAAATGTTGTTAGAATTAAATGAAAAATTTCTTTTTTTGAAAAAGTTTATTTGCTGTTTATTTTTGATATTTATTTTTTCATTTAACGGCAAAAGTTTAGCTAACACTATAAATGAAAATACCGACACTGTAGAAAATAATAATCTTGATTTAGATGGCGATATAAAAGCAAGCACAACTTACAATATTACAAATAATGCTGTTTATACTCTTAACGGAGAAATACTTAGTAACGGCTATGATTTGACAAAACAAGGGAATGGAACTTTAATTTTAAACGCAAATAGTTCAAATTTTGGTAATGTTATTTCTAATACTTTCACCATAGAAGGTGGTTTGGTTGGAATTGGAAACAATGGATCGTTTGGAAGCGCAAACAACACAATTAGTTTAGAGGGTGGAGGAATATCATCCTCAAACACATCATCTCGTTCGATTAGTAATGATATAAACATAACATCATCAACAACTATTGGTAATGCAACAAATAATGGTGCCTTAACTTTGTCAGGCGATGCCTCAATTTCTGGAGGCAAACATACTGTTACATCAAATAGTAATAATACTTTATCTGGGGCTGTAAATCTTGGAGGTCAGAATATAACATTTGATACTGCAAGTGGAGTTACTTCAACTATATCTGGAATCGTTAGTAATGGTAATGTAGTTAAATCTGGAAGTGGTACTTTAAAGTTAACTGGAACAAACACTCAATCTCAAACAGTTTTAAATGGAGGAATATTAGAGGTTGCAACTGATAGAGGTTTAGGAAGTGAACCTGGTAGTTTAGTTTCTGATAATATTAGAATTGTTGATGCAACTTTAAAATTTTCTAACACAGGTACAATTACTCTACATGCTAATAGAGGTATTACTTTAGCAAATAATAATGCAACGATTGAAGTAACTAATTCAGGTGCTAGGGTAAATTATTATGGTGATATAACGGGTAATTATAATTTAACAAAAACTGGTTCAGGTATTTTAGCTTTAGGTGCTGCTAATACTCATGATTTATCAGGAGATGTAACAGTAAGTGCTGGTCAAATGATATTTGTCAGTGGAACTTCAGATGCATATTCCTTTGATGTTATAGTTGCAAATGGAGCTAATGCGTCTGTAAATAATGATGCTTTTGCTTCAGGAAATTCAATTACTGTTCAAAGTGGAGGTTCTTTAAATTTTTATCCAGGGACAGATTCTGGAAGAACCTATAGCATGGACATAAGTTTATCAGGTTCTGGGAATAATAATTTAAACAGTGGTACAGCAGCAACATTAACATCTAGTTATGATAGAAATACTACTTTGACTGGAACAGTAACTTTAACTGCGGACTCGAATGTATTGCACAAACCTAATTTAAATTCAGATGCAAGTAATAAGTTTATATTTGGTAATTCAAATGGGTCTGCTACTACTGCAATTAATTTAGGTAGCAACACCTTCACATTGCTTGCTGAAGGAACTAACGCTAGAGAATATCAGTTTTTAGATCTTGTTATTGGAACTGGAACTTTAGATGTTGATAGATATACAACAGCAGACTTTACAAGTGGAGAAGGAGGTTTTGCAGACACAGTAAATTTAGATGTTCAGGGAACTCTAAATATGGGCTCAAGTGACACTATAGCTTCACTTACAGGTACTTCTACAGGTTCAATAGATCTACAAAATACAACTCTAACAATAGACCAAGATACCAATACTACTTATGCCGGGGTAATTACAGATAGCACAGGAACAAGTTCTATTGTTAAGTCAGGTACAGGAACATTAACTTTAAGCGGAACAAACTCTTACAGCGGTAATACTACCCTTAATGCTGGAAATTTAAGTATTTCAGCTGATAACAATCTTGGCTCTGCACCCGGTACTGCTGACGCTGATAACATAATCTTTAATGGTGGTGGCCTAATAATAAGCTCAGGAGTTACCTTTGATTCAAATAGAGGAGTTACTATGACAGGTGCTGGAACAATAAATACAGCATCGTCAACAACATCAAATATTCAAGGTGTTATCACTGGCTCAGGTGCTTTAACTAAATCAGGTGATGGAACTTTAACCTTAAGTGCAACAAATACTAATACTGGAGATATTACAATTTCAGCTGGAACATTAGACGTTCAAGGTCAGTTAGAAAGTGGAAATTATGATGGAGCAATTTCTAATTCTGGTCAATTAAAAATCAATTCATCATCTAACCAAACTCTAGCTGGAACAATTTCAGGCACTGGAATTTTAGCTAAAACTGGTTCAGGAACACTTACACTAACTGGAACAAATACTTATAGTGGCCAAACAACAATTGAAGGCGGAACTGTTGTTGCTTCAAACTCATCTAGTTTAGGAGCAACACCTGGATCTGTAGCAAGTACCAATATAGTTTTAAATAATGGAACACTTCAAACTACAAATTCTTTTTCCATAGGATCAAATAAAGGAATAACAGTTGTTGGTAGTGGAGGAACAATTAATACTGATGCATCAACTACATTAACTTATGGTGGTGTAATTAGTAACAATGGTACTTTGACAAAAACTGGTGATGGAACCTTAACTTTAAGTGGAGCAAATACATATACAGGTGCAACCACAGTTAGTGCTGGAACATTAAATGTTACAGGAACCTTATCTGACGATACAGCAATTACAGTTTCATCTGGAGCGACCTATGATGTTGATGCGAGTGATACAATAAAATCTATTGATGGAGCTGGAACAATTGATATTGCAAGTGGTCAAACATTAACAGCAGGGGATGCTACAAACAAAACTTTCTCAGGTGTCATTCAAGGATTAGGAGGACTTGCAAAAACTGGAACTGGCACATTAACTCTTAGTGGAACAAATACATATACTGGTGATACAACTATTTCCCAAGGGGGCATTACACTTCAAGGTCAGTTAGAAAGTGGAAATTATGATGGTGCAATTGCAAATTCAGGAACTTTAACAGTAGATTCATCATCTAACCAAACTTTAGCAGGTGTAATTTCAGGAACTGGTGCTTTAAATAAATCTGGAAGTGGAACTTTAACTCTTTCAGGTACAAATACTTATTCTGGTTCAACAACTATTACAAATGGAACTATTAGTGTTTCAAGTTCAGCTAATTTAGGAGCAACTCCTAGCAGCGCAGATGGAGATAACATAATTTTTAATGGTGGAACTTTAAGTGCTACAAATGATTTTACTTTAGGTACAAATAAAGGAATTACGTTAACTGGTAATGGCACAATTGATGTAGCATCATCTAACACAATGACCTTTGATGGTATCATTACAGATTCTGGTAATTTAACTAAATCTGGAAGTGGTACTTTAGTTTTGGGTGGAGCTAATCAGAATGATGGAACAATTACAGTAAATTCAGGTATTCTAGAAATATCTGATCAGTATTCTTTAGGGTCATCAAGTGGAGGAACAGTTGTTGCAGATGGTGCAAGTTTAAAAATAACTGATGCAATTACGATTACTAATGAGAGCTTAACATTAAATGGAAATGGTGTAAGTAATGGTGGTGCTTTACAAGCTGCAAATACTTCTGGAACAATAACATTATCAGGGAGTGCTACTACTCTTGGTTCTGATACTACAATAAATATTGATGACGGAAATTTAACATTTGGTGGTCGTTTAACAGCAGGAGCCAACAATTATGATTTAACTATTACAGGTGGTGATGGAACAATTAGACCATCAGGTGGTTTAGTGTTGAATTCTGGAACTTTGACAATGTCAGCGACTGGTACATTTTTTGCAGAGAACAGCAGTACTTATTCTGGAGGTACTACAGTGACTGCTGGTGCAATTCAGTATGGAAATAATGATGCTTTTGGTACAGGCGCTATAACAATGACTGGAGGTAAATTTTATACATCAGATGCAAGTGATTTTACAATTGATGAGAATTTAAATTTACAGGGTTCAATAACTTTAGGAAATAGTGGAGATAGCAATACAATTACTTTTTCAGGAACTAATACTCTAACTGGAAATACCACTGCTAGCATTGATAGTGCTGTATCAATGGCAGCAATTGATGATGGGTCTAACACTTATAATTTAATTAAATCTGGAAGTGGAACCTTAACTTTAACTGGCTCAAATGGTTACGATGGTACTACTACCATCAGTGCTGGAACTTTAACTGTAACAGGAACTCTTGACAACAATACAGCAGTAACGGTTTCAAGTGGCGCTACTTATGATGTTGACGCAAGCGATACTATATCATCATTAGCTGGAGCAGGTACAATTGATATAGCAAGTTCTCAAACACTAACTGCTGGAGATAGTAATGATAAAACTTTGTCAGGTGTAATATCAGGTTCTGGAGGTTTAACAAAAGTGGGATCAGGAACTCAAACTTTAAGTGGCACAAATACTTACACAGGCGCTACGACAGTTAGTGCTGGAACTCTAACTGTTACAGGATCGTTATCAGATAGTACTGCTGTTTCTGTTGCTTCAGGTGCAATTTATGATGTTGATGTAAGTGATACTATTGCTTCTGTAGATGGAGCAGGAACAATAGAAATTGCTAACGCTGTAACTTTGACTACCGGTGATGCAAATGACCAAGAATTAAGCGGTACTATTTCAGGTTCTGGATCTATAACTAAAGTAGGAAATGGTATTTTAACCTTATCAGGTACAAATTCTTATAGTGGAGATACCACTATTTCAGCAGGTACATTATTGGTTACAAGTCAATTGGGCGGAGGATCTTATGCAGGTGATATTTCGAATGCTGGAGATTTAGGTATTAACTCTTCAAATAATCAGACATTATCTGGAGTTATTTCAGGATCAGGTACCATTAATAAATCGGGTTTTGGAGAATTAACCCTTACAGGTGCTAACACATTTGATGGAACGATTAATATTGCTGGAGGAACATTATTTGCAGGAGGAAGTAGTGATAGCTCAAATAAAATTACTGAAGGAAATATTATTGTTAAAGGAGGTACACTAAGTGGTAGTGGTATTATAGATGGTAATGTTACATTTTCATCAACAGCTGGTACTTTAGCTCCAGGAAATAGTATAGGCACTCTTACTATAAATGACAACCTAACGCTATCTGCAGATGACACTACAAACATTGAATTTAATTCGACAACAGCAGACAAGATAGTAATTAATGGAAATACTGAACTTGCTGGAACTATTTCTTTATACCCTGAAGATACCACTTACTCAGATGTGACACATACAATTGTAGATGCTTCTGGTGGTGGAACATTTAATGGAACTTTTTCAACAGAGACAATGAATAACGAGAGTAATCTTAATGATGCTACTTGGGATATTGTCTATGATACTTCGGCTAAAACTGTTTCTTTACAAATTACTGAAGCAGCTAGCACATGTAACATAAACTGCACAACAACAGTTTCATCATCAAAAGACATTGCAAAAGTTTTTGACAATGCAACTAGCGGAACATTAAAAGACGTAAAAGATGTTTTGGATAGCGCAACAGTTTCTTCAGTAAATACAGAATTAGATAAATTAAAAGGTACTGTAATTGCAACATCATCTATTCAATCAAATACTAATCATAATTATTTTAATAGAGCTGTTGCTAATACAACGTCTCTTTCAAACACAACATTTGTAACTAATTTTACTTCTACAGCTAATGAGCTTACTTTAGCATCATTACAAGACCAAGGTTTGTATGGTGATAAGAAAAGATACAATGAATACTATGATTATAGCGATGTATCTGTTTTAGGTTTTATAAAAAATAATAAAAATAAATCATTTTTTGAAAGGTTCGAGTCAGATGATAGGGCTTCATTTTTAAGAACTTTTGGAACAAATACTAAAAGAGATAATATTGGTGAAGGCTACACAGGATATAATTCTGATACGACAGGAATATTATTTGGAGAACAATTTAAAAAAGACGATATAAATTTTGATGGTTATTCAATTGGAATTTCAAAAACTGATACAACCTATAATGATAGTTATGGAGATGCTGAAATTTATTCAATGCATGCCTCAATGTTTAAGCAAATAGATGATGAAGATTATGCATTTAATTTATTAGGTAGCGCTTTTGTATCTAAGACTAACAGCAATAGAAATGTATCTGTATTTGGAACTTCAGTAGATGATAAGTATAAATCTGACTTTTATGATGTTGGTTTAAATTTAGAAGCTCAGCATATAGCAAAGTATGATTTTAATGGTTATAAAATATCTCCATCTGCTAAAATAAATTATAGCTATATTTTCAAGGGAGATACAAAAGAAACAGGTGGTGATTTAGCATTAACAGTTGATAATGAAGATCTTTTTATCGTCAAACCTGAGGTTGGAATTTCAGTATCAAAAAACTTTTCTGAAAAAGATAATAAATTAAGTCAGTTGGAATTAGCAGCTTTTGTATCTAGAGACTACTTTATCGAAGGAACAGAAAATAAAGCAAGATTTGCATCTGGCTCTACTTTTAACCACGATTTGCCAAGAGACAAAGAAGACTACTACTCTTTAGGGGTAGGGTATAATTTTCTTAATAAAGAGAATAACACAAGCCTAATGGCTAATGCATTTTTGTTAGAAAATACAAAAGAAGACATCAGCTCTAATATTTTTTCAATTACATTTAGAAAATTCTTTGGTGAATTTGCAAAAGGTAGAATACCAAGCGTGATTGCAAAAAAAGATATCCCAGTAAAATCTGATCAGGATCAAAATGATAATGAGGAACAAACTAAAGTAGTTTTAAAGAAAGATCCTCCTATGAAATCTGATAAAGATTTAGAACAGAGTAATGAAGTTATATCGAGCGATAATGAAATAGGAAAGGATGAAACTATCATAGCAACTTTTCCAGATCAAAATTTAAACAATGATATTAAAAAAGATGTTAAAGAAAAAATTAAAAATTTTGAGAAAAAAATTGAAATAGTTTTAAAAGAAAATCCAACAAAAGAGGAAGTTGAGGAAATTTATATCAGTTTAAACAATGAAATGAAAAATTCATCTAAAAGAGATCTAACTTTAGATGACGTTTATAATAATTTGTTTGCAAATTGTTATGCGGTAGAAAAAAATCTAACAAGATTAATTAATTATTATGATAAATTACAATTATACCAAATATTGGATAAATGTTCTCAGTTAAAAGATCCAAAAATACATTTAATCGCAAATAGGTTACATGATATTCAAATGGACGAAAGATCTGCTATTGAGATTTTATATTCAAGATATCTTAAAATTTTAAGTTACATTCCAATAGTAACTTTCATAGCATTAATCATTCTATTTTATGAAATTATTAGAAGATTTATTACTTATCGATATAAATCGAGAATTATAAGTTAAGAAAAATTATTGATAGTATTTTCAATATCTTCTCTTTTTATCATCATTAGATCTAATTTTGTTTTATTTTCTTTCTTATTCAATCTTACAGATTGAATTTGAATACAATTTTCAAAAAACCTTCTTAAATCCCTTGCATTAGAATACTGGTCACCAGTTATTTCTATAATTTTATTACACGCGTTTTTAATTGAAGTACTTGCATCATTTGCAATCATATATTTATTATCTCGACAGAGTTTGAAGAAGATCTGGTATAATTCTAAATCATTGTAATTTTCAAAAATTATATTTCTCTTAAAACGTGATGCAAGACCAGCATTTGATGATATGAATTTTTTCATATTATTTTCGTATCCAGCTACAATCACTATTAATCTATCCCTATAATCTTCCATAAATTTCAGTAATTCATCAATTGCTTCTTGACCATTATCATTGGGGTCATCTTTGTTTATCAAAGTGTATGCTTCATCAATAAATAATACATTGTCTATTGCTTGATTAAATTTTTCTGCCGCTCTTTCTGCGGTTTTACCTTTTTCCGCTACAACCAGATCACTTCTGGTTACTTCTATAAGTTTTCCTCCAGCAATAATGCCAAGATCCCTGTAAATATTAGACAAAAGTCTAGCTACTGTAGTTTTCCCCGTTCCTGGATTGCCAGAAAAAATTAAGTGGTAGGTAAGTGGCATTGCATCACCTAAACCCTGTTCTTTTCTATCCTTAGAATTTTGAAGAAAAGCCAATAAGTTTTTAACTTCTTCCTTTACTTTTTTTAATCCAGGCAATCTATTAATTTCGTTCAGGTTTTTTTCGAGATCTTCATTCATTGATTTCTATTGAATTATAGTTAAAAATTAATTTAGGATCTTTTTATTTAAATGAAACTAATAATTCAAACACTTTTAATTTTATTTTTTTCATCTTCTTTTTTGTACTCGGGTGAGCCTGGAGATTTACCTGGAGAAGAACAAAAAAAGCCAGAAGAAATGTTTGATGAAAAACCCATTGAAAAAGAGGGTTTGGATGTTTCAAATATTACTGAATTATTGAAACCAAAAAATACAGAAGTTGTACTTCCTAAAAATAGGCTAGAGAAAATATTCAATCAGTTTTTTTTAGCTGAACTTAATAGGGATCAATTAAATATAATTGGTGAATGCGAAAACAATCTCGCAGAGGGAAAATGTTTTAAAGTAGAGCCAAATAAATTATCAAATCATTTTAACAATTATTACTTTTACACAAATTCTCAAAATCAAGTTTATTCAATAATTGCATTTAATAATAAAAGACAAGGTGACTTAAATAATTGCAAAGAGAAAATTTCTCTATGGAAAGATTATTTTAATAGTTATGATTTAATCGAAAAGGAACCTAAAGATAATTCTTTAAATTTCGTATTAACTGATGCTCCTCAAAAAAATAGTATTGAAATCTTTGCTTCTTGTTATGATGAACAATTTAGAGATATATCATCTAGTTTTAGTATTAAATTTTTCAAAAATGTTTAATGAGAATTTTTGCTATTCTCATACTAAGTGTCTTTATTCATAATCAATTATACGCTGGTAATATTACTCCTGAGGTAAGACAAGCTTACAAGGAAAGAACAGAATTTGTAAAAAAATATATATCCACGATAAAAGAGAATAGAAAAACAAATAAAAAATTTAAGGGAAGCATAGTCGAAGCTGTTTCCGGGAGATTGTACACTAGCTGGGGGACGTTATCTCAATATGAATTAGATCAAAAAGCTTTAAAAAATTGTAAAAGTGATGGTGAAATTGAATGTCTTGTGCGATTTAGAACACTTAAGAAAAATCCTAAATATAATAGATATGCAAAATATATTACTTCAAAATCAAGTTTAAAAGTTTTGGGTGAACATATTAAATCAAAAAAAAAATTTTCTTCAAAAGGGATAGATATCTTAATTAGTATTGAAAACTTTAAAAACAAAAATGATTTTTTTTGTGGTCAAACAAAGTCAAATTATAAAGATGTTATTAATAACCTTGTAAAAGAAATAAATGTTTATCCGGCATCTTTCTTAAAAAATTCAGGACTAAAATATGTAATGATTTGTGAAAAAATTACTGACAAATCATTAGGATTTGAGCCAGGTGGATTGGCACCAGGACATGTCGATCAATCACCTGGAGTTTTTTATTTGAACTTGTCAGCGGTTAATAAAATTAAAAATTCAAAAGCAAAAAAAGATTATATTAGAATTTTGTTCCATCACGAATTTTATCACATAATCGATTCTAAATTGTCTTTAATGCAATTAGATGAAGCTTGGGAAAAAATAAACAAAGTGGATTATTCTAATGATTTAATAACAGGGGGTATTGGAATAGATACATCTGTTGAAGGTTTTATTTCAGGTTATGCTAGAAATAATTCTGCAGAAGATAAAGCAGAATTATTTGCTTTTATGGTAGCTCAACATAAAGAATTTAAAAAAGCCATTGCTAAAGATGAAATATTATTGAAGAAATCCAAATTAATGATTTCAAGGCTTAAAGGAATTTCTAAAGAAATAGATAAAAAGTTTTGGAAAAAATTAAATTAAGATTTTCTTAAATCACTGATATTTTTAATTAGCTCTTGGCAATCTTTTTCCACCCTTGAAAATACATCCGACCAGTCTCCCTGTATTTTTTGGCGATAAATTCTAAAATTATCATACCAAATAGTTTCATCTTTAGAATTTAACCATCGCCAATCAGAAACTTTTGGAAGTAATAACCAAGTTTGAGTACCTAGCGTTCCAGCCAAGTGGGCAATTGAGGTGTCAGTTGTAATAACTAGATCTAAATATTTTATAATTGCAGCTGTATCTACAAATTTTTTTGATCCTGTATCCATCAGTAAATCATAATTTACAATGTGTTCTTCCAACTGAAATTTTTCAATTTCTGAAACAGCGTTGCCTTTTTGTAAATTTATGAATGTAGCTAATGGATTCTTAACAATGCTCTTAAAACCATTTAAAGAAACTGAGTTATTAGCAACTCTAGGATTTAAACTGCTACCTTGCCAATTTAAACCAATTTTCACATTATCATTTACTTCGATAAGAGTTTCCCATTCCAGAAGTTTATTATCATTTATTTTTAGAGGTGATGGAAAAGGACAATTGCTATTAAGATCTGGTGTAAGTAAATAGATTAAATTTTGTAAGGGTATCCAATAATCATAATCATCATATTCACTTTCATTAGAAATAATTTCTTCTATAAAAACCATATCCTCAAAAAAATGATGCAGTTCTTCTTGGCACTGGAATATAATTTTACAATTTAGTTGGCTTAATGTTTCAAGATATCTCGAAAATTGTAAAGTATTACCCAATCCATTTTCTGCGATAATAAGAATTGTTTTATTCTCAATATTTTGACCATTCCAAATTAAATTTTTTTTATGAAGTACTGATTTAAAATTTTTATCTTCATATATTCTATGATGATATTCTTTAAAACCTTCTTCAAAATTTGACATTGATAAAAGAGTAGTTCCTAAATTAATTTTTGATTTATTAAAGTTAGGATTAAGTTCAATTGTTTTTCTATACATTTCAATTGCTTCAGAATATTTTCCAGCGTTTAGTAAAGTATTTGCAAAATTGAAATGTACTACATGTGAGTCTGGTTTAGCCTTAATCGCTCTTTGATGACAAATTATTGCATCTTCGTATTTATGCTGAAGATAGAATAAGTTCCCAAGGTTACTTAAAATGAAATGATTACTTGGATTATTTATAAGGCCTTGTTGATAAACTTTTATCGCTTCATCATATTTTTGATCTTGTTTGTATAAAGTTGCAAGACTTAAGTATGCCTTTATTTCTTTAGGATCTATTTTGATTACAGCCTTATAACATTCTACCGCTTTTTCTAAGTTTTTACTTTGTTCATATACTAGACCTAAACTTAAGTAACCATCAACATAAGTAGGGTCGTGAGCCAAAAGGTTTGTTAAAACTTTTTCAGCAGCAGAATTATTATTTAATAAAAAAATATTTGTACCTAATCTATTAAGAGCTTTACGATCAAAGTTTCTATCTAGTGAAGAAAGATAATACCAAATAGATTTATCAAAATTATTTTGTTTATAATGAATATCTCCTATTAAATTATAAATCTCATGATTGTTAGGATCATGTTTTAATAAATTGCATGCATTCTGTTCAGCAAGACCATATTGTCTATTGTCTAATAATTGATAATTTTTTTTTATGTTTTGAGCAACAAGAGATTTATTCATTTTTAAACGAATCAGTTATCTAACAATATATCTTTAAATCCAATTATAAAAGACTGATCCTAGATATGGATATAGTGCTGAAGCTATGACAATAAAACACCCATATGGAATTTGAAAATCTTTATCTTTTTTGTAAACATAAATAATAATTAGACCAACAATAGCTCCAGTAATTGCTGAGCTTGCTAAAATTAAATAAATTGATTTTATTCCAAGCCAAATACCAACCATTAAAAATAATTTTGCATCTCCTAACCCCATGCCTTCAACTTTTCTAATTTTAAAGAATAAAAATCTAATAATATAAATAATTAAATAACCAATTATCCCACCGATGATAGAGCTTAATATACTCACATCAAAAGGATTAAACTTGAAAAAGGTAAAAACTAACCCAAGAACAGAAAGTGGAATTGTGATTTTATCTAAAATTAAATAATATTTTAAATCAGTAAAAAAAATTATTAACAATCCTGAATAAAAAATAATATAAGCTAAAGTTTTAAAACTAATTCCGTGTAAACTATAAGCGTAGACAAATAAGCATGCCGTTAAAATCTCTACTATAAGATAACTTACACTTATTTTACTTTTGCAATTTTTACATTCACCAAGATTAGCTATGTATGAGATGATCGGAATATTGAGATAAAAAGGTATTTTATATTTACAAATTATGCAAAATGATCGTTTTGCGACAACATCTAAATCATTAGGAAGTCTATAAATACAGACATTATAAAAACTACCAAAGATTGATCCAATAATAAACAGAGAAAGGGTAAGCACTTACCTTTTAAATTTTATTTTATCTCCATCGTCATCATCTCTTTTGATGCTAGGGTTTGTTTCCTCAGTTTCTTTGTTTTCTGTTTCTGCATTCTCAGATTGTTGCTGAGGTTCTTCGTTTGGAGCAAGATCCACGTTCTCACTTGCTTGAGGCTCAGGTTCCTGAACAGTTTCTGGCTCTGAGCTTACTTCAGCTGCATTTGCACCAGTTACATTTTTAATTTTAAAAATTTTATCTAAGTGAGCTAATTTAATTACTTTCATGACCTCATTGCTCACATCAGTTAGAAAAAATTCTTTTGATTTACTTTTTGAAAGTTGCATACCTTCAACTAATGCAGCTATTCCTGAAGAGTCTATGTAGTTCACCTTTGACAGCTGAACTTCAATTGTCTTAACATTATCAATTAAATCTTTTATATTATCTCTTAATTCGGGTGAACTATCTAAATCAACTTCACCAGTAACAAACAATTTTCCTACATTTCCATTAATTTTTTGTTCGATAGACATATGTATTTTTTTATATTATTAGTTTTAAATTACAACATATGATTATCGACTGTATTTGCGGAAAAAAAAAATTTAAGTTAGCTGACGGAGTTATGCCACAACAGGGCTCAAAAGTTAGATGTGGCTCATGTTCTGAGGTATGGTTTTATCATCCAGATCAAGGTAACAATCCAATCAATCAAGAGGATAATTTTAATGAAGAGCAAAATTCTTTAATAGAAAATGAGAATGATATTGGAGAAAATAAAGAAATTGATGATTTCGCTGCAACAACTCAATCTGAAGTACAAGAAACTGAAAATGTAAATCAAACATCTAGTTTAGAGGACCCAGAAGATTTATTGTCCACGCCTGAAGATAAATTGTCTGAGGAGGAAGTTGGAAATGACAACTTTGATGAAATAAAAAAAGAAAACCCAGAGAGTATTTCAAACTTTAAAATATTTACAGATGAAGATCAAAATGACCTTCCATCAAAAGAACAGATGGATAAAAATTTAGATGAATACAAAGTTGATAGAGATAAAAATCTAAATTTTTTTCAAAAATTATTTAAAAAGGACAGAATTAAAGAGGCAAAAAAATCTTTAGAAAAAGAGCAGCAACTGCAAGAACAATCTGAGCAAGAGTTAAATAAAGGAAGAAGAGCTAGATTGCTCACTTATCTACTTTTATTGTTATTAATAGTTTTTTCTGTTTTAATTGTTCCATTTAGAGATCAGGTAGGAATGGCATTTCCGTTTATGGAAAGGTATCTAGAGTTTTTAATACCTATGTATGATTATATTAAAGGACCTTTAGGACTAAGTTAGGTAGATACTTTAATTTTCAGTTTCTTGCTTTTCCTTTTCAGCTAATTTTTCTTCTTCAGCCTTAAATATTTCAATTATTTTTGACTTATCTTTTAATAATTTTTCTTTACCAGGAAAAACATAAACTCCGATTTTTCCATTAGCCAGTACTTTATCAGAGTTAGCATTTTCTCTAGAAATTTTTTCCTCGATAATATTTATTTTAAATTCACTCTCTGCAATTTTGTTTTTTAAATAAGTTAAGTTTTGAAAAGTGCTTAAGAACTGATACTCAATGTAATTAATTGAATATTTCTCACCTAATGGATCAGCTTGACTTTCATTTAAGCTATTAATTTGCACATTAAATTCACTTGCAATTCCTGAAATAGAATTTTTGAAATTTTGAAATTCAGTTGGAGACATAAACATCATTATTTCTTTAATGTATTCATATTCACTTTTATTCACGTCTTTACCAACTTTAGCCATTTCAATAATGATTTTGTCAGACTCTTCTTGGATACTCCCTGTATTAGCTAAAAGTTTGCTTTGCTTAGAAAGTTGAAGTGAAGTGTAAATTTCACCTATCAAAAATGCCAAAAAAGCAAAAATCATTACGGTAAAACCTACGACAACAAATTTTGATTTATCTTTAATAGATTCGTCTTCGACTGTTTTTGATTTATTTTTTCCTAATCCAAACATTATAAATTTTTACTATCATTTATAGATTTGATAAAATGTAAATGATTCGTACGTATAAATTTATTATATGAAAAAAACTCCAATTTACATCAAAAAAACTCTTGATGAAATTAGGCTTGAGTTACTAAAAGATAAAAAACTTAAACTATCAAGACAGCTTTATGTGCAAAAACTCAAGGAAATTTTCAACGATCAAGTAATTGATCTTAAGGATGGCATGGAAGCAAAGATGTCATCAACAGGAACAGATAAAACCGTTGTAGTTTCATCGTCTCAAGATACAACCGCAAAACCAAAATCAACTCCAAGAAGTAATAATAGTGAAAAAATTATTTTTCTTAATAATGAAATTGTTGATCAAAATTTAAGCGAAGTAGATGAAGCTAATAATGATTTGTCTAATTTTGGAAATGTTGATGAAAATATTATTGAACTCAAAGATGAAGTTGCTGACATTAATAATCAAAAAATAATAGATTTAATTGAAGAAGTAGATGATATCATTAATTTAACTGATGAAGTTGCAGAAACTGTTGTGAATGCTCAAGAAGCTGATTATGAAAAATCTGCAAATGGTGAGGTAATTAAAGAAGAAGTAAAAAGTTCTCAAATATTCTCTAACGAACAGTTGGAGATGTTAAATGCAAAAATAAACGATTTAGATCTAGGTAGTTCTGAACTTACAGAAAAATTAGATGAGTTATTAAATCAGAAAAACCTATTCTCTGAAAAATTTAATGATGAACTTGATACAAAACTAACTGAGGCACTTACCAGATCAGAAGAAAGCATTGAAAATAAACTTAATAACATTAACGAAAGTTACCACCAAGAGTTTGAAAAATATGAGGATGAAGCAAACAAAAATTTTGCAAATTTAGAGGATCAAATTGGTAATTTAAATAATCAATTTGATGACATCCAAAATAATATCAATTCTATTTCAACTAAAATAGATGATAGCATTAGACAATTGAATGATCCTCAAAAATTAAATGAAAATGTAAATTTAGAAAAACGATTTGAAGATAAAATAAATGATTTAAAAGATTACAATTTAAAAATCGAAAATTCATTAAATAGTCTAAATAATAAAATTGATGAGACTTTAGACAACATCTCAACTTATAGAAACGAAGCCACTCAAAAAATTGAAGAGTTAAATCAAAAAGTTCAAAATATAGAGCCGGAGTTGTTTAATAAAATTGAAGAAAAACAAAAAAATAAAAGCGAGTCTGAAAAGCTTCAAGATAAATTTGATCAAATGTCAAAAATTATGGATATGCAAAATATGAGAATGTTGCAGATGTATCATTCATCTGAGTTGCAACATAGTCACTCTATATTGCAAAAAAACATGGAAGCCAGAAATACAGTACCAGAGCAAAAATCTTTTAATCCCGAATTAATTTCAGAGGAAATAAAAAAAGAGTTTTTCCCAAAAATTCAAAAAGAAATGGATAAACAATTCAACTTGTTAAAAGAACAATTATCTGAGTATGAAATAAAAAGTATTTTAGATAAAATTGGCTCAACAGATTTGAATAAAGAATTTAAAAAACCAATTAAAAAGTTTTCAAATTTAGTTGATGCAAAAAAATATGTTAAAAATTCAATTTCAAAAAAATCAAGAGAATGGATAAAACATAATGAGTTTATGATTGATGAAATTGCAAAAAAATTAATAGGTTAGAAATTTTTTTATCAAACTAATTATATAAAAATTAATTAATATCAGCAAAATTTTAGTATTCATTTTACTTTCACTCTCATAACGTCTGTTAAAATTTATTGGAACATCTTTAGCTTTCAATTTTGTTTTTGAGTTAATTAATATATCAGCTAGGATTTTAAATCCCTTACCAAAAAATCTTTTCTTGTTTTTTAGATAAATATCCTTTTTAAATAGAAAAAAACCACTCATTGGATCTTTTGTTTGAATATTAAAAATTTTAAAAAAAAATATTAAAAATATTGAAGCAAATCTTCTTGTCTCAGATAAACCTTTATTTTTTCCCGATGTTAGTTTTCGAACTCCTATAACAATATCCTGTCCTTTGTTAAATTCCTTAAGCATCTGAGGAATATATTTTGGATCATGTTGTAAATCAGCGTCTAAAATAAGAATATTTTTAAATTTAGCTTTTTCAATTCCATCAAAACAAGATTGGGTAAGATCTCTTTTTTTTCTTCTTAAGATTGGATTAAAAAATTTGTATTTTTTAGCTAAATTTAAGAGTATTTTTTTACTTTGATCAGTTGAATTATCATCAACGAAAATAATTTCAAATTTAGTTTTTTTTGTATGCTCAATGATTTTTAAAGTTAAAGGTTCAATATTTTTTTCTTCATTAAGTGCAGGAGCAATTATGCTTAATTCATTACTCATTTGTATTAGCAATTAAATTATTAGCTGTTTCTCTTAAAAAAGGATTTATTTCAATAGCATCCTTATATAATTGTGTAGCCTCTTTATTTAGTCCAAGTTTTTTAAGCGTTATAGCTGCATTGTAAAGTGCTGTTGCGTGCAGGGGGTTAATTACATTTGCTGTTTTAAAATTTTCTAAGGCTTTGTCATAGTTTTTTTGATAAAAATTAATTTTTCCAAGTTCAAAATATAAGTCATCAATTGGTGGATCTAAAAATGTAACTTTTTTCCCTGAAGCTTCTAATTGCTTTTTAATTTTATCATATTGTTTAAAAATTTTTTTTATTTCATTTTCAGCTTTTTGATATTCTTCATTAAAAACATAAAATCTTGCTAATTTAAAAATTCCATAAGGTTTATCTTTAAATTGTTTTTCAAATTCGTCTTCAAAAAATTTAATACCCACCTCGTTTTCTTCGTGAATGAAATATCTTAAAAATTCTAATATAACTTCGTCAAATTTAGTATTTAATTGATAAAACTGATAAAGATTAAATTTATAAGCCGTCCAGTCATTATTTTTTACAGCATTTCTCATTGGAACCGAAAATGAATATCTATGAACATTTTTAGGACTTTTCTCATCTGTTTCAGTCATAAAAGTATAGTTATCAATATAAACTTTGCTTCTGTCATACAAAATAAAAATACAAGAAAATAGTATTAAACAGTAAAAACTCAGAGCTAATGTTTTTTTGTAAAGATGATTAGATAAATTTTTTAAAATCCAAAAAAATATTATTGAAATTGCAACAACTGATGAATATTGATATCTCTCAGCTAAATTTGAAATTAGTGGAAAACCTTTATCAACCATTCCAAAAATAACAGGCAATGTTAAACTTGCAATGATCCAAAAAACAGTAATTAATAGAATTGGATCTTTCTTATTAAAAAATAAATATGTCGCAAAAATTGAATAAATTATAAAGAGGGTAAATAAAATAATGGATAAATTTAAGTCATAGTTTGTTGCATAAACATAAATATGTTCAAAAGGATAAAATAATCCAATTAAATAAAATTTTGATGAAGTAAAAAAATAAAATAATAAATCATTAAAACTGTCGTAGAAAAAAATATCATTTTTCTCAGTGAAAACACTTCTTAAATAATAGTAAACAAAAAATGTTACACATAGTAGAATAAAAACATCAAAATTTTTTTTAAAATTTTCTTTTAAATTTATTTGATGAAAATTGAGCAAAAAGATTGTTAGTGGAATTAAACCAGCTAAATAGATGGTCATTAGTTTTGAACACAATGACAGAAAAAATAATAATGCTATAAATAAATAATTAATAAATTTTTTATCATAGGCATTGTTTAGACAATAAATAAAAGTTAAAAGTCCAAAGAATAATGCTAAACTTTCATTACGGGTAGTTATATTAAAAATAATTTGTGAAGTAATAGGGTGAAATAAAAATATTAAAGAACTTAGAAAAATTAAAATATTATCTCTTAAATTACTCTCAATTCTTAAAATTTTCTTTATAAACAAATAAACTAAAAAACTATTTGTTACGTGCAAAAAAATATTTGTAAATTTAGCTATTTTTGTATTTAATATTTCAATCCCACTAAAGTTAAATAAAAAGGTTAAAAAATTATCTAATTCATGTGTTAAAAAATACACAGGATAAAAATGAAATTTTGCATATAAAAAACTAGATATAAGTTTTGCATCTCCAGGGGATCTTGTGAATTGATCTAGTAAAGCATCATCATCATAGGTTCTCCCGTAATCTAATGTGTGTTTAAAAAAAAATATAAAAAGTCCAAATGCAATTAGATAAATACAATACTCAAATATTTTATTTTGAGAGTTTGTTAGCTTCATATTTTTCTTAATAATTAAGTTTTAAATAATTTAAACCGGAATAAATTTAATTATTAATTTAACAATTTTTGACTCTGCCACTTAGTTTTCCTCAATATTTCTTGTATAATACCCCCAAATTGGGTGTATAAAAAATTTAAATAGCTATTTAAGTTAGCTATTTTTTATAGTTTACATAGTAAAGAATATTGGTAGAAGAACCTCATATATATATATATAATTCTAGAATATAGGAAAAACATAATTATGAAAAAAACACTACAAAAAGGTTTCTCACTTGTAGAGCTTCTAGTTGTTGTTGCAATTATTGGAGTTTTAGCAGGTGTTGGAATTGTGGGTTATCAAAGTTACACTGACTCTGCAAAAAGTAGAGTTGCGGTAGCTAACTTTAACTCAGTAAAAAGATTTGTTGAAACAGAGCTAACTCTGCTTAACAACAATATCCAAACAGTATCTGGAGCAATAAGCGCTGGATCTGACTGTTCCTCTCTTCAGGCATACACTGTTTACAGTGATAATCTAGGAGACTTTATTAAGGGACTAACTTGTTACTTTGGCACTGATGGATATGGGAATGCATTTAAAAACCCGTATGATGCTGCAGGTGGAAATCAAATTGTTTACAATTCTGCTGCTGCTGATGTGAAAAAGGGTCAGATTAACATAGCCCATTTTACAGCTGAAGATTATACGCAAAATGGTGCGGTAATTCCTTCAGGCGGATTGTTCTCATCTGCTGGAACTTCAGGATATTTTTACGTGGAATATTACACTGCAGATGGTGCAGCAGGAAGTGAAGGAGAATATAAAGCTAAAGAATTTCAACTTAAATAATTTTAAAATAAGTTAAAATTAAAATTTAAAAAAAACCCCTCTAATATTTATTAGAGGGGTTTTTTTTTATTCTGTAAATTGTCCAAAAAAAGAAGATAGTAAAAATAAAAATTAACGTAAATATACTTAAATAATTAAAAAATATTTGAAGTTTTAAATGTTTAAATTCAAAAGGTTCATAATTTAAAAACTTTATTAGTTCGTCTTTTTGATCAACTTTAAATAAGAAGTTTTTTTCACAATTATTTCCTTCTGGATTTAAATAACATGAGGGATTAATAAAATTTAAATTTTCATTTATTACAAGTAAAGGATCGCCTTGATAAAATCTTAACTTAAGTTTTTTTTCAGTATTTAATGTCGTCGTGTTATTTTCTTCAGAACCATCGTATATTTTGTATTCATTAAATTTTATTTTTGAAACTATAGGTTTAAGTAATTTTAAATCATAGCCTAAAATAGGAAAATAACAGTATTGAATAGACTGATTATTTAAAAAGTAATGATGCTCATATGGACGAGAATAACTAGTTTCATCATTAACAATTGAAAGAACTTTTTCGATTTTAAAATCATCAACGTTATCTTTTGTAACATTATAATTAAGCAGTATATCCAATTCTGAATATCTAAAAATTTTATTTAATTTATTCCTATCAAATGAAATATTTTGAATAATAATAATTGATATAAATAAAAATGTTATCAAATTGTATTTTTTAAAAGAAATCTTATCAAACATCATTGCTGTAAGGATTGAAAATAACAGAATAAATGGAGTAAGCTTTCTAAGTGACAACCAGTCTGTTGTCATAAAAGGAATTTTTCCAACTAAAGAACCGAGAAATGTATTGGAGAAATTTAATAAAATTATTACAAAAACTGCAATTATTAGTACCAAACTAAACAATAATTTAAATTTATCCTTTGTAATTTCTGGAACACTTCTTAAGTAAATAACTAGGATTATCAAAGGAACAATCGATAAGTTAAATGACAATTCTTCAATTGATAAAAGAACATCAAATTTAGCAACATCATTTCCAATAGCTTCTTTAGGTGATAAGAAAAAAAAATCAAAAAAAACAGAAATAAAATGTCGAATGCTCTTAAAGTATAGAATCGACACATCTCGCTCTAATTCACCAACAAATGACCATCCAGCATAAATTTTTGAGGATGAAATCATTAGGCCAATTAAAACAGCTACAGATACATCGAATATAATTTTAAAATTTTTGAAATTGATTATGTGTAATACTGTTAGAAAAAAAACAAAAATTAAAATTTCAATAACAATTCTTGTTCCACCGCTGTGCATGATCATTGCAAAGATTAACCCAGCACATGAGATTAAAAATAATGAAGATATTTTATTTCGATTATTTAAGGATATTGCGCATAAGAAGAAAAAAAATGGAACTACGTAATATAAACCCCAAGCAATATGACCAGACAAATAATGAAAAGCAAAACAATGGTTAAACAAAAATATTGTTGAACCAATTAAAGACGCATTATTAGATAGTTTAAAAAT
This sequence comes from Candidatus Pelagibacter sp. HIMB1542, assembly GCF_052047835.1. Classification (NCBI taxonomy): domain Bacteria; kingdom Pseudomonadati; phylum Pseudomonadota; class Alphaproteobacteria; order Candidatus Pelagibacterales; family Candidatus Pelagibacteraceae; genus Candidatus Pelagibacter; species Candidatus Pelagibacter sp. HIMB1542. Next base: position 127,574 of record NZ_JBNAJB010000002.1, on the reverse strand, counting down.
ATTTCTTAAAACTAAGAAAAAACCATAAAAACCAATTAATGAATATAAAAAGAAAATAACTTTGAATGTAGTTAATGGTTTTAAAAACAAAAATAAAAATTGAACTGGCGAATAAAATTCTGATTCTGGGTTTGAATATAAGGGCAATCCACAACAAACATGTGGAGTGAACCAAGGAACATCCAATCCATTTTTAAAAAACCAGATTTTACCAAATATTAACCTTGATAATGCAGATTGAAAATCAAAATGGTGTTTTTCAAAATCTAAATAGGATAGGAAAATAATCTGATGAATTAAAAAGATTAAAACTCCTGATAAAAATAATACTAGTTTTGATTTATCTTTTAAAATAAGCATATTTTAATATTTTTAGATTTATCTCATAAAAATTCTTTATTGAAACTTTGAAATTTTTACTAAACTTAAGCTTTTCATAAAAATCAAATAAAATTTTATATTTATGCTGATCAATTATATTTAATGAACTAAATATTTCTTGATGTGTCATAAATTCTGAAATGTTATTATTTTCTTTTCTAAGTTTTTTAAAAAATAATGAAAATAAAAATTTTTTTGAATTAATGAAAGTAAGAACTTTGAAAGTGTAAATAACAAAAATTGAAAAAAAAATAATAATTAGGAAATATTTATAGTTATTAGTTTTTGTTAACTTTTCTTTAATAAAATTTGATCTCGATTTCTCATTATATCTAACAAAACTATTAGTCCATATATAGTTTATGTATTCAAAATAAATTCCAATTTTATTAATATTCATTTGTCCAGTTTCAAAATCATTTGTTTTTGATGTATTGAAGCTATCAAAATTGTTGTTGTTTGAATTTAAAATATTATTACTAGGAACAGATAATGTCGGATCATACAACACCCAATCATCATTTATAAATATTTCCACCCAAGAGTGAGCATCTTGTTGTTTGAATGTATAGAAATCCCCAATTTCATTATAAGATCCACCATAATAACCAGTGACTATTCTAGATGGTATGCCTGCTAATCTTGCAAGTATCGCAAAGGTTCCAGCATAATATTCGCAATAACCATTTTTAGTGTTGAAAAAAAAGTTTGCATAATCATTGCCTTGAGCTCCAGGGGTTAGACTGTAATAAAAATCATTAGTCTTAAACTCATTCAAAATTTTATTTAAATACTCATTAGCATTTTTTGATTCTTCATAATTTGTTTTTGCCCATTGTTTCAATTTAGGAGAAATATTTTTAGGCAAAAGTGTATAATACTTCAAAATATTATTTTGAAATGTAACATCTTTTTTATCATAAATTAATTTGTATGATTTTTTATTACTTAAAATTTCTTTAGAAGTGAGTGTATTATTAATTAAATTTAAATCTAAATTGGAATTATTAAAATTGTAATCTGCTAATTTAGGTAGCCAGTTTTTTTCATGTGGAAACATTATTAATGAAGCATCAACACTTTCGTTTCTGACATGATTAGAGACTCTAAAACTATTCTTAAATTGTGAGAGTAATATTCTATATTCTGAATTTAACCAATCTTTATTAGTATTTAACTTATCAAACACCTTAACCCTGAAGTAATACTTTTGATTATTATCTTGATTATTAATCTTAAATATAAAAACATTTTCTTCACTACCTGATATATTGTGAAATGAACCTAGGCTGATTTCGTCAGGTATACCCAATTGATTTTTCTTGGTTTCAAATAGTTTTATATTTAATTCTGCTCTTGGAAAAATAAAGTACACAATTGCAATGATAGGAATAATGCTAATTGCAAATATAAAATATTTAATAAGATTATTTAAATTTAGTCTTAATATCTTAGTTTGATTTAGTGAATAAAGATGAATGATTGATAATATAATTATCCCAAGAGAGAGTAGTGAGCTTATTAAGTCTTGACCATAGACAAGTGAACTTACAGCTAAAAATACACAAGTATATCCAAAAAAATAATGATTTTCTTTATTTTCAATTTCAGAATATTTTAGAAAGGCTAAACCCAAAATTAAATTTATAAAATATTCTTTAGATAACGTTTGATCATTTAAAATAAATAAGATGCAAACTGTAGATATAGCCAAAACAGAACTGAATACCTTTTTATATTTATAGTTGAAGCTTTTTTGAAGAATAGCAAAAACGTATAAGATAATAAAAAAAAGATTTGTTATTAGGTCAACTTCATCAATTAAAAGTAAATAGCTTGATGTTAATATAATCAAAGCATTAAAATTATAATTTAATAAATTTAGTCTAAACATTTGCAAGGTAAGTTAAGAGTTTGTTTCTATGTTCTAAAGAGCAAGCGATCGTAGAAATAAAATCTTTATTTTTTAATAAAAATGGTTTTTTTAAATTATAAAAATATTCAATCAAATAGCTGGCATAAGAAAGTTTTTTTTCAAAACTATCATTATTCAATTTTTGTAGGTCTATAGTTACATGTTGTAAATTGTTAGAAAACTTGAATTTTTTTTCGTAAAGCTTTTTTTTAATTGATGAGTGTTTCCATGAAATTTTAGATAAATTAGTATTTTCTTTATTTTCTTCAATTTTATCAAATTCATAGTCAAAACCTTCATCATTATTCAGCTGATATAGTTGTTCAAAAATTTCATTTGAGGGTTTAATTGGCTCTGGGTAAATAGTTAGATATTCTCTAAAAGAAACATTTGTGAAAGTTTTTATAATACCAAAAGGGAATTGAGAGTGAATATCCAAAGTTGGGGCTTTAACATTGCCTCTTTTATTAAATTTATGCTTTAAATTTATATTAATTTTATTTTTGATATCTGCTTTGACACTATCTTTTCCTAAATCAAAATTAATATTAAGTCTTTCTCTTTTATGTTTATCACTAATTAGGTATCTTAAATTTACAATTTTATTAGCTGGGTGAAGTTTATCATTAATATATAAATCTAAATTGAGTAAGTTTTGATAAGAGATTAGAATTGAGATGAAATAAATAAAAAATAAAATAATTGATAAGAGCAGTGCAAAATTATTTTGATAAAAAATAGCTACTGAAAAACAAAAAAATATTAAAGCTGCAATTTGAAACCCCCTTAAATTTGGAAAGATATATAAATTTTTTCTACTGATAGTGTTAAGATATTTTAGAGATTTTTTTAAAAAAAACTTTTTCCAAAAACTATTTTTCATCAGGTAGAGGAACTTTCTTTAGAACTTCATTTTTCATAAATTCAATAAATTCGTTTTTTTTAACAATATTCAATCGATGACGAAGTATGTAAGGAAGGACATCCTTAATTTCTTGATATGTTACATATTTATTTGAGTTTAAGTAACTTAATGATTTTGAAAGACTGATTGTTTGTTTTAAGCATCTTGGAGAAATATGAATATTATTAAAACTATTCTTTATAAATTGAGAGACGTTATCTAAATATTCAATTACATTGTCATTGATATTAATCTGGCTAATATCTTTGATAGTTTGATCAAATGAAAAATTTGATTTAATTGAATTATTGCTTATCTCGTTTTTTAGTAATTCTATTCTTTGATCTTTGCTTAGTTCCTCTAAAGAAAATGAAATAGTAAAACGATCTAATTGTGATTCTGGTAATAAAGAAGTACCTGATAAATCTGATGGATTTTGTGTTGCAATAACAGAAAAAGGAATTGGGAGATTAAAGGTGTCCTTATCAATTGTTACTGTTTTTTCCTCCATAGACTCTAGAAAAGCACTTTGTGTTTTTGGACTTGCACGATTTAACTCGTCTGCGAGAACTATGTTTGTAAATATTGGACCTTTGTTAACAACAAATTCATTATTTTTTAAGAATGTGTATCCAATTATATCACTTGGTAATAAATCAGATGTAAATTGAATTCTTTTAAATTTTAAATTCATTGCATTTGTTAAAGATTTTGCAAAAGTAGTTTTTCCTGTTCCTGGAAGATCCTCAATTAATATATGTCCTCCACTTAAAATTGTAGCTATAGAAATTTTAATCTTGAATTCATTTCCAATTATATTGGTTGAAATGGTGTCTATTAATTCTTTAATCATTTTGATTTTGTGAAATAAATATTTTTGCTCTTCGATATAATATAACTATCAATTACTTCAAGATTTGAATTTATTATTTTTGTTTTATCTGGAGTAAGATTAATAAAAACAAAATAACAATGTCTTTTTATTAATTTTAGCTTTTCAACTATTTTTTTTAAATCATCTCTTTTTTTGAGAGGATCATTAAGAATAAATAAATTGTAGCTTTTTGAATTTAAATCAAAGTCTAAAATATTTTGATTAAGAATGTTTATTCTTTCATTTTCTAATGATTTAGATATTTGATAAATATCTTCATCCAACTCAATACCATCAATTTTGTATTGATTTATTTTACCAAAAAAATATAGCACTTTCCCATAACCCGATCCAAGATCACAAATTAAATTAATATTTTTTTTTTCAATGAAAGTTTTTATTCTTTTTAAGAATGTGAATGGACATGGAATAGAGTCTGATAAAAAGTTGCTTTTTAGATACTTGAAATTATTTAGATTTTTATCGTATTTAAAATTGAATAAAATTTCATTTATAATTATTGGAATAGTATAAAAATGATAATTTAAAATTATATGATACAAGGCTCTAATGTTATTTAACATTTTAAATTAAATATATTGTAATGGGAAATCTATCAATAGTATTAAGTTCTTACAACGAAGTAGAAAATATTAAATTTGCAATTGATGCATTGGTTAATCAGAGCGTTGTTAAAGAAATAATAATAATTGATGATAATTCATCTGATGGAACAGTTGATATTTTAAAAAAATACAATCATCCAAAAATAAAATTTGTAGTTAGAAAAAACATCAGAGGTTTCGCTAGTGCTTTTATTGATGGTATTAAACTATGTTCTGGAGAGTATATTTTAAGATTTGATATTGATATGTTCAATAGTATTGATCATTTTATTAAAACTTTTGAAAATATTAAAAATGAAGATTGTATAATATTTTCTAGATATGTTGAAAACGCTTTAGATCAAAGAAGTAAATATAGAAAATTACCAAGTTTAGTAATTAACAAATTATGTCAGTTGCTTCTTTATTCACAAGTTAAAGACTACACAAGTTGTATAATAATATTTAAAAGAAACATTTTAATTGATATTTTTCCAAGGAATACTTTTTATGCAAATTTCATCATTGATTTTATTTTTGAGATAAAAAAAAATAATAAAATAATAAAAGAAGTTCCATTTATTCAAGAAAAAAATACTGAATTAAACAGTAAATCAGCACCAAGTATTTTAAAATTTTTAACTAATGGTTTATACTATCTTATTTCAATATTAAGGTGTTCATTAAATAAATAAAAAATAAATGTATTTTAAAATTCAAAATATAAAAATTGGTAGAGAAACTGTTGCTAAGGTTTTTAAGTATAAAAAGACAAAATTTAAAGGAATTGAATTTTTCACTCCAAAATTAGAAAATTTCCAGATTGGTTTAATGAATCATCCAAAAAATCATGTGATTAACCCTCATTTTCATATTAATAGAAAAAAAACAATTAAGCATATGTCTGAATTGTTAATTATATATTCAGGTAAATTGAAAGTTTATTTTTATAATAAAAACAAAAGTAGAGCCAAAAGTTTGATTTTAAATAAAAAAGACATGATTTTACTTATTTCAGGAGGTCATGGTTTTAAGGTTTTAGAAAAAGTAGAAATGCTTGAAATAAAACAAGGTCCATTTTTAGGTGATCAAGATAAAATTAGATTAAAAAAACTTTGAAAAAATTCATCCCAGTAAATGAACCGTTGATTACAAATTCTGATGTTTTGTCAGTTAGTAAAGTTATGAAGAGTGGTTGGATTTCTTCAGAGGGCCCCAATGTCAAATTGTTTGAAAAAAAATTTGCTAAATATATTGGTCACAAAAATGCTGTTGCTGTTTCAAGTGGTACGGCGGCATTAGAAGTAGCTATTAAATCATTGAATTTGAAAAAAGGAGATGAGGTTATTGCTCCAAACTTTACAATAATTTCAAGTACATTAGCTGTGATAAAAGAGGGTTTAAAGATTAAATTTATAGATTGTGATTTATATGATTGGAATATGAATTTGGATAAAACAATCAAATCAATAACAAAAAAAACAAAAGCAATAATTGCAACCCATATTTATAATTTCCCTTTTAGAATTGATATACTCAAAAAGATTTGTGAAAAAAAAAATATAATCTTAATTGAAGATACTGCAGAAGTTTTAGGTCAAAAAATATTTAATAAAAAATGTGGCAGTTTTGGAGATATTAGCACTTTCAGTTTTTATGCAAATAAGCAAATTACTACGGGGGAGGGTGGAATGATAACTACCAATAACGCAAAGTTAGCTGAAAAAATGAAAAGTTTAAGGAACCTAGCATTTGGAAAAAAAGATAGATTTAATCATGATGAAATTGGTTGGAATTATAGAATGTCCAACATTCAGGCGACACTGGGCTTAAGTCAATTAAAAAGAATTAATCAAATAATTAAAATACGTCACTCAAATGGAAAGAGATTTTATCTAAATTTATCTAAAAATAAAAATATCTATATACCTGGACCTAAAAATAGTTATTCAAAAAATATTTACTGGGTTATTGGCTTATTAATTATGAATAAATCTTTAAAGATTGATTCAAAAAAAATTGCTAAAAAATTAAACGAATATGGAATTGGGACACGCCCTTTTTTTTGGCCAATGCATAAACAAAAAGTTTTGAAGAGTCTGCGTTTAAGTAAATCAAAAAACTTTAAAAATTCAGAATATTTATGTAAATATGGGTTTTATTTACCATCTAGTTTGACTTTAAAAAATAAAGAAATTGACTATATCTGTGGTGTCGTAAATAAAATATTAAGATAGAATTTATGGACCGAATTAGTTTTAAAATTAAAATCCAAGAAGGTTTCTCTCTTGTCGAACTTTTAGTGGTAGTTGCAATTATTGGTGTGTTGGCTGGCGTTGGTGTTGTTGGCTATCAAAGCTATGTAGATTCAACTAGATTAAAAGTATTAGAGCAAAACTATACAACAATTACAAAATATATGGACACAGAAACTATTATTATTCAAAATGACCTTGGAAGTGCAACTCCTGAATATGATGATGGGGGTAATTTAACAGGTGACATGGTTAATTCTGACACCACTTGTAAACAATTCTTAATTTCAATGAAAAATTATTTCTTAGGTGGCGGAACAGATAATTCTAAATTTAAGAATCCATGGAAACCCAATAAAACAAGTATTACAATTGATAATGAAGCTTGGGGTAATCATAAACGAGGTCAAATTCAAATGTTCTGTTATAAATCTACAGGAGGATATGGTTCAGGTGGTGGTTGTCCGATGGCAAAAGCTAGATTTAGAGTGATCATTCATAGAGATACAGGAGATTATTCTCATAAATCAATTGGTGGTAAATATTTTGGAAGTAGTGCTGCGGATGGTCAAGCAGATTGTGGTTGGAATTTATCAGATCATGGTGCATGGCATACAGGTGCAGATGCTATTGATACTGACGCAGATTACGATTAATAATAGAGAGCTTTAAATCTTTTAATATTTTTAAGATTAATTTTCGATATCAAAGAAACTGATTAGTTTAGCAAGTTTTAATACTGACACTACAGCTTCACTAGGTTTTACAATTTTAAATTCTTTACTTCCTTCCCCAGCTCTTTGTTTGCTTTCAATCAATACTGCAATTCCTGAACTATCTATGTAATTTACAGCACTCATATCTACCGATACAGCTTTATTGTCATCTAGAGCTCCATGCACTTGTTGTCTTAAGTTTCCTGAATTTTCTAGATCTATTTCACCGCTTACTGTAATTATCAGCACATCATTTTCAGTTTTTTCTGGATAACTCATGATTTGAATATAATCAGAGTAAACACGTAGTCAACAAAATCATTAAACTTAAATGTTGTTGCTGATGGTAAATATTGAATTTAATTTAAAAAATTAAGCCTAGGAGTAGCTTGCAGCAATCAATGCGATTGCAGAAACGGTTGATACTAAATAGATTAGTTTCTTCTTCTTCTTCTCTTTACCATTAATCTTATTCATCATTTCTTCATAACTTAACTTAGCGTTATATTCATTATTCTCTAAATAAGCTTTAGGAACTACCACATCATTTATTTTTTTATTTTTTAAAATTATATGTTGAATATTGTTCATCTTTTAAATTTTTGTAGAAAGTTCTATTAATTCTTTGAGAATTATTTCATTATTTTCTAAATTTTTTTTTCTCCATTCTTGAGAGACATAAATTTTTGAATTATTTCTAATTAACCAATTTAATTTGATTAATTCTGAAACTTTTCTTCTAACAGTTTCTCTTGGAAGACCAAGACTTCTTGAAATTAAATTAATACTTGCTCCATTTGAAGTAGAGCAAAAAACTTCATTTTCACAAATTAGATTTTCATTTGTGAAATTTTTTAAATTAATTCTGCTTACTAATTTTAATATTTGAGGGTAATAAGATCTGTCACCAAAGTCGGATATATCTTTTGTATATATTGAAGCGACCAAATCTTCGATTATTTTATAATTTTGTAAATGCATGAGGTGATCTTTTACCCAAATTGGGTTTTATTTAAAATAAAATTTATATTATTATCTAAGCTTAATATATAATTTTTCTATAGATATTTATTGAATAGCTTGAACTTCTAGCTTCTTAGTTTTTAAAGATTTAATTGCTTCCAAACATGCTAGAGCAGTGGACATGTTTGTACAATATGGAACTTTATTTTTAAGAGTTGCTCTTCGAAGCGCAATAGCATCATTTAATCTGTGCTCACTGTTTCCACCACCAGTATTTATTACAAGAGCAATTTTATTTGAGTCTAAAACATCAACAATGTGAGGACTACCACTGCTCACTTTGTTAATAATTTTGCATTTCATCCCATGTTTTTGAATATATTCAGCAGTACCTTTCGTTGCACATAATTTAAAGTTAAGCTTTATTAGCTGTCTTGCTAAATCAATACCTTCATCTTTATGAGAGTCTTTTAAAGATATAAATGCAAGACCATCTTTTGGAAGTGAATTAGCTGCAGCAATCTGACTTTTAGCAAAAGCCATTCCAAAATCTTTATCAAATCCCATTACTTCACCTGTAGACTTCATTTCAGGTCCTAAGAGTAAATCGCTATTTGGAAATTTATTAAAAGGAAATACAGCCTCTTTTACTGCATACATTCCTTTTGATTTATCTTTAAGATTAAATTTAGAAAGTTTTTCTCCTGCCATTATTCTTGATGCAATCTTTGCAAGTGGAATTCCTTTTGCTTTTGATACAAAAGGAACAGTTCGACTAGCACGAGGATTTACTTCAATAATGTAAATTTCATCTTTCTTGATTGCATATTGAATATTCATAAAGCCTTTTACTTTTAAAGCTAGAGCCAGTTTTTTTGTTTGGTTTTCAATTTCTTTAATTAGATATGGTTTAATAGATACTGGTGGCAAACTACATGCTGAGTCCCCAGAATGAATTCCTGCCTCTTCAATATGTTGCATTATACCAGCTACATAAACATCTTTACCATCAGAAATAGCATCCACATCAACTTCCATTGCATGATCTAGAAATTTATCTATTAGAATTGGATTTTCTTCCGCAGCTTTAAATGCTTCTTCAACAAAGTTTTTTAATTGACTTTTTTCATGAACAATTTCCATTGCTCTTCCACCTAAAACATATGAAGGTCTTACCACTAGTGGTAAACCAATTTTTTCAGATATCTTAATTGCCTCTTTAAATGTTTTTGCAATTCCACTATCTGCTTGTTTTAAATTTAATTTAATTAATAAATTTCTAAATTGATCTCTATCTTCTGCTAAATCTATTGAGTTATATTGTGTCCCTAAAATTGGAAGTTTGTTATCATTTAAAAATTTAGCAAGCTTAATCGGAGTTTGTCCACCAAATTGAGCAATTACACCTATTAGATTTCCTTTTTCTTGCTCTTTTTTAATAATGTTAAATACATACTCTTCTTTCAAAGGTTCAAAATATAACCGATCACTCGTATCATAATCAGTAGATACAGTTTCAGGGTTGCAATTAACCATGATGGTTTCAAAACCTGCATCTTTTAATGAAAAACTTGCCTGACAACAGCAATAATCAAACTCAATTCCTTGGCCTATTCTATTAGGTCCACCACCTAAAATTATTATTTTCTTTTTATTTGAAGGATCTGCCTCACACTCAGTACTTATTGAAAAATTTCTTTGATAAGTTGAGTACATATAAGGCGTAAATGATTTAAATTCAGCAGCACAGGTATCAACTTTTTTATATACAGGAAGCACTTTTAGAGCGGTTCTTTTTCTTCTTACTGTATCTTCTGAGGAATTAGTAAGCTCTGCTAATTTTTTGTCTGAAAAACCAATAGATTTAATTCTATTAAATTCATTATAATCTTTTGGGAGACCTCTTTTTTTAAGAGCTAGCTCGTTATCTACAATTTCTTTTATTTGTCCTAAGAACCAAGGATCAATTTTAGATAAACTGTAAATTCTTTTTAAATTGATTTTTTTTCTAAAAGCCTCGGCAACAAGAAGCATTTTATTTGGAATATGCTCTTTCAGTTTTTTTTCTATTTGTTTTTTATTTAGATTAAATATTTTGTCAAAACCAGAAAAACCAGTTTCTAGAGACACCAATGCTTTTTGCACAGACTCCTTGAAGTTTCTCCCAATAGCCATTGCTTCACCAACCGATTTCATTGAAGTACCTAAAGTTGCTGGCGAGGTAGAAAATTTTTCAAAAGTAAACCTTGGTATTTTGGTTACCACGTAATCAATACTTGGTTCAAAAGACGCGGGTGTTACTTTTGTAATCTCATTTTTAAGTTCATCTAAAGTATAACCAACTGCGAGCTTAGCTGCTACTTTTGCAATTGGAAACCCAGTTGCTTTAGATGCAAGTGCTGATGATCTAGATACTCTTGGATTCATTTCAATAACAACCATTCGTCCATTTTTTGGATTGATTGCAAATTGAACATTGGATCCACCTGTCTCAACTCCAATTTTTCTTAAACATGCAATAGAGGCATTTCTCATAACTTGATATTCTTTATCAGTAAGAGTTAAAGCTGGAGCAACAGTTACAGAATCTCCTGTGTGAATTCCCATAGGATCAATATTTTCTATTGAGCAAATGATGATACAGTTGTCTTTTTTATCTCTTACAACTTCCATCTCAAATTCTTTCCAACCCTCTAAACACTCTTCTACAAGAACCTGGCTAACTGGTGACTCGTGTAATCCATTTTTTATAATTTTAAGATATTCTTTTTTATTCTTTGCTATTCCTCCACCTAGACCACCTAGAGTAAATGCAGGTCTGATGATTGCAGGTAAACCAATTTTTTTTAAAACTTTAGAAGCTTGATTGATATTATTGACAATTTCAGATTTTGGTAAATCTAAACCAATATCTATCATATTTTTTCTAAATTTCTTTCGATCTTCAGCATTAGAAATTGCTTTAGAATTTGCGCCAATAAGTTCTATTTTGTATTTTTTTAATATTCCTTTTTTCTCTGCTTCCATTGCAAGGTTAAGAGCAGTTTGGCCTCCCATTGTTGGTAGAATTGCATCTGGTTTTTCTTTTATGAGAATTTTCTCTAGAACCTCTAAGGTGATTGGCTCTATATAAGTTTTATCTGCAACATCTGGATCTGTCATGATGGTTGCAGGGTTAGAATTAATTAAAACAACTTTATAACCTTCATCTTTTAAAGCTTTACAAGCTTGTGTTCCTGAATAATCAAACTCACATGCTTGGCCAATAATAATTGGACCAGCACCTACTACTAATATTTTTTTAAGATCTTTTCTTTTTGGCATTTTTTTTCATATTGCTAATAAATTCTTTAAATAAATAGACACTATCTTGTGGTCCGGGGTTAGACTCGGGGTGATATTGAACTGAAAATACGGGTTTATTTTTTAACTTAATGCCCTCAATACTATTATCAAATAATGATTTATGAGTGACTTCAATGTTTTTTGGTAAAGTTTCTTTAACAACTTCAAAGCCATGGTTTTGACTAGTGATCTCTACATTGCCATGAATTAAATTTTTTACAGGATGATTTGCACCTCTATGGCCTAACTTCATTTTTTTTGTTTTACCACCTAGGGTCAAAGCTAAAATCTGATGTCCTAAACAAATTCCGAATATTGGTAAATTTTTCTTAATAAGTTCTTTAATAATATTTATCGCATACTTTCCTGTTGCAGCTGGATCTCCAGGACCGTTTGATAAAAATATACCATCTGGTTTAAGACTTAAAATCTTTTCAGCAGATGTTTTGCAATGTACAACAGTCACTTTGCAATTAAAATCAGAAAAATATCTTAAAATATTTTTTTTAATTCCATAATCTATTGCAACAACATGAAATTGATTTTTTAAATTTTTGACAAATCCATCTTTCTTTCTCCAAGTTTTAAAACCTTTCCATATATAATTTTTTGGAGTTGATACTTCTTTAGCTAGATCTAGATTTTTTAACCCACTCCATTTTAAAGTAGTATTTGTTAGTTTGCTTATATTGAATTTTTGCTTTTTTGAGAAAGCAATTGTTCCTTTTGGTGCTCCTTTATCTCGGATAAAATTAGTTAGACTTCTAGTGTCAAGACCAGTGAGCCCAACAATTTTATTCTTCTTAAGCCATGCATCCAGATGCAAAAAAGCTCTGTAGTTTGATGGATCTGTTATTTCTGAATTAAAAATTACTCCTTTTGTCCATATTTTATCAGACTCTATATCTTCTTTATTAGTTCCCACATTCCCAATGTGAGGAAATGTAAAATTAATTATTTGCCCTGCATAAGAAGGATCTGAGATTATTTCCTGGTAACCTGTTAAAGAAGTATTAAAGCACACTTCTCCAGTTGCCTCTCCTTCGTAGCCAATACCAATTCCTTTAAATACCTTCTTATTTTCAAGAACTAAAACGCCTGTATTAATTTGATGATTATTTTTTGAGTTTATTTTTTTTGAATTTTTGATCAATTACAACTCATGAGTTAAAGGTTAATACAATAATTGCTTTATTATCGCAACAGAGATGTATTATAAAATTGTAAAAAAACAATTTTTCTTTTGAAGAATTTATTCTTTGAAGTAGATTAAAAAAATTATGTCATTAAAGAACACTATCGAAAACGAATATAAAAATGCCTTAAAATCAAAAGATAAAAATAAAATATCAACCTACAGGTTAATTTTATCTTCAATTAAAGATTTAGACATCGCTAATCGCTCTGGGCCTAACAAAAAAGATACTGATGATGAGGATATTAAAAAGCTTCTTAAAAAAATGGTTAAACAAAGAGCCGAATCTATTGAAATCTATAAAAAAAATAACAGAACTGATCTTTTGGAAGTTGAGCAAAATGAATATGAAATTTTAACAAGTTTCTTACCCAAACAAATGAGCGAAGAAGACACCAAAAAATTATGTGCTGAATTAATTGCTAAGTTAGGTGCTAGTTCTATTAAAGATATGGGCAAAATAATGGGTGAGTTAAAGAAATCTCATTCTGATGAAATTGATTTTTCTAAAGCTGGATCAATAATTAAGGGATTATTGAACAGTTGATGAAATACCCTAAAGAGTATTTAGATGAAATTAAGACACGTTTGAAAGTGTCAACGGTTGTTTCAAAAACAGTTTCATTAAAAAAAAGAGGCAAAGAATTTGTAGGACTATCTCCATTTAAAAACGAAAAAACACCTTCATTTACAGTTAATGATGAAAAAGAATTTTATCATTGTTTTGCTACCTCAGAACATGGAAATATTTTTGATTTTATAATGAAAACCCAAAATTTAAAATTTGGTGAAGCAGTTAAACATTTAGCTCAATTAGCAGGTATGCAACCATATTTGTTTTCAAAAAAAGATGAAGAAAGAGAAAAAAAGTGGAATGAATATAAATCAATCTTTAATGAATATGTTGATTTTTACCATGATGAATTAATTAAAAATGAAAAATATTCAAATGCTAGAGAATATTTAAAAAATCGATCTTTAAGTAAAGAAGAAGTAAAAAAATTCAAAATGGGATATGTGGAAAAAAATCCAAATATATTTGAGCAATTAAAAAATAAATATAGTGAACAAACCTTAGTTGAAACTGGATTATTTTATTTAGATGAAAAAAAGAAAATTTATGTCGAAAGATTTAGAGGAAGATTAATTTTTCCAATAAATAACATAACTGGTCAACCAATTGCTTTAGGTGGAAGAATAATAGAAAACCTAGATTATCTTGCAAAATATATTAACTCTCCTGAAACTTTATTTTTTAAAAAAGGATCAAATTTATATAATCTAGATATAGCTAGAAAATTATCAAACAAAGTAGATCACATTTATTTGGTTGAAGGTTATATGGATGTTGTTGGGTTAAGTAAAAATGGAATTGATAATGCTGTTGCAAATCTTGGTACTTCACTAACTGATAAACAAATTCAAATGCTTAATCAATTTTTTGATGACATCATCATTTGTTTTGATGGTGATGAAAGTGGTTATAAAGCAGCTTTAAGAGCAGCAGTAAATTCAATTAAAGAATTAAAACCTGAAAAACAAATTTCATTTTTATTTTTACCAAATAAAGAAGACCCTGATAGTTATGTGAATAAAAATGGTAAAGCTAATTTTATCGAATTTACAAAACAATCTAAGTTATCAATTCATCAATTTATTTTTAGTCACTATAAAAAACAAACTGAAAATAACCCTTCTTCCATGGCTATTTTTGAAAAAAGATTAAGAGAGGTAGCAAACACTATTAAGGACAATTATATTAAAAAATATGTATTAGAATATTTTTTAGAGAAAATTGCAGAATTAACGCCTCATTCAAATCAAAAAAATAAAAAAATTTATAAAAAACCAATCAAATCTTTAGATGCTACAAAGAAGTATTATAACGAAAGCCAATCTTTATCTGGAGTTGAGCTTAAAGAATATTCTTTAATTTATTTGGTAATTAATAATTTAAATTTAATGAAATCAAATATTCATTTAATTGAAAGTATTAAATTATTTACTGAAGTTAATAAAAAAATCTTCAATCAAATAATTGAAATTTTAAAATCTGAAGATCAAATAGGTGTTCAAGACATGTATTTGGATAGTCAGATAATTGAAAAAATAAATAAATTTGCACCAATAAAATATATTTTAAAAAATAATTCTGAAGATGAGCAGAAAATCATTGAATTGCTGGATGATATTTCACGAGATTTAATGAACTATGACCTTGAGTTTAGAATTCAAGAATTAGAATCGAAGTTCTTAGTCGATATGAGTGAGAGCACATTTAACGAGCTAAAAGAGCTCAAAAAAAAGCAGAATCTCAATTAATCTGGACAAATTTGTAATGGATTTTTACAGATTTGACATTATATAAGACTTCAACTTTATCGCCGTGGAAAGAATTATTACAAAATCATTTGCTAGATTAATGGGTCGTGGGACTCATAGAGGATTTATAACATATGAAGAACTTAGCAAATCATTGGGTAAAAGAAATTTATCAGACGAAAATCTTGCTCAAGCTTTTATTCATATCTTAGATGAAAATATTTCATTAGTTGAAAAAAAATCAGATTTTAAAATCCTTAGAAAAAAAGAAAATTCAAATAAAGAAGAAGGTAAAACAATCGAAAAAAGTGATGATCCTATTAGGATGTATTTGCGTGAAATGGGAGGTGTAGAGCTACTTTCAAGAGAAGGAGAAATTGCAATTGCAAAAAGAATAGAGGCTGGAAAGGATGTAATGTTAATTGCATTATCACAAAGCCCTATAACAGCACAACAATTTTTTGATTGGAATGAAAAACTTCAAAAAGATGAAATATTAGTTAGAGAAATTATAGATATTGATACAAACTACATGGAAGATGAGTCAACAGGACCAAGTGCTAAACAAAAAAATGCTGGTGAAACAGATAAAGAAGATAGTTCTCCAGATGAAGATGATGATTTCAATCCTACTCTTGCTGCAATGGAAACAGAAATTAAACCCAAAGTATTAAAAACAGTAAATACATTAACTAAAGAATACACAAAACTAATTAAGTATCAGAGAGAAAAGTTAGATTGTGTTTTAAGTTCTCAAAATTTTACACCCGCAAAGGAAAAAGGTTATGAAAAAATTGTAAATGATATTTTAGAAAATATTAAATCACTTCAGCTTTCCCCATCTGTTTTAGAAGAACTTGTTCAAAAACATTATGTTGAGAATAAAAAAATTATTTCTCTAGAAGGAAATCTTTTAAGACTTGCAATGGATCAAAAAATACCAAGAAATGAATTTATAAAATTTTATGTTGGCAATGAAATAAATCCAAATCTTAAAAAATTTTTAGATACAAATTTAGTATGGAAGCAATTTTTTGCAAAAAATAAAGAAGAATTTAAAAATATCAGAGAAAGACTTATTGAAATAAGTTACAAACTTGGAATTTCAGTTACTGATTTTAAAAAATTAGTTAGTAGAATTCAAAAAGGTGAAAAAGAATCAAGAATAGCAAAAAAAGAGATGGTTGAAGCAAATCTTAGATTGGTAATTTCAATAGCTAAAAAATACACAAATAGAGGATTACAGTTTTTAGATCTAATTCAAGAAGGTAACATTGGGTTAATGAAAGCAGTTGATAAGTTTGAGTACAGAAGGGGATATAAATTTTCTACTTATGCAACTTGGTGGATTAGACAAGCAATTACTAGATCAATTGCAGATCAAGCAAGAACAATTCGTATACCTGTTCATATGATTGAAACTATAAACAAAATTGTCAGAACTCAAAGATTAATACTTAGTGAGTTTGGAAGAGAAGCTACTCCAGAAGAGTTGGCACAAAAATTAAGAATGCCGTTAGACAAAGTTAGAAAAGTATTAAAAATTTCTAAAGAACCAGTTTCTCTTGAGAAACCAGTTGGTGACGAAGAAGATAGTAGTTTAGGAGACTTTATAGAAGATACGAAAGCTTTAGCTCCATTAGAGCAAGCCATTAAATCTAACCTTGGAGAGGCAACTACAAAAATTCTATCTACCTTAACCCCAAGAGAGGAAAGAGTATTAAGAATGAGATTTGGGGTAGGTATGAATACCGATCACACTTTAGAGGAAGTAGGTTTACAGTTTTCTGTAACAAGAGAAAGAATTAGGCAGATCGAGGCCAAGGCTCTTAGAAAATTAAAGCACCCAAGTAGATCTAAACAACTAAAAAGTTTCTTAGAAAGTTAGATTGGGCCGTTAGCTCAATAGTAGAGTACTGCATTGACATTGCAGGGGTAGTTGGAGCGTAACCAACACGGCCCACCATTATTCACTTATCTTTAATTGATAAGTTAATAAAAATGATATAACTAACTATTGTTTTGGGCCTGTAGCTCAGTTGGTTAGAGCAGTACACTCATAATGTATTGGTCCCAGGTTCGAGTCCTGGCGGGCCCACCAAAATTATTTTTTTGATATCCCAGCAAGTTTTTGCAAAAGATGTATTTCTTGTTCAGTTAAACCTTTTTTATTCAATTCAACAATTATTTCTTTTTTAATATTGTAGGTAGCAAAAAATGAAATAACCCCAACTAATATTGTAAGTAGTGTAATCCATAAATTAGAAAAAGGAACAAATATTGAAAAAATGGAGATTGCAAACCAAAAGAATGTTAGACCATAAACAATGATTTTCTGACTTTTTAAATCCTTTATTTTTAAAAAAAAAACAAACATAAGAGTTAAAAGCATCAAAATTCCAGAAATTATAAACCATAAAACAATTGAAATATCAGATGTACTACCTCCAACAAAAGTATCTTCTAATGCTTCATTAACAAAGTATAAAATTATACCTTTATATAGTGCATAAATTAAAAAAGCTGACGAACTTAAAGCTGAAGTTAAAACTGCTGATTTAGTTGAAATTTTCAAAATTTTTAATTACTTGAAAACTCTATTAGTTTCGAAATTAATGCATTGATATCACCATCTGCACTAAGAATAATAGAGTTGAATTCTTCTTTTTGAGTTCTTGCTAAACTTAAACCTTCAATAATAAGATCACGAATTAGAGGTTGATCTTTGTTTTTTGTATATATTCTCCAATCTATTTTGACTGCAGGTCTTTTGTCTGTAGCGACTAGAGTACTTGAAACTATTGTGTAATTTTCATTTATTTTTTTTTTAGAATCTACATTAATAATTGGATTAGAATATTCAGCTAACCTGCTTGAAAAACTTTGAAGAAAATATTCTGAAAATGCTTTTTCATAATCTAATTTTTGAACTTCTGTTGCACTTTTTCTATGAACCCCTAGTGAATAAAAGCCTATTCCTTTTATATCGACTGTTTCTAAAGCAATTTTTTTTAATTCATTCATTCTCTCTTGTTTTGTTAAGCCTGTGCCAAGAGTTTCAGCAGCCCTATTAACAGTAGATTGTACAAATACATCAGCTTCTATAGAGTGAGAATTTGTAAAATTTAAAACCAATAATAATAAGATAACTATTTTTTTCATATTTTTTAATCAGTTATTTGTTTGTTTCAATTTCTTCCCAGTCATCATCATCTTCGTATATGACTTCTACATTTCCTCTTTGAATATTTTTAATTTTATTTTCTCTATCTTGTAAATATAAACTTCTTACAGAGGCATAAAAATCTATTGAATTTTGTTCAAGATTTTCAAAAGATTCAATATTATTTGCTCTAAATTCAATTCCAGTGATTGCTTTTGATGCAATATAAGCACCCTCACTTAAAAACTCATTGTTTCCATGTACTGAGGCATTGTACCAAGGATCACCACCCATTACATTTGCAAAAGATCCTGTAGTATCTCTAATAGTAGTAGGACCTAGAACTGGAAGCACTAAATAACAACCTGGGCCAAAGCCCCATTTACCAAGAGTTTGTCCATAATCTTCTTTTTCATATTTAGGAAAACCCACCTTGTTAGCTACATCGATGGTTCCTAATAATCCAATAGTTGTATTAACTGCTAATCGAGCAGTATTTATAATCGCAGTTTTAAGATCACCTTGCAAAACATTATTTGGTATAGTTACCAAGTTAGATAAATTTTTTACAGCGTTGCTAGTTCCTTTTTGAACTTTTTCTGGCAATTTTCTGTATCCTTTCGCTATTGGTTTAATTACTGCTTTGTCAAGACCTTGATTGAAAGAAAATGTTGCTCTGTTCAGCTTTTCAAAACAATCTTTTGTGGATTGAGCTTCAGATTTATTTTCATCTAAAGCTAGTTCGCCATCAGAACCTGCGTTAGCATTAAATGCAATTAAGGATAGAGAAAATATTAAGATAGTTAGTTTTTTTAACATGTAAATTTATATTATATAAAATTTAATATTAAAGTAGAATTAAATTTCAAAAGTGACCATAAATTGTTAATAAATAGCCTAAATTTGTACCCAAATTGAGTATGAAATTAATTCTAAATTATTCTCCAAATTTTGATCCGAAAAAAAGAAAAAAAAGCGATATAAAATTTATAGTTTTTCACTACACAGGAATGAAATTTGAAAAAAAAGCAATAGAAAAATTATTAAATCACAACTCTAAAGTCAGCTGTCATTATTTAATTAAAAATAATGGTGAGATTATAAAAATGGTACCCGAAACCTATCAAGCTTGGCACGCAGGAATTTCTAGTTGGAAAAAATTTAAATTTTTAAACAAAAATTCTATAGGAATTGAAATAACTAATCCTGGTCATGAATTTAAATATAAAAAATTTTCTAAAAAACAAATTTACTCGTTAATAAAATTAACTAAGAATTTAATTAAAAAATTTAAAATTAATTCAAAATCAATTCTAGGTCACTCTGACATAGCGCCAGATAGAAAATTAGATCCTGGTGAGAAATTTCCATGGGCATTTTTATCAAAAAACAAAATTGGAATTTGGCATGATTTGAGTCAAACCAAGATAAAAAAAGAAAGAGAATTAAATATTTCAAATTTATTAAAATTAAAATTTATAAACAATCTTTTTAAAATTGGTTATCCTAAAAGTTCAAAAATAAATAAGAATAAATATTATAAAATCATCACATTTGCATTTCAAAGGAGATTTAGACAAGAACTAGTAAATGGCAAAATTGATAAAGAATGTTTATTAATAAGCGAAAACTTAATAAAAAAGCTTAATTAATTTATCTTGTAATTTTAAAGTTTAATAATAAGTTCATCAAGCCAGATAAATGACTTATCGCTTTAAATTTTTTTAGAGAGGAAAGTCCGGGCTCTACAAGGACACAGTGCCAGGTAATGCCTGGCGGGGGAAACCCTAGGGATAGTGCCACAGAAAATAAACCGCCATAACATGGCAAGGGTGAAAAGGTGTGGTAAGAGCACACCGGTTCTATTGGTAACAATGAACGCTGGAAAACCCCACTGGGAGCAAGACTAAGTAGAGATGACATTGTTGTAAAACTAAAAGCCGTCCTTGGCTAGTCATCAGGGTTAGTTGCTTGAGCTTAAGAGTGATCTTAAGCCTAGACAAATGATAAGTTTAAATGACAGAACCCGGCTTATAGTTTATCTGGCACTTCACAGTTTAAAAAACAAAAAAACAAAATAACAAAATATCAATATAATTATCTTTACAGCTAGAATCATAAATTTAAATGGAGCTTGAATAAGCATCCTTATCATCTCAACAAACAAATAAATGAAACAGCTCGTCGATTTTAAATCATTATTTTAAATTTTTCTTAATAAAATGACTTTAATTAAGCACATAATCAACATTTGACTATTATTTTAAATACCCATATATTCCCATATATTCCCATTTATGGAATTTAAAAAATTAAAAATATATGTTTTTATCTACTTACGAGAACAGATTGGACAAAAAAGGGAGAGTATCTGTGCCTGCTAGCTTTAGATCTCATTTATCTAATTTAGGTTATAATGGCGTTATTTGTTATCCTTCTTTTAATAATTCTTCAATAGAAGTATGCTCTCAAGACAGAATTGAAAAAATCTCTTCATCAATAGATTCTTTAAATCCTTTTGAGGAAAAAAGAGATTATTTTGCAACATCTATCTTAGCAGAAAGTACTAATTTGCAGTTTGATAGTGAGGGTAGAATTTCACTTTCATCAAAATTATTAAAACATGCAAAAATAAAAAATAGCATGTTATTTGTTGGTCAAGGTCAAACCTTTCAAATTTGGGAACCAACAGCATTTGAAAAATTTAAGACATCAGCAAGAAAAAAAGCAAATTTAAATCGAGCAAGTCTTAAATGGGAAAAACATTTTAACAACAATGAGGGGAAATAAGATGACAATTAACTTTAAAGCACCAGAGATAAAAGAACTTCAGCCAAGACTTTTAGTTTTAGGAGTAGGTGGAGCTGGAGGAAATGCAATAAATGAAATGATTGATAATAAACTTCAAGGGGTAGAATTTATTGCAGTAAATACAGATGCTCAAGATTTAAAGTTAAGCAAAGCAAAAACTAGAATTCAAATTGGTTTAAATTTAACGAAGGGTTTAGGTGCGGGTGCAAAATTGGATATAGGACAAGCGGCTGCTGATGAATCTTTAAATGAAATTGTAAATACACTTCAAGGTGCAAATATGGTTTTTATTGCAGCTGGTATGGGTGGTGGAACGGGTACTGGGGCTGCTCATGTCATCGCTAGAGCTGCTAAAGAATTAAATATATTAACTGTAGGTGTTGTGACTCTTCCATTTTTATATGAAGGCCCCTCTAGAATGCGAAGAGCACAACTAGGATTGGAAGAATTAAGAAAACATGTAGATACTATAATTGTAATTCCAAACCAAAACCTATTTAAAATTGCAAACGAACAAACAACTTTTGAAGAGTCTTTTAATCTTTCAAATAATGTTTTGATGCATGGAGTTCAGAGTATTACAGATTTAATGGTAAGACCTGGATTAATTAATTTAGATTTTGCAGATGTTGAAACTGTAATGGCTTCAATGGGTAAAGCAATGATGGGCACTGGAGAAGCTGAAGGTGAAGGTAGAGCACTTAAAGCTGCAGAGATGGCGATTAGCAACCCATTAATTGACGATTACACTTTGAAGGGTGCTAAAGGGTTACTAGTAAATATTACTGGTGGTAAAGACTTAAAACTATTTGAAGTTGATGAAGCAGTTAACAAAGTAAGAGCAGAGGTTGATCCAGAAGCTGAGTTAATTATAGGAGCAATAACTGATGCTGACTTAGACGGAAAAATGAGAGTTTCAATTGTTGCAACTTCATTAGATGGTCAACAACCAGAGTCTAAATCAGTGGTAAATATGGTGCACAGAATACAAAATCGTAATCCAGGTTACTCTGATTTTTCAAATATGGGCTCTCCAGCATTTAATTTTTCAAATTCATCAAGTCCAATTACTAACGGTGCTAACGCTCTTAAGGTTGAGAATGAAATAGTTCAAGAACAAGAGCAAGTAAGTGTTGAAAATAAAATGATGAACGAAAATTTCGTTACAGAAAACAGTGCAGTAACAGAAAACATTGTTGAAGACAGCACTGTAAATGAAATGGAAAAGTCGTTTACTCAAGAAGCAGTGGAAACATTTGAAGAAAAAAATCATGATGAAAATATTCAAGAAGAACCATCAAATGATCTTAAGGAATTTGGTGTAGATTCAGATTCGCCAGATTTATTTAGCTCTGAAAGCGAAAACTCTTCTCCTTCAGATTTGTTAAATTCTGAGGATCAAGAAGATGAAGATGATCTTGAAATTCCTGCTTTCCTAAGAAGACAAAAAAATTAATGGTCTTCAAAGAAATAAATGGAAGCCACCATAGTACCGGATGTACAAAAACATTATCCAGTACTGCTAGAAGAAATTATTAGCGTTATCACCCCTCAACATGGTGGCACATTTATAGACTGTACATTTGGTCAAGGTGGATATTCAAAAAAAATATTAGAGTTTGAAAATACAAACGTAATAGGACTTGATAGGGATATTGAAAGTCAAAAAGTTGCAAATTTAATTTTAGAAAATTTTGAAGATAGATTTGTTTTCAAAAATTTAAAATTTAGTCAATTAACGAATTTAAAAATTAAAAACGAAAACATCAAAGGTGTTATTTTTGATCTAGGATATTCATTAACACAAATGAAAGATCCTAAAAAAGGATTGTCATTCAACTCAACAACAGATTTAAATATGCAATTGGGTTTAAATAACTATTCGGCTGCTGATGTTATAAATAAACTTGATGCAAAAGAGTTGGAGAAAATTTTTAAATACTTTGGAGATGAAAAAGATGCAAAATATATTTCTAAAAATATTGTAAAAGAAAGATTAAAAAAGAAAATTGATACACAGAGTTTAATTAAAATTGTTGATAAATCAAAAATAAGAAAAAATTTTAAAGTACATAATTCAACTAAAGTTTTTCAAGCTCTTAGAATTTTTGTAAATAAAGAAATTAGTGAATTAATTTATGGACTTATAAATGCTACAAAAGTACTAAAAAAGGGAGGTGTTTTAGCAGTTGTTACGTTTCACTCTTTGGAAGATAAAATTGTAAAATATTTTTTAAAAAGCCTTTCTCAAAATAAAAGTATTTCAAGATACACACCTCAAACTGAACAAAAAGAAACTCTTTTTAATTTAAGTCAAAAAAAACCAATTGTTCCATCTGATCTTGAGATAAAAGAAAACCCACCTTCGAGATCTGCAAAACTAAGATATGCAATTAAGAAAAGTGATTTCTTTAATTTTGACACAGATATAGAGGAAAAATTTAAAAATTTTTTAGAAATTGAAAACTTTGGAGATAAACTTTGAAAAAATTATTACTAGCATTAACAATTATAATTTTAGTTTTAACTACAGCAATTATCAAAAATACTACAAAAAAAATTGAAGATAAAATATTTGCTTATAAAGAAAGTGTAAGACTTTTAAAATCAGATTTAGAAAATATTCAGTTGGAATATGATTATCTAAGTTCTGCTGAAAAATTATTAGAATATCAATCTTTATATTTTGAAGATCAATTAGTTCAAAAAAAAATAGAGGATATTAAAATTTATAATATTTCAGAAAATGTAAATAAATTAGAGGATTATAAAATAACTAAGAAAAAATGAGTAATTTTAATGAAAGATTAACAATTGAAGATCACAAAAATGATTTTGCTTATAAAAAAAGCAATACTGGATTAAATATTCAATTTAATCGAGTTGCTTTTATTTTTTTTGTCTTTTTTATTGTTTATTCAATATACACAATACATTTAATTCATTTAGGCTCTCGAGAGGCAAAAGTTGAAAATACCAACAACACACTTAATTTCAGTAGTGATCTTTATAGAGCAGATATTTTAGATATTAATGGAAATTATTTAGCAAAAACGGTTAAATCTATTGATGTTGGTCTTAAAACTTCAGACATAATTAGTAAACAAAAATTACTGTTAAGTCTAAAAATTATTTTCCCAGATAAAGATTTTAATGAAGTTGAAAAAAAAATAAAAAACAAAAAGTTTTTTTATTTAGAGAAAAAAATTTCAGAGGAAAAATATGAACAAATTATGAAGTTGGGAGATAAATCTCTTATCCCTGAGGAAAAAGTGCTTAGAATGTATCCACAGAAAAATCTTTTTAGTCATATTTTAGGACAAATAGATAATGACAATAATGGTATTTCAGGTTTGGAAAAATCGTTAAATGAAAATCTTAGATCATCTAGAGACTCAATTAAATTAACTGTTGATAAAGACTTACAATTTTTGATTAGAAAAGAATTATTAAAATATCAGGAAATTTTTAAAAGCAAAGGAAGTGCAGCAATTTTAATGGATGTTAATAATGGCAATATACTCTCTTTAGTCTCGTTACCTGATTTTAATCTAAATGAGAGAAAAAATATATCGGATGTCAATTATATTAATAGAGTAACAAAAGGAACATATGAACTTGGTTCAGTTTTTAAAGTTTTTACTTTTGCAAGCGCTTTAAATGAAAAATTAATTGAACCAGATACTGAATTTTTAGATTTACCAAAATCAATTAAGTGTGACCGATACAGAATTGGAGAATATGATAATGAAATACCTTCAGATTTAACTGCTGAGCAAATTTTAGTTAGATCTGGAAACATAGGCTCAGTACGAATTGCTCAAAAAGTTGGTCCAGAAAAATTTAAATCTTTTTTAGAGGATATTGGAGTATTGAGACAAATTGATTTTGATATTGAAGAGGTGGCACCCCAAATTGATTATGATTTTGGAAAATGTAGATTAGCAACAGCATCTTTTGGTCATGGAGTAGCAACAACCATTCTTCAACTAGCAAAAGGATATGCTATTTTAGCCAATGGTGGTTATGATGTAAAACCAACATTGGTTTTTAAGGAAGATAACAAAAAAAATAACAACAAAAGAATAATTAATAAAGGAATTTCAGAACAAGTTGTTAATGCTTTAAGAAAAATTGTTAATACAGAGGAGGGTACTGCTAGATTTGCAGATGTTCAAAATTATGAAATTGGAGGCAAAACAGGCACAGCCGACCAACCAGAAGAAGGAAAATATTCAGAGGCAAAAATAAATACTTTTAGTTCAGTTTTTCCAACATCAAATCCTCAATTTGTATTTGTTGTGATGTTAGATACACCTAAGAAATCAAAAGATTATTATTATAAGTACAGGCATAGAAAAGGTGGATGGAAGGGAACACTTTATAACACAGCTGGGTGGACATCAGTAGAAGTAGCAGGAAAAATAATTGACAAAATTGGGCCTATTTTAGCCACAAAATATATACAGGTTAAATAGTGATGTTACTTGGTAATTATTTTGAGGGTATCCACAAAAATTATAAAAAATTATTTTTTTCAGGTATTTCTTTTAATACTAGATCATTAAAAAAAAATAATATTTTCTTTGCAATCAAGGGAAACAGTAAAGATGGAAATAAATTCATTTCTAAAGCTATAAAAAAAGGTTCTAAAATAATTGTTACAGAACAAAGAATTAAAAATTTTCGTAACGGAATTTTGTTTATAAGAACAAAAAATATAAGAAAATTATTAGCAGAAGTCTCATTTAAAATTTACAACAAGATACCAAAAAATTTAGTAGCTGTTACAGGAACTAATGGAAAATCTTCAGTTGCTGAATTTTATCTTCAAATAATGAAATTAAATAAAAAAAAAGTAGCTTCAATTGGGACATTAGGAGTTAAATCAAAAAATATTAATTTAAATTTATTAAATACAACAATTGATCCTATTAGATTAGGTCAGATCTTACAAAAATTAAAAAAAGAAAAAGTTGAAAACGTTATCATGGAAGCTTCCAGTCATGGATTAAAACAATATAGATTAGATGGATTAAACTTTAAATCTGGAATTTTTACAAATTTATCACAAGATCATCTTGATTATCACAAAAATTTAAAAAATTATTTAAAAGCAAAACTTTATTTATTTGAGAATTTAATTGAAAAAAAAGGAAATATAATTACAGATAAAAATATATCTCAATATAAAACAATCAAGAAAATCTCTTTAAAAAAAAAATTAAAATTATCAGCAATAAATGAAAAGAAAAGTAATTTTGAAATATTATCTCATAGATATGATAATGAAAATCAATTAATCAAATTTAAACATAAAAATTTAATTAAGGAAATTAATTTAAATTTAATAGGTAAAATTCAAATAAATAATATTTTGATGGCTGCAATGGCAACACAAAAAAGCAATTTAAATTTTGAAAATATTTTAAAAGTCTTACCAAAATTAAAAACAGTTGAAGGTAGATTAGAAAAAATTGGAAAAATTAAAAATAATTCAATTGTTATTCTTGATTATGCACATACGCCTGATGCCTTAAAAGTTTGTCTTTTAAATATTAAGGAGCAATTTCCTGATAAAAAGTTAAACCTTTTATTTGGTTGTGGGGGGAATAGAGACCAAAACAAAAGAATGAAAATGGGTAAAATAGCAAGTATTTATGCAGATAATATCTACTTAACTGATGATAACCCTCGTTACGAAAACCCAATGAATATAAGAAAAGATATTAAAAAGGGCATCAATGGCAAGAAAATTACAGAAATTTCTAATAGAGGAAAAGCAATATCAGAAGCTATTAAAAATTTGAAAAGTGGAGAAGTTTTAGTAGTTGCAGGAAAAGGTCACGAAAGCACACAGGAAATTGGTAAAAAAGAAATTAAATTTTCTGATAGAAAAAAAATTCTAACCGAAATCAAATTAAAAAACGAAAATTTGTCTGATCAATTAAAGGTAAATATAATCACAGAACTTTCCAAAACTCAAAAATTACCAAAGTCTATTTCTATAAATAATGCTAGGATTAATTCTAATGAAGTAAGTAAAAATGATGTATTTTTTGCTATCAAAGGAAAAGTAAATGATGGAAATAATTTTGTTCCACAATCATTTAAGAAGAAAGCATCATTAGCAATTGTAAATAGAATTCAAAATAATATTGATATTAAAAGACAGATAAAAGTTAAAAATACCTTAAAATTTTTAACAAATGTTTCAAAAGTATATAGAAAAAATATAAGCACTAACATTATAGCTATCACAGGTAGTTGTGGAAAGACTACACTCAAAGAATTATTGGGAAGTGTGTTGGGAAAAATTTCAATTACAAGTATATCACCAAAGTCTTATAACAATAAATTTGGAGTACCTTTAAGTCTTCTTAATATTAAAGAAAATGATCAATATGGAGTTTTAGAAGTAGGAATGGACAAAAAAGGTGAGATTGATTATCTAACAAAAATAATTGAGCCAAATATTGGAGTTATTACAAATATAAATTATGCACATGCAAAAAATTTTAAAAATATAAAAGAGATTGCTTTAGCAAAATCAGAGATTATAAATAATATTAAATTAAATGGTTCCATTATCTTAAATGCAGATGATAAGTTTTTTAAACTTCATAGACAAATTTCTAAAAAGAAAAAACTTAAATTAATTTCATTTGGTATCAAAAGTAAAAGAGCAGATATTAAGCTAATAGATATTAAATCGTTTGGAAAAAATTTTAAAATTAAAATTATATTTATGAATAAAATTAAACATTTTATAATCTCTGATGACTATCAAAACAATATTTATAATATTCTATCTGCATTAGCTGTTATTAGTGTGAATTCAAATATATTTAATTTAAATAAAAATATTTTTTTAAATTTCAAAATTCCTGATGGAAGAGGGGACCATTCAACAATAAAAATAAATAATAAAAAAATAAATTTAATTGATCAAAGTTATAATTCAAACCCACTATCATTAAGTTCTGCTATTAAAAATTTTGATAAAATAAAGTCAAACAAGTCTAAAAAATATTTGCTGCTTGGAGACATGTTGGAGCTTGGTAGTTATTCTAAAAAACTCCATGAATCTATTGCTCCATTAATAAATCAAACTAAAATTGATAAGGTTTTCGTAAAAGGAAAAATGGCTTCTTTGATATATAAAAAAATATCTAATAGTAAAAAAGGTAAAATATTACGTAACAAATCTGAGATAGATGATTTGATTAGAAATGATATTAAAAACAATGATTATTTAATGATTAAAGCCTCACTTGCGACAGGTTTTAATAAGATAGTTAATGAAATAAAAGGTTTAAAATAAATGCTATACCAGTTTCTATTAAATTTCGTTGATAATTTTAGCTTTTTAAACGTCTTTAAATATTTAACTTTTAGAACAGGTTTATCTTTTTTTACATCATTAGTGATAGTTCTATTTATTGGCGGACCTTTTATAAAATTTTTTTCAAATCAAAAAATTTTTAATCCAATCAGGGAGAATGGACCTGAAGACCACATAGTTAAAAAAATTGGAACACCAACAATGGGTGGAATTATTATTTTACTTGGCCTAATTATTTCAGTTATTTTATGGGCAGATTTATCAAATATTAATATTTTATTTTGTTTATACATTGCTCTTTCGTTTGGATTACTTGGTGCATTTGATGATTATAAAAAAATTGAGCAAAGTAATTCCTCTGGTATTTCATCAAAGTTTAAAATAACTGTACAAATTATTTTAGCGTTACTAGGTGTAGGTCTGTTTGTTTATTTGAATGATTATCAAGATTTAAATAATTTATATTTTCCTTTTTTTAAAAATTTAATAATTAATCTTGGGTGGTTTTTTATACCTTTTGCTGTATTTGTAATAATAGGTTCTTCTAATGCTGTAAACCTTACAGATGGTCTAGACGGTTTAGCAACAGTACCAGTAATATTGGTAGCAGCTTGTTTTGCATTTATAAGCTATGTAACTGGAAATGTTGTTTTTTCAAATTATTTACAAATTCCTTATATTGAAGGAACAGGTGAAGTTGCAATTTTTTGTGGAGCAATTATTGGAGCTTGCTTAGGATTTTTATGGTTTAATGCTCCTCCAGCTAAAATTTTTATGGGAGACACAGGCTCTTTATCTTTAGGTGGTTCTTTAGGAGCAGTAGGTATTATAACTAAACATGAGATTGTTTTAGCGATAACGGGAGGTCTTTTCGTTTTAGAAGCAGTTTCCGTAATGGTCCAGGTAATTTCATTTAAACTTACAGGAAAAAGAATTTTTAGAATGGCACCTATACATCATCATTTCGAGAAAAAAGGCTGGCCTGAATCTACCGTAGTTATTAGATTTTGGATTATCTCAATAATTTTAGCAATGATAGGACTTGCTACGTTAAAATTAAGATAATGAAAAATAAAAAAAATATTTTTTTAGGAAAAAAAATATTAATATATGGATTAGGCAAAAGTGGATTATCTTCATATAAATTTTTAAAAAAAAAAGCAGATGTTTATCTTTTCGATGACAATTCAAAAATAAATAAAAAATTAGTTAGTTTAAGTAAAATTTCAAAAATAAGTTTTGATGTAATTATTATTAGTCCAGGAATAGATATTTCAAAATGTAAATTATCGACGTTCTTGAAAAAAAATTTACAAAAAATTTATACAGATCTTGATGTTTTGTACTCTTTTTATGATAATTTGAGCATAACAATCACAGGCACAAATGGAAAATCTACTACAGCAAAAATACTACATGATGCTTTGGTTGATCAAAAAAAAGATGCTCGATTGATTGGTAACATAGGAAATCCAGCACTTGCAGAGAAAAAAATAACAAAAAAAACGATTTTTGTGATTGAAGCCTCGTCGTATCAGCTAGACTATTCAAAGATTTTTAGATCAAAATATAGCTTAATTCTAAATATTTCAGCAGATCACATTGAAAGACACAGGAACTTAAAAAATTACGTTAATGCAAAATTTAAATTAATCGAGTCTCAAGTTAAGGGAAATTTTGCGTACGTTAAAAAAAATGATTCATTAATTTCAAAAAAAATTAAAAAAAATAAATTTAAGTCAAAAATTTATAAGGTTGATATTTCGAATTGGAAAAACATAATTGATAAGATTAGCAATAAATACTTTGCTTCCGATGGTAATAGAGAAAATCTTTCATTTATTTTAGAAATTGCACCTAAATTGAAACTATCTAAAAACAGATTAATCCAAACAATTAATAATTTTAAGGGACTTGATTATAGACAACAAATTGTTTTTGATAAAAAAAATTTAACAATAATAAACGACTCTAAATCAACAAGCTTTGCTTCTTCAGAAAATATATTAAATAATTTGAATGATGTTTATTGGATTTTGGGGGGAATACCCAAAAAAAATGATAAATTCAAATTATCTAAAATAAAATATAAAAATATAAAAGCATTCATTTTTGGTTCATATCGAAATAAGTTTCATAAAGTTTTGAGAGATAAATTAAAGGTTAAAAAATATAAAACTTTAAATGAAACTTTACGTGCAATTTTCTTAGAGATAGAAGATCAAGAAATTAAAAAAAATATAATTTTTTTTAGTCCTGCTGGTGCATCATTTGATAGTTTTAAAAATTTTGAAGATAGAGGCAATTACTTCAATAAAATAGTTAAAAAATATATATATGCAAAGTAATAGCATAATTTATAAATTTTATTACCAGTGGTGGAAAAATATTGACAAACCTATATTGTTTTTAGTTTGCATTCTATTTACTATTGGACTTTTCTTCTCTTTAGTATCAACATCACTCATAGCTTCAGACAAATTAGATACAAACAATTATTTCTTTTTTTTTAAACATTTAATTTATGTAATTATTGGAGTAATTCTTATTTTTATTTTTTCATCTTTAAATCAAGATAAATTGTATAAATTTTCAATAATTCTCTTTTTTATTTCAATATTCTCTTTGTTTTTAGTGCCTATAATTGGCATAGAAGTTAAGGGATCAAGAAGATGGATCGATTTATTTTTTTTACCAAGATTTCAACCCATAGAAATAGTGAAACCTTTCTTGATTGTAATTCTTGCAATTATTTTATGTAAAAATGAAACCAATATTTTATTCAAATATTTAGCGTCATTCATTTTAATGACTTTAGTTTCTTTGCTACTGATAATTCAGCCAGACATAGGTCAAACATTATTAGTAGTTTTTTCTTGGGCTGTTTTGATATTTTGCTCAGGTATTAATTTATATTTTTTGCTCACAATCTCTTTTATTGGATTAATTTTGTTGTCTTATATGATTATTTACATACCAAAATTTAATTATATTAAAGCTAGAATTTTTTCATTTTTTGATAAAGAAACAGGTACTCATAATTTTCAATCAGATAAAGCAATAGAGTCAATAACAAGTGGAGGTTTTTTTGGAAAAGGGATAGGAGAAGGAACACTAAAAAATAGAGTACCAGAAGCACATACTGATTATATTATTTCAGTAATTTCTGAAGAGTTTGGTGTGATTGCCATAATTTTAATCTTAATTTTGTTTTTAGTCCTAATTTATATGGTTTTTAAAAAAATAAGTTTTGAAACTAAGGAGCAAAATAAACTCATTCTAATTGGATCAGTAAGTTTAATTCTTATGCAGGCAACAATTCATATTGGAGTTAATATAAGATTATTTCCAACAACTGGAATGACATTACCTTTTTTGAGTTATGGAGGCTCTTCAATTGTAAGTACATCCATATTGACTGGTATAATTTTAAACTTAACAAAAAGAAAAATATAATAAGTGAGAGAAAAAGTATTAATTTCCACTGGAGGTTCTGGAGGACATGTCATTCCTGCAATTACAATTCATGACCATTTAAAAGAAAAATATGACACAATAATCTCAACAGATTCCAGAGGATTAAAATATTTAGAAAAAAATGATTATAGATATATTTTAATAGATACACCAAAGTTTAATAGTTTAATACTTTATCCTTTTAAATTATTTAAAGTCTTAATATTAACAATTAATTCTCTAAAAATATTAAAAAAAGAAAAAATTTCTTACTTAATTTCAACGGGTGGGTACATGTCCTTACCTTTATGTTTAGCAGCAAAAATTCTAAATATTAAAATTTTTTTAATTGAACCAAATATGGTTTTAGGAAGAGCAAATAAATTTTTTTTAAATTTTTCTAAAAAATTAATATGTTATTCAAAAAACTTAAAAAATTATCCAAAAAAATTTGAAAATCAGAAGAAAATTTCAAAACCTTTGATAAGAAAAAAATATTATGAAACAGATTTATATAAAAAAGATGTAAATTTGTTTACTGTCATGATTATCGGAGGTAGTCAAGGAGCTAAAATTTTTGATACACTTATTAATGAATTAATTTTGAGTGTCTCAAAATCTTGTTTAATTAATGTAATCCATCAAACTAGTGAAAAAAACATAAACTATTTAAAAAATTTTTATAAAATTAATAATATAGAAAGCAATGTTTTTAGTTTTGATCAAAATTTAAATGAACTGATGAAACAGTCTGATTTATGTATATCAAGGTCGGGCGCTTCAAGCTTAGCTGAAATGTCATTAATGAATATTCCTTTTATTGCTGTGCCACTTCCTAGTTCCAAAGATAATCATCAATATGAAAATGCTAAATATTATTATGATAAAAATTGTTGTTGGATAATTGATCAAAAAAAATTTGATAAAAATAAATTTGAAGAACTATTGTTGAAAATATCAAAGAAAGATGAAGATTATGTTGCAAAAAAAGAAAATCTAAAAAAATTAAATTATCAAAATACTTGGAATAATGTTAATCAAAATTTATTGGAAATTTTAAATGAAAATTGAATTAGCTAAATCAGAGGTTATTCATTTTGTTGGTATAGGTGGGATAGGGATGAGTGGCCTTTCAATGATAATGAAGAGAAGAGGTTTTAAAGTTCAAGGAAGTGATATTTCAAATAATAAAAATATTAATAGGATTAGAGAAGAAAAAATCAAAGTTTACGTTGGACATAAAAAACAGAATATAAATAAGGCTACAATTCTGGTTGTTTCTTCAGCAATTAAAAAAAATAACCCAGAATTAGTTGAGGCAAAATCAAAAGGTCTACCGATATACAAAAGAGGAGAAATGCTAGCAAACATTGTGTCTCTTTCTAAAAATATTGTTGTCGTTGGATCTCACGGTAAAACAACAACTACTTCTTTAATTGCATCAATTTTTCAGAATACAAAAATAGACCCAACTATTATCAATGGAGGAATTATAAATTCGATAAATAATACAGCAAAATTAGGTAAAAGTGATTGGTCAATTTTAGAAGCTGATGAGTCTGATGGTAGCTTTATATTTATTCCCCCAACTTACTCTATCATAACTAACATTGATAGAGAGCACATGGATTTTTATAATTCGATGAAAAATTTAAATAAATATTTTATTGATTTTGTTGAGAAGGTTCCATCTTTTGGAAAATCATTTATCTGTTTAGATGATAAGAATAACAAAAATTTAATAAAAAATATTAAAAAGAAAAATTTTTATACATATGGTGAAGATCCTAAATCAAACTTTTCTATAAAAAATATAAATCATTTTAAAGAATTTTCAAAATTTGATTTATTAATAAAATTACCAAATAAAAAAAATCGATATTTAAAAAATGTAATAATTCCTCTACTCGGAAATCATAATATTAAAAATGCAGTTGCTGCTCTTGCAGTATCGTTGACCGTTGGAATATCAATATTTGACATAAAAAAAGGACTTAAAAATTTTAAAGGTGTTCAAAGAAGATTTAATAAGATTTTTTCTTTTAATAATGTTGATTTTTTCGATGACTATGCACATCACCCAACTGAGATAAGAGAAGTATTAAATGGGGTAATGAAAGTTTATAAAGGTTATGAGAAGATATGTATTTTTCAACCCCACAGAATATCAAGAGTAAAAGATTTAAAAAAAGAGTTTAGTTTTGCTTTTAAAGATGCTGATAAAGTAATTTTATTTCCAATTTATAATGCTGGTGAGAAAATGAAACTCGGATTTAGTTATCTTAGTTTTGCAAAACAAATTATCAAAAATTCGAGAGTTGAATTATTAATGATCGAGGATCAATTGCAATTAGCAAAATATGTAAAAAGTAATATTTATGGAAAAAAAATTGTTATTGGTATGGGCGCTGGTTCAATTTCAACTTGGATGAGAGAATTACCTAAATATTTATAATGAAAACTAACTTGAAAGAGCTGTCAGAAGAGTTTGGTCAAAACCTAAAGCTAGATTGTGATTTAAAAAAGAAAAATTGGTTTAATATTGGTGGTAAAGCTAAAATTTATTTTAAAGCTGATAATTTAAAAGATTTAATCAAATTTTTAAAAATTATAGAAAATAAAGAAAATATTTTTGTCCTAGGTGGAGGATCAAACACATTAATAACTGACGATAAATATGATGGTGTAGTAATCAAGCTTGCAAATAATTTTAATAATTTATCAGTTCTGTCAGATGATATAATTATTGCAGGGAGTATTGTTAGCGATAAAGCATTATCAGAATTTGCATTAGAAAATAGTTTAGGTGGTTTAGAATTTTTGTCCTGTATACCAGGTACAGTTGGCGGTGGAATTAAAATGAATGCCGGATGTTTCAATAGGGAATTTAAAGATGTTCTTGTTACAATTCAAGCTATTACTAAATCTGGCCAATTAATAACTATACCTGCTAAAGATATAAATTTTAAATACAGAGATAGCGGTTTATCTGATGACCTAATTTTTTTAAGCGCCTCCTTTAAAGGGTTTAAGAAAGAAAAAGAATTAATCCAAAATGAAATGAATTTTTTAAAAGAAAAAAAAGAAAAAGCACAACCAACAAGAATTAAAACCAGCGGAAGTACTTTTAAAAACCCTTTAGATCAATCTGAAAAAAAGGTTTGGGAACTAATAAAAGAGTCTGTTCCATTAGACATTTCTTTTGGTGATGCATATATTTCAGAAAAACACTGTAATTTCTTTGTAAATAAAGGTAATGCTAAATTTAAAGACATGAAGAATTTGATCGAATATGTCTCAAATAATGTCTTTGAGAAAACAGGTGTAAAGTTAGAAACTGAAATTAAAATTTTAGAATAAATTGAAAAAAAAAATATTAATACTTTCGGGTGGAATTTCAAAGGAGAGATTAATAAGTCTTGATACAGGTAAACAAGTTGCCCAAGAGCTAAAAAAAAATGGATATAAAATTCAGATTTCTGAACCAGATAGATCTTTATCTTTAAATATCAAAAAATTTAAACCTGATATAATTTTTAATGCATTACATGGACAATTTGGAGAGGATGGATATATCCAAAGTATTTTAGAGAAATTTAAAATTCCTTATACCCATTCTGGTGTTATTGCTTCATCTTTAGCTATGGATAAAGAAATTTCAAAAAAAATTTTTATAAAAAATAAAATTAATACACCAAAATTTTTTGTTTATAATTATGGTTATAAATCATCTACCTTGATAAAAAAAATTCAGTCAAAATTAAAATTTCCTGTTGTCATAAAACCTTTAAATGAGGGTTCAAGTGTTAATGTTTTTATATGTAACAAATCTAATCTAACACAAAAAGTTAAATCATTAAAAGATTACAAAAAAATTATGATTGAGGAATTTATTGGAGGAAAAGAAATACAAGTAGCAATTATGGGTAATAAAAAACTTGGAGCAATTGAATTAAAACCCAAAAGAGCTTTCTATGATTATCAAGCAAAGTACAACACAAATGCGAAAACTAAACATATAATCCCTGTTGATTTACCAAATAAAAAATTAAATCAAGTATTAAATATTGCGTTTAAAGCACACAACATTATTGGTTGTTCTGGTGTAACACGATCAGATTTTAAATATTTTAATGAAAGATTTTATCTATTAGAAATTAACACACAACCTGGTATGACAAAATTATCCCTCGTACCTGAAATAGCTTCTTATGAAGGAATTAGTTTTTTGAAATTAATTGAATGGATTTTAAAAGATGCATCAAAGAAAAAGTAAAAAAATATTAATTTACTTTTTTTTATTAATTTTATTAGGTTCAATAAATAATAATTCAATAAATAATTTAAAATTAGAAAAAGTAAAAAACGTAAATATTTTTGGTTTAGAAAAAAAAGATCAAAAAACAATACTTTATAATTTAAATAATTTAGATTTAAAAAACATTTTTTTTATTAATAAAAAAAAAATTCAAAATATAATTGACTCTAATTCATTAGTTGAAGAGTACAATGTAATTAAAAGATACCCTCATTCAATTAATATTAGTATTAAGAAGACAAGTTTTATTGCCAGAATTAACCAAAATGGAAAATTCTATTTAATTGGAACTAATGGTAAATTATCAAATAATAATAACTCAGGATTACAACTGCCGTATATATTTGGAAATCCAGAGATTAAAGAGGTATTAGAATTAAGAAAAATTATTGATCAGTCAAATATTGATTATTCACAAATAAAATCTTTATATTATTTTAAATCAAAAAGATGGGATTTAAAATTTACTAACAGCATAGTAATTAAATTACCTGAGAAAATTGAAAAAGAAACTTTAGATAAAATATCAATTTTTTTAAAAAATATTAAATTAAATAATCAAAAAATTGTTGATGCAAGGATAAAAAACCAAATAATAATATTAAATGAATAATGAATAAAGTAATAGAATTTGAAACTTATTTAATTATTTCTCATAAAAAATTTGAAATACATTTATTAGATATTAAAAATTTTAAAAATTTATACAAAGAAGAATTTAATATTCAAACTGATTTAAAAAAAATTGAATTAAATTTATTAGGTGCATTCTTAGAGAAGAATATTTTTAGTATTGAAAAGGTAGCAGGAGGTTTTGTAAATAATATAAATGTTATAATTGAAAATGGTTCGATTCTTAACTTTGATTTAAGTGTAAAAAAAAAAAATTATTCTGGATATATTACAAATTCATTTTTAGAAAATACACTCTCAGATGTAAAAGTTTTATTTCAAGAAAGTTATAATCAACGAAAACTTATGCATATTTTAATAAATAAATATATAATAGATGGTATTATCTACTCATCTCTAAAAGATAAAATTAATAGCAATGAGATATTTTTAGAAATTAAATTAATTTCCATTTCAAACTCAATAATTCTTGAGATTGAAAACATTTTAAAAAGATACCAAATTCAAGTTAACAATTATCTAGACAAATCATATATAAAAGATTTTTATATAGAGGAAAAAATAGACATTTCACAAAAAGCGCATAAATTGTTAAATGGTTTAAATCCCAATGAAGTTCGTATAATTTCAAAAAACTCACAAAAGCACAGTTTTTTTGAAAAATTTTTTCGATTATTCAGTTAAATTTGTTTTTTCTTGTAACAATAGTTGTTTTTAAATAATTCAATATTCATCTAATAAACTAATATGACTCTTTTAACTCAAAAAACTATTAAAAATAATATTTCATTCAGTGGAATATCTCTTCATAGCGGTCTAGATGTTAAAGTAAGTATTAAACCTGCGCCAACTAACCAAGGTATAATTTTTAAAAGAGTTGATTTAAAAAGTAATAACTTGGTTTATCCAAGTTTTATGAATGTTACTAATACATCTTTAAATACAACAATCGAAAATGAGTTTGGTGTTAAAGTATCAACTATAGAGCATTTAATGTGTGCATTATTTGGATTAGGAATAGATAATGCCTTAATTGAAATTGATAATGAGGAAGTTCCAATACTAGATGGATCTGCAAAAATATTTATCGAAAAAATTATTTCAGCTGGCATTGAAGTATCACAGTCTCCAATAAAAATAATTAAGATTAATAAAGAAATCAGTTATTCGGAGGGAGATCGTTACATAAATATTAAACCATCAACTTTAAGTTTAGATATTGATTTTGAACTAAAATATAAGAACCCTGTTATTGGAAATCAAAGAAATAAATTTAAAGTATATGAGGATGATTTGTCAGATGTTTATAACTCAAGAACCTTTTGTCTTTACGAAGATATTGAAATGATCAAAAAAAATGGATTAGCTAAAGGTGGAAGTTTAGAAAATGCTATAGTAGTAAAAAATGAAGAAATTTTAAATTCAGAGGGACTTAGAAATAAAAAAGAATTTGTTAACCACAAAATTCTTGATTGTATTGGTGATCTTTACACATCTGGTTATAGAATTATTGGCAGTGTTAAATGCTCTCAAGGTGGACATTATCTTACTAACCAATTATTAAGAAAAGTCTTTAGAAACAAAGAAAATTTTTCAATAATTGAAATCAAAGAGAAAAATCTACCACATTCTTTAATCAATAGAAATTTATTAAAATCTATTGCATAAAAATTCTAGATAACTTTTTAATAATCTTTAAAAGTAGTAAGGGTTTATGAATATTAAAAAATTTTTATTTTTAATAATTAGTGTAATGGCTATTTTTTCTTGTTCAAAAGATCAAGTTACTAATTCTGTAATAAATGAAAAAAGCCTAGACCTCCAATTACTAGAAGCATACAAAGAAGGAGCTTTGTCTTTAGAAGCTGGAGATGTTTTATATGCAGCAAAAAAATTTAATGAAGCTGAAATTTTATATCCACAATCTGAATGGGCCCCTAAATCGTCTTTAATGGCAGCATATTCTTACTATTCACAAGATTATTATTTAGATGCAATTGAAGAATTAATTAGATTTAAAAAAGTATACCCAAAACATAAAGATTCAGATTATGCTAATTACCTTTTAGGAATATGTTACTATGAACAAATAGTTGATGAAAAAAAAGATTTAAATTCAATTAGGAAAGCCAAAGCCCAATTTAACTTTCTAATAAATAATTATCCAAACTCAGAATATTCAACAGATGCAGAGTATAAGATTGATTATATAAATGAAATTTTGGCTTCAAAAGAAATGTATATAGGCAGATATTATTTTAATAAAAAAAAATGGATACCAGCCATCAACCGTTTTAGAAGTGTTATTGATGATTATGATACATCAATATATGTAGAAGAGGCTTTGTATAGATTAGTGGAAATTTATTATACTTTAGGATTAGATCAAGAAGCACAAAAGTATGCTTTTACCTTAGGTTATAATTACCAATCATCTAAATGGTATGAAAAATCTTATGAAATTTTAAACAAAAGTTATAAAATTGAAAAATTAAATAAAAATAAAAAAGAAAAATCAATTTTAAATAAAGTGAAATCTCTAATAAATTGAGATGAATAAGAAAGAAATTAATCTTCAATATTTAAAAAAAATTGAATTAATAAAAAAATATAATGATCATTACTACGATAAAAGTAACCCACTAGTTACTGATCAAGCTTATGATAAATTAAAAAGTGAGATTGAAAAACTTGAAATTGATTATAGTTTTTTAAAATCAGAAAATTCTCCAACCAAAACTGTTGGACATAAACCTTCAAAGAATTTTAGCAAATCATTGCACAAAGCACCTATGTTGTCTTTAGCAAATGCTTTTACAGAAGAAGATTTGGTTAATTTTGAAAAAAAAATTAAAAACTTTTTAACTCTAAAAGATAAAGTAAAAATATTTTATAGCGCTGAACCCAAGATTGATGGAATATCAGCATCTTTGAACTATAAGAACGGAAAATTTTACAAAGGACTTTCTAGAGGTGATGGTAAAGAAGGAGAGGATATAACTGAAAATCTTGCAACTATAATTGATATTCCAAAAGTCATCTCTTCTAAAGATTTTCCTGAAGAAATAGATATTAGAGGAGAGGTATTTATTCAGAATAATGATTTTAAAAATTTAAGAGAAAAATTTGCAAACCCTAGGAATGCTGCATCTGGATCTTTAAGACAAAAAAATTCAAATGACACAAAAAAAATTCCTTTAAAATTTATTGCTTATACTTTTGGATATGAGAGAGGATTGAAGGCTACTAATCAATTTGACTATTTAAAAAAATTAAGTGAGTGGGGTTTTAAAACCAACCCATTAAATAAGTTAATTTCTGGAGTAAAGAATTTAAAAGCCAACTATAATGAAATAGAAAAACAAAGAGCAAATTTAAATTTTGATATAGATGGTATCGTTTACAAAGTTAATGATTTCGCGATGCAAAAAAGATTAGGAAATGTTGCTAATGCACCCAGATGGGCAATAGCACATAAATTTTCATCAAATAAAGCTGTTTCTCAAATTATAGACATAGAGATACAAGTTGGTAGAACTGGATCCTTAACGCCAGTTGCAAAGATCAAGCCAATAAATATTGGAGGAGTTGTAGTTTCAAATGCAACATTACATAATGAAGATGAAATTAATCGAAAAGATATTAGAGTGGGAGATACAGCTGTCATTGAAAGAGCAGGGGATGTTATACCTCACATACTTTCTATAGATACAAAAAAAAGATTAAAAAATTCAAAAAAATTTATTTTTCCTGAAAATTGTCCATCATGTGGATCAAAAACAATTAAAGAATTTAATAAGATAACAAAAAAAGTTGATGCTGTTAGAAGGTGTTCTAGCGAAGGTTATTATTGTGATAAAATATCAATTGAAAAGTTAAAACATTTTGTGTCAAAAGAAGCTTTTAATGTAGACGGTCTTGGAAAGAAAATAGTTGAAAACTTTTGGAAATTAGCATTAATAAAATTTCCTCAAGATATTTTTAAATTAGATTATTCTAAAATTGAAAAGCTAGATGGATGGGGAAAACTATCTGTTCAAAATTTAAAATATTCAATAGACCAAAAAAAAATTATTTCTTTAGAAAAGTTAATTTATTCATTAGGCATAAGACATATTGGATTAGAAAATGCAAAATTGTTATCTAAACATTTTGTATCATTTTCAAAATTAAAAAATTTATCTAAACAAAGCGATTATGAAGATTTGTTAAATATTGATGGAATTGGTGAAACACAGGTAAATTCAATTAAAAGTTTTTTTTCAAATGAAGCAAACTTAAAAGTTTTGAATGAATTAGAAAAAGTTCTAGTTATAAAAAATACTGTTCAAAATACTGAGGATGGTTTGTTAAAAAATAAGACTTTTTTAGTTACAGGTAAATTAAATGGAATTAGTAGAGCTGAAGTTAAATCTTTAATTGAAGAAAATTCTGGCAAAACAATTAGCAGTGTCTCCAAGAAATTAAACTATTTGATAATTGGGGACAAGCCAACAAAGAAGAAAATAGATAGTGCAAGGCAGCTTAAAATAAATATTATAGATCAAGCTAAATTTTTGAAAATGCTAAATAAAACTAGCTAGCCATTTTCTCTCATTTGGATTTAAATATTCAGATATTTTTGAATAAACTTCTAAGTGATATTTAAATAGATAGTTTTTTTCATTAACTGTTAATAAATCAAAATTGATCAAATCCTTTTCTATGGGTGCCATTGTTAGATTTTTAAATAATAAATTTCTTTTTAGTCTTGTAACATAAACTAAATTTTCAATCCTGATTCCATATTCATTAGTTTTATAATACCCAGGCTCATTGCTTAAAATCATACCTTCTTTTATTTTAACAGTATTTATTTTTGAAATAGATTGAGGACCTTCATGAACATTAAGAAAAAAACCAACACCATGTCCTGTGCCATGTGCATAATCTAGATTGCTTTTATTTAAAAATTTTCTTGCTCTTTTATCAATTTTTTTACCTGTATCATCTTTATTAATATTTGTCGTAGCTACAGCAATATGGCCTTTTAATACTTTTGTAAAAATATTTTTGATGTTTTGTTTTTGTTTTGAAAAACAAATTGTTCTTGTTACATCAGTTGTCCCATATTTATATTGGCCTCCAGAATCGCAAAGAAAAATATCCCTCTTATTAATAACTTTACAATTTCC
Source organism: Candidatus Pelagibacter sp. HIMB1542 (assembly GCF_052047835.1). NCBI lineage: Bacteria > Pseudomonadati > Pseudomonadota > Alphaproteobacteria > Candidatus Pelagibacterales > Candidatus Pelagibacteraceae > Candidatus Pelagibacter > Candidatus Pelagibacter sp. HIMB1542. The sequence goes on along the minus strand of NZ_JBNAJB010000002.1, from coordinate 85,199 downwards.
CTTTTTCGCACGGTAATGAACAATTGCCCCGTTTTCACCAGAGCCTGCTATGGTATCAAAACTAGGATATAGAAAATTTTTATTTAATTTTCTAAAGTTTTCTAATTTCTTAGCTGCTTCTACTTCTGTAATTTTTTTTTTATTAATTTTTTTTATCCAAAATAAAAATTTAGTTAATGCTACTCCATCCAAGATATGAGCATTAATCATATTTTTAATCTCAGTTTTATTTTTGATTGATTTTAAAAAATAAATTGGATCTTCTCTTTTTATGATCTTAAATTTTGACTTAATTAAATTTTCATAAAATATTGAACAAGATTTATCGTCAATAATAAAGTTTTTTCCCTCAAGATTTAGTATGTTACTTGGTAAAGTATTTATATTTAAAAATTCATTTTTCTTAATTATTTTATTTTTTAATAATTGCTTACATTGTTTTTTATTTGATATCAGTAGTATTTTTTTTGATTTACTTACTATCAATCTTGAATTGGGAATTGGACTGTTGGGCCCATCTCCACCTCTTATATTTAAAGTCCATGCAACATTTTCAGGTGCACTAATAAATATATAATCAGATTTATTTTTTTTTAAGTATTTAGATATTTTATTTAGTTTTGAATTAACACTTTCACCGACTATGTTTTTATCTAAAGAAAAAAATGGTTGAGAGGTATGTTTTTTTTGTTTTTTAATTTCATCAATTAGATTTTTTTCAATATATTTAATTTTATTAAATTTTAAAAAATAATTTTTTATTTGAGTATTGGTAAATAATTTAGGATCTATACCAAGTGTAAGATTTTTAAATAAACTACAATTTATTAATTTTTCAAATCCATAAATTTTAAAATTATTCCCACTCTCGATTCGACTTTGAATGGTGTATCTTCCATCAGTAAACAAATAATTTTTATTACTAAGAATTATTGCTAGACCAGCCGACCCACTAAAATTTGAAATAACTTCTAATCGATTTAATTTTGAATATTCGGTGAAGTAATCATCATTTTTTGGAATTACATAACCATTAATTTCATATTTCTTAAATTTACTTCTTAGTTTTTTTATATAATTTTTCATTTTATTCTCTTTTGATATCTTATCCAACCGGGACTTCTTGTTCCCTCTTCAATTTCAAAATCCTGATTAAAATCAAAATCATCATCATTATTAATTTCTTCATCAAAGAAAGAATTTTTTTCTAAATGTTTTTCTGGTAATTCATCAATGAAACGTGAAGCCATACTGTCTATCCAATCCCCTTGGTAAAACCTATTCATTGAGAAAGAAATTATAGCTTTTTTCTTTGCCCGTGTAATTCCAACATATGCTAAACGTCTTTCTTCCTCTAAGCCATTTTGACCTTTTTCTTCAATAGATTTTTGATGTGGAAATAATCCTTCTTCCCATCCAGGTAGAAACACAACATCAAATTCCAAACCTTTTGCTGCATGCATGGTCATCATATTAATTTTTTCACCATCCCATTCTTGATCAACTGAAGTTGCTAAAGATACGTGCTCTAAAAAACTTTCTAAATTATCAAATTCTTTCATAGCACTTAACAATTCTTTAATATTTTCTAGTCTGTTTTCATTATCTAAATCTTTTTTATTTTTAAGCATTGCTGAATAACCTGATTCATCTAAAACAATTTGTAATAACTTTATGTGATTTGATTTCTTTATGGTTAAGTCATTTCTCCATTTGTTTAGAGAATTAATAAATAAGCTAAGTCCAATTTTAGCTTTTGGCTTAATTAAATTTTGTTCAAGCATTTTGATTGATGCTCTTTCTAAATTTAAATTATGTTCCTTAGCAAACTCATGAATGCTTTTTAAGGTACTATCACCTATTGATCTTTTTGGATTGTTAACAATTCTTTCAAAAGCTAAGTCATCTTTCTCTTGATGAATCAATCTTAAGTATGCAACACAATCTTTAATCTCAGCTCTTTCATAAAATTTTGTACCACCTAATATTCTGTAGGGCATACCAATTTTCAGAAATCGCTCTTCAAATTCGCGTGTTTGAAAAATGGCTCTAACTAAAATTGCAATGTTATTATAAGAAAATTTTTTTTTTATTTTTTTTTCAATTTCATCTGAAACTCCAACTGCTTCATCTTTACCATTTTTAAAACAGTTTAATTGAACTAAATCACCTTCTTCCATTGTAGTAATCAATGTTTTTCCAACTCTATTTTGATTATTAGAAATAAGGTTTGAAGCAACTGATAAAATATTCTGTGAGGATCTATAATTTTGTTCTAATCTTATTACTTTTGTATTCTCATAAACTTGGTCAAATTCTAAAAAGTTTTTAATCTCAGCACCTCTCCAGCTATATATTGATTGATCGTCATCACCAACACAGCAAATATTTTTATTTTTTTCAGATAGAAGATTGAGCCATTTACTTTGAATAAAATTTGTATCTTGATATTCGTCAACTAAAATGTATTTAAAATTTTTAGAATATATTTCTCTAATATCAGGATTAAATTCTAAAATTTTTACTGTATGTAAAATCAAATCTCCAAAATCGCAGGAATTTAAATCAGTTAATTTTTGTTGATATATTTTGTATAATGGAAGAACAGTTTTCTCATAAATGTCTTTTTTATTTATAATTACTTCGCCAGGATAAAAACCTTTATTCTTCCATCTATCAATTATTGCAAGTATAAATCTTGGAGATAGTTGTTTGATATCGATATTTTCTGCTTTGCATATATTTTTTATTAATCTAATCTGATCGTCAGTATCTATAATAGTGAAATTTGAGTTTAATTGTGCAGCTGAAGCATGTTTTCTTAATAATTTCGCACAAATTGAATGAAAAGTTCCCAACCAAGAAAGACCAACAGCAGCAGATCCTAAAATTTTACTAACTCTATTTTGCATTTCTTTAGCAGCTTTATTTGTAAAAGTGACTGCAAGAATTTGATTAGGAAAAGCTTTTTTTTCCTTAATTATATTTGCTATTCTTGATGTTAGAACTTTAGTTTTTCCTGAACCAGCGCCAGCCACTATTAATAGAGGACCATCTAGATGCATTACAGCATCCTTTTGAGCTTCATTTAAACCATTTAAATATTCTCTATTTATCATTCAAAATAATGTTTTATAAGATTACTACTTAAAATGAATAATCTTAAATTAATTGCTAATTTTAATAAAAAATTCAGTAGATTTATTAATAATCTATTAAAGAAAAATTTAAACAAGTTAAATGTTGATAACTTTAAAAATTTATTAATTAACAATAAAATATTTTTATCTATTGTCGCACTAATTATTTTATTTTTATCATATCTTTCATTTCCAAATATTCATAACAAAGAGGAAGTAGCTTTAGAAATTAAAAAATATTTAAAAAGCAAATTAAACCTAGAGTTTAGTTTTCAAGAAGATTTAGATTATAAATTCTTACCAAGACCTCATTTTACTACAAATAATTCCTCAATTAATTCTGAAGAAGATAAAATTGCAGAAATAAAAAAACTTAAAGTATATGTCTCTTTAGAAAATCTATTTTCTTTAAAAAATATAAAATTAAATCATGTCATCTTAGATGAAGGAAATTTTAACTTAAATAAAGAAAATTATAATTTTTTTTATAATTTATTAGATGGTAATTTTAATGATTTTAAATTTGAAATATTCAAAAGTAATGTTTTTTTTAGAAGTTTAGAAAATGAAGTTTTATTTATTAATAATATCAAAAACGCAAAATATTTTTTCGATCCTAAAGAAATTAAAAATATGTTTTATGCAAATAATGAGATATTTAATTTACCTTATTCAATCAAAGTTTTTGATAATAAAATTGAAAAAACAATACATTCTAAAATAAATATAGAAAGTTTAAGACTAGAAATAGACAATCAATCTTCATATGATGATACAAATTATTTAGGTTTTTCAGAAATAAATTTATTAAACTCAAAAAACTTGTTTGAGTACCAATTAAAAGATAATTTGTTTGAGTTTAAATTTTTTGATAAAAAACAAAATCCTGAGTTTTCTTATAAAGGTAAATTTAATTTAAAACCATTTTATGCAAATATAACAGGTAATACCAATAAACTAAATCTTTCGTCTTTATTTTCGTCAAATGCGATTATTAAAGAGCTTCTAAAAACCGAAATTTTAAACAATAAAAATATTGATTTTTATTTAATTATTTCTGGGAACAGCATTAAACAATTTGATGATTTTAAAAATGTTTTAATAAAATCAAAAATTCAAGAAGGTTTAGTAGATATCGATCAATCCAAAATGACATGGAAAAATAATATTAATTTTGAATTTTTAGATAGCTTAATATTTGTGAAAGAAGGAAATTTAATTTTAGATTCTAATGTTGAAATTAATATAAATAATACTGATGAACTTTACAAATTCTTACTTACTCCAAAAAATTTGAGAAAAAAGATTAGTAAAGTTAATGTTAACTTTACCTATTTATTTGATGAAAAAAATATCAAAGTGAAGAATATCAAGGTAGATGGGAAAACACTTGAAAAATCTGATTATAATTTTGATGATATTTTGCTAAAAGATAACAACTTGCAAAATAAAATTTATTTCAAAAATTTATTGAATGAAGTAATAAAAAATTATGTAGGATAAATCATTTTTCTAGGATCAACTATTTTCTCATAGTCTTTTTCGCTAATTAATCCTGTTTTTAAGGTTTCATCTTTTAGTTTTGTATTATTTTTTAAAGCTGTTTTTGCTATTTTTGCAGCATTATCATAACCAATATGCGGAGCTAAAGCAGTTACTAACATTAAAGAATTATCTAAATGCTCCTTTATTTGCTTTTTATTAGCTTTAATTCCTTTAACACAATAAAGCGCAAAATTTTTTGTACTATCTGCTAACAAGTCAACAGATTGTAAAATGTTATGTGCAATTAATGGCTTAAACACATTTAATTCAAAATGACCATGTGATCCTGCCATAGTAATTCCATTATGATTTCCAATTACGTTTGCACATACCATTGTAACTGCTTCACACTGTGTTGGATTTACTTTTCCAGGCATTATTGATGAGCCAGGTTCATTTTCAGGTAGTATTAACTCTCCATATCCAGCTCGAGGTCCAGATCCTAAAAATCTGATATCATTTGAAATTTTCATTAATGCAACAGCGCATGTATTCAACGTTCCAGAGAAATTTACTATTGCATCATGTGCTGCAAGTTCAGCAAATTTATTTGGTGCAGGTTTAAATTTTATTTTAGTAAATTTTGAAATTTCTTTAACAATTTTTTTATCAAAATTTTTTTTTGAATTTATACCAGTTCCAACAGCTGTTCCACCTTGAGCTAAAAATAGAATTTCTTTCAATGCATATTCGATTCTTTCGATACATTTTTTTAATTGAGCATGATATCCAGAAAACTCTTGACCAAGAGATAGCGGAGTTGCATCTTGAAGATGAGTTCTTCCAATTTTAACTATTTTTTTAAATTCTATAGATTTTTTCTTTAGTTCTTTTTCCAAGATTTTTAAACTTGGTAATAATTTAGCTAAAGTCTGTGTCGCTACAGAAATATGCATTGCAGTTGGAAAAACGTCATTAGTAGATTGAGATTTATTTACATGATCATTTGGATGTACAGGTTTTTTAGTTCCTTTTTTTCCTCCTAAAATTTCAATAGCTCTATTGGCAATTACTTCGTTTACATTCATGTTTGTTTGAGTGCCAGAACCTGTTTGCCAAACTTTTAAAGGAAAATTTTCATCTAATCTTCCTTTAATTACTTCCTCTGAAGCTTTGATAATTGCTTTTGAAATTTTAACACTAATTAATTTATCTTTAGCATGAACTATAGCTGCTGATCTTTTAATAATAGCAATAGATTTTATTATAGAAATATTAACTAAAATTTTTCCAATATTAAAAAATTTATTTGATCTTTGTGTTGAAGCGCCCCAATATTTGTCATTAGGAACTTTTATACTTCCAATACTGTCAAACTCATTTCTTAATTTCATTGATTAATTTTTAAGTAAAAATAACTATATTAATACAATAAATTTTAAAAAACTAACAGGAGCAATATGTCGAATTTTATTAAAGTTGGAACTTTTATGAAAACCTTTGGTCAAGATGTTAAAACTAAGCCATCTTTTAGCACCGATAAGATAAATAAATTAAGAATAGATCTAATTAAAGAAGAGTTAGATGAGCTTACTGAAGCTATGAATAATAAAGATTTATTAGAAGTTGCTGATGCACTTACAGATATTTTGTATGTAACGTATGGGGCAGGACACGCTTTTGGAATAGATTTAGATAAATGTTTTGAAGAAGTTCAAAACTCAAATATGAGCAAATTAGATGAAAATGGAAAACCTATTTATAATGAAGCTGGAAAAGTTATGAAAGGTCCTAATTATTATAAACCAGATCTAACTAAGTTTGTGAGTTAAATTTCTAACTTAAAGTCAACTGCATTAGCACTATGAGTAATGCTTCCTATAGAAATTCTATTTACTCCTGTTGAGGCAATTGCTTTGACAGTTTTTAAATTAACATTTCCAGAAGCTTCTGTTTCGTAATACTTTTTAGCAATTTTAACTGCAGTTTTTAAATTTTTTAAATTCATATTATCTAGTAGAACAGTATTAAATTTTAAACCTAAAATTGATATAAGTTGGTCAATTGTATCAACTTCAACTGTAATTTTTTTTCCTTTTTTATTTTTAATTGCTCTTATAACCAAATTTTTTAAATCTGAACTCGCGATGTGATTGTCTTTTATTAGATATTCATCACTTAAATTAAACCTATGGTTCGTACCCCCTCCTAAATTCACAGCATACTTTTGAATTACTCTAAGATTTGGAATTGTTTTTCTAGTGCAACAAATTTTAGTTTTTTTTCCAGCTAATCTTACAAATTCATTTGTCTTTGTTGCTATACCAGAAATATGTGACAAAAAATTTAGAGCAACTCTTTCAGCAATCAAAATATTTTTTGCCTTACCTTTTATCAAAGCAACCAAAGAACCTTTTTTAATTCTCGAACCATCTTTTTTTTTAACAATAAATTTTATTTTATTATCAATTAAGGAAAAAGTTTGTTTAACAAATAATAATCCAGCAACAACTGCATTTTGATTTGAAATTAATTTAACGGTTACAATTTTATCGTTATCAATTAGTGCTGAAGTGATATCACCTGAAGGATAAAGATCTTCGTTTAGAGCTAACTTAACAGTACTTTTAATAAATTCTTTGCTTAATTTAATTTTTGACACTTAATTATCTGCCGATAGCTGCCATTCTCTCTACAGATATTCTTGCTTTTTCTATTGTTTCTTTATCCATTATAATTTCACCTGTTTCGTTTTCTAAACAGTCTAAAATTTTAGGTAAAGTGATCTTTTTCATATGCGGACACATATTACATGGCTTAACAAAATCTACATTTGGATTTTCTATTTGAATATTGTCACTCATTGAGCACTCCGTAACCATCATTACTTTTTTTGGCTGATTATCTTTTACATATTTAATCATTCCAGAAGTGGATCCTGCAAAATCGCTTGCTTCAATTACATCAGGTGGACATTCTGGATGAGCGATAATTTTAATTCCTGGATTATTTTTTCTTATATCTTCTATTTCTTTTTTATTAAATTGATCATGAACAATGCAAATTCCTTTCCAAGAAATAATTTCAACATCAGTTTGAGAAGCAACATATTTAGCTAAATAATCATCAGGTAAAAATATTACTCTTTTTACTCCAAGTGATTTAACTATTTTAACTGCGTTCGCAGATGTGCAACAAACATCTGTTTCAGCCTTAACTTCTGCTGACGTATTAACATAAGATACAACAGGGACGCCTGGGTATTTTTCTTTTAATAATCTTACATCTTTACCTGTAATAGATGAAGATAAAGAACAGCCAGCATCCATATCAGGAAGAATAACTTTTTTATTTGGGCTCATTAATTTTGCAGTTTCTGCCATGAAATGTACACCAGCCATTAAAATAATATCAGCTGAAGTTTTTGAGGCTTCAATTGCTAATGCAAGTGAGTCTGCAGAAAAATCTGCAACACCATGATATATTTCTGGAGTTTGATAATTGTGAGCTAAAATTACAGCATTCTTTTCTTTTTTTAATTTATTAATTTTATGAATGTATGGAGCATGCACAGACCATTCAATTTCAGGCATAACCTTAGAAATCTTTTGATATATAGGATCTGTTGCTTTACGTACTTCTTGTGTAAATTCCATAAAGTTTTTTACCAATTTGAAACATACTTGTCATTCATTTATTGTGGGACATATCGCGGTCGTGCTGAAATTGGTAGACAGGCACGGTTGAGGGCCGTGTGGACTTAGTCCATGAGAGTTCGAGTCTCTCCGACCGCACCAAATTTCAATTTTAACTAATCCATTCAGGTTTTTTTATAATTATTGAAGCTTCTTTAGTTTTAAATTCAAGTTTTTCACAAAAGTTTTCATCTAAAAATTTGATTAAAGCGAAAGGGTAATCATTATCTATTAACACTTTACCTATTTCATTTTCATTATTAAAAATACTTTCTCCTTCATTTAGTTTTCCATTAATTATATTTATAGGCATCAATCTTTTTGAAAGCTTATTTTTTAATTTAATTCTAGCTGTATTTTCTTGGCCAACATAACAGCCTTTTTTAAAATCTATTCCATTCAGTTCTTCAAAATTACATTCAATACCAAATAATTTCTCTTGTAATTTGTTTAAATCTTTTGGAACTATTCCTAGTTTATGACTTAAAGAATAGTATTCGTTTACATCTGTATCGTGAAGATCTAATTTTTTTAAGGACAAGTAAAGTTTTTCTAAATTAATAATTAATCTTGCTCCTAATTGTTTATTTCTTGGATCTAAAAATATTGGATCTTCTCTATATTTAATTGTGCATCCAGGTTGATCTTTTGCTCCATCAAAAGTTAAGAATTTTTCATGAGAAAATGCTGCTACAACAAATTCATTACTTAAATTAAGAATTTCAACTTTAGATCTTAGCTTATATAGAGATAACTGTTTAAATAGTCCATCTGCTTGATATTTTTCACAATCTAAAAGATAACCTGATTTATGTTTTATGATTATAAATTCATATAAAAATTTCCCTTGGGGTGTAAGTAAAGAACTAAAACAACTATTTACATCACTTACTTTATTTATATCGTTACTAATAAGATTTTGAAGAAACTCTTTTGCATCTTCTCCGTTAATATAAATAATTGCTCTATCTTCTAAAATGTAAACGTTTTTTATATTCATAATTGATTAATTATAGATTGTAATATAATAACAATTTCTCAAAATGTTAGATCTTAAAATTAAAAACGGACAATGTTACATCGATGGTGAATTAAAAGACGTTGATGTTGCTATAAAAGATGGAAAAATTCAAAAGATTGGTCAAATTTCGGAAGAAGCAAAAGAGACAATCAATGCAGAAGGTCATACAGTATTGCCTGGTTGCATAGATACCCAAACACATTTTAGAGAACCAGGATCAACAGATACTGAGGATCTTCATTCAGGGAGTAGGGCAGCAATAGCAGGTGGGATAACCAGTGTATTTGAGATGCCAAATACTAACCCTCCAACCTCAAACATGAAAGAGTTTAAAAGAAAACTAGATCTTGCTAAAAATAGAATGTATTGCAATTATGCTTTTTACTTTGGTGCTACTGCTGACAATGCAGATGACTTAGCTAGTTTAAAAGATTTAGAAGGTTGTTGTGGAATTAAGCTTTTTGCTGGCTCTTCGACTGGTAATTTATTGGTGGCGGAAGAAGATGATATAGATAAGGTTTTTCAAAACGCTTCCAAAGTCGTTGCAGTGCATTCCGAAGATGAAGCAATATTAAAGATTAATAAAAAATTAATTAAAGAAGGAGATGTCCACACACATCCCGTATGGAGGAGCGCAGAGTGTGCCATAGCATCCACAAGAAGAATTGTTAGAATTGCAGAAAAACATAAGAAAAAAGCTCATGTTCTTCATATTACAACCAAAGAAGAAATTGATTTTCTTTCTCAGCATAAGGGCAACATTACATTTGAGATAACTCCTCAGCATTTAACTCTTTATGCTCCAGATTGTTATGACAAACTTGGAACGTATGCTCAAATGAATCCACCATTAAGGGATAAAACTCATTATGATAGATTGTGGTATGGGGTCAGAAACAACTTCAATGATACTATTGGATCAGATCATGCGCCTCATTTAAAAGAAAACAAAGATAAGGTTTATCCAAATACTCCTTCAGGTATGCCGGGTGTTCAAACTTTAATGCCAGTAATGTTAAATCATATTAACGATGGAAAGCTAAGTTTAAATCAGTTGATAAACTTTGTTTGTGAAAATCCAGTTAAAATTTTTGGAATTAAAAATAAAGGATTTATTAAAGAAGGTTATGATGCTGACTTTACAATTGTAGATATGAACAAAACAATCGAAATTAAGAATGAAAATATTGAAAGTAAATGTAAATGGTCTCCATTTAATGGATTTAAATTCAAAGGAACACCCACTCATACTATCATTGCAGGAAAAATTAAAATGCAAGATGGGAAAATTTTAGGAGACCCAGAAGGAAATCCTTTACAATTTAGTTAAGCTTAACTGTAAAACTATTTACCAGAATTACACCTAATACGATTAAAAATAATCCTAAGATTGCTTGCCAAGCTAAGGTTTGTTTAAAAAATATATATCCTAGTATAGCAATTGTAAAAATTCCTAATCCACTCCATGTAGCGTATACAATTGCAATTGGAAGTTTGTTTACAACAAAAGTTAATAAATAAAATGCACAAAGATAAAAAATTGATAAAGCAACTGTAGGTATAACTTTAGTAAAGTTTTGAGAAACTGGTAGCAACATCGTTCCAGCAACTTCACAAAAAATTGCAGCAATTAAAAATATATAAGTTTTAACCATTATTTAAAATTTCATGACTTACTAAATCGTCTTTTATTTCATTTAGTATTTTTGGATCATCAATTGTTGGTGGAATTTTATAATCAACACCATCTGCAATTTTTCTTATTGTTCCTCTTAAAATTTTTCCTGATCTTGTTTTTGGTAATCTTTTAATAACAATAACGGTCTTAAATGCAGCAACAGGGCCAATTTTATCTCTAACCATTTGTACACATTCTTTAGAAACAGTTTCATTATCTTTTTCAACACCTGATTTTAAAACTACTAAACCAATTGGTAATTGACCTTTTAATTTATCTGCTATTCCAAGTACTGCGCATTCAGCAACTGATTGATGTTCAGACAAAACTTCTTCAATTGCACCAGTTGATAATCTGTGACCTGCAACATTAATAATATCATCTGTTCTAGACATGATCCAAATATAACCATCATCATCAATATGACCTGCATCATATGTTTGATAATAGCCTTCATAATTAGTCATATAGTTTTCTTTGTATCTTTGATCAGCATTCCAAAGAGTAGGGAACGTTCCAGGAGGTAAAGGTAGTTTTACAACTATATCCCCCATTTCATTTGGCTTAGCTAAAGACTGGTCTGGTTTAATGATTTTAACATCATATCCAGGAACCGCTTTACAAGCAGAGCCATATTTGGTCTCCATCATTTCAATTCCTGTACAATTTGAGCTGATTGCCCAGCTAGTTTCAGTTTGCCACCAGTGGTCAATCACTGGAACCTTTAATAAATTTTCAGCCCACTTAATAGTATCTGGGTCTGCTCTTTCTCCAGCAAGGAACAAGCTCTCAAAACTAGATAAATCATATTTTGAGAAAAATTTACCCTCTGGATCTTCTTTCTTAATAGCTCTAAATGCAGTTGGAGCTGTAAATAATGATTTTACTTTGTAATCTGAAATAATTTTCCAAAAGGCTCCTGCATCAGGAGTTCCAACAGGCTTTCCTTCAAATAAAACTGTTGTGCATCCTTTGAACAGAGGAGCATAAACAATATAAGAGTGTCCGACAATCCAACCAATATCACTAGCCGACCACCAAATATCATCAGTGTCAATATTATATATATTCTTCATAGTCCATTTAAGAGCAACGATATGGCCACCAGTATCTCTTACAATTCCTTTTGGCGTTCCAGTTGTTCCAGATGTATATAAGATGTAAGCAAACTCATTTGAATTCATCTCAACACAATCAGCATCTGTTGCATTTGAGATTGCTTCATCCCAACTTATCTTTGTTGAAGCATTTAATTTGACTTCGTTTCCTGGTCTTTGGAACAAAATCATCTTTTCAATTTTATGATTAGCTATTTTGATAGCCTCATCTACTAGAGGTTTGTATTCAACTGTCCTTCCAGGCTCAAAACCACATGAAGCTGTTACTAATAACTTTGCTTTACTGTCATCTATTCTGCTTGCAAGTTCATTTGAGGCAAACCCACCAAAAACAACTGAGTGTATTGCTCCAATTCTCGCACAAGCAAGCATAGCTATCACTGCTTCAGGGATCATCGGCATGTAAATGATTACTCTGTCTCCTTTACTTATACCTTGTTGCTTTAAAGCACCTGCAAATCTTGATACTTTTGCCCTAAGTTCCTCATAAGTGAACTTATCTTTGTTGCCTGTAATAGGACTATCGTAGATTAAAGCAGTCTTTTGACCTCTTCCTTGGTCAATATGAATGTCTAGAGCATTATAACAAGTGTTAGTAACACCATCTTCGAACCATTTATAGAAAGGAGGATTAGATTTATTTAGAATTTTTGTTGGTTTTTTAAACCAAAAGATATCTTCACTCGCTTCTTGCCAAAATTTTTCAGGGTTTTGAATGGAATTTTTGTAAATACTTTGAAATTTTTTTGACATTCTAATTTGATTCGATTTTCGTTATTTTTTTGGTTTTTAACTTATAAATTGTATTTAATTTTAAAAATTCAGTAAAATCAATGCAAATTAATGACAATTAAGTCTTCATAAAACTAATTTTATTTGCTATTTAACCCCAACTTTGGCTTAGGGTTACTTAAGTCTAGTTTATATAAACTAATAAATAAAAACTAACGAAGAGGGAGTTTTTTATGAAAAAACTTAAATTGTTTGCTCTTACAGTTGTTGCTCTTATGGGTGTAACTGGTGTTGCAAACGCTGAAACAGCTATGCTGGCTCAAGACGATTTCGTAGGTATTTCGTTTTGGTTAGTATCTATGGCTTGTTTAGCTGCTACTGTATTCTTTTTCTTAGAAAGAAGTTCAGTTCCAGCTGGATGGAGAGTTTCAATGACAGTTGCTGGTCTAGTAACTGGTATTGCATTCGTACACTACATGTACATGAGAGATGTATGGATCGCTACTGGTGACTCACCAACTGTATACAGATACATTGACTGGTTAATTACAGTGCCATTATTGATGTTAGAATTCTATTTTGTTCTATCAGCAGTAAACAAATCAGACTCTGGAATTTTCTGGAGACTAATGATTGGTACATTAGTAATGCTAGTAGGTGGATACTTAGGAGAAGCTGGATACATCAACGCTACACTTGGTTTCATAATCGGTATGGCTGGTTGGGTATACATCTTATATGAAGTATTCTCTGGTGAAGCAGGTAAGAGAGCAGCGAAAAGTGGTAACAAATCACTTGTAACTGCTTTTGGTGCAATGAGAATGATCGTTACTGTAGGTTGGGCGATCTACCCATTAGGTTACATTTTTGGTTACCTAACAGGTGGTGTAGATGCTAACTCACTAAACGTGATTTACAACGCAGCTGACTTCTTGAACAAGATCGCTTTCGGTCTGATCATTTGGGCAGCAGCTATGCAACAACCTGGTAGAGCTAAGTAGTAGTTTTACTTAAAATTTAAAAAAGGGCAGGTACAATTTTGTACTTGCCCTTTTTTTTGCCTTAGGTAAAATTATGTATAGTTATTATACATATTTTTAATTATGGATGTAAAATTAGAAAAATGGCACCGATGCCATGTTGATATAGAGGTTCTTAAAGAACTTTCAAAAAAATCTGACATTAAAGGTCTTCAACATGTTTCAGTTTTTTTTGGATTGTTATTAATAACAGGAACTTTGGCATATGTAACTTGGGGCACATGGTGGTCTGCTTTTTGGTTTTTGGTTTATGGAAACATTTATGGTTTTTCAAATCCATTATGGCATGAGACAGGTCACAAAACTGCATTTAAATCAAAATCTTTAAATGAATTTTTTTACTACATCTCTTCTTATCTTTCTAATTTTGAACCATTAAGATGGAGATACACACACTTTGTTCATCATGGAAATACATATTCAACAGAAAATCCATTTGATCATGAAATTGAATATGGAAATAATTTAAAAGATACGCCAAAAAATTTACTAATGAATTTAATTCCTTTTATGGAACTTATTTATTTTAAAAAAAGTATAGCTTACGAAATTATTCAACATGCATTTGGCGTTAAAACTAAAGTTATGCAAGATTGCATTCCTGAAAACGCTCAATCAAAAGTAATTTTTAATTCTAGAGTTTTTGTTGGAATTTGGATTGCAATTATATTGTGGTCTTTAATTGTATCATCTTGGTTACCAGTATTGTTTTTTTTATTACCAAAATTTTATGGAAGAACTTTACACAAACTGGTTTCTTTTACTCAACATGCAGGTTTGGCAAGAAATATTAAAGATCATAGATACACAACAAGAGAAATGTATTTAAATCCTATTTTAAGCTTTTTATATTGGAAAATGGAATATCATGTAACTCATCACATGTTTCCAACAGTTCCATCTTATAATTTAGATAAACTTCATCATCATATTAAAGATCAGTTACCAAGAACAAATAATGGTTTAATTGATGCCTACAAAGAAATTTTACCAGCTATAATGAAACAAACTGAAGACACTAGCTACTTTTTTAAAAAGGAAGTACCAGAACCTCAGAACGCATAAATATTACCAAGTATGTTTTTACTTACTTGCTCATTTTAGATAAAAACCTATATATAACGCATGGCAAAAATTACTTACCATACACACGACAGTAAAACTCACACCATTGATGTTCAAAATGGATTAACAGTGATGGAAGGTGCAGTTCAAAATGATATTCCAGGAATTGATGCAGATTGTGGAGGTGGTATGGCATGTGCTACTTGTCATGTATATGTTAAAGAAGACTGGTTAGACAAACTTCCAACTAAAGAAGATGGTGAAGAGGATATGTTAGATATGGCATATGAACCGAAACAAAATAGTAGATTAAGTTGCCAACTAATTGTTTCAGATGAATTAGATGGATTAGAAGTTACTATTCCAGAAAAGCAAGCTTAGATGAATAAAACAGATGTGTTAATTATTGGAGCAGGACCAACGGGTTTGTTCTGTGCTCACCAACTTGGAATTATAGGGCTTCAATGTGAAATCGTAGACAATCTCGATAAAGCAGGTGGACAGTGTATCGAACTTTATCCTGATAAACCTATTTATGATATTCCAGCTGTACCAGAATGCACTGGAGAAGAATTAACTAATAATCTCCTTCAACAAATAAAACCTTTTAATATAAAATTTCATTTAAACGAAAGAGTTGAAGAACTAAAAAAAGTTGAAAATCGTTGGCATGTCAAAACAAGTGGAAACCAAGAATTTGATGTAGCAGCAATTATTATTGCAGGTGGAGTTGGATCTTTTGAGCCTAGAAAATTTCCAGTTAAAGAATGTGAAAAATTTGAAGGATCCTCATTATTTTATTCAATTAAAGATAAAACAATTTTTAAAGACAAAACTATCTCAATATTTGGTGGAGGAGACTCGGCTCTAGATTGGGCGATCGAATTATCAAATACATCTAAAGTCAATTTAATTCACAGACGTGATGGATTTAGTGGAGCTGAATCAAGTGTTCAAAAAGTAAAAGAATTAAATGATCAGGGAAAATTAAATTTGTATACAAAATATCAAATGGACTCTGTTAGTGGAGATAATCAAATTAGTACTGTCAAAATAAAATATGACGAAGGAGAAATTAAAGAATTACAATCTGATTATGTTCTTGGTTTTTTTGGATTAATTATGCAACTTGGTCCTATTTTGAATTGGGGATTAAATATCAATAAAAAAACAGTCGAAGTAAACACAGAAAACTTTGAGACTAATGTTGACGGCATATTTGCTATAGGTGATATTTGTTCTTACCCAGGTAAATTAAAACTAATTCTTTCAGGTTTTCACGAAGGAGCTCTTGCTGCAAGAGGTTGTTTTAAGTACGCAAGACCAGATGAAAAATTAAGATTTGAATTCTCTACTACATCAAAAGCTGCTCAAGAGAGACTTGGTGTAAAAAAATGATAGAATTATTTTCTGCTAATACTCCAAATGGCTGGAAGATAGGTATTATGCTAGAAGAAATTGGTTATGAATACAAAGTAACCAAGATTGACATAGGAAATGATGAACAATTTAATCCAGATTTTTTAAAGATAAGTCCATTTGGTAAAATTCCTGTAATTACTGATTATGAAAACAATAAAAGTATTTTCGAGTCTGGTGCAATATTGATGTACCTGGGTGAAAAAAGTGGAAAGTTTTATAACGAAGAAGATCGATTAGTGATTAATCAATGGTTGATGGCTCAAATGGGAACTATAGGCCCTATGATTGGTCAGCATCATCAGTTTCATCATTATAATCCAGGAAAAAGTGAATTTGGTGAACAAAGATATTTTAAAATTGCTAAAAGAATTTATAGAGAATTAGATACAAGATTAAAAGCTTCTAAGTTTTTAGCTGGAGATGATTATACTATTGCTGATATTGCAACATGGCCATGGTTAGCAAGACATGAATGGCATGATATTGGATTAAAAAATTACCAAAACTTATCTAGATGGTATCAAGAAATTTCTGAACGTGAAGCTGTTGTAAAAGGATATGCCTTTATGGATAAAGAGGCAAAAATTCCAAAGCCTTAATTAGTCATCCACATGAACTTTTTCCTCTTTTTCATGCTTTTCTTGCGCAGCGATTGTGTATTTAGCAACAGGTCTTGCCATTAATCTTTTTAAACCAATAGGTTCAGCTGTATCTAAACAATACCCATAAGTATCATCCATAATTCTTCTTAAAGCTTTATCGATTTCAGAAATTAATTTTATTTGTCTGTTAATTGCTTTCATCTCTACATTTTTATCGATGTATGAACTTGCCTGATCTACTAGATCTGCTGAAATATTGTTGTCATCCATACTTCCATTGTATAGCGCTTCATTGTTTGATTTAATTAATTCTTTCTTCCATTCATTTAATCTCATTCTAAAAAATACTTTATGTTTTTCGCACATATATTTTTCAGTTTCTTTTGGAACGTAAGTTTTTGAAATTTTTATAGGAACTTTTTTAGCTGGAGAAGCCGTAGTTTTCTTTGGCTTACTTGCAACTTTAGCTTTTGGTTTAGAAACTTTTTTCTTTGCTTTAGCAGTCTTTGGCATAGCGTAATTTTGAATGGTCGGAGTATATTCAGGAAAATAGGGGTGTCAAGCAAGCTGAATTGTTATAAATATTTACTTAATGACCATTAATAACAAAAATATAGATAATCTTTTTTATATTTTTGTGACATCCCATCTAATTTTCTGGACCTTGATTCCAACTCTCACAAATCACAATTTACCATTGGACACAATTGAAGCTTTAGCTTGGGGAAGCAATTTAGATTGGGGTTTTAATAAGCACCCCCCTATGAGTGCTTTTTTTCCCGAAGTCTTTTTTAAAATATTTGGTTCACAGGATTGGGCTTATTATTTACTAAGCCAAATTTTTGTAATTATTTCATTTTATTATGTGTTTAAACTTTCTAACGAAATACTTAAAAACAAATTTTTTGGTTTAATTTCAGTTTTATTAATTGAAACGATTTATTTTTATAATTTTACTACACCAGAGTTTAACGTAAATGTATGCCAATTACCTTTTTGGTCATTAACAGCATATTATTCTTGGAAAATTTATAGTGGTAAAAATATTAAGTTTTGGAATTATTTTTTAATTGGTCTGTTTGGTGCATTAGGGTTTTTATCAAAATATTTGTTCATTTACTTATTAGTATCTATCGCACTTTTATTCATTTATTTAATTTTTAAGAAAGAAAGAAAGTTTGACTTTAAATACTTAATTACAATAGAAGTATTTATAGTTGTTTTGGTTCCTCACTTAATTTGGCTTAATAACAATGAATTCATTACAATTACTTATGGACTTGCAAGAACAGGTTTAGAGCAATCAAGTTTCATTGATCACATCAAATTTCCTTTATTATTTTTGGGAAAACAAATTGGCTTATTAATTCCATTTATAATTTTGACCTTGTTATTGATCAAAAAACTTAAATTCAAATTAAATTTCAAAGATAAAAATTTATTATTTTTGTTAGCAATCAATATTTTGCCGATAGCTCTGATGTTTTTAACATCTTTTGTTACAGGATCAAAAATCAGAACAATGTGGATGACACCATTTTATTTATTCTTTGGAACATTAATTGTTTTTTTATTCCAATCTCAAATAAATTTAAAAAAAATAAAACCTTTTATGGTTGGATTTTTATTCTTTTTCTTTTTATCACCTCTTCTTTATGCTTATGTTTCGCTTTCAAAAGACGATAAGAGAACAGACTATCCAGGAAAAGAAATTGCAATGAAAACCCAATATGCTTGGGACCAACAATTTAGCTCTAAGATCAATGTTGTTCTTGGAGATGAGTGGAATGCAGGCAATTTATCTTATCACCTTAAATCTAGACCAGTTTGGGAAGGTATAGTTCAAAGAGAGAAACTTGATCAATTGAAAGATTATATGTGTCTTGATAGTATCTGTGTTGGATCAAGATAATCTATGAAATATGTCATTTTAGTACCTGTTTACAATGACCGAGAGTCTTTGAAGCTATTAATTGAAAATATTAATCATGAGATAAAAGATTTAAATTCTGAAATATCATTAGTTGTAATTAATGATGCCTCTTCACAACAAATTATTGATGAATATCCAAACATTGAAAATTTTCACTCAATTGAAATCATCAATATGAAAGAAAACAGAGGTCATGCCAGATGTATTGCTTCTGGTTTGAAATATATTTACGAAAAAAAGGAATTTGATTATGTCATTCCAATGGATGGTGATGGAGAAGATAGACCTGAAGAAATTAAAAACTTTATCGAATTATCAAAGGATGCTGGAGATAGATCTATAGTTGGTGAAAGAGTTAAAAGATCAGAAAACATGATATTTAAGTTATGTTATCAATTTCATAAGTTTTTAACTTTAGCATTTACTGGTCAATCTATTAAATTTGGTAATTTTACTTGTCTTTCAAAAGCAACTGTAAAAAAAATGTTAGATGAAAAATCTACTTGGAATAGTTTTTCAGGATCGCTGAAAAAAATAGAAAAAGATTTAATTTCTTCTCCATCAATTAGAGGCAAAAGATATTTTGGTCCATCTCAAATGAGTTTCTTTAAATTATTAAAACACTCTCTTTCAATAATAAGCGTATTTAGAAAAACAGTTTTAATTCGTTCAGCTTTATTCATAGTTTTTTATATTTTGTTAATCAAAAGTAATGCGTCAATTGTTACCTCACTACCTTTAGTTTTGTTATTAATAATGATTTATTCAATTTCTAGTTTAGCTTTAAGAGAAAATATTGAAGAATTTAATAATTCTTTAACAAACATCCACGATATTGATAAAATAAAGTAATTTTTTTATAATATCATCATGAAAAACTTTTTTAGAAAAGTCGCGTTTGGAATAGGACACAATGAAGAAGTTCCTTCAGATCCACTCAATTGGGCTTTAAATCAGCTAGACGAAGTTCCTGAATTTTCATGGAAGGGTAAAATTCTTACAGAGAAAGAACTTAGAGGTTATTACAGAGATTGGGTTTATGGAGATAGGGAAGTTTTAAGAAAAAAATATAAAGATAATAAAACGCTTTACAAAACTCATAAAGATAAATTGAGGCATGAAACAGGGCAAAAATTTTGGGAATCTTTAGATATAGCTATAAGACACAATGAGGCAATTAATGGTAGCAATCCAGTCCTTACAAAACTTTGGATGTTTTGGGGAAACTTTTTTGCAATTAGTGAAAAGGATTTTTTAGCAAATTATTCAACAGGTCCTTACCAAAGAGAAATAATTTGGCCGAATTTAAATCAGTCGTTTGAAAAAATGGTTTATGACGTAACTACCTCATGGGCAATGATACATCACTTGGACAACAGTGAAAGTGTCGGTCCAAAAAGTATTTCAGCCAAACAAGAGTGGCGAAGAAGAAAAAAAAGACCAGCCACAATTAATGAAAATCATGCAAGAGAACTTATGGAGCTTCATACAGTGTCTCCTAAAGCAGGCTATACTCAAGAGGATGTTATTCAATTAGCATATATAATGACAGGATGGGAACATAAATGGAGTCAAAAGAAATTAGAAACAGGAAATGTTTGGTTTAATTCCGAACATCATCAACCAGGTAAAAAAAATGTTTTAGGTAAAGAATACAAAAGAGGAAAAAAAACATTGGCTGTTGTAATAAGAGATTTAGTTAATCATCCTAATTGTAGAGATTTTGTTGCTGAAAGATTGTGTAGACTTCTAATTACTGATGAACCAACTAAAGAGATGAAACAACCAATTATTGATGCCTTTAAAAAATCAGATGGTCACATACCAGAAATTCATAAAGCAGCAATTAAAGTTGCTTTTGAATATAACGACAAATATAAAAAGTTCCAAACTCCTGAAAACTGGATTCTTCAGGTTGCTAAGATTGGAGATCTTGAATGGCCACCTTCACCAGAGACTATGGCAAGCTATGAGCTTGGATTCGAACCTACAAGAAAGCAAAGAATGCCAGAGAGATTATTAAGAGATCTTGGTCATCATCCCTATAGAGCAAAACAACCTAATGGATGGTCAGATCATTCAGACGATTGGATGTCTCCAGAACTGTTAATTAGAAGATTGGTCTTTGCTCAAAGAAGCTACGCTTTTTCAAAACTAGAAAATAATAATGAAGAATTTTATACAAAAGTAATTACAAAAAATTTTGATAATCCTGATAAGATTTTTAATTATATTAATAAACAAGACTCTAAAATGAGAAAAAAAAGAGATATGAATGTATTATTATTTAACCACCCAGAATTTTTAAAAGCATGAAGATAAATAGAAGAGATTTTTTAAAAACAACTGCCTTAACCTCGTTATATTTTGCTGGTTTTGGAGTACCGACTCTTGCAAGCAGTGGCCCAAAAAAAAATTTGGTAGTAATAATGTTGCGAGGAGGAATGGATGGCTTGTGTGCAATTCCAATTAAAGATGACAAAAATTTTGAAAAGTTAAGGAGTAAAATTAATTTAGATAGAACTTTAAGTTTAACTAGTGATTTTGATTTACATCCTGCCTTAGAGACTTTTAAACATTTGTGGGATAAAAATTTAAGTGCTGCAGTTCATGCAACAAACATTCCTTATACAGGAAGATCTCACTTTGATGGACAAAATTTAATGGAGACTGGTGGAAAAATTCCTTACCAAGAAAAAACAGGTTGGCTTGGAAGAGGCATGAAGCTTGCAGGTCTTACAGGAAGTGGTTTAGCGTTATCGTTACCCATGCCATTACTAATAAGAGGCGTTCCAATGAACAATAATTATTATCCTGTTGGAGAAAATTTGCCGGCACCATCAACACTACAAATAATTCAAGAAGCTTTTAAAGAATACGATGAAAAATTATTAAGTGAAAATTTAAAAATTGTTTTAACTAGAAATTTGAGAAATCAAGGAAGTAGAAAAAGTTGGGCCTTAGCAGCAAGTGCAGGCGATGAACTTTCAAGAAATAATGGTCCAAGAGTAGCTGTGTTTGAAGTTGATGGATTTGATACTCATGCTGCACAGGGAGCCACTAATGGTGCTCATGCAGATTGTTTGTCTGATTATGATAATATTATCAAAGCATTAAAACAATCTATGACTAATGAAGCATTTAACAACACTTTGATTGTTACTCTAACTGAATTTGGAAGAACAATTAAACAAAACAGTAGCAATGGAACAGAGCACGGGTATGGATCTGCAATCTTTTTAGCTGGTGGATTGGTTAAAAAAGCTCAAATTCATACAGATTGGCCAGGTCTAAAAAGAAAAGAACTTTTTGAAGGAAGAGATTTAAATTCAACAATTGATGCAAGATCAGTATATGCATCTGCTATGTCCACCGTGTTTGATGTTGAATTTGAAAGAATTCAAAAAGATGTTTTCTGGGGTGATAAATTAGACAACTTATCCGATAAGCTTTTCAAAGCTTAATGAAAAAGTTACTAATTATATTTGTATTACTTTTTTTACCAAATTTAAGTTTAGCTGATGATTTTAAATCAATAAAAAAGAAAGCGACAGTTAGTAATCCAAAAATAATTTTTCCAATTCAAACGAACAAGGGTGAGTGTTCAGAACCTGCATATCATGCCTTTGTTCAAAAAATTGATCCAATTGAAAAATTAGATGCTCCTACAGGATATGGTTTAGATGATAGATTTGATCAAGTTAGAAGCAAGTTTGAGCTATACAGTATTCCTTGTAGTGGTGGCAATGTTCAATCATGTGAGATAGTAAAAAAAATTATTTTAAAATGGGCTAAAGCAGATGCTCCAAAAAGATTAAAATCAGGTGATTTATGGAACGATACGTTAACTATTAATTTACATATAAATAATCCAATGATGTCAGCTTATTCTTTTGCAAGACAATTGATTGAATTTACATCTGAAGAAGAAAAATTAATTGAAGAATGGTTTACAAGAACAGTCAAAAGAGGAGAGCACTTAATGTATGGTGAGAAATATGGAGATGGTACTGGCGCAAGAGGAGTTCCAATGAGCGCCCATAACCATGCACTTTCATCTGCAATTTCTCATATGCAGTTAGGAATTATTTTGAATGATAATAAGCTTTTTAGAAAAGCATTTAAGAATTATGAGCACGCAATAAGATATCAAAGAAAAAATGGAAGTTTACCTATAGAAGTTAGAAGAGGTGGAAGAGCAATGTTTTATCAAGGAAGAGCGATGAATGTGTTGACAGTAATCGCAATTATTGCCGAGCATCAAGGATATAATATTTGGGAATATGATCATAAAGGAAAGGGAAAAAATTTTCATAATTTAGTAAAATTTTTTATAGATTTTACAGAAAATAATGAAATTGTTTTTAAGTATGCAAAAGAAATGAAAGCACCTGGTCCTGCTAAAGATTATAAAAATCAAGATTTAAAAATTAGAAGAAGTTCTAATTGGGGCTGGTTTTATGCTTATGCTACAAGATTTCCAAATCATGAGAATATAAAAAGAATTGAGCAGTGGGTCAAAAATCCAGAAGACCTAAACAAATATCAATTGGGTTTTGTAAGACATTATAATAACATTGGTAAAAGAATGTTTGGAGATGCCTCTTGGACAGTTGTTGAGGCTAACTGTCATTTTCTTAAATAACCACTAAAGATTATTTAGACTTAATCTCATTAAATTGTATATAGGCACGCTCATGCCTGAAAAAAAATTAAATAATGAATTACTTGGTATCGTTTATATGGTTATTGCACAGTTTTCATTTGCTACTAACGATGCATTAGTTAAACATATTTACCAAAGCTTTGATGAATTAGCGGTTTTAAATCAGATTATTTTTTTAAGAGGAATTTGTTGTCTAATATTTATAGGAATATTTTTAAGTATTAAAAACCAATTTAATTTAAGAATAATATTTTCTTCTAACAAACTAACTTTAAGAGGAATTTTAGAAGCATTAGCTGCAGTTGGTTTTTTTATAGGGGTTGCAAAATTACCTTTTGCAATGGTTTATATTTTATTGAGTTTAGCGCCAATAATAATGACAACTTTTGGAGCATTATTTTTAAACGAAAAAGTTAGATGGAAAAGATGGAGTGCGGTTATAATTGGCTTTACAGGTGTTGTAATAGTCATCAACCCAGCTGAATTAAAATTTGGTTACTACTTTATATTTCCACTTCTTTCTGCAATCTTTTTATCAATAAGAGATTTGGTAACTAAAAATATAAAAACAGGTCACAATAGTCTTCAAATAGCGTTTATTACTTGTTTGGTGGTTACTATATTTTTTGGAATACTTTCTGTTTATAAATTTTATTTATTTAACTTAGAACAAAGTATTATCTTAATTATTTCAGCTTTCTTTTTATCTTTTGGTTACATTTTCTCAGTACTAACAATTAAAGCCGCATTAGTTTCTGTTACATCAACTTTCAGGTACACAGCAATACTTTGGGGAATTTTATATGGATACTTCTTTTTCAATGAGACACCAGAATATAATACTTATCTAGGTGCTGTAATGATTGTTATAAGTGGACTTATAATTATAATGAGACAGAAGCAATTAGGTAAAATTAAGTAAAAAAATTGTCTAAATTCGATACTTTAAACTTATCCACAGGCTACAATTTAATTGAAATAGTATTTTAGAAATAATAGCATTTTGAATTATGAGAATAGAAGAAGAGCTTAAGCTAGATTACTCTGATGTCTTATTCAGACCCAAGAGAAGTACATTAAAAAGTAGAAAAGATGTAAATCTTCTTAGAACTTATAGATTTAAATATAGTAAAAATGAGTGGTCAGGAATTCCTATTATGGCAGCCAATATGGATGGTGTTGGTGAATTAAGTATAGCTGAAAAATTAAATGATCATCAAATGATTACATGTTTAACAAAACAACATGATGTAAAAAAAATAAAACAAAACAAAAATATCAAAAAAATCTACCCAAACATTGCACTTAGTGTTGGTATTAAAAAAGAGGACTTTCAAAATTTAGATAAGGTTTTGAAAGAATTTAGTTTTTTCAAATTTATTTGTATTGATGTTGCAAACGGTTACTCAGAACATTTCACAAATTTCATCAAATCAGTAAGAGAAAAATATCCAACTAAAACTATTATTGCAGGAAACGTTGTGACTGCAGATATGACCCAAGAATTAGTTCTTAGTGGTGCAGATATTGTAAAAGTTGGAATAGGACCTGGAAGTGTTTGTACAACAAGAATTCAAACTGGAGTAGGGTATCCACAGTTAAGTGCTGTAATAGAATGTGCTGATGCAGCTCATGGTCTTGGTGCACATGTCATTGCAGATGGAGGATGCACATGTCCTGGTGATGTTGCAAAAGGTTTTGGTGGGGGTGCGGATTTTGTAATGTTAGGTGGAATGTTAGCAGGTCATGATGAAGGAAAAGGGAAAATAGTAAAAGTAAATGGCTCTAAATTTATTGAATTTTATGGATCAAGCTCAGAAGTTGCTAACAAAAAACATTACGGTGGCTTAGCAGATTACAGAAGTAGTGAGGGAAGAAAAGTTAGAGTTAAATATAGAGGCAAGATTAACGATACAGTTTTAAATATTCTTGGTGGTGTCAGAAGTAGCTGTACTTATGTAGGGGCCCCATCTCTCAAACAATTGAGTAAATGTACTACTTTTGTAAGAGTATCTAATCAATTTAACGATACTTTTGTAAAATAAACTAATAATTTTTTTTTAAGCTCTAATTGTTGGTAAACAATAAAAATCAGCTGTATCAATTTTAGAAGAATACTGCCTTCGCATATTCCATTTTTTATGAACTCCAGCGCTTGCAACACTTAAAGTAGATCTTCCATATCGATGGTTAGTATTATCAATTGATCTCATTAAGCTATTTATCTTTTCATCTTTTTCAGAAGTAAATAAATTTGTTTTGTCACTAGCATTAGATAAACTTGTAAGCATTACACCTGCTTTTTGATAACGATAACCATTTTTAAATATGCTCTCAAGAATTGAAACTGCAGTTTTAACTGTTTCAATGCTGTTGTTTGTTGCAATTGGAAAATCAACTGTCTTTGCATTTGAATAATAACCAAAGTTTCTATGAAAAGGGCTGGTTCTTACGAATACTGTAATTGCTTTTGCAACCAAAGACTCTGATCTAATTTTTTCAGACGCATTTAAACAATAGTTTGCAACTGCTTCTTTTAATTCTTGAAACGTTTCAATTCTTTTTCCAAATGATCTTGAAACCACACAGCTCTTTCTTTTGGTAGTAGTTGTTTCTAAATCAATACAAGGAATTCCTCTAAGCTCCATTGCGGTTCTTGAACTTAAAACATTAGAACTTTTCTTTATCCATGTGTTAGATTTATTTTTAAGCTGCTTAGCATTATAAATTCCATGCTTTTGATAAAATTTAGTGAGTTGTCTCCCAACACCCCAGACATCATTAATTTCAACTTTTTCTAAAATAGGATCTAAATTATCTATTCCAATTAAACTCGTAACACCTGATTGTTTTTTCTTTGCAATATGATTTGCAACTTTACTTAATGTTTTTGTTTTTGCGATCCCAATACTTGTTGGAATACCAGTCCATTGCAAAACTGTTTCTCTAATTTCTTTTCCAACTTTTTCTACATCTTGATCTTTAAAGTTTGATAAATCTAAAAAGGCTTCATCAATGGAGTAGACTTCTATTTCTGAATTAAATCTTTTAAGAGTTCGCATTACCCTTCTAGATAAATCTCCATATAAAGAATAGTTTGATGAAAAAACATTTACATTATTCTTAACAATAATATCTTTTGCTTTAAAATAAGGTTCACCCATTTTAATTCCTAAAGCTTTTGCTTCATTTGATCTTGAAATGATACAGCCATCATTGTTGGATAAAACGACAACAGGTTTTTTTCTTATTTTAGGATTGAATAATCTTTCACAAGAAACATAAAAAGAATTGCAATCAACCAGTGCTATTTTTTTAGTATACTGAGTGGATGACATAAGTAACTACTCCCCAAATAAAAACATCTTGTTCTTCATTAATTAAAATTCTGTCAGAAAATTCTTTAGAGCCAGAGGTTAAAAATTTTTTATCTCTTTCTTGAACTAAAGTTTTAACTACAAGCTCATCATGAACATTTGCAATCACTGTTGAAAAGTTTTTTGGTTTTAAACTTTTATCAACGACCAATAAATCTCCATCATTAATACCAACATCGACCATGGATTTACCTTGAACTCTGATGATGAAAGTTGCTGGAACATTTCTTATTAAATGCATGTTCAGATCGATATCTTCTTCGATATAATCTGTTGCAGGAGAAGGAAAACCAGCGCCTGCTTTATGTAGATAATATGGGATTGTTAGTTTCATGTTCTTGTTTTGTTCTAATTTATAGACTATTTATGGAATACACTCAATAGGTTGTATTTTGAGTCTGTAACTGAATCAAAAGTGAATCAAAACGTGAACATCTAATCCACATATTGTGGACTTGTGGATAACTTCAACCATAGATAGTTTAAGTTGGTTATTTAAATATATAAATTCTGAGTTTGGTTATGAATATTTTAGATTTTGTCATGGTTGGTTCTAATGATCACCAAAAATCAGGTGACTTTTACGATGCTGTTTTTGAACCTTTAAAATTAAAAAGAATTTTAAAAACAGAAAAGTATTTGGGTTATGCTCATTCAAGTGATCCAGATAAAGTTCAATTTTATGTAACGCATCCTGTAAATGGTGAGCCTGCAACTTTTGGAAATGGTTCACAAACTACTTTATTAGCTGACACTAAAGAAGCAGTGGATAAATTTTATGAAGTCGCAATTTCAAAAGGAGCGACAGATGAAGGTGGACCAGGGGTTAGAAAAGATGGAAATTATTATGCATACGTTCGTGATTTAGATGGAAATAAGATTGCAGCAAAAAGTATTTTAACTTAAATTAAGGAGATATATGAAACTAAGTTGTCATTGTGGATCTGTAGAAGCTGAAATTAATTCTACAGTTAATGAATTAGCAAAGATTGTCAGATGTAATTGTTCAATTTGCAAAAGAAAAAATGCAACAATGGGTATGGTTAAAAATGAAGATTTTAAACTTACCAAAGGTGAAGATAAAATAAAACTTTATCAATATCATACAAAAGTTGCCAAACATTATTTCTGTACTGAATGTGGAATTTACACTCATCATAATCCAAGAAGTGCACCAGCTATGACTGGATTTAACTTAGGTTGTGTTGATGAAATTAAAGTTGAAGATATAAAAGAGATAGCTCAATTTGATGGTCTCAACCATCCAATGGATCAAGAAAAATAAAAGTTCAATGCAATCTACTGCTGAGTGTTTTATAAAAGTTAAAAGTGATTGTCTAAAATTTATTAAATCACAAGAAACCTCAAAAGAAAAATTTAGTAACAAGGATAAGATGCTAAAATCTTTTCTAATTCCAGTGTGTTTTTGGATTGCAAAAAAAGCAAATAATAAAAAACCTTACTTTGTTGGTTTAGCTGGAGGACAAGGAACTGGTAAGACAACAATAAGTTCAATTATTAAAATAATATTAGAAAAATATTTTAAATTAAAAGTATTCAAAATTTCTATTGATGATTTTTATAAAACTAGAAAAGAAAGATCTATTTTATCTAATAAAGTACATCCTATGTTGATGACAAGAGGAGTACCAGGAACACATGATGTAAAAATTATGTTGGATTTCTTTAAAAAATCAAAAAGTAAAAATTTTAAAACAATAAAGTTACCAAGTTTTAATAAGGCAGTTGATGACCGATCTCCTAAAAAAAGTTGGTACAATATTAAAGAGCAGCCAGATGTAATTATATTTGAAGGCTGGTGTGTTGGGGCAAGAGCAGAAGTTAATAAAACACTTAAAAAATCAATTAATTCACTTGAAAGAACTAAAGACCAAAAACTTATTTGGAGAAAATACGTAAATGATCAATTAAACACAAAATATAAAAAACTATATTCTCAATTAAATTGTCTGATTTATTTAAAAGCTAAAAACTTTAGTTTGCTTCAAAAATGGAGACTCAAACAAGAGCACAAGCTGTGGTTAAATACTAAAAATAAATCTAGTCATAAAATAATGAGCAAGGGAGACGTTATTAATTTTATGCAAACTTACCAAAGAATTACACAGAACATGTTTAAATTTGCACCAAAATATTCTACAATTATCTTAAATTTAAATAGCAACCATCAAATTAAGACAATAAAATATAATAAATGAAAAAATTTTTAATAATTATCTTTTGTGTAGTAGTTTTTCCATTAAGTGCATTTTCAGCAACCTTAAAAGAAGCACTAAAACAAACTTTTGATAATAATCTTGAGCTTCAAGCAGAGAGAAAAAATTTAGAAATTCAACAAGAAGTAATCAATATGTCTAGAAGTGATTTATTGCCTACTTTAACTCTTACAGGTAAAAAAAATTTTGAGGAAACGAATGAAATTACTACACAAGCTGGTGCAGATGCATCAGTTACAGATGTAGACACGTCATCAGCTTCAATTAAACTTGAACAAACATTACTTGATGGAAGCGGACGAAAGACAGAATATGAAAAAAGTAAGTTAGGGTTAAATTTAACAGAAGCAAAATTAATACAAAAAGAACAAGAAATATTCTTAAGAGCTATTGAAGCATACACAGGATTAATTTTAGCTTATGAAAAATTAAATATTAATGAAGAAAACGTAAACTTACTTCAAAGACAATTTGAGCTAGATAATGCAAGATTAAGTAGGGGGCAAATCACAGCATCTGATTTGGCACAATCTCAATCCTCTCTTGCAGGTGCACAAGCAAGATATATTGAAGCTCAAAATAATATTGTAACTAGTAGATTAAATTATGAAAATGTAATTGGTGCTATTGCTGAAGAAGATAAATTGAAAAAAATATATAACGCACAAGTAACAATCCCTAAAAATTTAAGTGAAGCTAAAAAAATATCTTTAGAGAAAAGTCCAGAGTTAATTATTGCAGAAATTGAATACGGTCAATCAGAACTTGATGTAAAAATCGCAAGATCTGATCTTTCACCTACAGCAAAAATTTCATTAGAGAGAACTTATACCGATGATTTAAGTGCAACTTATGATGAAAGAGAAAAAGATGTCTTGCAAGCAACTGTTTCATGGCCTTTCCAATTTGGTGGAAAAAATAAATCTAATGTAAGCAAAAATCTTCAAGCTAAGGGAATGAAAAGGTTGTTATTAGAGAATGCACAGAAAAATAATACACAATCAGTTACTTCATCTTGGTCAACTTTGCAGTCTTCAAGAAGTTTTTTACAAGCTGTGCAATCACAAGTTAAAGCATCAGAAGTTGCAACTGAAGGAATTAGCTTTGAATATGAAAGTGGATCTGGAAGATCTACCTTTGATGTTCTTCAATCTAGATCGAACTTAATTAACGCAAAAATTAATCTTGCTGAAGCCGAAAGAAGTTACTTGTTAGCTCAATATAGAGTTTTAAAATCAGTAGGGCTTTTAAATAGCGACTATTTAAATCTTAAGTAATTCAATCTTTTTTAATCATTAAAAACAAAGATCTTGCCAATGAGAACAAAATGTGTACATTTAAATCATGATTCGACTGTTAAAAAACGTAAAAAAAGAGGCAAAAAATGACGAAAAGTAACCTAAAAGTAGTTAAATCTACTAAAGATCAAGAAATGGATATTAAAGAAAAGAACAAAGCATTAGATGCTGCAATAGCTCAAATTACAGATAATTTTGGAAAAGGCTCTGTAATGAAGCTTGGCCAAAAGAGAGCTATGGATATTGAGTCTGTTTCAACAGGTTCTTTAAGTCTTGATTTAGCTTTAGGTATAGGCGGATTACCAAAAGGAAGAATTATTGAAGTTTATGGACCAGAGTCATCTGGAAAAACAACATTGGCATTACAAGTTGTTGCAGAAGCTCAAAAAGCTGGTGGAATTTGTGCATTCGTTGATGCAGAGCACGCTTTAGACCCAGTTTATGCAAAAAAATTAGGAGTAAACACTGAAGAACTTTTAATCTCACAGCCAGATGCTGGTGAACAAGCATTAGAAATTGCTGATACGCTAGTAAAATCAGGCTCTATTTCAGTTATTGTAATCGACTCTGTTGCAGCTTTAACACCAAAAGCTGAGATCGAGGGAGAGATGGGAGATCATCATGTTGGTCTTCAATCAAGATTAATGAGTCAGGCTTTAAGAAAATTAACTAGCTCAATTTCAAACACAAACACAATGATGATTTTCATCAACCAAATCAGAATGAAAATTGGAGTTATGTTTGGAAGTCCAGAAACTACATCAGGTGGTAATGCACTTAAGTTTTATTCATCTGTTAGAATGGATATTAGAAGAATTGGTGCCATCAAAGACAAGGATGAAATTATTGGTAACTCTACAAGAGTGAAGGTAGTTAAAAATAAAGTAGCACCACCATTTAAAGTAGTTGAATTTGATTTGATGTATGGAAGAGGAATTAGCAAGATGGGTGAATTAGTCGATCTTGGTTCCAAAGCAGATATTATTGAAAAATCAGGAGCATGGTATGCTTATAAAGGAGAAAAGATTGGTCAAGGTAGAGAGAATGCTAAGACTTATCTAGCTCAAAATCCTAAAGTTGCTGCAGAAATAGAAATGGCAATTAGGGAAAAAGCTGGTGTTATTTCTAAAAAAATAGAAGGAAACCCAATAGATCCTGAAAAATTGGAGAAAGAAAAGAAAGTAGCTGAAAAAGAAGAAGAAGCAAAAGCTGAAGCTACTCCTCCATCTAAAAAGAATTAATAGGTCATCTTTATTAATAAAAGGCGCTTAATTTAAGCGCCTTTTTTCCCGTACTGCATCTAGACATAAAATAAAAAAGCTGTATTTTAAAAATATGGCAGACAAAACTCTCAATGAAATAAGAAATACTTTTCTAAAGTATTTTGAAAAGAACGATCATCAGATTGTGGAATCTAGTAATTTGGTTCCAAATAATGATCCAACATTGATGTTTGCTAACTCTGGAATGGTTCAATTTAAGAACGTGTTCACAGGTTTAGAAAAAAGAGATTATGTAAGAGCAACTACTTCACAAAAATGTGTAAGAGCAGGTGGAAAACATAATGATTTAGAAAATGTTGGCTATACACCTAGACACCACACTTTCTTTGAGATGTTAGGAAATTTCTCATTTGGAGATTATTTTAAAGAGCAAGCAATTGATTATGCATGGAATTTGATTACTAAAGATTTTGGCATAGATAAAAATAGACTTTATGTAACGGTTTTCCATGAAGATGACGAGGCCTTCAATTTTTGGAAGAAAATAGCAGCTTTTAGCGATGATAGAATTATTAGAATAGCAACTTCAGATAATTTTTGGTCAATGGGAGAAACAGGACCATGTGGACCTTGTTCAGAAATCTTTTTTGATCACGGTGATCATTTACATGGAGGATTACCTGGTACTAAAGATGAAGATGGAGATAGATTTATTGAAATATGGAACTTGGTATTTATGCAATTTGAACAAGTTACAAAAGATAAAAGAATAAATCTTCCAAAACCATCTGTAGATACTGGAATGGGTTTAGAGAGAATCGCTGCTTTGCTTCAAGGCACTCATGATAATTATGAGACAGATCATTTTAAAAAAATAATTAATTCTGCATCAGATATAATTAAAATTAAATCAGATAAATCTAATTTATCTAGCTTTAGAGTTATTGCTGATCATTTAAGAGCAAGTTCATTTTTAATTGCTGAAGGAGTATTGCCATCTAATGAAGGAAGAGGGTATGTACTTAGAAGAATTATGAGAAGAGGGATGAGGCACTCTCACTTATTAGGTGCTAAGGATCCAGTTTTTTCAAAATTGTTTGATACATTGTTAAATGAAATGTCAGGAAATTATCCTGAACTAAAAAGAGCAGAGTCTTTAATAAAAGAAACTTTAAAAATGGAAGAAGAGAAATTTTTAGTTCTACTAGATAGAGGAATTAAAATTTTAAATGATGAAATTTCTAAAATAGACAAAGTTTTACCAGGTGACATTGCTTTTAAACTTTACGAAACCTATGGATTTCCAATTGATCTCACAGAAGATATTTTAAAATCAAAATCTTTAGAATTTGATAAAGAACGATTTGGTGAGCTGATGAGAGAAAGTATTGAGCTTGCTAGAAAAAATTGGAAAGGATCTGGAGATAGTGCAGTTGAGCAAGTTTGGTATGGCGTAAAAGAAAAACACGGAGCTACAGAATTTTTAGGATATGAAAATGATCAAGCACAAGGCGTAATAAAATCACTTCTTAAAAATCATAAAGAGGTTGATACTTTAAATGCTGGTGATGAAGGTATTATTGTTGTTAACCAAACACCATTTTATGCTGAATCTGGAGGTCAAGTAGGAGATACAGGATTGATCTCTAAAGATGAATTTGAATTTGAAGTAACTGATGTTCAAAAAAAATTGGGAGATTTATTTGTTCATTACGGAATAGTGAAAAAAGGATCAATTAAACTAGATCAAGATGTTGAAATGAAAATCAATATTGAGAAAAGAAACGATACAAGAGCTTATCATTCAGCAACTCATTTATTACACGAGTCTTTGAGAAGAGTTCTAGGTCCACACGTTACTCAAAAAGGATCTCTAGTTGAGCCAGAAAGGTTAAGATTTGATTTTAGCCATATGAAGCCAATTTCAGATGATGAGATGTTAAAAATAGAAAGTCATGTAAATGATATGATTTCTAAACAATCTGATGTAACCACAAGAATTATGACACCGAAAGAGGCAGTTGATAATGGAGCTTTAGCTCTATTTGGTGAGAAATATGGAGATGAAGTAAGAGTATTGTCAATGGGCAATGAGGGAGAAAAATACTTTTCTACTGAGTTATGTGGTGGAACTCATGTAAAAAACACCGGTGATATTGGTAAATTTAAAATTATTAGCCAATCATCAATTGCTGCAGGTGTTAGAAGAGTAGAGGCTTTAAGAGATAAGCAACTAGAGGATTACCTTAAAAATAAAGAGAAAATGTTAAATTTATCATCTGAAAAAGATGATGAACAAATAAATGAATTAAGTAAGCAAATTTCTGAGCTAAGTGGAAAACCTAACTTAGATGAAACTGATAAAAAAGTTTTAATCAAAAATTTAAATAAACAATTGGAAACTTTAACAGTTAATTCAATACTACAAGATCAATCCAAAAATAAAGTTAATGATCTAAATGTTAATGGGGTGAAAGTAAGATTTCAAAATGTTGAAGATCTTCCTCCTAAAGAATTAAGAAAACTTGTAGACAAAGGTAAAAAAGAATTAAGTGAAGGTATTGTAATAGTTTTTGCAAGCAAAGATGACAAAGTCGGTATTGCAGTAGGTGTGACAGAAAAATTATCTGACAAATTTGATGCAGTACAATTTGTAAAAGCAGGTTCAGAAGTAATCGGAGGCAAAGGAGGTGGTGGAAGAAAAGACTTTGCCCAAGCTGGCGGTCAAGACCAATCCAAAATCAATGATGCTTTTGAAAAAATAAAATCTTTAATTTAATTTCTTTTTAAGATTACCATCAATTTCATCTAAAAACTGATTAGTAGTTAAAAATTTACTGTTCGGTCCAACAAGAATTGCTAAATCTTTTGTCATAGATCCATTTTCAACACACTCAATACATACCGCTTCTAATGTTTGAGCAAATTTAATTAATTCTTGGTTGTTATCTAATTTTCCTCTGTGTGCCAATCCTCTTGTCCATGCAAATATAGATGCAATAGGATTTGTGGAAGTTTCTTTTCCTTGTTGATGCATTCTATAGTGTCTAGTAACAGTTCCGTGAGCTGCTTCAGCTTCCATCACTTTTCCATCAGGAGTTAACAGAGTACTTGTCATTAAACCTAATGACCCATAACCTTGAGCCATGGTATCAGATTGAACATCACCATCGTAATTTTTGCAAGCCCAGATATATTTTCCACTCCACTTCATTGCACATGCAACCATGTCGTCAATTAATCTATGTTCATAAGTAAGATTATGTTTTTCAAATTCTTCTTTGAATTCATTATCGAATACTTCTTGGAAAATATCTTTAAATCTTCCATCGTACTGTTTTAAAATTGTATTTTTTGTAGACATATAGACTGGCCATTTTTTAATTAAGCCATAGCTAAAGCATGATCTTGCAAAGTCTTGAATAGATTTATCTAAATTATACATTGATAGCGCTACACCAGGACCAGTGAAATTAAATACCTCATATTTTATTTCTTCTTTTCCATCTTCAGAAGTCCATTTAACTTCCATTTTACCTTTACCAGGTACTTTAAAATCAGTTGCTCTATATTGATCACCAAAAGCATGTCTTCCAATGATTACAGGGTCTGTCCACGAAGGAACCAACTTTGGAATATTTTTACAAATAATTGGTTCTCTGAAAACTGTTCCTCCAATAATATTTCTTATTGTTCCATTTGGAGATCTCCACATTTTTTTTAAATCAAATTCCTCAACTCTTGCTTCGTCTGGTGTAATGGTTGCGCATTTAATTCCAACACCTATTTTTTTGATAGCATTCGCTGAATCTATTGTGATCTGGTCATCTGTATTATCTCTACTTTTCATCCCTAGATCGTAATACTCAATTCCAAGATCGATATATGGAAGTATTAATTTGTTTTTAATAAACTCCCAAATAATTCGAGTCATTTCATCGCCATCTAACTCTACAACTGGGTTATTTACCTTGATTTTACTCATTAAATTAAATTTATCTTATTAATTGAATTTGATTGGTTTATATACATATTAATCGAAAATTAGCAAATAGAAGAATATGTTTACCAAGATATTTCCAAAGATACACACAGAGGGTTACAAGTTTATTGTAATCGCAGGCTTCATCACAATCATCTTATTATTAGTAAATGGATTTTTGGGATTAATTGGATTGCTTTTGACTATATGGGT
The DNA here is from genome assembly GCF_052047835.1 of Candidatus Pelagibacter sp. HIMB1542. Classification (NCBI taxonomy): domain Bacteria; kingdom Pseudomonadati; phylum Pseudomonadota; class Alphaproteobacteria; order Candidatus Pelagibacterales; family Candidatus Pelagibacteraceae; genus Candidatus Pelagibacter; species Candidatus Pelagibacter sp. HIMB1542. The sequence goes on along the minus strand of NZ_JBNAJB010000002.1, from coordinate 49,272 downwards.
TTATTATTTCTTCAGAGACCCTGAAAGAGCAATCATTGGAGATGATAATTATCTAGTAAGCCCAGCTGATGGAGAAATAATTAAAGTTGAAGAGGTAGATGGGCCAAAAGAATTAAATTTAGAAAATAAAAAATTTAAAAAAATTAGTATCTTCATGAACGTATTTGATTGTCATGTAAATAGAACTCCTTGTTCAGGAAAAGTTGAAGATATTTTATACAAGCCAGGAAAATTTTTAAATGCTTCATTAGATAAAGCGAGTGAGGACAATGAAAGAAACTATTATAAATTAAAAGATAATCATGGAAATGATATCGTAATAGTTCAAATAGCAGGCTTAGTTGCAAGAAGAATTGTTTGTGAAACAAATAAAGATCAAACATTAAACCAAGGTGACCGAATTGGAATGATAAGATTTGGAAGTAGAGCAGATGTTTATTACGAAAATTATGAACCATTAGTAAAAATTGGTCAAACAGCTATTTCAGGGGAAACTCTATTGGCCAAAAGATAGATATGCAACAACCAAAAAACCATTTTAAAATTGTTCCTGAAAAAACTAATGCGAGAGTTATATTGCCAAATATGCTTACACTCATTGGTGTTTGTATAGGACTTACGTCAATAAGGTTTGCATTAGATGGAAGATTTGAATTAGCTATTGTTGCAATCATAATTGCTGCAATCATAGATGGCCTAGATGGTAGAATTGCAAGATTAATAAAAGGAACATCAAAAGTAGGGAAAGAATTAGACTCTTTAACTGACATGATTAGCTTTGGTGTTGCTCCAGCTTTTATAATGTATTTTTGGAAATTAAATACATTAGGAAAATTTGGATGGTTGTTATGTTTAGTTTATGTAATTTGTGTAGCTTTAAGATTAGCAAGATTTAATGTTAATTCATCTCAAGAACCATCTTGGAAAGATAATTTTTTTCAGGGTGTGCCATCTCCAGCAGGAGGAATATTAGTGTTATCTCCATTAATATTCAGTATGAGTGAGATTAATATAATTCCTATAAATTATACTATATTAGTTCCATGTATTTTTATTTTAACATCATTGCTTTTAATTAGTAAAATTCCAACATACTCATTTAAAAAAATTGTTATAAAAAGAAGTACCACTATATTTTTATTATTTGGTATAGTTTTATTTTTTGGATTACTATTAATTTATACTTTTGAAATATTAGCAGTTAGTAGTTTTATTTATCTTTTGTTGATTCCAATAAGTTTTCTTAATTATCAAAAAATTAAAAAAGATAAAAATGACACTATTGAAAACGAAGATGAAAACGAAAATTTAGAAGATATACTTTAGTATTTTCTCAATCTTTTTTTTCTAAATTAATAAATGAAAATTTTAGTTTATAATTCAGGCGGGGGTTTGGGTGATAGCATCCAAATATTTGATTTAATCAACAGTTTAATTGCAAAATTTGGATCAGATAATATTTACTACTTATCAGCACATAAAAATCACTTTAATCATGCTTTATCAGACTACAATTTAAAGCCAAAGGAGTTAAAAACTAATATAATTTACTTTGGTTTTAGATGGTGGCATTTATTAGTATCAAAGAAAAAAATCTTAAAGGATAACTCGCTACAAAAATTTGATTTAATTATTGATATACAATCAAAACTCAGAAACACTATAATATTAAAACAATTTCCATCTAATAAATTTTATTCTTCAACATTTAATTTTAAATTTTGTTCAGAAAAAAAAAATTATAAATCTACAAAATTTGAAAACATTAATATTTTAAGAAATATTGAATTATTAATAAGTGATGAAATTCCACAAACTAAATTTAAATTAAATTCAATTGATTTAAAATATTTTCAAGAAGCCAAAAGATTGTTACCTGATAATAATTATATTGGGTTTTCAATGACACAAGGAAACGTTTATAGAAAAAAAAGTTGGCCAATAGATAAATTCTTAAACATAGCAGAACAAGTTTCTAAAAAAAATAAAAAGCCAGTTTTTTTTGTTGAAAAAAATAATAAAGAATTAATTCATAAAATTAAAAGTAATATTAATAATGCGTTGTTTCCTGAAATAGAAAGCACATTTTCAGGACCACCATTGGTTACAGCTCTTTCATCAAGATTAGAGAAAGCAATTTCAATAGATAATGGTGTGATGCATATGATGTCTTTGGCTGAAATTCCTATGATTATTTTATTTGGACCAACAAATTCAAAAAAATTTTCTCCCAAATTAAAAAATATTGAAATTTTAGATAGTAAAACTCTTTATCAATCGGATGATATAACTAAAATTACAGAAAATGATGTAATGAGTGTTTTAAATATTTAAATTTAATTTAAAGAAAACTAACTAATAAATTGAAAAAAAATAAAATATCAAAAAATTGGGTAAATAAACAGCGTAGAGATATTTACGTAAGACAATCAAAAGTAGACGGATTTAGAGCCAGATCTGCATATAAACTTATTGAAATAAATGAAAAATTTAAAATATTTAAGGGTGGATTAACAGTCATTGATATTGGTGCAGCTCCCGGTAGTTGGTCACAATATGTTGAAAAGATATCTAAAAACGGAAAATTAATTTCGATTGATTTAAAAAAAATGGAACCAATTGGAAATAGTCTTCAAATTCAAGGAGACTTTACAGAAGAAAGTGTTCAGCAAAAAATAAAGAAGAATACTGAGTCCAAGGTTGATGTTGTGATGTCAGATATGGCAGTAAATACTACTGGGATAAAGAATATAGACTCTATTCAAACAGGCGAACTTTGCAAAGAGGCGATGATTTTTGCAAAAGATTTATTAAGTGAAAATGGTTATTTCATATCAAAGATTTTTATGGGAGGAACTTTTAACGAAATAGTCGCAGAAGGTAAAAAATATTTTAAAGAGGTAAAAGTTTTTAAACCAAAATCTAGCAGAAAAGATTCAAAGGAAAGTTTTATAATTTGCAGAAAACTTAGATAGGGACTTTTAATTTAAAAGGAATCGTATATAAAAGATTATGGTTCCTATAAAAGAAGCACTTACCTTTGACGATGTTACATTAGCTCCGAAGTATTCGGAAATATTGCCATCTGAAGTAAATACTTCAGTAAATCTTACAAAAAAATTAAAGCTTAAAATACCGCTTTTATCTTCTGCTATGGATACTGTTACAGAAAGTAATATGGCTATTGCAATTGGTAAAGCTGGAGGAATAGGAGTTATTCACAGAAATTTAGATATTCAAAAACAAATATTAGAAATTAAAAAAGTAAAAAAACAAAAATTATTAGTCGGTGCAGCAGTTGGAGCATCAATTGCTGAATTTGATAGAGCAAAAGCCATTCTTAAAGAAGGCGTTGATTTAATCGTAGTGGATACTGCCCACGGCCATACCAAAAAAGTAGGAGAAATAGTTAAATATATAAAAAAAATTAAAGGTAAAAATATCGCTTTATGTGCTGGAAATATTGCAACACCAGAAGCAGCAAAATTTTTAATTAAATTAGGAGTAGATATTATTAAAGTTGGGATTGGACCAGGATCAATTTGTACAACAAGATTAGTAGCAGGGATAGGTGTTCCACAGTTAAGTGCAATTTTATCAGTAAGAAATGGACTTAAAAATAAAAATGTAAAAATAATTTCTGATGGTGGAATAAAATATTCTGGCGATCTAGCAAAAGCTTTTGCAGCAGGCGCTGATGCTGTAATGATAGGTTCTTTATTTGCAGGTACAGATGAGACACCTGGTAAGCTAATTAAAAAAAATGGAAAATTATTCAAAAGTTTTAGAGGGATGGGATCAGTAGGCGCAATGAACAAAGGTTCAGCAGATAGGTATTTTCAGACTAAGCAAAAAGACACATCTAAGTATGTTCCAGAGGGAGTTGAAGGTTTTGTGAAATACAAAGGAGATGTTGGTAGCATTATATTTAAACTAATTGGTGGTCTTAAATCATCTATGGGTTATCTTGGTTCAAAAGAAATTGTGAAATTGAGAAATAAACCACAATTTGTTAAAATTACTAAAGCTGGATTTTATGAAAGTATGGTTCACAATGTAGATGTAATTAAAAATGATAGTAAATATTAATGAATAAAATTTTGAAATTTATTTTACTGGTTGTTTTAATTGTTTCGTTTCAATCTAATTCTTTTTCAAAGGAAAATTTTTTTAATGAAGCAATTAAATTATATGAAAAAGAAAAATATGAAGATGCAAGATTTTTATTTGAGAGAAATATTGTATTTAATCCAAAAGATGCAAATTCATATTTGTATTTAGCGAAAATTTATAATCATGAAGAAGATCAAAGAAAAGAAGAATACAACTTAGAAACTACTCTATTAATTGATCCTCAAAATGAAGAAGCTATTTTAATGCTAATGAAAATTGCGCTTGAAAAATCTAATTACGATAAAGTTAAAGAATTATCTGAAACATTTATTCAAGTATGTAAGTCATTATGTGATGAAAATAATGAAATTTTAGAGTCTTTAAAAAATTTAGAACCAAGTAATGAGTCTTGATAATAGCCTTAACAAAATCTTAATTGTAGATTTTGGTTCACAATTTACTCAATTGATAGCTAGAAGAATAAGAGAACTGGGTGTTTTCTCAGATATTGTGAGTCATAAAAAAATTAAACTTAATCAAATTAATCAAAGCGTAAAAGGTATAATTTTATCAGGGGGTCCACTGAATGTTTATCAAATTAATAAATATTCATTTGATAAAAAAATTTTGGAATTAAATATTCCTGTTCTTGGCATTTGTTTTGGACACCAAATATTATCTAAACTTAATGGAGGCAGAGTTAAACAATCGAAGCATCGTGAATTTGGTTTAGCAAATGTAATTAAAAAAAATAATAGTCTCTTAACTAATAATTTTTTTGGTACAAAAAAATCTAAAGTAGTCTGGATGAGCCACGCTGATCAAGTATCTAAATTACCTAAAAATTTTAAAGTAATTGCTTCAAGCTCAAATTCAAAATTTGCAATTGTAGAAAATAAAATCAAAAATTATTATGGTGTCCAGTTTCATCCAGAGGTAACTCATACAGAAAACGGAAAAAAACTGATTAGCAATTTTATTTTTCTTATTTGTAAAATTAAGAAAAATTGGTCATCAAAAGATCAAAAGGTACAATTAATTAAAGATGTCAGAGCTCAAGTTGGAGATAATAAAGTAATTTGTGCATTATCAGGCGGTGTAGATAGTAGTGTGGTTGCTCAATTATTGAATAAAGCAATAGGTAAAAAACTATATTGTATTTTTGTAAATACTGGATTGCTCAGAAAAAACGAAGAAGTACAGGTTGTTCAAACTTTTAAAAAAAGATTAAAAATGAATTTAATCTATGTAAATGCTGAAAAGGAATTTTTAATTAAATTAAAAAATGTATCTGATCCAGAGAGAAAAAGAAAAATAATAGGAAATCTATTCATCAAAATTTTTGAAAGGTATGCAAAGAAAATAAAAAATGTAAAATTTTTAGCACAAGGAACGTTGTACCCAGATTTAATCGAAAGCAAGTCTGTTACAGGGAGTCAAACTTCTAAAATAAAGTCTCACCATAATGTGGGTGGTTTACCTAAAAAAATGAACTTAAAGTTAGTAGAGCCATTAAAATTTTTATTTAAAGATGAAGTTAGAAAATTAGGTTTAGAGTTAAATTTAAGTCATGAAATAATTTCAAGACATCCATTTCCTGGCCCAGGTTTAGCAATCAGAATGCCTGGTATTATAACAAATGAAAAAATTAAAATTTTAAAAGAAGCTGATCATTATTTTATTCAGGCTTTAAGAGATCATGGGCTCTACCACAAAATTTGGCAAGCATATGCAGCATTACTTCCGGTTAAAACAGTTGGAGTTATGGGTGATAATCGAACATATGAATATTTATGTTTACTAAGAGCAATTACCTCAGAAGATGGAATGACTGCAGATTTTTATGAGTTTAAAAAATCTTTTATGCAGACTATATCAAATAAAATAGTCAATAGCATTAGAGGCATTAATAGAGTTGTTTATGATGTTACATCTAAACCACCAAGTACTATTGAATTAGAATGAATATTCATTATAAAGATTATTATGAAATACTTACATACTATGATTAGAATTAGTGATGTGGAAGCATCATTAAGATTTTTTTGTGAAGGACTTGGTTTAAAAGAAACAAGGAGAAAAGATAGTGAAAAAGGAAGATACACTCTAATTTTTCTTGCACCACCAAATGATGAAAAAACTGAAATAGAACTTACATATAATTGGGATGGTGATAATTTAGGTGAAGGTTCAAGGAATTTTGGTCATTTAGCTTACAGAGTTGATAATATTTATGATACTTGTAAAAAACTAATGGACATGGGCTATACCATTAATAGACCTCCAAGAGATGGGCATATGGCTTTTGTTAGATCACCAGATAAAATTTCAATAGAATTACTTCAGGATGGATACTTAGATCCACAAGAACCCTGGTCTTCTATGGAAAACACCGGAACTTGGTAATTTTTTCTCAATGTGGATTGAGAAGTTTAACAAACCATATAAAGAAAAAATTAAAAGATTAAATTTCAATTTCGCTGACATTAAAAAGGGTGATATGATGTTGGTATCTTCTCCAACATCTATAGCAAAATATATTAAAAAAATTCCTAAAGGAAAAAAAAAGACGGTTCTTGAAATGCGAAATGCATTAGCAAAAAAAGCTAAAGCAAACAAAACATGTCCTGTTTCTACAGGAATATTTTTGAGAATTGCTATAGAAGCATCATTAGAGGAACAAAGTAAAAGAAAATTAAAAAAACCCAACCTTCCTTTTTGGAGAATTATTGATGAAAAAACTGCAGTTGCAAAAAAACTATCTATATCTAAAAAGCTCTTAAATACTTATATAAATCAAGAATTAAGAAATGAATAAAATTAAAAATTTTGTAAGAAAAAAAAATAAATCAAAAATAGTTAGTTTAACTGCTTATTCAAAAAATATTGCTTCAGTTTTAGATAATTATTGTGATCTAATTTTAGTAGGGGATTCCCTTGGGTCAGTTTTATATAATTATAAGTCTACTAGAGAAGTAACCCTAAATACTATGATTGAACACTCTAAGAGTGTTCGTATGGGCATTAAAAAAAGTTTAATGATTGTTGATATGCCCCACAATACTTATCGTAATCCTAAAGAGGCATTGAAAAATGCAAAATTAATTATGAAAAAAACCAAATGTGACGGGGTCAAATTAGAGGGAGGAAAGAAAATTATAAATACAGTTAAAATTTTAGTTAAAAATAATATACCTGTGATGGGTCATATAGGAGTTTTACCTCAGTCAGATAAAACATTTAAATTTAAAGGTAAGAAACAAAGCGAAAAAGAAAACATTATGAGAGACGCAAAGTTACTTGAAGAAGCTGGTTCATTTTGTATGGTTTTAGAGTGCGTTCAAACATCATTAGCAAAACAAGTAACTAAAAGTATTAGTATTCCAACAATTGGGATAGGAGCATCTAATAATTGTGATGGACAGATTTTGGTATTCGATGATTTAATAGGTTTAAATCCAATCAAATTTAGATTTGTTAAGAAATATACAAATATAAAAACAGAAATATCAAAAGCAGTTTCTAAATACGCTAATGACGTTAAAACAAAAAAATTTCCCTCAAAAAAATATTCTTTTAATTAAAAGTATTTTTTAAATTCTTCGTTAATATTAAGTATCTCAAGATCTACTAAACCTCCTATAATTAATTGTAGACCAACAACTAAAATAAATATTAAACCAATGTAAGCTATCCAAATATGTTTTTGAATATAATTAGCCATATAAGTAGCTAATGCACCAGTAAGAACGACCGATAGGACAAGACCAAAAATCATATAGCCAAAATATCCTTGAGCTGCAGCAACAACACCTATAACATTGTCAAAACTAATCATCAGATCAGCAAATAGCACTTTACCTATACTATTTATGTACGATGGTTGTTTTGTTTTTTTAACTGAAGGTTTTATATTTTTGATATCTACAAGATCTTTTCTTAAATCATTAACTATCCATACCAACAACAACCCACCTAAAATTTTTATAAAATAAAATTCAAATAAAAAAGTAGCAAAGATTGCAAAAAAGATTTTAAAAACAAACGCTCCAATTACACCCCATAAAATAATTTGTTTTCTATTTTTGGGTACAAAATTTGATGCAATAGAACCAACGATCACAGCATTATCTGCTGTTAAGATAATTGTGATAAAAATAATTTGGGTTAGAATTATGAGCTCTTCAATCAAGATATCTAATTATTATTTTAATTTAGAGAGATTGCAATCAAAGAATAAAAAAAAAGGCGGCCAAAAATTTGACCGCCTTAATAATTGTGTTTTTATTAAATTATCTTTCAGACCAAGTAGGCATAGGATATTTTAACTCACAAGCTGCTAATTCAAATGGATATACTGTGCAGTATTTTCCATTTTGAACTTGCATTAAAATACCTCTAGTCTTTTCGTTTTGACCATCTGCTCCAAATTTAATTCCTCTGTAAGGAACAATTAAAGACTCAGATGACATATCTAGATTTACTAGAGCTTGTCTGATTTTCTCAGGATCTGTTGATCCAGCATTATTAATTGCATTAGCTAAAGCCATAAAACCTGTAAATGCTCTTGCAGGTACATCTGATAAATCTCTTCCACCAGAGTGTGTTTTAAACAAGTCGTTTACAGTTCCAATCATAGGAATAGTTTTTGCTAAGTCAGTATTAAAAGGTGATCTTGTAATCACACCTTCTGCTTTGCTTCCCATTGTGTCTATAAATTTAGGATCTGTATAACCAGCGTTTTGAGCAACTAAAAGTTTAGGATTATAATCAAGTTCTTTTGCAGTATTTAAAAACAAATATGCATCAGCTGTATAAGATGAAGGCAATAAAACATCTGGGTTTTTCGCTTTCAATCTTTGTACTTCAGAGCTCAAAGTTGTTGTTTTAGCTTTGTAGCTAATTTTCTCTATAACATCATAACCTTGTTCTTTAGCCATTTTGTCTTGAGTTCCACCACTGTCAGCACCCCACAATGTATCTTCATGAATAATACCTAATGTCTTTAACTTATTACTATTCTTTTTGTTAAAGTCGTTCATGAATTCAAACATAAGCTGAGTAAACTCACCATCGTGTGGAGTAACTCTGAAGAAGTATTTAAATCCTCTTGTTGTTAATTTTGGAGAAGTAGACTCACCGTTTACCCAAGGTATTCCTGCTCTCTCAGATACTTGACTAGCAGCACCAGTTACTGATGAGTAGTAAGCTCCAAACATTGCATGAACTTTATCAGAATTTAACATTTTCTCAGTCTCACCAACACCGATATCTGGTTTTCCACCATGGTCTCCAACAACGATAGATATTTTACCGCCGCCTAATCCTTTTAATCCGGCATCTTTTGCAAGCGGCATACCTGGAATGTTATGACTGTTATTGATGATATCTAAAGCTGTCTTAACTGCTGCAACAGCATCTTTACCAACCTGAGCAACAGGTCCTGTAAGTGGATAAAGTACTCCAATTTTTACATCTTCTGCGTAACTAATTGCTGGCGCAGATACCAATGAAAAAAAAGTAAATACTGTAAGAATTAATTTTCTCATTTTTTTCCCTCTTGTTTAATTTTTAAATGTCTAACTTAATACTATTCAATTGATCAATTCAATGATTTAGTTTTTTTATTTTACTAATGCTTAAGAAGTATTTGTTTAATATATACATTCTTTATATATACTTTAATAATAAACCAAATGACCTCTGAAATTATAATTCAAGCTATAGTGACAGGATTAATGATGGGATTAATCTATGCATTAATTGCAGCAGGCTTAAGTTTAATTTTTGGATTAATGGAAATTGTAAATTTTGCTCATGGAGAGCATTTGATGTTGTCTATGTTTTCATCATTTTGGCTTTGGTCTTTATTTGGGTTAGATCCGTTATTCTCAATACCAATAACAATACTCTTGTTGGCATTTTGTGGGATCATCACACATTACTTTTTAATTCGCTATATCTTAAAAGCAAAAATGCTTATCCAAATTTGTGCAACATTTGGATTGTCTATTTTTATTAGATCGATTGCACAATTATTATGGACACCAGACTTTAGAAACGTTGATAAACCTCTATTAGAGGGACGTATTGAAATTGGATCTGTGTTTATTGGTCAACCTCAATTATATGCAAGTCTTGTTTGTTTAGTTGCTTTTTTTGGTTTGTATTGGTTTGTAACAAAAACAGAAACTGGATTAGCTCTTCAAGCAACAGCTCAAGATAGACACGCTGCAGAAATTTTAGGAATTCCATCAAATAAAATGTTTGCAATTGGTTGGGCAATTGGACTTGGTTGTGTAGGAGTAGCGGGTGGAATGATGGCAAACTATTTTTTTATTTTTACTGATGTTGGTATCAATTTTGCATTATTTGCTTTCGTTGCAGTAGCATTAGGAGGTTTTGGAAGCATTATTGGGTGTTTATATGCTGGTATAATTATAGGATTAGTAGAATCTCTTGGTGGATTGTTGATAGATCCATCATTTAAACTTTTATATGTATTTGCAATTTATCTTTTAGTTGTGATTTATAAACCTCAAGGTCTCTTCGGTAGATATTAATGGATAGTAAGTTAGAAATTGCAAAATCAGAACCGATTTGGAATACGAATAATAGAGCAATATCAATTATTGCTGGCTTAGTTATACTTTTGTTTGCACTGCCGCTTTTTGGAATGAATTCATTTTATCTGCATTTATTTATAATGATTTTTATGCATGCAGTTATGGCTCAGTCTTGGAATGTAATTGCAGGTTTTTCTGGTCAAATTAGTTTGGGTCATGGAGCATTTTTTGGAATAGGAGCTTATGCAACTTCATTTTTTTATATGGAGTACGGAATAACACCCTGGATCAGTATATTTTTTGGTATGTTTGTTTCAGGAATTTTTGCTGTCTTAATTGGTATACCAATGCTTAGATTAAGTGGTCACTATTTTGCAATTGCCACTTTATTAATTGGGATAAGTTTCCAAGTAGTTTTTCAAAGATGGGATTTAGTAGGAGCTGCATCAGGATTGTGGGTGACAATGACACCAGAAGATTCTTGGTCTGCATTGCAGTTTCATAGCAGTAAAGCTCCCTATTATTATGTTTTTTTAATATTCTTTTTAATTACATTCTTTTTAGTCTGGTTGTTGAGTAGATCAAAATTAGGTTATAGATTAAGAGCAGTTAGAGACGATCCACAAGCAGCCTTAAGTTTGTGCATCAATGTTTCAAATTATAAAATTATAGCTTATGTGATTTCAGCAATGATCATGGCTCCAATGGGTAGCTTGTTTTCTCAATATATTTTAATTATTGATCCAGATAGAGTTTTTAATATTGAAATATCAATTATAGTTTTATTAATCACAGTGCTAGGTGGAATCGGAAATGTTTGGGGCCCAATTATAGGAGCAGCAATACTTGTACCAATTTCAGAATATTCAAGAATTTACTTAGGAGGTACAGGCGGTGCAGTTGACTTAATTTTTTATGGATTAATTTTAATGATTATTTGCATTTTTAGACCAAATGGTCTGATCTCATTTATTCCTAAAGATATTCTGGAAAGAAAAAAACAAAGATGAAAATATTAACAGTTGAAAATCTAAGTAAATCTTTTGGTGGTATCCATGCAAATAGAGATATTTCTTTTGATGTTGAAGAAGGATCAATTTTAGGAGTGATAGGACCTAATGGTGCTGGTAAATCTACTTTATTTGATTTGATTACTGGTTTTACAAAACCAGACACTGGAAAAGTTAAATTTTATGACAAAAATATTTTTGGAATTAGTCCTGATAAAATTAGTAATCTTGGAGTAGGTAGAACCTTCCAAAAACTAAAACCTTTCGCAGATCAAACATTACTTGAAAATGTTATGATTGGAGCGTTTGTGAAAGAGAAAGATATTAAAAGAGCAAGAGATAGAGCTTTAGAGATTATTGACTTTGTAGATCTGATTGAGAAAAGACATCACTTTGCAAAAGAGTTATCAACAGGACAAAGGAAAAGACTAGAAATGGCTAGAGCTATGGCTATTGATCCTAAATTACTTTTGATGGATGAAGTAACAGGAGGTGTAGATCAAAAAACTATTCCTGGACTTGTTGAACTTGTTAAAAAATTAAAAAAGACAGGTGTAACAATTATTACAATTGAACATAATATTAATATTATAATGGAAATTTCTGACAATGTTCTTGCATTAGATCAGGGAAAACGAATTGCATTTGGAGAGCCAAAAGAAATTCAAAATAATAAACAAGTAATAGACGCTTACCTAGGAACATTTGATGCTGCTTGATGTAAAAAATATTGATGTTTTGTATGATGATTTTCAAGTTATCTGGGATGTTTCAATTAACGTAAATAAAGCCGAAATGGTTGCACTTTTAGGGCCAAACGGATCTGGTAAAAGTACTGTTTTAAATACTATTAGTAATTTAGTTGAGCATAAAAAAGGCTCTATCACTTTTGATAATACTTTAATTTCAAATATTCCAACTTACAAAAGAACCGAACTAGGAATTTCACATGTACTTGAAAGAAGAAGGGTATTTCCTCATCTTACTGTTAAACAAAATCTTTTATTGGGTGCTTGGCATCCTAAGGCAAAAGAAGAGTTAACAAATTCATTAAATAAGGTTTATAAAATTTTTCCAAAGTTAGAAACTAGATCAGATCAGTTAGCAAAAACAATGTCTGGTGGTGAACAACAAATGTTAGCTATAGCAAGAGGAATGATGGGTTTACCTAAGCTTTTAATGGTCGATGAGCCTTTTTTAGGTTTGTCACCAATGGTCATGAAGGATTTAATTAAGATATTTAAAAATATTGTTGCAGAAGGTATTTCAATTTTGTTTGTAGAGCAAAATGTGAGATTAGCTCTTAGTATGGCAGATAGAGGGTACGTTTTAGAAAGTGGAAGATTAGTTATCGACGGTAAATCTGAAGATTTAATTGATAATGAAAAAGTTACTAAAGTTTTTTTAGGAAATTAATTAAAATGCAGCGAGATCGTTATTTAATTTATCTGTTATAAGCATTTTACCTGGGCTGTGAGTAATACAAAAGTCAGGTTTTGAATTTTCTAAAACAGATTGAGGAGTAACACCACATGCCCAAAATACAGGAATTTCATTGTTCTTTATTGCTCTAGGTGGATCACCATATTCAGGTTTCATTATATCTTTAATTCCAATTTCATCAGGATTACCAACATGCACAGGTGCACCATGTACAGCAGGAAATCTTGAACTAATTTGAATTGATCTAATCGTATCTTTTGAACTTAATGGTCTCATAGACACAACTAGTTTTCCTGAAAACTGTCCTGCAGGTTCACAATCTATTGAAGTTTTATACATCGGAACAATAGTATTGTTTTCTATATGTTGAATTGGAATACCAGCTTCAATTAAAGGCAGCTCAAAAGACATCGAACATCCAAGAACAAAAGTTGTTAAATCTTCGTTCCAATATTTTTTTATATCATATGGTTCATCAACTAATTTTCCTTTTTCCCATACTCTATATTGTGGAACATCAGTTCTAATATCAATATCACCAAGATCTTTTAATGAAGGATCTCCTTTTGTACCAAATCCAATTAATGGACAAGGTTTTGGATTTTTTTGACAGAAAGAAGCAAAGTCCATTGCATATTTGCTTGGTAAGATACAAAGATTTCCTTGAACATACTTATTAGCAGCACCTGCAGTTTGTTCTTTGTAATTATTTTCTCTTATAACTTTTCTTGCTTCTAATGGATCTTGAATATCTAGCATTAAATTAGTATTTAGATTTCTTTGTTCCCGCAATTATTTCTTTTAACTCGTTATATTCTTCACAGTTACAAGTTTCTAATACTTTAAGTCTTTCTTTAGCTAAATTCATTCTATTTGTAACAACATAAAGTTCACCAAGGTATTCGTTAATACCTTTATGATTTGGATCAATTTCTAAACCTAAAAGATAATATTTTTCTCCATTTTCGTAATCGCCAAGTTTTCTAGTTGTAAAACCGAGATAGTTTAAAGTATCTGCTTGAAGAGGCTTTTCTTTATTAGATTTGAGAAGAAGCTTTTGAGCTTTGGCATATCTTTTTTTAGCTTTTTCTAATTTACCTTTTTTTTCATATTTTTTTGCAAATTTGATTGATTGTACTGCTTTATCGTAATCTGACTTTACCTTTTTTGGTGTTGAGTCTGAACCTGCTGAAATTGCATTGGAAGCAAACAAAACAAATATCAAAGTAATAAATACTTTTTTAATCATTATAAAAATTTCTCCATTTGGCTTAAAGGTTTTAAGTTAAGTCCATTTTTAATTAAATTTTCTTTAATTGATCTTGCTGTAGCAAGTGAACTCTCGTTATCTCCATGTATGCATACAGAGTCAATTTCACAAGGTATTTGCTTTCCACTGTGACAATTCAGTGCCTGATTTTTTACCATGCTTAATACATGTTTTTTAGCTTCTTCTGGTTCAGTAATTAATGCATGTGGTTTTTTTCTAGAAACTAAATTTCCATCATCTTCATAGGTTCTATCTGCAAAAATTTCACAGGCAATTTTCATATCTAATTTTTTAGCTGCTTGTTCCATTTTAGAGCCAGTTGGTACTAAATAAATCAAATCTTTACTTATTTCATTGATCGCTTTTGCTAATGTAGTTGCTAGATCAATATCCTCACACGCCATATTGTTCAATGCTCCATGTGGTTTTATATGAGTAACATTTTCTCCATGATCTTGAGCAATCTTTTGTAAAATTTCATATTGATCAATAATTAATTTTCTAACTTCTTCAGGCGCAAGATCCATTCTTTGTCTTCCAAAATTTTCTGGGTCATTGAATGATGGATGAGCACCAATGCTTACACCGTTTTTTTTCGATATTTGAACTACTTGGTTCATAGTTTCTTCATCACCGGCATGAAATCCACATGCAACGTTAGCAGAATTTACTATATCAAGTAAGTCTGGATCATATTTATTTGAATGGTGTTTTGATTTTTCACCTAAATCACAATTTATATTAATTTCCATAGTTCTAATTGTTAAGTATAACATGCCATGATAAAAAATATAACAAATCTTGGTGACGCAGCTGTTTATTGCGATTTTGGTATAGAGGTGAATAAATCAGTTAACTCTGAAGTAATAAAATATTTTAAAGCTTTAAAAAAAGAAAATATTGAAAGTATTAATAATCTTACTCCTTCTTACAATAAATTAATAGTTTCTTACGACCTTAGAAAAACAAACTTTAAAGAGATTAAAAAATTAATTGAAAATTTAAATGTTGATGAAACTCAAGATAACAATAGTAATAAAATAGAAATTCCAGTTTGTTGTGATGATCAATTTTCTCTCGATATAAAAAGATTAGAAGAAAAATTAAATATTAATCGAGATAAAATTTTAGAAAATTTTTTTAGTAAGGAATATTTTTGTTATATGACCGGATTTATTGCCGGTATGCCTTTTTTAGGTGATTTGGATGAAAATATGAGAGTACCAAGATTAGAAACACCAAGAGTAAAAGTCCCCAAAGGATCAGTCGCTTTAACTGAACAATTTGCAAATATTTATACATTTGAAAGTCCTGGTGGATGGAACATACTTGGTAATACACCTGTAGATGTTTTTGATAATTCAAAAGAGGAAGAGCCAAATCTAATAAATCCTGGTGACATTGTAGTTTTTAAACAAATAAATCTTGAAAAATATAATAGTTATAATGACAAATAATTTCGAAATTATAAGAGCTGGAGTTAATACTACTTTTCAAGATCAAGGAAGAAACAACTTATATCATATAGGAATTCCATTTAGTGGAGCGATGGATAATAGAAATTATAGTTTAGCTAACAAGCTGGTAGGCAATAAATTAAATTCTCCAGTTATAGAATTTGCATACCAAGGACCACATATAAAATATTTAGGAGAAAAAATTAATATAGCAGTTACAGGTGATATTGTTTTTAAAATTATTAAAAATGGCACAGAAATTGATGGCAATTGTTATGAGAGTTATCAAATTGAAAATGGAGATGAGATTAATCTAATCTCAACAAATAAATCAGTTTATGGATATTTAGCATTTGGTGGAGAATTAGATTTAAAATTTCAATGGAATAGTTGTTCGATAAATACCAAGGCAAATATTGGATCAAATAATGGAAAAAAATTAGAGAACGGTCAAAAAGTAAATATCCTAAATGTTAATTCAGACCAAAGTAAAAAAAAAACTAATTACATAAATTCTAAAGTTGAAAATATCAGAGTAATAAAAGGACCAAACTTTGATTATTTTTCAGAGGAAGGAAAAAAAATATTTTTTGAAAAAGAATTTTCTGTATCAAAACTTTCAGATAGAATGGGGATGCGTATAGAGGGTCCAAAAATTGAAAATATTGTAAATACCAATATTAAATCAGAAGGTTTGTTAAAAGGGGTCATTCAGGTACCAGCAGACGGAAACCCAATTATTATGCTGTCAGACCATGGTACCATTGGAGGGTATCCAAAAATTGGTGTAGTAGCTAGTGTTGATTATGATCGTTTAGTACAAATATCACCTGGCTCAAAAATTAAATTTAAAGAGATAAATTTATCTGATGCTGAAACTTTATTTAAATTATATGAGATGGACACTCAGAACTTACTTAATCAAATATAATGAATATTATTAGAAAACTTCCTGGACCCTTCTTAGTATTTCTAGGTGCATGTAGTCTTAGTTTTGGAGGTTTGATTGTAAAATCATTTGAGGGAGCAACCCTCTGGCAAATATTATTTTGGAGAACGGTATTCTTCCTAATTGTTATTAGCTTGTATTTAACTTTAACTTATAAAAAACAAGTATTTAGATCCTTTTATAATTTAGGATTTCCTGGTTTCTTTGGTGGATTTATTTTGTCATTTGGCTTTAGTGGTTATGTATTTGCGATGTATAACACAACAGTTGCTAATGCTAATTTTATTATTCAAACACAAACAATCTTCCTAGCAATATTTGGTTATTTTTTTTTAAAAGAAAAAATTTCAGCAATCACTCTGACTTCAATAGTTCTTGCAATTTCAGGAATACTTCTAATGGTTGGAAGCTCTTTATCTCCAGGTCAAATGTCTGGAAATATTGCAGCTTTCATAATGCCAATATCATTTGCTACATTAATTTTAGTTGTAAGAAAATATCCAACTGTTGATATGGTTCCTGCTCAATTTGTTGCAGGAGTTTTTGCTTTGTTAATTGGTTATCTAATGTCAGAAAAAATAATGATATCTCCTAATGATATCTTTTTAGGATTTTTAGCTGGGTTTTTACAATTAGGATTAGGTTTTATATTTATTACTATCGGTGCTCAACGAACACCATCAGCAATGGTTGGAATCATAATGTTAACAGAAGCAGTACTTGGTCCCTTATGGGCATGGTTGTTTATAAATGAACAGCCACCGTTCATAGTAATTATTGGAGGATCAATAGTTATTTTTGCAGTTTTACTTCAATTTTACAATTTATATACCTCAGAAAAAAAAGCGATCTAATAACATTTGACATTAAACAGTATTTATTAGAATATTTGTTAACGGGAGAGATCACAAACTTTGTGACACCGAAGGAGCAACCGCCCAGGAAACTCTCAGGTAAAAGGACCGTATTATATTAACTCTGGAAAGAGATTGAGTTCTCGCCGAAGGAGTAAAACTCTCAGGCAAAAATACAGATGGGTACGACAGAGTTAGTATGGGAAAAAAAACATCTTTAAACAAACTTCATCAAGATAACCAAGCTAAATTTGTAGAATTTGCTGGATATGAAATGCCCATACAATACAGCAAAGGGATTGTTGAAGAGCATAAATTCACAAGATCAAATGCAGGTATTTTTGATGTGTCTCACATGGGTCAATTATTTATTCATGGTGGAGATGACTTAACTGCTGATCTTGAAAAAATTTTTCCACTTGATTTAAAAAATTTGAAACAAAACTGTTCTAAATATAGTTTTTTAATGAACGATAGTGCTGGAATTCATGATGATTTGATAATCACTAAAATTGAAAAAGGATATTTAATTATTTTAAACGCAGCATGCAAAGATAATGATTTTAAAATTTTATCAGATTTACTGAACAGTAAATATGAAATGGTTCTTGATGATCAAAGAGCATTAATTGCAATTCAAGGTCCAAAGTCAGTTGAGATTTTAAATGACATAATAGAAGGTATTGAAAAACTTAATTTTATGACAGGGAACTGGTTTGATTATAAAGATCAAAAATCTTTTGTTACAAGGTCTGGTTATACTGGAGAGGATGGTTTTGAAGTGTCTATTAATAACGATTTAGCCGAAGGATTTACTCAGAATTTGATGGAAAAAGGAGCACAACTTATAGGACTTGGGGCAAGAGATACCTTGAGATTAGAGGCAGGATTGTGCTTATATGGACACGAACTTGGTACAGAAAAAACACCAATTGAAGCAAACTTAAAGTGGGCGATTTCTAAAGAGCGAATTTCAAATGGTGGATTTGTTGGTTCTGATAAAATTATGAAAGAAATAGAAGAGGGTACCTCTAAAATTAGAATTGGGATTAAGCCAGAAGGAAGATTGATTGCTAGAGAAAAAACTAAAATATTTGATGAGTCAGAAAAACTTATTGGTGAGGTTACCAGCGGAACTTTTGGCCCAAGTGTAAATGGTCCAATAGCAATGGGCTACATTGATAAAGAGTTTTCTAAAGTTAATACAAAAATTTTACTAGAAGTAAGAGGAAAAAAACATCCTGCAAGTGTTTGTGGGTTACCATTTTATAAAAAAAGTTACGTGAAAGGAGTAAAATAATGAGTGAAGTTAAATTTTCAAAAGAACATGAGTGGATTACAGTGGAGGGCGATGTTGCTACCATTGGAATTACAAAGCATGCAACAGAAATGTTGGGAGATATTGTTTTTGCTGAGTTACCTGAAAAAGGTTCAAGCGTTGAAAAAGATGGCACAGCAGGAGTAGTTGAGTCAACTAAAGCTGCAAGTGATGTTTATACTCCAGTAAGTGGTGAAGTAGTAGATACCAACCAAGCTATAGTAGATGATCCTGCAAAAATTAATGAAGACCCTGAGGGATCAGCTTGGTTTTTTAAACTTAAATTAAAAGATAGTTTAGAAATGGACAGCTTAATGAATAAAGAAGAATACGATAAATTTGCAAAGGAGAGTGCTAGCTAATGTTACATAACTCACAAAAAGACTTTTTAAAAAGACACATTGGACCTTCAGAAGAAGATCAAAATAAAATGCTGAAGGAGCTTAATTATAATTCATTAGATGATTTAATAAAAAGTACAGTTCCAGAAAAGATACAATTGAAAGATGGATTAAATATAGGAGAGTCTAATTCTGAGTATGAAGCATTAAGAAAATTGAAAGCAATTTCAAAAAAAAATCAAATTTATTCAAATTTTATTGGTATGGGTTACTATGGAACGTACACTCCATATGTAATTTTAAGAAATATTTTAGAGAATCCAGGTTGGTATACATCTTATACTCCTTATCAGCCTGAAGTAGCGCAAGGAAGACTAGAAATGCTTCTAAACTTTCAGCAAATGATTGTTGATTTCACTGGCATGGATATTGCAAACGCATCTTTGCTTGATGAAGGAACAGCAGCTGCAGAAGCTATGGGATTAAGTCATAGATTAAATAAAAAGGATAGTAATTTAGTTTTTGTTTCAGAAAATTGCCATCCACAAACAATTGATGTAATTCAAACAAGAGCAGAGCCAATGGGATTAAAAGTACTTGTTGGCAATGAAGATAAAGTATTGGATCAACTTAAAGAGGATTTAGTTTGTGGAATTCTTCAATATCCTGGAACTTTAGGAGACATCAAAGATCCAAGTGAAGCCATCAGCAAAATTCATAAAAAAAATGGAAAAGCTGTATTAGTTTCTGATTTATTAGCTTTAGCGCTACTTAAAACACCAAGAGAATTAGGCGCTGATATTGCAGTAGGAAGCTCTCAAAGATTTGGAATTCCAATGGGTTATGGTGGACCTCATGCAGCTTTCTTTGCAACTAAAGATGAGTTCAAAAGGTCTATGCCAGGAAGAATTATTGGTGTTTCTGTTGATAGACATGGAAACAAAGCTTACAGATTATCTCTTCAAACAAGAGAACAACACATTAGAAGAGATAAAGCGACAAGTAACATTTGTACTGCTCAAGCATTGTTAGCAATTGTTTCAGCGGCATATGCAATTTACCACGGGCCA
The DNA here is from genome assembly GCF_052047835.1 of Candidatus Pelagibacter sp. HIMB1542. NCBI lineage: Bacteria > Pseudomonadati > Pseudomonadota > Alphaproteobacteria > Candidatus Pelagibacterales > Candidatus Pelagibacteraceae > Candidatus Pelagibacter > Candidatus Pelagibacter sp. HIMB1542. The sequence goes on along the minus strand of NZ_JBNAJB010000002.1, from coordinate 28,881 downwards.
GATGGAATAAAAACTATTGCAGAACGAGTTTCTCAATTAGCTAAAAATTTTGCAGATAAATTAAAACAATCTGGATATGAAATTTATTCAGATCATTTCTTTGATACAGTTACAATTGTAACAAAAGATAAAACTGATCAAATTTATAAAAATGCTTTAGATCAAAAAGTAAATATCAGAAGAGTAAACTCTGAAATGTTGGCCGTTTCTTTTGATGAAAAGAAAAATGTTTATAGAGTAAATCAATTGTTGAAAATTTTTAATGCAGCCGAGTCTATTAAAAAAGAAGATCCAACAGTAAGTTTACCTAATTTACCAAAAAATTTATTAAGGACTTCAAAATATTTAGAACATCCTGTTTTTAATTCATATCATTCAGAAACAGAGATGCTTAGATATTTAAAAAAATTAGAAGATAAAGATATAGCTCTTAACAGAACTATGATTGCACTTGGTTCATGTACTATGAAATTAAATGCTACTGCAGAAATGATTCCTATTTCATGGAGAGAGTTAGCTGAGCCTCATCCGTTTGTACCAGTAGAGCAGATGGAAGGTTATAGAGCATTGTTCACTGATCTTAAAAATTGGTTAAGATCAATTACTGGTTTTTCTGGTGTTTCACTTCAACCAAATGCTGGTGCTCAAGGAGAATATGCTGGATTAATGGTAATTAGAAAATACCATTTAGATAGAGGAGAAGAAAACAGGAATATATGTTTAATTCCAAGCTCTGCACATGGAACAAATCCTGCTAGTGCACAAATGGTTGGAATGAAAGTTGTAGTTGTTGATTGTGATAAAGAAGGAAATGTTGATTTTGAAGATTTGAAGAAAAAAGTAGAAGCACATTCTGAAAATCTTGGAGCATTAATGGTTACATATCCGTCTACTCACGGTGTGTTTGAAGAAAAAATTACAGACATTTGTGAACTGATACATAAACATGGTGGTCAGGTTTACATGGATGGTGCAAATTTAAATGCACTTGTTGGAATAGCAAGACCTGGAAATTTTGGTCCAGATGTTTGCCATATAAACTTACACAAAACATTCTGTATTCCACATGGTGGTGGAGGACCAGGTATGGGACCAATTGCATGTAAAAGACATTTACAAGTTTATTTACCTAATCATCCAGTTGTTAAAGATTGTGGACCTGCTACAGGAATAGGCGCAGTCTCAGCAGCCCCTTGGGGAAGCTCAAGTATTTTATCAATTTCTTGGATGTATATTAAAATGATGGGTTCAGAAGGTTTAAAACTAGCTACTCAAGTTGCGATATTAAACGCAAATTATATAGCTCATAGACTTAAAGATCATTTCCCAATTTTGTACAAAGGTTCAAATGGCAATGTTGCTCATGAATGTATTATAGATATTCGATCAATTAAGAGTGAGACAGGTATCACTGAGGAAGATATCGCTAAAAGATTGATCGATTATGGTTTCCATGCACCAACAATGTCTTGGCCAGTTGCGGGAACTATGATGATAGAGCCAACAGAGAGTGAGAGTTTATCTGAGCTTGATAGATTTTGTGATACTTTAATTAATATCAAATCTGAAATAGATAAGATCAATTCTGGTGAGTTTGATAAAGTAGACAATCCTATTAAGAACGCTCCTCATACAGATATAGAACTTGCATCAGATGAATGGGATCATAAATATTCAAGAGAGCAAGCTGCTTATCCTGCTAAATTCTTAAAAACAAATAAATTTTGGCCACCAGTTGCAAGAGTGGACAATGTTTATGGAGATAAGAATATCTTTTGTACTTGTCCAAGTATGGATGAGTTTAAAGAAGACGCGGCATAATCATTAATGAAAATTGCTGTAGTTGGTTCTGGGATATCAGGCTTAAGTGCTGCATATTATTTATCAAAAAAACATCATGTAGATCTTTTTGAGAAAGAAGATCATTTTGGTGGTCATTCTCATACAATAGATTTAATTTTTGATGAAAAGAAAGTATCTGTAGATATTGGTTTTATTGTATTTAATTTTCAAACCTATCCAAATTTAATTAATTTCTTTAAAGAAAATGATGTTCAAATTGAAAAGAGTAACATGTCTTTTTCGGTATCAGTAGAAAATACAAACTTTGAATATTGTGGAAAAGGTTTAAATGGAATTTTTTCCAATAGATCTAATTTGTTTAATCCTAATTTTTTAAAAATGTTTTTTGATATCATTAAATTTTATAAAAATAGTGATCAAATAAATGTTACAGATCAAAAACTTACTTTAGGTGAGTATTTAGAAAACAATAAACTATCAAAAACGTTTATTGATTACCATATCATCCCAATGGTATCTGCAATCTGGTCTATGCCACCTTATGAAGCTAGCAAGATGCCAATAACATTCTTTTTAAAATTTTTTCAAAATCATGGGCTCTTTAAATTAAAAAATAGACCTCAGTGGTATACCGTAACCAATAGAAGCAGAACTTATGTAAATAAAGTAATTTCAAAGATAAGTGGTGAATACTTTAAAAATTATAAAATAAAAAAAATTATAAGAAAATCAAAAGGATTAGATTTATATTATGGTGGTGAAAGTGAATTTTTTGATTATGATAAAGTTGTAATAGCAGCTCACGCTGATGAAGCTTTGAAGTTGATCGATAATCCTACTGAAGAAGAGACAAAAATTTTATCTAATTTTAGTTATAAGGAAAATATTGCATATATTCATACAGACAAAAGAGCGATGCCAAAAAATAAAAAGGCATGGTCCTCATGGAATTCATCAATCAATGACAAGGATTTAGAAAAAAATTCTATTACTTATTGGTTAAACCTTTTACAAAACCTTAAATGCGATGAGGACATTTTTTTAACTCTTAATCCTTATTTTGAAATAGATGAGAGTAAAATACTTAAAATAGTTAAATTTACTCATCCTTATTATGATCAACAAGCACTAGATGCTCAATCAGAACTATCTAGTTTACAAAATAAAAAGGATTTACTTTTTTGTGGGAGTTATTTTGGTTACGGTTTTCATGAAGATGGAATAAAATCATCTATTGAAATGCTAAAATACCTAAATGACTAACTCATGCATATATAACGGAAAAGTAATCCATAAACGTTTCAAACCTAAAGAACACTATTTTAAGTATAGTGTTTTCTCACTTTTAATTGATTTATCTGAGTTAAGAAAAATAGATCAAGAGATAAGCTTCTTTTCATTGAATAAATTCAATCTAATCAGTTTTCATGAAAAGGATCATGGTGAACGTGACGGATCTTCTCTTGAAGATTGGGTAAAGAAAAATTTAGAACAAAATAAAATAGAGACTGTAGATATTAAAATTAAGCTTCTCTGTTATCCAAGGATTTTTGGATATGTGTTTAATCCTCTAAGTATCTTTTTTGTTTATAACCAAAATGATAAATTAATATCTATATTATATGAGGTGAAAAATACATTTGGTGAGCAACATACTTATGTTTTTAGAGTAGATAGTGAAAATAAATTAATTCAGAATAATTGTTCTAAAAAATTTCATGTTTCACCTTTTATAGAAATGAATTGTAAGTATTTCTTTAGAATTCTTAATCCTGATGAAAAACTTTCTGTAATCATTGATCAATACGATCAAGAAGGAAAAATTTTATTTGCATCTCAAGATGGAAAAAGAACAAACTTAAATAGCAGTCAATTATTAAAATCATATTTAAAGCACCCTCTGATGACTATAAAAATAATATCAGCAATCCATTTTGAGGCCTTTAAATTATGGATGAAAGGAATTAAGATTATTAAAAAAAAAATAAAAATAAGAAACAATTTAACGGTTGAAAATTAATGTTATTAAATAGAGCTGCAGATAAATTGGTTTTTAAATTTTTAAGTAAAATTAAAAATGGATACCTTGAATTAACTACCTATGAAGGTGAGATATTAAAGTTTGGTAACCCTGATCAATCTTTAAAGGCAAATATTAAGATAAAAAATCCAAATTTTAATTATAATTTAATTAGAGGTGGGAGTATTGGTTTTGCTGAAAGTTATATGAGAGGTGAATTTGAAACTGACAATCTTTCAGATCTAATTGAGTTAACAGCTAGAAATATTCAAGTGATATATAAATTCTCAGGTTTGCTTGATCTGCCTGTAATCAATTTCATAAAAAATAAAATAATCAAAAACACAAAAAGTCGAAGTAAGGAAAATATTGCAAAACATTATGATCTTGGAAATGATTTCTTTTCATTGTGGCTAGATGATACTTTAACTTATTCAAGTGCAATCTTTGATGATAGTTCAAAAAATTTAAGTATAGCGCAAAATAATAAATACCAAAAATTAATTGATCTAATCAAACCTAGTTCTGGTGACAAAGTTTTAGAAATTGGTTGTGGTTGGGGTGGTTTTGCAGAATATTTAGGTAAGAAATATGATGTGAAATTAGACTGTATTACTATTTCTAAAAAACAATTCGAATACGCAAAAGAAAGAATTCATAAATGTGGTCTAAATGAAAAAGTAAATATTGAGATTAAAGATTATCGTGATCTTCAAGGAAAATATAATTCGATCGCTTCAATTGAAATGATTGAGGCTGTTGGGCAAAATTATTTAGAGAGTTATTTTAAAACAATAAAAGATAATTTATCGAATGGAGGAAAGGCTGCAATTCAAGCAATAACCATTGATGACAGTTTGTTTGATAGATACAAAAATAAACAGGATTTTATTCAAAAATACATTTTCCCAGGAGGATTTCTTCCTAACAAAAATAGTATTAATAGATATGTTTCAGATAACGGCTTAACAATTAATTCGTACATTTCATATGCAGATCACTATGCAGAAACGTTAGCTATTTGGAGGGAAGAGTTTTTGAGAAAATGGGATCAAATTAAAAATCAAGGATTTGATCTCACATTTAAAAGAATGTGGGAATTTTACCTATCTTATTGTGAAGCTGGATTTAAATCTAAAAATATTGATTTGATTCAATTTTCAATGCAGAATAAATAACACCAATAATATGAAAATAATAAAATCAATTTCGTTGATAATTCTGGCTTTCTTAATTACAAGTTGCTCAAATAATAGTGCCATGAAACCAGAAGATTTTAAAAATAAAGAACCTAGATTAATTATTGAAGAATACCTTACAGGTAACGTTAAAGCTTGGGGTGTTTTACAAAATCGATCAGGAAAAGTTACAAGACAATTCTCAGCCGATTTAGAAGGAACATGGGATGGCAAACAACTAATTTTAAAAGAAAAATTTAATTGGGACGATGGTGAGGTTCAAGACAGAGAGTGGACAATTACTAAATTAGATGAACATAATTATGAAGGTACAGCAGGGGACGTTGTTGGAAAAGCAATAGGATATTCTTACGGACCTGCATTTAAATTTGAGTATGTTTTGTTAGTTCCAGTTAAAGGAAAAGAATTAAAAATTACTTTTGATGATTGGATCTTTAAACAGGATGAAAGAGTTGCAATCAACAGAGCTACAATGACTAAGTTTGGATTTAAGGTAGCAGAGCTAACGGTTGTATTTGTTAAAGATTAATTATTTCTTTTGATGCTTAGTCATCTTCCCTACTAGTTTAAAATAAAGTTTACTTGGAAGAAAACTAAAGAACTTTAAAGTTAAAGTAAGTGCTTTTGGAAAATGTATTTCAAAAACATTTTTATTAATCAAGCCATCATAAATTTGATCAGCAGCAAATTCAGGTGTTTTCAAAAATGGCATTTTAAAATCGTTTTTATCAGTCATAGGTGTTTTAATAAATCCAGGAGAAACTAAACAAACTCGAACATTGTACCTTTTAAAATCAAAAAATAAACTTTCTGCTAAATTGTTCAAAGCAGATTTTGATGGTCCATAACCAGTTGAATTAGGCAATCCTCTATAACCAGCAATAGATGAAACTATAGTGATTATACCACTTTCTCTCTCTCTATAATATTGTTCCACTGCTTTAATGGAGTTCACTGTCCCAAAAAAGTTTACTTTGAAAACATCTTCCATTTGTTCAACATCAATTTCTTTTTCTTTTTTTGGATTCCATGTACCAGTTGAAAAAAAACATATATCAATATTTTCAAACTTAGTTTTAATTTGGTTGAAAACTTCTATACATTTTGTTTTATCAGTAACATCTAAAGGAAATGATGAAATATTTTCATAATTTTTTGAAAGTTCATCTAAGAGCTCAACTCTTCTCGCAGATACCGCAACATTCCATCCTTTGTTTGCAAATTTAATTGCCAAAGCTTTACCAATTCCTGTGCTACCACCAGTTATCCAAATAGTTTTTTTGCTCATTTTTTGTTATGTATAAACATTATGTTAAAAAATAAAATTGTAACATTTATATTATTTCTTATCATTACATTTTCAGCCTCATTAATTGGAGGATTAGCTACAGTTACATTCAAGGAGCCTTGGTATTCTTTGTTAAATAAACCTGTTTTTAATCCACCAGACTGGGTGTTTGGTCCGGTATGGACAATTTTATATTTATTTATGACAATTTCTATTTGGATGTATTGGCATTCCAAAAATAAAGAGATGAATACAGTTTATATTTATTTTATTCATTTAGTTTTTAATGCAACTTGGAGTATAGTTTTCTTTGTATTTCACAACATGGTTTTAGCTTTATTAGTATTAGTCGTGTTAATTGCATTCATTATTAATTTAATCATAAGATATAGACACGTCACAATGATGAGCTCGTATTTGATGATTCCATATTTACTTTGGTGTTGCTTTGCTCTAATTTTAAATACTAGTTTGATTATATTGAATTAATTATGGATGATGTTGTTGTAGTTGGCGGTGGAATAATTGGGGCAGCAACTGCTTATTTTCTCTCAAAAGAAGGAAGAAAAGTTAAAGTTATTGAAAGAGATCCAACATACAAAACAGCTTCATTTCCTTTGTCTTTAGGAGGTTTTAGAAGACAATTTTTTCAAAAAGAAAATATCTTACTTGGTAAATTTGCAAGAGAATTTATTTTTCAAATACCAGAATTATTGAAAACTGAAAAAAATCCTAATCCAACAGCAAGTATGGTAACCAATGGCTACCTTTTGATGTTTGGTCCCGAACATGCTGAAGAACAATATAAAGCTTTAGAAAATCATAAGGAATGTGATGCAGGTACAAAAAATATTAAAGGCTCAGAGCTATCGAAAGTATTTCCATATATAAATGATGAAGGTGTTGAGACTGCTACTTACACAGATAATCAAAGTGAAGGTTGGATTGATCCTTTTATGTTTCATAGTGCACTGAAAAGTAAGGCAATAGAACTTGGAGCAGAATTTATAAAAGGAGAGGTTAAAAGTCTTTCAGAGATAAATGCTAAAACAATTGTTTCTGCAGCTGGTTGCTGGACTAAAGAATTATTAGAAGACATTCCTGTTGAACCTCAAAAACACACAGTGTTCAGAGTAAAATGTCCAACATATATAAAAGAAATGCCTCTAACTGGTGATTTAACTACGGGTGTTTATTGGAGACCTGAGGGTGGAGAGTATTTAGCAGGATCACCATTGTCAGTATTTGGTGCAGACGATTTAGAGCCAGCATGGAATGATTTTGAACAATTAGTTTGGCCAGCACTAGCAAAAAGAATACCAGCTTTTGAAGAATTAAAATTAACTGGAGGCTGGGCAGGTTACTACGATTGTAATAGATTAGATAATAATGCTGTTGTTGGGAAACATCCTAAGTTCGACAATGTTTATATGGCTACTGGTTTTACTGGAAGAGGATTAATGCAAGCTCCAGGTATTGGAAGAGCGTTAACTGAATTGATCACAACTGGTTCATACCAAACAATTGATATAAGTGATTTTGCTGTTGAAAGAGTGTTGGGCAAAACTGCAAGAAGAGAACCTTACGTTTTATAATTAAGTTCCACAAAAAGTTTGATATTTTTCATTACCTATCGGTGTAGGCTTTTGAAATTCAATAATATCTTCTTGATCAGAATAAGGAATACTTAAAACTTTTAAAAGTTTATTCATTGTTTCTAGATTTCCTTTGTCCGCATCAGCTAGAGCATCCTCTACTTTTTGATTTCTTGGTATAACTATAGGATTAGTTTTTTTCATCAGTTCTAAGTATTTGTCAGATGAATTATTTAGTTTTAATCTTTTCTCCCATTCATTAGTCCAATTTTTAAAATCATCATTTTTATAAACTTCATTATCAATCTCAACACCCATTAAATGACAGAAGGTATTTGTATAATCTGCATTATTATTTTTCATCCAATCTAAAAGTTTATTAATTAATGTTAGATCATTTTTATCTTCACCAAATAAACCAAGTTTATCTCTCATCATATTTAACCATTTTTCCTCATAAATATTTTGAAAATTATCAATTAACTCTGTTGCAATTTTAATTGCTGTATCTTCATCTTTATCAATAAGTGGTATCAGACATTCTGCAAATCTTGCTAAATTCCATTTTGTAATTGGTGGTTGATTTGAAAAAGCATATCTTCCAAATTTATCTATAGAGCTAAATACAGTTTTTGGATCATATTGATCCATAAAAGCACATGGACCATAATCAATTGTTTCGCCAGAAATAGCCATATTATCAGTGTTCATCACTCCATGAATAAATCCAACTCTCATCCAATTAATCACTAACTGACATTGTCTTTCCATTACAAGACTTAATAAATCTAAAGCTTTGTTTTTAGAGGATTTAATTTCTGGATAGTGTCTATCAATTGTGTAATCAACTAATGTATTAAGATCTTCTAGATTTTGAGTGGCTGCAATATATTGAAAAGTGCCAACTCGAATATGACTAGATGCAACTCTTGTTAAAATTGCTCCATTTAACAAATTTTCTCTAACAACTTTTTCTCCAGTTTTAACAACAGCAAGACTTCTAGTTGTTGGAATATTTAAAGCGTTAATTGCTTCACTAATTATGTATTCTCTCAGCATTGGACCTAAAGCAGCCCTTCCATCACCACCCCTAGAAAAAGAAGTTCTCCCTGAACCTTTAAATTGTATATCGAAACGTTGATTTTTATTATCTATATGCTCTCCTAGTAGAACCGCTCTTCCATCTCCAAGCATCGTGAAATGACCAAACTGATGACCAGCATATGCTTGTGCAATTGAATTAGTTCCATCAGGCAAATTATTTCCAGAAAATATTTCAGCTAATTTTTTTTTATCTATTCCTGAAAAGTTTAAATTTAAATTTTTAGCAAGTTCTTCGTTTAAAATAACAAGCTCAGGCTCATGAACTGGTGTAGGTTTGATGTCTTCTTTAAATGTTTTTGATAGTTTTGAATATGAATTATCAAAATGCCAACCGATGGTCATTTTAATTAACTAACTTCAGATTGATGTTCTTTTGGCTTAACTTCTGTTTTAAATTGATTAGAAATTTTTTGAACTTCAACTGATGAAACTTTGTATTCAGCACACATTGTTTCCTCATCTTTTCCATGACCAGTTACCATATTAACCATGTGTTCAGGGAAGTGGAATGTTGTAAATACAATTCCTTCTTTCACTTTATCTGTTACTTCAACTTTTAAAGCAACTTCTCCTCGTCCAGAATATAATCTTCCAATATCACCTGTATTTAAATCTCTATGAGCTGCATCTTTAGGGTGAATAAGTAAAACATCCTCATCAACAATGTTTATATTTTTTGTTCTTCTTGTCATTGTTGCTGCATTGTAGTGTTGTAAAACTCTACTTGTAGTTAAAATTAATGGATAATCTTTTTGATTAGCTTCTATCTCACTAGATTCTTTCCAATCAAAGTTTTTCAATCTTCCTTTTCCAAGTTTAAATGTTTCTGTGTGTAGAATTTGTGTATCTGTTCCATCTTCTTTTACAGGCCATTGTAATCCTAATTTACCAAGTCTCTCTCTAGTAACACCTTTAAAGAATGGTACCACATCAGCAATCTCTGCTAATACTTGATCTGCATCATAAGATGGTTGATCAAAACCTAATTTTTGCATCATCTCAGTTACAATTAGTCCATCTGGTTTTGTACCTGGTAATGGAGGAACTGCTCTATTAACTCTTTGAATTCTTCTTTCAGTATTTGTAAAAGTTCCATCTTTTTCTAAGAATGTAGTTCCAGGTAAAACTACAGTTGCAAGTTTTGCAGTTTCACTCATAAATATTTCTTGAACCACTAATAGCTCTAATGAGTTCATTGCTTCAATAACATGTGCACTATTTGGATCTGTTTGAACTATATCTTCACCAATAATCCATAAACCTTTTAGTTCTTTACTGATTGCGGCCTCAAACATTTGAGGAATTTTTAAACCTGGTTTAGTAGGGTGAGTTACACCATATTTTTCAGTATAAAATTTTTGATTGTTTTCATCTGCTACCTCAAAATAACCTGCACCTTGGTGAGGCTGACAACCCATATCCGCAGCACCCTGTACATTATTTTGGCCTCTAAGTGGATTTACACCAACACCTTTTCTTCCAATATTTCCTGTAATCATTGCTAAATCAGCAATCAACATCACAGTTTTAGAACCTTGTTCGTGTTCAGTAACTCCTAATCCATGGAACTCCATTGAATTTCTTGCTGTTGCATAGGCAATTGCAGCTTCTTTAACTAGTTGTTTATCAACACCAGCAACTTTTGCTAACTGATCAACATCCTGTCTTTCGATTTCTTTTAAGAAATTATCAAAACCTTCTGTTCTATCTCTTACAAAGTCAGCATTATAAAGTTTAGATTTAATAATAAAGTGTAACATCATATTTAGAACCGCAACGTTAGTACCTGGTCTAAGTTTGATATGATAATCTGCAAGTTTAGCTAATTCAGTTGTCACCGGATCAAGGACAATTAATTTTTTACCTTTCATCACTTGCTGTTTAATTTTTGCTCCTGTTACTGGGTGAGCATTGGTTGGGTTTGCACCAATCACTAAAAATAAATCTGCATGATAAATATCTTCTGTTGAGTTAGTTGCAGCACCTGTTCCAAATGTTTGTTGCATACCCCAAGCTGTAGGCGAATGACAAATTCTTGCACAACAATCTACACTGTTAGTTCCAACAGCTGCTCTAATCATTTTTTGGAAAACATAGTTTTCTTCGTTTGTACATCTTGCAGAAGAAATTCCAGCAAAAGCATCTGGTCCATTTTCTTTTGTAATTCTATTCATTTCTTTTTTGATAAAGTCATACGCTTCATCCCAACTTGCTTCTTCAAACTTTCCATTTCTTTTAATCAATGGAGTTTTTAATCTGTCAGGGTGTTCATAAAAACTAAATGCGTATCTCCCCTTAATACAAGTGTGACCAGCGTTTACTTCTGTTTGTTTAGGAGTGTCTATTGCAACTACCTTATCATCTTTAATAGATGCTTCTAAATTACAACCAACACCACAGTACGAACAAGTTGTTCTAACTTTTTTATCTACAGCTGCAGATTTAGATTGGAATACATCTGAAATTGCATCCGTTGGACATGTATGAGCACAAGCTCCACATGACACACAAGAACTATCTCCAAACATCATATCGTTGTCTGTTGTAATTCTAGATTCAAATCCTCTACCACTCATTGTTAAAACAAATGATCCTTGAATTTCATCACATGCTCTGACACATCTTCCGCAGTTAATACAGTTATCTAAATTCATTCTCATGTAATCATGAGAAGTATCTCTTGGAATTCCTTTATGTTGCTTAGGACTATTGTATCTATGATCAGCAACACCTAAATCATTTGCAACTGTTTGAAGTTCACAATTATTGTTTACTTCACAAGTATCACACTCCATAGGGTGGTCAGTTAAAACTAACTCAACAATATTTTTTCTAAGACTTGTTAATGCTTCGTTTGAAGTAAATATATGCTGGTTTTCTGCAACTGGTGTATGACAAGATGCAACTACTCTAGTTGGTCCGTCTTTTTCCAAGGCAACTTCAACTGAACAAACTCTACAAGCTCCATAGGGTGCTAAGTTAGGATCATCACATAAAGTTGGCACCTTTTTTTCACCAACGTAGCTTTTAACAAACTTTAAAATAGATGTATGATTAGGACCTATTTCGTAAGGTTTTCCATCAATATAAGCAATTTTTCTTTTCTCTGAGCTCATTAATTATCTTTCACCATATCATTTTTCATTTCATCGCCAAAGTATTTTAGGATGTTTTGAATAGGAGTTGGGATCGCTCCACATAAAGCACATAAGCAGCCTTTTTGCATAGTAACCAACAATTCCTCTAGTAATTTTAAAGGAATTTTAGCTGTTTTCTTCTTAGCTTGATCAAACATTTCTTTTCCTCTGTAAGATCCAAGTCTTCCAGGAAAACATTTTCCACAAGATTCTTCTGCAGAAAATTCAAATAAATGATGAATGTATTCAGCCATTGGAAAATCTTTAGGGATGCTAACTACACTTGCGTGACCTAACATAAAACCCTTTGCAGTAAACTCTTGAAAATCTAAATTTAAATTTTCTATTTCACTTAAAGGAACAACCCCACCTAAAGGACCTCCTATTTGAAAAGCTTTAACAGGTTCTTTGTATCCACCACCAATTTCATCAAATATTTTTTTCATTGGTGTTCCCATATCAATTTCATAAACACCAGGATTATTAAAGAAACTATCTAAGCAAACTAATTTTGTTCCAGCTGACTTTTTATTTCCAACTGAAGAAAATTTTTCTGACCCATTTAATAAAATCCCTGTTGCTGCAGCTAAAGTTTCAACATTGTTAACCACTGTTGGTTTTTTATATAACCCTTCTGTTACAGGGAAGGGAGGTCTTACATCTACTTCAGCTCTTCTTCCTTCAATAGAAGCTATCAAAGCTGTTTCCTCTCCACAAATATATGCACCTTGACCGATGCAAATTCCAAGATCAAAAGAAAAATCTGTTCCTAAAATATTTTCACCTAATAGATTTAATTTTTTAAGTTCATTAATACATCCATTAATTGCTTCAATAGATTTTGGATACTCACCTCTAATATATAAAACTCCTTCATCACTTCCAATTACAAATCCACATAACACCATTCCAAAAATAACTTTTAATGGTTGATCTTCTAACAGGTACCTGTCTGAAAAAGCTCCTGAGTCACCTTCATCTGCATTGCAGATAACATATTTCTTATCACCTTTTGCTTTACTACAAAAATCCCATTTCATTCCTGTTGGAAAACCTGCACCACCTCTTCCTGTTAAGTTTGAGTCTAATAATGATTTTACTATTTCTTTTTTATCTGTTTTTAAAAATTTACTTAACTGTTCTTTAAATTGATCTGTTGAGGATAATTTATCATCCATTAAAAAACTTGTTGTTGCATAGCTCTTAGAGAAAAACTTTTCTTGTTTAATTTCTTCACCTTTTAAAATTTGATCTATTTTTTCAATATCTTTTCCAGCATAATTTTCACCATCATAGTGAAATGCATGATTTTCATAACAATGACCAAGACAAAACATTTCTCCAACTTTGTCATCACCTAATTTTTCTTTTAATTTATCTTTTAGTTTGTCTTGCGTACCTGCACACATGCATGCACTACCATTACAAACGAAAGCTTTTTTTTCTCTATGTGAAGGTCTTAAAAATTCATAAAAAGATTCTGCACCATGAAGTGTTGAAACCCCAAGGTTATGTTTTTTTGCAATTTCTTTAATATCTTGAGGGTTTTCACTTAATGTGTTCTCTGAAATTTGCTTAAATAGGTTGTCTTTTAAGCCTATTCTTCCAGATAAATTACTTATATTTTTTGACACAATTTCCCTTTTTTTATTATTCCACATTAACTTTTTTGTTATTTGTGTAAATATTAAAACTGTCCCTCTTTACGAAACCTATGAGGGTAATGTCAAACTTATTAGCTAAATCGATAGCAAGACTTGTTGGCGCACCAACCCCGATCATAATCCCAATATCTGTCATTAAAACCTTCTGAACTAGCTCAAAATTTAGTCTCCCAGAACACGTAATAAATTGATCTTTTGGATCAAATTGGTTTTTCTCCAAAGCACTGCCGATAAGTTTGTCTAAAGCGTTATGTCTTCCAACATCTTCTCTTAGAGCTATCAATTTTCCATCACTATTAAATAGACCACTTGCATGAATACCACCAGTTTTGCTGAATTCAGACTGACCTTGTCTTAAAATATCTGGTGATTGAATAATTACATCTTTTGAAATTTTAGGTTCTGAGGCATTTGTCTTTGTAGTTTTAATTATCTCTAGCGCATCCAATGAAGATTTCCCACAAACACCACAAGAGGAGTTTGTTAAAAAATCTCTTTTAATTTTTGATATATTAACATTTTCTGAATTATTAAGTGTTGCTAGTATTTTATTTTGAATTTTATATTGACCAACTTTGTCTCCATAACTTTCAATGCTATCGATATCATTTAAACTTTTTACAATTTGTTCATTAAATAAAAATCCTCTTACAAGATCTTCATCATTACCAGGAGTTCTCATCGTAATAGATAAAGTTTGCTCAACCCAATTATCTTTTTCTTTGTACTTTAAAGAAATCTCCAATGGCTCTTCAATAGAAATTAAATCTTCAACATATTTAAAATTATTAGATGAATACTTTAAAACTTTATATTTTGAATTCATAATTATTTTAAAGGATAGTTTTTTTGCAATAAATATTTGTTGATTATAATTGCGAGCAACAAAATTATGATACATCCAAATATAATTGGATTAATTAAATAATCATAAGAAGCACTTCCAATAATAACAATTATTGGGTTTCCTCCTGCAGGAGGATGAACAATATTTAATAAAATCATTAAGAAAACTCCAATACCTACTGCAAATGCAATACTCATATAAATTGGAAGTGGAATAAAATTAACAAATAACACCCCCACTAAAGCAGTTAACAAATGTCCAAAGAAAACATTTTTTGGTTGAGCAAAAGGACTATCAGGAAAACCAAATAACAAAACCATGGATGAGCCAAATGATGCTGCAATAAAATATCCAAGAGTACTTTTGTAAGTTAATACTGTAAGTACCCCTATAGTGATTGTTGAAAAAAAACCTGCAATCAATGCTTTTTGTAATAATGGTTTTGTGATTTTGATCATTTAAATTTTTAATGCTTTAACAATTGTTCTTAAAGGTAAAAGCAAACATTCTTTCCTCGAAAGATTTTTTTTATCTAAAATTTCTTTAAAATCTTTCCAGTGTTTTTCTAGACTTACTTTAACATCTTCAAACAATTTTTCACCAGCGATAACAAAATCTTTTATTTCCTCTAAGTTTTTATCCTTAATTTTTCTAGATAATAAGCTAACGGATGCTTGGCAATAAATACAAGATTTACACTGATAACCCATATCTTTTACAACGTCATCTTTGACAATTAAGCTTATTTCCATTTCATCTCCACAAATAGGATTTTTGTTTTTTGATTTGTGAGTAAAGTTTTCTAAAACTTTATTATTTTCTGTGTGAGACGCGATTTCTAAAATTCTTAAATCCATTTAATTTCTTTAATTCAACTTTGAATGTTTTATATTTTATTAATGGAACATAACAATATTTTAGGAACAGTGCTAGCAGGCGGGAAGTCACAAAGGTTTGGTGAAGATAAATCTCAGATATTGCTAGCTGATAAAATATTAATTGATTACATCTTGGCAGAAATAATTGACGAATTTAAGGAAGTATTAATAGTATCAAATAATTCAATTAAATTTACTAATTCAGATAAAATTTCACTAATTAGAGATATTAAAAAAGATCTTGGCCCTTTAGGTGGAGTTCTGTCAGCAATGAAATGGGTCAAAGATCATAATAAAAACTATCAATGGATAGCAACTTTTCCAGTAGATACTCCCTTTTTTAAAAAAGACATTTTAGAGCAATTTATTAATCAAATTGATGAAAATGAAAGTAGTTTATTTTTTATAAAAACAAACAATACTAGACATAACATTTTTGGCTTATGGTCGATGAATTTATTAGATCAATTAGAAGAGGATTTAGAAAAAGGAGCTCGGAAAGTTGAATTGTGGGCTAATAGTATTGGAGTTAAAACAATTAATATGGAGTTTCCAAATCAAGATCCTTTCTTTAATATCAATACAAAAGAAGATTTAGAACAAGCTAAAGAATTATTAAAAAAATGATTAGTTACGATCAATCTAGAAAAATTTTAAAAAAAGCAAAAATTAAAATTAAAGATGAAACTATATTGAGTGAAAACTCTCTTAACAGAGTGATTTCAGATAACATTTATTCAAAGATTAATTATCCAGCAGGAAATAACGCTGCGTTTGACGGATTTGCAGTTAAATCAAAAGATACAAACGGAATTAATAAAAATTCACCTAAACAATTTAAAATAATCGGATCTATTGCAGCAGGGACAAAATCATTAAATAAAAAAATTAAAAAATATGATGCTGTTGAAATAATGACAGGTGGTATAATTCCAAAGGGTTTTGATACAATTATCCCAATAGAACAAATTATTTTTTATCCGAATAAAAATAATAAAAAATACATTTTAGTTAATCAAAAAATTAAAAAGTTTAATCATGTAAGATTTGCAGGTTCAGATTTTAAAAAAGGTGAGGTTGTTATTAAAAAAAATACAATTATTCAACCAAATCATATTCTAGCTTTTAAAACTTTGGGGATAAAAAAGATTAAAGCTAAAAAGAAGATTAATATTTTATTTTTTTCAACTGGAAATGAAATTACAGATCAAGACAACATTCCAAATTGGAAAGTTAGGAACTCTAATAGTCATTATATAAAAAATCTTGAAGGAAACTTTTTATTTAATTTTAAAAATGGTGGAATACTTAGAGACAACCATCAAAATATTTATAAATCTCAAATTAAGAAACTTATAAATAGTGATACCAATATATTGATAACTTCAGGCGCTGTTTCTGCTGGAAAATATGACTATATTCCAAGTATTGTTAGAACATTTAAATTATCCAATTATTTTAAAAGTGTAGCAATCCGACCAGGAAAACCAATTTTATTTGCCAAAATTAAAGGAAAACAAAAAGCAATCTTTGGACTTCCAGGAAATCCAATGTCATCATCTGCTTGTTTTAGATTTTTCGTTATCCCTTTTATGGAAAACATCTTAGGATTAAACGAAGAACAGCCTATTAGGGCAACTTTAAAAAATAGTTTTTCTAAAAAACAGAATTTTACAAGGTTTGCAAAAAGTAAATTAAGCACAACTAAAAATGGAAAAATAGAAGTTGAGATTTTACAAGGGCAAGAGTCTTTTAGAGTAAAATCTTTTGTTAAATCAAACATTTGGTCTTTGTTACCAGCAGGGAAATCAAAATTTAAAAAAGGAGACATCTTAGATTGTTTTTTCCCCAACCAATCTAATCAATCTTTGATTTAGAAACGTATTTTTGTTGTAGAAAAATCTTTTTAGAATTAGATTTCTACAAATGTTAGAGTTAAGAAATCCGAAACTTGCTGTCCCAATTGTACTGTTTGCTGGCATATTATGGTCATTTGGACCATTAGTTGTAAGATATATGGATAGTCCCAATCTTGTTCCTTGGCAGTATATATTTGGAAGAGGTTTAACTATTTTTATTCTACTTAATCTCTACTTATATTTTGAAGAGGGAAAAAACTTCTACAAAAATTACTATAAAATAGGATTATCAGGGATAGTTGGTGGCTCAGGTCTTGGAGTTGCAATGATTACGTTCATATATTCTATAACAAACACCAGTGCCGCTGTTACTTTACTTTGTTTGGCCGCAATGCCTTTCTTTACTGCACTTTTAGCATTTTTATTTCTTAGAGAACGAATTTCACTTAATGTTTGGATATCAATTATAATTGCTTCAGCTGGTATATTGATAATGGCAATTGGTAATACTGGTGAGAAATCTTTAATTGGTTTTGTGTTTGGACTAACATCATCGATAGGTTTTTCCGTATTTTCAGTTTCACTAAGATGGAGAAAAGAAACTCCTAAGTTTACAACAGTTGCTTTTGCTGGTTTCTTTTGTTTTGTGTTTGCATCAATTATGATTTTGTCTACTGGACAAGCATTCTTTGCTACCAGCTACAATAGTTCTTTGTTTTCACTACATGGATTTTTAGTTTGTTCAGGATTAATTTTATATTCAATTGGTTCAAAAGCTATTCCAGCTGCTGAGTTAACATTGTTATCTTTAACAGAAGTTGTGGGTGGAATATTTTGGGTTTGGTTACCAATTTTAGGAATTAATGAAGTGCCATCAACAAATACAATCATTGGAGGTTTTTTTCTGTTTGTATCTTTATTCTACTACAGCTTAATTATGAGATGGAATAAACGCCACATAGCATTAAATTAAATTATTATGGAACGACCAGATTTTTTTGAACTTAAAAATGGTGAAAAAGTAAAATTACCATTTACAGATAAAGAGTATAACGATCGAGTAAGTAAACTTAGATCAGTGATGGAAAAAAATGGTCTTGATATGATTATTTTAACATCTATGCATAACGTTGCGTATTACACAGGTTTTATTTACTGTTCTTTTGGAAGACCGTACGGATGTGTAATTACTCAAGATAAAATTTCAACAATTTCAGCTAATATTGATGCAAGTCAACCATGGCGTAGATCACATTGTGATAATGTTATTTATACTGATTGGAAGAGAGATAATTTTTTAAGAGCAATCGTATCAATTATTGGAAGAGATGAGCCTCCTAAAAATATTGGAATTGAAAATGATCATGTCACTTTAGATATGAGAGAAAAAATAGGATCTATTTTTACTTTCTCTGTATTTAGTGATGTTTCAAAAGATCTAATGAAACTTAGAATGATTAAATCTGATGAAGAAATTGAGATCATTCGAAATGGTGCAAGGATTGCAGACATTGGTGGTGAAGAAATAGCTAAAAATATTAGAGAAGATAACACGGAGATCGAAGTAGCAATAGCAGCAAGAGATAGAATGGAAAGGGAGATTGTGAAAAGTTATCCAGGTGCAGAGTACATGGACACCTGGGTATGGTTTCAATCTGGTATCAATACTGATGGAGCTCACAATCCAAAGACTAATAGAAAATTAGTTAAAGGAGATATTTTATCTTTAAATACTTTTCCTATGATCTCAGGATATTACACTGCATTGGAGCGAACTTTGTTTTTGGATCATGCAGATGATGCTTCACTTAAAGCTTGGGAAGCAAATGTTAAAGTTCATAAGCGTGGATTAGAATTAATCAAACCAGGTGTTAAATGTTCAGACATTTGTCATGAATTAAATGAATTATTTGCAGAACTTGGTTACCTTCAGTACCGAACATTTGGTTACGGTCATTCATTTGGTATGCTTTCTCACTTCTATGGAAGAGAAGCTGGTTTAGAATTAAGAGAAGATATTGATACTGTTCTTGAAGAAAATATGGTTGTTTCTATGGAGCCAATGATCATGATTCCAGAAGGTAATTCTGGTGCTGGTGGATATAGGGAACACGATATTTTAGTAATAGGTAAAGATGGAGCAGAAAATATTACAAAATTTCCTTTCGGGCCTGAGCATAATATTATAAAAAACTAATCTTTATGAGTGAGAATAAAACTATTGTTAATAGTTGGAACGAGTGGGATCCGTTAAAACACGTAATTGTTGGAAGAGCGGATGGTACTTGTATTCCAGCACCAGAGCCAGCATTAGATGCAAAAGTTCCAGAAGACAGCGATATGCGAGGACAGTTTGGTCCACGAACTAAAGACACAGTCGATAAAGCAAATGAATTATTAGATAACTTTTCAAATATGCTTCAAAAAAGAGGCATTAAAGTTGATCGACCAACACCAATTGATTTTAATCAAAAAACATCAACACCAGATTGGGAAGCAGAAACTATGTTTGGTTGTATGCCTCCAAGAGATGTTTTGTTAACTGTGGGTAATGAAATTTTAGAAGCAACAATGAGTTATAGATGTCGTTGGTTTGAATATTTATGTTACCGACCATTACTTAAAGATTATTACAATCAAGATCCTAACATGAGACACGAGTCTGCTCCAAAGCCAAGACTAACAGATGCAGATTATAGAAAAGATTATTTATCAGATAAAATTGGGGTTCAAAAAAGATTAGAGTGGACTGAGAAAAAATATTTTGTAACAACTGAAGAAGAGCCATTGTTTGATGCAGCAGATGTATTGAGATTTGGAAAAGATTTGGTTGTTCAACATGGATTTACAACTAATTTAAAAGGAATTGATTGGCTAAAGAGACATTATAAAGATCATAGAGTACACGCAGTAAATTTCCCAGGAGATCCATATCCTATTCACATTGATGCAACCTTTACTCCAATTAAAGAAGGTTTAATTATTAACAATCCTCAAAGAAGATTACCAAAAGAACAAAGAAAACTTTTTGAAGATAATGGATGGGAAATTGTTGATAGTGCTCAACCAGCACATAACGAACCGCCACCACTTTGTTATTCTTCAACATGGTTATCAATGAATGTTTTAGTTTTAGATCCCAAAACAGTTTGTGTTGAGAAAAGCGAAATCTATCAAGCTGAACAATTAGATAAATTAGGAATGGAAGTGTTACCAGTAGAGCTTAGAGATGCTTATGCTTTTGGAGGAGGACTTCATTGTTGTACAGCAGATGTTTATAGAGAAGGCGCTTTAAAAGACTATTTTCCAAAACAATAACGATGGCAAAAATAAAAACAAAAAGAGAGCGTGTTAAATTCGCCTCTGATAATGTTGCAGGTGCTTGTCCTGAGGTATTAGAAGCAATCATTAAAGCAAATGAAGGAGATAGCACTCCTTATGGAAATGATCCTTTGTCAACTGAGTTACAAGATAAGTTTTCTGAAATATTTGAAAAAGAGGTAATTGTTTTTCCAACTGCATCAGGCACAGCTGCTAATGCTTTAGCTTTATCTACAATGACACCTTCATATGGAAATATTTATTGTCATAAGATGTCTCACATTAATACGGATGAATGTGGTGCACCTGAATTTTATACAGGAGGGGGAAAATTAATTCCTTTAACTGGAATAATGGGAAAAATAACTGCAGAAGAATTACACCAATCTATAGGTGGAAAAGGAATTGTGCATCACACCCAACCTTCATCGGTTAGCATTACTCAGGTGTGTGAAACAGGCGAAGTTTATCAATTAGATGAAATCAAAAAAATTGCAGAAATTACTCATAAACATAATCTAAATTTACATATGGATGGTGCTAGATTTGCTAATGCATTGGTATCTTTAGGTGTAACACCTGCTGAAATGACTTGGAAGTCAGGCGTTGATGTATTGTCATTTGGAGCAACTAAAAATGGATGTTTAGCTGCTGAAGCAATTATATTTTTTAAAAAAGAATTAGTAGGTGATATCGCTTTTTTAATGAAAAGAGCAGGGCACTTGTTATCTAAAATGCGTTTTGTATCTGCTCAATTAGATGCGTATATTTCAAATGATGTTTGGTTGAGAAATGCGAAACATGCTAATGCAATGGGTAAAAAGTTAAGTGATGGCTTAAGCAAACATAATGATATTGAAATTGCTTATCCAACTGAAGCAAACGAAGTCTTTGCAAAATTTCCAAGAGAAAAAATAGAACATCTAAACTCAAATGGTTACAAAATGAATGAAGAAGAACTAGATGGAAAAGCTGTAAGATTAGTTGCTGCTTGGAATACTAAAGATAGTGATGTTGATGAATTGTTAAATACAATTAAAGCTAACTAGGATTTTCTTTTAAAAACTCAATATACTTTACAACTTCATCAAACTTTTCGTCAGGAATGTCCTTGTAACTTGCATTGAATTTACTTTTCACACAAATCGCAACATGAGCATAGGGGTTTCTTCCTTTAGGGTGATTTGGATGGTCAGGTAATTGCCCCAGTAAATAATCGCCAGCTTCCTGTATCATTTTCCACAGTTTACTTGCGTTTTCTTTGTTCACACTGTCCCATTTCTTGTTTTATCTCAAAAAGTTCTAGTTCTGGTTCTAGTTATCCCATAAGATCCTATAACCCAGAACCAGGATCCCTAAAAGTTTTTTCATAGATAAATTTTAATTTATGACTGAACAATTAAATCTCATAATTCCTCTTTGTGTAGAATTCATTCGATCATACATTTTTTGACCTACAGCTAAATTATAATAAAGTTCTTTCTCAATCTCACTATAATTAGACATAAGATTTTTTATATTTTCAATTCTATGATTATTTACCCAAGTTTCTTTACTAATCTTATTCATTATGGTTTGAATTTTTGATAAGAATGGTTTGTGCATTTCTAAGAATTTATCTTGTTCAATTTTTAAATTTCTTTCTTCGTTATTAACAGTAGTTAAAAAACCTATACATTGTGCAACCTCTGCATTTGACTTGCCAATAGGTGAAACTAATTTAATTTGTTTATTATTAATCGATCCATTTTCAAGATATGTTAAAATTAAATACGATACAATAAAAACACAAAAACTACTTAAAATTATCCACCATAATAATTTTAATGAAGACTTTTTTTTTGGTAATTTTTTATCTTTAGAGTTATTTTCTAATTTAATTTTTTCTTTTATATTTTGATTTTTTTGACCGGTTGAAAATTTATTATCTATTTCGGTATTCTCTTTGTTTTTTGATGTCTTATTAGAGTTATTTTTTTCATTAAAAAGATCCATTTTTTAAACAATATAATTCTTCGAATATTTATTTCTAAAGTTTAACAAATCCTGAACAGAGAGTCTAATTGCTTGAAAAATACATATTTGATTTATCTCAAAAAGTTCTAGTTATGGTTCTAGTTTTTTAATTAAATTGATGAGTCTTTAAGCGATTTATTTCAAGCTAACTTTTTATTATCCGCATAAGTACTGAAGTTTAATGCAGTTTAATGTGGGATAGGTTGAACCTCTAATCCCCCAAATAATCGCCAGATTCCTGAATAATTTTCCAGAGTTTACTTGTGTTTTCTTTATTCATATTTGAAAAAAATTTGGTTTATTTTATTTGTTATTACTTTGTCATCTAGTATTCAATTTATCAAATTTAAATTGATAGATTTCTTTGTTTGTTAATTCTAAAAGTAGATTAAAAGCATACTTTTATTTTTAATTTAAATTTATTGAAAAGTATAATAATACTTATGAAAAAATGAACATCTCATGATTACTGAAACTTTAGTATTTGTATTTTTATTTTTTTTTATATTTTCTAGTGAAGCAAATGCATATCTTGATCCATTTACAGGAGGTATCTTAATAAAAATATTAGTATTTATATTTTCATTATTTATTGTTTTTTTTAAAAAAGTTAAAAAATTTTTAAACTGGATTAAAAGAAAACTATTAGTAAATGCCAAGCCAAAAAACTAAGAACTTAATTGCATTAAAAAAAAAAAGAAGAAGTGAGTTTTTAATTCCAGATTTTTATATACTAGAATTAAAAAAATATTTTCAAAATAAAGAGAAGTATTTAAATATTATTCAAAAAAGGTTTTCAAAAAAATCAAAAATAATTTTAAGATCATCTTCAGCATCTGAGGATGGTAAGCTAGTCTCAAATGCTGGCAAATATATTTCATTAATATCTAGTCTAAATAAAAAAGAACTAATTAAAAACATATCATTAATTAGCCTAAAACTAAATAATCAAGATCAAATAATAGCACAAGAATATGTCAAGCAACCAAAGTTTGGAGGTGTAATCTTCACAAGGGATATAAATGATAATTCTCCATATTATATTCTCAATATTGATTATTCAAAAAAAACAAATTTAGTAACTTCAGGTTTGAAAAATATTTCAATGAAAACTTTTATTGTACATAGGTCATTAAAATATGTAGAAAAAAAATTTATTAAATTATTTAAAGCAGTAAAAATTATCGAAAAGATTTTTAAAAGTGAAAAGCTAGATATTGAATTCGCTTATAAAAATAATAAAATTTATATATTTCAGTGTCGAACACTTAACTTTATTTATAAAAACAAAAATATAAACATTGATAAATCTTTAAATATTATAGCTAAGAAAATTGAGAAATTAAAAAAGCCACTACCTTTCATATCAGGTACTAAAAATATTTTTAGCAATATGTCTGATTGGAATCCAGCTGAGATATTAGGTATTAAGCCAAGCCAATTAGGTATTTCACTTTATGAAAAGTTAATAACTGACGACGTATGGTCAAAGCAAAGACATAAATTTGGATATAAAAATGTAAAACCATATCCATTAATGTATAATATAGGCGGTTCAACCTATATAGATTTGAGGATAGATTTAAATTCATTTTTAATCAAAAGACTAAATAAAAATATTTCAAATAAAATTATCAACTACTACATTAATAAAATTTCAAAAAATCCAAAAATACATGATAAAATAGAATATGAAATATTCCCTACATATTTTTCTTTAAATAAAAAAAGATATGCTGAATTAAAACAAATAATTGGGAGCAAGAGTTTATTTAAGTATAAAGAAGAACTTAAAAGAATTACTGTAAATTCTTTTTTTAATAAGGATAATCTAATTGATGAAAATAAAAAGATAAATTTATTAAGAAATAAACTCACTGAAATACGAAAATCTAAGGCAAGTCTATTGCATAAAATATACTTGACATTAAATTTTACAAAAGAGTATGGGACATTGGTTTTTGCTTCGATGGCCAGAAAAGCATTTATTTCAACAAATTATATCAATGATCTTAAAGAATTAAAAATATTAAGCTCTAATGATGTTGATAAAATATATTCGTCCATGAATACTATCAGTAAAGAAATTCAAATGAGCTTGAAGCTTTTACAAGAAAAAAAAATATCTAAAAGTTCTTTTTTAAGAGAATATGGCCACTTGAGACCATCAACTTATTCAATAAAATCAAAAAATTATAGAAATAATTTTAATAATTATTTCAATTTAAAAAAAAAAATTCAGTTACAGCAAGAATCATTCAATTTAAGTAAAATTCAAGATAAAAAAATTACCAAAGAACTTCATAAAAATAATTTAAATATAGATAGCAAAACATTTCTAAATTTATTGAGAGAATATTTAAAAAATAGAGAATATTTTAAATTAATTTTTACTATAGGTGTTGATGATATATTTAATTATATTCAAAAACTTCAAAAAAGATTAGAAATTTCAAAAAACGATTTAGAGTTTATAAATATAGATATATTGTTAAGTAATTTTAATAATTTAAGTTTGTTAGAATTAAAAAAAATAATTAAAGAAAATATAAATTTTAATAAAAAACAATTACAACAGCAACAATACATTAAATTGCCTGATTTAATTAAAGATAATAAAGATCTGTATTTTTTTGAAAAATATAATTTAAAAGGAAATTTTATAACTCAAAAAAAGGTAACAGCTAAAACACTAATCTATAACAATCAAAGTCAGGATTTAAATAACAAAATTGTAATTTTAGAAAATGCAGACCCAGGATATGATTTTATTTTCTCGCACAGAATTAAGGGTCTCATAACAAAATATGGTGGACCCAATTCTCATATGGCAATTAGATGTTCAGAATACCAATTACCTGCAATCATAGGAATGACTCAAGATTTTGAAAAGTTGAAGAATAATCAAATTGTAACAATTGACTGTTATCAAAAAGTTTTTTTAAATCATGAATAAAAAAATTATTATAGTATTAATGGGTTTTCCGGGATCTGGAAAAACAACTATAGCAAAAAAATTATCAAAATTACTATCAGATAAAGGAAATAAAATTCTTTTACTAGATGGTGATAATATCAGAAAAGTATTAAATAACTTTGATTATAGCTATAGTAACCGTGTAAAGCTCGCTCAAATATATTTAAAGCTTGCAAGAAAATTATCTAATCAATTTGATGTAACAATTATTTCAAGCATAATGTTATATGCGGAGATTGAAAAAGAGCTTATTAATAACAAATTAATTTTTCCTTTTATAATAAATAAAAAATTTAATTCGAAAAAAAAAAATAATTTAAGAAAAAAATATAAAAAAGATACAAAAAATTTTTATATTTCAAAAAAAATAAAAAAAATCAATAATTCAAATCTTGCTACTACAATTATTTCTATTATTAGAGAGATTAAAATTCATCTTTAATTATATCTTTATAATTAACTTTTTTTTTAAATTCTTTAAATTGCTTATCAACTAAATTTTGAATGTCGTTTTCTTTATTTAGATTTATAGTGTCTAAATCATCTATAATTGTATTATAGTTGTAATAATTAATGACTGAGATTTTATTTATTGTTTCTTGTGAAATATTTTCGGTCAAATATTTCAAATCCTCTTTTTTTTTTAATAAATTTAAGGATTTAATTTTTTTAGTGTAAGCAAAACTTAAACAAATACCTGAATAATCCGTAATTAATAAATCAGAATTTAAAATATCCGATCTAGTATTATTTACATAAGATATAGTTAAATTATTTAAAGATAATGTTTCAAGTTTATTTAACTTATCAAGATGATTTAGATTTTTTCTCGACTCTGGATGAGGTCTATAAATTATATTATATTTATCAGAAAGCTTAATTAAAAGAGACATATCAAGGTTTTCGATAATCGAATTTCCATAAAAAGATGAGGCTATCAAAATTGTTTTATTGGTATTGTTTTTCTTAATTTCATTATCAAAATGTTCCAAATCATAATACTTTTCTTTCAGGATTTTAATTGAATTAATTTTGTTCTTAGAAAGAATATTTTTTAGGTTGTGAAATTGATCTTTGTTATTAACACAAATATAATCAAAATTTTTTAAATAATTAAATATGTAGCTATTAGTTAGTAAACCAAGAGAATGGTGAGTATATATAAATTTATTTTTTCCGTTCGATAATTTATTATTAAATGTTGGTGTTGTAGAAATTATAATTGATTTTTCAAGATTAGATAAAAAAAATCTAAGTGATATTTCAGATTTAAAATTTAATTTTTTAATATTAGTTTCGTAAATAAAGTCTAATTCATAATTATAACTTATTACAATTATTTTACTTAAAGATATTTGTTTTTTTAAAATATTTATCTCTTTTTTGATTATTTTTTCATAGAGAACTTTATTCTCACAAAAAAATATGACTTTGTCAGCTAAACCAAAATATTTTATATGAGAAAAAAATGATATTATTTTATTAATCATTTAGTTATTTTTAATTATTTAAAAAAATTTTTATAGTCATTAATATCATCAAATTCATACCAATCTGAGTAACTTAAATGACATTTAATTTTCTCATTTTTTTTCAACATGAAATTAATAAAACTGCTTAAGTGCATCTTGTTTTTTAAAGCAGAGTTTATTGACTCATAATATTTCAAGATATTTATAATTCTATTTTTTGGGATATAAACTAATCCCATAAATTGACCATTTATCTTTTTTAATGATGTTATTTTGTTACCTATTTCAATTAAATTTTTATTATTATCATAAACAAGTGTCTCACAATCATCTTTTATATTCTTTTTTCTTTTTTTCCAAACATGTGCCCATTTTTTGTTAATTGGTAATATTATTTTTTTACTAGTTAAAAAATTTTTAGAATCATAGAAAATTTTTTTATTGTATCTAATATCACTATAGCTTAGAAAAATATTTTCATTTTTATATTTTTTGAGCGCTAATATAAAACTATATAACATCTCTTTATTTAAATATGCAGAATTGTGCAAAATTGAGATTTTATCGTTTTGTAAATGTTTTTGTATTCGATTTCTATTAAATCCAGTAATTACAGTAATATTTTTAAATCCACTTTCTTTGAAATCTTTAATAATTTTTTTAATTAAGCTTATTCCTTTAATTTCAATTAAACACTTATTTTTTTTTATTTTAGAAAAAATTCTTTGACCTTTTCCAGCAGCTAAAATTATTAGTCTCATCTTAAAAAATTTTGGATATAGGTATTTATTTTATTTTGAGATTCATTTTTTCTTTCTGGATGGAACATGAAACACAAAATTTTATAAATTTTATGTTCTGCAATTTCTATAGATTTATCTTTATTAATTTTAGATATGATTTCAAAATTTTTATTTAGATTAAAAATTGCAAAATTATGAAAAGAATTAACTTTAATATTTTTTGATTTAGAATAACGACTTTTACTAGTATTTAGGATTAAATTATGATCAGTTCTGACATGATTTTTAATTCTTTTTAGGTTTCCCTTAAAGTATTCTGCAATAATTTGAAATCCTCTGCATATACCTATAACTTTAATTTTATTTTTAATACAAAATTTAAGAATTTTTTTTTCAGCTTTATCTCGTATTAAATTTTCTTTTTTTTTGTTAAATCTTTGTAAATCATTTCCACCAGAAAAAATTATAGCCTTTATTTTTTTTTTTGATAATTGTTCTTTAAAATTCAGTAAGTCTAAAATTTCAATTTGATAGCCAAGTTCCATAATATATTTAAACCAAATTGGATCTATAGAATACTCAAATAAATTCTTATTAGTTTTTATAATTTTTGGTGTAATATAAATTTTCATTTTTAAAATATATTATAATGAATATCACAAAAATATTACTTTTAACAATTTTAGTATTATCAAATGTTTTTTTAGAATTCCTAATTAAAAATATAAAACAATTAGATTATGTTATATTTATAGATGTAGCTAAAATATTTATTTTTACTTGTTCTATAACATTTATTTTTATTGTTATTTTTTTTATATTCACAAAAGAAAAGTTTAAAAATTATTCTTTATCTTTAATTTTTTTCATCTACGTAAATTTTTATTTCTCAAATATAAAAAATTATATGAAAAATTTTTCAAATAATTTGGATGGTGAAATAGCTTTTGTTTTTATA
>NZ_JBNAJB010000001.1:0-796544 GCF_052047835.1 Candidatus Pelagibacter sp. HIMB1542 | reverse complement strand
TTAAATTTATTTTCTATAATTTTTTTATAATTCTTTTTATATATAATTCATCAATTATAAGCATTCACTATATAAAAAATGATAAAATTGATTTTAAAAATTTACCAAAAAATAAATTTTTTAATGACGAAGAAGTTTCGTTAATAAAAAAAATAAATAATAAAAATAATATTTATTTTATTATAATGGATTCAATGATGTCGCTCAAAACATTTGATAAAAAGTTCCAATCCAATATTTCAAAAGAAAGTCTTATAAATTTAAATAAAAGAGGAATAAAATATATTGAAAATTCTCAATCAATATATCCAACTTCTTATTTAACTTTATCTGCTTTACTTAACATGGATACAATTGTTGACGAAAATTCTAAGCAATATCAAAACAGATATGAATTTTATCCAAATATACTTAAACCCAATATGACAACTCCTGTTCTTATAAATGAATTAAATAGAATTGGATATCAATTTAAATTACTTGGCCCTCATAGTTGGAATTGCCAATATAATAAAAATTATTGTATTAGCTTTAATAATAAAAAAAATAAGATTGATAAAAAAATATATTATGAGGAAAATCCAAACAATATAGAAGTAAATGAAATATTTTTTAACTCAACTTTATTAAGATCAGTTTACTATAAATTTAGTTCAATTGTATTTAAAAAAAATATACCATTAATTACTTATTATAAAAAAGCACATAAAAATTACGATATAATATCTAAATTTATTAAGTTGAATAAAATAGAAACAAAAAATTCAATCCCAACTTTTTATTTGATACATCATTGGTCACCACACTGGCCTTATGTTTTTAATACAGATTGCAGTTTGAGATTTGAAAATGAAGCAGATAACATAGTTAATTATGATGGTTATCAATCCGCATATAAATGTGCATTAAAAAAAATAAACAAATTTTTAGATTATATTAATGAAAGAGATGCAAATGCTATTGTAGTTATTCAAGGAAACCATGGAATGATAGATTTTAAAAAAAATGATTATGCTGATTTAGAAATGACTTTTAGTATATTTAATGCAATAAAAATTAATAAAACTTGTCAAGAAAAACTAAAGTTAGTTAAGGGTAATATAAATTCCTTAAGACTAATCTTGTCTTGTCCATTTGGAATTAAAAATAAATTAATTAAAGAAAAAAATTACGTTGCTTTCTATGAAAGACAGAAAGATTACGGTAAGATAATACCATTGGAAAAATATAAAAAAATTAAAAAGAAATAGATTATTTTTTTATTTCTGAATAATAAAGTACTGTTTTATATGGTACTTTAATTCTATTTTTTTTTAAATTTACTAAATAATTACTAATTTCTACAATTATATCATTAAAGACATTTTTTGCTTGCCTCTTGAGTGTTGCGTGAGATTTCCAAGCTAGAATAATATCCTTAATTTTCATATCTATATAAAATTTTTTTTCATACTTTTTTATATTAACAAATGATTTGGATTTTCTTAGAAGAGGTCTTATATCTTCACGCCTAAGACCATATTGATAATTAGGCAAAAATCTAAAGATTATTTTTTCAATTTGTTTCTGATGTTTGTCATTTAAAACTCTATGATTCCATATACATATTACTTTACCATTAACTTTTAAAATCCGTTTTAGTTCTCTTACTGTCTTTTTAAAATTAATTACATTAAATGAAGATCCAAAAAAAATATTATCTATGGTTCCTTTTTTAATTTTTGTACTTTCTGCATTTTTTTTTATCCATTTTATTTTTGGTACATTTTTTTTTCCAATTTTTAACATTGCCTGATTAGGTTCAATTGCTAAAATATTTAATTTAAATTTAAAAAGTAGCTTTGTTAGTTTTCCTGTTCCTGCACCGATGTCTAATGTTATTTCATTATTCTTTATTTTATATTTCTTTATAATTTTTTTTAGCAAAGCCTCAGAGTAGTCAGCTCTTTTATCATAATTTTTAGCCAATTTAGAATAGTTCCAATTTTTTGATTTTTTTCTCATGATTAAGGTATAATTTGTTGTTGTTTAAATATATTTTTAAATTAATTCAATATTATAATTTTTATTTATGTCAGATAAAGAAATTCATAAAGGTGGCTGTGCTTGTGGAGAAAACAGATATGAAACAACTGGTAATCCAGAGCGAGCTAGGGTTTGTCACTGTAGATATTGCCAACTAAGATCAGGTAGTCCTTTTGGTGTTGGTGCTTGGTTTAAAGAAGAAAATGTAAAACACTATTCACAAAATTATAATCAATATAAATTTGTAACTGAGAGTGGAAATACTTTTGAAATAAATTTTTGTAATAAATGTGGAACCAGTGTTTATTGGACAATATCAGCACCTGCTTTAAAAGGTTTAACAGCTATTGCTGCCGCAACATTTGATCCACCGAGTTTTTGGTTCGGTGTATCAGGTGAGATCTTTACAAGATCAAAAGCACCTTATATTGATATTAAATGTGATGAACAATTTGAGACATCACCTACTTATAATCCAACTAAAAAGGATGAAGATAGGTTTGATGGATCTAAATAGAATTACTTTCCCACAACAAAGGAAAATACTCTTCATCTAATAAATCACTATTTTCCTTTTTATATTTTTTATAAGTTTTAGCGGTTCCACCTTCATTTGTTGGATGAAACTTTGCATTACTTGGAACACAATGGGAGACAATAGCTCGTCTATTCTTGTTTGAAGTGTTTATTCCTGATCCATGCCAGGTAAAGCCATGATGAAATGAAACACCACCAGCTGGTACCTCTACATAAGCAACTTCTATTTGTTTATTATTTTTTTCAGCAAATATATTTAATTCTTTTTTATAATCTTCTGGTGAGTGAAATTCTCCTTTAGGAGGTTGAAGCCCCCATTTATGAGAGCCTTTAATATACTCTAAAGTTCCAGTATCTTTTGAGGTATCATCTAATGACATCCAACAAGTCATCATTGTTTGTGGAATAAGCCAATCATCATAAGCAGCATCTTGATGAAAGCCTAAGGTTTTTCCTCTTGGTGGTTTCCATAAAATATTATCTTGAACTAATCTTGCACCTTGCCAGTTCATTAAACGAGAACAAACTTCACCAATTATTTTATGACAGACTACTTTTTTTATTAAATAATCTGCTTTCCAGGCATTACAGATTTGACGAGTAACATCTTCGGGATCTTTACCAAATTTCCAGTTCCATTCATCTGGCTCAATTCCTGTTTCAAAATTACCTTTAAATAGAGGCTCAAATTTGCTTCTAAGATCATCTATGTAATTTAAATCTAAAAAGTTATCTAAAATCAAAAAACCATTATTATTAAACTCTTCAATTAAACTCTCATTGAGCTCAAATTTTATCATGAATTATTTGGTAACCACGAATTATAAAGTGGATTATCTTTATCTATTGGAATTTTAATGTTTTTATTTTGTCTGGAAGATTCGTAGACAGCGGTCACAAATTCTAAAGATTTTCTAGCATCTGATAAAGTTACCTCATCACTAGTAGATCCATCTAATTTGTTTGCAATTTCATCAAACATACCTGCATACCAAGATTGTGGCTCTTCTACTTTTGCCAACACTTCATCTATTTGAGCTTGAGTAATAGGTGATCTTGGTAAGAAATGCCATTCATCATCCGCTGGACTGTATGGTTTATCTGGAGATGCTCCAGACTCAGCTGTTAATCCTTCAAAACAAAATCTAAGTCTGCTGGTATCGTTTGCAGCACCAAGTGTAATTGAGCTTGTAACTAAAGTTCTATTTTCCATTTCAATTGATAATGCTGCACAATCTTCAACTTCAATATCATTTACTCTCGTTGATAATTTAGCAAATACATTTGAAACAGGACCTAAAATCATGCTGATTAAATCATGAATATGAATTGAATGGCTTAATATGGCTCCACCTTGTTCACCTTCCCAAGTTCCTCTCCAAGGTTTTGAATAATAATCTTTTCCTCTATTCCAATGAGTTTCTAATGAAGCAACTAAAGGTTTTCCAGCTAAACCAGATTTTATTAATGCTTTTAATTTTGAAAATCCTAAACCATATCGATATTGGAAAACAGGAAAAATAATTTTACCCGTTTCTTTACTGATCTTTTCTAATTCATCGACTTCTTTAAGACTTGATACTAATGGCTTTTCACATATTACATGCTTTCCAGCTTCCATAGATTTTTTACAAGCTGAAAAATGTAAGTGGGGTGGAAGACATATATCAATGATATCAATCTCTTTTACTTTCAATACATCATCAAAATTTAGTGATACCTTTGTTTCAGTGTTATTTGATAAAATGTTATCAATTGCTTCTCTTGTAAGACCACATAAAGTATGAACATTAAATCTCTCTTTAACTTTTTTAAAATCTTCATAGTGTTTAGCGCCTATGTTGGTTCCAATAATTGCTACTTGATACTTTTTCATTTTGTTTCAGCTTTTAATTGTGCTTTTATTGCAAGTTCCATTGAAAGATATGTCAATTCTTGAGAACAAGCAGTTTCAGTTCTGTTGATTACATCATTAATTAAATTTCTAAAGTAGGGAAGCTTAATATCAGAGCAATCGATGTATTTTACTTCTTCATTATTCGCTAAATATAAATGATTGCCTTTTTCTGATTTTGCTAAATCTGTATATTTTCTTATTTCTATATAGCCTTTATCCCCAAGGATTAATAATCTTCCATCTCCCCATGTTGGAAGTGCATCTGGAGTGAACCAATCTAATCTAACGTAACCATGTCCACCATTACCAGTTAGATTAACCTCTCCAAAATCTTGAAAACCAGGCTTTTCCTTCTTGGTAGAGTTTTCTACAAGAGCATAATTAATTTTTGCTTCATTTGAATTTGTAAAAACTAAAAATTGATGAATCTGGTGTGAGCCTATATCAGTAATTATTCCACCATAACTTTCTCGATCATAAAACCAATCAGGTCTTTCGTAGTTACCTTGTCTGTGTGGACCCGTCCCAATTGTTTGCTTTATTTTTCCAATTTTTCCGTCGTTAACTAATTCTTCAGCTTTAGCAACAGCTGCAACATGAAATCTTTCTGAAAAATTAACTGACCATATTTTTCCAGTTTCTTTGACTGTTTGTTTAAGCTCGTTTAATTGATCTATAGTAGTGCAACCAGGTTTATCGACCATCACATCTTTTCCAGCTTTTAAAGCTTCTATTGAATTATGAGCTCTATCTTTTGGAACTGAAGATATTAAAATCATATCAATTGAGGGATCATTTAATATTTCTTCCTTATTTTCTTTTCTTTTGATATTTGGATATTTTGAATTGAATTCCCTTAGGGTTAATGGATCACCCTCTGTCCAAAAATGATCACACGTACATCCTTCTTTTAACATTTCGTCCAACATGTCAAAGATGTGACCATGATCTATACCTATCACTCCAAGATTAATAGTCTTTTTCATCTTGTTAATATGTTCCTTGTTTTTCTGAACCGTTATAAAAGATTTCTTGTAGATATTTATTTTCTCTAATTCTTAAAGACTTGCCTTCTTCACTCATTAATGAATTAGCACGATTAATAACTTCGTGATAATGATATTCATCTTTTCCTCTAGCAATTTGAACACTATTTTTTCCTAAAATTTGTTTAACATTGGTTCCTATGTAACTTTGAACCACAAAACCAATTCTTCTATCATTACTTTTATTTATTCCAGAGCCGTGAACTATTCTTGGGTGGTGTAAAGACATTTGACCCGCTTTAAGCTCTATGGGTTTAACTTCATTTTCTGGCACTCCTTCTACTGTTTGACCACGTGTTAAGAGGTTTCCTTCATTAAACTTTTGGTTATGATCTTTTAGTTCGATATGAGACTTAGGCCACATTCTCATGCAACCATTTTCATTATTTGAATCTGTAATTGCTATCCATGCAGTGACCCAATTAAGAGGTTCTAACCCAATATATTTTGCATCTTGATGATAACTTACAAATCCCTCTTGTTTAGGGTTTTTAATAAATAAAGTGGTACTACAAACTAAAATATTTTTTCCAATAATACTTTCAACTGCATCAAGAATTTTAGAATTATGAACAATCGCATCTAGTTTAGGAGATATTAAGTGCACATTGTATCTGCCAGATTTATCAATTTCATTTGGCATTTCTTTTTCAATTAGCTCAATTTCATTTCTTGCTTCTAAAGCTTCTTCTTGAGTTAAAATATCTAAGGGCGCTACATATCCTTCTTCATTGTACTGTTTCTGTTGATTTGAATTAAGATAAGTCATATTATTTTTAAAGATTATATGAGTGCTATTATTACTTCAATACATAACTGTCCTGTAAAATCGATTTCATTTCAAAATATTGAAAAATGTAAAATTAATAAAAATGTTGGGATAGAAGGTGATAGAGTTTTTGCTTTTTCACAAAATCTTAATTTAGATCAATCTGTAGAATTCGAAAAAAATCCTGAAACAAGAAAAGGTAAATGGAATAAAATTGTAACGCTTAAAAACACACCAGTGTTTAATAAGTACAATTTTTTACATGAGGACAATAAGTTAACTCTAACGCTAAATAATAAAGAAATTATTACTGTTAAAGTTAATGAAACAAATGAAAGAGATGATCTTGTAAGAAAATTAATTGAACTAGAGGGGTCTTTAAAAAACGATATAAGACTTATGAGAAATGATGAGTATCCTTTTTATGATACCTCTATATCTAACAAGTCTATGTTTAGAAACTCAATTTCGCTTTTAAATATTAATAGCATTAAAGATTTTGAGAATAAAATTGATAAAAAAATTGAAAAATCTATTTTCAGAGGCAATCTATATTTTGATGGAGTGGAAGCTTGGGAAGAAAGAAACTGGATTGGTAAAACTATAAAAATAAATGATGTTTTGTTTAAAGTTGAAAAAAATATTCCAAGATGTGTTGCAATAAACTTAAAACCTAAAACAGATGATAATTCATTTAATTTACTTAAAACTTTAAAACAAACTTACGATCACTATGACATGGGTGTTTATTTGACACCGGAAAATGATGGTGAAATAAATTTATCAGAAAAAATCCTTATAAAATAAATTGCAGACAACTCAGGATTGAATATTTATTTCAATTACTGTGTACACCACTTCTCTAATCTGCTTAACTTTATCAAAACATAACGAAGGGGATATAATGAGAAAAATATATAAGACGTTAACTGTTTTATTTGTTCTTCTGTTTAGTATTTCGACTGTTAATGCAAAAACATTAACTGAAAGGCTTGCAGATGGTCACAAATTAAGACTAGGTTTTGGTACTGCTGTGCCATGGGCATACGCTGGAGATAATGGTGAAGCATTAGGTTTCGTAAACATGATTGCTTTAACTGTTTTAGAAGAAATGGGAATTACTGAGCATGAAACTAAAGTTTTTGAATGGTCAGGTCTTATTCCAGGAATAAATGCTGACAGATCAGACATGATTACTGGTGGTATGTACATTCTAAAAAGTAGATGTGCCAACATTGATTTTTCAGATCCAATTGGAGTATTTGGTGATGCGATGTTAGTTCCTAAAGGAAACCCTAAAGGAATTAATAATTACGAGGATGTTATAAGAACTGGAGCTAAACTTGTAACTGGAACTGGTTTTAACACTGTAGAAGCTGCAAAAAAAGCTGGTGTTCCAGATAGCCAAATGCTTTTAGTAGAAGGTGAAGTTGGTATTTTAGCAGCAATGAAAGCTGGAAGAGCTGATGCTGCTGTACAAACTTTCTTTGGTGCAAAAGAGCATGAGGAAAAAACTGGCGGAGCTTTTGAAGTAACTGATCCTAAATTAATGCCTAAAGAAACTGTCAACGTAGTAGGTATTGGTTTTAGAAAAAGTGATAGTAAGTTCAGAGATGCTTTCAACGTAGCTTTAGCTAAAGTTTTAGCTAACCCTGATAAAATGTTAGAGAGAGCTGGTAAGTATGGCTATGATAAAGCTCAACTACCTCCCGCTGACATGACTACAGAGTGGGCTTGCTCAACTAAATAATTTACACTATTAAAAAATTAAACCAGGCAACTTGATTGTTGCCTGGTTTTTAAAATCTAAAGGAAAATACTTTGACATATTTTGAATTTTTAAACGAACACGGCGTTACACTTTTGTTAGGCACAGTCACTACAATAAAAGTGCTTGTTTGTTCTATGATTCTATATGTGATTATTTCCATGATTTTTGGTTTGATGAGACTTTCTAAAAATCGAGCGATACAAGGGATTGCTACAGTATATATAGAATTTTTTAGGGGAACTTCTTTATTGGTTCAATTATTTTGGGCCTATTATGTATTACCTTTTTTTGGAATATCACTTGAAGCATTTACAGCAGGAGTAGTCGCCCTTGGTTTAAACTTTGGTGCTTATGGTGCGGAAATTGTTAGAGCAGGAATACTCGCAGTGCCTAAGGGACAATGGGAGGCAGCACATGCTTTAAATTTTACTCCAGCAAAAAGAATTAAAAGAATTATTATTCCACAAATATTTCCAATAATTCTTCCACCTGCAGCAAATTTAACTGTCGAATTATTAAAAGCGACAGCATTAGTTGCATTGGTAACAGTTGTGGATTTAACTTTTGAGGCAAAACAAATTAATTCAATTACTTGGTTATCTGCTCAGTGCTTTGGAACAGCACTACTGATTTATTATATTATTGCTAGATTTGCATTAGTCCCATTTTTAAGATGGTTAGAAGTGTTAGCGGCTAGAAAAGTTGGAAAGGAAAGAATTTAAGTTATGCAAATGGGATGGAGATGGGATTTTACATTTGAAATATTGCCACAAATGGCAATTGCAACTTTAAATACTATTCTTGCAGCTGGTGTAGGTTATGCAATCGCTTTAATAGTTGGTTTATTTTTTTTACTAGGTCAAAAAACTCCTTTTAAAATTGTTAACTGGATTAATAGAGAAATAGTAGAATTTATAAGATCAACACCGCTTTTAATTCAGTTATTTTTTGTTTATTTTGTATTACCACAATTTGGAATTACCCTATCTGCTTGGGTTTGTGGAATGATTACTATTGGTCTTCATTTTGGAACTTATTTATCTGAAGTTTATAGAGGTGCTTTGGAAGGAGTTCCAAAATCTCAATGGGAAGCATGTAGAGCTCTTAATTTTTCAACAATTTATACTTACAGAAGAATAGTTCTGCCACAGGCATTTCCTATAGCTATACCAGGCATGGGTAATTATTTAGTAGGTATCTTTAAAGATACACCATTACTTTCAACAATAGGAGTTGCAGAATTATTCCATGCAGCAACTGCGGTAGGGGGATATAATTACAGATATTTAGAACCTTACACTTTAGTTGGACTTATATTTTTAACTCTTTCAATTCCTGCTGCTATGTGGGTTAGAAAATTAGAAAATGATGTTAATAAAGCACAAGGAAAAATAAAAAAATAAATTATGAAAAATGCATCTGACGAAATAATTGTAAAGTTTGATCAAGTAACTAAACAATATGGTGACCTAGTAGTTTTGGATAAATTAAATCTAGATATTAAAAAAAATGAGATGGTTTCAATAATTGGACCTTCAGGATCAGGTAAAACCACAGTTCTTAGAGTTTTGATGACTTTAGAAAAAATAAACGGAGGTGTAATTAATCTCGACGGAGAACCTCTAACTCATATGAATGAAAATGGTAACCTTGTTGAGGCAAGCGAAAAATATTTAAGAGAAAGACGTTCAAAAATTGGAATGGTGTTTCAGCAATTTAATTTGTTTCCCCATATGACAGCTTTACAAAATTGCATAGAAGCACCAATCGAAGTTTTAGGTCTTAAAAAAGAAGAAGCAGAGGAAAGAGCCTTAGAATTATTGGAGCTAGTAGGTTTGACAGATAAAAAAGACCAACACCCAAGTAGACTTTCAGGAGGTCAGCAGCAAAGGGTTGCTATAGCAAGAGCTCTTGCCATGAGACCCAAAGTTATGCTTTTAGATGAAATAACTTCTGCGCTTGATCCTGAGGTAGTGGGAGAAGTATTAAACGTTATCCGTTCACTAAATAAAGAGCATAGTTTGACTATGATAATGGTCACTCACCAAATGGGTTTTGCTCGTGAGATTTCTGATAGAGTTTGTTTTTTTAATGAAGGTAAAATATTTGAGGAAGGGCCACCAGAAAAATTATTTGGAGATCCTCAAAACGAAAGAACTAAACAATTTTTACATGCAGTACTAGACTCGCATTAAAAATTTAATAATTTTTAATTTCTGGATTATCAGTTTTAGAAGTTTCTTCCAATGTTGCTGGAGTATCTGGATCTAATTCTAATCCAGCAGGTGTGATGGTTGCAGGAACAGGTGTAAATGTAGAATCTGGATTGTCCACAGTTTCTCTTATTCTCATTCTGTATAAACCAAATGCACCAATTAAAGCATGGACTATAATTAAAAATACAAAAAATCCATTTAATCCAAACCATTCCATAAACAATGAACATAAAATTGGTCCACTAATAGCACCAACACCAAAAATTAATTGTAGTCCACCACCAGCAGCTACGAATTTAGATTTTGGTACAAAGTCATTAGTGTGCGCAAGATTTAATGAAAACAATGGAAGGCATAAACTTGAATAAAGACCAACCGCAATAAAGAAAACTATTTTTTTAAATGCAAGTTCATCCATGTAATAAATATTTTGTATAGGATCATTAGAAGTTAAAATTGACAATAGTGCCAAAGCAGAACTTCCAAATGTGGTTACAATAATTACTCTTCTTCTATCGTATTGATCTGAAAAATATCCAATTGGTCCTTGACCAAATACACCTGCAATCGTTGCAATAAATAATAAAATTGAAGTTTCAAAAAGACTGAGTTTAGCAAGAGTTGCATAAACTGAAATTAATGAAAAAAATGCTGCATGAATTACACCAGTAAAAAAAGAACTAAAAGTTCCAAGAGGAGAGATCTCGTAAAGTTCTTTAATACTAATTGTTTCAATTTTTTTAAATTTTGGAGCTGGTCTTTTTGTTAATAAAATTGGAACAAGCGCTAAAGATAAAAGCACAGATACCAAAATAAAAGGTTCATATGCTTTTGGTTCACTTAAGTTAAGTAACAACATTCCAACTGCAAGGCCAAAATAAATTACCATCATGTAAGCAGATAATAATTGCCCTCTATTCTTATTAGTTGCCCTATCATTTAACCAGCTTTCAGTGACAACATAACAACTAACTAAACTGATACCTGTTATAAATCTACTTAAAGTCCACATAAATGGATTTACATAAACTACCGCAAGCAATGCACTAAGTGATGCAAGAGATGCAAAAGCTGCAAACACTCTGATGTGACCAACCTTAGATACAAAATTTGGAGTTGTTCTAGAACCAACAAAGTACCCAATATAATAACCTGACATGAAGACCCCTGTGGTAAAAACACTAAAGTCTTCAAGTACTGATCTGATACCCATTATCTGCATTTGTAATCCATGAGCTATCATCATGGTTCCAATACCTATAAATAGGGCCCAGGATTTTTTTACTTCTTTTTGCATTTCTAAATTTTAAGTATCAATAAATTGCGGGCTAAGTAGTTTTGGTTTGTGTTTTTTTTATGGCTAGGAATGAGTGGATAGCGATAGTTAAAATGATCACTACTCCTCCCTGAATTGTCTCCATCGATGGTTGTTCTTTAACAACCATCCACACCCAAATAGGTCCCAAAACTGTTTCCATTAGAAAGAACAGATTTACTTCAGCCCCAGTTATGTATCTTGGGGCTAGAGTTACCAACACAAAAGGAATGGCCACACAAAGGATACACATCGCTGGAATGATATAAATATCATTGTCTTTTAGCTCAAACGTATCAATAAAGAATAAAGCAACTAATGCTACGACCAGTTTACCGACCACAGCTGAAGGAACTAGGTTAAGGCTTTTTCCAGCTCTGATGATTGTTGCTCCTGCAGCGAGACCGCATGCAGTAATAAATCCTAAAATATCACCAAAGATATTTCCTAATTTCACAGAGTCGTAAAATATATAAAGAACACTTAAAAACGTAATTGCTATTGCAACTAAAGTATTTCTATCTGGTTTTTCTTTTAAAAATATTGCACCAAAAATAGCTGAGAGCATTGGAGCAAGTGCAATCATAACAAGTGTGTTTGCAACATTTGTGTTTTGAATTGATAGTACAAAAGTAATGTTGGTTATAGAAAATGTAACAATGTAAGCAACACCATAAATAGAATTTCCATAAAGTAATTTAAAAAAAGAAGATTTATAAATAAACAACATTCCAACAAATACAGTTACAAATGGAATTATACCTC
The DNA here is from genome assembly GCF_052047835.1 of Candidatus Pelagibacter sp. HIMB1542. Taxonomy (NCBI): domain Bacteria; kingdom Pseudomonadati; phylum Pseudomonadota; class Alphaproteobacteria; order Candidatus Pelagibacterales; family Candidatus Pelagibacteraceae; genus Candidatus Pelagibacter; species Candidatus Pelagibacter sp. HIMB1542. The sequence continues at coordinate 784,203 of NZ_JBNAJB010000001.1, read as the reverse complement.
TATAAAAAACTAATCCCCAAGTATCTACATTTGAAAGTCTAATAAATAAACTATCAGGAGTGATAAACATCACTGCAACAAAAGCCATTAAAGAACCTTTTTGCTGATCAGTTAAATTGTTCACGCTTTTAATTCTTTCCAAAAAGTTTTTGCTAAATTTATTCCTGATAAATCAAAAAAAGTTTTAAGTCCTGTAGGAGAAGTAACGTTGATGTCTCCATTCAATTTTTGATCTATAAAATCAATCCCTGCAAAATATATATTTTCTTTTTTTAAATCTTTCGCAATTAATTTTGAAATTTTATTTTCTTGTTTAGTTAAATTGATATTAATCGGTTTAGCACCTTTACTCATATTACTTAAATAAGATCCTTTTTTAGGAACTCTAGAAATTGCACCACAAACTTTTCCATTAATTATAAAAACTCTTTTGTCTCCTTTATTAATTTTAGGTAAAAATTTTTGACACATAATATGATCATGCTTTTTAATAAATTTATTAATAAGTTTTGAATTAAATTTATTTAATAAGTGAATATCATTGCCACTATAACTATGAATAGGTTTGATAATTACCTTCTTATGCTTTTTAATAAAATTTTTGATTTCATTTATATCCTGAGAAAAAAGTGTATCAGGCATATATTTTAAATATTTTGTTGAATATAACTTTTCAGAAATATTTCTTATTGATGTTGGGTTATTGATAATTTTAACTTTATTTTTAATAAAATCTAAAATGTAAGTCGTTGAAATATATTCTAAATTAAATGGTGGGTCTTGACGGATTAAAATAAACTTACATTTTGCAAGTTCTAAAGTTTGTTCTTTAATGATTTTATAAAATTTCTTGTTTTGATAATTAAACTTTATGAAGAAGCCTTTAGCTAAAACTTTTTTGTTAATTATTGATAGATTTTTTGGATCGTAATAAAAAATCTTATATTTGTGTTGAATTTCGTTAGCTAAAAAAACACTAGTATCAGTTATAGGATTTAAGGTAGAGGGATGATTACCTTGAACAGCTACTATTTTATTTGTCATATAATTCTTCTAAATTTTCATCTTTCGAAAATTTACTAATCATATGATCTGCATTTGTAGTCTTATTATCAACTACATTTTGCAAATGATTTAAGAAGATAGTTTCGTTATTTCCTTTTTTACTAATGATATCTCTTTTCTCTAATCCTTTTCTAGAAATGTTCAAAAGAGCAGAAGTCCAATACAATAAGTCTTTACCCATTAATTGAGTATTAAATCCTTTTTGTGGAGCTTCTAAATAAGCGTTAATTATTTTGTCTGTTTCCCATGAAGAGACTAATTCGTATGCTTCATCTAAGTTTCCATATAACATACCAATATTGAAAGCTGGTCCAGCACATAGACAATCCCAACCACAGGTATCCATTGATCTAAGCTCAATATATTTCTTCAGTCTATTTTCAGTAAAGATTGTACTTAAGTGAGTTGTAAGATCAGTTTCTGTTGGAAGTCTATTTCCTATTTCTTCAATTTTTCCATCCATAAAATCTTTAAACGTATATTTTTTTCCTGAAATATACTGATCATTATGTTGAATGAATAAAATTGGAAAGTTCATGACAAATTCCGCATATTTATCAAAATCTAAATTTTCAAAAAATAATTTAGGCAAACCTCCTCTTGAAGTGCTTTGCCATACTTTAGATCTGTAAGATAAATAATTACTGTTCTTTTTTTCAACTATTGATGAGTTTGCAAATAGTGCAATTGAAATAGGAACAATAGAATTAGCTAATTTAAATTTTTTAATAAAATCTTCTTCCGAATTGTAATCAATATTTAATTGTGTTCCACACGTTCGATACATCATATCTAAACTAAGCTCTCCACCTAGTGGCATGTCTTTTGTCATTAACTCATAACGTTGCTTAGGGTTATTTGGAATATCTTCTAATTTTGAAATAGGATCAAAACCTGCACTAACTATTTTGATATCTAATTTTTTAGTAACTTGTTTTAATTCAAATAAATAATCTTGTGACTCTGCACATGCTTCGTGCATATGGATTAACTTGTCACCAGATAATTCAATTTGGTTACCAGGTTCTAGTGTAATATTTTTACCAGCTTTATTTAGACCAATAATGTTTTCTTTTTCAAAAACAGGGTTCCACCCAAACTCAGTTAAAGCTGTAAACATTTCTTTTACTTTTGGATAATCAATTCTTCTATTGTCTTTAGTGTTGAACAAGAATTTTTCATGCTCGATACCAATTCTAAAATCTTTATCTTCTTTGATTCCAGATTTAAAATATTCAATAATTTTCTCTTTATTATTAATCATGCGCTTTAGATAGTGGATTTTAATTTAATTTAAAGTAAAGAATAGGGCTTTCTTGAGAATATTTTTCTCACCATTGGCGCAAATTCCTCTAATTTCATACTTTTATAGTCTGGATCAAAAGATGCCTGGTCCCATTTTTCACAAAACTCTACAGCATCATTAAAATATTTATGATCTTTATATTTATCTCTTTGATTTTGATTCTTTCCAAGATGATGCGCGTAATAATACATTTGAAACTCACCATGCTTTTGAATGATCCAATGTGTTTTTTCTGAAACATAAGGTTTTAAAACTGAAGCTGCATATTCTGAATGATTAACAGGAGCTAACTCGTCTCCAATATCATGTAGTAAGGCTGCAACCACCATTTCTTCATCTGCGTTATCTTTAAAAGCTCTTGTTGCAGTTTGAAGAGAGTGTTCAAGTCTAGTTATTTTGTATCCTTCTAAAGTAGAATTTAATCCACTCATAAATTTTAATATTCGATCAGCAGTGCCATCAATATATTTTTGCTCATACTCATCAAGCAACAAGTACTCATCCTTGGTTCCATTTTTCATTTCAGTAAAATTTACTGTTTTCATATTTTAATTATTAGATGCTGTACTTAATAATGAAAGTTGAGTTATTTTATTATCTCCTAATTCATCAACAGGTTTGACAGGGTAATCTCCTGTAAAATAATGGTCAGTTAATTGAGGATAAGCCTCATTTCTTTTGTCAAAACCAATTGCTCTATATAATCCATCAATAGATAAAAATTTAAGTGATTTTGCTCCTATGTATTCGCAGATTTCGTCATTTGTTTTATTTGCTGCTAATAACTCTTTTTTAGTTGGGGTATCCACACCATAAAAATCTGGATATTTGATCTCAGGACAAGCAATTCTAACATGAACTTCTTTTGCACCCGCATCATATAGCATTTTAACAATCTTATAAGATGTAGTTCCTCTAACTAACGAGTCATCAATTAAAATAATTTTTTTATCTTTAATTGTGCTTTGGTTTGCATTTAATTTTAACTTTACACCCAAACTTCTAATTTGCTGACTTGGCTCAATAAAGGTTCTTCCAACATAGTGATTTCTAATTAGACCATGTTCAAAATTCATTTTTAAATGTTGAGCAAAACCGAGAGCTGCAGCATTACCAGAGTCTGGTACAGGAACCACTATATCTGCTTCAACATTATTTTCTTTTGCAAGTTCTTTTCCTAAGTTTTTTCTATGCTCATAAGCTGTTTTATTATCAAGTAAGCTGTCTGGTCTTGAAAAATAAATATATTCAAACACACACGGTCTTACTTTTTTTGGAGGGAAGGGCTTAATACTAGTTAATTCATCATCTTCAATTAACACTATTTCACCGTTCTCAACTTCTCTTATAAATTTTGCTCCAATAATATCTAATGCACATGTTTCAGACGCTAGCACATAGCTACTTCCTAGTTTTCCAATCATCAATGGTCTTATTCCATATGGATCTCTTACACCTATCAAAGATTTTTGTGTCATCATTACCAATGCGTATCCTCCTTGGATTTGGAATATAGCATCAATAACTTTATCAATTGTTTTTGATCTTTTAGATTTGGCAATTAACTGAACAATAGTCTCTGTATCAGAAGTAGTATGAAAAATTGCTCCTTCTTCTACGAGTTTGTTTCTTAAAGATATTGAATTTGTTAAATTTCCGTTGTGAGATACCCCAATTCCACCTGCGTTAGTATCTGCAAAAAAAGGCTGAATATTTCTTAAAATATTATTACCAGTAGTACTGTATCGATTATGTCCAATAGCATAATTACCTTTAAGGTTTTTTAGAACTTTTTCTTTATTGAAATTATCTCCAACTAAGCCAAATCTTTTTTCCGAATAATATTTTTCGCCATCAAAAGTAACAATTCCACATCCTTCCTGACCTCTATGTTGTAGTGCGTGCAAACCTAAAGCTGTTAAAGCAGAGGCATCTTTTGCATTGCTTATGCCAAATACTCCACATTCTTCTTTTAGTTTTGGATCAAATATCTTCAATTTTTTCTTTAGACTCTTGATATGTTTTTTCATTAGGAAATTCTTCAACAAGATAACTACTACCTTTTTTCAAATATGGAAAGACGTATGATTTATCTAAATTAATTGGCCATTTATCGTAGTTATAAACAATATGTACTCCAGAAAAAATAGATACACATACAATATATGCTTTTATAAACCCAAAAAAGAATCCGAAGGTTGTATCCAAGCCACCAATGCCAGTATATTTTATTGCTTTACTGATACCTTTGTTAACTAATAATACTAAAAAGATAACAACTATAAATATTGCAATTCCAAGTCCAATATCGAGAACATATTCATTGTCAATTATATCTTTTACATAAGGTTTTATACGTGGAAATAAAATTAGTGTAATAATATAGGCCAGGAGCCATTTTGCCATTGAAAGGATGCTTAAGACAAATCCTTTTCTATAACAACTAATTAAAGACCATATTGTTATTGCGATATAGATTAAGTCAATAATAGAGGATGCTTCAAAAAAATCTTTAAGAGCATCTACCATTAAGCATCTTTACCAAAAGGTTTAACCACCAATATCAATGCTGGCAGCAAAGTTAATACTGATATCATTGCAAGCAACATAGCAAGACCTGTAAACAATCCAAAATAAATTGTTGGTATAAATTTAGATAATACTAAAATTGAAAAACCAAAAACAATTGTGATCGAGGTATTTAAAATTGCAACTCCAACTGTTGAGTGACAGTTTTTTAATGTGTTATTGTAATCTCTTAATTTACCAAATTCTTCTTTGAACCTATAGATATAATGAATACTATTATCAACAGCTATTCCGATTGTGATGGCAGCTATCGTGATAGTCATCATGTCTAATGGTATTCCTAACAAACCAATAATTCCTAAAATGAAGAATGCAGCTATAAAATTCGGCACAACACCAATTAATGAAAGTTTAATATTTCTAAATAAAATAATAAACATTGAGAAAATACCAATCATAACCAAACCTAGTGTCAAAATTTGTGACTTAAATAAACTTTGTAACAAATTATTAAATAATATTAATACACCTGCTAATTTGTAATCATCTTTTTCTAATCCTAGTTCATTTTCTAGATCAAAATTAATTTTATTAATTAAGTCATTTCTTCTCAAATTTTCTTGAGAATCTATTATTCTAAGACTAATTCGAGCTTCATTATTTTCTATTGATAAATATGGATCAATTATTTCTGTTTTAATACTTTCAGGTATCTTTGAGTATAATACTCCCATCTCTAAAGTACCAAGTGGATTATTGTTATTCAGTTGTGTTGCTACATCAATAATTGATGAAAAAGACAAAACTTTTCCAACTTGTGGAAGACTATCTAAATAATTATGAACTGATGCAATTCTATCTATTTTATCTTTAGTAAACCAATATTTTTCATCATTTGTGTCTTCTTCATCTCCCCAATCTTCAAACTCATCATCTTCCTCTGATTTCTTTTCTTCTTTTTTAGGGAACTTTAAAATAACTTCTAAAGGTGTAGTTCCACCAAGTTCTTCATCAATTAGCTTCATTCCTTTGTAAATTTCAGTGTTTTTATCAAAATAATTTATAAAGCTATTCTCAACTTCGAGTTTACTAATTCCAACTACACTTAAGACAATAATAATTCCAGTTGTAGAAAAAATTGTAAATTTATTATTTAAAGAAATTGAACCAAGTATTAATGTAATTTTAGAATCTTGTTCTTTTTTTAAAGATATATTTCCAGTTGAGGTAAAACTTAAAAGAGTAGGAAGCAAAGTAAAAGTAATTATAAATGATGTAATCAAGCCAAAAGTCATCATCCAACCAAAATCTATAATGGGTTTAATTTCACTAAAGATTAAAGATAAGAAAGCTAAAATTGTTGTTAAAACTGTATACAATATAGGCCAAAACATTTTACTCGTTGTTAAGGAAATGATTTCAAAGTTATTTTTTGTTGGAAAATTTTTTTTAAGCTGAAGAAACCTGGTGCTCATATGAATATTCATTGCCATTGTGAGAATAAGCATCAGGGCAATAAAGTTTGATGAAATAACAGTTACTTTCCATCCAAGTAATCCAAGCAGCCCCATCATAATAATTACAGAGAAAAAACAACTGCTGATAGGAACTATAATCCAAATTAGATTTCTAAATACAAACCAAAGTGTTGCTATAATAAATAACAAAACTCCAATACCAAATACAATGATATCACTTTTGATAAAAGTCATCATATCATCTGCAATCATTGGAATTCCACCCAAGTAAATTTTTCCAACATCTCCATAACTTTGGGTTACTTGTCTTATTTCTAAAATGTTTTGATGATTTTGTTTTTTTATCTGATCTTTATAATTTTCAATTTCCTCTCTAGATTTATTTTCAATATCTTCTAATTTTTTATTTTGTTTGATGTTAACAATAATCCCACTTGTCTTACCGTCTTCACTAATTACAAAATTTCTAAAGACAGGACTGTTTAAAATTTCACTAAATCCTCTTTCTCTATCCACTTCTTCATCTTTTAAAGTTTTAAAGCTTTTTAATCTTTCCTGGAGAGGTGCGTCTGAATTATTTAAAAGCGGTATATCTAAAAGTGTAATAACACTATGAACCCAATCTAAACTTTGAATTTTGTATTTTATGCTCAATAGATTATTGATTGAGGAGTCTGTAACCATTCCTTCATTAGGAGTGTAGGTAAGAACTAAAAATTCCTTAGAACCATATCTTTCATTAATTTCCTGCAAGTATGCTAGGTCTGGATCTCCATCAATTAACAACGTTTCTGAAGAAGCATCTAACCTGAAATCTTTAGAATAATATCCAAAACTTAAAATAGAAATAATAAGAAATACAAATATTGCCTTCGGGTTCTTTAAAACTAAGTTTTGATACATTTCAGCTAGCATTAGCTCTTTTATATTGGAAATTAATTAGTTTGAGTATCTTTAAATTTGGTAAATCTTTCCTCAAACTCAAGTGTAATATTGCCAATTGGACCGTGTCGTTGTTTTCCAATTATAATTTGAGCTAAGTGTGCTACTTCATTCATTTTAGCTTGCCATTCAGCATGTTCTACAGTTGCTTCTCTTGGTTCTTTTCTAGATAGATAATATCCTTCTCTGTAAACAAACATTACAACATCCGCATCTTGCTCGATTGAACCTGATTCTCTTAAATCTGCCAATTGAGGTTTGTGGTCATCTCTTTGTTCAACTTGTCTTGATAACTGTGATAAAGCAACAACTGGAACAGCTAGTTCTTTTGCTATTGCTTTTAGCCCTTGCGTAATTTGAGAGATTTCCTGAACTCTACCATCTTTATTATAAGTTGTTCCTCTCATTAATTGAATATAATCAACCACGATCATATCTAATCCAAATAGTCTCTTAATTCGTCTTGCTCTGTTACTTAGTGCTGCAATGCTAATTGCTGGTGTTTCGTCAATATAAAGTGGAAGTTCAGCTATATTTTTAGAAGTCTCAAGAAATTTATCAAATTGATCATCAGAAATTCTCCCTCTTCTTATATCGTTTGAGCTGATTCTTGCCTGTTCTGAGATTATACGAGTTGAAAGTTGTTCAGATGACATTTCTAAAGAGAAAAAAGCTATAGAAGATTTTTTGCCACTATCTTGTAATTTTTGAGCAGCATTGAATGCAATATTTGTAGCAAGTGAAGTTTTACCCATTGATGGACGACCTGCGATAATGATTAAATCAGACTGGTGTAAACCTCCAAGTTTATCATCTAAGTCTCTGAGCCCGGTTGGAACTCCGACAATTCCTTCTTCATTTTTATATGCAGCTGAAGCCATCTCTATAGTTTGTTTCATGGCATCGTCAAATTTAATAAGTGAAGAGCTAAAAGATCCTTTTTCAGCTAAATCAAATAACTGTCTTTCAGAATTCTCTATTATAGTTTGACCGCTAGTATCAAGGTCATTAAGTTTAGCACTATCGATAGTTTCTTCAGAAATTTTTATTAATTCACGCCTGACAAACATATCATATATTATTTTTGAATATTCTACTGCTTGTCTTACAGGTGTAGAAAATTTAGTTACTTTAACTAAATACTCTGGAACATTAATGTCATCTTTTTCATCTTCAAAATAATTTTTTAAAGTTATGGGATTGGCAAGCATACCTTTATAGATAAGGCTTTCAATAGCATCAAATATCTTTTGATGCATAGGATCATAAAAATTAATAGATGAAATAATTGTATTAACCTCATCAAAAATATCGTTACTCACTAGTATCGAGCCAATTACAGCTTGTTCTGCTTCAATGTTGTTTGGTAATTCTTTGAATTTATCTTTAACGATACTTAAATTGCTTTCCATATTTATGAATCTATAGAAAAAAATTTAGTATTTAAATTTTAATTTTTAGCTGTTGAAAAGAATGTATAATTATTGAATTGTATCTGCTGATGTAACATTAACAATTATTTCAGCATCAACTTCTGAGTGTAAAGAAATCTTAACTTTAAATTTTCCTAAAGATTTAATTTCTTCAACTGGTTGTATCATTGAAGGCTTGATTTCAATTTTATTTTCTTCTTGAATAAGTTTAGAAATTTCAGTTGGTTTAACAGAACCATAAAGTTCGTTATTTTCAGTACTTAATTTTTGAACTGAGTATTCTTTATTATTGATTTGTTCTGCTATTTTAGCTGCTTCTTGTTTTCTCTCATTGTCTTTTTTAGATAAATCAGCTTTTATTTTTTCAACTTCTTTTATATTTTCTTTAGAGGCATAAAGAGCTTTTTTATTTGCAATCAAAAAGTTTCTAGCAAAACCTCTTTTTACGTCTATTACTTCTCCTACAGACCCAATTCTTTTAACGTTTTCTAATAAAATAACTTTCATTATAATAGTGCTAGATTTCTTGCTCTTTTAATTGATAGAGATAATTCTCTTTGTTTCTTTTGAGAAACATTTGTAATTCTTGATGGTAAAATTTTACCATTTTCAGAAACATATCTTTTTAAAAGTTTGATATTTTTGTAATCAACTTTAGGAGCACCTTTTACTGAAAGTGGGCAAGTTTTTTTAAATTTATATTTATTTGGTTGGAAAATACTTAGTTTTGCAAAATTGCTTTGTTTTCCTTTTTTATTTCCACTTTGTCTTTTTGGCATTAGTTTTTAGCACTTTCTTTATTTTCACTATCTTCTTTTTTTCCAAAGTAGTTAGTATCTAAATCAAATTCTTTTACTCTAACAGTAAGATATCTTAGTAATTTTTTATCAATAGCTTCATTTTTCTCTAACTCTTCAACCACTTTACCTTTACCTTTAATCTTAAAGTGAATGTAGCTTCCTTTTTTATTTTTCTTAATTAGATAAGAAAGGTTTAGAAGGCCCCAGTTTTCAGTTTTTACAACTTCACCTTCATTTTTTTCTACAATTTTAGAATATTTTTCAGTTAACTGCTTTAACTCACTTGGAGATGTATCTTGTCTAGCTATTATAGTATGTTCGTATAAGTTCATTTAAGTTCTTTAATAAAAAGTGAGGATATACTATTATAAAAGTTCAATTACAATAGATAAAAACACAAAATTAGTAATATTTTTATATGTTTTCAGTAATATTTCCAGGTCAGGGATCTCAAATAGTTGGAATGGGAAAAGAGTTCTACGATAAATTTGAGCTTGTGAAAAGCCTATTTAAAGAGGCAGATGAGACATTAAATTATTCAATATCAAAGCTAATATTAGAAGGGCCTAAAGAAGAGCTTGATTTAACTGTAAACACTCAACCAGCAATTTTTTTAATAAGCTATTCTATATTTAAAGTTATTAAAAAAGAATTTAATATTGATTTAAATGAAGCAAAATATTTTGCAGGGCATTCTTTAGGTGAATATTCTGCTTTATCTTGTGCCGGATATTTAAACTTTGCAGAAACATTAAAAATTTTAAGAATCAGAGGTGATGCTATGCAGAATTCTGTGCCAAAGGGCGAGGGTGGTATGGTTGCAGTTCTTGGATCAACTGTTGAGATTATAGAAAAGATACTAAAAGATAATGAATCCAGATTTATAGCACAAATAGCAAATGATAATTCAGAAGGGCAAATAGTTTTAAGTGGAAAAACTGAAGATTTAGAAAAATTAATTGAAGTATTAAAAGGAAACTCTATTAAAAATATAAAGCTTCCAGTTAGTGCTCCTTTTCACTGTAGTCTTATGAGTAAGGCAACAGAAATTATGACAGAAGAATTAAATAAGATTTTATTTTCTGATGGAAGTAATAAGTTGATATCAAATGTAACAGCTGAAGTTATTTCAACTTCTGAAGATTTAAAATTACTTTTAATAAAACAAATTGAAAATAGAGTAAGATGGAGAGAAAGTGTCTTAAATATGATAAATAATGATGTAGATCATTTTATAGAAATTGGACCTGGGAAAGTTTTGTCAGGTTTGGTAAAAAGAATTAATAGAGAAGTTAAAATTAATACGATAAATAGTATAGAAGATGTTGAAAATTTAAAAATATGAATGATTTAAAAGATAAAAATATAATAGTTACAGGTGCATCTGGAGGAATAGGAAATTCTATTGTAAAAAAATTATATGAAAGTGGTGCTAATATTTTAGCCTCAGGAACAAGAATTGAGAAACTCGAAGAATTAAAAAAAGAATTCGAAAGAATAAATATTTTAAGGTTTGATATATCTCAAAGTGAAAAAATTGAGGAATTCATTGAAAATGCAACAAAAGAACTTGGTGGTAGTTTGGATTGTATTGTTAATAATGCTGGTATTACTCAAGATAACTTGGCAATCAGAATGAGTTTGGATGAATGGAGAAAGGTAATTGATATTAATTTAACGTCGACATTTTTGATGAGTAAATTTGCCATAAAAAAAATGTTAAAAAATAAATCTGGAAAAATTGTTAATATTACTTCTGTTGTAGGTCATACAGGAAATTTAGGTCAAGCCAACTATACTGCATCAAAAGCAGGAATAGTGGCAATGTCTAAAAGTTTAGCAATTGAATATGCTAAAAAAAATATAAATATTAATTGTATCTCGCCAGGATTCATTAAAACTGAAATGACAGATAAGATAGATGAAAAGTTTAAAGAAGCAATTATATCAAAAATACCCTCAGCACGTCTTGGAGAGCCTGATGACATTGCAAATGCTGTGGGTTTTTTATGCTCTAATCAATCAAGCTATATAAATGGCGAAACCTTGCATGTTAATGGTGGCATGTATATGGCTTGACAAAATAGCTATTTAAACTATTAACGAATTATAACAAAAAGGATCAATATGTCAGAAGACGTTTCAAGCAAAGTAAAAAAAATTGTAGCAGATCACTTAGGTATAGATGAAGCAAAAGTAACGGAAGAATCAAGTTTTATAGATGATTTAGGAGCTGATAGTTTAGATACTGTTGAATTAGTGATGGCTTTTGAGGAAGAATTTGGATCTGAAATTTCAGATAGCGAAGCAGAGAAAATTTTAACTGTAGGAGATGCAGTTAAGTTTATCGAAGGAAAAGCTAATTAGTTCTTTCAATGCCCTCAGAGAACGATGGGGTAATGATAATCTTGTCTTCTCCGTCTGGAGCAGGCAAAACTACACTAGTTAAATTATTATCTGAAAAAAAAAACTTTGAAGTTTCTATTTCACACACCACTAGAGAACCTCGATCTAAAGAAAATCATTCTAAAGACTATTATTTTGTAAGTGAAGAAGAATTTAAGAGACTTATTAAAAATGAAGAATTTTTAGAATACGCTAAAGTATTTAAAAATTATTATGGCACCACACGAACCCCAGTTATAGATAAATTAAATAACGGAAAGAATGTTCTTTTTGATATTGACTGGCAGGGAGCAGATCAAATAAAAAATAAAAAACTTGATTACAAGCTTATTACTTTTTTTATTTTACCACCAAGTAAGGAAGTTTTATTTGAAAGACTTTCAAATAGAGATATGAAAGACAAATTAATTGCTGAAGAAAGAATGAATCAGTTTGAGCGAGATGTACTGCATTGGATAAATTATGATTATGTTGTAATTAATGACGACATCGATACTTGTTTTAACAAAATTAATAATTTGATAGATGCTGAAATTAATAATGGCTCTAAAGATTACGATTTAAATTTTATAAGAAATCATGTTGAAAAATTAACTGAATAAATTTTCATATTCTTGAGTTAATTTAAAATAAGTTTCACAACTTAAGTTTTGTGGTCTTAAATTTAAGTTAATATTTAATTTTTCCGAAACCCTCAAATCACCGTTAAACAATTTATTATATGGTTTTCTCAACATTTTTCGTCTATTGCTAAAAAAAATTCTGGTAATTTTTTCTAAATTTTTAGGATTATTAATTTTATAAAAATTTTTCTTTGGTGTAAAGAAAAGCAACGTGCTGTCAATTTTTGGTTGAGGCTTGAAACTTGCAGGATAAACATCACAAATTTTTTTAATGTTTAGCTTCCAATTGCTAAGTATAGATAATCTTCCATAATTAGAATTGTTGATATTAGCTATTATTCTATCTGCCACTTCTTTTTGAAACATTAAAATCATACACTCAAACCAAAAACTATTTTTTAAATTAATTATCCATTTAATTAATATTTCAGTTGAGATATTGTAAGGTAAATTTCCAAAAACAATAACTTTGTCTTTAATTAATAAATTTTCATCAAAACTTAGTATATCATTATTTATAACTTTTATTTTGTCATAAAATTTTTTTGTTAACTGTATTGCTAGGTCATTATCTTTTTCAACAACATAAAATTTTTTTGGTTGTTTTTTTAAAATAGGTCCAGTAAGATTTCCCGTTCCAGGACCAACCTCTAGTACAATTTTGTCTTTGATATTGATATAATTAATAATTTTATCTATGATTTTATTATCAATTAAAAAATTTTGACCTAGACTTTTTTTTGCTATTATCAATTCTTATCCAAAAATCTTATTGCTTGAATTAAACTTAAGGGATTGGATGTATTTTTGCCTATCATTTTTTCATTAGGACCATGATCTGGTGTTACTCTATAGAATGGTAAACCAAGTGTTATATTTATAGCATCGTATTCAAATAAAGTTTTTATAGGAGTTAGAACTTGGTCATGATACATGCCTAATAAAACGTCATATCTTCCTCTATTTTGTTTTAAAAATGCAGTGTCAGCGGATACAGGACCATTTACAAAGTAATTTTTAGTTCTTAAATATTTAACACATGGTTTTATTATTTTTTCATCTTCATTAAATTTATCTATACTTTCGCCATGAGGATTTAGACTAAGAATTCCAATTTTTGGTTTTATTTTAAATTTACTTTTATAAAAGTTATGAATTAGTTGAACTTTTTCTAAAATGATTTTTTTGTTAATTTTTTTTGCTACAAATTTAATTGGCAAATGAGTAGTCAATGGACAAACAGATAAATTCTTATTATAAATTAACATTGCATTTTTTTTAATCTTAAATTTATTAGAAATAAACTCGGTCATTCCTAAAAATTTTTTGTCTAAAAAACTTTTTTTATTTATTGGGCCATTTATGAATTTTTTTAATTTATATTTTTTAATTATTTCAAAAGCTATTTCAAAACATTTGTTCAAATATACATTTGATTTTTTTTTTATACTTTGATCATTATCAAGTATATTTTCATCTACATTAATTAAATGAATAAAATTATTTTTAAGCTGTTTATAATTTAAATTTTTCTGGTCTACTATCTTTATTTTTCTTTTATAATTAAACTTTCTCATCTCTTGATTTAATAATTTTTTAGATGCAATTAAAATTATTGGATTATTAACTTTAATTTTTTTTAATGATTTAAAGAATAATTCCATAAAAATACTTTTTGGCTCACCAGGTACAATAATTATTGGAGACTTAAAAAGCATTGAGTTTAGTTTCTTTTTCTATTTTATTATAATAAATGTTAGCAAGTTGATTTAGTTGTTTATTTGCAGTTTCGTTAGCAATTAATTCAACCTGTTTATCTATATCATTCACAATTTTTGATTGTCTTACTTCATTAATTTTTAATACCAAAAACCCACCAGGTATAATAATAGGCTCTGTAACTTCTTCAATTTTCGTTTTTTGAATAATATCTCTTATTGTTTTATTAAGTGCATTTATTTTAATCCAACCCAAATTACCTCCATTTTTTGAGGTATCTGAAATACTATATATTAACGCTGAATTTGAAAAGCCCTTAGTGTTAATTTCATTTTTAATTAGTTTAAATTTTTCATCTAAATTTTCATTTGTTTCCAACTTGAAAACTATTTCAGAAAGCAAGAACTCTATTTGAATATTATCCTCTAAGATTTTTCTTTTGATATCTTTTTTGTTAACTTTTATATCTTTTGAATATTTATTCACTATTAATTGGTTCCATAAAATTTCAATTTTTAATTTATTTTTTATTGATTCAAAATTTAAGTTTTTTTCTTTCAAAATATTTTCAAGTTCTTTTTTATCTTTTATATTTGATCTTCTCAGAAAATTTAAAAATATTGAGTCTAAATATTTCTCGTTTACCTCAAAATTTTCGAAGTATTTTGATAATTCTATTTTTTTTACCTTTTCACGTATTATTGAATTTTTACCAATTTCAAACAATTTTTCTTTTGATAATTGATTTAAATTTTTATTTATAAGTTCTAAATACTCAACTTCATTTATAATATCCACTGAGGTTATTATTTCATTATCTACTTTAAATAAAATTTTATTTTCTACTGAGTAAACAGGCTTAATTAAGAGTATAAAAATAAACAATTTTACAATTAGTTTTACTAGCAAGTTAATAAAGCTCATTGTCTACTTTTTGTTCAAATGTTGTCAGTGGAAATAATGTAATTGTAAAAAATAGGTTCTCAGCTGGTCTTAAATCCTTATCCTCATAAAATGTCTTATTGTATTTAATAGCCGCTACTAAACAATCATTTTTATATTCGTAAACTAAATCATAAAATTCAGTTAAGTTTATTTTTCTATTTCTTCTAGTTTGAAAATTCAAAGAATTATTTTCATCAAAATTAAATGTAGTCGTGTTACTGATTATATTTTGATTTCCCATATCTTTTGTTTCTTTAACAAATCCAAAATTAGTTACAAAGTTATTCAGTGAAAAAGTTGCATTTAAATCATTGTATTGTAAGTCTTTAGTATTTCGGTCTAAAGCAAAATTATATTTTAATTGAAATTGATCTGAAGATTTGTTTGTTATTGATCCAAATATATTTGATTGCTTTTTGTTTAAAGTTGTATTTTGAGGAATAAAGTTTTCATTTTTATCTCTATAAACTGCTCCAAGTTTTAATTCAAAAAATTTATTAACATCAGTTAGTAATTCTTTTTTATAATCAAGCCCTATTGTTAATGATTTTCCAGATTCAAAAGTATTACTTAAACCCATTCTATTTATAGAAAATAAGTTACTAGCATTTATTACTTTTTTGCTTGAGTTGTGATCCTTCATATCACCAGGATTAAACATTAATGAGACTTTAGGAGTTAAAATATTTAATTTATCGTTATATGTTTTTTCTAAAGGATAACTAGATTGTAAATTGAATATACTTGAAAGTTCAACTTTAGGACTTGATTTATAATTTGCTGCATTCTTACCCACAGAATTTATATTTTTTACATTAATCTGAAAATTATTTTTAAACCCATTCAAAAAAAAATAGTCAAAACCTTTAAAGGATATATCATTTAATATTTCAGTTTTTAGTTGATTTGTATTACTTAAGTCGTTTTTACCATCAGAATTGAAATTAAAAGTTCCATATTTAAAATTTGATAGTATGTTTCTATTAAATTTGTAGTAAGGTAAGATATATTGATATCTATCACTGCTTCTTTTACTTAACGTTTCGTAACTTTCAAATCCTGTTTTAAAAGTAAAATCTTCTTTGTTTAGAGTTGCCTCTAA
Organism: Candidatus Pelagibacter sp. HIMB1542; assembly: GCF_052047835.1. Classification (NCBI taxonomy): domain Bacteria; kingdom Pseudomonadati; phylum Pseudomonadota; class Alphaproteobacteria; order Candidatus Pelagibacterales; family Candidatus Pelagibacteraceae; genus Candidatus Pelagibacter; species Candidatus Pelagibacter sp. HIMB1542. Next base: position 767,855 of record NZ_JBNAJB010000001.1, on the reverse strand, counting down.
ACTTGTACTTAATACACTAGCATTTGAGGGTATCAACAGACTAGTTTCTTCTAAAAGTGCGCTATCAAATACCTTCAAAAAGGTATCGTTATTTATTTTTTGAATATTAAAGTTTAATTTACTTTCTTTAAATCCATCTAAATTTAAATTGTAATCAAGTTTGGAAAATAAATATGTTGTATTCTTTTTTTTATTTAGGTTTTTTGAAAAATAATCTATTCCATGTCCAAAACTTGATGTAAATTCATAATTTTTTCCAACAGATCTGTATTCATTTTGAATTAATTTATTATCATTATCAAATATAGTTGGTGCAATTGTTAGGTCACTACTTTCAGATATCGCATAAAAATAAGGTATTGCAAATGAGCTACCTAGAACGTTTGAATTATTCAGTGTGGGTTGTAAAAAACCAGATTTTCTTTTGACTGATGGATCTGGATGGTAAAATTTAGGAAAATAAAGAATAGGTATATCATATATTTTTAATATTGAATTTTTATGATGTATTTCTTTTTTATTTTTATCATGTTTAATTTCACTTGATTTAATTGACCATGGAGGACATCCATCATTTTTTTTACAGCTAGTATAAACGCCCTTTTTAATTATTGTTACTTTATCATTATTTATTGATGACACTCCTTTTATTCTTGGGTCATTTTGTGAATTATCAAATATATCTTTTTTAGTTTCAATTTCGGTGTCTTTTGCAATGAAATCATTTGTCTCGAGATTAATAATGCCATTAGAGAAATAAAACTTATCTGAAAAAGGAAGTTTGTAATTGGAATTTATAGATATTTTTTCACCTTTTAATAATTTTTGATTAACCAAATATTTAAAACTTGAAAGGTTATATAGATTGAAATTATCAGTTATAATAGTTTTGTTATTAGATAAAAACTCCATTGAATTTTTGTATAAAATAACATTATTAGATCTAAATTTATATTTTGATTGAAATAAAGCCAAAGTATCTCTGGACTCTATTTTTTCATTTTTTTTATAATAAGTTAAGAAATCAGAGAAAAGTTTGTAATCTTTTTTTTTATTTTCTAAAATTACATTTTCTCTTGCAACAATTTTATTTTTATTGATGTAAAAATCAAAATATTTTGCATTGATTGTACTCCTATCTTCTAAGTTTATAGCTTTAGCGTTATCTCTGGAGTAAATTTCCCCTTTATCCTTATGGTACTCCGCAATATCAGAATAAACTTTAAAATTATTATTTTTGTCCTCTAACTCAACATTATTTTTAGCTAAAATTACATTCAAATTTTTATCATACTCAAATTTATTGGCTGTAATCACTATATTATCTTTTGAACTTATGGCTTTAGAGTTTATCTCGGTAGTTATTTTTTCCTGTTTTTTATTGTAAGTTGCTTTTTCAGAAAAAATTACGTAATCATTTATTACATCATTGATCTCAACGTTTCCGGTTACATTTAAAATATTCAAATTTTTATCATACTCAAATTTATTGGCTGTTATGATAATCCCATTATTAGATGTAATTTTACCTTTTTTATTTCCAATAAATTTATTTCCATTTTCAACTATTTCAATTTCTATAACGTCAAAGTTAAATTGTTCTTGAGAAATAGCGCTAGAAGTTAGAATGAAACTAAATAATAAAATTAGATAAATTTTAATCATTTTTATTTTTCGTTAATATTATTTAACATCATTAAATTAATAAATGTTAAAACTATTAATGGAGAGATAACAGATATGAATATAGGTATTTTTTCAGTACTCCCTAAAACATATGAAAAATTATTTAAGTAGTAAATAATTACAGATAAAAAGAGACCCGTTGAAATTTTGAATGTTGTGCTTTTTATTTCTTTAATATTTAACATTATTAACGAAGAAAATAGAGCTATTAAAAATAAAAACAAAGGAAATAGTAAAATTTTAAATAAATGAAGATCTATGTCAATTATTGAATAATTTAGCTTTTTATAGTTCTTTCTTAATTCGTATAATTTAATCAAATTTAAGGATGACAAATTTGAGTACAAAGTTTTAATTCTTTGCAAATTAAAGTTAGTTTTCAATTCAAGTTTTTTTTGAATTACATAATTGTTTTTTTTATAAATTTTAGCATCATAAATAATCCAATTTTCATTAGAAATATCAATTTCATCACTTTGAATATTTCTTATAACATTAAAATTTTCATCAAATTCTGTAATGAAATTTTTAATTAACATTTGATTTTCAATATAGGATGAATTTGTAATCATAATATTATTTTTAATCTTATCTTTAATCCATAGTCCATTTTTAGTGATTACTGCAAGATATTCATTATCACTAGTATACGGTGATTTAATTTCAATGTATAAATTTTTTAAACCAGAAGAAATATTATAAAATAAAGAAACAGCAAGAAATCCTGTTGAAAGTGATAGAACACTTAAAATAATTATTATTTTAGAATTTTTAAGACCAGAATATTTAAATATATCTATCTCTCTATTTTCAAATAACTTAATAAAAAAAAGTTGCACGGTGATCAGTAATACGAATGGAAACAATTCAAAAAGATGAGATGGTGTATTCAACATAGATAAAAATAAAGGATATACAATTTCAACAGATTTATTTTTAAAAAATTCTAATTCATTGAGAAGATTAAGTAAGAAAACTAAGCAGCTCATAATAAACAGAACATAAATAAGAGATTTAAAAAAAATTATTGAAATAAATTTAATATATACCTTCATACTTTAAATTTTCTCAATTTTATTAAATTTAAATAACAAAAACATATAAGACAAAAATATTAACAATAGTGGAATCAAAAATAATAAAATATTTTCAAAAATATTATTCGATATGAGTCTGCTAGTTGTTTCTGAAAATAAAATAATAAAAAATCCAATTAAAAAAATTGTTATTTTTAATTTTTGATATTTAGGATTTTCTTTTGATAAAATGATAAGCATAAGTGAGATGATGCTAACAACAGGTATGTAGAAAGGCACAATAAATCTTTTGTAAACTTCTTTAAGTACATTTCTAATATTTTTAATATTACAGTTTTCAATAATATTATCTGATGAATTTAACCTATCAGTTAAATTGTAAATATTCTGAATACATTTTATAAGTTTTGAGGAATGCATCTCTTGTGTTTTAACGTAAGTCACCGTGTTAGATTTTAAGTTTGCTAAAGAAAAATCTGATTTAGAAAAGGAGATATTTGTAACACTGCTATTTTCAGAAGTTATTGTTGCACCGTTATATAAAACAAGTAGGGGAATATTCCCTATTATATCAAATTCACCTCTCTTTGCATATGTTATTTGAAACTGTTGTTCATCAAGTTCTCTTTTAATATATAAATTTTTTAATTCACCACTATTGTCTTTTTCTTCTGCATAAATTGTTAAACCTTTAATTGTATCATTAAATTTTTTACCCTTTATAAAATTATCAAAAAAATTAATTTCAGATGTTTTTAATAAAGATTTTGCATGAATTTGAGTGTGGGGAACAACAAAAGAATTTAAAAATATATGAAAAATTGTCAAAAAGATTGATATTTTAAAAATAAAATTTACTAGTTTGATCTTATTTATTCCAAAATTCCAAAATAAAATTAATTCATTATTAAGTTCATATTTTATTGTCACATAGTAAAGACTAAAAAATAAAACAAAAATGAATATCCTACTAATAGTTTTGGGATAATTAAGTAAAGAATACTTAATATAAACAAAGTAATCCTTTCCATCTTCAATCATAATATCTAAAAAATTCACAGCTTGGAAAACCCAAATCACTGTTGCAGATGAAATGAGAGCTATTAAGAAAAACTTTAGATAATCAAATAAAAACTTTCTAAAAATTATTTTTTTCATTGAAATACGTTAATATATTCTTATATAACATTCTCTTTCAGCGTATAGAATTTAAAATTATGAGTGTCCAAGTAAAATACAATAAATTCCTATCTTCAAAAAATTCAGTAAATAAAGTCTTATTTGTAGATGAGAAATATAATGTTGATAAATTAAAAAAGTATATTTCTCTCAAGGAGTATAATTTTATTTCAGAATTAATGAAACACAACAAAGTTAAAAAAAAAATCTCAAGTTTTGATATTAGCTCTAAAGTTAAGATAACTTTAGTTTCTTTAAAAAAAAATATGGTCAGTGTAGAACTAGAAAATCTAGGTGCAAAATTCTACGATTTTTTTAAATCATCTGAAATAAAAAATTTCAGCATAAACACTGATACTATCTCTGAAAGTAAAAGTGATATTATCGGACATTTTGTTCATGGAATAAAATTAAAATCTTATAAATTTGAGAAATACAAGACTAAAAAAAGTAAAGTAAATTTAATTATAGAAGTAAATGGTAAAAATAAACCTACATCAAAAGAACTACTTAAATTTAAATCTATAGAAGAGGGAACTTTTTATTCAAGAGATTTAGTTTCAGAACCTGGCAATGTTTTGCATCCAGATGAATATGCAAAAAGACTAAGTTTATTAAAAAAAATTGGATTAAAAATAACTATTTATGATGAAAAAAAATTAAAAAAATTAGGTATGAATACTTTATTAGGCGTAGGTCAAGGAAGTATAAGAGGATCATACTTAGTTACCATGGAATGGAAGGGCCGAAAAGATAATTCTAAGCCCTTAGCGTTTGTTGGTAAAGGGGTATGTTTTGATACTGGAGGAATTTCACTTAAACCAGCTAAATTTATGGAAGACATGACTTATGATATGGCTGGTTCTGCAGTTGTAGTTGGATTGATGAAAAGTTTAGCTCTTAGAAAAGCTAAAGTAAATGCCGTAGGTGTTGTGGGATTAGTAGAAAATATGCCTGGTGGTAATTCTCAAAGACCAGGCGATATAGTAAAATCTTATAGTGGAAAAACAGTTGAAATTTTGAATACAGATGCTGAAGGTAGACTTGTTCTTGCAGATGCACTTACTTATACTGAAGAAAAATTTAAACCCCAATTTATTATTGATTTGGCTACTTTGACTGGTGCAATTATTGTTTCATTGGGATCAGAATATGCAGGATTATTTTCAAATGATGATAATTTGTCAAAACAATTAATAGAAGCAGGTGAGAAAGTTGAGGAAAAAGTTTGGAGAATGCCTTTAAATAAAAATTTTGATAAATTAATAGACTCCAAAAATGCTGACATGCAAAATATAAATTATGTTGGAGGAGCAGGTTCAACAACTGCAGCTCAATTTCTGCAAAGATTTATTTTAAACAGAACACCATGGGCTCATTTAGATATAGCTGGAATGGCTTTCTCTAAATATGGAGGGGCATTAAATTCGGGTGGAGCTACTGGTTATGGAGTAAGATTATTAAATAAACTAATAGAGGACAAATATGAGTAATATCGAACAAACTTTATCAATTATAAAACCTGATGCGGTAGAGAGAAACCTAGATAATGAAATAAAAGAAATGTTTAAAAATAATGGTTTTTCAATTTTAAAAGAGAAGAAAATTCAAATTGAAAAATCTGAGGCTGAGAATTTTTACAAAGTTCACGAAACAAAGCCATTTTATAATGATTTATGTGAATACCTATCTTCAGGTCCGATAGTAGTAATGGTGCTTGAAAAAGAAAACGCAGTTTTAGGTAATAGAGAATTGATGGGAGCAACAAATCCTAAAGATGCTGAAGAAGGCACAATTAGAAAGAAATATGGGATTTCAATTGATAAAAACTCTGTTCATGGATCTGACAGTGTGGAAAATGCCAAAATTGAAATTGATTTCTTTTTTAAAGACTAAAAATTTTCATAATAGCTTTTGGATATAATTTATGCTCTTGAGCCAAAATTTTTTTAGCAAGACTAACTGGAGTATCTTTTTTTAAAATATTAACCTTCTTTTGAAGAATTATTTTTCCAGAATCTAGTTTTTCATTCACAAAGTGTACGGTACATCCAGAGTATTTATCTTTATTTTCTATAGCTCTTTGATGAGTATTTAAACCTTTATATTTTGGCAACAAGGAGGGGTGAATATTTAAAATTTTCCCTTTGAAATTTTTAATAAAATTTTTAGAAAGTATTTTCATAAATCCCGCCAAACAAACTAATTCAATTTTGTTTATTGAAAGTTCATTAAATATTTTTTTTTCAGCTATTTCTCTATTTTTGAAATAAATTATTTTTTTTTTAATTTTAAAAATATCTCCATACTTCAAACCTTTAGCTAACTTATTATCAGCAATAATTAGGTTAATAGAAATAGGTGATTTGTTTAAATTAGAAAACTTAATAAGTGATTTTAAATTACTACCTGTTCCAGAGATAAATACTGCAGCTTTTATTTTATTTTTTCCAGTTGATAGAACCATTTAATTTTACTTTATTTTTACCACTTATAATTTTTCCAATTACATATGGTTTGTAATCTTTAGGAAAATAACTTTGAATTTTTTTTAAGTTTTTTTTGTTGATAATTAAACAAAAACCAACACCGCAGTTAAATGTTTTTAACATTTCATTTTCTGGTATTCCATTTTTTTTAAGCCAATTAAATATTTTTAAAGTTTTAATTTTGTTTAAATCAATATCTGCTACCATGTTATCAGGAATAACTCTTTTGATATTATCCGCAAGTCCTCCCCCTGTGATATTTGCACAACCATTAATAAGATTTTTTGAAATTATGTTTATTATTTCTTTCACATATATTTTTGTTGGTTTCAAAAGTTCTGATTTTAAAAATTTATTTTTATTTATATTCATTTTTTTTTTATTTATTAAATACCTTACAAGTGAGAACCCATTTGAATGTAATCCGCTAGATGGAATTGCTAATATTAAATTATTTTTTTTGATTTTATTTTTATTTAAGATTTTATTTTTACCAACAATACCAACAGCAAAACCAGCTATATCAAATTTACCTTTTGAATAAGTGCCAGGCATCTCTGCTGTTTCTCCACCTACAAGTTCACAATCTGATAGTTTACAGCCCTTAACTATTCCTTTAATGATAGATTTAAGTTTAATTAAGTCAATCTTATTTATTGAAATGTAATCTAAAAAAAGCAAAGGTTTTGCACCTTGAACAATTAAATCATTCACACTCATTGCTACAAGATCAATACCAATTGTATCAAATTTATTTAAAGAATTAGCTATTTCAATTTTAGTACCCACACCATCTGTGCAAGCAACTATTTGAGGTTGCTTTATATTGCTTGGGATATTTGAAATAGAACCAAAGCCCCCAATATTAGAAAACTTTTTTTTGCCCCTTTTTTTTGATGATACTGATGAAATGAAATTTACAAACTTATCAGCGGCTTTAATGTTAACACCACTTTTTTTATAGGTAAAATTTTTATTATTCATTACAATATTATATGAGGTGTTTTTCAAAATTAATTAAACAGAGAAGTTTATATAATCTTTTTCTATTTCTTGCTTTATTAAATATTTTTTTTTCCACAGAAATTAGTGTTGCAAAAACATTTTCTATAAAAGAAATTGAAATTTCATCTCCATTTAATGCCTCATTTGACAAAAATAAGATAATAAATCGAGGTTTTGTTGAAGCATATGAGGAACTTATCTTTACGATTGCTCAAAGCAAATATCAAAAAAAACTTCAAAATTCTTCAACCAAAGAAGTTAAAAGTTTAGTTGAAACATTTTCGATCGTTGAAGAAAGTTTTATTGATGAAATATATAATCTTACTTTAAATGTAGAATTTAATAAAAAAAGTTTTTTTGAATTATTAGAAAAAAAAAATGTATTTCCTTCATCTATTATTAAAAAAGATTTAATTTTTTTTCCAATAGAAGTAGATGAAGAAAAAAATGAAATATTTCTTTTTTCAGAAAGTCAATTATTTAAAAATTGGAATTTTAAAAAAGAAAAATACCATCAACTAAATTACATTTTACCAAACGAGGATATCGATGATTATAATTTAATTAAAAAAAATATTAACAATTTAGAAGATTTTGATTTTGGAGAAATTTCAAAAAAATATAATTTTGAAGATTTTATTTTTATGATTGTTTTTAAAAATAATCAAGAAATCCGAGTACTTAATCAAATAGTATTTAACAAGAACCAAAATTTAAAAAATTTTAAATTCAAAAATATAAATTTAGAAAATTTAGAAGATTTAAAAAAATTCATAGATAAACAAAAAACAGTTTTTGAAGATTATTGGAAATCAAAAAACATAATAAATACATCAATTAAATTGGATCTGACTATATCGGTTGATAATAGCAATATAATTAAAATTGATCAGTTTGAAGAAACACTTTCAAGTATAGAATTGGTTAATAAATTCAATATATTTAAATTTGATAATAATAAAAACATTTATAAAGTAATATTTAATGGTACCCGAGATCAGTTCTTAAATGTGATGAAAGATTATGATTTTTTTTTTGAAATCAAAAATAAAATTTGGGTATTAGAATGAAATCTTTAAATCAAGAAATCTTAAAATTTGATTATGAACAAAACTTTCAGGATCAGGATTTTTATGTATCAAAATCTAATGAATTTTCATTTTTATTATTGAATAGTTGGCCTAAATGGGAAAAAAATTTTATTAATTTAATTGGCGAAAAATTCTCTGGAAAATCTCATTTAATTAATATTTTTTTACATAAATTTAAAGGTATTAAAATAAACGCAGCTGATATTAGCAATGAATATTTAAAAAAAATTAAAATCTATGAAAATATAGTTATTGAAGATTTAAATAAAAATATTGATGAAAAATTATTATATACTTTTTTGAACAATATTGAGCAAGACAACAAATACTTAATTGTTACTTCAACCAAACCCATAGTTGATTACACTTTTGAATTAAATGATTTAAATTCTCGAGCTAAAAATTTTATTATATCAAAGATTGATAAACCAGAGGATGATTTATTATACGCTCTAATATTAAAAAATCTTTCTGATCGTCAGATATCAATAAATAAGAAATTAATAGATTTCATTATAAAAAGAATAGATAGATCCTATGGCAAAATATCTGAATTCATATATAAGATCGACGAAATTAGTTTAAAAAAGAAAAAACCAATCGATTTTAAAATTATTAAAGAAGCTTTAGGAGATTAATTGAGCAAATATAGAACACATACTTGTAACGAATTAAGAAATGAAGACGTTGATAAAAAAGTATTTCTTTCAGGCTGGATCAATAAAAAACGAGATCATGGCAATTTATTATTCATAGATTTAAGAGATAATTATGGTGTCACACAATGTATTATTAATAAAGATAACAAAAATTTTACAAACTTAGAAAAAACTCAATTAGAAACTGTAGTTAAAATAGAAGGTAAGGTTGTAGCTCGATCTGAAGATACAATTAACAAAGAAATAGAGACAGGTGAAATTGAAGTAACAATTGATACTTACGAAGAACTAGGTTCTTGCAAAGAATTGCCAATGCCAGTTTTCAGTGATCAAGAGTATGCTGAGGAAATAAGATTAAAATATAGATTTTTGGATTTAAGAAGAAAAAAAATACATGAAAATATAATCTTAAGATCAAAAGTTATTTCACACATTAGAAATGAAATGACTAAATTAGGTTTTTTGGAATTCCAAACACCAATACTAACATCCTCTAGTCCTGAGGGTGCTAGAGATTTTTTAGTTCCAAGTAGATTAAATCCAGGGAAGTTTTATGCGTTACCTCAAGCGCCACAACAATTTAAACAACTAATTATGGTATCTGGTTTTGATAAGTATTTTCAAATAGCCCCTTGCTTTAGGGATGAGGATGCAAGAGCAGACAGAAGCCCAGGTGAATTTTATCAACTAGATTTGGAAATGTCTTTTGTAGAACAAGAAGATGTTTTTAATGTTGTTGAAAAATTAATGGTTAATACTTTTAAAACATTTTCGAATAAAAAATTATTAAACGATAAGTTTCCAAGAATTTCTTATAAAGAAGCAATGTTAAAGTATGGAAGTGATAAACCTGATTTAAGAAATCCACTTATAATAAATGATATTACTGAAATATTTACAAGAGAAGATGTATCTTTTGAAATATTTAAAAAGTTAGTAAAATCTGGTTCAAGAGTAAGATGCATAATAACAAAAAACACAAAAGACAAACCAAGAAGCTTTTTTGATAATATTGATAAATGGGCCAAAGAACAAGGAGCATCAGGTTTGGCTTATTTTACATTTGAAAAAGATACTGAGTTATCTGGTAAAGGACCTATAGGAAAATTTTTCACCAAAGAAGCATTGCTAGAAATAATGAAATTAACTAATGCAGAAGTAGGGGACAGTATTTTTCTAGCTTGTGGCAAACAAAATGAATTAGAAAAAATAACTTCTCAGGCAAGAAATAAAATTGCAGAAGATTTAGATTTAATTAATGAAGATATTTTCGCGTTTTGCTGGATAGTTGATTATCCAATGTTTGAAAGAGATGAAGTAACCAATAAAATTGAATTTAGTCATAATCCATTTTCTATGCCGCAAGGTGATTTGACAGAAAAAGAACTTGAAAATCCTCTAGAACTATTGGCTTATCAATACGATATTGTTTGTAATGGTATTGAATTATCCTCTGGCGCTATAAGAAATCATAAACCTGAACTTATGTATAAGTTATTCTCAATTGCTGGTTATGATAAGCAGCAAGTAGATGAAAAATTTAGTGGTATGATAAATGCATTAAGTTATGGTGCTCCACCTCACGGGGGTATTGCCCCTGGAATCGATAGAATTGTTATGCTGTTAGCTAATGAAAAAAATATTAGAGAAGTAACAATGTTTCCAATGAACCAAAATGCACAGGATTTGATGATGAATGCTCCATCTGAAGTAAATCCTGAACAATTAAAGGAATTGAACTTGTCTTTAAAAAATAAAAAATAAAATTATTTTTTACCTTTAAGACTTATTTTAACATCAGATAAATCAACTAGATTTTTTTTATAGTTATTTCTTACAAATCCTTTGCTAGTAATATCCTTAACAATTTTTAACAATTGATTTTGATCTTCATTTTCTTGATCATTCGTATCGTTTCCACCAATTGCAGGAGTATGTGCAAGATCTTCTCTATTTTGGTAAGATATAGCTAACTCTCTAAAAATATAATCTAAAATAGAGGTAGCGCTCAATATCCTATCATTTCCATGCACTTTACCTGATGGTTCAAATTTTGTTCCCACGAATGCACTTATAAATTCATCTAGCGGTACTCCGTATTGAAGACCTAAAGATACTGCTATAGCAAAGTTATTCATTAATGCCTTAACTAGCTCTCCTTCTTTACTTGTATCGATAAATATTTCTCCAATTTTTCCATCTTCATACTCACCTGTATGAAGATAGACTTTATGATCTCCGATTGTAGCTTTTTGAATATAGCCTTTTCGTCTGTCAGGCATACTAAATCTTTTTCCACCTTTTTCTGAGTTTTTGTTTAAGTTTTGAACAACAGTTTCTTTACTTATAGAATTTTCACTTGCACTTTTTGAAACTATTTCAATTTTTTTATTTTCAACTACTTTTTTATTATTTGGATCTAAACTTTTGGTTTTTCTATTGTCTAATTTGACATCTAAAACTTCGAATTTACCATCGTCTCTTTTTTCAAGATTTTTAAGCTCTGTTTCATTTATATCGTCTAAGTAATGATTCACCTTAAAGGTACAAGTGTAATAAGTTTCTACAAGATATTTTGCCATTTCACCTCAGTTTAAAATTAGTTTGAAAATAGATTCTTTTAATTTATATACTTATTCAAATTTTAGTCTAATTTAATTTTTACAATTTTTGATTGAAATAAAAAATAAAATAACATGTTGACACTTTTTAAAAAAATTTTCACTTGGTGGAATCAAGATACTTTTGGAACAAGATTAAAAACAATTTTTTTTGGAAAACTTGCTGGTACAGATCAGTTTGGAAACAAATATTATGAAGATAAAAAAGGAAAAAGATGGGTAATATATTCTGATGTTATTGATGCATCAAAAATCCCAGTTGAGTGGTACTCATGGATGCATTTTACACCTAACAAAATAGAAAAAAAACATGAGCTAGAAAAATATGAATGGCAAAAACCTCATCAATCCAATTTAACTGGTACCGAAGAAGCATATTATCCAAATAAAAATAAAGATGGTGTTAAAAAAAAATATACTAGTTGGAAAGAATAGTTTTTTTCTTTACTTACTAATCTTCTTTTTTCTATTTACATCTATTTCACATCCCAATAGTCAACTTGAAGGTTCTTTTACTGAAATTAAAATTTTAGATAAAATTAGTTCTAAAAATATTTCATTAAAACTTAAAAATGGTCAATTGTTAAAATTTAAAGACTTATCAATTCAAAGTTTGAAATGTAAAAATTCTAAATTTGATGATAATCCAGAAATTACTGCTTATATTCAGGTCAGAGATTTATCGAATCAAAACAACGATGAAGTTTTCGTTTTTAATGGATGGATGTTTTCATCAAGCCCTTCAATAACTCCTTTTGATCATCCAATTTACGATGTGTGGCTAGTAAAATGTTATTAAACTATAGTATCTTTATCTAGCCAGCTTACATTAAAATCTGAATTGATAAATTTTTTATGATTTAACAATTTTTTGTGAAGTGGAATAGTAGTTGTAATTCCTTCAATAACAAATTCATCTAAAGATCGGTTCATTCTTTGAATAGCTTCAGTTCTATTTCGTCCATGACAAATTAACTTACAAACCATACTGTCATAATATGGAGTGACTTTATAACCCTGGAATATAGCACCGTCTACTCTTGTTCTAAACCCTGATGGCTGGTGACACATGCTTATAACTCCTGGAGAAGGTTGAAAATTTTTACTGGCATCTTCAGCATTTATTCTGCATTCAATAGCGTGACCTCTTGGGTTTATATCACTTTGTTTTAATGCTGTTTCCTCAGAAAACGCTATCCAAATTTGTTCTTTGATAATATCTATTCCTGTCACCATTTCTGTAACAGGGTGCTCTACTTGAACTCTTGTATTCATTTCAAGAAAGTAAAACTTTCCATCTTCATAGATAAACTCGACTGTACCAGCCCCCATGTACCCAATTTTAGAGACCATTTTTACAGTTTTTTCAAAAAGATCTTTTCTAATTTCATCATTCAAAACGGGACTAGGAGTTTCTTCAATAAGTTTTTGATGTCTTCTTTGAACAGAGCAATCCCTTTCATGCAAATGCACAACTCTGTTTTTTCCTGCGAGTATTTGAACTTCTATGTGTCTTGGATTTTGAAAGAATTTCTCAATATACACTTCGTCGTTACCAAAGTATTTTTGTGCTTCTGATTTGGCTGTAGAAAATAAAGTTTCAAATTCTTCCTCTTTGTGTACTATTTTCATACCTTTTCCACCACCTCCACCTGAGGCTTTAATCAGAACAGGAAAACCAATTTTTTTACAAAGGTCTTTTGCTTCATTAATATCTCTAACACCACCTTCAGATCCTTCAATAACAGGTAAACCATTTTCTTTAGCTATTCTTTTAGCTTGAATTTTATCTCCCATCATTTCAATATGTTTTGAAGATGCACCAATAAATTTAATTTTATTTTCCTCTAAAATTTTAGCAAAGTTAGCATTTTCAGATAAGAAGCCATATCCTGGATGAACAGCATCTGAATTAGTCAGTTCTATTGCAGACATTAATGCGGGAATATTTAAATAACTGTTTGCTGGTTGATGAGAACCTATGCAGACACTTTCATCTGCCATTCTTACATGCATGCTTTCTCTATCAACATCTGAATGGACCGCAACTGTTGCAATACCCCATTCTTTACATGCTCTTATAATTCTAACTGCAATTTCTCCACGATTTGCAATTAAAATTTTTTTGAACATTAATTATTCTAAAATAAGAATTGTTTGACCAAACTCAACCGGCTGACCATCATCAACACAAATCTCTTTTACAACACCATCATGCGTGGAAGGGACGTGATTCATAGTCTTCATTGCTTCAACAATCATAATTGTGTCACCTTTTTTAATTTTTTTACCAACTTCAACAAATTTTTTCGCCCCAGGTTCTGGCGCATGATAAGCGGTTCCAATTATTGGAGAAGTAATTTCTGTACCAGATTTAACGCTCTCAGCAGATTGGGAAGCAGCAGTTAAATTTGTATTGTTTACAGATGCTGGAATTGTTTGGTTGCTAATTGATACGTTATTTTTTGAAACTTTAACTTTAGTATCTTTTTCAGTAATCTCTATTTCAGTTAAATTAAACTCATCTAAATAATTACTAAGTTCTTTGATTATGTTTTTATCTATTTTCATTTTTGTAAAAGCTTTTGTAATGAAATTATGGCCAAAATATATCCCTCAGTGCCTAATCCAAAAATCCCACCTGTTGCAACTCCACTAATAAGTGATTTATGTCTAAATTCTTCTCTTTTATATATGTTTGATATATGCATTTCAATTATTGGTTTCTTGAACAATTCAAGAGCATCTCTTATTGCAACTGAAGTATGTGTAAATGCAGCAGCATTTATAATCATTCCATCATAAGTTTTGCGTGCATCTTGAATTGTATTTACTAAATCTCCCTCCAAATTTGATTGGATAAATTCACAGTCAAGCCCAATTTCTTCTGATTTTTTTAAACAATTTTCTTTAAGTTGTTCATAGTTACCTGATCCATATTGTGATTGTTCTCTTTCACCTAATAGATTAAGATTTGGACCATTAATAATAATTATTTTATTATTCATTCAGCTTTTATATACGATGAAAAAAATAAAAATCAAAGTAAATGGTAAAAACAGATCAATTTCTGAAAAATATAAACTTTCAGATTTAATAAAACACCTTAAAATTCATATGAAAAAAGTAGCAATTGAACTTAATGAAGAAATAATAGATAAAAAAAATGTTAACAAAATTAAATTAAAACAAAACGATAAAATTGAGATTGTTCATTTTATAGGAGGAGGGTAGTATGAAAAAAGATAATCTCATCATTGCTAAAAAAAAATTTAAATCTAGATTAATTGTTGGTACCGGAAAGTATAAAACGATGTCTGAATGTGCCAAAGCTATCAAATTATCAGGAGCAGAGATAGTTACTGTTGCAGTTAGAAGAGTAAATATTTCTGATAAAAACAAACCCTTGTTAATGGATTATATAGATCCAAAAAAGATTACCTATTTACCTAATACAGCAGGTTGTTTTAATTCTAAAGAAGCTCTTAGAACTTTGAGGTTAGCAAGAGAAATAGGTGGGTGGAAATTAGTTAAATTAGAAGTTTTAGGAGATAAGGAAAATTTATTTCCTGATATGATTGAAACTTTAGAATCTACTGAAGTTCTCACCAAAGAGGGATTTAAAGTTATGGTTTATTGTAACGATGATCCATTAATGGCAAAAAGATTAGAAAATGTTGGAGCTGCTGCGATAATGCCACTAGCAGCACCAATTGGATCAGGTTTAGGAATACAAAATAAAATTAATATTCAAATAATCAGGAAACAAACAAAACTTCCATTAATTATTGATGCAGGTCTTGGACAAGCTTCAGATGCTACAATTGCAATGGAACTGGGTTGTGATGGAGTATTGGTAAACACTGCAATCGCGAAAGCAAAAAAACCATTTGATATGGCTCTAGCATTTAAAAATGCTGTTATAGCTGGAAGACAATCATATAACTCAGGAAGAATAGATAAAACCTTGATGGGAAATCCTTCCTCTCCTCTAAAGGGTATTATTTAGCCTTTTTAAAAAATTTTTTTTTTTATAATTTTTTTTAATTTTCTTAACTTCTTTTTTTTGAGAAATCTTATCTTCTTTATTTTGGGTTTCTAAGTTTTTTAATTTTTCATAATGCTCAACAAGTTCAATAGTTTTTTTGGATTTGTTCTGAATGTTTATAATATATTCTGGAATTATCAGAGTATTGTCACTGATGATATCAATTGTCATTTTATTCTTTTTTTCAAAGTAAGTTAAATCATTAACAAAATTTTCTTTTAGAAAATCTGAAATTTTTTCGCAGACTTTTACTTCAACAAATTTTGCTTTGTTAGTTACAGCCTTTAATTCAACAATTTTTAATAATTTTTGAGCAAAAGACTCGTCTGTTAAAGTTACCTTCCATTTAACAGCACTTTCCCTCAATCTTTGTCTAGACATTTCTAAAAGGCCAAAATTACTTATTCTTCCAATTTGAATTCTTGCTCTATCAGATCTACATTTTTCCTTAAGCTTTCTCTCTACTAAACGTCGGTTACCAAAACTAAGCATGTCAATGAAGTCTATAATTATTAATCCTGATAAATCTCTAATTTTTATCTGTCTTGCAATTTCTTCTGCTGCTTCAATATTTGTATCTAAGGCTGTACTCTCAACATTTTTACCTTTAATTGAGCTACCAGAGTTAATGTCTATCGATACAAGTGCTTCTGTAGGATTAATAACTAAATATCCTCCAGATTTGAGTTTAATTTCTGAATCAAAAATTTGATTTAATTTTTGTTCAATATTTTCCTCAATAAATAGTGGTGTTCTTCCTCTATATTTTCTAACTTTTTTTACACTTGATGGCATCATTGTTTTCATAAAAGATTGGGCTTTTTTATAACCTTCATTTCCTTCAACAATAATTTGGTTAGTACTATCATCGTACATATCTCTTAAAGTTCTTTTAATTATTTCGCTTTCTTGATGAATTAAAGAGGGAGCTATAGAATTAATTGCATTATCTTTTATCTGTCCCCAAGTATTAATTAAAGTTGTTAAGTCACTATTGATTTCATTTTTTGTTTTGTTGCTTCCTGCTGTTCTTACAATTAAACCCATCTCTTTAGGAATTTCAATTTCATTTAAAATAGTTCTAATTTTTTTTCTATCTGCAGGATTAAATATTTTTCTCGAAATTCCACCACCTTTAGGTGTGTTTGGCATTAACACTATATATTTTCCTGCAATTGAAATAAAAGTGCTTAGTGCAGCACCTTTTTGACCTCTCTCGTCTTTGATGACTTGGACAAGAATTACTTGATTAGGTTTGATTACTTCTTGAATTTTGTATCTTTTAAATTTGAATCTTTTTTCAGGTTTTTTTTCAGTCTTTTCCTCTGTATCTGAATTTTCTTTTGTATCTACTTCTTCTTTATTAGATTCTAAATCTTCAACTTTTTCCTCTATTGGATCATCTATTTCAAGTTTGCCCTCAGCAATATTTTCTTCTTCTTTTGCTTCAACTTGTTTTGAAAGTTCTTCTCTTGCTTTTTCTTCCTCTTCTTTTATTTTTTCTAGGTCCGCTTTTGGTATTTGATAGTAATCTGACTGAATATCGTTAAATGATAAAAATCCATGTCTTTCTCTTCCAAAGTCAACAAAGGCTGCCTGAAGCGAAGGTTCAATCCTGCTTACCTTACCTAAATATATATTATTTTTTATTAAATTGTTTTTTAAACCTTCGTACTCGTAGTCTTCAATATTTTCACCTGATTTAAGAACAACTCTAGTTTCATTTGGATGCGATGCATCGATATATAAATTTTTTTCCATAATATGTTGATTTTTAAGTTCATTAATTTTTTTTGTAATAAATTTTGTTTATCTCTGACGCCTTATCTTTAACAAATTCCAAGATATAATGGAAATAAAATGAGTAAATTATTCAAAAATATTCTGTTATTTTCTTCCATTATTTTAATATTATTGGGTATTTTGATATTTAGTATTTTATGGAAATACTCCAACGATATTCCAGATTATAAATTTCTTAAGAGTTATAAGCCACCAGTTTCAAGTAAAGTTTATTCAAGAAATGGAGAATTGGTTGCAGATTTTTCAAAAGAAAAAAGAGTTTTTGTTCCTTACAATGCTATACCAAAAAATGTAATTAACTCATTTTTATCCGCAGAAGATAAAAATTTTTTCTCTCATCCTGGTGTAGATGCGAAAGGTGTTCTAAGAGCAGTCATCAACAATATTTCAAATATAATGGCCTCTAAAAGACTAGAAGGTGCCTCAACTATTACTCAACAAGTAGCAAAAAATTTTTTATTAACAAATGAAGTAAGTCTAAATAGAAAGATAAAAGAGGCAATTTTAGCATTTAGGATTGAAAGAGCATTATCTAAAGAAAGGATATTAGAACTTTATTTAAATCAAATCTATCTTGGTAGTGGAGCCTATGGCGTAGCTGCTGCAAGCTTAGAATATTTTGATAAATCTATAAGGGATCTTAATTATTCAGAAGCTGCATTGTTAGCTGCTTTACCTAAAGCGCCTAGTAAATACAATCCTTACAAAGATAAAGATTTAGCAAAATTTAGAAGAAATTTAGTTTTAAAAAATTTATATGAAAATAATTATATTACATCTGAGTGGTTAGAAAAATTAAGTAATCAAGAAATTAAATTAAAGAAAAAACAAAAAATATACTTAGAAGATGCGCAATATTATATTGAAGACGTTAGAAAAAATGTCATAGAAAATTTGACTTACGATAAAGTTTATAAACAAGGTTTAAATATCAATACTCCAATAGATTTAGATTTACAAAAATTAGCAACTAATTCTCTAAGATCTGGATTAATTTCCTATGATCAGAGAAAAGGTTGGAGGGGTGCACTAATTAACAAACCTTACAATTTGAACTGGTACAAAGATTTAGATAAATACAAACTTGAAAAATCAATTAATTGGAAATTAGCAATTGTAAAAAAATTAAATAAATTTTCAGCAATTGTAGAAACGATTGATAAAGATGATGGTGTTATTGAATATAAAGATATTTCTTGGACAAAAAAAGAGTTTAACCAATTATTAAAAATTGGCGATATAATTTATGTGAAACAAATAAAAGATAAAAAATACAGTTTACAACAACTGCCAAAAATAAATGGAGGAATTGTTGTAATGGATCCTTATACAGGAAGAGTTTTGGCTCTTAATGGCGGTTTCAGTTTTAAAAAAAGTGAGTTTAATAGAACCACGCAAGCGAAAAGACAACCAGGGTCTGCATTTAAACCATTCGTTTATGCTCTTGCTTTAGAAAATAATTATACACCTACATCATTAGTTTTAGATGCACCTTTAGTTTTAGATCAAGGGGATGATTTAAAGTTATGGAAACCGGAAAATTATGGAAAAAAATTTTACGGTCCATCTACAATCAGAACTGGATTGGAGAAATCAAGAAATCTAATGACAGTTAGAATAGCTCAAGATTTAGGTTTAGATAAAATTATCGACTATTCTAAAAAACTTTCAATTTATGAAAATCCTGAGAAACTATTGTCAATTTCTTTAGGTTCTGCTGAAACCACTTTGTTGCAGCTTACATCTGCTTACTCTGTTTTTGTTAATGGAGGAAAACTTGTTGAACCTGTTTTGATTGACAGGATTCAAGATAGTGAAGGAAATACTATTTATAATAATGATAAGAGATCTTGTGTAAATTGTGATTCAATATCCTATCTTAGTGATGATTATCCTGAGTTAAAAAATAAATATATACAAATTTTTTCTGAAGAAACTGCGTATCAAATGACATCAATTCTTGAAGGGGTAGTTCAAAGAGGAACTGCAAAAAAATTAAGAGATTTAAAATTAAATATTGCAGGAAAAACTGGAACAACGAATAATAATACTGATACCTGGTTCATTGGTTTTACATCAAATTTATTAGTAGGTGTTTATGTAGGAATGGATAGCCCAACACCACTTGGTAAATTTGAAACAGGATCAAAAACTGCCCTACCTATATTTAAAAATTTTATAAAAAATTCTGTTAAAAAGTCTGAGGCTAGACCATTTAAAGCTGCAAAAGACACAATAATGATGGTTGTGGATCCCTCAACAGGCCAAAAAGCTAAATTCACATCTAAAAATACAATAATTGAGGTTTTTAAAAAGAAAAATGTTGTAGATGGTAAAGTTCTTTATTCAAATTCTGATAGAATGGATATAAACAACATACTAAAGTTTTACTAATGGATAACAATTACCAAAATTACAAAGAAGAAATTAATAAAATTAATCAAAGAATTAAGGAGTATCTTTGAAAACAATAAAATTTACTCAAAACTTGAAAAATTAAATTCTCAAATGTTGGATGCCAATTTTTGGCAAGATAAAGATAATTCAAAAAAAGTTATAAAAGAGAAAAAACTCTACGAAGATTTAGTAAATTCTTTAAATCAGTCTATCCAAAAATTAAATGATTTTGATGATTTGAATGAGCTTGCATTAGTGGAAAACAATCTAGCGGTTCAGGAAGAAACTTTACAAAATATTAAGGATTTAAAAAAAGAGGTAAAAAAAAATGAAATCAAATGTTTTTTGTCAGACGAAGCAGATTCATTAGATTGCTATATAGAAATACATGCAGGCGCTGGAGGGACTGAAAGTCAAGATTGGGCAGATATGTTGAGAAGGATGTATTTGAAGTGGTCTGATAAAAAAAGTTTTACATCAAATTTAATTAGTGAGCATAAAGGAGATGAAGCTGGTATTAAATCAGCAACGATAAAAATTGAAGGTGATTATGTATTTGGTTGGTTGAAAAAAGAATCAGGCATTCATCGTTTGGTTAGAATTTCTCCATTTGACTCAGGAGCAAGAAGGCACACAAGTTTTGCAAGTGTCTGGATTTACCCAGTAGTGGATGAAAATATAAATATTGAGATTTTAGAGAAAGATTTGAGAATAGATACTTATAGATCAAGTGGTGCTGGTGGACAGCATGTAAATACAACTGATAGCGCTGTAAGAATTACTCACATTCCATCTAAAATAGTAGTCCAATGTCAAAATGAAAGATCGCAACATAAAAATAAAGAAACTTGTATGAATATGTTAAAAGCAAGATTGTATGATTTTGAAATTAAAAAAAGAGAAGAGGAGAATCAAAGTACAGAGAACAGTAAATCAGAAATTGGTTGGGGGCATCAAATAAGATCATATGTTTTGCAACCTTATAGATTGGTAAAAGATAACAGAACAAATTTTGAAAGCACAAGTCCAGATAAAATTCTTGATGGAGAATTAGATGATTTTTTAGAACAATCTCTTTACAAAATTAAATGAAAATAAATATTTTTAAATACTTTTTATTATTACTAGGATTTTTAATATCACTAATATTTTATTTAAGCATTGTTGGAATAGAAACAAACAAATTTAATCAGCAAATAAAAGACACAGTTGTTCAAAGTAATAAGAATTTGGATGTATCTTTAAAAAAAGTAAAATTAATTCTTGATCCTTTTAAACTTAAAATAAATGCAAAAACTATTGGCGCAAACATCTATTATGCAAATAGACCACTTGAACTTGAATACATAAAAACTCAAGTATCACTCGATTCTATCTTTAAAAATAAATTAGTTTCCTCTAATTTTGAGGTGGCAACAAAGTCAATATTATTAAAGGATTTTGTTAAATTTATAAGAGCCACAAGTAACAAACCAGAATTATTAATTTTGGAAACTTTCATTAAAAAAGGACATGTAATTTTAGATCTAAATCTTAACTTAGATCAAAATGGAAAAATTAAAAATGATTACAAAATCAAAGGATTATTGAAAGATGGAAAATTTAAATTTTTTAATGGACTAGATTTTAATAATATTAATTTTTTATTTAATATAGAAAAAGACAAATATTTATTTGAAGATATTAAATTTGCATCAGATCAAATTGATTTTTCATCTAAATTATTAAAAGTTAACAAAAAGAACAATAATCATTACGTTGAAGGTAAGATTCAAAATTCTGAGGCAGTTTTATCAGATAATTTAATTAATATATTAAATTTAAATTTAAATAACTTTAATTTAAAAAATACTAAGTTTAGTTCTGAGAATATTTTTAATTTTGAAATAACTAATAAATTTAAATTAACTAATTTAAAAATAGACTCTGATATAAATTTTAAAAAAGTTATTTATGATAATAATTTAATTCCAAATTATTTTTCAAATCAAAATAGTGAAATCTTATTAGATAATCATAAATTAAAATTAATTTATGAAAACAAAGCTCTTTTAGCTAATGGTTCAGGTGAATTTAAGTTAGATAATAAATTAAATAAAATTGAATACACTTTTAAAAGAGATCAAAATAACATTGAATTTGAAACTAATTTAAATATTAAAAAAGGGATATTAAAAAATCAAAAAATTATTAAGGAATATTTTCCACTCACAAAGGATCTTTTAAATATTGAAAATCATAAAATACACTTAAAGTATAAAAACAAAGATTTTATAATTAAAGGTGAAGGTAAAGTAAAACTTAATAAAGATTTTGATTATATTGAGTATTTTTACAGCAAAAATGATAAGGATTTTGAATTCATATCTGATATTAATTTAAAAAGTGTTGATTTAAAAAATCAAGAATTCTTAAAACAATTTTTCCCATCTACTAAAAAATATCTTAACCTTCAAAATCATAAACTCAATATAAAATATAAAAATGGTTCATTAACTCTTTCAGGTAATGGAAATATAAAAATTGATAAAAACTATGATGAAATAAATTACTTTGTTTTTAATGATAAAGAAAAAACCAATTTTGATTTAAAGTTAATTTTAAATCAAACAGATTTTGAAATTAAAAATTTAAATTATAAGAAAAATATAAATGAAAAAACAAATTTAGCAGTTGCTGGAACATTAAAAAGTTCAAAAAATTTAAATTTTGAAAATATAAACATCACAGATAATGAAAATAAAATTAAGATTAATAATTTAATATTAGATAAAGATTATTTAATAGATAGGTTTGATAAAATTGAATTTGATTATATTGATACTGAAAATAAAGAAAATCAGTTTATTATTCAGAGACAAAATGAAAATCATTATAAATTAAATGGATTGTTCTTAAACGCTAATTCAATTGTAACAAATTTACTTGAGAGTAAAAAAGAAAAAGAAAATAAAATTTTTAAGAATAATTTTAAATTGAACTTAAATCTGAATGAAATTTATATAGATGAAATTAATTTTGTTAAAAATTTACAAGGGTCAATTTTGATTAAAGATAACAAAGTTGTTGATGCAAATTTATCTGCAAATTTTGAAAATAATAAAAATATAATTTTTTCTATTGAAACAACTGATAACGGTGAAAAAATAACTAAACTTTATTCATCTAGAGCAAAACCATTAGTGAAAAGATATAAATTTATAAAAGGATTTGATGAAGGCAACTTGGATTTCATATCAACAAAAAAAAATGAAAAATCAGTATCAAATCTTAAAATTTATGACTTTAAGTTAAAAGAGGTACCAGCATTAACAAAACTTCTAACACTAGCTTCCCTACAAGGAATTGCTGATATTTTAACTGGAGAAGGAATAAGATTTGATGAGTTCGAGATGAAATTCAATAACCAGAAAAATCTAATGACAATAGATGAGCTCTATGCAATTGGCCCAGCTATTTCAATATTAATGAGTGGTTATGTGGAAGAAGAAAAATTGATAAGTCTAAGAGGTACTTTAGTACCAGCAACAACTATAAATAAAACAATAAGTAAAATTCCATTATTAGGAAAAATTTTAGTTGGTGATAAAACAGGAGAGGGTGTTTTTGGAGTAAGTTTTAAAATAAAAGGACCACCAAAAGATCTTCAAACCTCAGTAAACCCAATAAAAACATTAACTCCAAGATTTATAACTAGAAGTCTCGAAAAAATTAAAAGAAACTAACTTAATTTAATTTTAATGTGCCTTTTTTTACCTATAGAAAGCTTTAAATAATTTTCTGAAAATAGCTCCTGATTAATAATAACTTTTTCATCTGAAACTACAGCATCATTAATCTTAATAGCTTTACCCTTAATTAATCTTCTTATCTCACTTTTTGAATTTTCTAATTTAGATAAAATTATTAAGTCAATTATATTGATTTTATTTTCTAATTGTTTTGCTTCAATTGTAACGCTAGGTAAGTTAGAGCCTAAAGAATTTCCAGAAAATGCCTCTTTTGCTGCTTGCTCAGAATTTTGACTAGCATCTTCTCCATGTAACATAGCTGTGGCTTTGTTTGCTAATAATATTTTTAATTCATTAATATTTTTTTCCTCTAAAGCATTGATTTCACTTATTTCAACATCAGTAAACATTTTTAAAAATTTCATTACATCTCTGTCATCAACATTTCTCCAAAATTGCCAATAGTCATAAGCTGATAAATATTTTTCGTCTAACCAAATAGCACCGTTTTCAGTTTTTCCCATTTTTGCACCTGAGGCTAAAGTAATTAATGGTGTTGTTAATCCGTATGTTTGGTTATTAGAATATCTCTTAATAAGCTCGACACCGTTTACAATGTTTCCCCATTGATCGGAACCACCTATTTGCAGAACACATTTTTCTTTTTTATTCAATTCTAAAAAGTCGTAGGCTTGGAGTATCATGTAATTAAATTCCATATAACTAAGCGACTGTTCTCTTTCTAATCTTAGCTTTACACTATCAAATGTAAGCATTCTATTTATGGTAAAATGTTTTCCTATATCTCTTAGAAAAGAAATATAATTTAAATCTTTAAGCCAGTTGTAATTATTGACATATATAGGTTTTGTTTTTGGATCATCATTATCTAGAAATTTTTTTAGAATATTTTGAATATTTTTAATATTTTTTTCAATTTCACTTTCTTCTAAAATTTTTCTTGTCTTATCTTTTCCTGAGGGATCACCTATTCTTGTTGTACCCCCTCCTAACAATACAATTGGCTGATGTCCATTTTTTTGTAACAACCTCAAGCACATAATTTGCAATAAACTACCAACATGTAAACTTTCAGCAGTACAATCAAATCCTATGTAAGCTTTAATTTTTTCTTTATCTAATAAGTTAGATAAGTCTGCTTCACTTGTGCATTGATAGAAATATCCTCTATCTTTAAATTCTTTTAAAAATTTATTCATAAGACTATAGTTACTATATACAAATTTTTTTTAAAAATAATATCAATGAAAAAAAAATTATTTTCAGCTATGGGGTTAATGAGTGGCACATCCATGGATGGGATAGATGTTTCAATAATTAAATCTGATGGATATAACGAGGTAGAACTAATTTTGGATAAATACTTTGAGTACGATACTGATCTCTATAGGCAATTATCAACTTTGAGAGACAAAATTAAAAGTAGTGAAGATTTGATAAAATATTCTAAAGAATTGAGTAATTTAGAGAGGGCTTTAACCATTTTTCATGCTGAAAAAATTAGCAAAATTGTATTAAAAAATGGAATAGAAATTGATCTTATAGGTTTTCATGGACAAACAATTTTTCATAACCCTCAGATTAAAATTACTAAACAACTAGGTGATGGAAATTTATTATCTCAATTATTAAAAAAACCAGTTATTTATGATTTTAGACAAGCAGATATTGATAACAATGGTCAAGGAGCACCTCTAACACCAATTTACCACAGATTATTAGTTAACAATTTTTTAAATAAAGAAAAAGATATATCAGCTAAACCTATTTGCATTGTTAACATTGGAGGAATATCCAACGCTACAATAATAAATGATATATCCAATAATATAGAAAATGATTTGATTGCTTATGATATTGGTCCAGGCAATTGTTTGATAAATGAATGGATCAGGAATAATTCAAATTTTACCTTTGATAAAGATGGTAAGATTGCAAAATCTGGAAAAATTGATCAATTAATTCTAAATCAAGCAATAGATAATTTTAAAATTGAAACTTATTCAAAATCACTTGATGTAAAAGAATTTGATATATCTTTTGCAAGAGGTTTATCTTTAGAAGATGGGTGTTCAACAATTACAGAATTCACGGCATATTTGATTGCAGAAGGAATAAAATTTTTAAATAAAAATAATTCTAACAAATATTTATTTTGTGGGGGAGGTCGAAAGAACAAATTTTTGATTGAATCAATTATTAGAAATTCAAATTTAAATAAGAATAATTTTGATATGATAGATAATTTTCAGCTGAATGGAGATTATATCGAGTCTCAAGCGTTTGCTTATTTAGCAATCAGGTCTAAATTAAATTTACCAATTTCTTTCCCAAATACAACAAGATGTAATGCCCCGGTCATTGGAGGCAAGTTAGCAAATAATTATTAATATAAAGCTGTTTCTTTTTTTATATATTTATCCAAAGTTTTTGTTAAAGCGTCATCAGTTTTAGAAAAGAAATGATTTGCTTCAGTTATTGTTTGGAATTCAACTTTAATACCTTTTTGAGCGCTTAATCTTTTATCTAATTCAGTAATATATTCTACTGGCACTAATTCATCTTTTTTTCCATAAACAACCATCCCAGATGTTGGACATGGAGACAAAAAAGTAAAATCATAGACATTAGGTTG
This sequence comes from Candidatus Pelagibacter sp. HIMB1542, assembly GCF_052047835.1. Classification (NCBI taxonomy): domain Bacteria; kingdom Pseudomonadati; phylum Pseudomonadota; class Alphaproteobacteria; order Candidatus Pelagibacterales; family Candidatus Pelagibacteraceae; genus Candidatus Pelagibacter; species Candidatus Pelagibacter sp. HIMB1542. The sequence continues at coordinate 741,453 of NZ_JBNAJB010000001.1, read as the reverse complement.
TGGAGATATGGCTATAAATCTATTTATTTCCGGTCTTCTCATAAGCAGCTGCATTGCAATCAAAGAACCAAAAGAAAATCCTGATACCCAACATTGCGAATTATCAAAATTTTCTCTTTCCAACCAATCTAGTGCTGCTGCAGCATCTGCCAGTTCACCTTGACCATTATCAAATTCTCCATCACTTTTCCCAACTCCTCTAAAGTTTACTCTACAAACTGAAAAATCATTTTCCATGAATGTATGAAATGTATCTACAACTACTTTATTATTCATAGTTCCCCCATACTGTGGATGAGGCTGTAGAACTAATGCAATAGGAGAAGTATTTTTTTTACTTTTATAATATTTAGCTTCTAATCTACCAGCAGGTCCAGGTATAAAAATTTCTAAAATTTTATTATCCATATATGCAATTGATTATTGTTCTCAAAAAAAAGGTACGTTTATCACAACTGAGCGACAAAATGGTAGTCTTTTTTTACTTTATAAACTTGACCATTTTAGTCGGGTATGTATAAAAACCCACATTTTAAGGGCAAAAATGAAACTAACATCAAAAGGAAGATATGCCGTAATGGCATTAGTAGATCTAGCAAGGTTTGATAATATCAATCCTGTATCATTAAGAGATATTTCTTTAAGACAAGGAATTTCATTAGATTTTTTAGAGCAAATATTTTCAAAACTTAAAAAAAATCAAATTGTGAAAAGTATTAGAGGTAATCAAGGAGGTTACATTTTATCAAAAGATCCAAGTGAAATAAAACTTACAAATATTTTCAATGCAGTAGATGAAAAAGTTAAAACTGTTCAGTGTAAAAAAGAATCTAAAAAAGGTTGTAATGGTAAAGCTACAAAATGTATTACACATAATTTATGGGATGAACTTGAGGTTCATATTAATACTTTCTTTGAAAATAAAAGCTTAAACGACTTATTAAAAATTAATAAAGAGACCAGAGTATAGTATGGATAGTAGACAGAAAGAAATAGATAGTTTGAAAGATTACAAATATGGTTTTTCAACAGATATAGAAAATACAAAAGCCCCTAAGGGTTTAAATGAGAATGTAATAAAATTTATCTCTAATATTAAAAAAGAGCCTCAATGGATGTTAGATTTTAGATTAAAAGCTTTTGAAAGATTTAAACAATTAAAAGAGCCTGATTGGCAGAAACCAAAATATCCTAAAATAGATTATCAGGATCTTTACTACTACTCAGCTCCCAAAAGTATGAAAGATAAACCAAAAAGTTTAGATGATCTTGATCCTAAATTATTAGAGACATATAAAAAATTAGGAATTCCTCTTCAAGAGCAAGCAAGATTAAATGGTATTGCTGTTGATGCAGTTTTCGATTCTGTTTCTGTTGCAACTACTTTTAAAGAAGAACTTACTAAGCAAGGAATTATATTTTGCTCGATGTCTGAAGCTATTCAAAAACATCCTGAATTAGTTAAAAAATATCTTGGATCAGTTATTCCTACAACTGATCATTTTTTTGCAACTCTTAATTCTGCAGTTTTTACTGATGGCTCATTTGTATACATTCCAGAAAATGTTAAATGTCCTATGGAACTGTCTACTTACTTTAGAATCAATGCATCAGAAACAGGACAATTTGAAAGAACATTAATCATAGCTGATAAAGGAAGTTATGTAAGCTACCTAGAAGGATGTACAGCTCCAATGAGAGATGAAAATCAATTGCATGCAGCTAATGTTGAATTAATTGCTCTTGATGATGCAGAAATAAAATATTCAACAGTTCAAAATTGGTATCCAGGGGATAAGGATGGAAAGGGCGGTATTTATAATTTTGTTACTAAAAGAGGATTATGCAAAGGTAAAAATTCCAAAATTTCTTGGACCCAAGTAGAAACTGGTTCAGCAATTACTTGGAAATATCCAAGTTGTATTTTGAAAGGCGATAATTCAGTAGGTGAGTTTTATTCTATAGCGATTACAAACAATCATCAAAAAGCTGACACTGGTACTAAAATGATACACTTAGGAAAAAACACAAAAAGTAAAATAATTTCAAAAGGAATTTCAGCAGGTAAATCAGATATGATGTACAGAGGATTAGTAGATATATCTTCAAAAGCTGATAATTCTAGAAACTTTACCCAATGTGACTCTTTATTGATGGGTAATAAATGTGGAGCTCATACAATTCCTTATATCAAGAACAAAAATCTTAAATCAAATATAGAACATGAAGCAACAACATCAAAAATAAGTGATGAACAGCTATATTACTGCAATCAAAGAGGATTAAACCAAGAAGAGGCAGTTAGTTTAATTGTAAACGGTTTTTGTAAAGAAGTTCTGCAGCAGCTACCAATGGAATTTGCAGTAGAAGCACAAAAACTTGTAGGTATTAGTTTAGAGGGGAGTGTGGGGTAGATGTTATCAATAGAAAATCTTAAAGCAAAGATTGATGAAAAAGAAATATTAAAAGGTTTAAATTTAGATATTAAACCAGGAGAAGTTCATGCAATTATGGGTCCAAACGGATCTGGAAAAAGTACATTATCAAATATTTTGTCAGGCAAAAAAGGTTACGAAATAAATGGTAAAGTTACATTTGATGGAGAAAATTTATTAGAATTAGAAACAGAAGAAAGAGCTCATAAGGGAATTTTTTTAGCGTTCCAATATCCAATGGAAATACCAGGTGTTAATACAAACACTTTTTTAAAAACATCAATAAATGCAATTAAAAAGGCTAGAGGCGAAAAGGAGCTAGACGCAATTGAATTTTTAAAATTAATAAAAGAAAAATCTGCAGAACTAAAATTTGATGAAAAAATTTTAAACCGACAACTTAATGTTGGATTTTCAGGTGGAGAAAAGAAAAAAAATGAAATTTTACAAATGTCCATCTTAAATCCAAAATTATCAATTCTAGATGAAACAGATTCAGGATTAGATATAGATGCTTTAAGGATAGTTTCAGAAGGAGTTAATTCACTAAGAAATAAAAACAATTCTTTTTTAATAATAACTCACTATCAAAGATTGTTAGATTATATCAAACCTGATTTTGTTCATGTTCTTAAAAATGGACAAATTATTAAATCAGGTGATTTTGAATTAGCAAAAGAATTAGAAAAAGTAGGTTATGAGGATTTTAATTAATGCAAAATGAACTTAAATTAAATTTTGATAAAATTATTAGTCTAAATAATTTTTCTGATAGTCAGAAAAAAATAAAACAAGAAAATTTTAATAATTATTTTGAAAAAGGTTTACCAAATAAAAGAAGTGAGGATTGGAAATTTTCAGATATAAATCAAATTATTTCAAAAAATTTTGATAATTTAAACTTTATTGTTGATCAAAAAAAAGTTTTTGAAGAAAAAGATTTTCCATTAGATTTTGAATATAATAAAATAAGTTTTGTTGATGGAAAATTATATGATTTTGATTTTAAACACGAAGACAAAGATAAAATCTTAGTTGATCAAAATTTAGACTTAGATGATACTATTTATCAAAATACTCTTTTAAATTTGAATTCAGCCTTTCTTACTAGTGTTTCGAAAATTACTATTAAAAAAGGTTGCTATGTTAAAAAACCATTGATTTTATTTAATTATTTAAGTGATGGTTTAAAATCTTCTGCAATTAATTCTAGAGTAGATATTAATTTAGAAGATGACAGTTCATTGTGTGTAGTTAATTTTTTAAATGAAAATTCTGAAAAAAATTTCATTAATTTTAGACAAAAAATTAAGATTGGAGATAATTCAATTTTAAAAAATTATAGTCTAGACTCAAATACTTCAGAAAATATAAAGTATTTCAACAAAGATATTAATTTGTCTAAAAATAGTCATTTAGAATATTTTATTTTATCTGAAGGATCTAAATTTATAAAACAAGATATAAATTGCAATCTAGATGATGAATATGGTTCTATTGCGTTAAATGGAATTATCAATTTAGAAAATGAAAAACATCATGAAATAAAAACTGTAATTAATCATAAAAAAGAAAATTCTAAAAGTTATCAATTAATTAAAAGTGTATTGAATGATAAATCAAAAGGTATTTATCAAGGTAAAATTTTTGTAAGTCCTGAAGCACAAAAAACAAATGGATACCAATTAAGTAGAGCTTTATTGTTAAATGAAAGTGTTGAATTTAATGCGAAACCAGAATTAGAAATATATGCAGACGATGTAAAATGCTCACATGGATCTACATCAGGAAATATTGATGAAAATTCAATTTTTTATTTAATGTCAAGAGGTCTCAGTTACTCAGAATCAAAAAAATTATTAACAAATGGTTTTCTTAACGAGGTAATTGAAAAAATTTCTAATGAAGATGTAAAAAAATTAGTTAAAAAATTATCAGGTATAAATGTATGAACATAGATCAAGTTAAAAAAGAATTTCCAATATTTGATGAGAAAATCCAAAATAATGATTTAGTTTACTTAGATAGTGCAAATTCATCACAAAAACCAAAAGTAGTGGTGGATAGAATTAATGAATTTTATACTAAACAATTTTCTAATGTTGGTAGAAGTGTTCATTATCTTGCGGTTGCTGCAACAAATTTATATGAAAATACTAGAACATCTGTTCAAAAATATATTAATGCTAAAGATAAAAATGAAATAGTATTTACCAAAGGTGCTACCGAAGCATTAAACCTTGTTGCAAATACATTGGGTCAAAATCATTTAAACGAAGCTGATGAAATATTAATTACCGAACTAGAACATCATTCGAATTATGTACCTTGGCATTTTTTAAGAAAATCTAAAAATATAAAAATTAATTTTGCAGAAATAAATGAAGAGGGAGAAATTACACTAGAAGAAATTGAAAAGAAAATTACTCCTAATACAAAAGTTATTTCAATTACTCATTTATCAAATGTGACTGGAGCAATATTACCAGTAAAAGAAATTACTGATTTAGCACATTCAAAAGGAATAATTGTTGTCGTAGATGGTTGTCAAGGAGCTCCTCATTTAAAGCTAGATATGCAAGACTTAGATTGTGATTTTTATGCAATTTCTTGTCATAAAATGTACGGCCCTACAGGACTAGGGGTTCTTTATGGTAAGAAAAAGTGGTTGGATGAACTTCCTCCTTACCAAGGCGGTGGCGGAATGATTAGAGAGGTTAAAAAAGATAGAATTACCTATGGTGATTTACCTAATAAATATGAAGCCGGAACTATGGCTACAGCGCAAGTTATTGCTTTTGATCAATCAATTAAATTTCTGGAGAGCGTAGGTATTGAAAATGTTATGAAACATGAAGCAGAATTAGTTGAGTATGGCCAAGAATTATTAAAAAAAAATAATTCAGTAAAATTGATTGGAAATCCAAAAAATAAAGGTGGAGTTTTGTCTTTCACTTTAGAAGGTGTGCATCCTCATGACATCGCAACAATTTTAGATGAAGACGGAGTTGCAATAAGAGCCGGTCATCATTGTTGTCAAATTTTACATGACAAACTCAATATACCAGCGAGCGCAAGAGCTTCCGTTGGAATATATAACACTAAAGAAGATTTAGATAAACTTAATGATGCAATAAATAACTGTAAGAAAATATTTAACTTAAAATGAATTTAAAAGAATTATACCAAGAAATAATTTTAGAGCATGGAAAAAATCCAAGAAATCTTCGTAAGACAGAGGATTTTAATAAAGATGCCAAAGGCAACAATCCACTGTGTGGTGATAACGTTCATGTCTATTTAAAATTAAATGGACAAAGAATTGTGGAAGATATTTCATTTGAAGGTAGTGGTTGTGCCATTTCTATGGCTTCTGCATCAATAATGACTGATTTAATTAAAGGTAAAAATGAAAATGAAGTAAAAGAGATTGTTGAAGATTTTTTGGGTATGATTAAAGAAAATCCTGAGCTTAAATCAGAAAATCTTGAAGAAGATGAAAAAACAAAACTAATGTGCTTATCTGGAGTAAAACAATATCCAATGAGAGTAAAGTGTGCCACACTATCTTGGCATACGCTAGTCTCAGCTTTTGATAATAAAACTGATGAGGTTAAAACAGAAAATTAATTATGTCGAAAAAAGATCAAATTATTGAAGAAATTAGAAAAATTTATGATCCTGAGTTACCAGTGAATATTTATGAACTAGGTTTGATTTATGATATAAAAGTTGAGGATGATAAATTTGCAAAAATTAAAATGACTTTGACTACTCCTAATTGTCCAGTTGCTGAAAGTTTACCTAAAGAAGTTAAAGATGGCGCAATGCAAGTTGACGGTATTGAGGACGTTGATCTTGAATTAGTTTGGGACCCACCTTGGAATAAGGATATGATGTCAGAAGCTGCAAAACTGGAGTTAAATTTATAATGAATCCAATTATTAAATTAAGTGATAATGCTGCGGAAAGAATTAAAGAAATTATGTCTAATGCAGAAAAAGACTCTTTAGGTGTAAGAGTTTCAGTTAAATCAGGAGGTTGTGCTGGCATGTCTTACGTCATGGAGTATACCAAAGAAGTAAATCCAAATGATGAAGTAATTGAGGAAAAAGGTGTGAAAGTATTTGTCGATTCTGCAGCTATTATGTATTTGCTTGGAACAGAAATGGATTACAAAAAAGAAGAGCTATCTTCTTCGTTTGTATTCAATAATCCCAACGAAACAGAAAGATGTGGATGCGGGGAATCCTTTAAAATCTAGCAAAAGTTGAATGTTCTCATTTAACGCATATCAGTATTGCATCATACGCATACCTAGTATATATATTTATGTATGAACAAATTTGAATTTAAAAATCTTGTTAAAAACCTAAAAGATACAATTAAAGAAAGAACTTTCTTTAAAGATTTACGTAAAGAAGTTGAGACCGGTGCAAACGGTACTCAAGATTACGTTGTTAAAAAAGGTATTAACAAAGATACAATTGCAACAACCAGACAGTAATTAAATATTAACTACTGTAATACATCTCAAACTCTACAGGATGAGGTGCGTGTTCAAATTTATGAATTTCCTCAAACTTAAGTGCTATATAAGCATCGATTTGGTCGTCAGTAAATACACCACCTTGAGTTAAAAACTCTCTATCCTTATCTAAACTTTCCATTGCTTCTCTTAAAGATCCACAAACGGTTGGTATAGCTTTTACTTCTTCTGGTGGCAATTCATATAAATCTTTATCAAAAGACTCACCTGGATGTATTTTATTTTTAATTCCATCAATACCTGCCATTAACATTGCTGCAAACGTTAGGTAAGGATTACCTGCTGCATCTGGAAATCTAATTTCACATCTTGCACCTTTTTTACTTAAAGTAATTGGAATTCTACATGATGCCGATCTGTTTCTTGCAGAGTAAGCTAATAATACTGGAGCTTCAAAACCAGGGATTAATCTTTTGTAACTATTTGTTGTAGAGTTAGCAAAAGCATTAATCGCTTTAGCATGTTTTAAAATTCCACCAATATAGTGTAATGCAGTTTCTGAAAGTCCTGCATATGCTTCACCTGAAAATACAGGAGTATCACCTTTCCAAATAGATTGGTGAATATGCATACCTGAACCATTATCACCTGCAACTGGTTTTGGCATGAAGGTTGCAGTTTTCCCAAATGAATGTGTTACCATTTGAACTACATACTTATAAAGTTGAACGTTATCTGCTTGGTCAACCAAAGTTCCAAAATACATACCAAGTTCATGTTGACTTGGAGCAACTTCATGGTGGTGTTTTTCAACTTTGATACCAACTTCTTTTAAGTTTTTTAAATATTCACCACGCATATCTTGCTCACTATCAACAGGTGGCACAGGAAAATAACCTCCTTTGATTTGAGGTCTATGACCCAAATTTCCATTTTCATATTCTTTACCTGAATTATATGGACCTTCTTTACTATCTATTTTAAATCCACTTTCATTCATATCATTTTTAATTCTTACATCATCAAAAACAAAAAATTCTGGCTCAGGTCCAAAAAACGCTTTATCACCAATACCTGATGATTTTAAATATTCCTCTGCTTTTTTTGCAACTCCTCTTGGATCTCTTTCGTAAGGATCTTTTTTGATTGCATCTAAAATATCACAGAACAAAACTACAGTATTATGAGACGTGAAAGGATCCATGAACATTCTTGCAGTATCAGGTTTTAAAATCATGTCAGATTCGTTAATTGCTTTCCATCCAGCAATAGATGAACCATCAAAAAACACTCCTTCATTAAGCATGTCAGCATCTACTATTGATGCATCCATAGTTAAATGTTGAAGTTTTCCTCTTGGATCAGTAAATCTTAGATCTACAAATTCTGCTTCTTTCTCTTTAATAAATTTTAAAACGTTTTCTGCACTCATTTTGTCTCCTATGTAATTTCGATGGAGCCTAATTAGCAAAAAAAAGTTAAAAAATAATGCTTATTTAATAAATAACACCTATGCATTTTTTACATAAGTAGTGTATCTACTCAATCAAATTAGGAAATTTTATAAATTCAATGGAATCAATACCAAATAAAGAACCGGTAAAAAGGGCAGAAAAAGCTCTTAAAACATTCGATCAAAATTTAAATGTTATCGTCTTAGAAAAAACAGCAAGAACAGCCAATGATGCTGCTACAGCTTTGGGTTGCAATGTTGGTGCTATTGTTAAAAGTTTACTTTTTAGGGCAGGTGACAACTATATATTAAGCTTGGTATCCGGAGACAAGCGTTGCTCATTAAATAAGTTAAAAAAAATTCTCAATGAAAAAGACGTGTCCATGGCATCCCCAAAAGCTGTTAAAGAGAATACAGGATATACAATTGGTGGAGTGTCACCAGTAGGTCACTTAAAGCAATGTAAAATCTTTATTGATAAAAGTCTAGAGAGATTCCCAGATATATTTGGAGCAGCTGGACATCCAAATGCTGTTTTCAAAATAAATTATAATAAGTTAATTGAAATAACAAACGGATCACCAGAAGATATTATTGAATGAGAGAACCAAAACTAATTGATTATAGTTTATTAACGTTGTTAGCGTTGATTTGGGCATCTGCTTTTTTTAATATTAAAATTGCAACCTATTCATTTGGTCCTGTTACAATTGCATTTCTAAGAGTTTTTTTTGGTTCAATTCCAGTTTTAATACTTTGCTTTTACAAAGAAATTAAAATCGAGGCATTTTCAAAAGATTGGTATTGGTTTGCAATGATTGGATTTATAAATTTAGTAGCTCCATTTTTTTTAATAGCATATGGAGTTAAATCTGTTCAAAGTAACTTAGCAGCAATTTTAATGTCATCAACTTCACTTAGCTCAGTAGTGCTAGGACATTTTTACACCAAAAATGAAAAATTTAATTTAATTAGAACCACAGGAGTTCTAATTGGATTTTCAGGAATAGTTTATTTATTTTCAGATAATTTATTAATTAATGAAAATAACTTTACTTCAGCATTATTAATTTTGTTAGGTGCTACTTGTTATGTAATTGGAGGTCTTTTAACATTAAAAATAAGTAAGAAAAAAAATGAAAATGTAACCAGTTCAATTTTGATTTGGGCTACTATTATATTATTACCTTTAGTATGTTTGATTGAACAACCTTGGAAAACTGTTCCAAGATTAGATTCTACTATTTCAGTTATTTATCTTGGGTTGATATCTACTGGAATTGCTTGGTTATTGAGATTTAGAATTTTAATTAACAATGGTTTAATTTTTCAATCTCAAGTATCTTATTTAATTCCAATATTTGGTACCATTTTAAGTTATATCTTTTTAAAAGAATTGGTTACTACTAAAGTTATAATTTCATTGATAGCAGTTATTATAGGTATCTATTTTGTAAGAAAAGGTACAAAATTTAAATAATGTTTTTTATTGCCTCTATATGTGAAGGCCGAGTTTCACAACATCCTCCAAGAATAGTGGCTCCATTTTCTTTAAATTTTTTTGCAAAAATTGATATTTTTTCAGGATCTAAATCTTTTCTTTGACCTAAAAAACTATTGGGGTTCGATCCATCATTTTCTTTATACTGAGAAGTATAACCACCTGTTGGTTTAGTTGTGATAAATCCATTTAATTTGAAACCAAATGGAACATTAAGTTTTTGAATTTCATCTAAATTATTCTCATAATTTTCAGGCGAAACACATGCTAGAATTACTCCTAGGCAATTTTCAGTAATTATTGAATTAATTTCAGAAATTTTTTCTCCACTTGGTAAAGAGTTTCCTTCAGAAATATGAACCCCAACTAAGTACGGTTTATTAAATTTCTTAATAGCTTCTATTCCACATCTAATTTCTTTGATACTGCTCCAGACATCAAAATAGAAAAAATCTACTGAGGGGTTTAGTAATTCAGCTAATTCCGAATGATCCTTTGTGATTTCTTTTTCACTTCTCTTGTCTTCTTCATATGTCAAATCTTGAGGCGGGAGTCCTCCTGCAATCTTAATGCGTGGATTATTTAATTTAGCTTTTTGTGCAATTTCACAGGCTTTCTGATTTAAGAATTTAAATTGATCTTCTATTCCATTTTCTCTCAATCTTTTTCTTCTCGTTGTAAAAGTTGTAGTTACAATTACATCAGCTCCAGATTTAATAAAATCATTATGAATATTAAGTATTAAGTCGTGGTATTTTTCCTCAATTAAAGCATTTGCACTCCACAAAGTTCCCTTGGGCTCCATACCTCTGGCCAATAATTCTTGACCCATTCCACCATCTAAAATTTTTGTTGTTTTAAAAAAATTTTTATCCATCTTATCCTCACTTTTTTAGTGCTTAAGCTACATGCAGGTGCACAATATAGTTCAACTACCTTGCTAATTAGATCTATTGGGAATTTCCATTTTAGCAGTTTATGCCCGCAATAGGATCAAATCGGCAATTACGTTTATATAATATTATTAAAGTTTGTAAATTATTTATTAAAAATTATTTTAGCATTGAAAGAAAACGATCTTCTTTCTTCTTCAATATTAAAGGGGTAGGCTGTATGCATTAAGTAGTTTGGAAATATTAAAAGATCGCCTGTTTTTGGTATCAAATTAAAAATACTTTTTGAAAGAAAAGCTTTTTGTCCATTTATAAAATCAATTGTTCCATTGGTTTTTATTTTTTTATTTTTAACATTTTTATTTTTTGTCATATGTTTTGGAATTTTTAAATAACCAACACCCGATAAGTCGCCTTCATGATAATGTATAGGATTATACTCATTTTTATATTGGCTAACGACCCACAGGTTTAAAATTCTAATTTCTTTAATTTTTTTAATATGTTCTTTAGTTAGAAAAATTTTAATATTTTTTATTAATTCTTTTTCTAAATTTTTTTTTATAAAACTTTTAGAAATTTGAACTTCTTTTCTAATTTGACTTGCTAATTTTGAACTATAATCATTTGATTTTGAGAAGATTTTTGTATCAACTTCCTTGTTAAGTTTTTCTAAAAATTTTTTAGAAATTTTAGATTTTCCTATTGAAGGTCCAAATGGTTTAAAATTTTTCATGAGAGATTAAATATATCAAAAAATAATTAATTCAACTTAAGCTATAAGTGTTATGCCCATTCTTATAGCAACAAAAATTACTAAGCATGCAGTCATTAGAGCTAATATTTTGTTAGATAGGAATTTTATATTTAAAAAACTTCCAATTTGACCACCAATTAAGACAGCAATAAATAGTGGCCAGTAATTTAAAAATTCGTTAAAGACTATATCCTTTGTTAATTGACCACCTATACCAAAAATTGAATTTACTAAAATAAATAAGGACGCAGTACTTGTTATATGCTTTGGAAATCCTGCTTTCATCAAAAATAAAATAGGACTTAAAAATATCCCACCACCAATTCCAACCAAACCAGATATAAAACCAATTATTGATCCTATTAATATTGATAAAACTAGGGGTATTTTTTTTGTTATAATTTTTTGTTTGTTAAATGATTTGCTTTCAATAAGTAAAAAAACTCCAGCTAATATTAAAATGAAGAAAAGCAAGATTTCAAATAAATTTTTTTCAATAGAGATCGATGCTCCTATAAAAGCAAAAGGTACAGAACCTATTAAATAAGGATAAAGTAAATTAAAATTAATATTCTTTGATTTTAAAAAATTTATAGAATTTCCTGAAACTACAATAATATTACAAATCAAAGCTAAAATTGGAAAAATATAGTAAGGGACATCCCAAATTAAAAGTAGTGCAAGATAAGTAGAGCCACCACCAAATCCTATACTTGAATATAATACTGCAGTTATAAAAAAAAATATTGTAAGTATAATCATTAAAAAAATTTATTTATGATTGTAAATATAGCTTTACTAACTGTAACAGATACAAGAACAATTGATAACGATAAATCTGGTGCGATCTTGGTTGAAAAAATTAAAGAGGCCAATCATCAATTAATTGACAGAAAAATTTGTAAAGACAATAAAGCAGATATAGTTAAAATTCTAAAAGACTGGATTAATCATAAAGATATTGATGTTATCATTACAACTGGTGGCACAGGTTTAACTGGGAGAGATATTACACCCGAAGCTGTTGATGAAATAGCAGATAAACATATTCCAGGATTTGGCGAAGTTTTTAGGACTATTAGTTTAAAAACAGTTGGTACGTCTTCAATTCAATCTAGAGCTTGTGCAGTTCTATCAAATGGTAAATACATATTTGCCTTACCAGGATCCTCAGGCGGAGTAACAGATGCTTGGGACGGTATCCTTAAACATCAATTAGATATTAATCATAAACCTTGTAATTTTGTTGAATTGTTTCCTAGACTAAAAGAGAAATAAAAAAATATCTCATTATTTTTCCAAAACTCACAAGCAATAAAAAAATTAAAAATTTAATTCTCATCGTTCCAGCAATAAAAGTAATAGGGTCACCAATAATTGGTACCCAAGCAAATAACAAAGACCATTTACCATACTTTATAAACCACCTGGATGATCTATCAATTTGTGTGTTAGTAAAAGGAAACCATTTTTTATCTTGAAATTTCAAGAAATAAATTCCTAGAAACCAATTGAAGATAGATCCTAAAATATTTCCAAAACTTGCAAAAAATACTAACAAAAATTTGTTATAAGTTTCTGATAACAGATAAGTTGCTAATATAGCCTCAGATGAAAAAGGAAGTATTGTTGCAGCTAAAAATGAAACAATAAATAGACTTAAATAGGTAAACATTAACTAGAATTGAATAGAAAGTTACTTCTGGTATTTTTCTTTCCATTCAGAGTAGGGCATTCCATAAATATGCTGTCTTGCATCAGGATCAGATATTTCTACTCCTTTTTTTTCAGCTTCTTCTCTATACCATCTAGACAAACAATTTCTGCAAAATCCAGCTAAATTCATTAAATCAATGTTTTGAACATCTTTTCTTTCATCTAAATGTCTCATTAATCTTTCAAGTGTAGCAGATTGAATTTCTTTTTTTAGATTATCATCCATAATTTACGTTCCTATTTTTAATTTTAATTCTTAAAGCAAGTAAAACAAGTATTATTACCAAATATACTAGTGGTCTAAAAAAAATTGTTTTAGATAACCATATATAATGAAGAGCTCCAAATATCGCTATTACGTAAATTAATCTGTGTAATTTTTTCCAATTGTTTTTAAGCAACTTCATCATCATTTGAGAAGATGTAATTGCCAATGGAAGTAGTAATACCCATGCTGCAAATCCAATAAAGATGTATTTTTTTTTCAGAACATCATTAATTATCGGCTGTAAATTAAATCTATAATCTATACCTACGTAAGTAAGGAGATGAAGAGATGCATAAAAAAAAACAAACAATCCCAACATTCTTCTAAAACTTATCCAAATATTTAAATTAGTTAGCCTTTTAAGTGGCGTCATACTTAATGTTAGACAGATAAATATTAAAGTCCACTCTCCAGTAAAATGAGTAATTTCTTTTACAGGTTCTGGCCCAAGTTTATTGAAGTATATTTTGTAAAAAATTAATAAAAAAGGAATTGTACTTAAAATAAATACACCTGGTTTAAAATATTTTCTCATTAAAAATATTTTTTTAGATCCATCCCTGTATATAAATTTGCAACTTCATCTCCATAACCATTAAACATGAGCGTTTTTACTCTTGGCACCCAAATATCTTTACCAATTATTCTTTCTGTTGCTTGAGACCATCTAGGATGATCTACATTAGGATTAACATTAGAGTAAAATCCATATTCTCGTGGAGATGCCCACATCCATGATGAAGTCGGCATTTTTTCTACAAATTTTATCTTAACAATTGCTTTTGCACTTTTGAAACCATACTTCCAAGGGATAAATATTCTCAGAGGCGCTCCATTTTGATTTGGAAGCTTTTTACCATACAAACCTGTTACAACTGTAGTTAAAGGGTGCATTGCTTCATCAATTCTTAATCCTTCTTTATAAGGCCAATTCAAAACCGGATATCTTTGACCTTTCATTTGTTCAGGATCATAAACACTTTCAAATTCAACATACTTTGCTTTGCTAGTTGGGTTTACTTTTGACAATAATTTACTTAGCGAAAAACCCATCCATGGAATAACCATTGACCATCCTTCTACACATCTTAATCTGTATATTCTTTCTTCAGATACAAATGTTTCGGTTATTTCTTCCATAGAAATTTTGATAGGTTTTTCAACTTCCCCTTCAATACTTAGTGTCCATGGTGATGTTTTAAAATTTTGTGAATTAACATAAGGATCACTCTTTGAAGTACCGAACTCATAATAATTATTATAAGTTGTTATATCTTTATAACTTGTAAGTTCATTTCTATCATCAGCTTGAGTTTGACTTGCAAAAGGAATTGTAGCTACCGCTAAAGAACTTGCACCATACCCAAGAGATTTAATAAATGATCTTCTATTTTTATAAATTTTCTCAGGTGTAATTTCTGAGTATTTAATTTTTTTCATGAATAATAGGATTTCCTTTTAACCAATCACTTTGATTATTTGTATAATGTTCTTTTTTCCATATAGGAGACCTTTTTTTAATTTCTTCTATTATATATCTTGATAATACATAAGCCTCATCTCTATGTTTGCATGCAACTGCTATAATAATACTAATTTCTCCTAAATTTAAGTAACCTTTGGCATGTTCAATAAAAACACTCTTATTGTTTATATTTAGTTTTTCTTCAGCTTCATTATAAATTTCCTCAAAACTTTTTATTACCAAAGCATCATGACTGTCATATGTAATACCTAAAACATTTTTATTATTATTTTGATTACGAACTGTCCCACTAAAAATTAATGAAGCTCCAAAATCATTAGATGCTATAAATTCTTCAGCATCAATTAATGATAATTTTTTAACTTTACTATCTACAATGTCAGTATGAAGCATTAGCCTCCTCCAATTGGAGGAATAATACCAATTTTTTCATTATTTGTGATTTTATAATTGTCGCTAACAATATTATTTTTTTCCGAACAAAAAGCTGAAGAGTTAATGATTTTTATATAATTTTCATTTCCATTAAATTTCTGATCTACATATTGAATTATTTTATTCCTTATATCCTTGATTGTTGTTTTTTGACCTAGATCTAGTTCTAATAAATTTTGGTCATTAAAATCTCTTGCAGCTCCAAACAACTCAATTTTAACTTTCATAAATTTTAGAAAAAATCTTTTAAAAAGTTCGGAAGTCCATTTGGATTTTTCCATAATCCAGTTTTTCCACCTTCTTTAATTAATAATTTTACATTATCTATTTTTAAATGAGGATTTACAATTTTGCTTAAATCGTAAATTGTAATCAGAGCTGCATTTACACCCATTATTGCTTCCATCTCTACACCTGTTTTGGCATAGGTGGAAACCACACAGTATACTTCTAGTGAACACTCTTCTTCATTCATTATGATTTTAGTAGCCGTATGATCTATTGGAAGAGGATGGCACAAAGGTATTAATTCACTTGTTTTTTTAACACCTAATACTGCCGAAACTTCTGCTAAAGTAATTGGATCACCCTTAGGCATCTCTTTATTTTTAATAAGTTCAAATACTTCTTTGCCGACATATATTTTACCTGATGCTAAAGCTCTACGGAATGTTTCTTTTTTTTCAGAAACATCAATCATTTTAAATGAATTTTTTTCAAAAATTTCTTTTGCCCAGTTTTTTAAATCATTGTTAGTTACAATTTTTAAATTTTTCATCTTATCCACCTGTTGTTGATAGATTTTTTGTTAATCCCGTTTCTCCTATTTCTAAATAGTGAGACTCTTTTTTATAATTTAATTGTTTCAAAATTAAATCTTTCAGTTCTTCAGTTTGGTCATCTCTTTGCATCAAGTGTCTAATATTTATTCCAGTATTTCCAAATAAACACAATCTTAAATCACCTTTGGCAGTTATTCTTAGTCTATTACAACTCTTGCAAAAATCTTTTGAGTAGGGTGCAATAACACCAAATTTTCCTTTGTATTCAGGATTTATATAATTCTTGGAAGGACCAGCATCTTTACCAAATGTTTGAATTACCCAATTATTATTATTTAAATAATCTGTAAATTTATTTGTAGACACATGATACTGATTAAAATAATCTAAATTATCTCCAGTTTGCATTAATTCTATATATCTAAAATCAATTTGATTATTTTTTATAAAATTAGCCCAACTTTTAAAATCTTCTTCTTTATCATTAACTCCTTTAAGAAGGACTGCATTAACTTTAATATTTTTAAAATTTAGTTTTTGTAATTTTTTAATTCCTTCTAAAATTTCATTTAATCTGTCATGACCAGTAATTTTTCTAAAAGTCTTTGGATCAAGACTATCAATACTTATATTTATACCATCAAGACCACTCTTATTTAAATCATCTGCAATTCTATCTAAGTGATATCCATTAGTAGTAATTACAGTCTTTTTAATACCTGAATTTTTTTTAATTATTTTAATTATATCCAAAAAATCTTTTCTAACTGTAGGCTCTCCTCCAGTTAATCTTATTTTAGACACACCTAATTCTGATAAAGCTTTTGCAAGTCTTCCAATTTCTTCTTTAGTGATAAAGGTTCTGTTATCACTTTTATCTATCTTATAACCATCAGGTAAACAGTAGCCACATTTAAAATTACACACATCAGATATTGACAATCTTATGTATGGAAACCTCCGTCCAAAACTATCTTTGAGAATATTCATATGATATATTGAGTATTATTTCTTAAATAATCTATGAGTCAAATTTTAAATGATAATGAGATCAAACTATTTAAAAGAGATGGAGCGGTATTTTTAAGAAATAAATTTGATATCAAATGGATTGAGCTTTTAAGATCTGGAATAAATAAAGCAAAAAATAATCCAAGCCCCAGGTTTACTAATCATACCATAGATCCAAATTTACCTTGTTATTTAGAGGATTTTTGGACATGGAACTTACATAAAGAATTTGAGAATTTTGTTTTTAATTCACCTACAGCTAAAATTGCCTCTGAATTACTAGATGCTAAGCAGATTAATTTAGTAATGGATAATTGGTTTTTTAGAGAAGCTGGCTCTACATCTAAACCACCATTTCATCATGATATTTCTTATTTTGATTTTGAAGGTTCCATGTGTGTTTTGTGGATACCTCTTGAACCAGTAAGAAAAGAAGACTCTATAGCTTGGATAAAAGGCTCTCATTTGTGGGATAAATTATTTCTAAGAACTCGTTTTAAAGACGGCCATAAAGTTGATGGAGCAGAAGGAGTTGTGAATGGTGTTAAGTATGAATTAACCCCAGATATAATTTCTAATAAAGAAAATTATGAGTTTTTAGAATGGGATTTAGAAGTAGGAGATTGTGTATATTTTGATATTAGAACTTTGCATGGAGCTTTACACGAAACTACTCCAAAATCAGATATAAATAGATTTACACTTAGAATGGCGAAAGAAAATTCAAAAATAATTTATAGAGGTGATTGGGCTAGAGAAGAAAGATCAATTATGGAGGCTAATGGATATAAAAACGGTGATAATTTAAGTGGTAAAATGTTTCCAACTCTTTATGAAATTAATTCAAATTAATAATAAAATCTATTTGTCTTAAATTTTTTTAAAGTTTAACCCGGAGTATATGTTCTCTCAGATTCTGGATCTTTAGTTGAGTAAGGTAATTTTAAAACTTCATTCCAAAATTCTTCTGGAATATCTGTTTCAGCCCATGAAATATTTTTCTCAATACTCTGAACGCTAGTAACACCACAAATAGTAGATGTTATTCTTTTATCTTTCATAGAAAATTGTAAAGCTGCAGCACCCATTTCAACATTATATTTCTTACAAACTTTTTCTATTTCTCTAGCAGGTGCAAGTTTTTCTTCAGTAGCATCCTGGTAAGTTATTTTTTTAAAATTACTTGGACCTTTTGCCAAAACACCACCTGCGTAAGGGGCAGCGTTGAAAATAGATATATTTTTGCTATGAGCATAACTGTACATTTCGTCTGCTTCCCTGTTTAACAAAGTGTATCTGTTATGATTTATCATAACATCAAAGTCCCATTTTTTTAACATAGGAAACATTATATCTATTTTTCCCATTGCAAGACCCACTGCTTTCGCTAACCCTTCTTCTTTAATTTTAAACAATTCATCCATTGCCCCATCTTTTTTAGTGATGTCATTTATATCTTTTACGTATTCTGGATCATGGAGAAATAAAATATCAACAGAGTCTACATTTAAAGTTTTTAAACTTTCTTCAACAGACTCCCTTGTTCTTTTTTTATCAAGAACTAATGTATCCATATTTCTATCGATTTTAGTTGATAAAACAAAGTTTTCTGGCCATCCACCATTTTCTTTTATTGCTATACCAATTCTTTTTTCACTTTCTCCCATTGCATAATTTCTTGAAGTATCAAGCAAATTTACTGGACCTTGAAAAAATCTTTTTAGCGTTTCCTGAGCTCTTTGTTCAGGTACTTCATAACCGTAAGTATCTGGCATACTACCTAAAGAGGAGGTTCCAAAACTCAATTCAGTGACTTCAACACCAGTATTTTTGATTTTATTTTTTTTCATAAATTATATTTTAAGTTTATAAAACTTTTTTGCATTATTATAAAAGATGTTTTGTTTTTCATCTATACTTAAATCTTTAAGTAAATTTGTTGCTGCATTATACCATCCTGAATAATTTGTTCTTAAGTTACAGACAGGCCAATCAGATCCCCACATAATTTTTTTATCAGTAAATAGATTTAATATCTCATCTACATATGGTTTTAGATCTTGCTCAGTCCAATTTTCGCAGGCTTCTGTGACCATTCCAGAAAATTTACAATATACATTTTCTAGCTTAGATAATTTGTTCATACCTTTTTGCCAATGAATAAATTCTTCTTGTTTATTATTACAGATTTTTGGTTTCATTAAATGATCTATGATAAATCTTAGAGAAGGATATTTTGTAGCAATTTTGTAAAAATTTTCTAAGTGCACTGGAAATCCTAGTGCATCAAAGCTTAAATCTAAATTAATTATATTTTTAAAAAAAGTATCAAAATTTTTATTTAAAACCCAATTTTCATCTGGAATATCTTGTATCATAGGTCTTACTCCAAGAAATTTAGGATGTTTTGAGAAAATTTTTAATTGTTCTAATTGATTTTGGTCTTCAAAATTCACCCAACCAATAACTCCACAAACTAAATCAGAACCTTCAGCAATATTTAACATATATTCAGTTTCTGCATTAGTTGCTGCAGCTTGAACTAAAACAGTTTTGTGTAAATCTATTGAGTCAGAAACTTGAATTAAATCTTTAACTTCATATTTTTGATTTAATATTGGATTGTCTTTTGGCATCCAATGATAATCACCCCTTGAAGGATCCCAAAAATGTTGATGTGAATCAATAACTTTCATGAGTTATTATAAATTAGGTTCACTCTCCCAAAATGCTCTCATCTAAAATCTTAGTGTCATATGCTGAATAAGAATGCCATCCTGCAACTGTTTGATCAAAATCAACAATACTTCCAGTCATAATACCCGACTCATCTGAGCACAAGAAAGCTAAGATCTTGGCAACATCCAAAGGTTTGTTTAATCTTTTAAATGGAACTTTGGCTTCAGCTTTTTTTAACCAGTCATCATCTGCATTATGAAATTTTTTTTGAATTACTGTTTCTGCTGGCGTATCTGTCCAACCTAAATTTACACCATTCACCCTTATTTGGTGCCCAGATACTGAATTTGCAACATTTTTAATCATTATAGCTAATGCTGCTTTAGAAGAGCTGTAAGCAGTTAAGAAAGGCATACCACTATGTCCAGCCATTGATAAAATATGAGCAATAGTTCCTTTTTTTTTATCTCTAATCATTATTTTTATAACATCTTGCATCATAAAAAGAGGAGCTTTTACATTTACATTAAAATTTTTGTCATAATTTTCCTCTGTAGTGCTTAAGATCGTTCCTCTTTCTGTAAAAGCAGCAACATTAATAAAACTATCTACAGTGTTGAATTTTTTATCAGTCTCAGAAACTATTTTTTTACAATCTTCAAGTTTTTCTAAATCAGCTTGAACGTATAAGCATTCCACGTCCATACTTTCTATTTCAGCTTTTACCTTGTTTCCTTTCTCTTTATTCCTTCCACAGATAGTTATTCCTTTAGCACCTCTGCTTGCAAGCAATTTTGCTGTCTCAGCTCCACTACCTTGAGTACTTCCTGTTACAATTATTATTTTATTTTTAAACTGGTTAGCTTGATCAGATATATATTTATTAGTCATAAAATTTAAAGTTATACAGATAACTAAGCCCAATATAAAAATTGGGCTTAGAAACTTTTAAGAAGAATAATGATTTTATCCCGCAATACAAGATCCAATGTTTGGCTTCATACAAACATCAAGACCTGTATAGATTGCTTTTAGTGATGGGTTGTCAAATTTTAATGCTTTACCATCTACTATATCTTTAAGAACATACATAGCTTTGTAGCCCATCATATAAGGTTGTTGACCTACTTGACCATGTGTTCTTCCAGCATCTAAATCTTCCATTTGCATTGGAAGAGTATCTGCAATTACAACAGCAGTTTTCATAGAACCAATTCTATCTGCGTGCTTTTCAGCAACTCTTCTGAAAGCTTTAGATACGAATTGAGGAAAACCTCCAGTTGGTACAAATGCTGTTAGGTTTGGATGTTTTGCAAAGATATCTTCCATTTGTTGTACAGAAAGAGGGAAATCATCGTTCGTGTACAGAGGACATCCGCTAGCTTCAGTCCATCCATTTTCACCTTTAAGAGCCGCACTAGGATAAGTTCCTGAATCTGCTCTTCCAGCAATAGTGTCTCTTATTCCTGACATTCTTTCATTGTGGTTTGCAGCTGCAGCACCACCAGATTGTATACAAATTTCACCACCGTTAGGTTTTAACATCATAACGATTTGCGCAAGGTATACACCAATGTCATAGTTTTTTGTTCCAACATAAGCTGCTCTTAAACCAGCATCTTTAGTTAAAAGATCTGAGTCCCAAGTAATAATTGGAATATCTGTTCCTTTAACAGCTTTTGCCATTGCAGCCGCATTAGAAGATGCAACAGCAATTCCATCAACACCTTTAGCAATTAAATCTTGAACAATTTGAACTTGTTCTTGTTCAGTATGCTCTCCAGGTCCAATGTATAAACACTCTATCCCACCAATTTCTTTCTCAGCAACTTTACAACCATCTCTCGCTAAATCAAAAAACGGGTTGTTCATAGCTTTTGGAACTAATGCAAAAACTTTATCAGCTGCATATGAAATTCCAGAAATTGATACAAAAATAAATGCTAACATTGCAATTATTGTTTTTCTCATATTTCTCTCTCTCTTAGTTAGTTAATTTAATAAACAGATACTATTTAGAATGTTTTTACGTTTCAAGTAAAATGATGTTATTCAACTAAAAAGTGATACATCAAATGATTGATTTTACATCAATAAATGTTACGATGTTTATATGAAAAATCATTGGAAAAATGTCTCTATTAAGAAAATTTCTGAGGAATCAGGATATGGTACAGCCACTGTAGATAGAGTTTTAAATAACAGAAAAGGGGTGAGTAAAAAAACTAAAGATAAAATTATAAAAATTTTAAATAACCTTCAAAACGGAAATAATACAAATCAAACTAAAAATATTTTAATTTGTTGTCAATCAGGACCTTCATACAATAAGACTCTTGAGGAGAGCTTAGATAATATTAATAATGAAATTTATAAGTTTAATTTAATAAAACATTTTATTCCTGCAAAAGAATTTAAACCCAGTCAATTTGTTAAAATTTTAAGAGAAACTTCAAATTTTGATGCAGTGATTATAGTTTCACAAGAGGACCAAAATATAAATAATGAGCTAAGTAAAATTGCGAGTGAAGGAAAACCTGTGATTACATTAACAACTGATTTTCCAAATTCAAACAGAGTAGCTTATATTGGTAACAATCAATCTAATGCTGGATCGACTGCTGCAAGTATAATTGGAAAAAATGTTGGTAAAAGATCAGGTTCAATTTTGATGGTCATGAGTATGCCATATAGGTGTCAACAGGAAAGAGAACTGGGTTTTAGAAAAGTATTAAGATCAGAATTTCCAAATCTTAAAATCAAAGAAAGTGTTTTCAATTTAGATACATCGGAACAAAGTTATAAATATGTAAAAAAATATATTAAAGAAAATGGACCACCTTTAGGAATTTATAATATTGCTGGAGGAAATTTAGGTGTCGCTAAAGCAATTAGTGAAATGAATGCAAAAGATCATATTATATTTGTAGGTCATGAACTAAATAAAAATTCTAAAAATCTTTTAGAAAATGATAAAATGGATTTTGTTATAGGCCACAATGTTGAATTAGAAATCAAAGTTGCATTTGATAAAATTTTAGATTTTGAGAA
The DNA here is from genome assembly GCF_052047835.1 of Candidatus Pelagibacter sp. HIMB1542. Taxonomy (NCBI): domain Bacteria; kingdom Pseudomonadati; phylum Pseudomonadota; class Alphaproteobacteria; order Candidatus Pelagibacterales; family Candidatus Pelagibacteraceae; genus Candidatus Pelagibacter; species Candidatus Pelagibacter sp. HIMB1542. The sequence goes on along the minus strand of NZ_JBNAJB010000001.1, from coordinate 718,497 downwards.
AAATCCAGATAATCAAAATTCTTTTTTTTCAGATATATTAATTTTCAATAGATATAATTGTATGGATAAAAAAGTTTATTAACTAATTCTTTTTATTCTTAACTTTTTCTAACCAAACTGCACCTACGATAAATATTCCTAAAAATGTTCCTTGCCAATAAGGGTCAATTCCAGCCATTAGAAGACTGTTTCTAATTGTTTCCATTAATGCAGCACCAATAAATGCTCCAAAAGTACCACCAACACCACCCATTAAGTTAGCACCACCAATAACTGTTGCTGCAATAACTCTTAATTCATAAGTATAACCTAAAGCATTAGTTACAGAGCCCATCCATCCAACTATCATAACAGCAGAAATTGCAGCAAATAGTCCACTGATCATGTAGACTGACATTTCAATCCATCTCGTATTAATTCCAGATAATTCAGCAGCTTTTTTATTACTACCAACCGCAAAAACATGTTTGCCATATGAGGTATATTTCAATACTAAACCCATAACTATCGTAAGAAATATTAATAACCAAGTTGCGTTAGCAAGACCTAGCATTGAACCTCCTCCAATTTCATAAAACATTTCATCTTTAGGTCCAAATTCATAAAACATTTTATTGTTTGAGACTACTAAAGCTAAACTTCTTGCAGCAGCCATCATTCCTAAAGTGACTACAAAAGGAGAAAGTTTAACATAAGCAATTAGATATCCATTTACTGCACCAATTAATGTACCAGCAAGTAAAGCTAAAATTATTGATACCCAAACATAAACTCCCTCAAAGTAAGAAGCTTTGGAATACCATTCAGGTAAAAATTGAGCATCCAAAAATAAACCACATATAACTCCTGTAACACCCATTATTGACCCTACAGACAAATCTATCCCAGCAGTAATAATCACAAATGTCATTCCAATTGCCATTATTCCGATGAAAGAAAAGTTTCGTGTAATATTAAAAAGATTATCTTTGCTAGAGAAAGCATCTTCTACAAAAAACATAATAAAACAAATCCCAAATAAAGCTATTGTTACCCAAAAAGATTGTTCAGAAACAAGTTTTTGTAATAAATTTTTTTCAGTCTTAGAGATTATTTCCTGATTAAATTTTACTGAACTCATACTCTATCTATTGCTCCTGTAATTAAGCCTGTAGCTTCTTCTGTAGAAGAATCTTTTATATTTTTTTCGCAAACTTTTTCACCTCGTCTTAATACTACTAGCTTGTCGCATACTTCAAATATATCTGGCATTCTGTGACTAATTAACATCACTGCTATTCCTTGATCTTTTAATCTTTTTATAAGATCTAATACTTCAGCAACTTGCCTAACACTAATTGCTGCTGTTGGTTCATCCATTAAAACTAATTTAGGATTTGTAAGTCTTGTCCTTGCAATAGCCACAGCCTGTCTTTGTCCACCAGACATTTGCATAACTAAATCTTTTGGTCGAGTTTCGGATTTAAGTTCCTCAAATAATTCAGAGGATTTTTTAAACATTGCAGGATAATCCAAATACTTAAATGGCCAAATACCTTTTTGTATCTCTCTACCTAGAAAAACATTAGATGCTGCAGTCAAATGATTACAAAGAGCTAAGTCTTGATAAACTACCTCAATACCAGATTTTCTTGCATCTATTGGTTTTTCAAATGATACAGTATTATTTTCAAACTTTATTTCACCATTTGAAGGTTTAAAATTACCAGCTATTATTTTTAGTAGTGTAGATTTACCCGCTCCATTATCACCCATTAATCCTACAGTTTCAGCTTCTTTAATATCAAAACTAACTCCTGTTAAAGCCTGTATGGCTCCAAAATTTTTTTCTATATTATTTAAAGAAAGAATGCTCATTTTAGAATTTTACATCTACAACTTTGCCACTTTCAAATGATTCATATGCTGCATTAGCTATTATTAAAGCGTTTCTCCCATCTTCAAATCCTACTAATGGTTTTGTTTTATCTTCAACGCATTTTACAAACTCATTAAATTGATCTCTGTAAGCTTGCTCATATCTTTCAATAAAAAAGAAATGTATGGGTTCTTTTTCATTTGTAGATGTACTTGTGTATCTTTCTAAAGAAGTTGGGGTTTGATTGTTTGAAATTACCATACCTTTACTTCCAAATACCTCTACTCTTTGGTCATATCCATAAACTGCTCTTCGAGAGTTATTAATATGGATTAAAACGCCTTTTTTTGATTTTAGAATAAACATTGCTGTATCTAGATCTTTTTCTTGCTGTGAATTTTTATCAAACAAAGCACCTCCGAATGCAGATATCTGAACTACAGGATCATCCCCTAAAATAAATCTTGTTAAATCGAAATCATGTATAGTGGTATCTCTAAAAAATCCTCCTGCAGCTTTTAGATAGTCAATCCCTGGAGGCTCAGGATCTCTACTTGTAATAACAACCATTTCTAATTCACCAATTTCTTTTTTTACTCTTGCTTGTTGAGCTTTTGCATGACTTGCATCAAATCTTCTATTAAAGCCGATTTGAATAGGAACGTTTGTTCCCTTTATATTTTCCATGCATTCATTTACTTTATTGATATCTAAATCAATTGGCTTTTCACAGAAAATTGCTTTTCCTGCTTTTGCAGCCATTGTGATAAATTGAGTGTGTGTTGGTGTAGCTGAAGCGATAAGAACTGCATCTACATCATCTGAATTTATTGCTTCCTCAGGTGAAGATGCAATTGAACATCCTGTTGATTTTGATACTTCTTTAGCAAATTCTGAATTAACATCATATATATATTTTAATTTTGCATTCGGATGTGCTGCAATAAATTTAGCATGCATTTTTCCAATTCGTCCTGCTCCCATTAAAGAAAAGTTAAGCATAAGAATATAGAACAGAATTAAAAAATAAAATCAAGAAACATTTTTAAATGATGAATTAAACATCAAATTAAATTATAATTTTCTTGATGCACAAAACATCATAATTTAAAAATAAATTTAACTTTTTAAATAATTAATATGTCAGTAAAATTAGGAATAGCACCAATTGCTTGGAGTAACGATGATATGCCAGAATTGGGTGGTGATACTTCTTTAGAACAATGTTTATCTGAAGCTAGTCAAGCAGGGTTTATTGGAATTGAGTCTGGTGGTAAATTTCCAAAAAAATCAGAAGAATTAATACCTAAGCTTAACGAATTTAAATTAAATCTTTGCTCAGGTTGGTATGGAGCTAATTTAAGAACAAATAGTGTTGATGAAGAAAAAAATCTCATTCAAGATCAACTAAAACTTTTTAAAGATTGTGATTCACCATGTATGGTTTTTGCTGAAGTTTCTGGTTCAATTCAAGGAGATCCAAATCGAAAATTATCTACAAGACCCCAAATGGATCTGGAAGAGTCTAAAAAATATTATGAAAAAATTTCAGAAATGGGAAAATATCTTGAAGACGAAGGTATGCCACTTGCTTATCATCATCACATGGGCACTGTAATAGAGACGGAAGAAGACACTGTAAGATTGTTAGAGAACACGCATGATAGCGTAAAACTTACATTAGACACTGGTCACATGTTATTTGCTCAAGGAGATTCCTTAAAAATATTAAATGATTTTAGCGAAAGATTAATCCATATGCATTGTAAAGACATTAGAAAAAATGTTTTAGAAAAATCTTTAAAAGAAGACTTAAGTTTTAGAGGGGCATTTTTAGAAGGTGCATTTACAGTTCCAGGCGATGGATGTATTGATTACAAGCCTTTATTTGATGTGCTGAAAGAAAAAAATTATTCTGGATGGTTAGTAGTAGAGGCCGAGCAAGATCCTGCAAAAGCAAATCCTTTTGAGTATGCAAAGATTGGTTATAAATATTTAACCGAAACTTTACAAAAAAGTAAGTTAGAAGTTTTTCAAAACTAATTCTTGATATTATAAATTTACAATTTTAGATTTTTCTAACTTTTCATCAAAAAAATCGATAATATTCTGTATTGTCTCTTTACCCATTCTAGTCATGCATTCTTCGGTAAAAGCTGCAGTGTGTGGACTTAGAAAGACTTTATCGTTTTTAAGTAAAGGATTGTTTGTCTCTGGAGGTTCAATTTCAAAAACATCCAAACCAGCACCAAAAATTAAATCTTCTTTTAGAGCCTTATCTAAATCAATTTCGTTAACAATTCCGCCTCTAGCAGCATTTATTATAATACAATTCTTTTTCATAGTTTTGAGCAAATCATAATTAATTATGTTTTTAGTTTTATCATTTAATGGGATATGAAGAGAAATTGCGTCCATATCTCTACAAGCATCTTCCATACTCTCAACTTTTATTCCACCTAATTTTTCAATTACATCTTTAGAGACAAAAGGGTCATAAACAAAAATCTTCATTTCAAAACCCAAACATCTTTTTATAAGAGCTTGACCAATTCTACCAAATCCAGCAATTAATATATTTTTACCCCAAAGTTCTACAGTCTTGGGTAATTTATTTCGGTCTTTAAATTTTCCATCTTTAACAGTATTATCATACATACTCTTTCTTTTAGAAATATTGAGCAACATAAACATTACATGTTCAGCTACAGCCACAGCATTTGCTGTTGCAGTAATAGCTAGAGTTAGATTATTTTTTTTTGATGTTTCTAAATCAATATTATCGTAACCAACACCATGTCTTGAAATTATTTTTAATTTTTTGGCCGCTTCAATTACATCTCCAGTTAATTTTGCTGTTCTAATTGATGCTGCATCACAATCTTTAATTTTTGATTTAAGAAATTCTGGATCAATATTTTCTACAACTTCAAATTCATAATTTGAATTATTTTTAAGTAATTCCATTCCTGCTTCATGAATAGGCTGAATAACTAAAATTTTTTTCATAAGTTTTTATACACAAAAATAAATTATATTAAATATTAAATTAAATTACTTACTTTTTTATTGAAATCGTTGTTGGTCTTATTGAATTTGATACAATATTTTTAGAAAGTTTTATCTCTCTTAAAACGATATAAATTCCAGCTCCAATTATAAAAACATTTCCAAAATAAATATTCCAAGTAGGGATCTCATTAAATATATAAAAACCGATCAATGCACCAATTAATAATTGAACATATTGTGTATTTGCAAATATTGAGGAAGGGAGATGTCGAGCAGAGTTTATAATAAAAATCATTCCCATTCCTCTTAATAAGCCCGCATTAAAATTTAAAAAGAAATCTGTTTTTGTCATTGGAATATAAAGCTCAAATGTAATCACACCTGAAATAACAATTAAAATTAACTTTCCAATTATTAAAAATGAATACACACTCTCTGATTGACCGTATTTTTTAACCAACAAATGACCTACTGAAGAAAAAACAGGTATTAATAAAGCCAATAACACATAGTTATTTATTTCTTTCCCAAAAGGATCAATTGCAATTATTGTTCCAATAAAACCTACTAATATTGCTGTATATCTTCTCCAACTTACTTTTTCTTTTAGAAAGATTACTGAACCAATTGTTAATACAAAGGGTGTAAAGAAGATAATACTATACATAGTTGTAAGTGGAAGTTTATTTATACAAAGAAAAAATAATCCCATCGAAATTATTAAAGTTATTGCTCTAACTAAATGTACAAAAAAGTTTTTGGTTTTAATTTTTTTCCAGGAATTTCTAACTTGCGTGTAAAGTAAAATTGGCAGTAAGGCCGATAAAGAATTAATAAATATTATTTGTGTTACATGATAATAATTTGTCAATTCTTTTGCTATAGAGTCCATGATAACAAATAAGGAATAGCCAAGAATTGCTAAAAAAAAGTCTACCGAGTAGACACGGGTAGTTACTGAATTCATTTATTAATTTTTTATAATAATTTTGAAAGATCTCTTTTACTATTCTTAAACGTTGGTAAAGGATATTTAAAGGCATATTTACGTGGAATGCATTTTTCTTTTGCTTTTTCCCAAAGAGCTAACCATTGTTTAAAATTCTGAATTTTGAGATTTTTTTTGTTTTTACTTCTTACATAGAAATTTGGAAGTGGATCTCTTCCAGAAGGTTGACCGGCTACGTTATATCTAAGGTCTGCACTTATTCTAAAATCATTTGATCTGTTAGGCAAAGAACAATGAATTGAATGTTTGTGTAAAAGAATTACATCTCCAACATCTGCCTCTAAGTGAATATGTTCCATTTTATCTAGTAATTTGCTGTCTTTAATTTCTACTTGGCCCCTATAACCAGCAATATGATTTAATAATCCCATTTTATTAATTTTCTTAACAGTAATCATGCACCCATTTTTTTTTGTAGTTTTTGTAAAAGGTATCCATACAGTAACCATGTCCGTTAACTTTTGTCCTTTAGTGTTAAGAACAGCAGCATCCTGATGCCAAGGTGTTCTTCCACTTAAACCATCTAAAACTGATCCTTTTGGTAATTTTTTTTCAGGTTGTTTAATTCTAGTATTTTGCACTGGATTAGACATAATTTCTTTTCCTAAAATTTTTTCAACAACATCTAAAATATTTTTATTTGTGATTAAATTCCATAAAGACTGCGTAGCAAAATAATCACTATCTTTCTTGACGTGATCTCTTGGCAATCTAGTATTAAAATATTGATCTAAATCATCAATTTTTAATTTTGATATATAAGAATATTTTTTTTTAAAATCTAAATTAAGAACTTTTTTTACATCTTTTTTTTTTGCAAATTTTTGGATCAAACAATCCATTACAAATTCCATGTCATTAAGGATTGGCTTTAAATCCCTTTGAAAATTAAGAACTTTTTTTACTTTTAAATATCCTTGTTCAAACAATTTTTTTTGTAGATTATTTGCCATTAACAGAACCTAGTAGAATTTTTAAACAATATCAATTCTTAGGCGCAGATGTTAAATAGTTTGCATCATGAAAAGAAGTTAACATTCTTTTCTTGGTACTGATGATGTGAGGATAGTAAGCTGTTCCTTTAAAATTCCAAATAACAGGTTTATTGAGTGCATAACTTCCATAAATAAAAAATCTTTTTGGACAGTTTTTTTCTATAAATCGCTTAACTCCATGATAAGAATTTGGTGTTGATTGAAAAAATACCACAGTTCCTTTCTTTGGTGTGAAAGCTTTGACCACTTCCAATTCACTCATTTTTGGAAATCTTCTGAAACTTTTTCTCAAATTTTTCTTAGATTTTTTTCTATAGATTGTAAGCGATCCTCCATTTTTTTTTGGAATATCCGTTAGATAAATTAAGAAATTATACAATCTGGTAATATCATCTCGATGAGGACGTAATCTATACCCTCCTTTAGAAACCGAAAAATCAATGTCCAAATTAACTTTTGGGTTAGTGTAATTATTTCCTAATAGTTTTTTTAACTCACTTGAATTTAATTTCTTTTTAATAGTAAATTTTTTTTGATTAAATATTTTTGGTTTATATGTGTTTGTCCAAGATCCATCTTTAAAATTTTTAGAAAAAAGAGTTTCAATTTTTTTATAAAATGCTTTGCTATTAAAAAGTTTAAAGAGTTTTGCAGAGTTATTTGAAGATTTAATATAGTTATTAAAATTTTTTGAACCTTTATTAATTCTGCTTCGACCACCCATAATCATGTCGTCAAAAGCTTTAGATTTACTAATCTCATCAATTAATAAATTACATGTATTTTTTTCAACAACTTTGTCTCCAACTAGTACAGGAAAATTACTTTTAATTTTTTTTAATCGATTAATTTTAAGCATTAACTATACATACCTTCTTTCACCTTAATCATTTTATACATCAGGTCATTTAAAGGTGTTTTTACTCCATGTTTTTTTCCAATTTTAGAAACAGCACCACTTATAAAATCAATTTCTGTTTTTCTTTTGTATTGAACATCAAAAGCCATTGAAGATTTGTTAGTTTGCATCGAATCTACAATTTTATTGAACATAAATAGACACTCATCTTCAGAAACATTAACTCCATCAGCAAGCGCTACTTCTCTTGTCTCTAAAATGATTTCTTTACCAAGTCCTCTTGAAACATCATTAGCCTTATTGTTTACGTATAGATCGGTGTGATGTAGATCAAATATAGCTGAAAGAGGACCAATTGCTGTTAGGGCAAAAAGTTTCATCCATTTTCTTTTTTTTACATCTTCAGCTGCAATCATTTCTAAATTATGTGCAGTAAAAGTATCAGCTATTTCTGTAATTCTTTCTGTTATTCCTCCTTCATATTCACCAATCCATGAAGGCAATGCGCCATGGTTCATTATATGACCAGGTCCTAAAATATTTGAAGCTTGTGTTGTTGTTCCACCGATTACTTTTTCATTTCCAACGATACTTTGAATTATTGCTTCATGACCAATTCCATTTTGAAAAGACATGAAAACTGTTTTTTCACCAATAATATTTTTAATGCTATTTAGTGCTGGTTCTAATGCAGTTGCTTTACACATAACAATCACTGCATCCATTTTATCTAACGATGACGGATCTGAAGTAGCATTAACTTTAATTATACGATCACCACCGTGACCATCCATTTTCAAACCATATTTATTAATTGCATCAACATGCTCTTTCCAAACGTCAATTAAAGTTACATTTAAACCTTTTTCAGCTAGCAATCCTCCAAACAGGCAGCCCATAGCACCTGCACCTAATACGGCTACTTTCAAATCTTTATTTATCATCGTTACCTTTTTTAAATTATTTATGTATAGAAATTATATATATTATCTATAGACAATATGCAAAATAAATTATAGCTTATTAACATCATGCAATTAAAAATAGAAAAAGGAACTTTCACAAATCATTCACTTGAAGATATAGCGAGTGCATTAAAAAAAGGACTTTCAGAAAATTTTAAAAATGTTGAAGTAGAAGTTGTAGATTGTCCTAATCTTCGTGAATGGGATTGTCCATCTGAAGGAATAAGCGGCAACCAAAAAATCATTGATGTTGGTGGTGAACCATACATGCATGATCCTAATTTTATCGGTGCTGAATTTGATTACCAAGAAATTTCTAAAATGATTGGATCAGAAAAATCTTATGCTTTAGGTGCTGGATCTGGTGCAATGTCATGTTTGGAAGGTCACTGTGGAGAATTAGTAATTAATGAAAATTTAATTACAGAAGAGTCTAGATCTATAATTGCAAGAGTAAGTCCTGATAAAAAATGTATTGTAGAAAAATATAGTGCAAGAAAACACGGTGGACTTGGGAATATTTATTATACCGATGGTAAGCAAGGAAAAGTAATTAAAATAAAAATCAAAGGAAGATCAGGCGATCAAGGTTCACTTCCACAAGCAATGAGGTCTTCTTTGTCTAATAATTTAAATCTCAAAGAAAATGAACATATTGCTATTGCAGGTGTGTTTAGAATTTTAGAAGGAAAAGTAAGATCTCATGTTCAACCAGATTATAAAGATATTAAACATGAATACTATGATCCAAAACAAATGAAGTGTGTAAAAGATTTTCTTCAATTTTATGAACCTGTTGGTCCAAAATTACAATGTTATACAGTACTTTGGACTGGAGATCCTACTGGAGGAGAATTAAATTTAAGAGAGTCTGGTGAACATACACATTTTCATTCTTATGAACATGATAAAGATGCTGGTCATTACCATTTTGATGTAACACCAGATGAAATAGAATATGAAGGATATTTTAATACAGCCTCAGAAGTGCATAGAGTTAATAATATTTATAAAGAACTACTTAGCAAAAATAGTATTGAATAGAAAACTTATTAAGTTTAAGTTTATTTAAATGAAAAGACAGTTTAAGTATCCAAAAAATTTTGAAGAACAGAAAAAAATTTCAAAATCAACTCAAAAAAGAATTACATTAGCTGAAATTTCACTTGGAGATTTTGAGGGAAGGTTAGCAAATGATTTATTAAATTGGTTTTCTCTGACACCTCAACATTGGATTATGCTGCACATGGTGATGCTTGCTTATTATAAAAATAAATCTATTACAAAAAATGAACTATTAAGAGTTATAGAGAAATCTTATTTAACTTCTAATGTTTATATCGATACAGCAATCAAAAAAGGTTATTTTAGAATTATTAGAAACGAAAAGGACAAAAGATCAATTTTTATTTTACCATCAGTTGTTACTATTAAGACTTTTGAGGAATTTATTGATCGAAGAGACGTCCTTTATAAAGATATTTAATGAAGAATGTATATACATGGGCTGCAAAACCAGCCAAAAGATCTACTACAGTAGGTGATTTAAAAGCAGCCAAAGGTAAAAGAAAATTTACTCAAGTTACTGCAAATACTGTTGATGAAGCAGCTGCTGCAGAAAAAGCTGGCTTTGACATGATTATTGCTAACGCTAGAAATGTTGTTCCAGTTAGGGAAGGGTCTAAAAACCTTTTTTTAACCGCAGCCTTAGTTTTGAATGAATTTGTAACAGCAGATGACATTATGCGAGGAGCGTTTAAAGCTTTAGAAAATGGTGCTGATGCAGTGATGACGCCAAGAAGTATGGATATAGTAGAAATGCTAGCAAAGGAAGATGTGCCTGTTATGGGTCACTTAGGATTAGTTCCAAGAAAATCAACTTGGATAGGTGGACTTCGAGCAGTTGGTAAAACAGCAAATGAAGCTTATGAATTATTTCAAAAATTTAAAAGATTAGAAGATGCAGGAGCTTTTTCTGCTGAGTGTGAAGTAATACCTGAAAATGTGATGGGAGAAATTTCTAAACGAACAGACATTGTTACTGTCTCTTTAGGATCAGGAAGAAATGCAGATGTGATGTATTTATTTATAGAAGATATTTGTGGTGATACCGAAAATCCTCCAAGACATTCTAAAGCTTATGGAAACTTATTAAAACTTAGAAATGAAATTAAAGTTGAAAGAGTTAAAGCTCTTAAAGCATTTAAAAAAGATTCTATGACTGGAAAGTTTCCAGGTAAAAAACAATCTTCTAACTTAGATAAAAATCAGTTTGAAGAATTTTTAAATCAACTTGATTAATAAGTAGCGTCGTCGTCTTTTTTAGATAAAGAACCTTTCATCTTATCTACAGTCGCTTTTGCACCAGCACTTAAAGCTCTTAAATCAGAAGCTATCGTTACAAAATCAAAACCTTTTTCAATCATCTTCATTGCGTAGTCTGTTGTACCATTGTGAATTCCTGCAAAAATATTATTTTTCTTCGCATGTTCTAGAATTCTCAAAATTTCAGAATAAGCCTTTGTAGTTTCAGCTCGATCAAAGCCAGGCTTTTCTCCAATTGCTAAACTTAAGTCTGCAGGCCCAATATAAATACCATCAACACCTGGTGTAGACATTATCTCATCTAAATTTTCTAAAGACTCTTTTGTTTCTATCATTGCTAATTTAAGAATTTCTTTATTAGCGTGATCTGCATAATCTGCGCCACCATAAATTAATCCTCTAACAGGACCAAAGCTTCTGTAACCATCAGGTGGGTACATACATGCTTGAACAAAATTTTCAGCTTCTTTTCTATTGCTTACCATTGGACAAACAATTCCATAACAACCAGCATCTAAAATTTTCATTATTTGACCTGGTTCATTCCAATTAACTCTAGCAAGTGGAGTGACATCCGTTGTCGAAATTGTTTGAAGCATTGGAAGAGCATTACTGTAATCAACTAATCCATGTTGCATATCTATAGTTAATGAATCCCAACCTTGATGTGCCATTGCTTCAGCAGATGCAGTACTTGGAATTGCGCACCAACCATTAATGACGGGTTTACCGTCTTTCATCATTTGTTTAATTTTATTTTTTCTCATTATTATACCTTTAATGCCATGTGAGTGTATTTAACGTTTAGATAATCTTTGATCGCCATTGATCCACCTTCACGTCCATAACCAGTTTGTTTGATACCACCAAAAGGAGCTTCTGCTACAGCAACTGCACCAGTATTAACGGCAACGCAACCAGACTCTAACATTTCAGAACCTCTGTTGGCTTGATCCATGTTATTTGTATACAAATAACTGCATAAACCAAGGTCATTATTGTTTGCTCTTTCAATAACTTCATCAAATGTTTTAAACGTAAGAACGGGTACGAGAGGACCAAATGGCTCTTCTCTCATAATCGTAAAATCGTCTTTTACATTATCAAAAACAGTTGGCTCATAAAAATAACCTTTGTTAAAACCCGAAGGTCTTTTTCCTCCCATCAAAACATTGGCTCCTTCATTTTTTGTTGTCTCAACTAGTTTTTCAATTTCCTCTAATCTTTTTGCAGTTGTTAAAGGACCTAAGATAGTTCCTTCATCCATACCATTTCCAATTTTTAATTTCTTTGCTCTATCCATAAACGCTCCAAGAAATTCATCTTTTTTATTTTCTTGGATATAAAATCTATTTGGAGAGATACAAACTTGTCCATTGTTTCTGAATTTTGCAGTAATCGCAATATCTGCAACTTTATTCATATCAACATCATCACATACAATAAAAGGTGAATGACCACTAAGTTCCATCGTTACTCTTTGAACTTTATCTGCTGCTTTCTTTAATATTAATTTACCAACTCTTGTTGAGCCTGTGATTGATACTTTTTTAATAATATCAGACTCTAATAGTTCATTTGAAATTTCTGCAGGATCGCCAGATAATAAATTAACCACTCCATTAGGAACACCTGCTTCTTTACAGATATTAACTAATTCCATAACTGCACCAGGTGTAATTACATCTGGTTTACAAATTACAGAGCAACCTGCTGCTAATGCTGTTGAAATTTTTCTTGCAGCCAAAATAATTGGAAAGTTCCATGGTATTAAAGCAGCCACAACACCTACTGGCTGATAATAAACATAAACTCTTGTGTCAGGAAATCTACTTTGAACTGTTTGACCGTAAATTCTTTTTGTTTCTTCAGCATTCCACTCAAATATATCAGCTCCTCCACCAACTTCTCCAACTCCTTCAGCAAGAGGTTTACCAACCTCAAGTGTTAACCATTTAGCAAGAACATCTTTTTTCTCTCTCATTAGATCTGCAATTTTTCTTATTACATATGATCTTTGCCATGGCGTAGTGTTACTCCAAACTTTAAGACCTTTCTCAGCTGACTTTAATGCTTTTTGTACATCTGCTGAAGATGCTTTTGATGCTTTTCCAATCACTTCCTCAGTTGCAGGGTTGATTACATCATATGTCTCTTTTTTTTCTGCTTCTTGCCATTTTCCATCAATGAATTGTCCAAATTTGCTATACATAATTTTTTATTTTTTTAAGGTTTACTAAGTTGGGTTTTTTAATTTATAAATATAAATATATATAAACATTATACATAAAAAAAATAAACCCAATTATGAAAAAAATCACTCTTACTTGTGCACATGCAATCGTAAAATATTTAATAGCTCAAAAAATATTAATTAACAGCAAAAAAGAACCACTCTTTCCTGGTGTCTTTGGAATTTTTGGGCACGGAAATGTAGCGTGCTTAGGTCAAGCACTTGAAGAAAATCAAAAAGAATTACCAACTTATAGAGGCCATCATGAACAAAATATGGCTTTAACAGGAATAGGTTACGCTAGAGCTAAAAGAAGACAACAAATTTTTGTTGCTACATCATCTGTTGGTCCAGGAGCAACCAACATGGTTACTGCAGCAGCAGTAGCAATGAGTAATAGATTGCCAATTTTATTTTTACCTGGTGATACTTATGCAAATAGAATGCCAGATCCAGTATTGCAACAAGTTGAACATTTTAACAATCCAAGTGTAACTGCAAACGATGCTTTCAAACCAGTTACAAGATATTTTGATCGTATCACTAGACCTGAACAAATAATTCAATCATTTCCAATAGCAGTTCAAACAATGTTAGATCCTGCTGATTGTGGTCCTGCATGTATTGCGTTAAGTCAAGATATCCAAGGTCAAACTTTTGATTATCCAGAAGAATTTTTCCAAGAAAAAGTTCACACAATTAGACGACCTAGACCAGATGAATTTCAAATTAAAGAGGCAGCTGAAAAAATTAAATCTTCAAAAAATCCCATCATTATATCTGGAGGGGGAGTTTTTTATTCAGATGCAATGGAAGAGTTAAGTCAGTTTGCAATCAAACACAATATTCCAGTTACACAAACTGTAATGGGTTATTCAACAATCAAGAGAGATCATTCTCATTTTGCAGGTCAAATTGGAGGACTTGGTGGAAAAAATACAAACACATTAGCAAAACAAACTGATCTTGCTATTGCTGTAGGTACAAAACTTGCTGATTTTACAACAGGATCATGGGCAAATTTTGAAAATGAGAATTTCAAACTAGTTTCAATCAATGTATCAAGATATGATGCTAATAAACATTTAGCTCAAGCTGTTGTTGGAGATGCAAAAGTTTCATTAACTGAACTTTCTCAAGCCTTAGGTGATTGGAAAGCAGGGGAAGATTGGAATAAGAAATCTCAAACAGAACTTAAGTCATGGAATGAACATATAGATAAAGAGAGCGCTCCAACTAATCAGGAAGTTCCAAGTTATGTTCAGGTAATTGGTGCTATTTACAGAAATTCTGATCCAACAGATATTGCAGTTACAGCTGCAGGAGGTTTGGTAGGTGAAGTAATTCAAGTATGGAGACCAAGAGAACTTAATACCCACGAAACAGAGTGGGGCTTTAGTTGTATGAGTTATGAAATATCTGGAGCATTAGGAATTAAGATGGCTAATCCAGATAAAGAGGTGATCTCATTTGTTGGCGATGGTTCTTATCTATTAAATAACACTGATATTTATTCGTCAGTAATTACAAAAAATAAATTGATCATAGTTGTTTGTGATAATGGAGGCTTTGCAGTTATAAACCGACTTCAATTATTCAAAGGCGGAAAAGAGTATAATAACTTATTAAAGAGTTCTAATACTCCTGGTTTAGTAGATGTAGATTTTGCAAAACATGCAGAGAGTATGGGTGCGAAATCTGAACACGTTACTTCAATTTCAGATCTTGAAGCTGCATTTAAAAGAGCTAAAGCGTCTGATGTAACTTATGTTATTTCAATTAAAACCCATGCTTATAAATGGGTAGAAGGATCATCTTTTTGGGATAGTCCAACTTTAGAAATTCCAACTACTAAAGAAAATGAAGAAGCTTTAAAACTTTATAAAGAAGGAAGAAGCAAGCAAAGACAAGGTATTTAATCCTTTATGAACAAAGTATTTAAAGTTGGCCTTATAGGATGTGGTCATATTTCAGAAACTTATTTTAGAGCTCAGGAGTATTTCAATAATATCAGAATTGTTAAATGCGCTGATATTAATATGGAAACAGCGAAGAAGTGTGCAATTCATTACAATATTGAAGCTGTAACTGTTGAAGAACTTCTTAAAGATAAAGAGATTGAAATAATATTAAACCTTACAATTCCTGGTGCGCATTTTGAAGTTTCAAAAATGGCTTTAGAAAATGGTAAGCATTCTTATGCTGAAAAACCTATGGCTGTTAACTTTGAAGATGGAAAAAAATTAGTTGAACTTGCTAAAGAGAAAAATCTTTATATTGGAAATGCACCAGATACTTTTTTGGGTGGGGGCATTCAGAAAACTCGTGAACTCATTGATAACGGTGTAATTGGTGACATTAAATTAGGTAATGCTATTTTTGCTTTCCCTGGAGTGCAATCTTATCATCCAAACCCAGAACCTTGGTTTGCTGAAAATGAAGGGGGTCCCGTAATAGATATGGGTCCATATTATCTTACGGCATTAGTAAATTTAATTGGTCCAGCAAAACAAGTACAAGGAAGATGTACAAAAGTTTTTGAAGAAAGAGAAATTGGGATAGGCCCAAAAAAAGGTCAAAAATTTAAAGTAGAAACTCCAACAACTTATCTTGCAACTATACAATTTGAAAATGATTGCATCATACAGATTACTTTATCATTTGATGTGGTCGCTCATCAAAGAAATCACATAGAGCTATATGGGAACAAAGGATCAATTATTGTTCCTGATCCAAATATGTTTGGTGGATCAGCTTTTGTTTCAGTGACTGCTGGTGGTAATTGGGGTGAGCATAAAACAGATATGATGCCTTTAGGAAAAATTAACATTAAAAGTCAAAGCTCAAGAGCAAATGAGTCTCCAACAAATGCAAATTATAGAGGAGCTGGTCTATCTGAGATGGCTTATGCAATTGAAAACAATTTAGAACATAGATGTAATGGTGAGCTTTCTTTGCATGTTTTAGATATCATAGACTCAACTATGAGAGCTTCTCAAACAGGTATTCCACAAGAAATAAAGACTACTTGCAAAAAACCTAAACCATTTACGTTAGAGGAAATAAAAAAAATTATGAATTAATTTTTTAACTTATGAAAAAATTAATTGTAATTTCAGATCCTTTCCCAAGAACTTTAGATCTAATTTTCACAAAAAAAAAACTAAAAGAACTTAAAACTAAATACACACTTATTGTAGCCCCAAGTAAAAACAAAAAAAAATTTTATGAAAGCAATATTCACAAAGCTTCATTTATAATGGGTCAACCAGATCTAGATAAAAAGCTTTTGTCAAAAGCAGTTAAATTAAAAGCAATTATAAATGTTGAAAGTAATTTTATGAACAATGTTGATTATCAATATTGTCATAAAAGAGGAATTCATGTCATCGCTACTTCTCCAGTTTTTTCAAAACCTGTAGCTGAGATAGCATTAGGAATGACATTATCCCTATTAAGAAATATTCATGAAGCGCATTTTGATTTTCTAAAAGGTAAAGAGAAATATGGCTTAGAAAGTAATCTTAAAGCATCAATGTTGTCAGGGAAAAAAATTGGTTTATTAGGGTTTGGTGATTTAGCAAAATCTCTTTATCCACTGCTTTTACCATTTACAAAAGATATCTCTGTTTATGATCCATGGCTTCCAAAAAATGTAATCAAAAAATATGGATTTCAGCCGATTAATTTAAAAGAGATGTTTTCAAAATGTGAAGTAATTTATGTTTTGGCAGCTGTGACAACTGAAAATAAAAATTTAATTGATAAAAAATTGTTAAACAGAATGAAGCCAAATACTTTATTTATTTTAATGAGTAGAGCAGCAGTTGTTAATTTTAAAGATTTAGTTACTAGATTAAAAAAAGGAGATATTTATGTGGCCACTGATGTATTTCCAGAAGAGCCTGTAAGAAAAAATGATGCTATAAGAAAAGTAAAAAATATTTTATTTTCAGCTCATAGAGCCGGTGCATTAAAGGAGGCTTTTTTTGATATGGGAAATATAGTTCTTAAAGATATGGATTTAATTTTAAAAAATCAAAAACCAAAATATTGTAAAAAAGCACAATTAAAAACAGTTGAATTGTTAAGCTCCAAACCTGTCAGTGTTAACTAAATTTAAAAATTATTTGTTTGACAATTTATTCAACTTTTAGTTGTGAGCGTTTTTTTTTGTTGCTAATCATTTCCAATTACATTTAACTCTTAATAAATAAAAGGGAGATATATATGAAAAAACTAACGTTAACTCTCGCTTCAATGATTTTAAGTGGTCTATTTTTTGTGACTACTTCAGCGAACGCTGCAATTGAAGCTTGTTTGATTACTAAGACGGATATCAATCCATTTTTCGTAAAAATGAAAGAAGGTGCTGAGGCTCGGGCTAATGAGTTAGGTGTAAAATTATCATTTTTTGCTGGAAAAATTGATGGTGACCATGAAACTCAAGTAAGAGCTGTTGAAACTTGTATAGCATCTGGTGCAAAAGGAATTTTAATTGCTGCATCTGATACTAAAGCAATAGTTCCAGTTTTAAAAAACGCACAAGATAACGGTCTATTAGTTATTGCGCTTGATACACCTTTAGAACCAATCACAGCTGCAGACTCTACTTTTGCTACTGATAACTTTGAAGCTGGTAGACTAGGTGGTGCTTGGGTTGCTGCAAAATTAGGAGCAAATGCTGCTAATGCAAAAATTGCAATGTTAGATCTTAATGAAAGTCAACCATCTGTTGGTGTTTTAAGAGACCAAGGTTTCCTAAACGGATTTGGTATTGATACCAAAGACGTTTCAAGATGGGGAGACGAAGATGATCCAAGAATCATTTGTAATGAAGTTACAAATGGTAACGAAGAAGGTGGAAGAACAGCAATGGAAAAATGTCTTCAGAAAGATAGAGACATTAATGTGGTATATACAATTAACGAACCAGCAGCTGTTGGTGCTTATGAAGCTTTAAAAGCAGCGGGCAAAGCAGATGGAAGTGTATTAATTGCTTCTGTTGATGGTGGATGTCCGGGTGTAGCTGATGTTAAAAAAGGTATAATTGGAGCTACATCACAACAATATCCTCTTTTAATGGCTTCTTTAGGTGTTGAGGCTATTAAAGCTTGGGCAGAAAATGGAACTAAACCTGAGAACTCTCCAGGATTAAAGTTTTTTAATACTGGTGTAAATTTAGTTACAGATGATGCTGCAAGTGGCGTTCCTTCAATAAGTGTTAAAGAAGGAATGGACAGATGTTGGGGATAATCCAATAACTTTTCATTTTATCAGGGCAGAATATTTCTGCCCTGATAAACTTGACTTTAAATTCTGTAATTATTAATTTTATTTTTTATTCATGAGCAAAATATCTGATGACATATCAAAAGATTTAAAAGATCAGCCAAAGTTTACATCAGATATAGGTGACAAGGCTCAAGACCACCATACATTTGATATTGGTGAGCAAACGTTTTTAAAAAAACTTCAACATTTTCTACATGGTAATCCAACTATTGTTCCAGTAATTATTTTAATTTTAAGCGTAATTGCCTTTGGATTTATAGCTGGAGGAAAATTCTTTTCTGCATTTAATTTATCTTTGATTGTTCAACAGGTAACAATTGTTGGAATTTTAGCTGCCGCACAAACACTGATCATTTTAACTGCTGGAATTGATTTAAGTGTTGCTGCAATGATGGTTCTTGCATCAGTCGTTATGGGAAAACTTTCAATTGATTTTGGGATGCCTACTTTACCTGCAATTGCAATAGGTATGATTTCAGGAGTTGTGACTGGTGCTATAAATGGTTTATTAGTAACAAGATTAAAATTACCTCCATTTATTGTTACTCTTGGAACTTGGAATATATTTTTTGCATTAGTTATTTTTTTTACTGGTTCTCAATCTATAAGAAGTTCAGTAATTGAAGAGAATGCACCTTTATTACATTTTTGGGGTGAAAGAATAAATCTTGGAGGTTTCGTATTTACTTACGGTGCTTTCTTGATGATCGCTATATTTGTTTTCTTATGGTTTATGCTCAATAAGACTGCATGGGGAAGACATGTCTATGCAATTGGAGATGATAAAGATGCTGCAGAGCTGTCTGGTATTAGAACAGATAGAATGCTTGTATCAATTTATGCTGTTGCAGGATTGGTTATTGCTATAGGAGCATGGGTTTCAATAGGAAGAGTCGGATCAGTTTCACCAACAAGTTTTTATGAAGGAAATCTTGACTCTATTACAGCAGTTGTAATAGGTGGTACTTCACTGTTTGGTGGAAGAGGAACTATTATTGGATCTTTATTTGGAGCATTAATTGTAGGTGTATTTAGTTCTGGTTTGTCAATTGCTGGATTAGATGTTTTATGGCAAAGGTTCGCGCTTGGTTGCTTGATCATTATTGCTGTTGGTATAGATCAATGGATTAGGAAGGTATCAAATTAATGAAACCTGTTCTTGTTGCAAAAAATTTATCAAAAAAATATGGAAGAGTTGTTGCTTTGGATAGTGCTGATCTGGAGCTTTATCCTGGAGAGGTGTTAGGAGTTATTGGAGACAATGGCGCTGGTAAATCAACTTTAATTAAAGTTTTATGTGGAGCAGTAATACCTGATAGTGGCGAAATACTTTTAGATGGAGAGAATGTAACTTTTACTTCTCCTATTGAGGCAAGAAAACTAGGTATAGAAACCGTTTATCAAAACTTAGCTCTATCTCCAGCTTTATCAATTACTGATAATATGTTTCTGGGGAGGGAAATTAGAAAAAAAGGTTTTCTAGGAAAATTTTTAAGATTTTTGGATAAAAAAGCTATGGCTGATGAAGCTAGAAAACGTCTTTCTGATCTAGGATTGTTAACAATTCAGAATATTGATCAATTAGTAGAAACTTTATCAGGAGGTCAAAGACAAGGTGTAGCTGTAGCTAGAGCAACATCATTTGGAACTAAAGTGGTAATTATGGATGAGCCAACAGCTGCCTTAGGTGTTAAAGAAAGCAGAAGGGTTCTTGAGTTAATAGGTGAGGTAAGAGCACGTAAAATTCCCATTATATTAATTTCTCACAATATGCCTCATGTCTTTGAGGTAGCTGACAGAATTCATATTCATCGACTAGGAACTAGATTATGTGTTATTGATCCAAAAAAATATGAAATGTCAGATGCTGTTGCATTCATGACTGGAGCTAAAGAACCGCCGAAAGCTTAATTAATTAAAGTGTAGTCTGCTTCAATACTATTTTTCAAAACATTTAATCCGTTCGGGAGATCGTTTTCATATACTTTTTTATGAATTTCTTCTTTAGGTAAATTAAAATTTTCCCAACGCTTTACAAGCCTTTCTTCTCTAATTTTTTCTTCACAATCAATTATGATTTTAGATTGAAAATAATTATGTAATTTTTTCCAAGGTTCAGAATTTAGAAGAAGATAATTTCCTTCAACTATTATAACTCTTGTTTTTTTTGAAATTATAACCGCTGATGATTTAGATAATTCTAAAGAACGATCGAAAATTGGGACAATAACTTCATCTTCATCATTTAATCTATTTAAAAAATTTTTTAAACCCATAACATCAAAGGTTTCAGAGGATCCTTTTTTGGATAGTAAACCTTTATTTTCTAAAATACCATTATCATAATGAAACGCATCCATCTGAAGAATATTTGATGGATATCCTTTTAGATTTAAATCTTTTGTTATCTTTTCAGAAACAGTAGTTTTCCCCGAAGCAGGAGGTCCTGCTAAAGCTATCAAATATCTATTTTTTATATTATCTAATTTTTTTATTAAATCGCTGATAAGTTCTTCATAGCTTAATCTTTTCATAATTATAATTTTAAGTTTTAGTATAAAATTTTTTCCATTTATCAAACCTATCTGAAAGTATAGAAGCAAGATAAGAATCTTTTTTTATAATTTTTTTCACTTTAGGAGATTTTAGTTCTTTTTGGTGATCAAGATTATTGTAACCTAAAAAAGCTATTTTTGCTGCTCCATAAGCAGCCATTGAATCTGAAGTTTCTGTAATTGCAAGATTTTTATTTAAAATAGATGCTAAAATTTTAATCCAAGTTTTGTTATTTGAACCTCCTCCAATTACATAAAGATTTTCTAATTTAATTTTTGTTTTTGAAAGGGCTTGATAGTTGTCATTTAATGCAAATGAAATTCCTTCTATTAAACTGTAAATCATTGAAGATCTCGTTGTACTTATATCAACGTTGTTAAAACTTGCACGAACATGAGGGTCGTTTATAGGCGTCCTTTCACCAGTTAAATAAGGTAAATAGTACGGAGCATTTTTGATTAAATTTTTGGATTTAATTGCTTTTTTTAGATTTAGTGAAATTTCTTCTAGAGATGAATTAAAATTTTCAATAAACCAATTAATATTAGATGTGCAAGACAACATAACAGACATTAAATGCCATGTGTTAGGTAAACAATGGCAAAATGAATGAATTGCATCATTATAGTTTTTTAAAAATTTCTTTGTTGAAGCAAAGATTACGCCTGATGTACCTAAAGATATTGATGCATCGCCTTCTTCATAGAGACCTAGACCAACAGCTGCTGCCGCATTATCTCCTCCACCTCCGTAGACTTTACATTTTAAATCAAAACCATATTTTTCCGCGATTTCTTTTTTAACAATTCCAGTTTGATCTGTACCTTCACAAGTTTTAGGCATTTGAGAAAGGTTCATAAAAGTTGTTTGTAATAATTTCTTTGACCAAGATCTACTTTTTATATCAAGCCAATATGTTCCAGATGCATCAGATAAGTCACTATAAAATTCTCCAGTAATGTAAAATCTCAAATAATCTTTAGGTAGCAAACATTTGTGAATTGATTTAAAGTTTTTTAATTCATTATTTTTAAGCCATAAAATTTTAGGCGATGTAAATCCAGGCATTGCAATATTTCCTGAAATATTTAAAACTTTTTTGTCATTCATTATATCATTACACTCATTGTGACTTCGAGTATCATTCCATAAAATACATTTTCTTATAACATCGTAATTTTTATCAAGACATGTAGCGCCATGCATATGACCAGAAAATGAGATTGACTTGATATTTTTTAAATTAATTTCTTTTTTTAATTTTTTGATGCAGTAATTGAGGGCAATGATCCATGATTTAGGATCTTGTTCTGACCACCCACTTTTTAGATTAGATAATGGAATATTTTTGCTAGAGGTTTTGCAAATTATTTCTTGATTGTCTCCAATAACAACACATTTCATTAATGTTGTTCCAAGATCGATACCTAAATACATTCTATGATTATATATTTTAATTATTGTAATTGAATTAATTTATTGAATTATTGAAATTAATTTAGTTGTATAAGGATATGTTAATTAAAATTGATCCAATACTAAGCCCTGATGTTTTACACTGCTTACGCAGTATGGGACATGGTGATAAGCTAATACTTTGTGACTCAAATTTTCCAGCATATTCTTTGAATAAAAGAGTTTATCGAATTGATGGTGTAAACGCTTCAAGAGCGGCAGAAGCTATTCTTTCAGTTTTTCCTTTAGATAGTTTTATAGAATATCCAATTTTGAGAATGGAAATTGATGGAAAACCAAACGAATTAAATGATGTCCACAAAGAACTTATAGATACAACAAAAAAAGTATCTGGAGATCATTGGAAAATAGGATCTATAGAAAGAAATAATTTTTATAAAGAAACAAAAAATGCTTACGCAATTATAACTACTAATGAAACAAGACCATTTGGCTGTTTTATTTTTACAAAAGGTGTAGTTAAACCCAATGGCGATGTGTGGGTTCTTGAAAAATAATGAATTCAATTTGTGTATTTGGAGTTTTTGTTGCTGATCTTTGCTTCTTTGGTGAGACAATTCCAGTTAAGGGTCAAACAGTTTTAGGAAAAAATTATATTGTTGGACCTGGAGGCAAAGGCTCTAATCAAGCAATTGCAGCCGCAAGATTAAAAGGTGATGTACATTTTATAACAAAAATTGGCCAGGATAGTCATGCCGATATGGCATTAAAATTATATAAAAAGGCTCAAATAAATATAAATTCAATCATCCAGGATAAAAATCTTTCCACGGGAGTTGCGGGTATCATGGTTGATGAAAAAGGTCATAACGCAATTAATATTGTTGCTGGGGCAGCTGCCCACTTAAATAATGAAGATATAGATCAAAATCTAAACACCATAAAAAATTCAAAATTTTTTCTTACTCAATTAGAAACTCCAGAGCAAGTGACACTTTATGCTTTAAGTAAAGCTAAAGAAAATAATTGTGTTACAATTTTAAATCCAGCGCCTGCAAGAAAAATAGAAGAGGAGTACTTTAAATTAATTGACTATTTTACTCCAAATGAAACAGAAGCAGAATTTTATTTAAATAAAAAAATAAAATCAGAAAATGATATTAAAGAAGCTGCTAAAGAGTTTTTAAAAAAAGGAGTTAAGAATATTATAATTACATTAGGAGAGAAGGGTGTTTATTATTCTAATGGAAAAGAAGATTATTTTGTTGAGGCATGTAAATTAAAAAATAATGTTGTAGATACAACTGGTGCGGGGGATGCTTTTAATGGTGCTTTTGTTGTTGGATTATCTAATGACCTAAAAAATAAAGATGCATTAGTATTTGCAAATAAAGTAGCAGGAATATCAACAACAAAATTAGGTGCAGCAGCATCAATGCCATTACTTCAAGAAGTAGAAAATTATTAAGTAAAATAAAAATGAAAGTAGAATATTTTGATTTAAAAGGAAAACGTGCTTTAGTTTCGGGTGGAGCATCTGGTATTGGCGCATCAATTGTTGAACATCTTTGTGAACAAGGTGTTGAGGTCTATTTTTTTGATATAGATAAAAAAGAAGCTCAAAAATTAATTTCAAAAATTAAGAGGAAAAAACATAAAATACCTACTTTTCATATCTGCAACATTAAAAATATAAAAAAATACAAAACTTTAATTCAGAGCATTATAAAAAAAAAGGAGCAATTGATATTTTAGTTAATAATGCATCCAATGATCAAAGACATACACTTGAGGAAGTTACTGAAAAATACTGGAATGAAAGAATGGCAATAAATTTGAGACATTATTTTTTTGCTACTCAAGCGGTAAAAAAAAGTATGATTAAAAATAAAGGTGGATCAATAATAAATTTAGGTTCTGTTAGTTGGATTAGAGGAGCCGTTATGTTTCCAGCATACAGTACTGCAAAAGCTGCAATTTATGGTTTAACAAAATCTTTAGCTAGAGATTTAGGACAACATAATATTAGAATAAACTCCATTGCACCAGGTTCAGTTGCAACTAAAAGACAGTCAAAATTATGGTTAAATCTAAAATTTAAAAAAGAAATTTTAGATAAACAGTGTCTTAAAAAACAAGTATTACCTGAAGATGTCTCAAGAATGGTTCTATATTTGGCATCAGATGTTTCGTCTGGATGCACTAAACAAAATTTTACGGTAGATGCTGGTTTAATTTAAGGCTTAACTTAACTTCTTTTTATTTTCAGCCATTGATAAAGCAATCTTAAATGAATTTAAAATTGGAGCTAAATTAGCTTCATTTTTACCAGCAATTGCAAACGCAGATCCATGTGCAGTAGTTGTTACAGGAACTGTTAACCCACCTTGAACTGTAACTCCTCTATCAAAACCAAATGCTTTAAGTCCAGACTGGAGTGCATCATGATACATTCCAACCATACAATCATGATTTTTATTTTTATAAGCAACCACAAAAGATGTATCGCAAGGTAATGGACCATCTGTATTAAATCCAAGTTTTTTTGCTTCTTCTATTGCTGGAATAATTTCATCTTTTTCTTCAGTGCCAAATTCTGCATGTGGGTTAAGTGCTTGAACTGCTATTCTAGGATTTTTTACGCCATTTAATTCCATAACTTCATTAATTAATTTAATAGGCTTTAAGATATTTTCTTTTGTTATGTGTTGAGCCACTTCTTTGATTGGAATGTGAGAGGTCACTCTTGCAGTCCAAAAATTATCTATAACATTAAACTCACAACAAAAACTTTTTACATCTAATTTTTCAGCCATTAATTGTAATTCATCTGAATGAGTGTTTCCTCCAAGTTTTAAACTTGTTTTATTCATTGGAGCAAAATTAATTGCATCAATTTTTTTTTCTTTAGCAAGAGTTAATGCTAAATCTAAAGCCTCCAAAACGCTTTCGCCTGATTCTTTTGAAGGTTCAGCTATTTTGTATTTATGGTTTTTTCCTTTTGAAATATCTAATAGAAATCTATTAGATTTATTAAAATCAATTTGATCAAAATTTTCAACTACTTCAAGTTGGTGAGAGTTGCCAGTTACATTATTTCCACTCTCAAGTATCTGTTTTTCACCAATAACAACAATATTTGCTTTGTTAGTTATTTCTTCACTTAATAATTTTGAAATAAGTTCAGGTCCTATTCCTGCTGGATCACCAAGTAAAACTGCAATATTAGCTTTTGTTTGTGTCATTAATTTTTTTAAATACTACTAAGTGTAACTATATATAGATATTATATATATAATCTAAATAAATATTTTTCACTTTTTACTTTACGTTTTATATCTGAATGTGATTATATATTTATATATAACTTATATATATAAATTAAATAAACTAAAGAGGGAAATAATGAAAAAAAGCTTTAAACTATTTTTAGCAGCTGCTTTTTTAGTAACTGAATTTTTTGTTGTAGCTCTTCCATTAATGATCACTTCAGCAAAAGCTGATGGACACCCAATCCAAGCAATTACTCACGCTGGTTTTGGTGGTGGAACTGACGTTACTACTAGAATGATGTTATTAAGAGCAAGAAGAGTTCTTAAACAAGATATGCAGTTAGTTAACAAAAAAGGTGGTGGTGGAGCAGCATCTATGGATTACATGATGTCTTTACCTGCAGATGGTAACCACACTCTAACTTGGACTACTGGTCACGCAGTATCAATGGCTTTAGGAAAAACTAAAGTAAAATTAAGCGATATGCAGCCTTTAGCTAGAGGTACAGATGATCCTCAATTATTTGTTGTTAACTGTAACAATGAAATTAAAGATGCTAAGAAATTCATTAGCGCGCAAAAATCAAAATCACTAAAATATGGAACAACACACACTGGTGGTATTGATGATGTTAGTGCAATTGCATTTACTAAAAAGGGTGGATTAACAGATCCAACTATTGTTGCTTACAAAGGTGTAGCGCCAATTAAAACTAACCTTATCAAAGGTGATATCGATGTAGGTGTTTTAAACTTAGGTGAAGCATTAACTGAAATCAACGAAGGTAAACTTTGTGTA
Organism: Candidatus Pelagibacter sp. HIMB1542; assembly: GCF_052047835.1. Taxonomy (NCBI): domain Bacteria; kingdom Pseudomonadati; phylum Pseudomonadota; class Alphaproteobacteria; order Candidatus Pelagibacterales; family Candidatus Pelagibacteraceae; genus Candidatus Pelagibacter; species Candidatus Pelagibacter sp. HIMB1542. The sequence continues at coordinate 691,903 of NZ_JBNAJB010000001.1, read as the reverse complement.
TCAGTTGTTTTAGCAAATAATAGAATGGCTAAAATTGGTGACTCTCCAACAGCTAAAGAATTAGGAATTCCTGTTTCTTTATCTACTGTTAGAGGTTTCGTAACTAAAAAAGGTGCTCCAGCAGAAAGAGTTAAACAATTAGAAGCTGGAATGATGAAAGCTATGAGCCACAACTATTACAAAAATTTCTTAACTGAAATTGGTCTTGATGACACTAGTGTAGTTGGTGCTGACGAGTGGGGTAAGCAAATGGAAGAAATGCTTGCTGAAATGACTGCTCAGCTAAAAGCTTTAGGTTACATTAACTAATATAATTAAAAGTACATTTGCATATGAAAAATGTACAAAAACAAAAAAGGGCAAACAAAAGTTTGCCCTTTTTTTTTAGAGATGAATTTAAAGTCTCTTTTGTAATTATTTTTATTTCTGTAGCATTATTAATCACTACTTTTACTTTTGACATTGTTCCTCCTATATTGAATAGAGGAATACAGCCCGCAACATTTCCAAAAGCACTTTTGGTTTTAATAATAGTAATGACTTTATTAATTTATTATTTAGCAACTAAAAACCCTTGGAAGGTTCAAAAAGAATTACCAAAATCATTCTTTTTAACACTTTCAAGTTTTGTGATTTTTTTAATCATTTCAAAGACTTTAGATTTCTTTTTAGCAATTTCAGTTTTATCTATTTTTGTTTCTTATTGTTGGGGAGAAAAAAGAATATTTTATTTATTACTTGTTGGAATTATATTTCCTGTGATTGTCTTTATTTTCTTTGAAACAATTTTAGGTCTAAGATTTCCACCTGGAATTATAACTAACATTTATTATAGCTAGATGGATAATTTATTATTAATGATGGCTCCTTTATTTAGCTCAAAGCTATTATTGGTTTTATTTTTTGGAACATTGTTTGGATTAATCTTAGGAGTGTTACCTGGTTTAGGCCCAACAACTGGTGGTGCATTAATTTTACCATTTACAATGACACTTGATCCATTGTCAGCAATTGTATTGTTAACTTCAATTTATTGTGCCGGTACTTACGGTGGTGCGATAACAGCAGTTCTTATTAACACACCTGGAACACCAGCTGCTGCAGCAACTTGTTTAGATGGTTATCCTTTGGCACAAAAAGGAGAGGCAGGGAGAGCTCTAGGAATGGCTACTGTTTCAAGTACAGTTGGAGGTATTTTTAGTGTTGTAATACTTGTCTTTTTTGCACCTATATTAGCTCAGCTTGCATATGAATTTGGTCAGCCAGAGTATTTTGCATTAGCTATCTTTGGTTTAACGATGCTTGCATCAATTGGAGAGGGAAGTCCAATTAAGAATTTGATTGCAGGTGCATTTGGAATTTTAATTTCAACAGTCGGTAAAGATTTTATGACATCAATTGATCGTTTTACTTTTGGAATTAACGAGTTAACTGAAGGGATTGGTTTTATACCAGTAGTGGTTGGTTTATTTGCAATGAGTGAAATGTTAACACAATCAACTTTAATTAATCAGGTATTTAATAGAATAGCTTTAAAAGCAATTAAACTTCCAAGTAAAGATGATTACAAAAAAACTTGGAAAACAATTTTAAGATCAAGTGGTATAGGTTCTTTTATTGGAGTATTGCCTGCAGAAGGAGGAACGGTTGCATCTTTAATTGGATATTCAGAAGCAAAAAGATTTTCAAAAAAACCAGAGGAATTTGGAAAAGGATCCATAGAAGGTATCGCAGGAGCAGAAGCTGCAAATAATGCAGCAACAGGTGGAGCAATGGTTCCAACACTTGCACTTGGAATTCCTGGTAGTGCAACAACAGCAGTTATTTTAACTGGATTAATTATACATGGGGTTAGACCTGGACCTGATTTATTTAGAGAACAACCTGACTTTTTATATGGAATATTTGGGGCAATGCTTATTGCTAATGTTTTGTTCTTTATATTTGGTTTTTTTGGAGCAAAAATATTTGCAAGAATAACTTTGGTGCCTAATAAAATATTATGGCCAATGATTTTTGCAGTTTCAGTTTGCGGAACCTATTCATTAAATCAATCTATAATTGACGTTTGGATAATGTTATTTTTTGGTGTGCTTGGTTTTTTTATGAGAAGATATGGTTTCTCAGTTGTTCCTGTCATCATTGGGTTAATTTTAGGTGAGTTGGTAGAAGGAACTTTAAGACAATCTCTAGTTATATTTGATGGAAATTGGTTAATGTTTTTCACAAGACCAATAGCTTTAACATTCTTTGTTTTATCTTTAATTGCTTTAGCTTTTCCTTTAATAAGATCGAAAAAAATTAAAAAATAAAAATGATTAAATTTGATTTAAACAATAGAGTAGCAATTGTAACAGGTGGAGCCCAAGGTTTTGGATTAGCTATTACTGAAAGATTTATCGAGTCTGGTGCTAAAGTAGTAATTTGGGATATCGACGAAGGAGAAGCTAAAAAAGCATTAGAAAAAGTAAATTCTGAAAATTTAACTTATCAAATAGTTGATGTGAGCAACTATGAAACAATTAATTCAAAATTATCTGAAGTTGAAAAATCACATGGTAAGATTGATATCTTTATAAATAATGCTGGTGTAGCAGGCATGAACACTACTGTTGCAGAATATCCAATAGAAGAGTGGAACAAAGTTATTAACCTAAATTTAAATGCAGTCTTTTATTGTTGCAAAGCAGTTGTTCCATTTATGACAAAGAATGATTATGGAAGGATTGTAAATATTGCATCTATTGCAGGTAAAGAAGGAAATCCAAATGCAAGTGCTTACAGTACTTCTAAAGCAGGAGTTATAGGATTAACAAAATCTTTGGGTAAAGAACTTGCACAAAAAAATATTGCAGTAAATTGTGTTACTCCAGCTGCAGCAAAAACTAGAATTTTTGACCAAATGACTGAGGAGCATATAAATTATATGCTTTCAAAAATACCAAGAAATAAATTTGCTAAGGTAGAGGAATTAGCTTCTTTAGTTGCTTGGTTATCAAGCGAAGAAAACTCATTCTCAACAGCTGCAGTATTTGATCTAAGCGGTGGTAGAGCAACTTACTAATAATTATGCAAGTAGGTATAGACGTTGGTGCAACAAAGATAGAGAGTGTTGTACTTGAAAAAAGTGGACAAGAAAAACACAGATCTAGAATAGCATGTCCAAAAAACTATACTCAAATTATTACTGCAATAAGAGACATTCATAAAAAATTAGAAGAAGAGTTTAAACAAGAGCTTCCAATCGGCGTTTGTCATCCAGGAGTTCACTCTCCTCAAACAGGATTAGTTAAAAACGTTCCCAACATCAGTTGGTTAGAAAAAAAACCTTTTCAAAATGATTTGCGTAAAGCACTAGGTAAAGAAGTGTTTTGTGAAAATGATGCAAATTGTTTTGCTTTATCAGAAGCCATAGATGGAGCGGGGAAACATTATAAGATTGTTTATGGAATTATTTTAGGATCTGGAGTTGGAGGTGGCTTAGTTATTGATAAAAAAATTGTAAGTGGTCCTAATGGTGTTGCAGGAGAATGGGGTCATAATCAAATTCCCTATTTCGCTGCTAAGAAAGAAAATTTCGACTCAAGCAATCCAAGAGAAGCAGAGATTGAGAGTTTTTTATCCGGCTTAGGCTTGGCTAAAAGATTTAAAAAACTTTATGGAAAAAATTTAAAAACTAATGAAATTTTTGAATTAAATAGAAAACATGATTTAGATGCTGAAAAATTTATAGACGATTTTAAAGTCAATTTAGCAATGTCACTTTCAAGTATAATAAATATTTTGGATCCTGATGTTTTTATATTTGGAGGAGGAGTTTCAAATGAAATTGATTTCTTACATGAAATAGATTCACTGGTGCGAAAATTTGTAATTGGCAGAGAATACGAAGGTGTTTTTTTAAAACCAAGATACGGTGATGCGAGTGGCGTTAGAGGTGCTGCAAGATTAGGAAGAAGCGCGACATATTAGTTTTAAATTTAAATTTAGAAAAATTCTAAAATTTAAAGACAAGCAAAGAAGCGAATAAAATTTAAAAAAAAAATTTCAATTAAAAGTTGTATCTATATTTTTTGTTATGATCTTTACTCAAAGTGGGTATATTTCGTTTTTTTAAATTAATTTAAAAACATAAAAAAAAGGGAGAAATAATGAAAAAACTTATACTTTCGATTGCAGCTCTTGCATTATTTGCAACTTCTGCGTTCGCTGAAAGATATGTCATGATTACTCATGGTGAAGGAAAAGATCCTTTTTGGCCAGTAGTTCAAAAAGGTGGTGAAGATGCAGCTAGAGCAATCGGTGCTGACTTCGAATATATCTACAACCCTTCTGCTGATATGGCTGATATGGCAAGCTCAATTCAAGCTGCTGCAGCTACTCAACCAGATGGTATGGTGATTTCTTTACCAGATCCAGATGCATTAGGCCCAGCTATTAAAGCTGCTGTTGCTGCTGGTGTTCCAGTAATTACAATGAACTCTGGTTTAGAGTCTTCTGCTAGCCTAGGTGCTTTAATGCACGTTGGTCAGCCTGAATTACTTGCTGGACAAAAAGCTGGTGAAAGAGCAAAAGCTGAAGGTGCTTCTAAAGCACTTTGTATGATTCAAGAAGCATACAACACAGCTCTTGTAGACAGATGTGAAGGTTACGGTTCTGCTGTTCCTATGCAAATGACTGATACTACATCTGACCCTGCAACTATTCAAACTAGAGCAACTGCTGCTTTACAAGCAAACAGTGATATCGATGCAATCCTTTCAGTAGGACCACACGTTTGTGAAGCTGTTGATAAAGCTTTAGCTGATCTAGGTATGACAGTACACCACTCTTGCTTCGACTTAAGTCCTGCAGTTATGGATTTAATCGGATCTGGAAGAGTTGCTTTCACTATCGACCAACAACAAAGATTACAAGGTTATATGCCAATCATCGTATTACACTTGTACAACAACAGTGCTGGACTTTTACCAGGAGCTAACATCCCATCAGGACCTGGCTTCGTTGACAAGTCTAACGCTTCTTCAGTTGCTGCTTTAGCAGGTATTGATAGATAGTCTGTAATAATTTAAAGGGTCGATTATTCAATCGGCCCTTTTTTTTTAACAAAATTAATAAGTCTTTATTAAATGAATACATCAACAACAAAAAAACCAAGACAAGAGTCTGACCGACAAGGTGAAAAAAAATGGTACTCTGCATTTATGTCTCGACCAGAAGTTGGACCTTTTGGAGTTATGGTTTTACTTTTTTGTATGTTGGGATACTTTTCTATTCCAGAAGGACAATTTTCTCTTAACCCTTTTTCTGGTGAAGGATTTAACGCTTTAGGAATTAGAAATAATTTTAGGGTAATTGCACAATTAGGGATCGTTGCACTTGCTGCTGGAATGTTAATCATTGCAGGTGAATTTGATCTTTCTGTTGGTTCAATGATCGGTTTTGCCGGTGGTTGTATGGCAATGATACTAAAATGGGGTTTTGCTGTTGTTATTCCTTACATATCTTTCGAGGGAGGTTTTCATTTTGAAGGATTTACATTATTTAAAATTCAAGATGTATCTCCATTATTAGCAATATTAATTACATTATGTATGACATTATCTTTTGGATGGATACAAGGATGGATAATTGTTAAGAGTGGAATATCTTCTTTCATCGTTACATTAGGTGGACTTTTTTTCTTAAGAGGATTAACTGAGGTATCATACAGAGCATTTAACAAAGCTCCTGATCAAACTGCTGGATCAACAACTGTTACAGATTTACCAGATATCAAAAACATTATAAATGTACCAGGTCATGGAGAAATGGAAAGAGACGCGGCTAAATCTTTACCAAATGACCAATTATTAGAAATTCTTAGCACTGTGCCAGCTAGCACGGTTGCAAAATTAACTGAACGATTAACATATATTAACGAAAAAGTTGCAGCTTACAAAACTGCTATGAATGCTGAAAAGATGATTGCAACTTTAGAAAAATCATTAGCTGGGGCAAAAAAATCTGGCAATGACTCAATGGTTGAAATTTTGACAAAGAAAATTGAAGCTGGTGTTAATGTTCCTGAAGTTGCAGCAAAAGCGGTTACTGATATTGATATAGCAAAAGCTTATATCGACACCATAGTTACTGCAAGACCTGTAGCTAATTTCTTTGGTGGCGATATTATGGAACCAGTATTTAACTGGCTATATTATACGGTAGATTGGAACGTAAATAACTTCGGAAACATTTTTGCTAAAGGAATGTATTCTTGTTTGATGATTTGGGGACTGATTGCATTTATTTGTTATTTAATTTTAAGTAAAACTCAAGCGGGTAACTGGATTTATTCAACGGGTGGAAATCTTAATGCAGCAAAAGCTAATGGTGTGCCAACGAATAAAGTTAAAATTTCATTATTTATGTTTACTGCATTCTGCGCAACTATGTTTGCGGCTTGTCAGGTATTTGAAGTTAACACAGCAGATACAGCTAAAGGTAATTTAAAAGAGTTAGAAGCAATTGCTGCAGCAGTTATTGGTGGAGTTGTATTAACTGGAGGTTTTGGAACAATTGGTGGAATAATCCTAGGCACAATTATTTTTGGAATTGCAAAAGAAGCTTTCTTTTATATTCCTGGAATTGATGGATCGTTCTATAGGGTGTTCCTTGGAGCAGTTCTTGTTACTGCTGCCTTTACCAATGAGAATATACGAAAACGAATTATGGGAAATATCTAATGGATAAAAAACCATTAATTGAAATAAAAAATTTAGTAAAAAAATTTGGAGCATTTACTGCTTTAAATGGCGTTTCATTAGATGTTTATCCAGGTGAAGTTCATGCATTGTTAGGTGATAATGGTGCTGGAAAATCAACTTTGATCAAAGTGTTATCTGGTGTTCATCCTATGACAAGTGGAGAAATAAAAGTAGATGGAGAAAATGTTAACTTTACTTCACCACGTCAAGCATCTGATGCAGGAATTGGAACAGTTTATCAAGATTTAGCACTAAACGCGCTAACATCAGTAACAAGAAATTTTTTTCTTGGACGTGAATTAATAAAAGGTCCTGCCGGATTTGGTTTAATGCAAATGGATGAGATGGATAGAATTACAATAGAGGAGATGTCTAAAATTGGAATTAACATTGCAAACCCCAATCAACCAGTTGGAACAATGTCAGGAGGACAAAGACAAACATTAGCTATTGCAAGAGCAATTTACTTCGGTGCAAAGATATTGATATTAGATGAACCTACATCAGCATTAGGTCAAAAGCAGCAAATGGAAGTTTTAAAAACAATTAAAAAAGTTCAAAATTTAGGAAACATTGCAATTATACTTATCACTCACAATGAAATTCATGCACGTCTAATAGCTGATCGATTTACTTTTTTAAGTTTAGGAGAAGTAATTGGTTCAGGATTGTCTTCAGAACTAGGTAACGAAGATGTGAAAAGATTGATGGCAGGTGGTGCTAAAATTGGTGATCTAGCTAAAGAATTAGAGTTATAATTTTTTATTTTTTTTTAATTTTTTTTCACTTAAAATTTATCTATGCGGAAATTCTCAAGAGATAATTTTAATATTACCGAAGCAATAAATGAATTAATGCATGAATCTGGAGTTATTGTTTTTGAAAACGTATATAATTTAAACGAAATCAAAGAAGCAAGAGAGATTGTTAATCATTTTGCAGATACACAAGAGCAAAAAGAAACCCACTTTAATGCCGAGGCTGAGGCGTCTGATAAAATTAAACTACAGCAAAGGATATGGAATTTATTTGGTAAAGGAGAGGTTTTTAGTAAATTAATAACAAACGACATTATTTTTAGCTTAATGTCTAAACTTTTAGGTTCAGAGTTTTTTTGTGGATCATACTGCGCAAGTAGATTGTTACCAGGATCAATAGGTCAAGAACTACATATCGATTATCCGTATTGGGATTTTTATAATAGTGAGACTTTTCCAATGGGTCTTAATAGTTCATTTGCACAAAACTGTCAGGCTACTATACCTTTAGATATCTGCTCAGAACAATCAGGAGCAACGGCTTTCATACCAGGATCACAAAAGAAACTACACTATCCAAATGAAAATGATGACTTTTCAAACAAACAACAAATGATTGCTAATCCTGGAGATTTAGTTTTTTTTAATGGTAACTGTTGGCATGGAGCATCACCAAATAAATCAGATCACCAAAGAGCAGCATTACTGATAGAGTTTCTTCCAAAGTATATAAAACCAGTTGAAGATTTAGTTACTTATTTATCGGAAGATTTTAAAAATAATTCAAATCCAAAAGTGCGACAGCTTTTAGGATTAAATTATGAATATCCAAAAATAATGGATGCAAGTAAAAAAATAAATAATATTGGTTTGGGCTATAAGGCAAAATAAATTCTATATTTTTAATTTAAATTCTTTATAAGTACTAAAATAAACAGAATTTAAATTATTTAAATAATAAAATTTTTAAATATCACTATTTAGAAAATTTAAGAGCATTTATAACTGGTGGAGGATTAAGAAAATGAAAGTAAAATATTATGATTTAGAAAAGAAAAGAGTATTTATAACAGGTGGAGGATCTGGAATTGGTGCTTCAATTGTTGAACATTTTTGTGAACAAGGTTCAGAAGTTTACTTTATAGATATTAATGTATCAGAATCTGAAAAATTAATTGAAGATATAAAAAATAAAAAATATTCAATACCAACTTTTATTGAATGTGATTTATTAAACATAAAACAACTTCAAAAGACAATTGCAGACATCATAGATCAAAAAGGTCCAATTGATATTTTAATCAATAACGCTGCTAATGACACAAGACATAAAATTGATGATGTTACAGAAGAATACTGGAATGAGAGAATAAATGTAAACTTAAGACATTATTTTTTCACAGTTCAATCAGTAAAAAAATCAATGATTGAAAATAAAGGTGGTGTAATTGTTAATATGGGTTCAGCATCTTGGATGGTTGGACAAGGTGGTATGGCAGCTTATACAGCCGCGAAATCTGGAGTAGTTGGCTTAACAAGGTCATTCGCTAGAGATTTAGGAGAATTTAATATTAGAGTTAACTCAGTAGTCCCAGGGTGGGTCTTAACACAAAGACAAATTGATATGTGGTTAAACGAAGAATCCGAAAAAGATTTGATGAAAAACCAATGTTTAAAAGAGAAACTAATGCCTCATGAGCTTGCGCAAACTGTTTTGTTTTTTTCATCAGAACAGTCTTCTGGTTGCACAAATCAATCTTACATCGTTGATAAAGGTTGGCTATAAGAGACTTTGTGAAAATACAAAGTTCAACGATAGAAAGTAAGTATTTAAAAGTTAAGTCAATTAATATTGGTGCTTGTTTATATGAAGTTTATGACAAGCAAAGGAAAATTAATTTAATCTTAAACCTAGGTCCTACAAAAAATTATGGCAGTAAGAATTTTTATGTGGGCGCTACTTGCGGCAGGTACGCAGGCAGAATTTCAAATTCAAGATTTAAGATTAAAAATAAGATTTATAAACTTGAAGGCAACGAAGGAAGAAATACACTTCATGGAGGAAAAATAGGATTTGATAGATTAGAATGGAAAATTAAACATCATTCAAAAAATAAAATTATCTATCAATTGTTATCTAAAAATTTAGACCAAGGTTTCCCAGGGGACTTAAATTCAGAGTGTATTTTTGAAATCAAAAACAAAAGCTTATTTATAAAATATCAATATAAATCAAGCGAATTAACTCATGTGAGTTTAACCAATCATAGTTATTGGAACTTGAATAAGAGTAAAAAAGAGACAATTTTCAATCATGATTTAAAAATTAACTCTGAAAAATATCTTGAAGTAACTAATAAATTAATCCCAACTGGTAAAATTAAAAAAGTTAAAAATACTATTAATGATTTTAATAAGTTTCAAAATATTGGAAAAAAAATAGACATTATTAAAAACAAAAAAATAAAGAGAGTATCTAATACAATCAATCAATTGGGATTTGATTTAACATATTGTATTAAAAAAAATTCTAAAAATTATTTAGCCTCTCTAAAAAATAAAAAAACTAATATTCAATTAGACTTTTATTCAAATCTTCCTGGTGTACAGCTCTATACCAGTCAAGGTTTGAGGTATAAAAATAAACTTGCTCCATACCAAGGGGTTTGTTTAGAAACGCAACACTACCCAGATGCACCAAACAATAAAAATTTTCCAAGTTCTTTAATTAAACCTAAAAAACTTTATAAGTACTTTACAAAAATAAATATTTCATAAAATGAATAAAAAAATAAACATATCCATTGTTGGAACTGGCTTAATGGGATTGCAACATATAAAGGCAATTTCAAAATCTAAAAAAGCAAACCTTCATTCAATAGTTGATATTAGTAACAACGCAAAAAATTTATCAAAAAAATATAAAATCCCATTATTTTCAAATGTAGACGAACTTTTAAATTCAAAGAATTTAGATGCAGTAATTGTAGCTACTCCAAATCAACTTCATGAAAAACATACAGTCAGTTTTTTAAAGAAAAAAATTCCAGTATTATTAGAAAAACCTATTTCAGATAATATTAATTCAGCTAAAAAAATTATTAGTAGCGCTAATAAAAATAAAACGCCGTTATTAATTGGGTATCATAGAAGACATAACTCTATTGTATCAAAGGTAAAAGAGTTAATTGATAAAGGTAAATTAGGAAACATTGTTTCAGCCAATGTCTTGTGTTGGCTTTATAAACACAAAGCTTATTACAAAGAAAAATGGAGAATTAGTAAAGGAGGCGGACCTTTAGGAATTAATTTAGTCCATGATATCGATATGATTTGCTACTTACTTGGTTCAATTAAATACGTTCAAGCATTTACAACCAACAAAACTAGAAAATTTGCAGTTGAAGATACAGCAACAATTAGTTTAATTTTTAATTCAGGTGCACTTTGTACATTAAATTTATCAGATACAATTGTTGCTCCATGGAGTTATGAGTTAACTGCAGGAGAAAATCCAGCTTATCCTATAACTAATCAATCCGCATATATGATTGGTGGTACTAAGGGATCATTGCAATTTCCTAATTTAAAATATTGGTTCTATAAAAATGAGCGAAGTTGGTGGAATAAGATATTTGTTAACGAAGATAAAAACAAAAAAGACGACAGTACCTTAGTAAACCAAATTGATCATTTTGCAGATGTGGTATCAAAAAAAGTTAAGCCAAAAGTTAATGGTAATGATGGTTTGATCTCTCTTAAGATTTTTGCAGCAATAACAAAAAGTGCAAAAACTGGTAAGAAGGTTAAGATTTAAAGATTAGCCAATATTGAATTAGAACATTTTAAGGTATCAGCTTCTCCACCTAAGTCTTTAGTTCTATTTTCTTTTTGACTTAAAGATTTTTCAATAGCTTCAACAATTGAATTAGATGCTTCTTTTTCTCCCAAATAATCTAACATCATTGCTCCTGACCAAATTTGCCCCACAGGATTAGCAATACCTTTTCCTGCAATATCAGGTGCTGAACCATGAACTGGTTCAAATAAAGATGGAAATTTATTTTCAGGATTAATATTACCAGATGGAGCAATTCCAATAGTTCCAGTGCAAGCAGGTCCTAAATCAGAAAGAATGTCTCCAAATAAATTAGATGCAACAACAACATCAAACCATTCTGGATTTAGTACAAATCTAGCAACCAAAATATCAATATGATATTGATCTGTTTCAATATCAGGATAATTTTCTTTCATTGCATTAAAACGCTCATCCCAAAACGGCATTGTAATTGAAATGCCATTTGATTTTGTTGCATTCGTTAATTTTTTCCTTTTTCTTTGTTTTGCTAATTCAAAAGCAAATTTTTGAACTCTATCTACTCCATGCGCAGACATGATAGTTTCCTGAATAGCTATTTCTCTATCAGTATTTTTAAACATCCTTCCACCAACAGAAGAGTATTCACCTTCAGTGTTTTCTCTAACAATCAGCATATCAATGTCACCTGGTTTTTTATTTGCTAAAGGAGGATTTATTCCAGGAAATAATTTTACTGGTCTAAGATTAATATATTGATCAAACTCTCTTCTAAACTGAAGTAAGGATCCCCATAAAGATATATGATCTGGAACTTGATCTGGCATTCCAACTGCGCCAAAGAATATTGCATCATGTTTTCCTAATTTTTCCTTCCAATCATCTGGAAGCATTTTTCCATGTTTTTCATAATAATCACATGAAGCAAAATCATATTCTGTAAAATTTATTTTGAATTGATGTTTTTCAGCAGCGTCTTTTAGTACTTTTAAGCCTTCAGGGACTACTTCTTTTCCTATCCCATCTCCTGCTATTGATGCAATGTTATATTCTTTCATAGGTTGATTTTTATACTTCAAAAACACTTTAATTTATAATGTTAAATTATTTTTAAAGTCATAAACCTTCATTGTTTTGACATATTTTATTTGTTAGTTTTGATTATGAAAAAAATACTTCTTTTAATATTCTTTAGCTTCTTTTTTGTTTCAAATTCAAATGCTGCATGTGATGATCCATTAACAGATGGTGTAGATTATTCTAAATGCAGATTTTCAGATGCACAGGATCTACAAGGTAGTTATCTACCAAATTCAAATTTATCTTTTGCAAGTTTTGTGCAAGTAAATTTAGATAAAAGCATAATGATGAATTCAAATTTATCTTTTGGAACTTTTCCAGAGTCTACATTTGTTAGAGCTAATCTTTATGAAACAATTAGTATTGGTGGCAATTTTGAAAAAACAAATTTCACTAATGCAAACTTAACTAGAGTTGATTTCATGGGAGCAACTCTAATTGAAGCTAATTTTCAAAATGCTAATTTAATGGAAGCAAATTTTACATCTGCAAACATTACTAATGCAAATTTTGAAAATGCAAATCTGATTGGTGCTACTTGGACTAATGGTAAGACATGTGGTCCAGACTCAATTGGAACCTGTATTGAGCAATAAGATATGAACACTTCAGTTAATACTGATGATGTTATTTTTAATTTTTTCAAACAAATCTGTGATGAAAAAGATGATCAAAAATGTGTTGAGCTTGGAAAAGAGTGGATAAAAGCAATGGAAACCAACCTTTCTTCTATGGAAGCAAACCTAAATGGGGCTGATTATCTCAAACATAAAGATGATATTCAAAGTAACCGAGATCATTTAAATAGCCTAAAAAATAAAAATTCTACAGAGTGGAGAGAGTATGCTACTCAGTGTATGATTGAAATAATGAATCACAAAGGTCAACAATAATGAGTAATCAAGAAAGAGTGTTTTTAATTATTTGTGCTTCTTTAATTATTTTTACTCTTCATTATTTAATTGAAAAACACTTCTTTTAATAAGAACTAGATCTTGCCCACTTATTAATATTTCCGTCTTTAGCTTTTTTATTTATTTCTTTAAGCTCAGATTTAGAAAAATTTAAATTGTTTAAACTTTCAATATTTTCTTTAATTTGTTTTACACTACTTGCACCAATTAAAGCTGTAGTAACTGCTTTATTATTTAATACCCAAGCTAAAGCCATTTGAGATAATGTTTGTCCTCTTTTTTTAGCAATTTGATTTAAATCTGAAATTATCTTTATATTTCTTTTAGTTATAAAACTTTTATCTAATGCAGATTTTGGATCACTTGCTCTTGATGCTTTTGGAATTCCTTTTAAATATTTATCCGACAACATTCCTTGTGCCAATGGTGAAAAAGCAATAGTTCCAATTCCTAATTTAATTAAATTTTTATCTAAATCTTTTTCAAACCATCTATTTATTAAAGAGTAAGAAGGTTGATGGATAAATATTTTAATGTTTCTTTTTTTTAAAATATTAAACATCTCAATTGTTTTCTTTGAGGAGTAAGAAGAAATACCAATATAAAGAGCTTTACCAGATCTATAAATAAGCTCTAAGGCATCTGCTGTTTCCTCTAATGGTGTATTTGGATCAAATCTATGCGAGTAAAAAATATCTACATAATCCAACCCCATTCTCTTTAAACTTTGATCACAGCTTGCAATGATATATTTTTTTGAACCCCATTCACCGTAAGGTCCTTCCCACATATCATAACCTGCTTTAGATGAGATAATTAATTCATCTCTATATCTTTTAAATTCTTTACTTAAAATTTTTCCAAAATTAGCCTCAGCACTTCCTGCTGGTGGACCATAATTATTTGCTAGATCAAAATGAGTAATCCCTGAATTAAAAGAATAAAACAACATTTTCTTTGCTTCAGATGTAAGTTGTTTACCACCAAAATTATGCCAAAGACCAAGGCTTATTAAAGGTAGATCAACACCACTCTTTCCACATCTTCTATATTTCATGTTGGAATATCTTTTTGGTGATGCTTTGTAACTCATTATTCTTAATATACCTTAAATTACTAGTTTAAAAACTTAAAATTAAATATATACTTAAAGAAAGGGGTGTCTTAACAGACTGAGATTAAACCCTACGAACCTGTCCGGTAATTCAGAAAGGGATAAAATGGATAACACATACTTTTTAAGTCAATCATCATCATTAACATTAGTAATTGTAATTAGTTTGGTATTTGCTGTTTTAGGAATTTATCATTCTAAAAAATTCCAAGGAATAAGTAATTATTTAACAGCCAATAGAAATATTGAATTATTTTCATTAACGACCAGTCTTGTTGCATCTGCTTTAGGAGCATGGATTTTATTTGGCCCTGTTGCTGCTGCTACATGGGGAGGAATAGGGGCTGTTATTGGTTATGCACTTGGTACAGCTTTTCCTATGATTTTCTTAATCTATTTTGGAGGAAAAATTAGATCAGAGTTTCCAAAAGGTTCTTCTCTAATTGAGTTTATGAGAAAAAAATTTGGAAAAAGTTTATTTAAACTGATTTTGTTAATGACAATTTTTTACATGTTTATTTTTCTTTGTGCAGAGGTGACAGCTGTTGCAGTTTTGATAAATTATTTATCAGGTACAGATCTTTGGATCACTGCATTAATAGTACTTTTGGCCACTTTAACGTACACTCTTTATGGCGGATTAAGAGCTTCTATTTTTACTGATAATATTCAAATGATAGTAATTGGCTTTCTTTTATTAATTCTAATTTTAATTATCAGTTCATCAACAGGAGATAATTTTTCTTTTGCATTAATTAAAGAAAAAAATCCACAATTGTTAAGTTCATCTTATATTCCAAGTTATACAGCTGGATTAACTTTTTTTATAGCTGTTGCAGCTACTAATCTATTTCACCAAGGAAATTGGCAAAGGGTTTATGCTGCTAAAGATTACAACACTTTAAAATCAGCATTAATCATTTCGTTTTTTGTAATTGTACCGATAGTTTTTTTAATGGGCTTTATTGGAATGGTTTCATTTTCTATTGATCCTTCAGCAAGAGCTGATTTAGGATTTTTCACTTTATTGTTAAAAGAACAAACTGAAACACTATCTTTAATTATTATTGTTCTTGGTTTAGCTTTAACAATTTCAACAGTTGATACATTGGTTAATGCGATATCAAGTTTGTTTGTTGTTGATGGTAAAGCAACTTTTAATTTAGATAAAAAAACAGATTATTTAAAAGTTTCTAAATACTTTATTGTATTTTTGTCATTGATTGCATTTGGTGTTGCATCAAAAGGATTTGATATTTTGTATTTATTTTTACTTGCAGATTTATTTTGTTGTGCATTTGTGTTCACAGTCTTTTACAGTTTTTACAACAAGGTAAATGAAAAAACTGCTTATGTTTCAATTATAATTGGTTTAATTGGTGGATTTTTAATGTTTCCTTATCCAGATTTTTCTAAGAGTTTATTGGTTGGGGGATTGATGTCTAAAGATTTATTTTCACCTTTTGTTGCACAATCTTTATTATTTTTATCATTTGTTGTTGCAACTTTTTTACCAGCAGTAATTTTGAAATTGAAAAGTAATTAATTTAGATCACTGATTTTAAAGCATCATAAATAAGTTCTTTGGTAGTCTCACCAATACTTCTGTAAACTTCTTTATTATCTTTAAAAATTAAAAGTGTCGTTTGATATTGAACATTAAAAAATTTAGCAATTTCCTTATTGGTTACATCAAATTTAAAGTATTCAATATTATCAAAATCATTTTTTGCTTTATCAAGAACTTTCATTTGGCTGGCACAAGATGTGCAATATTTAACCCAAGAACTAACCACCACAACTTTTCCATCCGCTAAAGCCTTATCAAACTGCTCTTTAGTATAAGTTGTTTCTTTAGCAATCCCATTAGTAGTGAATGCAAAGATAAAACAGATAAATACAAAAATTTTTCTCATTAATCGTTGGTTGTAAACAAATTTTAAAATATTGTAATACAATAAATTGTCTCTATATATGCCTAGTTCATGTCAGATCAAATAAGCATAAATAATCTATCAAAAGTCTACGATAATGGCTTTGAAGCTTTAAAGAAAATAAACCTGAACATCAAAAAAGGTGAAATTTTTGCAATGCTTGGACCAAATGGTGCAGGTAAAACTACCCTTATAAGTATTATTTGTGGAATCGTTAGACCATCTTCAGGAAAAGTTACAGTAGATGATTTTGATATCATTGATGATTACAGAGAAACAAGATCTAGAATTGGATTAGTTCCACAAGAGTTAACCCTAGAACAATTTGAAACAGTTTTTAATAATGTCTCTTATTCAAGAGGTTTGTATGGAAAAAAACCAGATCCAAAACATATTGAAAAAATTTTAAAAGACTTAAGCTTATGGGACAAAAAAGATTTAAGATTAAGACAGTTATCTGGAGGAATGAAGAGACGGGTATTGATTGCAAAAGCATTGTCTCACGAGCCAACTATATTATTTTTAGATGAGCCAACTGCTGGTGTTGATGTTGAATTACGTCAAGACATGTGGAAGGTAGTTGAAACTCTAAGAAAAACTGGTGTTACTATTATTCTTACTACTCATTATATTGAAGAAGCAGAAGCAATCGCTGATAGAGTAGGAGTAATCAATCAAGGAGAAATTATCGTTGTTGATGAAACAAAAGAATTATTGAAAAAAATGGGACATAAAAAGCTTACAGTAGATCTTCAAGAAGAAATCACTGAAATCCCAAGCAGTTTAGATAAGTATAATTTAGAAATTGGAGAAGATAAAAAATCAATCAATTACACATATAATGTTAGAGCTAAAAGCACTGGAATAACTAACTTGTTACAAGATTTAAAAGATGCAAATTTAAAATTACAAGATTTAAAAACTGAACAAACTACTTTAGAGAAAATATTTGTGACATTAGTAAAGGAGAACAATGAAGTTTAATTATTACGCATTTAGAGCAATGTACTTACATGAAATGGATCGATTTAAGAGAACATTGATGCAATCATTGTTTTCTCCAGTTTTATCTACATCATTATATTTTATTGTTTTTGGATCTGTAATTGGTGGTTATGTAGAAAAAATTGATGGAATTAGTTATGGGTCTTTTATTGTTCCTGGTCTTTTAATGTTAACGTTGTTAACTCAATCAATCAGTAACACTTCATTTGGGATATTTTTTCCAAAATTTAATGGAACTATTTATGAAATTTTAGCTGCACCAATTTCAACTTTTGAAATTGTTCTAGCTTTTGTGGGTGCTGGCGCTACTAAAACTCTTATAGTCGGATTAGTTATATTTTTAACATCAACGTTTTTTGTTGAGGTTCAAGTGATGTATCCATTGTTAATGATATTTTTATTAGTATTAGTAGCATTTACATTTGCTCTATTTGGTTTTTTAATTGGTTTAATGAGCTCTAATTTTGAGCAAATGTCTATCATTCCCACATTAGTTATTACGCCAATGGTATTTTTAGGTGGTAGTTTATATTCTTTAGATATGTTGCCTGAGTTCTGGCAAACAGTTACTTATTTTAACCCGGTTGTTTATTTAATTAATGGTTTAAGATTTGCCTTTTATGGTGTTTCAGATTTCAATATTTGGGTGAGTGTTATTTCAATGGTAGTATTTTTGATGTCATGTGTAACTGTGGTTACAGTTCTATTGAAAAAAGGATACAATATTAAATCTTAGGTACTAGCTATTTTCTTTTTTGGATCGTAAAAAGGTTTTTCTACTATTGTAGCAGAATATTTTCCTTCGTGAGTTTCTATATCTAATTTATTACCTAATTCGGAATGATTAACTTCAATCATTGCAAGTGCAATATTCTTTTTTAATCTAGGCGAATATACAGCTGAAGTTACCTTACCAATTTTCTTGCCATCTTTTTCAATTGGCCAAAAAGTTGTGTTAGGTCCTGATAGAGGGTCACAATCTATTATAAGACCAACTTGTTTTCTTTTAATACCCTCTTGCTTTATTTTTCTTAGTGCTTCTTTACCTATAAAATTTATATCAGTATCTAAATTAACTAATCGATCAAATCCTAATTCAAATGGATTTGTATGAATATCTGCATCTGCATGATAAGAAAGCATACCACCTTCAATTCTTCTAATAGAAGATGTATGACCAGGCTGAAGGCCGTGTTCTTTACCAGCTTCCATTATTTTTTCATAAAGTTCATTACCTCTTGAACCATCTCTTAAATAAATTTCATAACCAAGTTCACTTGACCAGCCAGTTCTTGATACAATTAAGGGAATTCCATCAAGTTGATATTCTCTTAACCAATAATATTTAAGATCTCTGATATCTTCACCAAATAGTTTGACCATTATTTCTTGTGAGGTAGGTCCTTGTAACTGTAGAGGGGAAACATCTGGTTCAGATATCTTAACATCTAAACCTGAATTAACTGCAACACCTTGCGCCCACAACAAAACATCACTATCAGCCAAAGATAACCAAAAATGATTTTCAGCCAGTCTTAATAAAACTGGATCATTTAAAATTCCACCATCATTATTTACAATTAAAACATATTTACATTGTCCAACAGATAACTTTGAAAGATCTCTAGGAGTTAAAAGCTGAGTAAATTTATATGCATCAGGACCAGTGATCTCGACCTGTCTTTCGACTGCCACATCACATAAAATTGATTTTTCAATTAGGTTCCAAAAGTTTTGCTCAGGACTTCCAAAATCCCTTGGAATATACATGTGATTATATACAGAGAAACCTGTTGCTCCCCATTTCACAGTAGCATCGAAATAAGGAGATTTTCTAATCTGTGTTCCAAAACCAAAGTTTTTATTAGACATTTGAGAGCCTTAACAGTCTGAGTATTAATTACAAATAAAAAAAATAGCCCTAACAATTAAGGGCTATCAAAAAAAAATGGAGAGGGAAGTTATTTTTTTTTAAAACTGTTCAGATTCAGTAGATCCAGCCATTGCTGTTGTCGAGCTTTGGCCACTACTAATAGTATTTGATACTGCATCAAAATAAGATGTTCCAACTTCTCTTTGATGTTTAACGCTAGTATAGCCATCTTTTTCTCTAGCAAATTCTTGTTGTTGAATTCTAGAATATGCAGCCATACCTTCTTTTCTATATTTCTCAGCAAGCTCAAAAATTGCAATGTTTTGAGTATGAAAACCAGCAAGAGTAATGAACTGGAATTTGTAACCCATTTTAGCAATTTCTTGTTGGAATGAAGCAATTTCATCATCACTTAAATGCTTTTTCCAATTGAATGATGGAGAACAATTGTAAGCTAACAGTTTTCCAGGAAATTTCTCATGAATTGCATCTGCAAATCTTTTGGCTTCAGCTAAATTAGGAGTAGCTGTTTCACACCAAATTAAATCAGCATACGGTGCATAAGCTAAACCTCTAGAGATAGCTTGTTCAATTCCATCTTTAACATAATGAAATCCTTCTGGAGATCTTTCACCAGTTAAAAATGGTTTATCATTTTCATCAAAATCATTTGTAATAAGTTTTGCTGCATTAGCATCAGTTCTTGCTAATATAATTAAAGGAACTTCTGCAATATCAGCAGCTAATCTTGCAGCTTTTAAGTTTTTGACCATTGTACCAGTTGGAACAAGAACTTTTCCACCCATATGACCACATTTTTTTTCACTAGCTAATTGGTCTTCAAAGTGAACACCTGCAGCACCAGCTCTTATAAATTTTTTAGTTAATTCAAATACATTTAATGGTCCACCAAAACCTGCTTCACCATCAGCTATAATTGGAAGCATATAATCAACTTTTTCTTCAGGTTTCATGTCACCATCTTGCATTTCCATATGCTGAATTTGATCTGCTCTAATTAAAGAGTTGTTCATAGACTCAACTAACTTAGGAGCACTATCATAAGGATATAAAGATTGATCTGGATACATCTCTCCAGCAGTATTAGCATCCGCTGCAACTTGCCAACCACTTAGATATATTGCTTTTAAACCTGCTTTTGCATGCTGAACAGCTTGGTTACCTGACAAAGAACCAAGTGTATTAACATAAGCTTCTGTATTTAATAATTTCCAAAGTTTTTCAGATTGATTTTTGCAAAGTGAGTACTCTATTTTTATAGAACCTCTTAATCTCTCTACTTCTTCATCAGTGTAGTCTCGTTTGATACCTGCGAACCTTTTTAACTCGTAAGAGATTTTTTCAGCACTCATTGTTTTTAATCCTTTGTTGAAGAAAATTGAAAAAGTTGAATTAGTTACTATCGTTTAAAGCTTCGATTAGTTCACTCATTCCACTTGAACCCCAATCACAATGATCGTCCCTCATGTAAATTCCTTTACTATGATGGTGATCTAAATCCTCTTTTTTAATGATTTGGGCCTCATTTTCTGTGTTTTTTAAGTTTTTATCCATACGAGTCATATATTTTACAAAATTTACAAAATCTATAAAAAACGTTAAAAAGCTTTGTAAATAGGGAAAAAATATTGTAAAAATAAATTTACAAAATTTACAAATAGTAAAATGAGTCAAATAGATCTTAAAATAGGGCCAAAAATAAGAGCTTTTAGAAGACAACTTGGGCTACAAGCCAATAAATTAGCTGAAGATTTAAGCATTTCTCCTAGTTATTTAAACTTAATTGAAAGCGGTAAAAGAAAAATAGATGGCGATTTACTCTTAAATGTTTGTGAAAAACTAAACATCCAATTATCGGATCTTACATCTAAAACAGATATTAATCTTCAAAACACAATTTCAGAAATTTTAGATGATAGTTTATTTGAAGACTTAGATATTTTAGGTCCTGAAGTAAAAGATTTAGTGAGCACTAACCCAAAGATTGGAAAAGCAATCGTTAGACTGGGAGATATTCTTAAAAAAAAAGATCATGAATTAATAAGTAAGATTGAAAAAATTTCAGGAAAAATTGTAGATAATAGAAAAAATTCTTTTCCTGGAGAAGTGGTAGTTGATTTTTTTCAAGAGAATAAAAATTATTTTCCAAAGCTAGAAGAGTTTGCAAATAAAGTTTTTAATAAAATTCAAAAAAATAATCGAACAAGATATTTATCTCTGTGTGATTATTTACTGTCAGAATATTCAATAACTGTAAAAGATGTTATTCCGGATGAGGGTAAACCATTTTCAAAAATCTATAACAAAAGTAAAAAGGAGTTATTACTAAGTGATTATAGTTCTTTAGAAACAAAAAAATTACATGCTGCCTCTCAAATTGCACAACTGGGTGCAATTAAAGATGTTGAATATTATTTAACTAAGTTTAGTTTTCCATCAGAAGAATCGAAAAAACTTACTAAAGTTGCTTTGTTAAATTATTGTGGTGCTGCAATCTTGATGCCATACAAACTATTTCATTCTGAATGTAAAAAATTAAAATATGATTTAGAACTATTGCAAAATACATTTGCAACTTCATTTGAACAAGTAGCTCATAGAGTTACATGTTTGCAAGATCCAAAACTACCAGGTATTCCATTTCATTTTTTAAGAGTTGATATGGCTGGAAATATTTCAAAGAGATTTTCTTTATCTGGAATTGATATACCAAGATATGGTGGAGCATGTCCAAGATGGAATGTTTATACAGCATTCACTACTCCTGGAGTTTTACATACAGCAGTTAGCAAAATGAATAATGGTGAAAAATATGTTTGTATTGCAAAAACTGTGGAAAAAGGAATTGGAAGATTTGGACAATCTAAAAATGTATTATCGATTGGTTTGGGTTGTGAAGCAAAATATGCAAAAGATTTTATTTATACTGAAAATATGAACATTAATGATAAATCAACGGAAATTCCTATTGGTGTTTCATGTAGAACCTGTGACAGATTAGATTGTTCACAAAGAGCATTTCCACCACTACATAAAAAATTTGATGTTGATTTAAATAGTCGTGGGGTTTCTGTTTATGTCAGTGACGACAAATCTTAAACTATGATTAAATATATTTTACCTGCCATAATAATTTTTCTGATCGTATTATTTTGGGAAAAAATAACTGATTTTGTTGAGAAAAAGTTCAATATTAAGCTTAATTATATCGTTGTTAGTTCTATAGTTGCTGCAATAGCAATTATCCTTTTGCTCCTTAATTACTAGGATTTATGAACAGTATTGATTTATCTACTTATAAATTAGATGAAGCTGACGGTGTTTTTACTTATAAAAATGAAAATACAACACTAGGCTTTGTTAGATTTAATGAAAAGGGAGAGGTGGAGTACATTTTCGTTAATCCAATTTTTAGAAAAAAAGGAATAGCAACAAAATTATTACAGCTAGTTAAACAAAAAACAGGAAAAGAAATAATTCTTCAAGAACCAATTAGTCCTTTAGGATCAAAACTATTAAATTCATTAAACAAATGGAAATAAATTTACTATTTTTCATCACAGTTGTGCCAGCAATAATTTTATATGGTATTGCAAAATCAGGTTTGGGTGGATCGATGACATTAATATCTATTCCATTAATGACCATCGTAATGCCTTTGAACCAAGCACTAGGAATAATTTTACCAATTTTAATATTTTCTGATTTTATTGCAGTTTATAAATATAGAAAAGAATATGACTTAGGAACTTTAAAGTTAATGGTTCCATTTGCTGCTGCTGGAATAATAATTGCATCTTTCACGTTCACATATTTTTCTGAAGATTTATTGAAATTTATGATTGGTTTAATGGGATTTATTTTTGCAGGTCATTATTTTTTTTTTAAAAAAGATAAAGAAGCCAAATCGCAAAAAAATTCTATCAAAGGAAGCATTTGTTCTGTCATAGCTGGCTTTACAAGTTTTTGTGTCCATGCAGGAGGAACACCTGTAAGTGTTTACATGCTTCCTTTAAGGATGCAGAAAGAAATTTATGTAGGAACAAGAATTATATTTTTTACTTTTGTTAATCTAATAAAGCTTCCTTTATATATTAACCTTTCAATGACAAATTTAGTAACTTTTAAACAATCAGTATTTTTATTTCCAATTGCTTTTATAGGAATACTAATTGGTTATCGATTAATTAAAATTATAAACGAAAAATTATTTTATAATATTTTATATATTTTAATTTTTATAAGTAGTTCAAAACTTTTATATGATTATTTAATATGAAAAAAAAATTTAATCCCAGAATAAAAGCAAGAATAAGAAAAAATAAACAAGTACTTAATAAAAAAATTGATAATT
This sequence comes from Candidatus Pelagibacter sp. HIMB1542, assembly GCF_052047835.1. Classification (NCBI taxonomy): domain Bacteria; kingdom Pseudomonadati; phylum Pseudomonadota; class Alphaproteobacteria; order Candidatus Pelagibacterales; family Candidatus Pelagibacteraceae; genus Candidatus Pelagibacter; species Candidatus Pelagibacter sp. HIMB1542. The sequence goes on along the minus strand of NZ_JBNAJB010000001.1, from coordinate 668,284 downwards.
TTTTTGGTTGGGTAAAAGGTGCTAAACTTGTTGAGCTTAAAGAATGTAATGTAGAAGAAGATCCAGTTCGACCAGAGTTAGATAATAAATTTAGAACAGGATTTGGAAGAAAAATTTATGGGGTTGAGTATCAAGGCGAAATTCATGCTGTTATGTGTTTTGCTTACACCAATCAAATTCCCAAAAGTGTCGATGAACTTGAAAAATTAAGTACTGATGCTTTTTTGCAAAGTGCGATGAGAGATCAAAAAGGTGGACAAATCGCTATTGCTTATACTGTTTGGTCAAAAAAAAAAGGTGGAGGAAAGTTAATTGTAAAAGAAGTGTTTAAAAAGATAAAAAAATCTAATCATTTAAATAGATTAGTAACACTTTCACCTTTAACAGAGATGGCAACGAATTTTCATGAAAGAAATGGAGCAAAATTAGTTCAAATTAATGAAACAACACAAAATTTTGAATATAAAATCATTTAACCATGAGGATAAAAAAACAATTAATTCTTCTATTTTGTACTTTCTTTCTTTTACCGTATTCTATTGTCATGGCTAATGAAGAAGCAAAGTATGAAGTAGTTGATAAAAATGAAATTTATGAGATCAGAAAATATTCTGATCGTTTAGCAGTTGAAACCTCTAGAGCTGGAATAGATAGTAATTTTAGAAAATTATTTAATTATATTTCTGGAAGAAATGATGCTCAAGAAAAGATAGCAATGACTACTCCGGTTACTCAAGTCGAAAAAAATGGAAATATGACTATGCAGTTTTATTTACCTTCAAAGTTTAATTCAGATAACGTACCCAACCCAAGTAGAGATGATGTAAGAATAGTAAATATTGAAGGAGGATATTATGCTGTGCTTAGATATTCTGGTCGAGCGTCTGATGGAAATTTCATAAAGCACAAAGAAATCCTAGAAAAAGAGTTAAACAAAAATAATATTTCAATTATAAGTCCACCTATTAGAGCTACATATGATAGCCCCTTTACCCTTCCAATGAATAGAAGGAATGAGGCAATGTATAAAGTGGAGTTTAATTCATGAAGTCAAAATTTAAAGCAATGGTGTTATCTTGTATGGACCCAAGATTTCAACATTTAGTTCACAATCATTTAAAGAAAAAAAAATTAACTGGTAAGTACAGTGCTTTTACAATTGCTGGTGCTGCAGTAGGGGTCACACACAATAAATTTAAAAAATGGCATAATACTTTTTATGATAATCTTGGAACTTCAATACAGCTTCATAAAATAGAAAAGCTTATTGTTATAAATCACAAAGATTGTGGTGCTGCAAAAATTGCTAATGGAAAAAAAGAATTTACACCAGCAAATGAAAAAAAAATACACCAAGACTCATTTAATAAACTTAAAAAAGAAATTAAAAAAAGATTTCCAAAACTTAAAGTAGAATTAAATGTAATTGCTTTAGATAGTAAAATTATAAAATTTTAATTATTGATTTCTAATCAAAGGGTAAACTTTTGGATTTAGATATTTTAAATTTGTTAACATAATCAATATCAATGTTACAAATCCGATTGAAAAACCTAAGTAGATTAAAACTTTAAAATCAAACATCCATACAAGTTCAAAGATATTTTCCATAATAAATTTAGAACCAATTACTGCAAAAAATATTGCAATCAGTATGACTGATTTAAATATAATGATAAATTCTATTAATGATGAGAGGATTATTTCTTTTTTTGAAAAGCCTAGAATTTTAAACACTAAGTTTTGATACTCTTTAACTTTACCTTGAACCATAATTGCACTTGAAATAACAATTAAACCAATCACAATAGTTACAGCTGATATTAGAGTAACTGCAATGAATACTTTATTTAAAACAGCTGTTACTTTTGTCAGATAATCTGCAATTTTAATCATAGACAAGCTGGGCATAACTTCCAGCATTTCAGTTTCATCAAATTTATCAGAGTTAAATTTTGCTGTTGCTAAATATTCATGAGGAATATTTTGAGCGAACTGAGGATTAAATAGCATTGCAAAGTTTATACTTAAATCTCGATAATCAACTTCTCTAAAATTAATCACTTCACCATCTATTTCTCTTCCATATATATTTAGAGTAAAAATATCTCCTAATTGAATATTAAAATCTCTTGCAACTTTAGCATCTAAAGATATCTGAAGTTGATTGGGTTTATTCAAATCCCACCATTTTCCAGCAACTAATGGATTATCTTCAGGAACATCTTCAACCCATGAGGATCTTCTCTCACTTCCTATTACCCAATAACTATCATTATCAGGTTTAATATAAGTATTTGGATTAATGCCATTAATTTTTGTAATGCCAGATGAGACCATAGGAACCACTTCAATATCTGCATCCGGATCCATCTTTAATATCCCTTGTTCAAATTTTTCACGCTCTCCTTTTTGAATTCCTACAAAGAAATAATCAGGTGCAATATCAGGAATTGATTTAGCAATTTCTCTTTGAAAATTTGTTCCAACTAACGCCAATGTTAAAAGTAAAGTAACTCCCAACCCTAAAGACATTATAGTAATTGGAGTGATACTTTTAGTTTGAGTGATATTTTTAATTGATACCTTTAATGAGATATTGGAGCTTGATTTAAATTTTTTAAGAAAAAATATAATTATTCTTGAAAGAAAGAAAAACACAATTAAACACACAAAAAATGCAGCAAAATAACCAAGACTGTAAGTCGGTTGCTCTGAACCAACTGTAAATAATAAAACTAAAATAGAGAGTAAAATAAAACTTAAAACAACAGACTTTTTTGAATAATAAAATTGTAGGTTTTGAAAAACATTTCTAAATAAATTAGATGCTTTTACTTGGTCAATTGAACTTATTGTTGGGATAGAAAATATTACAAGTACCAACAAACCTACTAAAAATATTTTAATAAAATTAACTATAGAAAATACTGGATAAACATTTAATCCAAGTCCATCTGATAAGTATTTATCAGCTATAGGGACTATTAAAAAACTAGATCCATAGGAAACAACTGTGATTACAAACAACAAAATTAATAATTGAAGATAATAAAGTGTCTTTATATTTCCTGAGTAAAATCCAACTGCTTTTCTAACAGCAATTGACATATTGTTTTGGTTAATAAAAGAGAGAAGGGTGTTTGCAATACCAATTCCAGCAATCAACATCGCACTGATTGAAACAAGTGATAAAAATTGTGAAAAATTGTTGATTATTCTCTTTATTCCACTTGCTGAATTTTCGGGATAACGAAGCTTTACTTTTTGATCATCTTTAAAGATATCTTCAATTCGTTTTTCTAACTCTTCAGGGTTATCTCCTTCATTAAATTTTACTTTATATTCGTAGTTTAAAAAGCTTCCAATCCCGTTTAGTTTTAATATCTCTAATGTTTGCTTTCCTGCGAGTGCCCAATCACCAAAAGCAACAAATCCACTTACATCTGGTACTGATTTTATAATTCCAATAACTGTAAAGTTTTGGTCTTGAACTTTAACTTGTTCATTAAGTTTTATATTTAGTGTTTTTGACAAACTTTCATTAATTAAAATAGTGTTTGGTTCCTTTTGCATTCGCTCATATGCACCTTCAGGCTCAAATACTACTTCGCCGTATAACGGGTATTTTTCATCAACTGTTTTAATTCTAGTAAATAAAGATTTATTTTTTTCTCTTCCAGTTGTTGAAAGCATAGTGCTGAACTCAATCATTTGAGATACAGTTGCAAATTCTTTTACCTGATTAACTAGTTCTAGATTTCCTTGGTTACGATTGTAATCAATTTCTAAATCACCACCTAATAAGGCTTTTGCATTATCGTTCAGTTCTTTTTTAAGACTATCTTCAATAGTAAAAATAGCACTTAATATAAAGAGACTGATAAATAGAGTAACAATAATACTTGAGATTTTGTGATAGTTTCTGCTTAAATCCTTTAAAGCATATTTAAAAATCAAACTAAATTCAGATCGATTATTTAATTTTTCCATCTTTTATTTTGATTTTTCTTTTTGCTTTGTTTGCAAGTTTTGGATCGTGCGTTACCATGATTAAGGAAGACCCTTCCTCTTTTACATATTTAAATAGAATATCTGAAATCATTAATGAGTTTTCAGTATCCAAGTTTCCAGTAGGTTCATCAGCTAGGATTAATTCAGGCTTCATTGCTATAGCTCTTGCAATTGCAACTCTTTGCTGTTCACCACCAGATAACTGACTAGGTAAATTATTAAATCGGTGCTTTAAACCAAATCTATCTAACAAATTTTTTGCCTCACTCTCAGGATTTTTAAAATTATTTAATTCTAATGTTAAAGCAACGTTTTCAACTGCTGTGTAGTTTGGAATTAAATAGAAAGATTGAAATATAATTCCAATATTCTTCTTTCTAATCTCTGAAACTTCATCTTCATTTAAACCTGTTATTTCTTGATCTTGAAAAACAATTTTACCTGAAGTTGGTTTTTCTAGTCCTCCAACCAACATTATTAAACTAGTTTTACCAGATCCACTTTCACCTACGACAGAAACTGTCTCTTTTTGCTTAATGGTTAGATCAATATTCTTTAAAACACTGATACTTTCTTTACCAGTTTGGTATTTGAGATTTATTTTTTTTAATTTAAGAAGATCATTCATGAATAAAAGTTTATTTATAAAAATTTTGATGATCTTTCTAGTGCACATAAACGCTTTCGCAATAGAAAAGGTTGTCTTATTTGGCGATAGTTTGATGGCTGGATATGGTTTACCTAAAGAACATCATTTATCTGTAGTATTAGAAGATAATTTTAAAAAAGATGGTTTAAATATAAAGATAATTAATGGCAGTGTTTCTGGAAGCACATCTTCAGGAGGATTAAATATTGCTGAATGGAGTTTATCAGAACCTGGTATTGACTTAATCATTTTAGGTTTAGGCGCCAATGATATGTTGAGAGGAATAAAACCAGAGGAAACTGAGAAGAATTTAGAAGAAATTATAAAGATAGCTAATAATAAAAAAATCAAAATAGTAATTGCAGGCATGGTTGCTCCAACCACACATGGTGCTGAATACAAAAAAAGGTTTGATGCAATCTATCCAAAACTATCAAAAAAATATAACTTACCCTTGATCCCATTTTTACTTGAGGGAGTTGCACTCAATCCAAATTTAAATCAACAAGATGGAATTCACCCAAATAAAGAAGGAACAATTAAAGTAAGTGAAACTATTAAAAAAAGTATTATTAATATTTTAAATTAAATGAATAAATTTTTATATAATCTTAAAGAAAGCAGAATTTTCCAATTTGTTGTTATTTCAATTATCATATTAAATGCAATTACAATTGGAGTTAACACTTATGAATTAAGTGATCTTACCAGACAAGCAATTAACTATTTAGATTATTCAATTACTATATTTTTTGTAATCGAAATTATAATTAGATTTGTTGGAGAGCCTAAAAAACTACACTTTTTTAAAAGTGGATGGAATGTATTTGATACTTTAATTGTTTTAATTTCATTAATTCCTATACCTAATAATTCTAGCTTCTTACTTTTAAGATTATTAAGAGTATTTAGAGTATTAAGAATTATTTCAGTTGTTCCAGAATTAAAAAAAATCATTGAAGCGCTGCTTACTTCCGTCAAAAGAGTGTTTTATGTTGGATTATTATTGTTTATCATTCTTTATATATACGCAACTATAGGCTCAATTTTATTTAGCACAGATATTCCTGAAAGATGGAGCGACGTTGGAGTTGCTATGATTACGTTGTTTCAGGTTTTAACTCTATCTAGTTGGGAACAAGTAATGCTACCATTACAAGATGTTTACTGGTGGGCTTGGATTTATTTTTTCAGCTTTATAATTATATGCGGAATTACAATGCTTAATTTGTTGATTGCGATATTAGTGGACGTAGTAATCAATCAGAAAAAGTTATAAGACTTTTTAATGAAAAGATTTGTTGTAGTTTTAAGTTTTATTTGTTTTGGTTATGCCAATGCACAGAATACAAATATTACCATAGATAGAAATTTAAATCTTTCATGTGCATTTGAAAAAGTAATTTTAAAAAATCCAGATCATAACTTTGAAACGTTCACAAAAGATCAAATTAAGAGAGATGATATTAATAAATTAGTAATAGAGTCTAAATCACCAAATCTATTAAACATTAAAAATTTATCTAATTTTATTGATAAAATTGAACTAGACGTAAAAATTTCTAATAAAGATATCGTTTTAATTCAAGCTCTTGATGAAAATAAAAATTATTCAGAATCAGCTGTTTTAACTTTTAAAACAGGAGAACTTATTCACGAAATAACAAAAAATATTAATCAAAAAGAAAAAGAAAAGGAAAAAGAAATTTTATTTTACAACTGCAAGAATAAAAATCAAAATACTTGATGATTTTAACCAAATAATTCTAGGAATATTATCAATTTATATAAATAATAAACTACAGAAAGTGCTATAGAAACTTTCACAACTCTTGGCCAAAACCAATTTTTATTATTACTTGCACTTCTCCACATCGCAACAGTAATTATTAATGTATAAATCAACAGTATTGCTAACTCTATTACGAGTATTGTTGCGTAAAAATTATTAATATTAGAAAAAATTTGTTTAATAATTAACTCAGGATTTTGATTATAATTTATAAGAGATTTATCAATTGAATCTAAAGCAAAAAAAAATGTTACAAAAATTATTAAGCTAAATATTAACTGGTATAGGGTTCCATAAACCCAGAATGTTTTACCAAGTCCGTAGTCACCTTTAATCAAATTTTTTAAAAAATTCATTGATCTTCTATAGTCCTAAAAATCACTAAAAAATAAACAAAATATTTAAATCTATTAAGCAATAAACAGATTTTTTGATAAATAAATATTTTTTTTTCCATATAATAATTTAAAGTGAAATAATCATTTCATGAAAAAAGTACTAATTACATTATTTTGTTTAAATTTTATTTTTTCTTCAGCTATTGCTGACTCTCTTGGAAATCTTAGAACAGTAAATCATTATCTATCAAATGGATATAATTTAGAGAGTACAATTTTAATAAATGATCAAAAAATATTGTATAATCTTAAAAATAATGGTTCGTCAAAAATGCAATTTGAACCTAAGTTAATTACTTGTATTTATAATATAAAAAAAGAAACAACGAATTGTTACAAACCTTAAGAATTTTCATCTTAATAAATTTATAAATTCATTTTGAAGTTGTAAAAATATGATCAAATTGTTTTAAGAATAAAGACTCTATTATTCATATTTGTTAATATTTAATTATGAAAAAGTCATTTATAGTAATTTTAATTTTATTACTTTCACAATTGCAATCTTTTGCAAATGATCGAGACATAAGGCTAAATCAATTATTTAATGAGCTCAAAGTTAATAAAGCAAAAGTAGCATCTATTGTTGAACAGGAAATTTGGTCTTTATGGAGTACTCATCCAACTGATGAAAAGCTGACTGCTCGTTTAGAAGAAGGTTCAATGTTTGTTAGAAACCAACAGCCAAAAAGAGCAAGAGAAATATTTACTGAAGTAATAAATCTTGATGAAAATTGGGCTGAAGCTTGGAATAAGAGAGCAACTGTTCTTTATATGTTAGGAGAATATCAAAAATCACAAGATGATATTGATAAAGTCTTAGAATTAGAGCCAAGACATTTTGGTGCTTTAGCAGGACAAGGTTTAGTGAACATTCAATTAAAAAATTTTGAAAAAGCAATTAGAAGCTACAAACAAGCACAAGAGATTTATCCGTCCATGCGATCTCCAGAAATCATGATAAAACAAATCGAAGATTTGATGAAAGAACAAACAATTTAAAATGTGTGGAAGATACGTTGTTAAAAATCCAGTTACTAAAACTAGTTCTCTAGTTAAATCTGCAATTCAGGTTGAAGATAGTGAAAACTATAATGCTCATCCTTATCAAAAACTTCCAGTTATAAAAAAATATAAAAATGGAAATACCTTAGAATCTTTGAAATGGGGTTTGGTTCCAAGCTGGGCTAAAGATAAAGATTTTAAAGCTCTGATTAATGCACGACTTGAGACCATAGATGAAAAGGTTTCATTTAAAAAATTGATAAAAAATAATCGATGTGTTGCAGTTGCGGATGGATTTTATGAATGGAAGAGGGAAGAGAAAGAAAAAACTCCTCATTATTTTACCCGTAAAGACACCAACACCATCTATTTTGCTGGAATATTTGAAGATGATCAGTTTTGTTTAATTACAGAAGAAGCAAAAGAAAATATTAAGGAAATTCATCACCGACAACCAGTTATTCTTAATCAAGCGGATGTTAATAGATATTTAAATTTAGAATTACAAGGATCAGCGTTTCTAAATGAACGTAAATCACCAGATCTTATATTTCATGAAGTTTCAAAAGATGTAAATAAGCCTACTAATAACAGCGCTTCTTTAATTCAAAAATTATAAATCTATTTTCTTTTATTTTTTTTAAACTTAAAGTTTTTAGGTCTTTTTCTATTTTTAAATTTTCTTTTATTATCTTTGTTTTCAAATTTTTTGAATTTTTTCTTTTTACTTAATTTATTGTTAGAAAATTTATTCTTAAATTTCTTTTTAAATTTATTTTTTTTATTAAATTTCTTATTCTTTTGATTGTTTGGTCTTGCTTCTTCTTTAACTTTAAAGTCAGGATCAATTAATTTTTGTATAGATCTCCACATACCTCTGTCGTTGTTTGTTAAAAAAGTTAAAGCAGAACCATCTTTTCCAGCACGACCAGTTCTACCTATTCTGTGAATATAATCTTCTGGAACTTGTGGAAGATCGTAATTGATTACGTGTTTTATAACTGGAATATCTAATCCTCTTGCTGCAACATCTGTTGCAATTAAAATCCTACTATTACCATTTCTAAATCCTCTAATAACTCTGTCTCTTTTACTTTGTCTAAGATTTCCATGAATGGCATCAGCTTTATGGCCATCATATTTTAATCTTTTTACAATTTTATCAGCACCATGTTTAGTTTTAACAAAAACTAAAATAGATCCACTTCTTTCAACTAATTGATTAATCAACTCATGATATTTCTTGTCTGATGTGATTTGAAAAGTTTCTTGTTTAATTTTTTCAATTGGAGTTGATAAAGATCCAACAGACACCCTTTCAGGATTGTTAAGATACTTTTGAGAAATTTTTAAAATGTTTTCAGGTAAAGTTGCAGAAAACAATAATGTTTGATGATCTTTTGGAATAAATTTTAAAATTACTTCTATTTGAGGAGTAAATCCCATATCTAACATTCGATCTGTTTCATCTAGGACTAGGTAATTAACTCTAGATAAGTTCAAACTTTTTCGTTCTATGTGATCGTTAATTCGTCCAGGGGTTCCAACTATAATTCTTGCTCCTTTTTTTAATTGTCTAAGTTGTTTTTGCATACTTTCACCACCAATTAAAAGAGCATTACCAATTCCTATTTCTCTCACATTAAGTTTTAGAACGGTTTCCATTACCTGAGTTGCAAGTTCTCTTGTTGGACAAATTATTAATGCCATTGCCTGCTTATTTTTTAAAAGCTTATTCAGCATTGGAATTGTAAATGCTAATGTTTTACCGGTACCGGTTTGAGCAGTTCCTAAAACATCTTTTCCTTCTAAGCTAATTGGTATTGATTGACTTTGAATAGGGGTTGGAGTTTTAAATTCAGCTAATTCAATTGATCTTTTTAATTTATTTTCAATGTTTAGATCAGAGAAGTTCATTATGTCGGGATTGGTATAAATTTTTAAGTAATTGAGTGTCTGCTTATATCTTTTTGTACCAAATACAATAAATAGTTTGGGAGGATTAATCTCTAAAGTTTACAAAGTCTATTGGAAGCCCAATATCAATAGCTTTAATTGCTGCTATAGCTTCTTGAAGATCATCTCTTTTTTTACCATCAACTCTTAATTCATCACCTTGAATTTTTACCTGAATTTTAAGTTTAAGTTTTTTAATATCAGCTATAACTTTTTTTGCATTTTCTTGGCTAATTCCCTCTTTAAGTTCGCTTACTTGTCTTATTGCTCCACCTGATGCACCTTCTGAGCTTTTAACTTCTAAAACTCTTGGATCTACTTTTCTTCTTACTAAATGAGTTTGTAATAATTCATTAACTTGCTTTAATTTTAATTCATCAGGAGCATTGGTTGTAACTGATTTATCTTTTCTCTCTATAGTGATGTGTAGTCCTTTAAAATCGTATCGATTGCTAATTTCTCTTAAGCAATTTGCTAAAGCATTATCAAATTCTTGATAATTAATTTTACTGATTACATCAAATGAAGGCATAGATATTTATACAATAATCTATTTTTTATTAAACGAAATTAAAGATAATATTAATTTAAATATGAAAAAAATTAAAATTCACATCAGAAATAATCATTGGAAAGAGGGATTTTTACCTTGTGATGCTGAAGGGGAGAAAAATAATACAATCACTAAGGAAAAAATTGAAAAGGGTTTTGATCAATATCCTGAATTAAGAGACAAAGTTGAATATGTAATTGATTGGGATGATGATAATTTTGTCTCTTCAATGCAATCAGCTGACATTTTACTTGGTTGGCAGTTTCCAACACAAGATTTAAAAAAAATTGCACCTAACCTTAAATGGATCCATGTGATTTCAGCTGGTGTTAATCATTTATCTCCATTTGATTGGATGACAGAAGATTTAGTTTTAACAAACAGTAGCGGTGTTCATGCTAAAAAAGCAGGGGAATTTGGTTTGATGAGTATTTTAATGCTCCAAAATCACATGACGAGAATTGTAACGAACCAAAAAAATAAAGAATTTGTATCTTTACTTGGAAAACCAATAGAGGGAAGAAAAGTAGTTGTTGTTGGAACTGGTTCTTTGGGTGGTTCAATGATTAAACATATCAGCAAACTTGGAGCAAACGTTATTGGTGTTAATAGAAAAGGAAAAAATGTTGAGGGATGCTCTAAAGTTATTACATTTGATAAAATTGATGAAGTTTTACCTGATGCTGATTTTTTATATCTAGCAGTTCCAGAAACAGAGGAGACTAAAGGATTAATTAATAAATCAAGATTAGATAAATTAAAATCTACGTGTGGGATTGTTAATATTGGAAGGCAATCAGTTTTAGATTACGAAGCTTTAAGGATTAAACTTCAAAACAATGAAATTGCTGGAGCAATTTTAGATGTATTTTCACAAGAACCAATTCCAAAAACATCAAACCTTTGGGATACCCCAAATTTAATTATCACTCCTCATATATCCTCTGATAGTGAGGGTAATTATATTGAGATGGTTCTTAAAATTTTCTTTAAAAATTTAAAATTATTCACAGATAATAAAGAATTAATTAATCAAATAGATAGAAAGTTAGGTTATTAGATCTAGCTTAAACAAGCATTAAATGTTTGGGAAAAAACATTTATATTTTCTATTTTCTTTATCAGTTTCTGAAGGATTAACATCTTTGCATTTTTCAGCTTTATTTTCACATCTAGAATAAAACGAACATCCTTTAGGTGGATTAATAGGATCAGGCAATTCTGTTTCAACTAAACTTTGAATTTCAATTTTTTGATTAGTTTTAGGTACACTATTTAAAAGTAAATTTGTGTATGGATGATAAGGTTTTTGAAATAATTCTTTAGCATCAGATTTTTCAACTATATCACCAAAATACATAACCATTACTCTGTCACATATAGCTTCTATCACAGCAAGGTCATGACTAATTACAATATAAGACAATTCAAACTTTTTCTGCAAATCGTTTAATAAATTTAATATTTGTGATTGAACTGAAACATCTAGAGCAGAAACTGGCTCGTCTAGGATTATAATCTTCGCTTTAGATAGCAATACTCTTGCAATACCAATTCTTTGAGCTTGGCCTCCTGAAAATTCGTGTGGGAAACGATTTAAAAATTCTTCTTTTAAATTAACTTCTTTAATTATGCTTTTAATCTCTTTTTCAATTTCTTTTTCATCGAGATTTCTAAGATATTTTAAAGGTGCTGCTAAAGATTGATAGATTGTTTTTCTAGGATTTAGACTGCTGATTGGGTCTTGGAACATATATTGAATATGATTTGGTAGTTCATACTTTTCATAATTATTTATATCTTTGTCTTGTATCTTTATTTCACCAGAAGAAGGTGAAATTAATCCTGCTAACATTTTTGCTAATGTTGATTTACCACAACCAGACTCGCCAACTATTCCAAGTGACTCTTTTGCTTTTAAATTAATATTAATATTGTTTACGGCTCTTAAATTTATTGATTGCTTGTTAAATAAACCTTTATTTTTTGAATAAAACTTTGAGAGATTATTTGCAGATAAAATGTCCATTGTATTATTCATGAGGGTACAAACATCTAACCTCACTATCTCCTTTCTGAACTATTTTGATATCTTCATTTTGGCAGTTGTCTTTTTTAATTAAGCACCGACTAAAAAATGAACATCCAATTTCTTTCTTATATGTAATAGATGGGGGACTACCTAATATCGTTGGAAGTTTTCTTTTGCCAAATCCAATATGAGGAACACACTCCATCAACTGACTTGTATAAGGATGTCTTGGTTTGCTCATTATATTTTCTGTTTTACCTTCCTCAACAATTTGGCCTCCATACATTACAATTACACGATCGCAAATTTGCGAAACAACTCCAAAGTCATGTGAAATAAATAAAACGGATAATCCTCTCTCTTTTCTTAAAGTATCTAGTAATGATAATATTTGAGCTTGAACTGTTACATCTAAAGCAGTTGTTGGTTCGTCTGCAATAATTAATTCTGGATCATTAGTTAATGCCATTGCAATAGAAACTCTTTGTCTCATTCCACCAGAAAGTTCATGAGGATAGGAATTCCATACATTTTCAATATTAGGAATTTGAACTAACTTTAATAACTCTTTCCCTTTTAATGTAGCCTCTTTATTTTTTTGATGATTGTGTTCAATAAATGCTTCTTCAAGCTGTTTTCCAATTTTAATCAGTGGGTGTAGGGTAGAAAGAGGATCTTGGAAAATATATGAAATTTTATTTCCTCTTAACTCTCTAATTTGTTCATAATTCATTTTTAAAATATCATCACCCTGAAATTTTATTGATCCATCAACAATCACACCTGGAGGAGAAGCAACAAGACAAGTAATTGATAAAGCTGTTACTGATTTTCCTGAACCACTTTCACCAATTAATCCTAAACATTCACCTTTTTTTATATCAAACGAAACATCCTTGGATGCTATGTGTAATTTGTTATCAAATTCAAAAGCTGTAGTTAAATTCTGTACTGATAAAAAAGAATTACTGTTATTTTCAATATTTCTATTTAATTTAATTTGAGTGACAGGCTGAGGTTTAACCAATTCTCCTTTGCTTAACCTTGGATCTAATGCATCTCTAATACCATCACCAAATAAATTAACTCCAATAACAATTAAGAAAATCATGGCCCCAGGTACATATGATGTATGAGGATTTACAATTAGTGAACTTCTTCCTTCACCAAGCATTGAACCTAAATCAGCTTGTGGAGGTTGTGAACCTAAACCTAAAAAAGATAATCCAGCTGTTTCTAGTATCATCCAGCCAACAGTTGTTGAAATTGTAACAACTATAACCGGAAGAATATTTGGAAAAATTTCATAAATAATAATTTTAAAATTACTCATTCCAGATAATCTTGCAGCATCAATAAACTCTTTGTTAGCAATCGTGACAGTGACACCTCTGATGTTTCTTGCAAAAAAAGGAATGTTAACTAAAGCAACTGCAATCATAGCATTAAAAAGACCAGGGCCTAAAACTGCAACTATTGCAAGTGCTAGCAAAATATAAGGAAATGCCATCAATACATCTATGATACGCATAATAACATTGTCAGTTTTATTTCCATAAAACCCAGCAATAGTTCCAAGTATTGATCCAATGGTTGCTGAAATTAAAGCTGCTGATATTCCAACCAATAAACTTAATCTAGTTCCCCATAATAATCTTGATAACAAATCTCTACCTAAGTGATCTGTACCCAGTAAGTATCCATCTGAAAAAGGTAAAAGAAATCTGTCGCTAGTTTTAATGACATCAGGATCTTTTAAAGGCAACAAAGGGCTTAAAAATGAGACTACAAAAATTATAATTAATAAAATCCCACCAAATAATGCAAGTTTGTTTCTTGAAATTAATTTTAAAAAATTAATCATTTAATCCTTGGATCTAAATATCTTTGCAACAAATCAACTGCTATATTGAATAATACATAACAAGCAGCAACAAACATGACACCACCTTGAACAAGTAAAATATCTCTTTTTAAAATTGCATCGACTAACATTCGTCCAACACCTGGCCATTGAAAAACAATTTCAATAAAAACAGATCCAGATAAAACAAATCCAGCCTGCAAACCTAAAATTGGAAGAATAGTGACAATTGCAATTCTTAAAACATGTTTGAAAAGTACATTTCCTTCTCTAACTCCTTTAGCTCTTGCTGTTCTAATGTAGTCTTGTCTAAGTATTTCTAAAACAGAGTTTCTTGTTATTCTTGCAACTACTCCAGTTGCAACTAATGCAAGTGCTATTGCAGGCATAATCAAATGATGAATTAGATCTAAAAAATCACCCCCACCATAAATTGCATACATTCCTGATACTGGGAGCCACTGAAGATTAACTGCAAATAATAAAATCATCATCATTCCTAAAAAAAATGATGGCAATGAAATTCCAGTTAAAACAGTAAAAGTGATTATCTTATCTGTAATAGTGTATTGTTTAAATGCAGAGATTGTTCCAATTAAAACACCAACAACAGAACATAAAATGAAAGCAGTTCCTGATAAAATTAATGTAGCATTAAATCTTTCTAAAATTTCATCCAATACTGGACGATTTAAAGCAAACGATCTTCCAAGATCACCTTGAACTAAATTGCCAAGCCAAATGAAGTATCTTTGAACTAATCCCTTATCTAATCCTAGCTGTTCATTTAGTAATTTTACATTCTCAGGTGTTGCATAAGAACCAAGTATTGCTGTTGCTGGATCCCCTGGAATTAGTGAAATAATAAAAAAAACTATAATTGTAATACCTAAAAGAACAGGGATTGCTGATAGTAATCTTTGAAGGAGATAATTCATGATAATACCCTAGGCTTTTTTAAGCCTAGGGCAACTATTATAATTCTTAACTTTTTTTAGTTTTTCTTAACGTCTTTTAATAAAAGTAAGAATGAAGGTTGAAGTGAAAAGTTACTCACTTTGTTGCTAGTAACTGCATTTTGTTTCCAGTTAGCAACAAATACCCATGGAGCATCTTCTTGAACAATTTCTTGCATCTCTTGATACAATTTTGCTCTTTCTGCTTGGTCAGTAGATGATCTTGCTTTATTTAAAAGATCATCAACTTTAGGGTTTGAGTAATATCCAGAGTTAAATCCTCCTTTGTCAGGCCAAGATTCTGTTCTTAGCGCTAAGAAAGGAAGTGTATCAGGATCGTTTGTCATCCATGCCATTTCTGCCATGTCTGCTTTTCCTTCTAAACCTGGGTTTACTTCACCTAGGAACGAGTTCCATTCAAAAGTTTTGATTTCAACATCAAAACCTACAGCTTTAAGATCTGCTTGTATTGCAGTTCCCATTGCAACAGGATCTAACATTCCAGAACCACCTTCAGTAACATAGAAAGTAAGTTTTGCACCTTCAACACCTGCTTCTTTAATTAAAGCTTTAGCTTTAGCAGGGTCATAAGGATATGGTTGTAAACTATTGTTATACGCCCAAGCAAATGCAGGAGGTGTTGGTCCAGCAGCTATCGCAGCTGTTCCTTCTAACACGTCATTTACAATTGCTTGTTTGTTAATTGCATAGTTAGCAGCTTGTCTTACTTTCTTATTAGCAAAAGGACCTTCTTTTGCATTTAAGATCAAGAACCAAACGTGAGGTCCTGCTTGTTCAACTACGCTAAATTTACTTCCACCAAATTTGCTTAATGATGCAGGAGGAACTTCAACCATCATGTCAATTCCACCTGAAAGCATTTCAGCAACTCTAGTGTTAGCATCAGTTATAGGTCTAAAAACAACCGCATCTGTTCCAGCTTTTCCATCCCAATAACCAGAGTTTTTGTCTACAACAACTCTTTCATTTGATTTCCATTCATTAAATTTGAATGCACCAGTACCAGAAGGATTTCTTCCAAAATCTTTTCCGTGTTTTTTAACACCTGCTGGTGAAACAATTAAACCTGTTGGATATGCCAAGTTAGATAAAAAAGGAGCGTAAGGCTCATTCAATGTAAACTTAACTGTATTAGCATTTACTACATCAACTGATTTGATTGCTGAAAAAAAGAAAGATAGCGGGAAAGGTCCTGTATTGTGATAAGGATGATCTTTGTTTAACATTCTATCAAAGTTAAACTTCACGGCATCAGCGTTAAAGTCTGATCCATCATGAAATTTAATTCCTGATCTTAAATTGAATGTATAAACTGTTCCGTCGCTACTAATGTCCCAACTTTTTGCTAAAGCTGGTTCAACTTCTAATTTTCCGTCTGTATATCTTACAAGTCCATCATAGATATTCATTACTATTCTAAAGTCATTTACAGCCGTAACTGTACTTGGATCTAAAGATTTTGGCTCAGCTATTTGACCTACCACCAATACTTTGGCGTTAGATGCAACTGTAAAACCAGTTATGAAAACTAATGATAAAAGACTAATAAAAAACGTTCTTAACTTTTTTAACATTTTATCTCCATCGTTATATTTATTATAAATAAAGCCTAACAATTGATAATTTTGAATTCAACCCGATCATTTGTTCATTTCAGTTTTTCCTGAGCAAAAAAAATAGTAAAATAAAACAATTTTGTAGTAGGGTACCCATTTTATGACATTTTCAATTTTAGCTAGAAATCCAAAAACGGGCGAAATAGGTGGAGCCGCTGCTACAGGAAATCTTTGTGTAGGAGGATGGGTTTTAAGAGGAGATATAAAAAAAGGTGTTACAGCATCACAAGGTTTTTATCCAAGCACTATTTGGGGTGAAAACATTTTAAATAATCTAAATAAATATTCACCGACAATAGCAACAAATAAAGTTATCAAAAATGATAAGCAAAAGCATTACCGGCAAGTCTCTTGTTTAAACTTATCAGGCAAAGGTTTTTCATTTACAGGAAATAAAAATACAAAATACTTTAATCATATTGTTATGCCAAATTTGGTTGTAAGTGGAAATATGCTGTCCAACGATAAGGTGATTAATAAAATTGTGGATAATTTTAAGTTTAAAAATGAACCATTAGCCAAGACATTGCTAGAAGCTCTTAAAATAGGCAAAAAGTTTGGCAGCGACAAAAGAGGATTGATGTCTGCTGCATTACTAGTCTTTAAAAAAAACAATCCACCACTAAATATAAGAGTGGATCATGATAAAAATCCATTGGTAAAACTAGAAAAAATTCTAAAAATGACTAATAAAACTAAATATAAAGAGTGGTTAAAAAAACTTCCAACTAAATAATGATTATACAAAATTATATTGAAAAAATTGCAAAATGTTCAAAACCTGCAGAAGGGGTTACGAGGTTACCTTTTACAAAAGAACATAAATCTGCAAACAATCTTTTAAAACAATGGATGAGTGATGCTGGATTAAAAATTAGTTTAGATGCAGCTGGAACTTTAATTGGTAAATACGTCAGTCCTAAAAAAAATGCTAAAACATTATTGATAGGTTCACACCAAGATAGCGGTTACAACTCTGGAAGATATGATGGTATCATGGGAGTGATACTTCCAATTTTAGCTTTAAAAGAATTAAAGAAAAAAAAAATTATTTTACCTTACAATGTAGAAATTTTAGCTTTTGCAGATGAAGAAGGTGTTAGGTTTCCAACAGCATTAATGGGACCAAGATCATTAGCAGGAACGTTTAATAAAAAAGATTTAAAACTTAAAGATAAAAATAATATTTCTATTGAACAAGCTTTAAAAAGTTTTGGATGCAATCCATCAAAAATTAATTCATTAAAAAGAAATAAAAAAGATCTATTAGGCTTCTTTGAGGTTCATATTGAACAAGGACCAGTTCTAGAAAGTAAAAACTTAGCAGTTGGAATAGTGAATGGTATTTCTGGAATATCTAGATTTAAACTTGAAATCGAAGGTTATGCATCTCATGCAGGAACTACTCCAATGCATCTTAGAAAAGATTCATTAGCTGCAACTGCAGAAGTTATTAATGCTGTGGAAAATTTGGCTAAAAAAAATAAAAACTTTTTAGCAACAATGGCATCGATTGAGAATAGACCAAATAGTGTAAATGCTATTCCTGCAAAATCTTTATCTTTCGTAGAATGTAGAAGTGTCGATGATAAAAAAAGAAAAAAAGTAGAAAAAGAGATTTCTAAAAAAATTGGGCTAATTTGCAAAAAAAGAGGTCTTAAATTTCAATTAAACAAAACTTACGATCAAAGTGCTGTTAGTTGTGATAAGAAAATGATGAGTAAACTTAAAAAATCATTTCAGAATTTAAAATTAAATCCATTTGTATTGATGTCGGGAGCAACACACGATGCATCAGCAATGTCTGATTTATGTCCTATTTCAATGCTTTTTGTAAGAAGTCAAAAAGGTTTAAGTCATAATCCAAAAGAATTTACTATCGAAAAGGATATGCAAATAGCAGTCAAAGTTATTGAAAAATTTTTAATTAATTTTAATTGATTTAATAAGAGGTATTGATGTTGAAAGTATATTTAGCAGGAGAAATTCACACAAATTGGCGTGATGAAATTATTGATGAATGTAAAAAACAAAATTTAGACATTCAATTTTCATCACCTGTAACAGATCACGCATCTTCAGATGATTGTGGTGTTGAAATTTTAGGACCTGAACAGAAAAATTTTTGGAAAGATCGAAAAGGGGCTAATATCAATTCAATTAGAACTAAAAAATCGATCAAAGATTGTGATGTCATCATTGTTAAATTTGGTGAAAAATACAAACAATGGAATGCAGCATTTGATGCTGGATATGCATCTGCATTAAACAAATCAATTATAGTTATTCATAGTGACGACCATCAGCATGCCCTTAAAGAGGTAGATGCTGCAGCTTCAGCTGTCGCTTCAGATCAAAAACAAGTAGTTAGAATTCTAAAATACGTTTTAGAAGGTTCATTAAAATAAAGTAATGAAATTATTAAAAATACTGTTTGTATTCGTCTTTTTAAACTCATCAAATTTATATGCAGAAATTTATAAATTAATCTCAAGTTTCATATCGCTTGAAACAGTAAAGGAAGCATCTTCAAATGAGGGTGGTCCAAACTTACCTTTGGCATTATTACTAAAACCAAATTGCTCTTTTGGTACGCCAAATAAATTTCTGTCCATTTTATTATTGTAGTTTTTATCAACAAAAATACCGATAGCATAAGTACCATCTGGTAATTCAAATGTGTAAGTTACACTTCCAGTTTCTACATCTTCGATTACACCTTGAATAATGCCTTCTGCTGCACCACCTTTTTCACCATCATCATTTTCAAATACCTCTGCATCATCATAAATAGCTAAATGCATTTCACCTTTTTTCTTAATATTATTAACTTTCACAATTACAGTTGCAGCATAAGTATGAGATATAGTAATAAGATACGGTAAGATAAAAATTACAAATAAATTTCGATAAAATTTGATCATGACTTTATTATTCAATGAAGCACACCCTATACCACTTCATGCAATTATGGCAATGATTGCAATAATTTTAGGTGGTATTCAACTTTCTATGAAAAAAGGTGGAACAATTCATAAATTGTTAGGTCGTATTTGGGTAGCCTTAATGCTGATTGTAGCGATAACCTCTTTTTTCATACACGAAACAAAAATGTGGGGAGATTATAGTCCTATACATTTATTGAGTTTGTGGACAATTTTCTCTCTTGGTCTTGGAATTTACTTTGTAAGAGTTGGTAATATTAAACGTCACAAACAAGTAATGATCGCAACTTATTTTTTTGCTTTAATTCTTACAGGCTTTTTTACGCTTTATCCAGGACGTATCATGCATCAAATTTTGATAGGCTGAAAATACTAAAATTAAGATCTAATTTATACGTTTAAAGATTTTGTTAAATTGTATTTAGCTAATAATAAAAACATATCATTTAGAAACTCACCAGGTATATTTCTATCAAAACAAGTTTTGCAGCTAAGATTATCTTTATTAATCAAGACATGAGCAAAAGCTTTATTTACATTAGAAAAAGGGTTTCCAAAATCTAGTTTTTGACCTTCTGAGAATGAAATTCTAATTATATCACTTAGCTCTTGAGACATCTTTTCTGCATCTCTAAAATTACCCTGTTCAACATTATTACAAATTTCTCTTAAAATTTTCCCAAAACAATTTGCTGAGCTTAATAAAAATCCATCATATTTTCCGTTTGGTTGTAAATGATCAAAATAATTTTCCTCTGCTCCTCTTAAAAATATTAAATCATTAAAATTAATTCCAGAATTAATAACATCATCCTCACCACTAGTGTCCTTAAATAATTGAATTCTATCTTGAAAATTGTCTTTTAAAATTTTTAATGTTTCAGGTTCAATATTGCATTTTACTACTTGAGGCAGTTGATAGATAGAAATTGGTAAATATGTATTTTCAATAATACGTTTAAAATGTGAAATAATTTCTTCTTGCTTGATGTTTTCGTCAACGGGAGCACATAAAGTTAATCCAAAAAATCCTGCAGAGGTTCCATTTTTAATTATATATCTTTCAATTATATCTGTCCGTTTTAGAACATCTTCTGTTGTTTTTCCAAATGCTCCAAATAAAACTTTGTTATCTTTTTTAATTAAAGAATTATCATTTAATATATCTAACCAATTGATTATTAATTCATCAGTTAAATCCCACCCATCCCCTGTAGTCCCGCATACCAAGAATTGTTTTACATATGGGTCTAACCAATTGATATGTTTTTGAATAAGCTTTTCATCTAGCTCTAAATTTTTTGTATTTTGATATTGAGAAATAATTGGAACCCAAAGTGGATCAAATGATTTAGATTTATTCATGTAGTAATTAATTACATGAAATAAAAAATAAATTTTCTCTATTATTACTAATTTATAGTTGAATATTAGTAAATTTTATAAGATATTTGATAAATATTAATAAAATTTATTAAAAATATGGATGAAGTTGATAAAAAGATTGTAAAAATACTTAAAAATAACAGCAAAACTACACTTCAAAATATAAGTGAGAAAATAAATTTAAGTATTGCTCCTACAGCAAGAAGAATAAATCAATTAGAAGAAAACAATATAATTAAAAATTATTCAGTAAATATTGATGAAACCTCTCTTGGTTATAAATTTCCTGCCTTCATATTTATTAGCTTAGAAAAACAGCAATCAAAAAATTTTGATAAATTTGAGAAAAAAATTTTAAATTTTCCTGAAGTAGTTGAGTGTTGGTTAATGACTGGAGCTAAGGATTATTTAATAAGAATTGCAGTTAAAGATGTTGAGGAATTTGAGGATTTTTTAACTAAAAAACTAACTGTAATAGAGGGCGTTTCTTCTGTTGAAACCTCTATACCTTTGAGAAGAGTAAAGTCGGAATACTCCCGTGTGGAATAAATTTTTCAGATATCAAATTTTTCTAATAAGAAATTGATTAGCAAATTGTAAATGAATGCAAAACTAAAAATATAAAACAGAAAAATTGCTGCTTTAGAATTAAATATGTATCCAGTGGAAGTTAAAAGGACCAAGAAAAAGCTTATCGATAAAGCAAGTTTAGATAGCGCTTTTTTCTTAAAATGAGATTTAATTTCTTTTTCCTTCATATATCCTATTAACTAAAATACTTAATATACCAATGAATTTTAAAAAATATATATGGAAATGTAGGTTGTTAGTTTTGAATACTCCAAACTATACTAATCAAGAGTATAAAAACTCAAAAAATATTTATCAAAAACATATTAAAGAATTTCACAAACGATTTATTAAATTAGTTACAAAATTAGATAAAGCTAAAAACTTTAGTGTGAGTTTAATTGGATTTGATGGAACCGAAAAAGCTAAGTTAGATACAATAAATCTTAAAAAGATATTCCCCTTAGTGGATAAAATGCCAATGAATAAAATGATAAAAGATAAAAGTTTTAAACCTTTAAATCTTTCATTATTTTCTGATTATAAACCTGAGACAACTTTACATGGTTTAGGTTTTAAGAATAAAGAAAAGGCTCTTTACACAGTTAAAGCTATCAAAAAAAGATCCATCAAGTATCAAGTAAATGTTATTGCAACTATGCTTGGAAGAGCAAAAAATCATCCTAACAAAACTAAAGATATGGATGATGCAATTGTAATCTTTGAAAAGTGGATGAGAATGTATAAAAAAAATAAAAAAACCTAAATTAAGAATATTATAAATTTAATTACCTATTAAAATATGACCTTAATTGAAATAGTAGCTTTAATAATTTTTTTATTTCCTCTAGCTTTTAGCCCAGGACCTGGAAACATGTTCTTTGCAGCTAATGGAGCTAGATTTGGTTTTGTTAAAACTTTATCAGCAAATTTTGGTTATCATCTTGCAACGATTATAGTTACTTTTCTTATAGGTTTTGGTTTTAATATATTTTTTTCATTTATTAATGATCAATATCAATACATTCAGATAATTGGATCATTATATGTAATCTATCTTGCCTATAAATTCTTCAAGGCAAGCACATATGAAAACAACAATCAAAATTTAAAATGTACTTTTGTTGATGGAGTTATACTTTTGGTATTTAACCCAAAAGCTTATGTGATAATTTCTTTAATGTTCACAATCTTTTTAGACGGTTCTCAAAACTTAATAAGAATAATTTTAATCAGTACAATTTTCACAGTTAATAACTGCGTATCATTTACTCTGTGGACATTATTTGGTGACTTACTAGGTGCAAAATTTAGAAATGAAAAATATTCAAAAATATTAAACAAATTCTTCTCATTGTCTTTATTTTTGGTTGGTATATGGATGCTTTCAATTAAAATTTAAAAAATCAAAAAATGAAAAAACTTATATCTGCAATAATTCTTAGTATCTTAAGCACAAGTGCTAATGCTGATGATCAACAAACATTTGTATTTAATAACCTGCAAGGAGATTTCACAACTTGTTATAGTTATTATTTATTGTCTGAAGAAGGCTTTAAAAAAAGTGGAAGTGCCAATGATGAAACTATAGCAGGACTTAATAAATCGGCAGATTTATCATTAGAATCTGTTTTTATGATTGGTCAGCAATTAGGCATGAACACAGATACAATGAGAAATAGAGTTAAAACTTCCTTTGAAAGTATGAAAAATGAGATGGGTCAAGATTATAAAAATTTTTCAAAAGTTTTAGATAAATACGGAATATTCTGTAAGGACTTAATAGAAAAAACAGATGATAGAGTTGTATTCTGGGAAGATAAATTTAAGTAAATTATTATTTAGATAATTAAGGGTTATGTTAACCTAACGTTAACCAATGAGTAATATTTATCATTCAGATATTTATCAGTTCAATAAACCTGTTCCTAGTTACTGGGAAGCAACTTCAAGTGAGAATTTAAATTTAGATAAACTTCAAAAAGATATTAGTTCAGAAATAGTCGTCATAGGTGGTGGTTACACAGGTTTACTTTGTGCAATTAACTTAATTGAAAATCATAATTTAGATGTAGTTTTGGTTGAGGCTGGAAAAGTAGGTTGGGGTGCTTCTTCTCGTAATGCAGGATTTTGCTGTCTACCTCCAAGCAAAATGTCTTATAAAAAAATGCAATCTCTTTATGGAAAAGAGGAGACTAAAAAATTTTTTAAAAATTCTGTTGAAGGAGCTAATTACACTAAAGAATTAATTGATAATTATAATATTGATTGTGATGTAACGGGTGAAAATAACTTTGTAGTAGCTCATCATAAAAACAAATTTGACCAAATTAAAGATCAAGCAGAAGTTTATAAGTCTGAATTTGGTATAGAGACTAAAGTATATTCAAAAGAAGAATTTGACGAAGTAGGTCATGGTGGAACTGAGCAATTTGGAGCTTTTTCATATAAACCTGGTTTTGCAATCAATCCTTTAAAATTTGTAAACGGACTTGCAAAGTGTGCTTTGTCTAAAAAACTAAAAATCTATGAGCACACTAAAGTTCAAAAAATAGAAAAAGAAAATGGTTCTTATCTTTTAAGAACCAGTGAAGGATCAATAAAAACAAAAAAAATAGTTGTTGCAACTAATGGATTTTATCAAGAGGGATTAATTCCTGAAATGGATGGAAGAGTATTACCTGTTATTTCAAATATTATTGTAACAAGACCACTTACAAATGAAGAACTTAGTTTACATAACTTTAATACTTATGCCCCAATAGCTAATTCTAAAAACCTTCTGTATTATTATCGAAAGTTACCAGATAATCGAATTTTGTTTGGCACTAGAGGAGACTTTGAAGGAAGTGATCAATCTAATCAAAACAGAGCTAATGATATGGAACAATTTTTAAAAAATATTTTTCCTAAATGGAATAACGTTACAATTGATTATAATTGGCGAGGTTTAATTGCTTTATCTCAAAAGCTTACCCCTTCAATTGGTAAAATAGATAATGAAGAAATTTATTATGGATTTGGTTATAGCGGCGTAGGGGTTAGTGCAGCTCCTTGGACTGGAAAACAATTGTCTAAGCTAGTTTTTTCATCAAATAGTAAAGATTTAGAAATTTCAAAAATTTATAAAGGTTTACCTAAGAAATTTATTTTCCCACAATTAAGAGTATTTTATTTTAAATTAGCAGTGTGGTTTTATAGAATTAAGGATAAGTTTAATATTTAATGATTGAGTTTATAGATATATTTTTTAATCAATACTTAAGGATATTTGTAGGAATTGTTCTTGTGGGTCTTATTTTGTTTTCTTTGTATTATAAGTTTAAAGGCAAATAATTTTTTAAAAAATTAATTTTTAGAAGTTGTCCCTCCAAATAAGGGACAATTACCATAAATTTTTATTGATAAAGAAATTGTCGCGTTCCATATATGTTCCATTTTTTAATTTTGTTTTTGTGTTAGAAAATAAATTCATAGCAATGCTATGCGGCCTTAAATAATGCCTACTAGGTGAGCCTTTTAAACTTTTAATAACAATATTCATAGAGGGGACTCTGTGACTAAAATTATAGGAGGTTGCATGGCAACTAGTAAGAAGAAAATATTAGCTAACAGAAGAAATTCTAAAAAATCTACAGGACCTGTTAGTAAAAAAGGAAAATTAAAGTCTAGTTTAAATTCAATAAAACACGGACTTTACGCAGAAAAAATTGCAATCATTGGTGAAAATGTAGAGGATATCAATGATATTATTGAACGAATGGTTAGGGAATTAAAACCAGTTGGGATTCAACAAGAAATAATTGTTTCAAAAATGATTGAAATTTCAATTCGTTTTAAGCGGATAGCTAGATTGGAAGCAGGGATCATTAATCATGAAATGCAAGAATATGAGGCTTCTAAATATAAAGATGAGGTCGCAGAAGTAGTTGAAGGAGGAGATAAAAATATGATGCTATCATCTAATATTATTATTAGAAAATCTGGACTTTCCTTTGCTAGAGATTGTAATGGTGGCAGTGCTATTTTAAAACTGAATACTATTGAGGATAAATTACTCTCTAAGTATTTTAAACTTTATGAAATTTTGAAAAGACTACAGAAAAAGAAAGGAGTTTTATAATGAATAAATATAATGGAGCTCGATCTAAAATATCAAAATCTCGTAAAAGAAAATTTGGTGAAACGAAGCCAAACTTTAATCAAATGGTTAAAGATGCCTGCAAAAGATATGAGACATCTGGTAAAAAAGAAGTTGGTGAAACGAAGCCAAATTTTGATTTAAACTATAAAATTAAACTTAAGAAAATTAAAAAAGAAAAAGTTAAATCTGATCATGAAAAAGAAATAGATAATTATATAAAGAAAAGAAATCTTGAAAGAGCGGAGGAGCTTAAAAAGATCAGAGAAGAAAATAATAAACCAAAAATTACTTTTATTGAGCCTATTAGAAAAGATCCTTTGAGAGGTATGAGATTTATTACTAATTTTGAACCAATTAATAGAGGACGATTAGGTCATTCTAAGGCTTTTTTAAAAGATGTTCAAAAGCCTAAGACTTACTACTGGTAATGAGGGGTTGTGATTAATATGATATTAACTTAAAATATAAAATTATGCTTAGTTATATTGTTCCATTTTTAATTCTTATTTTAGTTGTGGTGTTTATTCATGAATATGGACACTATTATTTTGCAAGAAAATATGGAGTTGGAGTTACTGATTTTTCTATTGGATTTGGTAAAGAATTATTTGGTTGGAATGATAAACATGGAACTAGATGGAAAGTATGTGCAATACCACTAGGCGGATATGTCAAATTTTTTGGAGATCGTAATGTTTATTCACAGGCAGATCATGAAGAAATTTTAGAAAAATATAATGAAGAGGAAAGAGATAAATTATTTATTTTAAAACCTTTATATCAAAGAGTATTAATTGTGTTCGGTGGTCCTTTAGCTAACTTTTTATTGGCTTTAGCAATCTTCTTTTGTATTTATACTTTCGTTGGAAAAGATTTTACTCCTGCGGTTATTAGCGAAGTTCAAAAAGACAGCCCTGCAATGGTTGGAGGCTTAAAAAATCAAGATATTATTTTAGAAATTGATGGCAATGAAGTTAAAAGCATCATGGAAGTCTCTAAATACATCACAATGTCAACATCAGACTTTATAGATTTTAAAGTAAAGCGTTCTTACGAAGAATTAATTTTAAAAATAAAACCTAATATTGTTGAAGGTGAAGACGGGTTAGGAAATAAAATTAATAAAAGAATGGTTGGTATAAAACTAAGTGCTTACAATGATAAAATTAATCATGTTAAATTAGGACCAGCACAAGCATTGTATCATGCAGCAAATGAAGTCTATTTTGTTAGTGTTTCTTCATTAAAATATATTGGTGGAATGATCATGGGGAAAGCAGATACCTCTCAACTTGGGGGTCCTATTAGGATTGCAAAGATATCAGGGCAAGTTGCAACCTTTGGAGTGTTAGCTTTTATTAGTATGATGGCTTATATTTCAATAAGTTTGGGCTTAATTAACCTGTTTCCTATACCAATGTTAGATGGTGGACACTTAATGTTTTATGCATTTGAAAAGGTTTTAGGCAGGCCTTTATCTCAAAAAACACAAGAAGGCTTTTTTCGAATCGGATTGTTTCTGTTGCTATCATTGATGTTTTTCACCACCTTTAATGACCTAAAAGACCTTGGTTTATTTAGATAATTTAATTTTCTAAATTGTTAAAAAGATCAATAAAATCAACGTTTATTTAATTTTTAACAAGATCTTGTGTATCGTTTAAATAAGAACACTAAAAAAAAGCTTGATTTATCAACGTTTATGACAAGTATCAATATTAACCAACAAAACCGGAGCTAAAATGAACAAAAAACAACTAGTAGCAAAGCTTTCTGGCTCATTAAACTTGAGCAAAGCAGATGCTGAGCGAACTTTTGATACAATTACCAACACTATTTTAGATGCACTAAAAGGTGATGATTCAGTGAAAATCGCTGGATTTGGTACATACAAAGTAGCTAAAAGAAAAGCTAGAGTTGGAAGAAACCCAAGAACTGGTGAGCAGATTCAAATTGCTGCTTCTCAGAAAGTAAAATTCTTACCAGCGAAAGCTTTAAAAGAAGTATTCAATAGATAATATTTTTTTAACAGCCCTAAACAATTGAAAAAACACGTTTAGGGCTGTTACTATATGCAAAAACTGCATACCCAATTTTCCTAATCAGCGTTAGTTTTTAAATATTTTAAATTTATAAACCACCTCTTTAACAAGTGGAGGTCTTATGACTAAAATAATAAAGAGAATATCTGCACCATTACTAAGCTTAGTATTTTTACTAAGCATGAGTAGTGCGGGTATGGCAGAGACAACTGTTTCTGCTGAAGTGGGGTTTATATTTAACACTCTACTATTTTTAATTTGTGGTTTCCTTGTCATGTTCATGGCAGCAGGTTTTGCAATGTTAGAATCTGGAATGGTAACTTCAAGAAGTGTTTCAGTAATTTGTGCAAAGAATATTGGTTTGTATGCAATTGCTGGAATTATGTTTTGGCTAGTTGGTTACAACTTAGCTTATGGTATTCCAGAAGGCGGATACATAGGATCATTTACACCATGGTCAGATGCAAGTGCAATTGACACTGGTTATTCAGATGGTTCAGATTGGTTCTTCCAAATGGTATTCTGTGCAACAACAGTCTCAATTTGTTCAGGTGCTATGGCTGAAAGAATCAAGTTATGGCCGTTCTTCTTATTTGCAGCTTTATTAGCTGGAGTTATTTATCCAATCGTAATGGGTTGGCAGTGGGGTGGAGGCTGGTTAGCAGAACTAGGCTTCTCTGATTTCGCTGGTTCAACTTTAGTACACTCAACAGGTGGTGCAGCTGCTTTAGCTGGTATCATGTTGTTAGGTGCTAGAAGTGGAAGATTTGACAGTAAAGGTCAACCAAAAGCGTTACAACCTTTTGCTGCATCTTCAATCCCATTAGTAACAATAGGTGTATTCATCCTATGGTTAGGTTGGTTTGGATTTAACGGTGGTTCACAATTAGCATTAGGTACTTTTGATGATGCAGTTGCGATCTCATCAATCTTTATCAATACAAATCTTGCAGCTTGTGGTGGAGTAATGGCCGCGGGTATCATTACAAGATTAATGTACGGTAAAACAGATGTAATTCAAATGTTAAACGGAGCAATCGGCGGTCTAGTAGCAATCACTGCAGAACCATTAGCACCATCTCCATTTGCAGCAATTTTAATTGGAGCTGTTGGTGGATTAATCGTAGTGTTTGGAACTAAATTATTATTTAGCTTTAAACTTGATGATGTTGTAGGTGCAATCCCAGCTCACTTGTTTGCTGGAATTTGGGGAACACTTGCAGTGCCATTAACAAACGCTGATGCATCGTTCAGTGCACAATTAATTGGTGTACTTTCAATTAACATTTTTGTGTTTGCTGTGTCTTACATCGTATGGTCAATAATGAAAGGTACGTTTGGAATCAGATTAAGTAAAGAAGCTGAAACTAAAGGTACAGACGTTACTGAAACAGGTGTAATTGCTTACGCAATACGTGACTAATTGCATGCAATATAGAGGCTCTTCGATCTCCATGTCGTTATCTCATTGAAGAGCCTCTAAACAAAGAATTAACTTATATCTCTCTCTAGTTAGTTAATAACTAAAGGCCCCAGAAATGGGGCCTTTTTTTTACACATATGCTTATTTCTCATAACTCTTTTGACCTATCAGCAGTACTTAAAATTTTAATGTTTATTAAAACGACAAGATCAAAAAAAGGAGAGATAATGATTAATCATTTAAAAAAAATATCATTAAGATTATTAATATTTTTAAGCTTTACTAATTTAGCTTCAGCAGAAACAACAATGTCAGCTGAAGGACAATATATTTTCAATTCATTAGGATTTTATCTTGGTGGTGTTTTAGTTGCATTTATGGCAGCAGGTTTCTGTATGCTTGAAAGTGGATTGGTGACAACTAAAAGTGTTTCAACAATTGCGGCAAAGAATATTGGTAAATTTGCAATTTGTTCATTAATATTTTTTTTCTGTGGTTACAATTTAGCTTACGGAATTCCTGAAGGTGGGTTTATTGGCTCATTTTCAATGTGGAGCGATGCTTCAGAACTTTCAACAGGTTATTCAGATTATTCAGATTGGTTTTTCCAAACAATGTTTGTTTGTGCAACTGCATCAATTGTGTCTGGTGCTGTAGCAGAAAGAATTAAAATTTGGCCATTTTTTATTTTTGCAGCAATCATGGCTGGTATTATTTATCCTATTTCAATGGGATGGCAGTGGGGTGGAGGTTGGTTAGCAACTTCAGGCTTCTCTGATTTTGCTGGTTCAACTTTAGTTCACGCATGTGGTGGAGCAGCTGCATTAGCAGGTGTAATATTATTAGGTGCAAGAGAAGGAAGATTTAATAAAAAAGGTGAAACAAAATCTTTAGTCCCATTTGCAGCATCCTCAATACCGCTTGTTACATTAGGAACTTTTTTATTATGGTTTGGTTGGTTTGGATTTAATGGTTTCAGTCAACTTGCAATGGGAACGTTCGATGATGTAAATGCAATTAGTAAAATTGCAGTTAACACTCACTTAGCAGGAGCTGCTGGTACTGTTACAGCTGCAGTTGTTACAAGATTATTGGGTGGTAAAACAGATATCGTAATGATGCTTAATGGGGCTTTAGCAGGTTTAGTTGCAATTACAGCAGAACCTTTAACTCCAAGTCCAGTGCTTGCAATTGCTATTGGAGCGGTTGGCTCTATCATCATGTACTTTGGCACAAAGTTTTTAGAAAGTAAAAAAATTGATGATGTAGTTGGCGCAATTCCTGTTCATTTATTTGCTGGAATTTTTGGAACTTTAGTGGTGCCATTAAGTAATCCAGATACAAATTTTGGAACTCAGTTAACAGGTGTAATAGCGGTATGTGCTTTTAGTTTCATACTTTCTTACATCACGTTTAAAGTTCTAAAACAAACAATTGGTCTTAGAATTAGTTCTCAAGCTGAAAAACTTGGAACTGATGTTGCTGAAGTTGGTGTTAAAGCTT
Organism: Candidatus Pelagibacter sp. HIMB1542; assembly: GCF_052047835.1. Classification (NCBI taxonomy): domain Bacteria; kingdom Pseudomonadati; phylum Pseudomonadota; class Alphaproteobacteria; order Candidatus Pelagibacterales; family Candidatus Pelagibacteraceae; genus Candidatus Pelagibacter; species Candidatus Pelagibacter sp. HIMB1542. The sequence continues at coordinate 637,415 of NZ_JBNAJB010000001.1, read as the reverse complement.
ACGCAATAAGAGACTAAAATATCTCTCAATATATAACAATAAAAGGCTCCTTAGAAATAAGGAGCCTTTTTTTATTTTGAAATATCTTTTAGTGTTTCTAAGACTTCTTTGGCGTGATCTTTTACTTTAACGTTTTCCCAGATTTTTAGGATTTTACCTTTTTTATCTATTAAAAAAGTGGTTCTATTTATTCCCATAAATTCTCGTCCCATAAATTTCTTCTTACCCCAAACCTTATATTTTTTGAGAACTTTTAATTCTTCATCAGCCAATAAATCAAATTTGATTTTGTATTTATCTCTAAATTTATCATGACTTTTTAAGCTATCTTTTGAAATACCGTATACTTCACAGCCTAGTTTTTTAAATTTAGGTAGTAATTTATTAAAGTCATTAGTTTCAATTGTGCATCCAGGAGTATCATCTTTTGGATAAAAATATAAAACTATAAATTTTCCAATTGAATCTTTTAAAGAATAATTTTCTCCAGAAGTCGATTGGATTGTGAAACTTGGTGCTTTTATATTAGTTTTCATTTTAATATTTATTATTTTCCCATACTTTAATCCAATCCTTAAGAGGTGACAAACCATAAATTGAATTAATATTTGTTAAATGCATTCCTAATGAAGGCATTGGAGAGAAACACTTAATCACTTTATATAGATCGTGTAGTGGTTTTTCATAAGGATTGTAATTATTTAAAAACATTTCTTCATAATAATTCCAATATTTTTCTAATGTACTTTTTGAAATTAAATATGTGCATAAAGATTGATTTATTTGTCTCCAGTATTTTTTAAAACCTATTAAATTTATGGTTGGATCAACTTTTATATAAAGATAAGGGTAATCTACTGGACACATTACAATCTCTTCATTTAGCTGTGAGCAAATTCTTTGATAACTATAAATCATTTCTATTAATGCATCATGTTCATGAACATAATCGTCTTCAACAAAGTACAACAAATCATAATCAGAATTAACAGCATAATCTTTTGACATAAATATATGAGAATTATGTGCCAGCATTCTTTGATTATCTTTAAATTTCATTTTATCAAAGTATTTTTCTTTATCTAAAATAGAAATTTCAAAATCAATATTGTTCTTCGAACAAATATTTTCCATTTCATTTATTATTTTTTTTTCAGAATTATCATCAATTATTTTTAAAAAAATTTTAAAATTGTTAATTTCTTTTTTTAAATTAACAATATTTTTACAAATAGAGTTTAATGATCTTAAGGTGTATTCTTTTTTCTCTTTTTCAAATAGTCTTTTTTTATTTTGACTAAGAAGTTTGTTTTCATTGGTAAATGATCTAAAAATTATTAGTAAACTTTCAACTTTTCTTTTAATTTCTACTTCTCCCAATGGTAGAGATATACTTTTTTGATTATGAGTACTTAAATTATCATTAATGTCTTTATTACTTGTTGGTAAAATTAAGTTGTTTTGATCAATTAATTCATAACCAAATTTTCTATTAAGCTTAATAAGAATTTTTTTTAAAAAATTTATTTTTTTTAGATTAATTTTTTTCATACAACAAAATGTAGTTTTTTTTTTTAAAACATGATATCTAGATATAATTTATTAAACAATAAAACCAGTACAATCAATGCCAAGTAGCAATGACTGAAATAAAAACTATAAGTGCTGATGAAGCATATCAAATGGTTCAAGAAAATAGATGCAATCTAATTGATATCAGAGAATTAAATGAATTAGAACTTACAGGAAGAGTTGAAGGAGCCAACCATATACCTATGGGAAATTTAGAAATTCTTCTTGATCTAGATAGCGATGTTTTTAAGAATGGCCAAATTGATAAAGACAAAGAGGTAGTCTTGTTTTGTGCTGGAGGAATTAGATCTGAAATGTCAGTAAAGTCTTTAACAGAAAAAGGTTTCAAAAATATTTCTCACATTGAAGGTGGTTTTGGATCTATCAGCAATAGTAGTTTTAAAATAGTTTAAATATTTTTAATTTCATCTAAAGCATATTCTAAACGGTCTTGTCCCCAAAAAATTTTATTATTTACTATAAAAGTAGGAGCCCCAAATACCTCTTTCCCAAAAGCTTCTTGCGTTAATTCTTTTAATTTATCTTTAATGTTTTGCTTATTAATAGAATTAAAAAAATCATTCTCATCAATTTTTAATTTTTTTAATATTACTTTGATATTTTCTTCATTAGATAAATCTTGGTCTTCTTTCCAATAAGCTTCAAAAAAAGAATTTAAATATTCTTCTTTTTTATTATCTTCAACACAAAGACAACCTCTCATTATACTTAAAGAGTTAATTGGAAATTTAGAATTCCATTTAAAACTTATGTTATTTTTTTTTGAAATAAGCTCACAATCATTTTGCATATTTTTCATTTTATATTTGTTAAATGCAGGGGCAGTAATACCTGCTAAGTTATGAAGACCACCTAATAATATTGGCTTCAATTTAAAATTAACATTATTAATTTTTAAAATTTTTTTATATGCGATGTAAGCGTAAGGACTAATAATATCGAAGTAAAAATCTATATGATTACTCATATAGATTTAGTTTTTTGGCGTAAAAAATTCTAATTATCCAATAAATAAATAAACCAATAGGACCAATTAAGTATGTAATTATTAAAGGGACTGACATTAATACTTTATTTACGTAGTATTTTTGAGAGTCTTTCACCATCCATCCACCAACAAATAAATTTATAGCTACAAAATGAGTCCAGAAAAGAGTTAGGTATAGATTGTCTTCAAACAGTCGAGACAACTCAACTAAACCAAGATACAAACTAAAATTAGCATCGAAGTCATAACCAACGATGAAAGATCTGTATAAAATGTAAATATAAACCCCACTTAATAATAGAAATGGAAATATAGTAGTTACTACATACCTACTTAAGTGTGACTGGGGAAAAACTATTAAGATGAACCAAAAAGGTACAACTCCTAAATTGATCCACATATAAAGTATATCAATTGTGAAATAGTTATAAATTTGTTCGATCATATTTATATTATATAAAATCTAACGATGATTCCTATAAGAAATAAGAGAAAAACACTTCAAGTTACTGTTGATGAAATGAGGAATTTTGCGTTTGCCTATGTTGAAAAATATGCACCTTCAAAACAACAACTTAAAACATATTTATTAAAAAAATATATGAAACTTTCTGCAACAGACTCTAGAAAAAAAGATCTAAACAAATTAATTGATATTGTTCTATCTGATCTAGAAAAAAATAAATTTATCAATGATCAATTTTATTCAGAAAGCAAAGCGAAGAGCATGATCCAAAGAGGAAACTCTATAAATAAAATTAGAAATTATTTAATGGGCAAAGGTATTGATGATGGTTTTATCAAGGATACAGTTGAGAAAATAAAAGAAGATAATTCTGATCAGGATTTCTTTTCAGCAATAAAATTATGTAAAAAAAAGAGAATAGGACCAGCAAGAGCAGAGGATAATAGAACTTTGTTTTATAAAAAAGATATTTCTTTACTAGCAAGAAATGGATTTGATTTTGAAACATCCAAAAAAGTGATGGATATTGATAAAAATGAATATGAAAAGATAATTAAATTACTTTAATTTTCTTTTTTTCTCTTCATCAACAAGATGATTTATTTTGTTTCTAATATAATTTTTAACAAAAACAAAAACTAGTAATCCAAAAATCGAGACTGATACTATTATAATTAAAATAATTCTTAATTGCTGATCCATTAAATTATATTTTTACTTTTCAAAATTAAACTTGGATTTTTTAAATCTTTTTTACCATATAAAATTTCATTACCATCAAAGTCTCTCACAGATCCTCCTGCATTTTCTAAAATTGCATGTCCTGCCGCAATATCCCACTCGTAAGCTCTAGGTTCCGCAACATAACCATCAAACTCACATGCAGCAACAACACAAAATTTTAAAGAACTTTTCATTCTAGTATGTTCCTTAACACCTAACTCATCATAAATTTTTTGTATCTCAGGTTTAATTTTATTGCTGTAAGAAATGAAATTAAGTGGCTCTGTTCTTTTAGATGGTAACTCAGAAAGGTTTATTGTTTTTTCATTAGTAAACTCAAAAGATTTGCCTTTCCCGTGTGAATAAAACATTCTTTTTTTAGCAGGCACATTTATTAATCCTGCAACAGGTTTATTGTTGATAATTAAACCTGCGTTAATAGTAAATTCCTCTAAATTGTTTATGTAATCATAGGTTCCATCAATAGGATCCACCAACCAAAAATCCTTTAATTTAGAATTTTTGTTTTCAGAAGTTTCTTCTGAAATAATTGGAATGTCAGGTGTTACTTTTGATATTTCAGAAGATATGAAATTATTTACTTCAATATCACCATTACTAACTGGAGTATTGTCAGATTTAATTTCTTTGCTTAATCCTTTTTCTCTTAGTTGAATGGACAAGTCTCCCGCTGATAAAAAAGTATCAACTAAATCTTCAATGATTTTTTGTAAGTCCATCTTTTATTTACCTATTTTTTTTAATTCTATATTTTTTGCATTTATCACTTTTTTACCTGCATTTTCAAAATTAACAGTAACCTTATCTTTTATAATTGATTGTACTTGTCCAATGCCCCATTCTTTATTCTCAGGATTAGTGACTTTGTCACCTGGTTCATAATCTAAAATCATTTAATTTAACTTATATTGTAAATAAGTATAAATACCACCTAATGAATAAAGAATTAAACTCTATCGGAATTAACAAAAAACCTGAAGACACAACGGTTGTTGTTGCAATGTCTGGTGGGGTAGACTCGTCAACTGTAGCAGGAATTATGAAAAACGAAGGTTATAAAGTTATAGGCATTACTCTTAAACTTTATGATGATGGAAAAGAAGTAGCTCAATCTAAACAGTGTTGTTCAGGTCAAGATATTATGGATGCAAAACGTGTTGCTCATAAATTAGGTATTGAACATAAAATTTTATACTATCAAGATAAATTCAAGCAAGGAGTAATAGATAATTTTGTTGATAGTTATTTAAAAGGTGAAACTCCAATTCCATGTGTTCAATGTAATCAAACAGTAAAGTTTAAAGATTTATTTGAAGTATCAAAAGATCTTAAAGCAGATGCGTTAGTTACAGGACATTATGTAAAAAATATTACATCAAATAACACTAATAATATGTATAGAGCAATTGATGAAAATAGAGATCAAAGTTATTTTTTATTTAACACAACAAGAGAGCAGCTAGATTATTTAAGATTTCCATTAGGTGGAATGTTAAAAGATAAAACAAGAGAAATTGCCAAAGAGCTAGATTTAAATGTAGCTGATAAACCAGATAGTCAGGATATATGTTTTGTGCCTAATGGAGATTATGCATCAGTAATTAGAAAATTTAGACCAGATTCTTTTCAAAAAGGAAACATTAAAAATTTAGATGGAAAAGTAATTGGTGTTCACGATGGCATAATTAATTTTACAATTGGACAAAGAAAAGGAATTAAGGTTTCAGATAAAGAAGCTTTATATGTTTTAAAAATAAATTCAGACAAAAATGAAATTATAGTAGGACCCAAAGAAAACCTTGGAAAAAAAGAAATATCTTTAAAAGATTTAAACTTATTAACTGACAAAAAAGATCTTGATCAAAATATATTTGTAAAGGTTAGATCAACAGGTAGTCTTCTTGAGGCAAAAGTAGATTTAAAAGACAATAATACTGCAAATGTTCATCTATTAAATCCTGAGGATGGAATATCTCCAGGACAGGCATGCGTATTCTATAGCAAAGACCATTATGGTCATAGAGTTCTGGGTGGTGGTTGGATTAAAGAATAAAAGAATTATTTCTTCTTATTTTTTCTTTTTGCTCTTCTCTTTTTGGAGCCTTGTTTTCTTCGACCCCTATGTTTCTTCGGATAACTCATTTAGTCCTATTTATTAATTTATTGACGTTTTTTACGGGATATAGCATTGTCTTTTAAACATATCAAATTTTATTATGAGCAATTCTTTTAAAACATTTTTAAAACATACAGCAAAAGACTTTCATAATCAGTCAGTTAATCCACCAATTGTGCGTGCATCAACGATTATTTTCAAATCGATGCAAGATATTAGAAAAACACAAGACAAGGCAAAAAAAAACCCAACAGGTGGACATTTTGATTACGGCAGACAAGGAACTTCCACGACTCATATTTTGCAGCAAATTTTATCTAAGCTTGAAGAAAGTTATTTTACTTTTTTAACACCTACTGGGTTTGGAGCGGTATTCCTTGCAATCTTTAGCGTTACAAGACCTGGTGATGAAATTATTGCAGCTGACCCAGTTTACAGTCCAACAAGACTTTTGACACAAGATTTTTTAAAAGAATTTAATATTAAAACAACTTTTTATGATCCACATGATCTTAAAACACTAGAAAAAGCAATTACCAAAAAAACGAAATTAATTTTTGTAGAAAACCCAGGAAGTAACACTTTTGATTTTCAAGATTTAGGGAAGATTGTCTCCATTGCAAAAAAACATAAAATTTTAACAGCAATTGATAATACATGGGGAACTCCATATTTTTTAAAACCTATTAAACTTGGTTTTGATATGGCAATCGTTTCAGCGACAAAATATTATTCTGGTCACTCTGATGTAATGGGAGGAAGTTTAGCGGTTAATAAAAAAGTATTTCCAAAAGTTAAAGCAACTGAAAGAGTCACAGGTTTAAGATTAGGACCTGATGATGCTTATTTAATTACAAGAGGATTAAGAACTTTAGATGTAAGATTAGATAGACATAGAGAAAATGCAAAAAAAATAGCAGAATTTTTATCTAAATTTAAAAATATAAAATTATTGTATCCATACAAAAAAGACTCTTACAATTTTAGAATGTGGAAAAAATATTATTCAGGAGCTTCAGGTTTAATGGGTTTAAGAATTAAAGCCAAAAGTGAAAAGGCAGTTGTTAAATTTGTAAATAATTTAAAATTATTTGGACATGGTTATAGTTGGGGAGGGTTTGAGAGTTTAGCTTTACATCAAAATGTTAGAGAACAAGGAAATAGAAGCTATCTTAAATTAGCAAAAAACGAATACATAGTTAGACTGCATATTGGTTTAGAGGATCCAGCAGATCTTATAGCTGATATAAAACAAGCTCTCAAAAGTCTTAAATGAGCTCAGAAAATTTTACTATAAGTAAAAAAGCTTTAATTACTCTAATAGCTGCATCGATAGTAGTAATAATTTCTTTAGGTATAAGACAGACTTTTGGTTTGTTTTATTTTGATTTCAATACTGACCTGGATATTTCTATTTCTCATTTTGGATTTGCTATGGGATTGCAGTTATTACTCTGGGGAGTATTTAGTCCATTATTTGGTGTAATTACTGATAAGTATGGAGGAGCAGTTGCAATATTTATTGGTTTTGTTTTTTATTTAGTTGGAGTTTTATTTTTTTATTCTGGATTTAATACTGGAAGTTACTTTACTTTAACTATAGGAGTAATGATAGGAATTGGTTTAGGTTCTACGGCAATAGGTATTCCTGTATCAGTTGTAGCTAAGCATTTTCCAGCATCTAATAGAACTATTGCAACAGGTATAGTTACATGCGCAGGTTCTTTTGGATATTTTGTTTCACCTTTACTTGTAAGATATTCTTTAGTTGAAACAGGTTGGGAAAATACTCTTTTATACTTTTCTCTTCTTTTAGGAATTGGCTTGATAATATCTTTATTTGTTAGCACTCCAAAAATACCAGTTGGTGTTAATAAAGATAACAATCAAACTGCAAGAGAAGCTTTAAAAGAAGCATTTGCAAATAAAAGTTTTATCTATCTTACTTTAGGTTTTTTTGTTTGCGGTTGGCATATTGCTTTAGTAGCAACACATATTCCAACTTATATGGCAGACAAAGGTTTGCCTGACTGGACACCAGCAATGGTGCTAGCTTTAATTGGTGTATTTAATATGGCTGGTACGATTACGAGTGGCTATTTAGCAACAAGGTATAGTAAGAAAAAAATATTAAGTGCAATTTACCTATTAAGAGGAGTTTCAATTATTTATTTTATTTTTTTACCACCAAGTATATTTAATTCTGTCGTCTTTGGAGTTACTTTTGGTTTTTTATGGCTATCTACAGTTCCTCCAACAAATGGAATTGTGGCCTATATATTTGGCACAAAATACGTTGGACTTTTATATGGAATAGTTTTCGTAAGCCATCAAATTGGTTCTTTCTTAGGAGCATATCTAGGTGGTGTATTTTATGAATTAAATGGAAATTTTGACTATGCATGGTACGGATCTATCGCATTATCATTATTTGCAGGTCTGATACACTTACCTATAGTAGAGAAAGCAATTGAAAGAACACAGCCAGCATAAACTTAAATTCAACCCTTACTTAGAGGATCTATATCAATCAGATAAGCCTTTAATAATTTATAAAGTAGATGGTGGATACAATATTTATACTGATTTTTCTAAAAAGATCATTTTAACAAAAAAAAATATATATAAATTTCTTAATTCCATCGAGAAAAAAAAGTTTAAAAAAGAAACAGATTTATATCTTGGTTTTTTTGGTTATGAAATTTTATGTAATTTAATTGGTATTAAATTAAAAAATAAAAAAAGAATAAATTTTTATAAAGGAATTTTTTATAAACCCGAGACAATAATTAAAATTAGAAAGGATATTAAAGTTATATCTAATATCAAAAAACACACCTTCAATTATCAATTTAATAAAACTCAAATACTAAGTCCTTTCAAGATTAATATTTCTTATGCAAAATATAGAAAAATATTTAAATTATTTTCAAAAAAAATAAGACAAGGAGAGACTTATCAAATTAAAATTTGCACAAAATATAAGAATAAATCTTTAATCAATCCTGTTAATTTTTTTTGGAAATTAATGCGAGTTAATTCTTCACCAGAGTCATTTATGATTAAAGATAAGGATTACTCTATAGTAAGTTGTTCTCCTGAAACATTAATAGATAAGAAAAAAAATAAAATAATTACCAAACCAATAGCTGGTACCTTTAAGAAAAAATTATTATCAAATAAAAATATAGCTCTTAGGTATTTTAAAAATAATGAAAAAGAAACCAAAGAACACAACATGATAGTTGATATGGAAAGAAGTGATTTATCAAAAATTTGTAAACCTGGAAGTGTAAAAATACTTAAAAAAAAATATGTCGAGGAATATAAGCATCTTTTTCATTATGTGACTTCAATCGGTGGAATATTAAATAAAAATACGAAATTGATTGATATTATTAAAGCAATGATGCCAGGTGGATCTGTAATTGGTTGTCCTAAAATTAGAACTTTAGAACTTTTAAATAATCAAGAAAAAGAAAGTAGAAATATTTTTACTGGGAGTTTTGGATTTATTAAATTTAATCAAGACATGAAGTTTAATATTATAATCAGATCAATATTAAATTATAAAAATCAATCAGAGATTTCAGCTGCGTCTGGAGTAGTGCTGGATAGCTCTCCAAAAAAAGAATTTAACGAAAATTATATTAAAGCAAAATCTTTATTGGAGTTATTTAAATGATTTACATAATTGATCATCAAGACTCTTTCACATGGAACGTTGTTCATCAATTTGCAAAATTTGATAAAGTAATTTGCTCAAACTATTATGAAGTAAATGATAGATTGCTTGATAGAAGTGATGTGATTGTTTTATCTCCAGGACCTGGATCACCAAAGGATTATCCCACTACCTCAAAAATCTATAAAAAATATAAAGGAAAGAAAAAAATTATTGGTATTTGTCTTGGATATCAAATGATTTTACATAATGAGGGAGGTAAAATAATACAACAAAAAAAAATTTACCATGGTTTTCAGTCTAAAATAAAAACAAATAATCAAAGTAAAATTTTTAAAAACAATCAACAGTTCAAAGTGGGAAGATATCATTCATTAAAATTAATGGAGCCATTTAAATCAAATTCTATTAAAATAACTATGAGATGTAGTAAAACAAAAATACCAATGGGCCTTGAGGATAATCAAAACAAAATATACGGATTTCAATTTCATCCAGAATCTTTTTTAACAGAAAATGGTAACACTCTTATTAAAAAAATCTTATCAGCTAAGTAATCTTAAAGAAGTAGCATTTAAAGATCTTTGGGGATCCAGAGGTGTATTTACAACAATGCGAATGGTTGGAAAACCTTCCAAGTTAATATTGTTAAAACCACATATTGAAAACTTAATTAAATCTACAAAAAAATATGGAATTAGAAAAAAAAACTTAAAGAATATTATTTTAAATCTAATTAAGAAAAATACACTCTACAAAGGTCCTGACAATTTATTTCGAATTGCTTTAAATAAAAAACTAATATCTATATCTATAAGAAAAAGACCAAAACTTAAAAAAAATTTTAGTCTTTTATTATTTAAATATAAAAGAGTTGAGCCAAATTATAAAAATCTTTATTACAAAAAAATTTTAGCAAAACTTAGTGAGGTTGACTCATCTAAATTTGATATTGCTTTAGTTGCAAACAATAAAATATTAGAAACTGGTACTTCAAATTTAGTTTTTGTTAAAAATGGAAAAATATTTTCTCCAAAAAAGAATTGTTATTTTGGAAACACACTTAGGTTTATAAGTAAAAAAGTTAAAATTAATTTTAAAGATATATCAATTAAAGAAATTAATGATTATGAAGAAATAATTCTTATTGGATCAGGAAAAGGAGTTACATCAGTATCAAAAATTGATGAATTAAAATGGAAAAGTCAAAATAATGTTTCCTTTAATAAACTTAGAAAAATATATAATACTCTAATTTAAATATGAGAGATCCTAACAATCCTTGTTTATTCTGTGACTCAAAAAAAAGCGGTATTGCTCATGAAAATGATCTTGCTTATGCAAGTTACGACTCTTATCCTGTTTCTGATCACCACTGTTTAATAATTCCTAAGCGTCATATTAAAGATTATTTTGACTTTACAAATGATGAATTGATTGCTTGCAATGATCTTATCCAAATAGTTAAAAAAGAAATTCTAAGCAAAGATGTTAATGTTAAAGGATTTAATATTGGTACAAATGCTGGAAAAATTGCAGGTCAATCTATAATGCATTGCCATATACACTTGATACCAAGAAGAGAAGGTGACGTTGATAACCCCCAAGGTGGAGTAAGATCAGTAATTCCTAATAAACAACATTACAAACGCAAACTGTAAGTTGTTATTAATGACAAAATTGACCAATAGTTTTAGTTGAACTCTTTATTTAACTAGACTAGAAAATCTCAAACTAACTTTATAAATAATTAAAAATTATGTTATCTACAAATCCTTTTTCAATTTTAGCTGAAACAGTTTCACCTTTTGCAATGCAAAGCTTCATAATTGCTATGGTAATTTTAATTGCAGCAGGAACAATTATACAAATGATTGTTCACAAAAATGTTACTTATTTTTTTAATAATGCCAAAAAAGCTAAAGCTAATGCTGTTAAGGAATTGAGTTCAGGAGAAAAAGCTTCAATTATCGCAAAGACAACAGTCTATGATATTGGAACAACTGCAGAACTTGGATTTGGAAAAAGAAGACTTGCACATGTTCTTGGTATGTATGGAACAATATTATTTTGGGTTGCATCAGCAGTCTTAGTATTCTGTTATACAGGAGCTGATAAACCAACTTCATCTACTTGGTCAATGATTTGGCATGTAGGAGCAATACTTACATGTATTGGTGGTTATTGGTTCTGGTTTTTCTTAAGAGTAGATGTATCTGCAGAAGCGCACCCATGGTACAGAATAATTAAAGCTGATTTATTTGTTTTAGCTTTATTAGCTTGTTCTACTTTTGGTTTGTTGTGGTCTTACACACAATCTAATGGTCAAGCAGGCTTATCTTATTTATTTTTGACTTTATTTGTTCTTTCAAATTTAGTTTTATTTGGAGGAGTTTATTGGTCTAAATTTGCACACATGTTTTATAAACCTGGTGCAGCAATCCAAAAAAATTTAGCAGAGGCAGATGGTTCACGAGACAACTTACCTCCTCCTGCTGACGCGCCTGAACAGTTTGGTTTAGGTATTAAAAGAGAACAACCTAAACACTATTAATATGATGAAATTAAAAAAGGAGAATAAATAATTATGTCAACTTTTGTATACATGACAAGATGTGATGGCTGTGGTCACTGCGTGGATATTTGTCCATCAGATATTATGCACATAGATGAAAATATCAGACGTGCAAAAAATATTGAACCTAACTTTTGTTGGGAATGTTATTCATGTGTAAAGGCATGCCCAAATCATGCAATTGATGTAAGAGGCTATGCTGATTTTGCTCCTATGGGTCATAGCGTTAGAGTTAGAAGAGAAGAAGAAAAAGGAACAATCTCATGGAAGATCAAATTTAGAAATGGAACAGAGAAAAACTTTGTTTCTCCAATTACTACAAAACCATGGGGTAAATTTATTCCAAAACTTGCTGAAGGTGATAAACCAAACCAAGGTGAGATTAATTCACAAAGACTTTATACTGAGCCAGAAGGTTTAAATATTGATGGTGAGTTACCATCAGTTCCAAAAGAGTCGTTTAAAAAAGGAGTTTACTACTAATGGCTAGACATAAGACACATTACGAGGATTGCGATATATTAGTTGTTGGTGGTGGTATGGCTGGAACAGGTGCTACGTTCGAAGCTAGACACTGGGGAAGAGATATGAAAATTGTTTGTGTAGAAAAAGCAAACATAGATAGAAGTGGAGCTGTTGCTCAAGGTCTTTATGCAATCAATTGTTACATGGGAATGCAATGGGGAGAAAATCAACCTGAAGACCATGTAAGATATGCAAGAAATGACTTAATGGGAATGGTTAGAGAAGATTTAGGTTACGACATGGCTAGACACGTAGACTCTACTGTTCACATGTTTGATGAATGGGGTCTTCCAATGATGAAAAATGAACAAACTGGAAGATATTTAAGAGAAGGTAAATGGCAGATCATGATCCATGGTGAAAGTTACAAACCTATTGTTGCTGAGGCGGCAAAAAAATCTGCTGACAAAATTTATAATAGAATAATGATCACTCATTTACTTATGGATGAGTCTCAAGATAATAGAATTGGTGGAGCTGTTGGCTTTAACATGAGAACAGGTGATTTTCATGTTTTTAGAGCAAAAGCTGTAATAGTTGCAGCTGGTGGTGCTTCTCATATCTTCAAACCAAGAGCAGTTGGAGAAGGAATGGGTAGAACTTGGTATGCCCCTTGGAGTAACGGTTCAGCATATGCTCTTCCTATTGCTGCTGGAGCTAAAATGACACAAATGGAAAATAGAATTGTGTTATGTAGATTTAAAGATGGTTATGGGCCTGTTGGAGCTTATTTCTTACACTTAAAAACATATACTCAGAATGCTAATGGGGAAAATTATGAGAAGAAATGGTATGATCAAACTAAAGAGTTAGTTGGCGAATATATTGATCATCACCCAACACCTACTTGTTTAAGAAATCATGCTTTCATTCAAGAAGTTGCTGCTGGTGGTGGACCAATTCATATGGTTACAACTGAAGCTTTCCAAGATCCACACTTAGAAACAGTTGGTTGGGAGAATTTCTTGGGTATGACTGTTGGTCAAGCTGTAGTATGGGCGTCTCAAAACATTGATCCTAAATACACAAATCCTGAATTAACAACTTCAGAACCTTATGTAATGGGTTCACACGCTACTTGTTCAGGAGCTTGGGTAAGCGGTCCTGAAGATTTATCTCCACCAGAATATTTCTGGGGTTATAACAGAATGCTTACAATTGACGGATTATTTGGCGCTGGAGACACTGTGGGTGGAAGTGCTCATAAGTTTTCATCTGGATCTTTCACAGAAGGTCGATTAGCTGCTAAAGCTGCTGTTAAGTATATCGAAGATAAAAAAGCTGAAGGAGTAAAGGTTTCAGACAAACAATGTGAGGATTTCAAAGCTATGGTTTACAAACCACTTGAAAACTTCACTGTTGCACAAAACGAAATCACTGGTGGAACTGTTTCTCCTAGCTATATATCACCAATCCAAGGTCTACAAAGACTACAGAAGATTATGGATGAATATGTAGGTGGAATTACATCTAATTATATGACTAATGGCAATATGTTGAAAAGAGGCCTTGAATTACTTGAATGGCTTCAAGAGGATCTTGAGCATGTTGGTGCTGAGGATTATCACCAATTGATGAGAGCTTGGGAGTTGAAACATAGAGCTTTAACTTCTCAGTGTGTAACTGAACATACTTTATTTAGAGAAGAAACTAGATGGCCAGGATACTATTATAGAGGAGATCATATGAAACTTGATGATGATAATTGGCATTGTCTGACAGTTTCTAGAAGAGATCCAAAAACTGGTAAATTTAGTATGGAGAAGGTTCCGGTCTACCACATCGTGGATGAGAACGAGAAGAAAAAAGCTTCTTAAGATACTTTAATTAGAATTAGACAAGTAATGGATATTTTATCAAAAAAAGATGATGAAATATATGAGTTGGCTAAACCTATTTGGTTCAACTTGGTAAAATCATCAAACCTTAAAGATTATGGTGGATTTACTAGAGATTTTTCAACTCAGATGCTCTTTGGAGCCAATGAAGTAGAGCTTGGAAAACAATGGGCTAACAATAAGCTCATCACTAATCTTCATGAAACGTTCGAGCCTTTTGGTTGTCTTAGAAGAGGAGAGCATATAACCGTTCTGATAAAACAGACCAATAAAGAAATACCAGGAGAATTTTTGGGAAGGTTAGTTTTAGGCGTTGAGGATGAAATGGTTAAAGTTTTTGGCGCTACGATCTATTAGAAAAAAAACTTATCTAATATTAAAATAATATTTGACAATTTGTACTCTGGGTGTATTGACGCACTTAATGCAATTTTCTAACGTAAAAATTTTCAATAAACTAATTAGCTTAAAAGTTTCTTTAATGAAAACAGGTATATTTTTAAGTCTAGCTGCTTATTGGGGAGTTATTATAGTTGGAACTTTTATTACTTTTAACTAAGTTGTTTTTGAACAATTTATTTATTTAAATGGATGTATTTTTACCCATCGCTCAAGTTTTTGTTAATCCAATAGAAATTTTAATATTAAGCGCAATCGTTGGTGTCCTTTCTGGATTATTTGGAGTCGGTGGAGGTTTTTTAATGACACCTTTTTTAATTTTTTTAGGCATCCCTCCTGCATACGCAGTTGCAAATGAAGCAAACAATATCTTAGCCACCTCAGTTTCTGGTTCAACAACACATTATCTAAAAAACACTTTAGATTACAAAATGGGTTTAATGATTGTCATTGGTGGGGCTATAGGTACCTCATTAGGAATTTTTACCTTTTCTTATTTTAAAGGTATTGGAAAAATTGATACCGTAATCTCTTTAGCTTACATGTATATTTTAGCAATCATTGGATCTTTAATGTTAGTCGAAAGTCTTGGTGAAATAGATAAAGCTAAAAGAAACGTTTTAGTTAAAAAAAAATTACATGTTCATTATTGGATCCATGGTCTCCCTTTAAGAATGAGATTTCCAAAATCCAAATTATACGAAAGTATTTTTACCCCAATAGTTATTGGTTTAGTAGTTGGTTTTATTGCTGCAATAATGGGAATAGGTGGAGCATTTATATTAGTGCCAGCAATGATTTACATAATTAAGATGCCAACTAAACTTGTTCCTGGAACATCGCTTTTTGTTACTATTTTTGTAAGTGTAATTGTTACTTTCCTACATTCATTTAATTATGGCTCGATTGATTTACTTTTAGTATTTCTACTTGTTATTGGATCAATAATTGGTGTTCAAATTGGACAAAAACTAGGAGAAAAAATTGATAGCTCAGGATTACGAGCATTGATGGCTATTTTGATTTTAGCAGTTGGTATTGCAATTGCCTATGATTCATTTTTTGCAGATCATGATACAAATTCAACAACCACTTCTGTAATTCCTGATTTAAATTTTTTCTCACAATTTATTTTAGATTTTTCTAATGAGATGCCATTCTTTTATGGCTTATTTTCAATTATGTTTGCAATATTTTTAGGTGTAGCAGCAGCTTTTATAAGAAGATTTTTTTCAAATTTTAAAAAACAAATGTTAATGAAATCTTAATTAAATAAATAAAGATATAATTCAATAGTTCCCAAACAAACAATTCCAACAGTAGCCATTCCAATAAATCCAACCACAAAAGGTTTGTAACCCATATTTTTTATATCTCTCAAATTGGTAGACATACCAATTGCTGCCATTGCCATTGTTAGGAATATTTTTGATAAAGATTTAATTCCATCTAAAGTGCTAAGCCAAATTTCACTATTGTTAGTAATAAAAATTTGATCACCAACATTTCGAACAATAATCATTGCAACAAATCCAAGTACAAAATAGGGAAAAATATCAATTATTGAGTATTTTTTTTCTTTAGATTGGCCTCTGTTATAAAGATACGCAAACAGGGGTATCATAATAATCAAAAAAGTATTTCTAATTAGTTTAGTAACTGTTGCTACATTTAAAGTCTCTGGACTATTGAATTGCTGATCATAGATCAATCCAGCAGCCGCTACTTGTGCTGTTTCATGTATAGAAGTTCCTAAAAACAAGCCGATTAGAAGTGGTTCACCATTAAAATAAAAATTTGCAAAGTATGGATAGATCAACATTGAGAGAATTCCAAACAAAGTGATGTTCGCAATTGCATAGGATATCTCATTTTTTTTGGCACTAATAACAGGAGCGGTTGCCATGATTGCTGTTGTTCCACAAACTGTACTGCCAATTGATATTAAATAAGCCATTCTTGTTGGGATTTTTAATCTCTTAATTAAAAGTTTAATAACTACCAATACACTTACAATACAAATTACAATTAAAGGAATTGCAATTGCACCAAATTCAAGAAACTCAAAAGGTTTTAATTGAATACCTAAGCAAATTATTCCAAGTTTTAAAATATTTTTTTGAGTAAAATCCAAACCTCTTATGAAACTTTCTCTTATTTTAAAAACATTTCCAAAGAACATTCCCAAAAGGATTGCTATCATTGCAGTGGATATAGGACTTTTTTCATATCCTAATAATTCGATACCAATAATATTATTAAAACCTTGCGATAGTGTGTAAAGAACAAACGCAAGTATAATACCAGGTAAAAGTACCAGGTACTTATTTTCAGTCATAAACTAGGGTTATTTATTAAGCACTTCTGTAAAGCTTAGTCATTACAAATTCTCTATGACCTAAAGCTTCAGCACAAGTTAACCTTCCATTAGCTGTTCTAATAGTTGCTTTAATTAGTTCATCACCAGCTTGATCCAAATTCATTTCTCTAGAAAGTATTTTAGAAACATCGCAGTCAATATGCTCTTTCATACTTACAGCTGTTAATGGATTGGCTGTTAATTTTACAACTGGTTCAATTGGGTTTCCAATAATATTTCCCTGTCCTGTTGGGAATAAGTGAATATTAAAACCACCTGCAGCTTGTAACGTAACACATTCTGCAGCAGCTGAAGAAGTATCCATGAAATATAATCCTGGACCTTTTTGTGGCTCTTCAGCAGGTGTTAATACATCTACAAATTGTCTTGATCCTATTTTTTGGAAATTACCAAATGCTTTTTCTTCAATTGTAGTAAGTCCTCCAGCAATATTTCCTGCAGTAGGTTGACTTTCTGATAAATCATCTGTTGCTTCTTTTAAAATGAAATCATTGTATTCATTCCAAGTTTTTTTAAACTTCTCTTGTGTTTCTGGAGTTTTACCTCTTTTTTCACAAACAGTTTCAGCACCTGTAAGTTCTGAAGTTTCACCAAAACATAAATGAACTCCTAATGGCTCTAATTTGTCCATTAAGTTTCCAACTGTTGGATTAGATGCAAGACCTGAAGTAGTATCAGACTCTCCACATTTTACAGAAATCCAAAGATCACTTATTGGACATTCCTCTCTTTGTTTTTCAGAAGCCCACATTGAAAATTCTTGAGCTTTTTTTGAAGCCTTCATGATTGTTTCAATGTCACCAGCACCCTCAATACTAAAACCTTCAACAGGTTTTCCAGTTTTTGCTACTTCATCAACAATTCTTTTAGTCCATTTAGGCTCAATACCAATAATTATAGCAGCAGCAACATTTGGGTTTTTTGCTGTACCTATCATTGTTCTAAAATGTAACTCTAAATCAGCACCAAACTGTAATCTTCCATACGAGTGAGGTAACGCAATTGTACCTTTAATATTGTTTGCGACAGCTTCTGCACAAGCATTTGAAATATCATCAACAGGCAAAATGACTACATGATTTCTTGTTCCAGCTCTGCCATTTTCTCTTTTATAACCTAAAAAACTTTTTGGGATTTCCATATTACTACCACTTCTTTGTTTTAACGTTGTGAACATGTACGTGTTCACCTTTTTTGATTGATTTGACTACTTTACCAATATCATGACCATATTTAATAATAGTGTCACCTTCATTTAAATCACTCATTGCAATTTTGTGTCCTAGAGGGATTTCATCTTCAGATTGAATGTTAACTGTCTTGTCATTTTCCATAATCCAGCAAGAGCAGTCTTGTTTTGGAGTGATTTTTTCAATAACAACTACTCCTACGTTGTCTTTTTCGTCGTGTATAATGATGTCTGTAGCCATAATGTTGTGTCGAATTGTTTGTTTGAAATTTAGAAAATCTTATATATTAATCGCGAAAATTGACAAACGAATTTTATAAATTCTTAATAATTACACTTTAGAGGGGTTCTAGTCTTATGATAAAAATGACAACAGAAGAAGCTTTTGTAAAAGTTTTACAAATGCACGGCATTGAGCACGCTTTTGGAATTATCGGTTCTGCTTTCATGCCAATATCAGATATTTTTCCTGATGCAGGAATCACTTTTTGGGATGTAGCCCATGAAACAAATGGTGGTTTAATTGCTGATGGTTACACAAGAGCTACAGGTAAAATGTCTATGGTCATTGCACAAAATGGACCAGGAATAACAGGATTAGTAACTCCAATTAAAACTGCATATTGGAATCACACACCTCTATTATTAGTAACACCACAAGCTGCAAATAAAACTATGGGCCAAGGTGGTTTTCAAGAAGTAGAACAAATGAACTTGTTTAAAGACATGGTTTGTTATCAAGAAGAAGTTAGAGACCCATCAAGAATGGCAGAAGTTCTAAACAGAGTAATTGAAAAAGCTATAAGAGGCTCAGCCCCTGCACAAATAAACGTTCCAAGAGATTATTGGTGCCAGGTTATTGATATTGATTTACCACCAATTGTAAGATTAGAAAGACAAGGTGGAGGTAACGACGCTGTTTCTAAAGCTGCTGATTTATTATCTAATGCAAAATTTCCAGTAATACTTTCAGGTGCTGGTGTTGTTATTGGTGGAGCTATTGATGCTACTAAAAATCTTGCTGAAAAATTAGATGCACCAGTATGTTCTGGTTATCAACATAACGATAGTTTTCCAGGAAGTCACCCACTAGCAGTAGGACCTTTAGGTTATAATGGTTCTAAAGCTGCAATGGAATTAATTTCAAAAGCTGATGTTGTTTTAGCACTAGGTACAAGATTAAATCCATTTTCAACTTTACCAGGATATGGAATTGATTATTGGCCAAAAAATGCAAACATCATTCAGGTAGATATTAATCCTGATAGAATTGGTTTAACTAAAAAAGTAACAGTTGGAATTAGCGGTGATGCAAAATTAGTTGCTGAGCAAATTTTAGCAAAACTATCTTCAAACGCTGGAGATACTGATAGACAAGCTAGAAAAGATTTAATTCACCAAACAAAATCTGCATGGTTGCAAAAACTTTCAAGTTTAGATCATGAAGATGATGATGAAGGAACAGTTTGGAATAAAGAGGCTAGAGAAAGAGATGCAGACAGAATGTCACCAAGACAAGCTTGGAGAGCAATTCAATCTGGTATGCCTGATGATGTAATTATTTCAAGTGATATTGGTAATAACTGCGCCATTGGTAATGCTTACCCAACTTTTGAAAAACCAAGAAAATATTTAGCCCCAGGTTTATTCGGACCTTGTGGTTATGGATTTCCATCTATACTAGGTGCAAAAATTGGTTGCCCTGATACTCCAGTAATTGGTTTTGCGGGAGATGGCGCTTTTGGAATTAGCATGAACGAAATGAGCTCATGTGCAAGAGAAGAATGGCCTGCAATTACAATGGTAATTTTTAGAAATTATCAATGGGGTGCAGAAAAAAGAAATACTACTCTTTGGTTTGATAATAATTTTGTTGGAACAGAGTTAGACCCTGAATTAAGTTACGCTAAAGTTGCTGATGCATGTGGTTTAAAAGGTGTAACCGTTAGAACTATGGAAGAAACAACAAATGCAATCAAGCAATCTTGTGATGATCAAAAGAAAGGAATTACAACATTTATAGAAGTAATTCTAAACCAAGAACTTGGAGAACCATTTAGAAGAGATGCGATGAAGAAACCGGTAAGAGTTGCTGGTATCAACAAAGCAGATATGAAGAAACAACCTTCATTAAACTCTTAAAATCTTTTAAAAATTTATCAATTATCGTAAAGTCACTTCATGGAAGTGACTAACGATAATAGCTGTAGTTGGATTAATGATCTTAATCCAAGAACAAACATCAAGTCTCTTCTATCAAACGATGAGTGTGATTGGTTAATAATAGGTGCTGGTTACACAGGTCTGTCTGCTGCAAGAAAATTATCTCAAATAAATTCAAATTTAAAAATTATACTAGCAGATGCCCAACTAGCAGGTGAGGGTGCTAGTGGAAGAAATTCTGGTTATTTGGTTGATACAACTTTGAACGATGGTTTTACATCAAATAAAGAACTGCAAAATTACAAAAAGAAAGCTGATATTTATTCATTAGGAATAGATGTAGTAAAAAAATTTATTAAAGAACATCAAGTAGATTGTGATTGGAATGAATGTGGTAAATATTTTGCTTCATCAAAAATTGAAGATAAAAAAATTTTAGAAAATTTTTCAAATACATTATCTAAGTTAGGCTTTGAACACAGCTTATTAGGAAACAAAGAATTGTATGAAAAATTAGGTACTAGTTTTTATAATATCGGACTTTACACAAAGGGTGGTATTCTAATACATCCAGGAAAATTAGTTAGAGCAATGGTTGATGCTCTTCCTAGTAATGTTTTTTTGTATGAAAATTCTTGTTTATTAAATTGGAATAAAAATAAAGATTTCATTTTTTGTAATTTCAAAAATGGAAAAATTAAATCAAAAAATATTATTTTTGCTACGAATGGTTTCTTAAAATCACTAGGGATAAAATCAAATTATAATTTTCCTATTACATTAACTGCGAGCATGACAAGAAGATTATCTGATGAAGAATTTAAATCCATTGGTGAACCAAAAGAATGGGGCGTACTACCTGTAAGGCCAATGGGCGCAACAATTAGAATGACAAAAGATAGAAGAATTTTGATAAGAAATACAGCAGAAGTCCACAATCCATTTGGTATGTCAAATTCCACTCTTAAAAAAAGATCTTTCAAACAGAAACTTGGAATACAAAAAAGATTTCCACAATTACCCAATGATATAATCAAATCATCTTGGTCTGGAATAGTATCAAGAACAAGGAATAGTTCTCAAATATTTGAAAAAATTGATAGTAATATTTTTGCCGCTGGTTGTTATAACGGTTCAGGTATTGGTGTAGGAACTTTATTTGGTGAACAAATTGCTCTTAAAGCGATTAATGAAAGTACTAGTGAAATAAAAACAATAGAAGCGAGGAATAAACCTTCTTGGTTACCACCGCAACCATTTTTAAATTTAGGAATAAAAACTAGATTAGTTTATGAACGTTTGAGAGCTAAATCAGAAATCTAATTAATTCTAATTTTTTGATTTATCACAAGAACAGCACCAATGATTAAAATTGGAAGACCCATTATTAGATCATATTGCCATTCTAAATTTTCAAATATTGTTGATATAATTAATGCTAAAACGGGCATTACAACACCAACATAACCAGCTCTTCCAGGTCCAACTTTTTCAAGTAACTTTAAATAAGATACAAAAGCAAATATTGAACCAAAAATTGAAAGATAAAGCAGTGAAGAGATGTAGCTAAAACTAGTTTCAAATAATAATTCAGCTCCTCTAAATTTTGTAATTATCAGTGTAAAAATTGAGCCATAAAACATAGCATATGCTATTGTTTGTATTGGAGGAAAATTATTATTTAAGTTTCTTTGGTGAACCATATTACCTGTTGATGCACTAAATGTTCCAATCAAAGCTAGAAACAATCCTATATGAGTTCCTTCGCTAAAACTAAAATTGAAAATTTCATCATTAAAAATTATCAAAATACCCACCATACCAATTGATGCTCCAATTAAAGTTTTTATAGAAGGCTTCTTTTTAAAATAGAAGGTTTCACCAACTATATTCATTATTACCACAGTTGAAAATACAATTGCTGGAAAAGCACTAACTAAATAAGTGTTAGACAAATAGAAGAAAACATAATTCATCGAATACAAGCAAATTCCAAAAAACAAAAACCAAAAATGCTGATTAATTGAAAATTGTAATTTTTCTTTTTTAATTATTAAAAAAATAAAGATTATAAATGAAGCTATTAAAAATCTATAAAATACAGATACCAGTGGATCAACATAGCCTAATTGAAATTTAATTAGATACCAGGTGGGTGACCAACAAAAAAGAGTGATTATAAAAAGAAAAATATTATTCATGATTAGCTAATTTTTACACACGTACTCTATGAATAAAATTATCCTTCTGATTATAATATTATGAAATAACTGCTCTTACAGACCCAAGTTTATCAATTTTTGCTGTATATGTTCCTTTTTTTATAATAGGCACAACCCCAACTGTGGATCCTGTAAAAACATAAAAATCTTTGTCTAAATTAATTTTATCTTTTTTAACTTTATTTAAAACAAATCTTAATGAATTTATTGGATTTACATAAACAGCATTTGTGTTTCCATCTACACTTTGCTTAGCTTTTTTATTTGAAATATTTGTTTTTAAATTACCTATGTTAATTTTTTTAAATTTTTTCTTTTGACCAATTAAAAATTTAATATTACCTCCAAAGTCACTACTTAAATCTCCAAAAGAAGTAATACCTTTTCTTTTTTGCCTATATCCAACTACTTCGATACAGGGTGCCATGTGTGAAATATATTTAGTTACGTTACTATTTGTGAGCTTACCTTTTGAAGTGAAAAAAGTTTTTTTGATTAAATAACAAACTTCAAGTTCGATCCCTAAAGCATATTTATTTATTTTTACTTTCTTTCCACTTTTTATTAAGTTTTTTTTGAAAACAGATGCAATAAAAGGCTCTTTTTCTTTTAATTTTTTCATTAACTGAATTCCAGTTCCACCAGCTTTAAAACCTATTGTTGGATCTTTTATTTTGCTTTCACATAATTTTCTAAATTTGTCCGCTTCAGTAAGTTTTTTTGTAAATCTACTAGGTATAGAAGAGATAATTTTATTATTAAGAAAAGCATTAACTAATTTATCTGAAATTTTATCTTTAAGTGTTTTTGTCATAAGAATTTTTAATTTATTTTTTTGATGTTTGATTAATAACAAATATTCCTGAAGTTGTAATTATTATTGCACCTATAATAGTAAATAAATCTGGAACATCATCATAGAAGAAAAATCCAAAAATTATTGCCCAAAAAATTAAAGTATAATGAAATGGTTGTATTATGCTAGCTCTTGCATTTTTAAGTGCTAATATTTGGAAGTATATACCTAGTGAAAAAAATAAACCAATTGGCACAAAGAAATATAAAGAATTAAAATTAACAGGTTGCCAAAAATTAAACGCCATTATTGAAGTTATAACAATCCCAATTAAAGAAGAGTAGAACAAGGATACTTCAGGAGCATCATATTCAGTTATTTTTTTTGTTGCGATTTGATAAAGACCCAGAAAAAAAGCTGCTAGCAACGGAATAAAAGAATTTACACTAAATACATCAGATGCAGGTCTAATAATTATCAAAACTCCAATAAAACCTATAAAGATTGCTATCCAAGTTTTGATTGATACCCTCTCATTTAAAATAAATACAGATAATGCAACTATAATTATAGGTGCTAGTGCACCTATGCTATGAGCGTTCGCTAAAGACAGGTGTTTAAAAGATAAAACAAAAAAACCAGATTCTAAAATAGATAGTAGACTTCTTATAATTTGAAGTTTTAAATTATTAGATCTATAAAAATTATTATTGTTAGCTCTTTTTGCTTCTATCAAGCCTAACGAAAGCACAAAAGTATATTTGATAAATAATAATTGAAATATAGAGTAATGAATAACTGCAGTTTTTTGAATTGCATCAAGTATTGAAAATGAAAAGTAAGCAATTATTGCAAAAATAATTCCCAGTGTTTCTCTTGATTTAAATTTCATTTTTTTTGTTTTAATTTTATTTCAAGTTGTTATTGATTAATTCAGACTGTCATGGATTTTGTATTACTATATTTTGTTATAGCAAGTTTTTTAATAGTGATAGTGCCTGGCCCCACTGTTAGTCTTATAATTTCTAATTCTTTAAGATCTGGTGTAAAAGCAGGATTATTAAATGTTTTTGGTACCCAAATTGGCGTTTTAATTTTGTTATTTTTATTAGCACTTGGATTTGAGATAGTTTCTCCTTTTCTAGAAGTGATCATTAACTTTGTAAGAATTCTAGGTTCAATTTATTTAATTTCACTTGGAGTAATTACAATTAAGTCAGATATTGATTTAAACAAAACTCAAGTAACTAAATTTGAAAAAAAATATTTTCTCCAAGGATTAATAGTGATTTTAACTAATCCAAAAATATTTTTGTTCCTTGGTGCATTTATTCCTCAATTTATTAATATAAATGAACCTGTTAGTTATCAGATAATTTATTTTGGAATTATCTTTATAATTGTAGCTACAATATTTGACAGCTCATATGCATTTGTATTTGGCAAGTTTAGAGAATTCATAGCATCAAAATATTTAAAAGTTTTAAATAAAATTGGCGGATTTATATTAATTCTTGTTGGTATTTGGATGTTTTTTTATTAATTTTCCAAAACAGACATTGGGTCCAATCTAGTTTGAAACCAATTAATTCTAAAATCAAGATGAGGTCCAGTTGATCTACCTGTCGATCCGACGGTTCCAATAATATCTCCTTGATTAATTAAATCTCCAGCAGAAACTAAAACGTTTTCTAAATGTGAATAAATTGTTGATATACCATGACCATGATCCATAATGACTGTACCACCGGTATAATATAAATCATCTTCAGCCATTGTAACTTTACCTGAGCCTGATGATTTAATCATTGTTCCTTGTTTCGCAGCTATATCAATTCCGTAATGTGGCCATCTAGGTTTACCGTTTAAAATTCTTTGACTCCCATAAACACCACTAATTATTCCTTCTACAGGCATTATAAATTTTTGCTTAAAAAACTGTAATTCAGAATTAATTGCTCTTGCTTCACCAATTGCATTATTTTCTTTTTTAATTCTTTTATAGACTGACTCGGGTGGGGTTACTTTGCTTTCTTCTAAGCCATCTATTCTTTGAATGTTGTATTTTCTTTTTAAAACTTTTTTGGTTATTGTAGATTTCTTACCGTCAAAGATTTTTGTAAAAGTAAGATCATATTTTTGATCTCTATCAATACCAAAAACGAAAAAACCATCCTTTGATACTCTTACTTCTTTTTTTCCAACAATTATCTTAGCACCAGGATTTGTTTTTCCTAAGATAAAATGACCTTGTAAGAATTTACCTTGAAATTCTATCGCGTTTGCAGTTGAAAAAAATAAGAAAAATATTAAAAAAAATCTATTTATTACTGAGCTGTCCATCCACCATCTATTATAATTGATGTTCCAGTTATCATTGAGGAAGCAGGTGAGGCTAAGAAACAAACTGTTGTCGCTACATCACTTTCAGTTGCTGCTTTTCCCATTGGAATATTTCCAAGTGCTAGTTTTTTAAATTTTTTATTTTTAAAGAAATTTTTAACCATTGGAGTTTCAACAAACGTAGGAGCTACTGTGTTAACTCTTATATTTCTTTTAGCTAACTCTACTCCCATACCTTTTGTCAAACCTTCAATCCCAAATTTAGTCATATTGTAAACATTTCTCCCACCCATACCAACATGACCTAATTGAGAAGACATATTGATAATAGAGCCGGATCTCTTTTTATTTTTAAGCATTTTTTTAACTACTAGTTGAGCAACATTAAATGCAGCTTTTAGATTTAAATCTACCAAGTAATTCATGCTTTTTTGTTTAATTTTTTCAAAAGGTTCAGGAATATTAGTTCCAGCATTGTTTACTAACACATCAATAATTTTGATTTTTTCTAATTTTGCTTTTAGATCTTCATAATTCATTACATCACAAGGAACTTTGATTACTTTACCTTTAATTTTTTTAATATCTTTTTCTAATTTATTTAAATCAGATGGAGTTCTGCTTAATGCTATTACAGTTGCACCAGCTTCTGCGAGTGCAATAGAACAAGCTCTTCCAAGTCCTTTACCAGCACCAGTAACTAATGCGTACTTATTTTTAAGATTAATTTTTTGAAGATACATTAAAAGAATATTATTTTAATATCTGTATAAATCAACTCAACAGCTACTATTAATATTGCTAATAACCCAACCCATGCAATCCATTTGTATTTTTTTATCCATCCAGAAATTAATGTTGCAGCAGTTGCCATTAAAACAATCGATAGAACCAGTCCAAATACAAGTAATCCATAATGATCACCTGCAGCACCAGCAACACCCAAAACATTATCTAAACTCATTGTGAAATCAGCAAGTAAAACCGTCCAAATTGCTTTTAAAAAGCTTGAGTTATCTACTTTTATATCTTCCTCTGAATCTGATCCTTTGATTACATCAACATAAAGTTTGTAGACAATATAAAGAAGTAAAATTCCACCAATAAGTCTCAGTCCAGTAATTTGTAACAAATAAGCTGTTAGTAACGTTAATATTATACGTAATATTACTGCACCACCAATTCCCCAAAATATAACTTTCTTCCTTTGCTCAACAGGAAATTTTGAAGCTACCATTCCAATTATAATGGCATTGTCACCAGCTAGAACTAAATCAATAAAAATAATTTGTGTTAAAATAGCAATTTGTTCGGGAGTAAAAAATTCTGCAAACATTATTGTTGTAGTATCATGTCAGCACCTTTTTCTGCAATCATAATCGTAGGTGCGTTAGTATTTCCAGAAGTAATGTTAGGCATTATCGATGCATCAATAACTCGAAGATTTTCTATTCCTCTTACTTTTAATTTTTCATCAACTACTGACATCTCATCTTGACCCATTTTGCATGTACCAACAGGATGAAAAATTGTTTGTGCAAAATTTGATGCTTCTTTTACTAATTCCTCGTCATCATTAATATGAATACCTGGTCTATATTCCTCTGGTGTATATTTCTTAAAAGTTTCAGATTCCATTATAATTTTTCTTGTCAATTTTAATCCTTTGGCAGCTATCATTCTATCGTGATCAGTTGACAGGTAATTTTGTTTTATTTTTGCGTAAACGCGTGAATCTTTATCAATAATACTTACGTGACCTCTACTTGTGGGTCTTATATTAGAAACAGTTGGAGTGAATGCGTGAAAATCGTGATTTTTTGTAGCTCCCAATGTATCCATACTCATTGGTTGAACGTGCCATTGTAAATCTGGTAATTCTAAAGAAGGATCACTTTTTGCAAACATACAAAGCTGACTTGCTCCCATAGTCATTGGACCACTTCTTTTAAAGACATATTCTAATCCGATAAGTAAATTTCCAAACAAACTATTAATTTTTTTGTTAAGAGATTTTAAACCATTAATTTTATAAATAGGTCTTAACATTAGGTGATCGTGTAAATTTTCACCAACACCATTTAAATTATGAACCATATCAATTCCCAATTTTTTTAGTTTTTCTGGATTTCCAATTCCCGATACTTGCAATATTTGAGGAGAACCAATTGCACCTGAAGAAACTATAATTTCTCTATTTGCTCCAGCTGTTTTCAATTCATTATCTTGCCAATACTCAACTGATTTTGCCTTTTTATTTTCAAAGTTTATTTTTTTAACATGAGCGTGAGTAATAATTGTTAAATTTTTTCTATGCTTAACAGGATTTAGATAACCAACAGCAGTACTACATCTAAATCCATCTTTTTCTGTTACCTGAAAATAACCACAACCATGATTATCACCTGTATTAAAATCTTTCGATTTTGGTACACCAAATTCCTCAGCAGCGTTTTGAAACTCATCTAATAGAGGAAGATGTATTCTTTGATCTGAGACAGAGAGAGGTCCGCCAACTCCATGATATTCACTTTTGCCTCTTTCTTGATTCTCTGCTTTTATAAAATAGGGAAGAACATCATCCCAACCCCAGCCAGTATTTCCAAGCTGTCTCCAAATATCATAATCTCTGTGTTGTCCTCGTATATATAAAAGTCCATTGATAGAAGAGCTTCCTCCTAAAGTTTTTCCACGGGGATAACGTATTGAAATATTATTCATGCTTTCATCTGGTTCTGTCCTGTAGCACCAGTCAGTATTAGGATTGTGCATCGTTTTAAAATAACCAACTGGAATATGGATCCATGGATAATTATCTTTACCTCCAGCCTCAATCAAAAGAACTTTGTGTGAAGAGTTTTCTGATAGCCTATTTGCTAAAACACAGCCTGCAGATCCAGCTCCTAGTATAATGAAATCAAAATTATTCATAAATTAGAACTCTTATAAATTAAAAAAATTATATTTCTAATAAATCTGTTAAAAATTTTAAAATATACCAATATTAACACTTGTTTTAGTTTTCATTCTTTGACAAAGTTTCGACTTTAAAAATAAAGAGAGGGAAACAAATGAAAAAAATCATTTCAATGTTATTTGCAGTTGCAATGGTGTTTGGATTTATTTCAAATGCTAATGCTGCAAAAACACTAAAATGTCAGACAGTTCTTAACACAAAAGCTGATGAAGTTAAGATGTTAAAGGATTTTACTGACACAGTAACAGCGTTAACTGGTGGATCTCTTAAGTTTGAAATTATGCCAGCTGGAGCTGTTGTTGGTGTAAAAGAAACTTTAGATGCAGTTGACAAAGGCCTAATCGATTGTGGTTTCGCATGGACTCACTATTGGTCAGGTGACCATCCTGCAGCTATGCTATTCGGTTCTCCAGTAGCTGGTGGTGGTGTTGGTATTGACAACATTGCATTCTTATCATGGTTTCAGTATGGTGGAGGAAAAGAGCTATACGACAGACTATGGAAAGAAATGGGAAGAGATATTAAAGGATTTATGATTCAACCAGTTGGTCCTGAAGCTTTAGGCTGGTTTCCAAAACCAATTAAAGATATGGCTGACTTTAGAAAATATAAATTCAGAACTCCTCCAGGAATTCCAGGACAAACTTATAAAGACATCGGTATAGCGTCTGTTGCTATGGGTGGTGGAGATATTCTACCAGCTTTAGAAGCAGGAACTATTGATGCTGCTGAATGGTGTTGTCCAAAACCAGACTTAACGTTTGGTTTCCAAAAAGTATTAAAGCACTACTACCTACAAGGTTTACACCAAGTAGTCGTAAATGCTGACTTTTATATTACTGGAAAAACATACAACGCTATGAGCGATCATGAGAAGAAGTCTCTTGAAGTTGCAGCTAATGCATCATTAGCTAAATCTTTAAGTTACAGAATCTATGAAAATGGTAAAGCTTTAAGAGAGCTTACTGAAGTTCATGGAGTTAAATTAGAGGACACACCTTCTGATTACTTCACAGAATACATGGCTGCAGCTAAGAAAAGTTTGGAAACAAACGCTGCAAACAATGCATTCTTTGCAGAAGTATGGGACTCTATGAAAGAATTTGCTGATATAGCAGTTCCTTTCTGGAGTGGTGCTCAAATGTCTAATGCGAAGCTAGGAATGGCTCACGCAGCAACATTAAAGTAATCCAATAATTAATCTATAATTCAATTAGAGCGGACTTAATTGTCCGCTCTAATTTTTCTAACAAAATTTTTTATGGCTGAAGAACCAACTAAACTAGATATATCAGATGAAATGATAGCCGAAAGGCGAGGTGGTTCAGGGAAGATGCCAAATGATATGCCATCATGGATGGCAAGTTCTATTGTAAATATTGATAAATTTAGCAAATGGATAGGTAATGTTGTTTGTTGGATACTGATGCCACTTATCTTTGCTATGACTTACGAAGTTTTGGCGAGAAAACTTTTTCATGCACCTACAATTTGGGCTTATGACATAAGTAGATTTTTGTATGGCGCACTATTCATGTTAGGTGCAGGTTATGCACTTTCAAAAGGTGTTCATATAAGAGCAGATTTTTTATACAGAAATTTCAAAACAAAAAACCAAGGGACGATTGATTTTTGGTTATATATTTTATTTTATTTTCCAGGACTAATAGTCTTTCTTTATATGACAATTGGTTATGTAGGTGAGTCTATTCAAAGAGGCGAAAGAGGAATGGATACTACATGGATGCCTTATATGTGGCCAATTAAGAGTTGTTTATTGATTGGTATCGTATTTTTATTAATCCAGGGTATTTCAGAATTATTAAAAAGTTATTGGGCTGCAACAAGAGGAAAATGGCCAGGAGAAGATGAATAATGTTAGCTGAATTTATAGATCCAGCATATTTAGGTTTTATTCTGGTAGGAGTAATGCTTTTTGCAATTTTCGTAGGATTTCCTATTTCATTTACACTCATATTTTTAGGTTTTGTATTCGGATATTTAGGATTTGGAAAATTGGTCTTTTATTTAATGACACTCCAGTTTTCGATGGTCATGACCGAACAAACCCTCGCCGCCGTCCCGCTCTTTGTCTTTATGGGTATTATGATGGAACAGGCAGGTTTAATGGAAAGATTATTCTCATCATTTCAAATGATGCTAGCAAGAGTTAGAGGTGCATTATATTACGCTGTTCTTTTTGTTTCAGTTATTTTTGCTGCAGCAACAGGAATTGTTGGTGCTTCAGTAACCATACTCGGTATAATGGCTGCAAAATCAATGAATAGATCTGGTTATGACGTCAGGCTTGCTGCAGGTACGATAACAGCTGGTGGTACTTTAGGAATTTTAATACCTCCAAGTATCATGCTTGTTGTTATGGGCCCAATTATGGAAATTCCAGTTATTGATTTATTTGCGGCTGCTATAATTCCAGGAATTCTTTTAGCAAGTTTATACGCTGGATACACAACAATAAGATGTATGATAAATCCTAAATTGGGACCTGTAATTCCTGAAGAGATGAGAGCCGCTAGTATGAAAGAAGTTTGGATTGAATTCTTCTTAGGTTTAGTTCCTCCAGCAGCGTTAGTGTTTGCAGCATTAGGAAGTATACTTTTTGGTTTTGCAACTCCAACAGAAGCAGCTGGTTGTGGTGCAATGGGAGCTTTATTACTTTCTTTAGCATACAAAAAATTAACCTTTTCAAAACTTCAAGAAGCTCTTGTTAAAACTTTAGAGATAACAGCTTTAATTATGGTTTTAGTTGCTGCATCAAACTTTTTTGGTGCAGTTTTTGCAAGACTAGGTACTCCAACTTTATTAACTGAATTCTTGTTAGGTTTAGACATGAACAAATATTTAATATTAGCGATTGTAATGGTTGCAATATTTTTATTGGGTTGGCCTTTAGAGTGGGTACCAATTGTAATGATTATTGTTCCAATTATTTTACCATTAATTGAAGCTCTTGGCTTTAATCTTACTTGGTTTGCAATATTAGTTGCCGTCAATCTCCAGACCGCCTGGCTGTCTCCTCCAGTGGCATTGTCTGCGTATTTCTTAAAAGGGGTTGTGCCTGAATGGGATTTAAAAGATATTTATTATGGAATGATGCAATTTATGGTGCTTCAAATAATTGGTTTGGTTTTAATTATAATATTTCCTAAAATTGCACTTTGGTTACCAACTCTCCTATATGGACAGTAGAAATTATTAGTTTAAAATAATTTTAGTGAATCAACCTAAAGTTAAATACTCCCTATCAAATTGGGATTTAGTTTCGGTAAATCCAAATTATAAAACTTGGAATTGGAAAGACCTTTTTTGTTACTGGGGAGTTAATGTGCAAAGTGTAATTGGTTTTTCTCTAATTGCCTCATTATATATAATGTACAATCTAAATACATTTGTGGTTTTAATAGGAACTTTATTAGGTTCATTTTTTGTTTATTTATTTGCTAATTTTATTGGAAAACCTTCACAAAAATTTGGACTACCATTTGTAGTTTTGTTGAGGTCTTCTTTAGGATTTAATGGAGCAAAATTTTTTGGATTAATTAGAAGTTCGGTTGGAATTTTCTTATTTGGAATTCAAACTTATTTTTTATCAAAAATTTTAACTTATCTTATTAGAATATTTCTTTTCACTATTGATGAGTCATTGTTAGCCCAAGATATATTTATTTTTTATTTTTTTGGTTTAAATATTATAGATTGGTCATCGATTTTAATTGTAATTATTTTTCAAACATTTTTGTTTAGTATTGGTGCTCAATATAATAAAAAAATAATAAATTTTTCAGCAATCAGTGTTTATGTAGGAATTATTGTTTTTTTCTTCCTTGTTTTTTTAAGTGATGTCAAATTAACATCAAAAGCATTTGTAAATATTATTAATACCAAAAACTTTTTTGATATTAATAATTTATTACCACTTTTAACTGTAGCAGGAACTGTCTTTGCTTATTTTTCAATATTAATAGTTAGTTTTGGGGACATTTCTAGGAATGTTAAAAATACTAAAGAGTTGGGTAAAGGGAATTTAAGTTTGCTTATTAATTTAATTATTTTCTCTTTTTTCTCTATATTTATTGTTGCCGGATCAGATGCACTTTTAAATCAAAAATTTTCAGACATAGACAGAATTTTTACAAATCCCACTGATATAATTGGCAAATATGACAATATTCAAATAACTACATTGGTACTATTTTTTGTCGTAATTGCTTCAGCATCCACGAATTTAGTAGCCAATTATATTCCATCTCAATATTCACTAATAAATTTTGTTCCAAATAAATTATCTTTAAGGAGTGCAAGTTATATAATTTCTTTCCTCGGTTTGTTGGTAGCTATTTTTTGGCTTACAATTTTGAGTCAAATTGGCATTTTATCTTTTATAGATACATTTGGTGCATTTTTTGGACCGTTATTTGGAGTAATAGTTGCTGACTATTATCTGATCAATAAACAAAGCTTGAGTAACAAAGATTTGTATTCAGTAGAAAAAGAAAGTAGTTACTATTATTCAAGAGGGTGGCATATCAAAGGTGTTTACTCAGTATTTCTAGGTTTTATTTTTTCAGCATCAACAATTTGGAACACAAATTTAATGTTTTTACAGTCTTATGCGTGGTTAATTGGTGCATTTGTAGCCTGGATAACGTATTACTTGTTGGCAAAAAAATAATATGAAAGCTTTAGTATATACTGGAACACAAGAATTAGTTTACAGAGACGAACCTAATCCAATTGAAGTTTCGGGAGAAAGTATTTTAAAAATCCATGCTTCAGGAATATGTGGTTCTGATATGCACGCATATCATGGACATGATGAGAGAAGAATTCCTCCGTTAATATTAGGCCATGAAGTTAGTGGTGAGGTCCAAAATGGTAAATTTAAAGGTAAAGACGTTGTTTTAAATCCTCTGATAACTTGTGGTAAATGTGAATACTGCACAAGTGGAAGAGAACATCTTTGTCCTCATAGAATTATTTTAGGCATGAATAAACCAATTGAAAGACAAGGGGTTTTTGCAGAATTTGTCTCAACACCTGACACAAATATTTATGAAATCCCAGATGGATTAGATAAAAATGAAGCGCCTGTAGCTGAGCCAACTGCAGTTTCTCTACATGCAGTATTAATTGGTGAACAATCTTTAAAAAAACCTTTATCTGAATGTAAAATTTTGATCCAAGGTGGTGGTGCAATAGGATTATTATGTGGTTTAATTTTATCTAAAATTAAAAATAGTGAAAATATAATTCTCTCTGATCCTAATAAATTGAGATTAAATGAGTGCTCAAAATATTTAGATGCAAAATATGTTGCACCAGAACATAAAGAAATAGAAAGTAATAAATTTGATATTGTATTTGATACGGTAGGGTTGGAAATTTCAAGACAACAGGCTATTGAAGTAGTTAAGCCGGGCGGTTCAATTATACACATAGGCTTAACTCAGCCTGCTGGATCATTTAATTTTAGAAAAATGACACTTCAAGAGGTGACCGTAATAGGGACTTATTGTTATACCAATAAGGATTTTGAGCAAACTTTAGCAATATTAGCTAACAAAGAGATAGGTTCTCTAGATTGGATTGAATTTAGGGATTTAAAAAATGGTGGTGATGCCTTTAAACAAATTCATGATGGCACCTGTATTGCACCTAAAATTATACTGATACCTTAGAATTAGAATTTAATTTTATAGCTCTAGAACTACCCATTTTGAGGTCATTAGACATAATTGGTGCAGATATCATTATTGACCAATAAATTAAAAGTAAAAAAATTGAAATTGTTTTCATATCATTTATTTAAAAACTAATTCTGATTTTTGCATGTTTAAATCTTGTCTAAATAATGTATTAAGAACTTAAATTATGAAAATATTTTTTAAACTCATCTCAATTTTATTAATTTCAATTAGCTCAGTTGTTGCAAATGAAGTTGTAGTTTTTGAGTTTACAGAAGCAGAACTTTCAGAATTAACTGTCAGAAAAGTAAGGGGAGCAAAGAACGAGACAATATATACTATTGGGAAAAATGAAAATGGAAATTTCCTTAAGGCTGTTGCCGATAATGCAGCATCTGGTCTTGGCAAAGAAGTTAAAATTGATCTAAACAAGACTCCTTTTATAAATATTACATGGAAAATTGAGCAAGATTTATCTGGAATTAAAGAAGATACAAAGAAAGGCCATGACTTTGCAGCGAGAGTTTTTGCTGTTAAAAAAACAGGTGCAACACCATTGTCAAACAGAGCAGTTAACTATGTGTTTTCAAGCAATAGAGATGTTGGTGTTAGTTCACCAAGTCCATACACAAAAAAATCTATAGACAATGTAATGGCCACAACCAAAACTAATTTAAATGAATGGATAACAGTTAAATCAAATGTAAAAGAAGATTTTAAGAAATTCCATGATTTAGATTTAGATGAATTAGATGGCTTGGCAGTTATGGCTGATACAGATAATTCTAAAATGAAATCTATAGCCTATTTCCAGAATATTTATTTTTCAGCAAATTAATTAAAGTTTAGTATATTTTTTTAGACCCATACTCAGGAATGACAGTATGATTGCTACAATTACGTCCTCTGTTGGAGTGGCATTAGGAACACCAAAGTTCCATAAAATTACTCCAATCAACCAAATTATATAAACTTTCATTGTAGTTATTATATCTTAGTTTGTATAAAAATTTCTCATTATTTGATATTAATGAACAATGCATAAAACTTTTAGTCATAATGTTAAAATTTACTATGAAGATACCGACTCTGGAGGAGTAGTTTATTACGCAAATTATTTAAAATACTTTGAAAGAGCTAGAACAGAAGCATTATTAGCTATTGGTTTAAGTAATTTGAAAATTAAAGATGAGTTTAATTCTTTAATAATCGTTAAGTCATGCAATATTGAATATAAAAAATCAGCGTACTTAGAAGATAATTTAAAAATAAAATCTTTTATTTCCTCTTTGTCAAAAACCTCTTTTGTGATGGATCAGTCAATTTACAGAGATGATTTATTAATTGTAGATGCAAAAATACATTTAGTATTTGTAAATACAATCGGAAAACCCACAAAAATTCCTGATATAGTTTTAAATAGCTTTGAGCCTTATATTTTAAAATCTAAATAGCTGTTACTCTTTTTATTTTTTTAAAAAAATTAACTATCATTTTTTCAGATATTAATTTTGTATTTACATTTCGAGGACTTGGATGATAACAAGCGTACAATCTGATTTTATTTGATAAATCATAATATTTCCCGTGCTTAAAAGTATACTTTCCATTTAATTTATTTTTACTTTTGTAATATTTAACACAATTATCAAAAGCAACTTTACCTAAAGCAACAATTGTTTTTATTTTGCTTAAAGTTTCAATCTCATTTTGAAAATGATTTGAGCAATTTGATAATTCTTCATTTGTTGGTTTGTCACCAGGAGGAACACATTTCAGTATATTGGTTATAAAAGTTGATTTTAATTTCAATCCATCATTTAAATTTTCTGAATAAGGTAGATTAGAAATATTTGCTTTTTTTAAACAAGAAAACAAGAAATCGCTTGATTTGTCTCCAGTGAAAGGTCTTCCTGTTCTGGTTCCCCCATGTGCAGCTGGTGCCAAACCTAAAATTAATAATTTCGAATTTATCTTACCAAATCCAGGAACCGGTTTACCCCAATAGGTTTCGTTAATATTTTGTTTTCGTTTTACAGTAGATATTTTTTTAATAAAATTAATTAATCTAGGACATTTTCTACATTTAATAATTTTCTTATTAAGTTGCTTTAATTTATTATTCATCTATGAAAATTTTAAAATTTTTTTTAATTATATTTATATTTTTAAGTTCTCCAATTAAAGCAGATTCAAATGAAGCTATGATTGGTAAGCTTCAAAAAGGTGGTAAATTAATATTTATACGTCATGCTTATGCACCGGGAGGAGGGGATCCTTCTAATTTTGATGTCAATAATTGTGAAACCCAAAGAAACTTAAATGACAAGGGAAGAGTACAATCAAAAAAAATTGGAAATTTTTTTAAACAAAACGATATTTTAATAAACAAAATTTACTCTAGTGAATGGTGCAGATGCAAAGAAACTGCAGAAATAGCCTTTAAAAATTATGAAACAAAAAATTTTTTGAATTCATTTTTTAGTGCAAAATTTGCTAAAAATAGAAAACAACAAGTTATTGATTTTAATAAATTCTTAAATACGTGGGATCAAAAACAAAATATAATTTTTGTAACACATTACGTGGTAATATCTGAGCTTTTAAACTACGCACCATCATCAGGTGAGATTGTTATTTCAGATAAAAATTTAAAAGTAATTGATACTTTAGAGATAGAATATTAAATTAGAATTTATGTCTTCAAAAAGAGCTATGCGACAAGCACAAAAACAAGCATTTGCTAAACATAGATCTAATATTTCAAATAGTAGATTTGATTTTAAAAAAAAAAATTTAGATAAACTTAAGGAAAATAAAAAAAAGAAAACCTAACTTTGGTTTGCAAATTTTTCTATTTTTTTACATGTAGAAATTTTTGAAATCCCTTCGATATCGTTCATAACACTTTTAATAAATATCTCAGGCTTGTTCTTTTCAATTAATATTTGAGTATAAAATTGAGGATAACCATGTTTTAAAGTAAAAATTTTACCATCCTCTTCGTAAATATTTCTGACATAAGAGTTTGATTTTTTTACACTTAAATCAGTAATTCTATATTTTTGATAAGTTTTTTCTGCATAAACATAATTTCTAGTCATAATTAATTCATTAAGATTAAATATGTATTCATTTTTTAAATATTTATCTTCTTTATGATCACATTTACTTAAAATTATAATTTCTGAAAATGAATGATTTATAAATGAGAAAGAAAATAAAATGAGAAAAAAAAAAAATAATTTATTTTTTTTCATTTTTTTCAGCAAAAAATAATCCAATTAAAAAAAGTGCTGTCCACCCAATACCCAGCAATGCTTTAGGGCTAGTCTCAGCGCTCCACATGTCTAAAACTAAAGCACCAAAGATTAGTCCTATAATATAAATTATAACTACAATTGTTGATTTACTCATTTTTAAGATTTTTTTTGAATAGAGATATTCCGTTATTTATTTTATGCTCGTAAGACTCGTTAAAACTATCTAATTGCCAACCAGTTAATCTTTTTCTGATACTTTCTAAATTATTTTGTTTCCATTCATCTGTAGTTTCTTCTAGTTTCCACAGTTTTTTTTCATCATTATTTCTTCCACATCCATAACAATAACCGGTTGAGGGATCTGTTTTGCAAATACTAATACAAGGCGAAATAATCATATTATTTATATTTTTATATCCTTTTACACTATTATTCGGATTGGACAAATGAGTTCAATAATATATAAAGCACCTAATTTAACTGGGGCGATGGCGGAATTGGTAGACGCGCTGGTCTTAGGAACCAGTCGAGCAATCGGTGAAGGTTCGAGTCCTTTTCGCCCTACCATTAAATAATTATGAAAGTTACTGTAGAAAATAAAAAAGGTTTAAATAAAGATCTAAAAATTTTTATCGATAAAGAGACTATGAACTCTTATATGGATGAAAAATTTGAAGAGATTAAAGGAACAGTAAATTTAAAAGGTTTTCGACCAGGAAAAGTACCAAAAGAAATTTTAAAAAGACAATTCGGCAAAGCTGTATTTGGTGAAGTATTAGACAAAGTTTTAAAAGATACATCTACAAAAGCTTTAGAAGAAAACAAAATTAAACCAGCGGGTCAGCCAAAATTAGATCTAAAAACATATGGTGAAGATAAAGAATTGGAATATGTCTTGTCAGTTACAGAGTTACCTAAAGTAGAGATTAAATCATTAGAAAACATCAAATTTGATGAATACACTGTTAAAATTGATGATAGTGAGACAGAAAAAAGAATAAAAGAAATTGCTAAGAACCAACCAAATTTCAAGGAAGGTGCTGCAGATACAAAAGCAAAAGAAGGTGATTTAGTTGCATTAGATTACAAAGCAACAATTGATGGAAAAGAATTTAAAGGAAGTGAAGGAAAAAATACACAGCTTACATTAGGCAAAGATTTATTTTTGAAAGGTTTTGATAAGCAACTAATTGGTGTTAAAAAAGATGATGAGAAAATTGTTGAAGCAACACTCCCAGAGAATTATCCTGAAAAAGAATTAGTTAATAAAAAAGCTAAATTTAATTGTAAAATTTTATCAGTTAAACAACCACAAGAGGTGAAAATAGATGATGATTTTGCAAAAAATTTAGGAGCTAAAGATTTGAAAGATCTTAAAGCTTTAATTTCAAAACAAATTAATGATGAATATAAAAATTCTTTAGATCAACTTTCAAAAAATCAAATTTTAAAAGAAATTGAAAAAATTAAAGTTGAAGAAGTTCCAGGAAACTTAGTCGAGGATGAAGTTAAAATTCTTTCACAAGGTATGTCTGAAGATGAGGCTAAAAAGAATAAAAAATCTTTCGAGGAAAAAGCAAAAACAAGAATTAAAACTGGGTTAATCTTAAATGAATTTGGTGAAAAAAATCAAATCAAAGTTAGTGAACAAGAAATTCAAGCTGAAGTTCAAAAACAATTAAGAATGATGCCGGGCCAAGAGAAAATGGTTATGGATTTTTATCAAAAAAACCCATCTGCTTTAGCCA
This sequence comes from Candidatus Pelagibacter sp. HIMB1542, assembly GCF_052047835.1. NCBI lineage: Bacteria > Pseudomonadati > Pseudomonadota > Alphaproteobacteria > Candidatus Pelagibacterales > Candidatus Pelagibacteraceae > Candidatus Pelagibacter > Candidatus Pelagibacter sp. HIMB1542. Next base: position 597,700 of record NZ_JBNAJB010000001.1, on the reverse strand, counting down.
GTCTAAGAGGGACAGTCTATGAAGAGAAAATTTTAAATCTTATAAAAGAAAAAGGTAAACCAAATAAAAAAGAAATTTCAAAAGATGAGGCGGAAAAAATCTTAAAAGAAGCTCATAAACACGATCACGATCATGACCATGATCATTCACATGATCACGAACCAAAAAAAGAAACTAAAAAGAAACCTGCAGCAAAAGCTTCAGAGAAAAAAAAACCTTCTACAAAAACAGTAAAAGCAAAACCAGCTGCTAAAAAAACAAAAAAAGTTAGCAAAAAGTAATCACAAGTTGTATAAGTAGAAAGAATCAACTTATGACAACAAAATTATCAGAACATATGAGCAATCTAGTGCCGATGGTTGTAGAGCAATCAAGCAAAGGTGAAAGAGCTTATGATATTTATTCAAGACTTCTAAAGGAAAGAATTATATTTTTAACAGGTCAGATAAATGACAATATTGCATCTTTAGTAACAGCTCAGTTATTATTTTTGGAAGCTGAAGATCCTAAAAAAGAAATTTATTTATATATCAATAGTCCTGGTGGATTGGTTACAGCTGGTCTTGGGATTTACGATACGATGCAATATGTAAAACCCGATATTTCAACTCTATGTATTGGGCAAGCTGCATCAATGGGATCATTTTTGTTGGCTGCAGGAACTAAAGGTAAGAGGTTTTCTTTACCCAACTCAAGAATAATGGTTCACCAACCTTCAGCAGGTTTTCAAGGACAAGCTACGGATATAGAAATTCATGCTAATGAAGTCCTGTCATTAAAGAAAAGATTAAATGAAATTTATTCAAAACATACAGGCAAAACTGTTGATGAAATAAAATCTGCTTTAGAAAGAGATAATTTCATGACCGCTGATATCGCAAAATCATTTGGTCTTATTGACGAAGTAGTAGAAAAAAGATCATAATACACAATATATTGATAACTTACTAATCCAAACTTGATTAGTATGAGTCATCTATAATAAAGTAATGAAATTGATTCGTTTAAAAAATTATGAGTACAAATAATAAAAATATTCTTTACTGTTCTTTTTGCGGGAAGAGCCAACACGAAGTTAGAAAATTAATTGCAGGTCCAACTGTATTTATTTGTGATGAATGTGTTGAGCTTTGTATGGATATTATAAAAGAGGAAAGCAAAGATACTTTTGTTAAACACCAAGACGGTCTTCCTTCACCAAAAGAAATCTGCACAGTATTAGATGATTATGTAATTGGTCAAGCACATGCCAAGAAAGTTCTGTCAGTAGCTGTACACAATCATTACAAAAGACTTAATTATGAAAATAAAACTAGTAAGAATGTAGAGTTATCTAAATCAAATATTTTGTTAGTTGGTCCTACTGGTTGTGGTAAAACTTTATTAGCACAAACTCTTGCAAGAATTTTAGATGTTCCATTTACAATGGCAGATGCAACAACATTGACTGAAGCAGGATATGTTGGTGAAGATGTTGAAAATATTATTTTAAAATTACTTCAAGCTTCAGATTATAATGTTGAAAAAGCACAACGTGGAATAGTGTATATCGACGAAGTTGATAAGATTAGTAGAAAATCTGAGAACCCATCCATTACAAGAGATGTATCTGGAGAAGGAGTTCAGCAAGCTTTATTAAAAATAATGGAAGGTACTGTCGCAAGTGTCCCGCCTCAAGGAGGTAGAAAACATCCTCAACAAGAATTTTTACAAGTAGACACAACAAATATTCTTTTTATTTGTGGAGGTGCATTTGCTGGATTAGACAAGATTATCTCTCAAAGAGACAAAGGTACTTCAATTGGTTTTGGAGCGGATGTAAAAAATACTCAGGATAAAAAAACAGGGGAGTGGATGAAGGGACTAGAGCCTGAGGATTTATTGAAATTTGGGTTAATACCAGAGTTTATTGGTAGATTACCAATGATAGCAACTCTTGAGGATTTAGATGAAAAATCATTGATAAAAATTTTACAAGAACCAAAAAATTCTTTAACTAAACAGTATCAAGAACTATTTAAGTTAGATGGAGCGAAATTAACATTTAAAGAAAATGCTCTTAAAGAAATAGCTCAAAAAGCAATTAGCAAAAAAACAGGTGCAAGAGGATTGAGATCAATATTAGAAAATATATTATTAAAAACTATGTATGATCTCCCAAGTCAAGACAACATTGAGGAAGTAATTGTTGATGCAGGAGCGGCAAAAGGTCAATCACAACCAATTTTAGTTCATTCTAAAGGCGAAAATAAATCTAAGTCTGGCAAAACATCAGCGGCTTAATACCCTTAATAAGTAACAAAAACCTATTGCAATATAATATATAATATCCATATTAATCCTATGGACGTTAAAATATCATTGCCGTTATTACCTTTAAGAGACATTGTAGTTTTCCCAAGCATGGTAATACCTCTGTTTGTAGGAAGAGATAAATCTATTTCTGCACTTAATGAGGTGATGAAAAAAGATAAGAAGATCATTCTTGTAACACAAAAAAACTCAGAAATTGATGATCCCAAGAAAACAGACGTATTTATGTATGGTTGTGAGGGAAGCATCCTACAATTATTAAAGTTACCAGATGGAACTGTAAAAGTTTTAGTGGAAGGTATTAAAAGAGTTAAAATTTTAGACTTTAAAGATAACGAGAAATTTATTACGTGTGACTATACATATTTCAATGATATTTTGCCCAAAGACGAAGATTTATTTCCTTTAGCAGCTACTGCTTTAAGAAGATTAGAAAAGTTAACTTCAATAAATAAGAAAATTTCTAACGAAACAATAAATACAATTAAGCAGTTAAAAGATCCTTCTCAAATAGCTGACAATATTGCTTCACATATCACAGCTACAATTTCAGAAAAACAACAAATTTTTGAAACTGTAGATGTAAAAAAGAGATTAAACGCCATAATTAAAATTATGGAAAATGAAACAAGTATAATTGGTGTAGAAAAAAGAATACGAGGAAGAGTTAAAACTCAAATGGAGAAAACCCAGAGAGAATACTATTTAAATGAACAGCTGAAAGCTATTCAGAAAGAACTTGGTGAGATTGAAGACGGCAAAGACGAAACTACAAGTCTAAATAAAGCTATCACAAAAGCAAAAATGCCAAAAGAAGTTGAAAAGAAATGTCTACAAGAGCTTAAAAAATTGAAGAACATGAGCCCAATGTCAGCTGAAGCTACTGTGGTTAGAAACTACCTTGATTGGATGACGGAACTACCTTGGCACAAGAAAAGTGAAGTTGATATCGATTTAACAAAGGCATTAAATATTCTTGATAAAGATCATTTTGGACTAGAGAAAATTAAAGAAAGAATAATAGAATTTTTAGCTGTTCAAAAAAGAATGGAAAAAATTAAAGGCCCAATATTATGCTTAGTTGGCCCCCCTGGTGTTGGCAAAACATCTTTAGGTAAATCTATTGCAAAAGCAACTAATAGAGAATTTGTTAGAATGTCTGTTGGTGGGATGAGAGATGAAGCGGAAATAAGAGGACATAGAAGAACTTATATCGGATCATTACCAGGTAAAATAATTCAAATGATGAAAAAAGCTGGAACAAAAAATCCTCTAATTTTATTAGATGAGATAGATAAAATTGGAAATGATTATAGAGGTGATCCGTCCTCAGCATTATTAGAAGCGCTAGACCCAGAACAAAATACAACTTTTAACGATCACTATTTAGAAGTTGATTATGATTTATCTGATGTAATGTTTGTAACAACGGCAAATACTTTAAATATATTGCCTCCATTATTGGACAGAATGGAAGTAATTAGATTAGCAGGTTACACTGAGGATGAAAAAATAAGCATCGCAAATAAGTATTTGTTACCAAAACAAATTAAAGATAACGGCGTTAAAGAAAAAGAAATGAAGCTGGATGATGATATTATAAAAGAAGTTATTAGAGGATACACAAAAGAGTCTGGTGTAAGAAATCTTGAAAGAGAAATTTCTAAACTTGCAAGAAAAGTTGTAAAAAAAATTGTAGCTGGTGAAGAAAAAGAGGTTGGAATAAATAATAAAAATTTATCTGATTTTTTAGGCGTTCCAAAGTTTAAGTTTGGAGAGTTAGAAACCGAAAATAGAGTTGGTATAGTAACAGGACTTGCTTGGACTGAGTATGGTGGAGAAATTTTAAAAATTGAGACTGTTACAATGCCAGGAAAAGGAAGAATGCAAATTACTGGTAAATTAGGTGATGTTATGCAAGAGTCAGTTAAAGCTGCAAAATCTTTTGTAAGGTCAAAATGTTTAGAGTATGGAATAATACCCCCTATTTTTGAAAAGAAAGATTTTCACATTCATGTTCCTGAGGGAGCAACACCAAAAGATGGACCATCAGCTGGTATTGGTATGGTAACTTCAATAGTTTCATCAATAACAAACATTCCTGTAAGAAGAGATGTTGCAATGACTGGTGAAGTTACTTTAACAGGTCAAGTATTACCAATTGGTGGTTTGAAAGAAAAATTGTTAGCTGCACATAGAGCTGGAATAAAAGAAGTTTTAATTCCTAAAGAAAACGAAAAAGATCTAGTAGATATGCCTAAGAAAATTATAGACGATATTAAGATCACACCAGTTGAATACGCAGATCAAGTTATTAAAATAGCTTTAACAAAAGATCTTAAACCAACAGAGTGGGTCGAAGTTGATATATCTAAAAAAGATGATAAATCACAAGCCAGTATTCAATAAATAATGGCAAATGATAGCTAGTGAGGTTTCAAGAGTAAATTTAAATTTTTCAAATGTTTTTATAATTTTATTATCAATATTAATTTTTAAATTATTATTTTTCTTTTCAGGTTTTATTTTAGAAGACTCATTCATTGTCTTTAGGTCAGCATTTAATTTAGCGGATTATGGAAAGTTTAGTTATAATTTAGATGAAATAAATTCAGCTACAACTAGTAAAATATTTGGTTTAATTTGTGCTTCGTTAAGATATTTGTTTAATGAATATGCAATTTTATCGATTATATTCTTTAATTCTATAGTTAGTGTTCTTTCCAGCTTAATAATATTTTTAAGTCTTAAAAATATTCTCACAAAAGAAATATTTGAAGACAGGTTAAGTTTTTATTTTTTATTCACATTCATATTTCTAAACCCTAGTATAGCTATTATTGGAATTGTAGGATTAGAATTTTCAATAATGGTTTTTTTTATTTCTCTAGTCTTATTGGGAGTTTCAAGAGATAGTAAATTTTTACTTATTTTTTCACTGTTTGTTCCTTTCATAAGAATAGAAATGGTAGGATTTATCTTAATTGTATCATTTTGTTTTTTAATATTTTTAAAAATAAGAAGTTTTTTAGTTGTCTTTATATTTGGTTTTTGTGGAGCATACTTAAATGGCTTGCTAAATAAAATTTATGATGGATCTTTTTTTCCTGGACCAGCCGTTTCTAAATGGAGCACTTTAAGTAATGAAGGATCATTCACATTTTTAAGAATTTTAAATGATTTACATTTTTGGTTCTTTGGATCTCGAAGTTTTTTTCTAGGTGTTTATTCGAAATTTATACCAAATATAATTTATACCATATTTGCATTATTCATTATTTCAGTGGCAATATATTATCTTAGGTTTTTATTAATAAATAAATACAAGGATATCAACACTAATAAAAAAATATATTTAATAATTATATCTGCATCAATTATATTTTTACCATTATCATATGTAATAGGGGGTCATGTTTGGGATTGGTATCTTTATCCTTATGCTTTTTTAAGTTATTTAATTTTGTCATTCTTTTTAGTTAATTTAAAAAGTAATTATTTAATAAAAAAAATTTCAATTGTTTTATTGATCTTTGTCTCATTAGTACAATTTGCTGTTTTAAAAAATATTGGCTTTCAGGAGAATTCTTACAGATCAGTAATAGGTAAAGATATTTTTCAAATGTCAGAGAACCATGAAAAAGATACTCTTTTTTTAGAACCAGCTGGATATATTCCTTATTATGCTAAGATAAAAACTTACGATACTGTAGGGCTTTCATCACAATTAATTAGGGAGTTTAGAGATAAAGATAATAATTCAAGATGGTGGCTAGACTTTATTGAGTTAAAGAAACCGACATTTATTTTAGATAGAAGTAGCTTGTTTGGAGGATATTCACATGACGGAGAATATTCATTTACAAAGATCGAACTTGAATGGTTTAAAAACAATTATAAGCTGGTAAAGAAATATAACTATCACGAATATGTTGAAAAATATTCAGGCAGTTTAGAAAAATTTTATAAATTAGGAAATCATGCATCATATTTTCTTTATAAAAAAATAATGTAATTTAAATTATAACTTTGGACTAAAAAAATTTTGTTTATACTGTTAGTATGAAAATTCTTATAACAGGTGGTTGTGGATTTGTTGGATCTAATCTCGCAATATATTTAAAAAAAAATTTGAGTAAATGTCAGGTATTTACATTAGATAATTTATCAAGAAATGGATCAAACATTAATTTAAAAAGGTTAAAAAAAAAAAAAATTAAGAATTTTAAAATAGACATTACTGATTCAAAAAAAGTTTTAAAACTTCCTAATTATGATGTTATTATTGATTGTTGTGCAGAGGCTGCTGTAAATGACTCAGTATATATACCAAATAAAGTTTTTAAAACGAATTTGCTAGGCACCTTAAATATATTAAACAAATGTGTTAAGGATGATTCTAAGATTATTTTTTTATCATCTAGTCGTGTATATTCAATAGATGCATTAAGAAAAAAATTTAATCTAAATTATTTAAAAGTAAAAGATTTCTCATCGTGTAAGATTAATGAAAAATTTAGTACTAAAAGTCCAAAATCTTTATATGGGTTTACAAAATTAGCTTCTGAAGATTTAATCAGAGAGTATAATTATTCCCATAAAATTAAATATTTAATTAACAGATTTGGAGTTATATCTGGACCATGGCAATTTGGTTATGAGGATCAAGGATTTGTTTCTTTATGGGTTATAAATCATTTTTTTAAAAAAAAATTAAAATATATTGGATTTAATGGATCAGGGAAACAATCGAGAGATGTTATTCATATTGAAGATGCGTGTGAAATAATTTTGGTGCAACTTAAGAATATAAATAAGATCTTTAATAAAACATTTAATATTGGTGGTGGTTTAAAAAGCTTTATATCTTTAATTGATTTAACTAAATTATGTCAAAAAATTACTGGAAATAAAATTAAATTTAAAAAAATTAAGAAAACATCAATGTTTGATATTCCTTATTTTATTATGGATAATTCGAAACTAATAAAAACGTACAATTGGAAGCCAACTAAAAACTTAAATAATATTGTTAAAGATATTTATGTTTGGATTATAGATAATAAAAAATTATTAAAAAAAATATATCAATAAATTTTAAAATTAAAATTAGCTAATTTTTTCTAATTGAGGAATTAGAATAAATTATTTTTTTAATAAGATTTTTTCAATAAAGCAATAAATTAAAGTAAAGAGATATTTAGATCTTAATTCTTCAATTTTGAACTTAGATACTCCACTTTTTCTATTCTTCCAGCTAATAGGTATAATTTTATATTTTAAATTTCTAGAAATAATCTTCAAAGGTATTTCTAAAAATATATTGAAGCTTTCTGAAATTAATGGAAGGGTTTTAATTAAGCTTTCTTTTCTATATATTTTAAATGCGTTTGTAAAATCATTGTATTTATTAAGATATAAAACACTGACAAAAAAATTAAAAATCCTATTTAAAATAAATTTTTTTGTTGGATAATCAACACACTTTGATCCTTTAATAAATCTTGAACCAAAAATAGCATCTAATTTTTCCTGAGAAATTATTTCATAATAGTTTATTAAATCTTTTAGGTCGTCTGATAGATCAGCCATCATTATACAGCAATATTCACCAGACGATTTTTCAATTCCTAGGTTGATAGCACCTCCTATTCCTATTTTTTTATTATCAAAAAATTTAACCTTATCATTATTGTTTGATATTCTTCTCATTGTGTCTAGAGAATTATCCTGACTAAAATCGTTAATAAACAGTATTTCATAATTGAAATTAATTATAGAATTTTCAAATATATCTATAATATTCTGTAAGTTTCTTTCTTCATTTCTTATAGGAAAAATAATTGATAACATATTTTAGATTCTCAATTGATATGATTTAAAGGATTAATTTAAACATACCTGAGATTTATTCAACGAAATTTATTTGATTTAATATTATCTCAATATTTTTATCTATTGAAAAATAAACTTAAATGGTATCTATTTCATTTGTATTTTGATTATTAAGAAAGATGCTTAAAATTTAAAAATGAGCGTTATTATAATAACGGGTTCGTGTGGTCTTGTAGGATCAGAAGCTGTGAATTTTTTTTGTAACAAAGGTTTTGAAGTTGTTGGGATAGACAATAACACTAGAAAAATTTTATTCGGAAAAGATGGTGATACAAATTGGGTAAAAAAAAAACTTAAGACAAATTTCAAAAACTATAAACATTTTCATACAGATATAAGAAATAAAAAAAAAATAGAAAAAATTTTTAAATTTTTTAGAAAAAATATTAGTTTAATTTTACATTGTGCTGCACAACCTTCACATGATTGGGCTTACAAAAATCCTAGGTTAGATTTTGAAATAAATGCTTTATCAACATTAAATTTATTGGAATTGTTTAAAAAATATTCCCCCTCGTCAAAATTTATACATATGTCGACTAATAAGGTATATGGAGACAATCCTAATAAACTTTCTTTCATTGAAAAAAAAAATCGAATTGATTTAAATAAAAAAAATAAACTTTTTAAAGGTATAGATGAAACTTTTTCTTTAGACAGAAGCACCCATAGTCTCTTTGGGGTTTCAAAAACTTATTCAGATCTACTGGTACAAGAGTTTGGTAATAACTTTGGTATCAAAACAGTTACATTCAGGGCTGGTTGTATTACGGGTCCATCACATTCCTCTGCAAAGCTTCATGGTTTTTTATCTTTTTTGGTTAAAAATTTGATACAAAAAAAAAAATATCAAATTATAGGATACCATGGAAAGCAAGTTAGAGACAATATTCATGCACATGATTTAGTAAGTTGTTTTTGGGAATATTATAAAAAACCAACTATTGGAGAAGTATATAATATTGGTGGAGGTAGATTTTCAAATTGTTCAATTCTCGAAGCTATAAGCTTAGTACAAAAAAAAATTAATAAAAAAATTAAAATTGAATACTTTAACACTCCTAGAAGAGGGGATCATAAATGGTATATAAGTAATTGTGATAAATTTAGAAAACATTATCCAAAATGGAAACAAAAATATAATACAGAAAAAATTATATTTGAGCTCTATGATAATTATTGTCAATTAAGATAATTTTTTTTTGTTTTGATCCTTAAGCAAATTTGCTATGTTTTATATCCTTAATCATTTATTGCTTTATTAAAATTATTATTGTATTTACAACCCTTATTATTGGTTTTGGGCGGTTAGCTCAGTTGGTAGAGCATCTCGTTTACACCGAGGGGGTCAAAGGTTCGAGTCCTTTACTGCCCACCAAAACTTAAAGTGGGGGTGTAGCTCAGTTGGTTAGAGCGATCGCCTGTCACGCGATAGGTCGAGGGTTCGAGTCCCTTCACTCCCGCCACTTTTTCCCAATAAACTGTCTGTTAATATTAATAAAATGTGACTTATCATCCCTTCAACATCAGATAAAAACTGATATATAGATTTTCATGTTATCTGAATTTTTAAAAGATTACCTTCCAATTATTCTATTTTTAGTTATCGCTCTTGGTTTAAGCGTTGCTTTTGTAGTGTTAAATTTTTTACTTTCTCCAAAAAAACCTGATCCAGAAAAATTATCTGCATATGAATGTGGTTTCGAACCGTTTCAAGATTCCAGAATGGAGTTTGATGTAAGATTTTATTTAGTTGCAATTCTATTTATCATATTTGATCTCGAAATTGCCTTTCTATTTCCATGGGCAATATCATTAGGAAATATTGGTCTATTAGGTTTTTCATCAATGATGATTTTTCTATTCATACTTACAGTTGGTTTTATTTATGAATGGAAAAAAGGTGCTTTAGATTGGGAATAAAATTAATTTAATGAACGATAAAATAGAACAAGTTCCTGAAGAGTTTAAACAACTTGCTAAAGATTTTAGTAAAAATGGTTTTATAACTACATCGCTAGATAATTTAATTAATTGGTCTAGATCTGGCTCTTTGCATTGGATGACTTTTGGTCTTGCGTGCTGTGCAGTCGAAATGATGCAAACAGCAATGCCGAGATATGATTTAGAAAGATTTGGAGCAGCTCCAAGGGGTTCCCCTAGACAATCAGATGTTATGATAGTTGCAGGAACTTTAACAAATAAAATGGCGCCAGCTTTAAGAAAAGTTTACGATCAAATGCCAGAACCTAGATATGTAATTTCTATGGGTAGCTGTGCTAATGGTGGAGGTTATTATCATTATTCTTATTCAGTTGTAAGAGGGTGTGATCGTATAGTTCCAGTTGATGTATATGTTCCAGGATGCCCTCCTTCTGCAGAGGCATTATTATACGGAATTTTGCAATTACAAAAAAAAATTAGAAAAAAAGGATCTTTTATAAGATAGTCATGAATAGTTTAGAGGATCTAGAAAAAAAAATTAATTCTGAGTTAACCACTAAAATTAACAATTCAGAAATAAAACATAATCAAATTTATCTAGAAACAGATAAAGATGATTTTTTAGATGTAATTTTATTCTTAAAAACTAATTTAGATACAAAATTTCGACAGCTAATAGATATTACAGTTGTAGATTATCCAGAAAATAATCAAAGGTTTCAAGTAGTTTACTTATTTTTAAGTCATGAATTTAATCAAAGACTAGTTCTAAAATACTCTATTTCTGAAAATGAAGTTATACCTTCTTTAACAAGTGTCTTTCCTGCAGCAAATTGGATGGAAAGAGAAGTTTTTGATATGTATGGTGTAAATTTCAAAGATCATCCCGACTTAAGAAGAATACTTACAGATTATGGTTTCGAAGGACATCCTTTAAGAAAAGATTTTCCTTTAACTGGTCATTCGGAAGTTAGATATAGTGAAGATCAAAAAAAAGTAATCAGCGAACCAGTTAAACTAGAGCAAAACTATAGAAATTTTGATTACGAGAGTCCTTGGGAAGGAACAAAATATATTAAAGAAGAAATTGAAAATAATGACAAAAAAAATTAAAAATTTAAATCTAAACTTTGGTCCTCAACATCCAGCAGCTCACGGTGTATTAAGATTAATATTAGAATTAGACGGTGAGGTTGTTGAAAAAGCAGACCCACATATAGGCTTGCTTCACAGAGGTACGGAAAAATTAATTGAAAACAAAACTTACATGCAAGCCGTTCCGTATTTTGATCGTTTGGATTATGTAGCTCCAATGAATCAAGAACATGCCTTTGCCCTTGCTGTAGAAAAAATTCTTAAAATAGATGTGCCGATTAGAGCTCAGTATATAAGAGTTATTTTTTGTGAAATTGGAAGAATATTAAGTCATATTCTTAACGTTACTACTCAAGCGCTTGATGTTGGCGCTTTAACTCCATCACTTTGGGGATTTGAAGAGCGAGAAACATTAATGACTTTTTATGAAAGAGCCTCTGGATCAAGATTACACGCTAACTACTTCAGAGCAGGTGGTGTTCATCAAGACTTACCCAAAGGTTTAGAGGAAGATATCTCAAACTTTTGTGACACATTTCCAAAAGTGATTAATGATTTAGAAAGTTTGTTAACTGATAATAGAATTTTTAAACAAAGAAACGTTGATATTGGAATTGTAAGTAAAGAGGATGCTTTAGATTATTCGTTTTCAGGAGTTATGATTAGAGGATCAGGAGTGCCTTGGGATTTAAGAAAGTCACAACCTTATGATTGTTATGAGGATTTAGATTTTAAAATACCAGTTGGAAAAAATGGTGATTGCTACGATAGATATTTATGCAGAATTGAAGAAATGAAAGAGAGCGTTTCTATTATTAAACAATGTTTATCTAAAATGGAAAAAGGTCCAATTAAATCATTAGATGGTAAAATTAGTCCACCATCAAAAAAAGATATTAAACAATCAATGGAAGCGTTAATTCATCATTTTAAATTATTTACAGAGGGTTATAGAGTACCTAAGGACGAAATTTATACAGCTGTTGAAGCACCAAAGGGAGAATTTGGAGTTTATTTAATTTCTGATGGTTCGAGCAAACCTTATAAATGCAAGATTAGAGCACCAGGATTTTCACATTTGCAATCAATGGATTATTTAATTAAAGGACACATGTTAGCAGATGTACCAGCTGTTCTAGGTTCATTAGATATTGTTTTTGGTGAGGTTGATAGATGAGCTTAAGAAAACCAGCAAAAGATCAACCAGAAAGTTTTGAATTTAATGCTTCCTCTTTAGATGCTGCAAATAATATTGTTGCAAAATATCCAAAAGGAAAACAACAAAGCGCTGTGATGGCCTTACTTTATATTGCTCAAAGACAAAATAATAATTGGATACCATTAGCTGCAATGAAGTATATCGCTAAGTTTTTAGACATGCCTTATATAAAAGTTTATGAGGTGGCTACTTTCTACACAATGTACAATCTATCACCTGTTGGAAAATATTTTGTTCAGGTATGTACCACAACACCATGTATGATTAGAGGTGCAAATAAATTGGTTGAAGCTTGTAAGGAAAAAATTTCTGAAAACGAATGTGAATTATCAAGCGACAAGAGTTGTTCATGGATGGAAGTTGAGTGTCTTGGTGCATGCGTGACTGCTCCTATGATGCAAATAAATGATGATTATTACGAAGATCTTGATAAAGAAAAAACATCTGAGATTTTGGATAAAATTTTAAATGGAGAAACTCCAAAACCAGGTTCATACAGAGGAAGAATTAATAATGAGCCAGAGAACAATAGAAAAACACTAACGGATTTAAAAAATGCTTAAAGATCAAGATAGAATTTTTCAAAATTTATATAACGATAAAGGCTCTGATGTAGCAGCGTCACAATCAAGAGGTGATTGGGTAAACACTAAAGAAATTACTGAAAAAGGAAGAGATTGGATTATTAATGAAATTAAAGAGTCTCAGCTTAGAGGTCGAGGTGGCGCAGGATTTCCTACAGGTTTAAAGTGGTCATTTGCACCAAAAGAAGTTGGATCAAGACCACACTATTTAGTTATTAATGGTGATGAATCTGAACCAGGTACTTGTAAAGATAGAGATATTTTAAGATTTGAACCTCATAAATTAATAGAGGGTTGTCTAATCGCATCATACGCAGTTCAAGCACACATCTGCTACATATATATTAGAGGAGAATATTTTATTGATGGTCAAAAACTCCAAGCTGCAATTGATGAGGCTTATGAGAAAAAACTATTAGGAAAAAATGCAGCTGGAACTGGGTGGGATTTAGATATTTATATCCATTATGGAGCAGGAGCGTATATTTGTGGTGAAGAAACAGCATTACTTGAAAGTTTAGAGGGTAAAAAAGGTCAACCAAGATTAAAACCACCTTTCCCAGCTTTGATTGGTTTATATGGATGCCCAACTATAATTAATAATGTTGAAACGATTGCTGTGGTGCCAACTATTCTAAGAAGAGGAGCGAAATGGTTTGCTTCTTTAGGAAGAGAAAAAAATACAGGTACTAAAATATTCTGTATTTCTGGAAATGTTAATAATCCGTGTAATGTAGAAGAGGAAATGAGCATTCCCCTAAAAGAATTAATAGAAGTTCACGCTGGTGGAGTGATTGGTGGATGGGATAATTTACAAGCTGTAATACCTGGTGGATCTTCTATGCCTCTAATTCCAAAAGATAGATGCGAAACATTAAAGATGGATTTTGATGCGTGTGTCGAAGAAAAAAGTGGATTAGGAACAGCAGGAATAGTGGTTATCAATAAAGATCAAGACATTATTAAATGTATGGCGAGAATTGCTAGATTTTACAAACATGAAAGTTGTGGACAATGTACACCTTGCAGAGAAGGTTCTGGATGGATGTGGCGAATGCTTGAGCGTATGGCAAAAGGCGATGCAACTAAAGATGAAGTTGACATGTTAGGAGATGTAACAACCCAAATCGCAGGTCATACAATTTGTGCGTTTGGAGAAGGTTCTTCATGGCCAGTTCAAGGTTTGTTAAGACATTTTAAAAAAGAAATTCAAGAAAGAAACAATTTAGACCCAATTGTTCAGAAAAAAAATAATATACCTTATTTGGTTGATCAACATTTATTAGATAAAAAAAATGCTTAAATTAAAAGTAAATGACATTGATGTAGAAGTTGAAGAAGGACTAACAGTTCTTCAAGCCTGTGAAAAAGCAGGAGTTGAGATACCTAGATTTTGTTATCATGAAAAATTATCTATAGCTGGAAATTGTAGAATGTGTTTGGTGGAAATGGAGAAATCACCGAAACCTATTGCATCATGCGCAATGCCTGCTGCCGAAGGAATGAACATTAAAACAAACACAAGTTTAGTTGAAAAGGCTAGAAAAGGTGTAATGGAATTTTTACTAGCAAATCACCCTTTAGATTGTCCTGTATGTGACCAAGGTGGTGAGTGTGATCTGCAAGATCAATCAATGTTTTATGGGGTAGACAAATCAAGATTCAAAGAAAATAAAAGAGCAGTTCCTGAAAAAAATATGGGACCATTAATCAAAACTCAAATGACAAGATGTATACATTGTACAAGATGTGTGCGATTTGCTAATGAAGTTGCAGGAGTTCCAGAACTTGGTGCTATAGGCAGAGGTGAAGATATGCAAATTACAACATATCTTGAGCAATCAATGAAATCAGAATTATCTGCCAATGTAGTTGATTTATGTCCTGTAGGAGCCTTGACATCAAAACCTTATGTTTTTGAAGCGAGACCATGGGAATTAAAAAAGACTGAAACAATTGATGTTATGGATGCAATCGGTTCAAATATTAGAGTTGACACATACGATTGGGAAGTAAAAAGAGTTCTCCCAATAATAAATGAAGATATTAATGAAGAATGGATTTCAGATAAAACTAGATATGCGTGTGATGGTTTACTTCATCAAAGATTAGATACTCCATATATTAAATACAACGGTAAATTTGAGAAAGCTTCATGGCAAGAAGTTTATAAAATAATAAAATCTAAATTAGAAAATACATCTAAAGAAAAAGTATCTGGTTTTGTTGGAGATTTAACAAACATGGAAACTGCTTACATTTTTAAAGAATTTTTTGAGCGAACAGTTGAAACTGATAATTATGAGTCAAGATCAGATAATAGATATATTAATATTTCAAAAAGAGAAAATTATTTGTTTAATTCCTCAATTAATGGAATTGAAGATGCTGATTTAATTTTATTATTGGGAGCCAATCCTAGATACGAAGCTACAATTTTAAATGCAAGAATTAGAAAATCTTATCTAAATAATAATACAAGAATTGTATCATTAAATGATTGTGGAGATCTAACTTATCCTTATGAAAGTTTAGATGGGCAAACTAAAACAATTAAAGAAATTATAGATGACACACATAAACTTTCAAAAGAAATAGAAAGTGCAAAAAAACCAATGATCATAATTGGTGAGTCTTTACTAAGATTAGAAAATGCACAATATCTGTTTAATAATTTAAAAGATTTTTTGAATAAAAAAAACAAGTTCTCAGAAGATTGGAATCCTTTGAATGTTTTATCATGTGATGCAGCAACTGTAGGAAATTTTGATTTAGGAGTTTTAAACAATAAAACAAATTTAATAGAAGATTTAAAATCAAATAAATTTGAAATAGTGTTTTTAATAGGTCAGGATAATTTAAATTTTGCTAAAAAAAATGAATTTGTTATTTATCAAGGAAGCCATGGTGACAAAGGGGCAGAGTGTGCAGATATAATTTTGCCTGGCTCAGCTTACACAGAGCAAGACGGTTATTATACAAATTTAGAGGGAAAAATTCAAAAAGCATTTAAGGCCTCTTATCCTCCTGGAGATGCAAAAGAAGATTGGCAGATAATAAATGAACTAGCTGAATTCATGAATAATAGAAAATTGTTTAACGATAAAGAAGAGCTAGATAGCAGCATGTTAAATTATTTGAAATTACAAAGTGAAAAACAAACTGAACAAAATAATAACAACTCGAATTATGATTTTAATAATGAAAATTTAAAAATTGAAATTAAAGATTATTATTTTTCTAATGTTGTTGCTAAATCATCAAAAACAATGATTGAGTGTAATAATGCAAAAACGAATTTAAAATCAACAGGCACAGAAGGTTAAGATGGAATATTTGAATATAGTTTTTCAAGAGGTATACAAAATTCTATTTTTGTTAGTTCCAGTTTTGGTTTCTGTAGCTATGATTGTTTGGCTAGATAGAAGAGTTTGGGCTTTTGTTCAAAAAAGACAAGGACCAAATGTAGTGGGACCATTTGGATTACTTCAATCATTGGCTGATGCTTTGAAATATATTTTTAAAGAAATAATCATTCCATCAAGCTCTAACAAAGTAATCTTTATATTAGCACCTATTGTTACTATGACATTAGCTTTGATTGCGTGGGCTGTTATACCATTTAGTGCAACCCAGGTTTTAGCGGATATTAATGTCGGTATACTTTATCTATTTGCTGTTTCATCCCTAGGTGTTTATGGAATAATTATGGGAGGATGGGCTTCAAACTCTAAATATCCTTTTTTAGGTGCAATTAGATCTGCGGCTCAAATGGTATCATATGAAGTTTCAATTGGGGTTATTATTATCAATGTATTGTTGTGCGTAGGCTCATTGAATTTAAATGACATCGTAATTGCTCAACAAAATCTATGGTTTGTAATTCCGTTATTTCCAATGTTTGTAATATTTTTTATCTCTGCTTTAGCTGAAACTAATAGACCACCTTTTGATTTACCTGAAGCTGAAGCAGAATTAGTTGCTGGATACCAAACAGAATATTCAGGAATGATGTATGCAATGTTTTGGTTAGGTGAGTATGCAAACATCTTATTGATGTGTGCTATGGGAGCTATATTATTCTTAGGTGGTTGGTTATCTCCAATAGATATTTATCCATTTACTTTAGTTCCAGGTGCAATTTGGTTAATTTTAAAAATTTTACTTTTATTTTTCTTATTTGCTTTAGTAAAAGCAATTGTACCAAGATATAGATATGACCAATTAATGAGATTAGGTTGGAAAGTATTTCTTCCTTTGTCATTAACTTGGGTTGTTTTAACTGCAAGTTATTTATTTTACTTTAACCTTTTACCAACAAACTAATTATGAATTTATCCAGATTTTTTAAAATTATTTTCATGGTTGATTTTGTAGGCGGTTTGTTCATTGCAATAAAAGAATTGTTTAAACCAAAAAAAACAATCAATTATCCTTTTGAAAAAGGAAAAATTAGCCCAAGATTTAGAGGTGAGCACGCTTTAAGAAGATATCCAAATGGAGAAGAAAGATGTATTGCATGTAAACTTTGTGAAGCTGTTTGTCCAGCCCAGGCAATTACAATTGAATCTGCTCAAAGAGAAGATGGCAGTAGAAAAACTACTCGTTATGACATTGATATGATGAAATGCATTTATTGTGGTCTATGTGAAGAAGCTTGTCCTGTTGATGCTATAGTCCAAGGTCCAAATTTTGAATTTTCGACTGAGACAAGAGAAGAATTATATTACACAAAAGAGAAATTATTAGATAACGGTGACAGATGGGAGAATATTCTAGACGCTAATATTAAAGCGGATAGTTCACATAGATAAATGATTGCTCACGCTATTTTCTTCTACACTTTTTCTATAATTGCGGTTGTGTCTGCAATAATGGTTACAGTATCAAAAAATACTGTCCATTCAGTTTTCTTTTTAATATTAGATTTTATCAGCATTTCTTGTCTATTTATTATGATTGGTGCCGAGTTTTTGGGTATGATAATGTTGATTGTTTACGTTGGAGCAGTAGCAGTTTTATTTCTTTTTGTTGTAATGATGCTAAATGTTGCTCAACAAAAAAATCAATGGTTTGCCTCTGCTGCTAGCTCAAAACATATTCCTGTTGGATTAATTATTAGCACAATCATTTTCTTTGAACTAATTATTGTAATTGGTGGATGGAAATACAAACCAGAGATTTTTGATATTAACAATTCATCAAAAGTTTCAGACTTAAGTAACACACACTCATTAGGTCAAATATTATACACTGATTACATACATGTATTTCAAATTAGCGGTATGATTTTGTTAGTTGCGATGGTTGGAGCAATCGTTCTGACTTTTAGACAAAGGTCAAACGTCAAAAGACAAAGTTATATAAAACAAATTTCTCGTGAAAGAGCTGAAGGAGTAAGTGTTGTAGAAGTTGCTTCTAACAAAGGAGTTAAAATAGATGACTGAGATAGGTTTAGGGCACTATTTAACTTTAGGTGCTGTGATTTTTTCAATTGGAGTTATTGGAATTTTTCTTAACAGAAAAAATATTATTGTTATATTGATGAGTATTGAGTTGATTTTATTAGCTGTAAACATCAACTTAGTTGCTTTTTCAATTTTTCTTGGAGATTTAGCTGGTCAAGTATTTACCTTATTTATTTTAACTGTAGCAGCTGCAGAAGCTGCGATTGGTTTAGCTATAATCGTTGTTTACTATAGAAACTCTGGAACTATCAGAGTTGAAGAAATTGATGAGTTGAAAGGATAATAATGGAACTTTCAATTTTATTTCTTCCATTAATAGCATCAATTATTTCAGGCTTTTTTGGACGTTACATTGGTGATAGAAATTCTGAAATAGTAACTAGTGCATTAGTTTCTATATCTGCAATTTTATCAATAATTGTTTTATATCAGGTAATCATTAATCAATATGAAGAAAATATTGTTATAGCAACTTGGATTAATTCAGGTTCACTTGATGTTAATTGGTCAATGTTAATTGATCCTCTATCAGCGGTAATGTTAGTAGTTGTAACTTCTGTATCTGCTTTAGTGCATATTTATTCAATTGGTTACATGTCCCACGATCCACATAAACCAAGATTTATGGCTTACCTATCATTATTTACATTTGCAATGTTAATGCTTGTAACGTCAGATAATTTTATTCAACTATTTTTTGGTTGGGAGGGAGTTGGACTTTGCTCATATTTTTTAATTGGTTTTTGGTTTAAAAAAGAGAGTGCTAATGCAGCTGCAATCAAAGCTTTTGTTGTTAATAGAGTAGGTGACTTTGGTTTTGCATTAGGTATTTTTTTAGTCTTTTATTTGTTTGGGACTGTCAATTATGATGAAGTTTTCCAGCAAATTCCAACTGTGGTAGATAAAAATTTATCCTTCTTAGGTTTTGAAGTTAAAGCGATAGATTTGGTTTGTTTATTGTTATTTATCGGAGCTATGGGTAAATCAGCTCAAATTTTACTTCATACTTGGTTGCCGGATGCAATGGAAGGACCAACACCAGTTTCTGCTCTAATTCATGCTGCAACAATGGTTACTGCAGGCGTATTTTTAGTTGTTAGATGCTCACCTATTTATGAATTTTCTCCAGTAATTTTAAATTTGATTACTGTAGTTGGAATGACAACAGCTTTTTTTGCTGCAACTGTAGCTTTAGTTCAAACAGATATTAAAAAAATAATTGCTTACTCAACATGTAGCCAACTTGGTTATATGTTTTTTGCAGCTGGTGTAGGCGCTTACAATGTAGCTATGTTTCATTTATTTACGCATGCATTTTTTAAAGCTTTATTATTTTTAGGATCAGGGTCAGTAATTCATGCTTTTAAAGATGAGCAAAATATTAATAACATGGGAGGTGTATGGAGAAAATTACCTTACACTTATGCTTTAATGATTATAGGAACTCTTGCTTTGACAGGTTTTCCCTTCTTATCAGGCTTTTACTCAAAAGATGCAATTATTGAATTTGCATATTTGAAAGGAAATACAACAGGTTATTATGCAGCTGGTATTGGTATAGTTACTGCATTTTTAACGTCAGTCTATTCTTGGAGACTAATATTTAAAACATTTCATGGCGAATATAATAATAAAGAGATTAAAATTGAAGAAACGCACGAGTCACCTTTGGTAATGCTTGTTCCGTTATTTGTGCTTTCTATTGGTGCAATTTTTGCAGGCGTGTTATTTAAAGATTTGTTCATTGGACATGGTGGTGAAAATTACTTTTGGTCAGAATCGATCAAATTTTTAGAACCTTTAAGCACAGATCATCCACCAACATGGTTTTTACTTTTAACACCTAGTTTAGTTATCCTATCAATACCTATTGCTTATTATTTATTTGTTAAGAACAAAGAATTGCCAAATGAAATAGCGTCAATGAATAAACCTTTATACAATTTCCTTGTTAATAAATGGTACTTCGATGAGTTGTATGAGGTTATCTTTATTAAATCATCGAAAAAACTTGGGACATTTTTATGGAAAGTCTGTGATGGAACTATAATAGATGGATTTGGTCCTGATGGAATTTCTTCTTTTATAAAAAAATGTTCGATTAAAGCAAAAAAATTTCAAAGTGGTTTTATTTTCCAATATGCTTTTGTAATGTTGTTAGGTTTTTCTGCTTTATTAACCTTTTTGATAGTTAAATAATGAGCTTTCCAATTTTATCATCTTTAATCTTGTTACCAACTATAGGAGCTCTTTTTTTATTTTTTACAAAAGATAAAGATGGAAATAATTCAACAGCTAAATATGTAGCCTTATTCACAAGTATAGTTAATTTTTTAATTTCTATATATTTATGGGCATCTTTTGACCAAAGCGTATCTGATTTTCAATTTGTTGAGGATAGAACATGGATTGAAGGGTTTATTAATTATAAAGTTGGTGTCGATGGAATTTCGATATTATTTATAATCTTAACAACCTTTATAACTCCACTTTGCATCATTTCAGTTAACAATTCAGTAAAAAATAGATTACGAGATTTTTTAATTGCAATTTTAATCATGGAAAGTTTTATGATTGGTGTGTTTTGTGCACTTGATTTAGTTGTTTTTTATTTATTTTTTGAGGCCGGATTAATTCCAATGTTTTTAATTATTGGGATTTGGGGTGGTCCAAAACGTGTTTATTCAGCATTTAAATTTTTTCTATATACTTTGCTTGGATCGGTCTTAATGCTGGTTGCAATCATTTCAATATACTGGATATCAGGTACAACTGATGTAGTTAAACTTTATGAAATTGGAATTGACGCTAAATACCAAAATTTATTATGGTTAGCTTTCTTTAGTTCTTTTGCAGTAAAAACACCTATGTGGCCTGTTCACACTTGGTTGCCAGATGCCCATGTTGAAGCTCCTACTGCTGGTTCAGTTTTATTAGCTGCTATTCTATTAAAAATGGCAGGATATGGTTTTATTAGGTTTTCACTAGGATTATTTCCTGTGGCTTCTGAAGTATTCACACCTCTTATTTATATTTTAAGTGTTATAGCAATAATTTTTACTTCTTTTATCGCTTTAATGCAGGAAGACATGAAAAAGCTAATTGCATATTCATCTGTTGCACATATGGGTTTTGTAACTTTAGGTATTTTTACTCTTCAACAGCAAGGTATAGAAGGAAGTATAATTCAGATGATTAGTCATGGATTAGTATCTGCAGCTCTATTCTTGTGTGTCGGTGTTGTTTATGACCGTATGCATTCAAGGATGATAAATTCTTATGGGGGTATAGTTGCCATAATACCAAAGTATTCGATTTTATTTATGTTATTTACATTAGCTGCCTTAGGGTTACCTGGAACAAGTGGTTTTATTGGTGAATTTTTAATTTTAATGGGTGCCTTTAAGGATAATTTTTTAGTAGCTGTATTAGCAAGCCTAGGAGTTATTTTAGGGGCCGCTTACATGCTTTGGCTATATAAAAGAGTTGTATTTGGAAAATTAGTTAATGAGGATTTAAAGAAAATGTTGGATTTAAATAAATCAGAATATTTAATATTAACTTGTTTAGCTATTCCAACTTTATTTTTTGGTTTTTATCCAGATCCTTTGATTAATACAATTGAGGTTTCAGTTTCAGATTTAATAAATATGCATAATATTAATTTAGCAAGCAAATAATATGGAAAATTTAAATTTAATTTTACCCGAAATTTTTATCTCATTATCAATAATGTTTTTACTTGTATTGGGAGTGTTTAAAAAAAATAGTTCAGGCATTACTTTTAACTTGTCTTTATTTGTATTTTTGATTGCTGCTATAATAGCTATTAACGAAACTTTCTCTGTGAATAGAGAAACTTTGTTTAATGGAAGTGTTGTAATAGATAAGATGTCTTCATTTATGAAGATAATTACATTGTTGGGTGGTTTTCTAGTATTAGTTATTTCTTCTAGTTATTTAAAAATTTTTAAAATTTTTAATATTGAATATCCAGTTTTAATTTTGAGTTCTGTACTGGGAATGATGGTCATGATTAGTTCTAACGATCTAATTGTATTTTATATGGGTCTAGAGTTACAATCATTAGCATTATATGTTTTAGCAACTTATAACAGAGATCAACTAAAATCATCTGAAGCAGGTTTAAAATATTTTGTATTAAGTGCTTTATCATCAGGATTATTACTTTATGGATGTTCACTAATTTATGGTTTTTCAGGATCTACAAACTTTGATGTGATTTCCACACAACTTAATTCAAATGAGTATGTACTGACTTTTGGGATAGTTTTTATTTTAGTAGGTTTAGCATTCAAAATTTCAGCAGTGCCATTCCATATGTGGGCACCAGACGTATACGAAGGATCTCCAACTACAGTAACTTTATTTTTTACAATGGTACCAAAAATTGCTGCGTTAACTATATTTATTAGATTTTTATATGTTCCATTTTTAAATCTGATCGATCAATGGCAAATGATAATTGTATTTTTATCTATTGCCTCAATGCTTTTTGGAGCAATTGCAGCAATTGGACAAACAAACATCAAAAGACTAGTTGCTTATAGCTCTATTGGACACATAGGCTATACATTGGCTGGTCTTGCAACTGCTTCTAATGAAGGAATTCAAAGTTCAATAATTTATATTTCAATTTATGTTGTAATGAATTTGGCCCTTTTTTCTTGCTTGTTAATGCTTAGAAGAAATAATCAATATTACGAAGACATTGATGACTTATCTGGTTTATCGAAAAATCATCCATTATTATCACTTTCTTTACTTGTAATATTATTTTCATTGGCTGGGATACCACCATTAGCAGGATTTTTTGCTAAGTTTTATGTTTTCAAAGCTGTTTTAGAGCAATCAATGTATTTTTTAGCTATTGTTGGATTGTTATCTACTGTTGTTGCAGCTTTCTATTACTTAAGAATAATTAAGATTATGTACTTTGATAAAGAAAAAGATGAATATGATACGGATCATAGTTTATGGTTAAAATTTTCATTAACTTTTTCTACAATATTAATTCTTTTATACTTCATATTCCCAAGCCAATTAATTGAGGTAGTATCAAGAATTAATATTATTTAATGAAATTTAAGAAATTTAATTTTAAAATAATAAAAAGTACTAACGATACAGCTGCAAGAATAATAAAAAAAACTAACTATAAATTTGGTATGGTTGTTGCTGAAAAACAATTTAGTGGTCGAGGTCAGTATGGAAGAAAATGGATTTCATATAAAGGAAATTTATTTGCTTCTTTTTTTCATCCATTTGATGAAAATAAATTCTCAATAGAAAGAGTTACAAAATTAAATTGTAATTTAGTTAAACAAACACTCTCTAAATATATAAAAAATAAAATTAACTTTAAAAAACCAAACGATTTATTGATTAATAAAAAAAAGATTAGTGGGATTTTACAAGAAATTATAACAAAATCAGATAAAAAATTTTTAATTACAGGAATAGGAATTAATGTAATAAAAAATCCAAATATTAAAAATTATCCAGCTACAAATTTATATAGAATAACAGGAAAAAAAATTAATAAATCTGATTTAGAAAAAAATTTGAAACTAGTTTTTGAAAATAGAATATCAAAAATGTATAAAATAAATTAATTAATATGTATATTTTAGGTGATATAGGAAATACTGACACTAAAATTTTTTTAGTTTCTAAAAGAAATAAAATTTTAAAAAGAATTACTTTTATTTCAAAAAAAATAAGTAATAACCAATTAAAAATCTTATTTAAAAAAAATAAAATTCAAATAAATAAAATTGAAAAAATATTGTTTTGTAGTGTTGTCCCAAACACTTTTAAAATTATAAAAAACTACTTTTCTAAAATCACTAAAGTTAAATGCAACGAAGTAAAAAATTTGAATTTAAAATCAATGATTAAAATTAAAGTTGATTACAAGCAGATAGGCTCTGATAGAATTACAAATGCCATAAGCTTATTGGATAATAAAAATAATTATATAATTTTAGATTTTGGTACTGCTACAACATTTGATGTTTTAATTAAAAATACGTATATAGGAGGAATAATAGCTCCTGGAATTAAGTTGTCTCTTAATACTTTATCAGACAGAGCTACTTTAATCCCAAAAATTGAGCTTAAACGTATGAAAAAAGTAATAGGCAACAACACACTTTCTGCTGTTAGATCAGGTTTTTTTTGGGGTTATGCTGGTTTAATTGACAATATGATTAATTTAATTAAGAAAGAGACAAGAAAATCCTTTAAAGTTGTATTGACAGGTGGATTTTCTTATTTATTTACAAGTTCAATAAAATCGAAAGTTAAACATAACCAAGATATTACAATTAAAGGTCTAATAAAGATTTCTGAGCAAATAAAATAATATGAAAGATGAATTGTTATTTTGTCCACTAGGTGGATCTGGTGAGATTGGTATGAACATGAATTTGTTTGGTTACGGCCAACCAAGCGATCATAAATGGATAATGGTAGACATTGGTGTAACTTTTGCTGATGACACTATACCAGGTGTTGATTTAATTTATCCTGATCCTGGATTTATTGTTGAAAGAAAAGATAACTTGTTGGGTATAGTTTTAACTCATGCACATGAGGATCACATTGGAGCAATCGCACATTTATGGCCAAAATTGAGATGTAAAATATTTGCTACTCCATTTACAGCAGTTTTGATTAGAGAGAAGTTTCGAGAAAAACAAATAGATATTACCAGTGATTTACAAATTGTTGAATTGAATGGAACTGTTTCATTAGATCCATTTGAAATTGAATATATAACTTTAACTCATTCAATTTTAGAACCTAATGGCTTGAGAATAAAAACTCCTGCGGGTGTAATTTTACACACAGGAGATTGGAAAGTAGATCCCAATCCACTTATTGGTGACAATATAAATGAAAAGAGATTAAAAGAAATTGGTGATGAAGGAGTATTGGCAATGATCTGTGACTCTACTAATGTTTTTAGTGCCGGCAAGTCTGGATCTGAACTTGATGTTAGAAAAAATATGTTAAATGTAATGTCGAGATTGAAAAAGAGAATTATCATCACTTCATTTGCATCTAATGTAGCAAGAATGGAGACAGCATTTTATTGTGCTGAGCAAACAGGAAGACAAATTTCACTAGTTGGAAGATCGATGCATCGTATTTATAAAGCTGCACGTCAATGTGGATATTTAAAAAATACAATTGAACCAATTGACCCTCGTGAAGCTAAAAGTTTCTCAAGAGAAAAAATAGTTTATCTTTGTACAGGTAGCCAAGGTGAACCAATGGGAGCGATGATGAGAATTTCTAGTTATGTACACCCTGATGTTTTTATTGAAAAAGGTGATGCTGTAATATTTTCATCAAAAATTATACCTGGAAATGAAAAAAAACTTTATAAATTGCACAACCAACTTGTTAAAGATGGTATAGAAGTGATATCTGAAGAAACTGAATTTGTTCATGTTTCTGGTCATCCAAATAGAGAAGATTTAAAAGAAATGTATCAATGGGTTAAACCTAAATGCGTAATACCTGTACATGGTGAACATAGGCACATGATAGAACACATAAATTTTGCAAAAGAAATGCAAGTTCCATATCCTGTACAAGTAGAAAATGGTGATATAGTTAAGTTATATCCTAGTAATCAACCTGAAGTTTACGACAAAGCTCCAAGTGGTCGATTATATTTAGATGGCAATGTAAGTGTTGATCCAGATTCACAGTCAATAAAAGATAGAAAAAATTTGAGCGCTAATGGATATCTTGAAGTAACTCTAATGATAACACCTAATGGAAATATTCACAACAATCCTGTGCTTTCTTTTCGTGGATTGCCAGTAGATGATAGAGAAGAATTTGTTTATGGGTTAGAAGAAGAAATAGAAAAAACTTCTAGAACTTTTAAAATTGGAAGCAAGCGACACGAGCATAATTTAATTGATGCATTGAAAATTGCCTGTAGGAAATTTTCCAAGGAAAGAACTGGGAAAAAACCTTTCACTAATATTAACTTAGTCAGAATTTAATGAGTGTAACTGGTTTAGCAATTATCTATGTAATTATATGGTGGATAGTTTTCTTTGCTATACTTCCTATTGATGTAAACAGAGCAAAAACAGTAAAAATTGATGGTGAAGATCCAGGATCACCTGAAAACCCAAAAATGTTGAAAAAATTCTTGTATTGCACTGGTATAACATCTGTAATTTTTATCATTATTTATTTACTAATAAAATTTGAATATTTAAATTTAAGAAATATGATTAGTTAAGATGCTTTTATCAAATTCATTTATTCCGATATTAAAAAATAATCCTTCTGAAGCAAAAATTAAATCTCATCAATTAATGTTGAGAGTTGGTATGATCAAGCAAGCTTCTGCAGGAATATACTCATGGTTACCTTTAGGCTTTAAGGTAATGAAAAAAATAGAACAAATTGTTAGAGAAGAGCAAAATAAGATTGGAGCTCAAGAAATATTAATGCCAACAATTCAATCTAGTGAGATATGGAAAGAAAGTGGTCGATATGATGATTATGGTGAGGAAATGCTTAGAATAAATGATCGTCAAAATAGAGAAATGCTTTATGGACCTACCAATGAAGAGCAAGTTACAGAAATTTTTAGATCTTCAATTAAATCTTATAAATCATTACCTCAACTAATGTACCACATACAATGGAAATTTAGAGACGAAATAAGACCTAGATTTGGAATAATGAGGGGGAGAGAGTTTTATATGAAAGATGCCTACTCATTCGATGTATCAGACGAAGAAGCTTTTTTTTCTTATAATAAATTTTTTCTTTCATATTTAAAAACTTTTAAAAGATTAGATCTAACTGCAATACCTATGGCTGCTGACACAGGTCCAATTGGAGGAAATTTATCTCATGAATTTATTATCCTAGCAGATACAGGAGAAAGTAAAATTTTTACTGATAAAAGAATTTTTGACTTAAACAGTGATGATACTCAATTGGAAAAATCTTCTTTAGAAGAAATGAGAAAAAAATATGAGCAATTTTATGCTGTGACAGATGAAAAGTTTAACAAAGATGAATTTGAAAAAATAGTTTCTACAGAAAATCAATTAATCACAAAAGGTATTGAGGTAGGCCACATATTTTATTTTGGCGACAAATATTCAAAACCTATGAATGCATCAGTAGATTTACCAGGTGGAAAAAAAGATTTTGTTAAAATGGGTTCTTATGGAATTGGTGTATCAAGGCTAGTTGGGGCAATAATAGAGGCAAAATATGATGAAAAAAATGAAATCATGAAATGGCCATTGTCTGTTGCTCCATATGATATTGCTTTGATACCGATGATAAATAAAAACGATAATTCAGCACTTGTTAAAGCCAATAATGTTAACAGTGAGTTAATAAAAAATAATATTGATGCTCTTATTGATGACACAGATGAAAATTTTTCATCCAAAATTAAAAAAATGAATTTAATTGGGGCTCCGTATCAAATTATCATTGGAAAGAAGAGTGAAGGTGATTTATTAGAGTTCAAAGAAACAGGTGGTGAAACTCAAAACTTACCTTTAAGCAAAATTATAGAAATTATAAATAAACAAAAAAATTCAATTTGATTTCTACTTTAGAAAAAGAAATTACTTTAAGATTTTTAAAAGCTAGAAAAAAGGATGGCTTTTTAAATGTTATTTCAATATTTTCTTTCATTGGAATAAGTCTAGGTGTTGCTGTTCTTATTATTGTTATGTCAGTAATGAACGGCTTTAGAACAGAATTAATCAATAAAATTGTAGGATTTAATTCACATATTACTGTTAAACCTTATTTAAATTCAATAGATGAAGATAAAATAAATAATAAACTAAAGTTAATCTCTAAGAATATTATTTTTAGTAATTCAGGAGAGGCAATTATTCTAAAAAACAATAATACTAAAGGAATAGTGTTACGAGGCTATAAATACAATGATCTTTTAAATTTAGAGGTATTAACAAATGAAAAATTTAAAGGTGAATTAAATCAATTTGATAAAAATTTCATATCAATTGGAAGTGAACTGAGTTTTTCTCTAGATCTTGAAATAGGAGATGAATTGACTTTAATGTCACCGTCTGGTGTTCAAACAATAATTGGCAGTATGCCAAAACAAAAAAATTTTATAGTTAATTCAATTTTTAACAGTGGTTTAGCAGAGTTTGATAACAATATTGCATTTATTGAACTTAATATTTTAGAAGAGTTCTTTGGATATGATCCCAACGAAAGAAATTTAGAAATTTATCTGAATAATCCAAATAATATTGAATCCCAAAAATTAAAGGTAAAACAAGTTTTTGATGATGAGTTTGTTTTTAGTTGGGCAGATATGAATAGTTCATTATTTTCAGCTCTAAAAGTTGAAAGGAATGTTATGTTTATTATTTTGTCATTAATAATAATTGTTGCTGCATTTAATATTATTTCAGGATTAACTATTTTAGTGAAAAACAAAACAAGGGATATTGCCATCTTAAAATCAATTGGAGTATTAAATAAATCAATAATTAAAATATTTTTTCTAGTTGGAGTGATAATAGGTACTTCCGCAACAATTTTTGGTATTTTTTTAGGTGTAACTTTTTCTATTTACATTGAAAATTTTAGACAATTATTAAGCTCAGTTTTCAATATAAGTTTATTTCCTGAAGAAATATATTTTTTAAGCAAAATGCCTTCTGAAATCAATCCAACATCAATTATTCTAATTTCAGTCTGCTCAATAATTATAACTATTTTAGTATCAATTTTTCCAGCATTTAAAGCAGCTAAGTTAGATCCAATTAAATCCTTAAAATATGAGTAAGTATTTAGAATTAAAAAGTATATCTAAAAGTTTTGAAACTGAGAAAAAAATTAAAGTTTTAAAAGGTTTGTCGCAAAGTTTTGAAAAAGGTAAAATTTATTCGCTCATGGGCCCATCTGGTTCAGGAAAATCAACTTTGTTAAATTTAATTTCTTTAATAGACAGACCTTCATCAGGTCAAATTATTTTTAATCAAAATCAAATTAATTTTAATGATACAGAAGAAAATGATATTTTTAGATCAAAAAAAATTGGTATTGTTTATCAACAAAATAATCTTCTTTCTGACTTTACTGCTTTAGAAAATATTTATTTAGCATCAATTGCTAACAATAATGACAAAGAATTAGCAAGTACAAAGGCTAAAAAATTATTAAAAAAAATTGGTCTTTCAAATAGATCAAATCATTTTCCTTCTCAACTTTCAGGCGGTGAGGCTCAAAGAGTAGCTATAGCAAGAGCTATTGTAAATGATCCTGAAATAATCTTAGCGGATGAGCCAACAGGTAGTTTGGATATGAATACTGCAAAAGAAGTTTTTAAACTTTTATATAATCAAAAAAAATCAGATAGATTAATAATATTTGCAACTCACAATAGATTTTTTGCTAATAAGGCAGATTGCCTATTGGAGATGAGAGATGGTATTATAAAATCATCCAATGTCTGAGTCATTAAATCAAAACTTTAATCATCTAAAAGTCCATACACAATATTCTATATGTGAAGGTGCGGCCAAGATTGATGATTTACAAGAATATTGCAAATCAAACAAAATTAAATCTTTAGGAATCAGTGACACTTCTAATTTATGTGGAGCTTTAGAATTTGCAGAAAAAATTTCTAAATCAGGAACACAGCCAATTATTGGTACTCAAATTAATTTTAAACTAAATGATACAACTGGTTTGTTACCTTTATTTGCTTTGAATGAAACAGGTTATAAAAACATTATTGAATTATCCTCAAATTCATATTTAGAAAATGATGAATTAAGTGATCCTCATGTAAATTTTGATGAATTATTAAAAAGTTCTAATGGTGTTTCAGTTTTTTCAGGTACTATTTTAGGTCTTTTTGGAAAATTATTTGATAAAGGAAAATTTACAGAAATAAACGAAATTTATTTAAAAATTAAAGAAGTTTTTGGAGATAGATTTTATTTAGAAATTCAACGACACAACGACACTAATGAAAATGGGTTTGAAAAATTTAATCTAAAAAAGTCTGCAGAACTAGAAATTCCAATAATTGCTACTAATGAAGTTTTTTATTTATCAAAAGATATGCATGAAGCACATGATGCTTTGATTTGTATTGGTAACAAAACCTATATTAATGAAAAAAATAGATTAAAATTAAGCGATCAACATTATTTAAAAACTAACTCTGAAATGACAGAGTTATTTGCTGATATACCAGAGGCATTAGAAAACAATTACAACTTTCCTTTAAGATGTAATTTTAGACCATTATTCTCTAATCCTATATTGCCAAACATTAGTACTGATAAAGATGGTAATGCAGATGATCTTTTAACCAAATATTCTTTAGAAGGACTGCGAGATAAATTTTTAAGAGTTTTTAATGTTAAAGACAGTGAACTTGAAAATGATAAAAATTTTCTTCTTTATAAAGAAAGACTAGATCATGAACTTTCAATAATTATTAAAATGAAATATTCGAGTTATTTTTTAATTGTATCTGATTATATAAAATGGGCTAAAGAAAATGATATACCAGTTGGACCTGGTAGAGGCTCAGGTGCTGGGTCATTGGTTGCTTGGTGTATATCAATTACTGATGTTGATCCAATTAAGTTTAATTTAATTTTTGAGAGATTTTTAAATCCAGACCGAATTTCTATGCCTGATTTTGATATAGATTTTTGTGAAGATAAAAGAGACCTTGTTTTTGAATACTTAACAAAAAAATACAAAGATAGTGTAGCTCACATAATTACATTTGGTAAACTCAAAGCACGTATGGTGATCAGAGACGTTGGTAGAGTTATGGGATTACCTTATGGGTTTATTGACAGTATATCAAAAATGATACCTTTTGATCCTTCTAGACCTCAAAATCTAACTCAATGTATAGCTGGAGAGCCAAGATTACAAAAGCTCATTAATGAGGATACCAGAGTAAAAAAATTAACAGAGTTATCATTAAAATTAGAAGGTCTTAATAGAAACGTTGCTACTCATGCAGCAGGAGTTGTGATTGCAGATAAAAAATTAACGGAAGTAGTACCTTTATATAAAGATACTTCTGCAGATTTACTTTTACCCTCAACACAATTTGATATGTATTCAGCTGAAAATGCTGGTTTAATAAAATTTGATTTTTTAGGGCTAAAGACACTAACAGTAATAAATAACACTCAAAAATTAGTTAGAAAAAAAGATAAAAAATTTAATATTGAAGAAATAGATTTTGATGATCAAAAAGTTTTTGATCTTTTATCATCAGGTAAAACCGTAGGATTATTTCAGATTGAAAGTGCTGGAATGAGAGAAGCTTTGCTTCACATGAAGCCAAATCATATTGAAGATATTATTGCACTAGTAGCATTATATAGACCAGGCCCAATGAGCAACATACCTACCTATAACGACTGTAAACATGGAAAGCAAAAACCTGATTACTTACACCCATTATTGGAAGATATTTTAAAACCCACATATGGGGTAATTATTTATCAAGAGCAAGTAATGCAGATTGCTCAAAAACTCTCAGGATTTACTGCGGGTCAAGCCGATCTTTTAAGACGAGCAATGGGTAAAAAGAAGAGAGCAGAGCTAGAAAAACAAAAACAAGGCTTTATTACTGGAGCTGTAAAAAACGGTATTGCTAAAGATGTTGCAGCTGGAATATTTTTAAAAATTGAACCCTTTGCAGAATATGGATTTAACAAAAGTCATGCAGCAGCTTATGCAATAATTTCTTATCAAACTGCATATTTAAAAACTTATTATCCTAAAGAGTTTATTGCTGCATCAATGACGATGGATATTTCAAATCAAAATAAATTGAGTGAATTTTATGAGGAATTAAAAAGACTTAATGTTGAAACAATTAGACCTGATATCAATGAATGTTTTGCTGATTTCAGAACTATTGATGGAAAATTTTATTATGCACTAGGTGGAATTAAAGCTGTAGGTTATGAGGCAATTTCTAATATTGTTAAAGAGAGAGAGTTAAATGGAAAATTTGAATCAATAAATGACTTCATTAATAGAGTTAATCCAAAAGATATAAATAAATTACAATTAGAAGGATTGGTAAAAGCAGGAGCTTTTGATAATTTAAACTCAAATAGACAAGCAATCTTTAATTCAATACCTAATTTAATTTTAAAAAATAAAAATATTTCTGAAAATAAACTAGCCAATCAAATAGATTTGTTTTCTGATAATAATGAAGCACAGGAAGACATTATAGCCATATTAGAAGATTGGAAATTTGAAGAGAGATTGTCAAAAGAATTTGAAGCAGTAGGATTTTTTATATCTGATCACCCATTAAATCAATTTACAGAAATTTTTGAAGACTATAAAATTAATGAATATGCAAATTTTATTTCAGATGATAATTCAGAAAATGTTAATGTAGCCGCCACATTGCTTAAGGTTCAAGAGAGAAAAACTGCTAAAGGAAATGCATATGCAGTTTTAAAGTTAACAGATTTAAATAGTGTATTTGAAATATTTATTTTTTCAGATTTGCTGGAGTTAAATAGAGAAATCTTAAAAGAAGGTAACTCGTTGATTTTAACCTTGGTGAAGAATATTTCTAACGATGAAAATCGTTTTAAAAGAATTAATGTTCAAAAAATAGCTTCTTTAAAAGATTTATTTAACAGCCCAATTAATGAAATATCATTTAATGTTAAGACAATGGAGCAAATTCAAATGATATCAAAATTTTTAAATCAAGTCGGCAAAACCCAAGTAAAATTCAATCTTTCAACAAAAGATCAAATTTTAAATTTTCAATTAAAAAAACCAATGAATCTTGATAGAAAATCCTTAAATCTTTTAAGAAAACAGCAAATTCAAGCAGAAATTAGTTAAATAAAACTTGTCAATTTTAACAAATATTTGTAAATAACCATTAAATTAAATTAACACGCACACAGTTGTTGGTTTTATACCTCCGGTCCTTAATTGGAAATTACTGTGGTGGCTTAACCGGGAATAAATATGAAAATACCTAACGTTACAATTCAACAATTATTAGAAGCAGGTGTTCATCTTGGACACAAAACTTTGAGATGGAATCCAAAAATGAAAAAATACATTTTTGGAAAAAGAGACTCTATTCACATTATAGATTTAACACAAACACTTGAACTAACTAATGTAGCTTTGGAAAAGGTCTATAATACAATAGCAAATAATGGAAAAATTTTATTTGTTTCAACTAAAAAACAAGCATCAGAAGCTATTGCAGAAGTTGCAAAAGAAACAGATCAATACTTTGTAAACTATAGATGGTTAGGTGGAATGTTAACTAATTGGGGAACAATATCTAATTCAATTAAAAAATTAAAAAAATTAGAAATTGATTTAGCTGCTGAAAACAGAGGTTTCACTAAAAAAGAACTTCTTAAGATGAGTGTAAAAAAGGATAAATTACAAAGATCTTTAGGTGGAATTGCTGAAATGAAAAAAGTTCCTGAATTAGTTTTTGTAATTGATACTAATTATGAGTCACTAGCTATCGCCGAGTCATCTAAATTAGGTATTCCTATAATTGCTATTCTAGATAGTAATTCTAATCCTGATCATATTGATTATCCAATTCCAGGTAATGATGATGCAAGAAGAGCTATAGATCTATACTGCAACCTAATTAAAGAAACGATCAATAATGCAAAAAGTTCAATTCAATCGTCTGAACCTAAGCAAGAAACAGCAAAAGTTAATAATGGTGATGATAAAAATAAAACTATTCAAGAAATTGATAGAGAAAAGTTAGAAAAAAAATTCTCTAAAGAAGATAAAGGAAAGTTAAATTAAAATGAGTGATATAGAAAAAGTAAAAAAATTAAGAGAAGCAACAGGTGCTGGATTTAAAGATTGTAATTTAGCAATCAAAGAGTCTGGTGGTGATTTAGATAAAGCAATTGAAATTCTGAGAGTTAAAGGAATATCAAAAGCCTCAAAAAAAATGTCTAGAGATGCTAAAGAAGGAGTTGTTGTAGTATCAGGTGATGAAAATAAAACTTCTGTAATAGAAGTAAATTGTGAAACCGACTTTGTTGCAAAAAATGATGACTTTATAAGCTTTGCTAAAGAATTAAGTGAATTAAACAACCATCACAGCTCTAATCAAGCTGAATTAAAAAAAGCTGCAATGAAAAACGGACAAAGTGTAGATGATAATTTGGTAGCGCTAATTGCAAAAATTGGTGAAAAAATTACGATTGGAAAATCAAAAACTATTGAAAATAAAAGTGGAGTAAACAACCATTACCTTCACACAGTTGTAAAAGATAATGTAGCAAAATTAGCTGT
This sequence comes from Candidatus Pelagibacter sp. HIMB1542, assembly GCF_052047835.1. Lineage (NCBI taxonomy): Bacteria > Pseudomonadati > Pseudomonadota > Alphaproteobacteria > Candidatus Pelagibacterales > Candidatus Pelagibacteraceae > Candidatus Pelagibacter > Candidatus Pelagibacter sp. HIMB1542. Next base: position 562,802 of record NZ_JBNAJB010000001.1, on the reverse strand, counting down.
ATTAGTATCTCTTGATACGAATGATAAATCAGATACAGTAAAATCTTTTGGTAAACAATTATCTATGCATATTGCAGCTTCAAATCCTTTAGCACTTGAGTCAAATTTAATTGACCAAACAGTAATTGACAAAGAACAAGAACTTGTTGCTGAGGAATTGAAGAATTCAGGTAAACCAGAAGAAATAGCAAAAAAAATTAGTTTAGGAAAAATGAATAAGTTTAAAGAAGAAAATGCACTTTTAACTCAAGCTTGGGTAATGGAGCCAAAGAAAAAAGTTCAAGACATAGTTAAAGAACTCTCTGTAGCTGATTTGAAAATAAAGGAATTCTTTAGAATAAAAATAGGAGAATAAATGTTTGATGAAAAAGCATATGGTGTAAAAATGGATAAAGCCATAGATGTATTTTCTAAAGAATTATCATCTTTAAGAACAGGTAGAGCTAATGCAGCAATGCTTGATCTTGTTAAAGTTGATGTTTACGGTCAACAAATGCCAATCAATCAAATTGGAAGTATAACAACTCCCGAACCTAGAATGATAAATATTCAAGTGTGGGATGCTAACAACGTGCCTTTGTTAGATGCTGCAATAAAAAAATCAGACTTAGGTCTAAATCCTCAAATTGACGGACAATTAATAAGACTTCCTGTCCCAGAACTTAATGAAGAAAGAAGATCTGAATTAAAAAAATTAATCAAATCAATTGGTGAAAAATGTAAGGTTTCAATAAGAAACATAAGAAGAGAAGCTAATGAAGATTTAAAAAAAATGTTAAAATCAAAGGAAATTAGTGAAGATGATGAGAAATCAAAAGAAAAAATCATCCAAACAATTACTGATGATCATATTATATCAGTAGATGAAAAAGTTTCTTCAAAAGAAAAAGAAATAATGACAATATGAACCCATTAAATCATGTAGCCATTATCATGGATGGTAATGGAAGATGGGGATTAAAAAGATATAATTCGCGAAACAGAGGCCATCGAGCAGGTTTAGATACAATAGAAAAAATTGTTAGAACTAGTATTGATCACAATATAAAGTTTCTGACACTTTTTGCATTTTCTACAGAAAACTGGAAAAGACCAAAATCAGAAATAAATTATTTATTTGATTTATTAGAAAACTTTTTAAAAATTAAATTAAATCAATTTCACAAAAACAATATAAAATTAAAGATTATAGGACAAAGAAAATTTTCTAAAAAATTAAATAAATTACTTAGTAATAGTGAAAAAGTTACCAATAGAAATACAGGATTACAGCTAAACATAGCTTTAAATTATGGTTCAAGGATTGAAATAATAAATTCAATTAAAAAAATAAATAAAAAAAAATTAAGTGTAACTGAGGATAATATAAATAAAAATTTATATACAAAAAATATACCTGATCCAGATATCTTGATAAGAACTGGTAAGACTAGAAGATTAAGTAATTTTTTACTGTGGCAACTTTCGTATACAGAAATTTTTTTCTCAAATAAACTATGGCCAGATTTTAATGAAAGGAATTATACAGATATAATCAAAAAATATAGAAATATAAAAAGAAATTTTGGAGAAGTTTAATGAGTAATGAATTTAAAAAAAGAATATTCAGCTCTCTTATTCTTGTTCCTTTTGTGTTTTTTTTAATAATAAAAGGATCTTATTTTTTTTATTTATTATTGATTACTAGTTTTTTTATAGCATCTTACGAATGGCACCTTTTATCAAAACAAAGATCTTTTTACTATTTAGGTTTTTTATTTTTAATTTTTTCTTTTTTTTCCATGTTTCAAATCAGAGTTGAACACAATTCATATGATCAGTTGTTGTTTATTTTGTTAATTTGTATTTTTACTGATATCGGTGGTTATGTGTTTGGTAAGTTTTTTAAAGGTCCCAAACTAACTTCATATAGTCCGAATAAAACCATTTCAGGTATGTTAGGTAGTTACTTATTATCAATTAGTTTAATACCTTTTTTACTTTATTTTAATATTATTAATTATAATGATGTTTCATTCTTTCTAATTTATATAATTTTAATTTCTACAGTTAGTCAATTTGGAGATATAGTTATTTCTTACTTCAAGAGAAGATCAAATATTAAAGATACAGGAAAAATAATTCCAGGCCATGGAGGGTTATTAGATAGAATTGATGGAATGATATTTGCATTTCCATTTGCATACTTAATAATGATTAATAATTTTTTCGATAAAATATAATGAAAAAGAAAATTGCAATTATTGGTTCAACTGGTTCAATAGGTAAGACTGTTTTAAAAATTGTTAAAAATAATCCAACAAAATTTAGGATAAAACTTTTAACAGCAAATACTAATTATAAGGAATTATTAAAACAAACTAAAAAATTTGATGTAGAAAATGTAATTATCAATAATAAAGTTGCGTATGAAAAATTTAAAAAATTAAATAAAAATAAAAGAATTAAGATTTTTAAAGATTTTTATAATTTAAAAAAAATTTTTCAAAACAAAATAGATTACTCAATGAGTTCAATTGTAGGGCTAGAAGGCCTTTTTCCAACTTTAGAAATAATTAAATATACAAAATCAATAGCCATAGCAAATAAGGAGTCCATTATATGCGCCTGGAATTTAATTGAAAAAGAGTTATTCAAATATAAAACCAAAATAATCCCAGTTGACTCAGAACATTTTTCAATATGGTATTCATTAAATAAAGATATTAAAAACATAGATAAGCTTATTTTAACAGCATCTGGTGGTCCACTATTAAAAAAAACTGAAAAGCAAATTCAAAATATTAAATTAGAAGATGTTCTAAAGCACCCAAATTGGAAAATGGGGCAAAAAATTTCAATTGATTCATCAAATTTGATGAATAAAATTTTTGAGATTATAGAAGCAAGAAATTTTTTTAAAATAAATATTAAAAATTTAGATATTTTAATACATCCAAATTCCTATGTTCATGCAATTATTAAACATAAAGATGGTATGATTAAAATTGTTGCTCATGATACTACAATGGAAATACCAATATTTAATTCAATTTATTCTAATAATGAAAAGCATTTTAAAAAAACAGTTATTAATTTACAAAAACTTAATAATTTAGATTTTTCAATAGTAAATAAAAAACAATTTCCTTCAATTAAAATACTTAATTTATTACCAAAAAAAATATCTCTGTTTGAAACTGTGCTAGTATCTGCAAACGACGAGCTTGTTCGTATGTATTTAAATAACGAAATAAATTACAATGATATTGTAAAAAAATTAATTTTATTAATTAAATCTAATGATTTTGTTAAGTACAAAAAAAAACTACCCTCAAAAATTTCAGATGTTTTAAATTTAGATAGAGATGTTCGTTTAAAAATAAAATCAGAAAGTGTATAAATTGACATGTTTTTTAAATATTTAAAATTGTTTTTTTCTATTTTCTTGATGTTTTTTTTGATGAAGTCCCAATCAATTTCTGAATCTATAAAAAATTTCAATATTTCAGGCAATGAAAGAGTATCCGACGAAACTATAATAATGTTTTCAGATTATAAAAAAGGAGACGTAATTGAACTAGATGATTTAAATATTATTTTGAAAAATATTTATAACAGCAATTTTTTTGAAAACGTCAATATTAATTTTTTAAATAATACGCTTTCCATCAATGTTGTTGAGCTACCTATTATCCAAGAAATTTCATTCGAAGGAATTAAGGCAAAAAAAATTAAAAAAGCAATTTCTCAAGGATTAACACTAAAACAAAGATCTTCTTACAATAAGATTTTTTTAAATAATGACATAAAAAATATTAAATTTAGTCTTCAAAATTTGGGTTACTATTTTTCTGATGTAAGTGCTTTATTAGAAGAACTCGAGGACAATAAAGTTAATATTATTTATAAAATTAATTTAGGCAAAAAAGCAAAAATTAAAAAAATTAAATTTGTTGGAGATAAAAAATTCAAAGATAAAATTCTTAAAAATATAATTACAAGTGAAGAATACAAATTTTGGAAATTTATTTCTGGAAAAAAATTCCTTAATAAAAATTTGATCGAATTTGATAGAAAATTATTGACTAATTTTTATTTAAATAAAGGATACTATAACGTTGAGGTAAATTCATCCTATGCTACCTTAATTGACGAAGAATCTTTTGAGTTAATATTTAATATTAACGCTAATAATAAATTTTATTTTGATAACCTAACAATTAATCTTCCAAGAGATTTTAATGTAGATAACTTCAAGAAAATTACAGAATTATTTTCTAATTTAAAAAATCAAGTATATTCTATAAATAAAATTGAACAAATTCTTGATGAAATAGATCAAATTACTCTAAATGAAGAATTTGAAAATATTTCAGCAGATGTTGAAGAAAAAATTGTACAAAATAAAATAAATTTAGATTTTAAAATTCAAAAATCTCAAAGATTAACTGTTGAAAAAATTAATATTTTTGGAAATAACGTAACCAGAGAAAATGTAATTAGAAATCAATTTGAAATTGATGAAGGTGATCCGTTTAACGAAATACTAAATAAAAAAACAGAAAATAATCTTAAAAGTCTTGGTTTCTTCAAAACTGTTAAATCAGAGATAAAAAATGGAAGTTCTGAAAACAGTAAAATAATTAACATATCTGTTGAAGAAAAACCTACTGGCGAAATAGGTGCTGGAGCTGGCTTTGGTACAGATGGAGCAAGTTTTTTGTTTTCTGTGAGTGAAAATAATTATCTTGGAAAAGGTATTAAAGTATCAAATACACTTAATCTAAGTGGTGAAAGTATAAAAGGCTCCCTTTCAATTAATAACCCAAATATTTATGATACTAATAATTCTGCTTATGCAGGTATTGATGCATCAGAAACAGATCGGTTAAAAGATTTTGGTTACAAAACAAATAAATATGGTTTTAATTTTGGGACTGCGTTTGAAATTTTTGATGACACAAGATTTGGCCTAGGTACATCAAATTATTATGAAAAAATTTCTACAAATAGTACTGCTTCCGCAAGACAAAAAAAACAAGCAGGTGATTATTGGGATAGTTTTGTTAATTTAAATTTCGATTATGATAAACGAGACCAAAAGTTTCAAACAACAGATGGTTTCAGAAGTAGATATTTTTTAGATTTGCCTCTGATAAGTGATACTAATACATTGAGTAATAGTTATACTTATCAATACTACACAGAACTATTCGAAAACAATAGATCTAATTTTACACTTTTTTTAAAATCTGTTGAATCTATCAGTGGTGATGATGTTAAACTTTCTGAACGAATTTTTCTACCAGCAAGAAGATTAAAAGGTTTTGAAAAAGGCAAAGTTGGCCCAAAAGATGGTGGAGATTACATAGGTGGAAATTATGCTACGTCAGTCAATTTTGCATCAACAATACCATATTTATTTGAAAATTCTGAAAGTATTGATTTTTTATTTTTTATTGATGCTGGTAATGTTTGGGGTGTAGATTACGACTCTTCAATAGATAATAATAGCAAAATTAGAAGTTCTACAGGTATTGGACTTGATTGGTTAACTCCAGTTGGACCTTTAAATTTTACGTTAGCTGAAACCATCTCAAAGGCTGACACTGATGTTACTGAAACTTTTAGATTTAATATTGGAACTACTTTTTGATGATTAGATATAAAAATTTAATTATAGTAATTTTTGTTTTATTCTTTAATACACAACATTCAAATGCAAGAGATAATATAGCATTTATTAATTTAGATATTTTAATTCAAGAAACTAATTTAGGAAAATCCTTTTTAGATGAAATTAAAATCCAAAATAATAAAAATATAAATGAATTAAAAAAAAAAGAACTAGAATTAAAAAATGATGAAGAGCAACTTAATAAAATTAAAAATATTATTTCAAAAGATGAATATGAAATAAAATTAAATTCCTTACGAGAAAAAATTAATAAGTTTAGAAATAAAAAAAATGAAATGGTTAAAAATATTCAACAAAAAAGGGACTCAGAAATAGAAATTTTTTTTTCTAAAATTAACCCCATTATTCAAGATTATATGCAAAAAAATTCTATAGATATATTATTAGATCAAAAAAATGTGTTTATTGGAAAAAGTACTTCAGATATAACTGATAAGTTATTAATAGAAATTAATTTAAGGTTTAACTAAATAAATGACAATATTAAATAAAAAAGATATTCAAAATTTATTACCACATCGTGAGCCAATGTTATTAATTGATGAACTTTATGATATTAAAAAATTAACCTCAGCAACTGGATTAGTTAATGTTAAGAAAGATAGTTTTTTTGTCCAAGGTCATTTTCCCGATCAACCTGTAATGCCAGGAGTTCTTATAGTAGAAGCTTTTGGACAAACAGCTGCAGCGCTTACTGCACATGGTTTAGATCAATCAGTTTATAAAAATAAGTTGGTATTTTTGATGGGAGTGGAAAAAGCTCGATTTAGAAACCCAGTGGTACCTAATTGTAAATTATTATTAAACATTGAAGCAATCAGATCACATGGAAAAGTTTGGAAGTACAAAGGGCAAGCATTCGTTGAAAATAAATTGATGGCAGACGCTATTTGGTCAGCTACGATTGTTGATAAGAAATAAATAGCAATAAATATTGATAACTTCCTTTTAATTGCTCTGTTAAAAGCAACTATGTCAAATCCTTTTTTCAAAAATAAAGGTCCGTTCTCAATTCTAGATATTTTAAACTCTCTTGATAGTAAATCAACGGCATTTACAACAACTACTAAAGTAAAAGATATAAAAGATTTAAGTAGCTCTAACAATTCTGAGATTACATTTTTTCATTCAAAAAAATACAAAGATTTAGCTCAAAAAACAAAAGCATCTTTTTGTATCACAACAGAGTCTTTAAAAAATGAACTTCCAACTAATTGTGTACCCATAATTGTTGAAAATGTATTGGTTTCAGTATCAAAGATAACTTCCAAGTTTTATCCTGATGCTGTTGATGATGATTTTGATAATAGTGCAACTTATATTGATGAAACGAATTTTAAAGATAATGTAATCTATGGCAAAAATGTTTTAATTGGAGAAAATGTATCATTAGGTACAAATTGCAAGATAGGTCACAATACAATAATTGAAAAAAATGTTTCTATTGGAGACAATTGTTCAATAGGTTCAAATACAATAATTAGAAACTCACTAATAAGTAATAACGTTAAAGTTTTAGATAATTGCGTTGTTGGAAAACATGGTTTTGGTTTTTTTCCAAATAAAAATAAAAATTTAAGATATCCACATATTGGAATTGTAATTATTGAGGAAAATTGTGAAATAGGATGTGGGTCTACTATTGATAGAGGTTCGATGTCGAATACTGTTATTGGGAAAAATACATTTTTAGACAATCAAATACATGTAGCTCATAATGTTAAAATAGGAGAAAACTCTATCATAGCTGGACAGGTAGGAATTGCTGGCAGCTCAATTATTGGTTCTAATGTAAGAATAGGTGGCCAAGCTGGTATTTCAGGGCATATTAATGTTGGTAATAATGTGGAAATTGGAGGTGGCTCAGGTGTAATAAAAAACATTCCTGATAATGAAAAAGTAATGGGTTATCCAGCAAAAAATATCAGAAAGTTTTTAAGAGATAACAAATGATACACAAAACTGCAATTGTTGATTCAAATGCCAAAATCTCAGTAAATACAAAAATAGGACCTTATTCCGTAATTGGTCCCGATGTGGAAATTGGAGAGGGTACAGTTGTCCAATCTCATGTTAATATAACAGGTAATACTATTATAGGTAGAAATAATAAAATTTATCCATTTGCATCTATAGGAAATGATCCACAAGATTTAAAATTTAGAGGTGAAAAAACATCATTAGAGATAGGTGATAACAATAAAATAAGAGAGTACGTAACCATTAATCCAGGCACCGAAGGTGGTGGAGGTAAAACTCAAGTTGGTAATAATTGTCTCTTTATGGTGTCTTCTCATATTGCCCATGACTGCATTGTTGGTGATAATGTTATTTTAGCAAACAATGTTCCATTGGGTGGTCATGCGCATGTAGATGATAATGCCATAATTGGTGGTAATTCAGCTGTACAGCAATTTACTAGGGTTGGTAAATTTGCAATGATAGGTGGTATGTGTGGAGTAGTTAGAGATGTGATACCATATGGTATAGCACATGGAAACAGAAGTATATTGCAAGGATTAAATCTTATTGGTTTAAGAAGAAAAAATATTCCAAATAAAGAAATATTATCTCTAACAGAAGCTTATAAAATATTATTTAAGAATGAGAATTTAACAGAGAATTTAAGTAATTTACCAAATGAATTAAGAAAAAATGAATTAGTTTCAGAGGTAGTTAATTTTATAACAAAAGATAAAAAAAGACCAATTTGCAATCCTTTTTCAAAATAAAATGATTGGTTTATTTTTAGGTGATACAGATTTTCCTGAAATAGTTTTAAATAAAATTAAAAAATTAAAAAAAGAATATTTTATTATAGATTTTTCAAAAAATAATAAATTTCATAAAGATAAAAACTCTCATAGGATAAGTATTGGAAAATTTGGAAAAATAATAAATTTAATTAAAAAAAAAAATTGTAAAAAAGTTTTATTTGCAGGTAAAATAGCTAAGCCTAATTTTACTTCTCTTAGATTAGATTTTAAAGGTATATACTATATGCCAAGTGTTATTAGAGCTTCTAAAATTGGTGATGCTGCAATTATAAAATCTATAATTAAGATCCTTGCAGATGAAGATATTAAAGTTATTAGCTCAATATATTTTAACCCAGAACTATCTCTTAAAAAAGGAAACTATACAAAAGCTAAGCCTAATAAGAATGATAACAACTCAATTGAAAAAGCTAAAAATTATTTCAATAAAATTAACAATTTGGATCATATACAGGCTTTAGTTGTCAAAGATCAAAAAATAATTGCAAAAGAGGGAAGGCAAGGAACAAAAAAAATGCTTTCAAAAGTCAAGAAAAACTCAAAAGGTATATTAATAAAATTACCTAAAAATAAACAAGATTTAAGAATGGATTTACCAACTGTTGGTTTGCAAACTTTAAAAGATATAAAAAAATATGGATTAAAGGGTCTAGTCTTAAAATCTAAAAAAAATATTTTTCTCGATAAAAAAGAAGTAATAAATTTTGCAAATAAAAATAAAATTTTTATTAAAGTTATATGAAAAAAATTTTTGTGTTAACTGGTGAACCATCAGGAGATAAACTTGCATCGACTTTAATTTCAAGATTAAAACAAGAAAATTCTGAAATTGAGTATTTATCCGTTGGTGGCACTCACTTAAAGAAACTAGGAATTAATTCTATATATGATTTGAAGGAAATTACTTACTTGGGATTTACAAGTGTATTGCTTAATATTTTTAGAATTAAATCAAAAATAAATAAAACTGTAGAAGAAATAGTAAAATTTAAACCTGATATATTGCTAAGTGTAGATAGTCCTGATTTTACTTTGCGTGTAGCTGAAAAAGTTAAAAAAATAAACAGCAACATTAAAACAATTCATTATGTAGCACCTCAAGTATGGGTATGGCGAAAGAACAGAGTTAAAAAAATTAAAAAATTTATTGATCATATTCTTTTGTTGTTTGAATTTGAAAAAAAATACTTTGATGAAGAAAATATTAATAATACTTTTGTTGGTCATCCTCTGATAGAAAGAAATGAAAACAACAAGACTATTATTGACAATATTTTACCTAAAAATAAAAAAATTATATCTTTATTTCCTGGTAGCAGAAATTCTGAAACTAATGTTTTGCTACCTATATTATTAGATTTTATTAAATTAATGAACAAAAAGCATAATGAATATTTTTTTTATATTCATGGAACAGAAGAAAATGAAAGTTTAATTTTAGAACATGTAAAAAAATATAACTTTGAAAATATAGATATAGTGTCTGATGAAAATATTAAATCTGAAATTCTGTCTAAATCTATTTTTGCTGTTTCAAAATCTGGTACTGTTTCATTACAAATTTGTAATTTTAATGTTCCATCAATTATTATTTATAAACTTAGTTTTATTAATTTTATGATTTTTAAAATGTTAGTTAACGTAAAATTTGCAAATATTATAAATATAATTAATAATCGTGAGGTAATTCCTGAGTTGCTTCAAAAAGAATGTAATGGAGATGAAATATATAGGTCTGTTATTTATTTTCTTAAAAATCCCGAGTTGATGAAAAAACAAGTAAGTGAGTGCTCCAAAACTTTAGAGGGCATCAGGTCTAAAACTTCATCTGCAGGTGAGGCAAGTTCTATTTTAATTAAGTATCTTTCTTAATCTTTTCTCAACATCTGCTTTACCTAAAGATATAACAATATCATATAGCCCTGGTCCAAACTTAGATCCTGTAAGGGCTACTCTTAACGGTTGACCTATACCTTTGAAATTTGTTTCATGTTTTTTTATCAAGTTGTTGACTATTGGCTCTAAATTATCTCTAGTTAAACTTTCTAAGTTTTTAATTTCATCTTGAAATTCATTAATTATTTTTTTCGACTTATCGTCAATTAGTTTTAAATCATTTTCATTAAAATTAACTTCATCACTAATGATATATTTTGCATTATTAAATATTTCTTCCAGTGTTTTTGCTTTATTTTTTAAAAATACTAAAGATGATTTTATTTTTGATGCTTTTTCTGTATCAATTTTATCTTTATATTCTTCACAATATCTCAAAAGATGATCATACAGATCATTTTCATCAATATTTTTGATATAATGCTCATTCATTGACAAAATCCGGCTCATATCTAATTTTGACGGTGATTTTCCAATACCTTCTAAGTTAAAAAATTTTATACTTTCTTCTAAAGTAAATATTTCTTTGTCTTGATATGACCATCCTAGTCTTAGTAAATAATTTCTTAAAGCATCAGGCATAATTCCAATTTTTGAATAGTCATCCAAGGTTGAAGCATTATCTCTCTTGGATAATTTTTTACCCTCTATTGTGTGAATTAAAGGAATATGGGCAAATAGTGGCACATCCCATTTCATTGCTTCATAAATTTGTATTTGTTTAAAGGTATTTATTTTATGGTCATCACCCCTAATTATATGCGTCATTCCCATTTCATGATCATCTACAGTTGCTGACAAATTATAAGTTGGAGTTCCATCATTTCTTAATATTACAAAATCTTCTATTGTGCTGTTTTCAATTTCAACATCGCCCTGAACTAAATCTTTAAGAATTGAACTTCCTTCAATTTTACTTTTAAATCTAATTACAGGTTTAATTTCTTTAGGAGCATCTTTTTCGTCTGCATCCCTCCATTTTCTGTTATAAATATAAGGTATTTTCTTTTGTCTAGCTCTTTTTTTTTGCTCTTCTATCTCTTCAGGTGAACAGTAACATTTATAAGCAAATCCATTTTTTAATAATTCGTGTACAATTTTTACATGATCATCAATTTTTGTTGACTGAATGTATTCTTCATCATCATGTTTTATCCCTAACCAATTTAAGGAATTAATTATTTGTATTTTGTGTTCTTCTTTCGATCTTTCTTTGTCAGTATCTTCAATTCTTAAATGAAAAGTGCCTTTTTGATTTTTTGAATATAACCAATTAAACAAGGCAGTTCTAACACCACCAATATGAAGAGCCCCAGTTGGAGAGGGAGCAAAACGAGTTGCTACTTTTGACATCAGAGATGTTTAGACTATTTTTTTAGAAGTTTCTATATAAAGATACCAAAACACCCTGAACTTTTACCCTATCGGGGCCAAATATTTTAGTTTCATAGTTTCTATTTGCACTTTCCAATGCAACAACTTTACCTTTTTTTCGAATTCTTTTTAACATTGCTTCGTGTTCGTCAATTAATGCGACTACAATTTTTCCATTATCTGCTGTATCTGTTCTTTTAATAATAACTGTGTCTCCTTCGTGAATTCCAGCTTCAATCATTGAATCTCCTTGAACTTTCAATCCGAAATAATCTCCATTTTTTTCTAAATTATTTGGCAATGGTATTCTTGAAACTTCATTTTGAATTGCTTCTACAGGAGTACCTGCTGCAATTTTTCCTAATACTGGTACTTCTATTTCATCTGCATTGTTAACTTCTTCATCCAAACCACCTTTGATAACGCTTGGTGAAAAACTATTGTAAATATCATTTGCTGAAGCCGTTTCGGGTAATTTTACTACCTCTAAAGCTCTTGCTTTATGAGCCAATCTTTTGATAAATCCTCTTTCTTCTAAGGCGCTAATCAATCTATGAATACCTGACTTTGATTTTAGGTTTAAAGATTGTTTCATCTCTTCGTAAGAAGGAGACACGCCTGAACTTCTCAACTTCTTGTTGATAAATAAAAGCAGGTTTTTTTGTTTTTTTGTTAGCATAAGAACAAATATCGTACAAACAATGTTCTATAAAAGTTCTTTTGATTTAACAATACTAAAAAAAGTCAGTAAAATAGGGCTTAAATTGACTACAAAACTGAAAAAATTGAATTTTCATCCAATTTTTTTAAAAGTGATTCACCAATTAAAAAAGTATTAATTGAAGTCTTGCTGTTTAATTCTAATAATTCTTCTTTAGATTTAATACCACTCTCAGAGATTAGAGGTCCTTTATGGTTTTTAACAACATTATAAATATCATAGGTTGTATTTATATCTGTTTTAAGTGTTTTTAAGTTTCTGTTGTTAATACCAATTAGTGCATCTTTAAAATTTAATGCTTTTTGAGCCTCTTCAACAGTATGTACTTCTACTATTACTGACATATCTAATTTCAATGCTTCTTGATATAAATTGTTTGCAAGATCATCAGATACACCAGCTAAAATAATCAGAATTGCATCTGCACCATAACTTTTAGCAAGTGGTACTTGAAAAGTATCAATAAAAAAATCTTTACATAATATTGGTAAACTAACCTTATCTTTTATTTTACTTATATGGATTAAATTTCCCAAAAAATAATCTTCTTCAGTTAAAACTGATAAACAAGTAGCATTGTTTTTTAAATAAATATTAGCAATTTCTACTGGATTGTAGTCTTCAATTATAACACCTGCAGAAGGACTTGCTTTTTTTATTTCAGCAATAATTGAAGTTTTATTTTCTTTTAAATTGTTTTGAATTTTATCTTTAAAATTTATGTATGATTTATTTTTTTGTATTAATTCATCTAATTTTTTAAGATCGATTGATTTTTTTAGATTATCAATTTTTTCGATTTTCTTTTTAATTATATTTTCTAAAACGTTTTCAGACATTTTGTATTTGTTCCAAATGTGAAAAAGTTTTACCAGAAAGAATGAATTGTCTTGCGTGATTATAGGCCTCTTTAAAATCAACAAACTTTTCTGCAACAATTAAACCAGCTGCAGCATTTAAACAAACTGCTTTTGAAAAATCATTATCTTTACCTTTAAATATTTCAATCATTTTATCTGCATTAAATTTTGCATCATTACCAATTAAATTCTCAAATTTTTCTGCATTCACACCAATTGAATTAGGATCAACGAAGATTTCAGATATTTCTCCATTCTTTAATTGTATTATATTTGTTTTCGCATAAGGAGATATTTCATCCAATCCATCTTCGCTATTTACTATCCATGCAAATTTTATATTTAAATTTTTTAATCCCTCTGCAAAAATTCTTAATAATTTTTTATCAAATACTCCAACAACCTGTCTTTCTACTAGAGCAGGATTGCTTAAAGGACCAATCATGTTGAAAATAGTTCTTTTACCAATTTTCTTTCTTACAGGACCTACAAATCTCATGGCACTATGATAATTTGGAGCGAACATAAAACCAAAATTGTTATTGCTTATTTTTTGTTCTATTTCTCTCGGCTCTAAATCAATTTTAATATTAAGAGCTTCCAAAACGTCTCCTGAGCCACATTTTGAAGATACCGCTTTATTGCCGTGCTTTGCAACTTTTATACCCATACTAGCTAAAAGTAAGGCTGATGCAGTTGATATATTAACAGTGTTCATGCCGTCACCACCTGTACCACATGTATCTATGCAATCTTGAACGTTTACTCTTTTAGATTTTTCTCTAAGCACATAAACACCCCCAGCAATTTCATCTGCAACTTCTCCTTTTTCAGACAGAAGTGTTAAAAATTTATAGATTTGATCCTCATCAGCTTTACCAGTCATTAAAATTTCAAATGCTGACTTACTTTCTTCAAAGGTTAAATTTTCTTTATTTTTAAGTTTTTCTAAAATCTTTTCCATAAAATTAATAATTTATAAAATTTTTTAAAATTTTTATTCCTATCTTGGTTTTAATACTTTCTGGATGGAATTGTACACCATGAATATTAAATTGTTTATGTTGGATAGCCATAATTGCCCCATCATCGGTTTCAGCTGTAATCTCTAAATCTTTCGAAAGGGTTTGTTTATCAATAATTAAGCTATGATATCTTGTAGCTTCAAAGGTACGAGGTAGATTTTTTAAAATCCCAATTTTTTGTGATTTAATTTTGCTAGTTTTTCCGTGCATTAATTTTTTTGCTTGAATAATTTTAGATCCAAAGACTTGACCTATAATTTGATGTCCAAGACAAACACCTAAAAAGGGTAATTTTTTATGTAACGATTTTAAAATGCTTATGCAATTTCCAGATTGATTTGGATTTCCAGGTCCAGGTGAAATAACAATTTTATCATATTTTTTTCTTAATATTTCTTTAGAGTTAATTTTATCATTTCTTATGACATCAACTTTTACATCTAATGAAGAAATGTAATGATAAAGATTAAATGTAAAACTATCATAATTATCTATTAATAATATTTTCATTATCTTAAAGCATTTATCAAAGCTTTCGCCTTGTTCACTGTTTCATCATATTCGTTTGTAGGCTTACTATCAGCCACAATACCTGCTCCAGCTTGTACATAGAATTTTTTATTTTTTGCTACAGCTGTTCTTAATGCAATACAGGTATCAAATTCACCATTAGCAGAAAAGTATCCAATTCCACCTGCGTAAACTTTCCTTTTTGATGTTTCTAATTCATCAATAATTTCCATTGCTCTTATTTTAGGAGCACCAGATACAGTACCAGCAGGAAATCCTGCCAACAGTGATTTAAATTTTGAGAACTTTTTATTATACTCTCCAACTACATTAGAAACTATATGCATTACATGAGAGTACCTCTCAATTATGAAACTCTCGGTTACCTTTACAGTATTTATTTTTGATACTTTACCAGCATCATTTCTTCCTAGATCTAAAAGCATTAAATGTTCAGAAAGTTCTTTTTTGTCTTTAAGAAGGTCTTTTTCATATAAAAGATCTTCCTTTTTATTTTTTCCTCTTGGTCTAGTACCTGCTATTGGTCTAACTGTAATTTTATTATCTCTTAGTCTTACTAAAATTTCTGGACTTGCCCCAATAATTTGGAAGTCATTAAAGTTGAAGTAAAACATAAAAGGAGAGGGGTTAGTTACTCTAAGTTTTTTATAAATTTCCAAAGGTTTTTTTGTTAATTTTGCCTCAAATCTTTGACTTAAAACAACTTGAAAAATATCACCAAGTTTAATGTAGTTCTTAGCTTTATTTACCATTGCAAGAAATTTATTTTTAGAGGTGTTTGATTTAACCTTAATTTTTTTTTCTTTTAATACTCTTTTTGAATCAATATTTTTGATCGATGATTGAATTAATAGTTTAAATAGATCAGTTTTTATAGAGTCATACTTTTTTTGATAATTTTTAATTTTTTCATCATTAAAAACATTACTTATATAAAATATTTCTTTTTTTAAATTATCATGAATAACTAAGGTTCTTGGTCTCATCAATCTTACATCAGGTAAATTAAGATCATTTTTACAAGAGTTAGGAATTTTTTCTATGTACCTAATAGAGTCGTATGAAAAATAACCTGAAATTAGCGAACAAATCTTAGGTAAATTCTTAGGTGTATCAAATTTAAAATTTTCAATAATTTTTTCTATTAACTCTTCTGGTTTATCTTTAAGAATGATTTTTTTATTTTCAGTGATTAAATATGATTTTTGGTTGTTGAACTCCCAGATCTTATCAGGATTTTTACCAAAAATTGTGTATCTACCTTTAATTTTTCCTTTTTCAACAGACTCAAATATAAAACTATTTTTTTCCTCTAAAAAATTATCGATTAAATTTATTACTTCATTATCAGAATTTACTTTTTTAGAAGTGTATATAATCTGATTTTTTTTGCTTCTATGTCGAAACTTAAAATCTTTGAAGCTTCGATTAATTATCATTTGAAATAGTTTTTAATTCTATCAATAGTTTTTTGATTCAATTGAACCTGATATTTATTATTCAACAGGGTATCGTAAGATTGTAAAATACTTTTTCTGTTGTTTGTATTTTGTGAATTTACAAATCCTTTATATTCCTCACCTTGTTTATTTATAGTATTTTTATTTATATCTTTTATTTTGACTAAAAATATTTGATTATTAGTATTGTTTACTAAAGCAAAAGAATTTTGAGGTAATGAGTAGAGCATTTTAATTGAATTTACCTCAAACAGCCCATCATCACTAATTGAATTAATTGATCCAGTTTGGATTTTACCTGAACTTAACTCTATAAATTTACTTTCATTAAATCCATCACTCTGTATTTCTTCAATTATTTTTCTATTGTAATCAAATTTACCTTTTTGATAAATAAGCTCGACAATTTTACTTTTTACTATCTCATCATTTAAATCTGGTGAACGATCATATTCATTCTCTATATTATAAAGAATATAATTATCGCCACTTTCAAATATATCTAATTTGTTTGATTTCTTAGCGTAAATTAACTTTTCGTTCGCACCAGTGTTTTCATCTGGAGCAAATTCATTAATATTATTAACATCCACATTTATGTTTTCAATTATCAAACTAAAACTTTCATTTTGAGAAATTTTATTTTCTATTGCATCAATTTCGTTAAAAAAATCTTGATTAAATTCATCAATTCCAATTAAATTTTTGGGATTTAAAACCACATATTTGAAGTCAATATATTCTCTTTTTAATTGATCTTTATTTTCTTCAATAAATGTGATGATTTCATCTGATGTATAATCATCTTTAATCTTATATAAATTTTCCATATTGAAGTATTCAATAGATAATGATTTATTGTTTTCTTCGAATTTACTTTCTATTAGAAATTCAGGGGTAACAGTACCTGCACCGATAAAATCAAATAAGTGTTTCTGTAAACCTTGATTTTTTAATTTCAACTCAAACAAAGGAGCAGACATATTATTTGAAAGTAAAAATTTTTCGTATTTAATTCTTTCAAAAGCACCATTCTCGTCTTTAAAGTTTTTATTGTCTTTTAAATATTTTAAAATTGTCTTTTCGTTTATAGAAAGTTTAAAATCTTCAATCTCTAGATTAATTAAAGTTGATGAAATAAGTCCTGATAGTAATTCTTCTATAATGTTGTTGTCTAAATTATTTCTTATTGCTTCTTGTGAAATTCCACTTTGATTAACATAGTCCATAAAATCTTTAGTGGTAACATTAGTTTTATTTATTTTAGCAATATTATTTTGATTGTTAGTGCTAAAGCCACCCCCAAAACCTCCAAAGATAAAAGCGAAAGCAACAAAAGCCATCACCAAAAATCCTCCTGATTTTTTCCAACCTAAATTTTTAATAGTGTTAAACATAGTGTTAAAATTTATTGAATATAAAAAACAAATCTATAGATTAAAATGTCAATTATGACAAATAAATATATGTATTTTATAGCTAATTGGAAAATGTTTGGAGATTTAAAAACTATAAATTCATTAGATAAAGTTATTAAATTCACAAAAAGTCATAAAAAAAATAAGTTCAAACTAATTTATTGTCCTCCAAATACTCTAATACGTCCAATTTCAAAAAGACTTAGTAAAACAAATATTGAAGTTGGTGCGCAAAATTCTCATCAAAGTTTAGACTATGGAGCTTTTACAGGTCAGGTTAATGCAACAATGCTTAAAAGTGTTGGAGCAAAATTTGTGATTTTGGGTCATTCCGAAAACAGAATGGCAGGAGAAAATGACAAACTAATTAATCTTAAAATAAAAAATTCAATTAAATCAGGTTTAAAAATTATTTTTTGTATTGGTGAAACACTAAAACAAAAAAGAGATAAAAAGACTAATCAAGTTTTAAATAGTCAATTAAAGAAAGGACTAAAATCTATCAAAAAAAATAATGATATAATTATTGCATACGAACCAGTATGGTCAATTGGAACTGGTTTAATTCCTTCATCAGAGGAACTGTCTAAATCAATTAAATTTATAAAAAGTAAATTTGGAAAAAAATCTCCAAAAGTTTTATATGGAGGCTCTGTTAACAGTAAAAATGTTGATCAATTAAAAATAATTCCTGACATAGATGGTTTTTTAATAGGTGGAGCATCACAAAATCCAAAGAAATTTATTGATATAATTAAAAAAACCATTAATTAGACCCACATGGAAACATTATTACTTGTAGTCAATATCATACTTGCGTTTATTTTGGTTGTGCTTGTGCTACTTCAAAAATCAGAGGGTGGTGCTTTAGGTATTGGTGTTTCACAAGAAAATTTTATGCTATCAAGGTCTGCTGGTAGTTTTATTACTAAAGCAACAGCTATAGTTGCAACTTTATTTATTATTTGTAGCTTAGCGCTTACAATAATTTCTAGAGCAGAATTAACTCCTACAGGATCAGTTTTGGACACAGTCGAAGAAAAAACCGAAGATACTCCAACAATTCCTGAAAATAATTAATTAATACTTTCTATTTCTTTTTTTATTAGCTATAAGATAATTCCATGGCGCGATATATATTTGTCACTGGCGGCGTGGTTTCTTCCCTAGGTAAAGGTCTATCATCAGCATCTCTAGCTTATCTATTACAGTCACGTGGTTATAAAGTTAGGCTTAGAAAATTAGATCCTTACCTAAATGTAGATCCTGGAACAATGAGTCCATTCCAACATGGTGAAGTTTTTGTAACAGATGATGGTGCTGAAACAGATTTAGACTTAGGTCATTACGAGAGATTTTCAGGAGTTACCGCAAAGAAAACAGATAATATCACTACAGGAAAAATTTACAGTGATGTTCTGAGGAAAGAAAGAAAAGGAGAATATCTTGGAAAGACAGTTCAAGTTATTCCACATATAACCGACAGAATTAAAGAATTTATTAAATACGACACGTCAAAGGAAGATTTTGTAATTTGCGAAATAGGTGGAATTGTAGGAGATATTGAAAGTTTACCATTTGTTGAGGCTATAAGACAATTTTCAAATGATATTGGGAAAAAAAATGCTTTATTTATTCATTTAACTTTAGTTCCATATTTAAAAGCATCAGATGAAATAAAAACTAAACCAACACAACACTCCGTAAAAGAATTGAGAAGTATTGGTATTCAACCTGATATAATTATTTGTAGATCAGAAAGACCAATACCTTTAGAGCATAGAAAAAAAATATCTCTATTTTGCAATGTTGATATTAAAAATGTAATTGAAACGGTTGATGTAAAAACAATTTATGAAGCACCAATTAGTTTTGCTAAAGAAAAGTTGGATGTTCAAGTTTTAGATTATTTTAAAATAAAATCTAAAAAATCAAATAACCTAGATCCTTGGAAGAAAATTACTAAAATTACACTTAATACAAAAAAACAAGTTAATATTGCGATAATAGGTAAATATGTAGAATTAAAAGATGCATATAAATCATTAGATGAAGCCTTAACTCATGGAGGAATTACAAACAACCTGAAGGTAAATTTAGTTAGAATTGATTCAGAAAAATTAAAAGTTTCTGAAATTAAAATTAAACTTAAAAATGTTTCAGGTATTCTGATACCAGGAGGTTTTGGAAAAAGAGGAACTGAGGGAAAAATCGAAGCAATTAAATATGCCAGAATTAACAAAATACCATTTTTAGGTATTTGTTACGGTATGCAAATGGCAATAATAGAATTTGCTAGAAATAAATTAAAAATTAAAAAAGCAACTTCTTCTGAGTTTGATAAAGGTGGTGTTCATATAATTGGTTTAATGAATGAGTGGGAAAAAAGTGGAAAAAAAGTTAAAGGTACAGATAAAAATTTAGGTGGAACAATGAGACTTGGTTCTTATGATGCTATTTTAAAAGATAAGTCTAAAATTAGAGATATCTATAAATCAAGATTAATCAAAGAAAGACACAGACATAGATATGAAGTGGATATTTCATTCAAGGAAAAATTTGAGAAAAATGGACTAATATTTTCTGGTTTATCACCAGATAATAAACTTCCTGAGATAATTGAACTTAAAAATCATCCTTGGTTTATTGGAGTTCAGTTCCATCCTGAATTTAAATCTAGACCTTTATCTCCTCATCCTTTATTCTCTTCATTTATCAAAGCAGCAAAAAATCATAAATGAGTAGCATTACAGTCAATTGTGGGAACATAGAAATTTCAAACGATAAAAAAATTTGTATTATTGCTGGTCCATGTCAGCTTGAAACAGAACAGCATGCAATGGACATGGCTGGAAAAATAAAAGAAATAACTTCGAAATATGGTTTAGGTTTTATTTATAAAACTTCTTTTGATAAAGCTAACCGAACAAGTTTAAAAGGTAAGAGAGGCGCTGGTTTGGAAGCTTCATTACCTGTATTTGACAAAATAAAAAAAGAATTAAATGTTCCAATTTTAACTGATATTCATAATTCAGAGCAATGTTCAGTCGTTGCTAATCATGTTGATGTTTTACAAATTCCAGCTTTTCTTTGTAGACAAACTGATCTTTTAATTGCTGCTGCAAAAACAAGCAAAATTATAAATGTTAAAAAAGGTCAATTTTTAGCACCTTGGGACATGGTGAATGTTACAAAAAAAATATCAGACTCAGGAAACTCAAATATTCTTGTTACTGAAAGAGGTGCTAGTTTTGGATACAACACTTTGGTTTCTGACATGAGATCTTTGCCTATTATGGCTAAGAATGGTTATCCAGTTATTTTTGATGCAACGCATTCAGTTCAGCAACCTGGAGGACAAGGAGAGTCTTCTGGTGGTCAAAGAGAATTTGTTGAGTATCTTGCAAGAGCAGCTGTTGCTGTTGGGGTTGCTGGTGTATTTATAGAAACTCATCAAGATCCTGATAATGCTCCATCTGATGGACCTAACATGGTTCCTATAGATAAACTAGAAAATTTAGTAAAACAATTAACCGAAATTGATAACCTTATTAAGTGAGTAAAATAACAAAAGTAAAAGCACGGCAAGTTTTTGATAGTCGGGGAAATCCAACTGTAGAGGCAGAGGTTTATACAAATAATTTGAGTGCATCTGCCATATGCCCATCAGGTGCATCAACTGGAACTTATGAAGCTTTTGAAAAACGAGATAAAAATAATAAGAAGTATCTAGGTAAAAGTGTTTTAAAAGCTGTTGAATTAGTAAATTCAAAAATTTCAAAAAAATTAAAAGGTCAAAGCGCTCATAATCAAGAGAGAATTGATGCCTTATTAATTAATTTAGACGGTACCAGACAAAAAACTAATCTAGGTGCAAATGCTATACTTGCAGTATCAATGGCTGTAAAAAAACTTTCTGCAAAAGTAAAAAAACTACCTTTATATAAAACTTTTTTTTTAAAAAATAATTTTCAATTACCTTATCCATTAATGAATATTATTAATGGCGGAGCTCATGCCAACAATGGTCTTAGAATTCAAGAATTTATGATAAGACCAGATAGAGCAAAAAGTTTTTCAGAAGCAATGAGGATTTGTTTTGTTGTAATTAAAAACCTAAGTAATTTAATAAAAAACAAAGGTTATTCTACTTCAGTTGGTGATGAAGGTGGTTTTGCACCAATGATTAGTAACAATAACCAGGCTCTAGATTTGATTGTCTCTGCAATTAAGAAATCTGGATTTGTTAATGGTAAAGATGTTTCAATTTGTTTGGATGTAGCTGCAAATGAACTATTGAAAAAAAACAAATATTCAATCCATTCAAAAAATTTTGTTTCTGTTGAAAAATCAATAAAAGAATACCAAAAAATTATTAAGAAATATAAAATTAAATCTATAGAAGATCCTTTTGCAGAAAATGATTGGATAGCTTGGAATAAATTAATGCGTTCTGTCAAAAATGTTCAGATTGTGGGAGATGATCTTTATGTTACAAATCTTGAGAGATTAAAAAAAGGATTTTTAAATATTTCATCTAATTCGATATTAATTAAACTTAATCAGATAGGTACTGTTTCTGAAACTCTAGATGTAATTAAATTTGCTCAAACTATCGGTTATAAAACAATAATTTCTCATAGATCTGGAGATAGCGAGGACACATTCATTGCTGATTTAGCAGTTGGAACAAATTCTAATCAAATTAAAACAGGATCTTTAGCACGTTCAGAAAGAGTTGCTAAATATAATCAATTAATTCGTATTGAAGAAGAACTTGGAAATAATGCAAGAATGAATAAAATCAATTAATGTTGAGATTAATAAAAAGAAATTATTTTTTATTAACATCAATTTTTTTAATATTTTATTTTATTTTTAATTTAGTTTCTGGAGAAAGAGGGCTTTTTTCATATTTTGAAAAAAAAGAACTTTTGTCTGACTTGAAAAAAGAAGAGACATTATTAATTAAGAAAATTGAGGATATAGATCATAAAAATTCTCTATTAAGTACAAATCTAGATTTAGATTATGTGGAAATATTAATTAGAGAAAGATTTTTATTTGGTAAAAAAGGTGAAACGATTTATTTAATTGAAAGAGATGAAAAGTAGACATCCTGAAAAAGAAAATAAGCCGATAAATCCAATTAAAAAAAAACCAGATTGGATTAGATCAAAGCTTACAAATAGCAAAGAATTTTTTTTAACGAAAACATTAGTTAATAGTAATAATTTAGTAACTGTTTGTCAGGAAGCAAACTGTCCAAACATTACTGAATGTTGGAGTAAGAGACACGCAACTTTTATGATAATGGGTGATACTTGTACAAGAGCATGTGCTTTCTGTGATGTTAAAACTGGCGTTCCAGGTAATTTAGATTCATTAGAACCAGTCAAAATTGCAGAAGCTGTAAAAAAGTTAAATTTAAAACATGTTGTAATAACTTCAGTTGACAGAGATGATTTAGACGATGGAGGTTCTGAACATTTTTATAATGTGATTAATCAAACAAGAAAATCAAATCCAAATACAACTATAGAAGTTTTAACACCAGATTTTTTAAGAAAAGGGGAGGCTTATAAAAAAGTTATTAAAGCTAAACCAGATGTTTTTAATCATAATATTGAAACTGTACCCAGTCTTTATTTAAAAGTAAGACCAGGATCTAGATATTTTGCATCCTTAGAGCTTTTAAAAAATGCAAAGAAAATTGATAAAAATATTTTTACTAAATCTGGAATTATGGTTGGGTTAGGAGAAACAAGAGATGAAATATTCCAAGTTATGGATGATTTGAGAGCAGCTGATGTAGATTTTATAACCATCGGCCAGTACTTGCAGCCATCAACAAAACATTTTCCATTAGATAGATATTATACCCCAAAAGAATTTGATGATTTAGGAACTGTAGCAAAAGCTAAGGGATTTTTATTAGTTTCCTCATCACCTTTAACAAGATCTTCTTATCATGCCGATGAGGATTTTGCTAAGTTACAACAAAACAGAATAAAAAGTAATTAATGCCTAAAGCATCAGTCACACGTCATATAGCACGTGATAAACAAACATTAATTGATTTTGTTTTAGATATTAAAAAGTATCCTGAATTCATTCCATTTTGTATAGACTCAAAAGTTTATGAAACAAATGATGAGGGAAATATAAAAAAAATAATTGCTGATCTGACCATTGGCAAAAGACCCTTTATAGATACTTATAAAAGTGATGTAAGATATGATAAAAAAAATGACACTATTCATGTAACCAATATTGATGGTCCCTTAAAACATCTTGAAAATAATTGGAAATTTGTAGAAAAAGATAATTTAACTGAAGTTCAATTTGATGTTGATTTTGAAATTAAAAATAAGTTTTTGAATTTAATAATGGAAAAATCATTTCAATTCGGTTTAAACAAAATAGCTGATGCTTTTCAAAAAAGAGCTGAAAATCTTTAAGAAATAATTTTTGTAATTTTATTTAATACTTCTCTTACCGTTTTTTTTTGTATACTTGATCTGTCCCTAGATTTAAATTTATTTTCTAAAATTAATAAATATTTTCCTGTTTTAATCCCAATATAGACAAGACCTATTGGTTTATCTTTAGTTCCACCACCAGGTCCAGCTATACCTGTAATTGATATATTGATTTTGCTCTTCGAAATTTTCGATAAATTCTTTACCATTGCTTCACAGCATTCTTTGCTTACAGCACCATATTTTTTAATGATATTACTATTTACTTTTAAGGTTTTGATTTTTGCATCATTAGAGTAAGTAATTAAACCCATTTGAAAGTATCTGGATGAATTTGCTAGTTTAGTAAGATTGCTAGCCAACAAACCACCTGTGCATGATTCAGCTACAGAAATTGTTAATTTTTTATCTATCAACTTTTTATGTAGTTTTTTTAAATTCATCAAAATATGAAACTAACTAAATAAACAACAACCATTGAATAAAGACCAGCCATTATATCATCCATAATTATACCAAAATAATTTTTATGATTTTTATCAAAATAGCTTACCGGAAATGGTTTTAAAATATCAAAAAATCTAAATGATAATAAAGAAATGATATAATAAAATTCAACAGAAATAATGATTTTATTGGTTTGATTTAAATATAGCAAAAGTATCAATGGCATTGATTGACCCAAAACTTCATCAATTACAATTTGTCTAGGATCTTTATTTTCAAATTCACTCTCTGAGTCTTTGACAGCATAAAAAGAGTAAAAAAACAAAATAACAAAAAAAACAATTGAGAATTTTAAACTTGTATAATCAAGAATTTCATAAGCTACATAAATAAAGACTGTTGTGACAACCGATGCAACAGTTCCAGGCATTTTTGTTAAGTATCCGTAACCAAAGAAAGTTGAAATTAAAACATTAATTTTTTTCATTTTGATATCGAGCAAATCACTTCACAGGCAATTGCTTTTTCTTTTCCTATTAATCCAAGTTTTTCTGTAGTTTTACCTTTTAAATTAATTAAATCTTTATTTAAATTTAACAGGTTTGAAAGCGAATTAATTATTTTATTTCTATATTTTGATATTTTTGGTTTTTCACAAATCAGATTAATGTCTAAATTATTGATATAGTAATTATTTGAATTTAATAACTTTATTATTGGTTTTAGCATTTTAAGAGATCTAATATTTTTAAACTTGTTACTGTTGTCTGGAAAAAAAGTTCCAATATCCTTTTTTCTCATAGCTCCTAATATCGCGTCAATTATCGAATGAATAATCACATCACCATCTGAGTGTCCTTTTAATCCTGAGTGATAAGGTATTTTAATACCTCCTAAATAAAGTTTTTTACCTTTGATTAATCTATGGATATCAAATCCAATACCAAAGTAAGTTAACTTTTCCTTAATATCTTCTTTGAAAGTGATTTTATTGTTTAAATTTTCACCTTGGATAAATTTTACATTTAGGTTTTTTTCAATAAATAAAGTTGCCTCATCTGTAATTGCTTTTTTTTGTTTAATTGACAAATTATACAAATCTTGAAATTTAAAAGCTTGAGGGGTTTGTGTTAGAATAGAATTGTTTCTATTTAAATTAAATATTTGATTTTTAATTTTATATTTGATTGAGTCTTTAGATTTGATTGCAGGTATTACTCCTTTATATTTTTTTAGTGAAGTTATTAATTTTTTTAATAGATTTATTGTAAAATTTGGTCTTGCTGCATCATGGATAAGTACATTGGTAGGTTTGTATTTCTTAATAAATTTTAAAGCAATCAACGAAGAGTCGGATCTTTCTTTCCCACCAATGATAATTGAAACATTTTTTGGAAATTTTTCCTTAACTTCATTTTTTTTGTTAACTACAATTATTACTTTTTTAAAAAGTTTTGACTTTAAAGCTTTATCAAGAGAGTGTTTAAATAAAGGTTTGCCATCATAAATATTATATTGTTTAGGTTTTTTTGAATTAAATCTTTTGCTTTGTCCCGAAGCTAGTATTATAAAATAGTTACTCATATTATAGAAATTTTATACCTAAATGACAGATTTTATTAAGAAAAATATTTATTTAATAATATTATTTATTATCACATTATCGATAGGTTTTTTAACTTTTTTAACTTTTATTGATAAAGGTTTTATAAAATTAACAGATAAAAACTTACAGTATCTACTGGTACTAAATATTTTATTGCTGGTCGCTCTTTTTGTTTTTATTTTCTTTGAAATTAATAGAGCAATAAAAACTGATGTAGATAAAGATGGTTTAAAATCTAACAAAAAATATATTACTGTTTTTGCTCTTTTTACTTTAATACCATCAGTTTTAATTTCTGTTTTTTCATTATTTTTATTTTCTTTCGCTTTAGAAAAATATTTCGACAAAAAAGTTACCACTGTTGTTAATAATTCTTATGAACTTGCTAAAAACTATGTTCAAGAAATTAGAGATAAAATTCAATCAGATATTGTGCTAATTGCCTTTGATACTAATAAAAGTAAAAATTTTCTAAATGATAACCCTAAAGAGTATAAAAGATTTTTAGATACACAAAAGTTAATCAGAGGTGTTGATGAAATACATATTATAAATATTGATAAAAAACTATTATTTACATCTCTTAAAGATAATCAGTCATACATACCACCCGTTGATAAAGCTTTAGCATTAGTACTTGATGACGATAGGCCATTGAAAATAATTAATGCTCCAGAAAATATATCAGCTGCAATTATGAGATTGCAAAATTTTGATAATAGATTTTTATATGTAATTAAATATCTGGATAAAAATATTTCAAGATACTTAACTGAGTCTGAGGAAGCTATAAATTTTTATTATACAGTTGAGGAAAAAAGCACTGGCATCAAGATATCTTTTGCAATTATTTATGTTATAGTTGTAAGTGTATTATTATTTGTCTCTATATCAATTGCTATAAGATTTTCTTCTAGATTTTTCAGATCCATTAATAATTTAATTAATGCTTCTGTATCTATTGGCGAGGGAAAATTTGACACAAAAGTTCCAGAGGTAAAAACTGATAAAGATTTAGAAATTTTGAATAAAAATTTTAATTTGATGATTGATAGATTAAGAAATCAACAAGAAAAATTAATTATTAATGAAAGACATGAAGCATGGAGTAATTTAGCAAGAAAGCTAGCGCATGAAATTAAAAATCCATTAACTCCAATACAATTAATAATAGATAGAATGAAAACAAAATACTCTAATCAGGTTAATGAAAATGAAAAAGAAAATTTTGATGAAAATTTAAAGATTATAAACAACCAAATAAAACAAATAGGAAATCTAGTTAACGAGTTTTCTGATTTTGCTCGTATGCCAAAACCAATTTTAAAAGAAAATAATTTAATTCAAATTATTCAGGAGAATATCAAATTATTAAATGAGTTAGATAATTCGATTAATATTTCTGTTAACACCAATTCAAAAGAGGTTTTTTTAAATAGTGATAAAGAACAACTTGCAAGAGTTTTCTTTAATTTAATCAAAAATTCTATCGAAAGTATTCAACAAAAAGCAGAAAATGACAGCAATTTAGAGAAAAAAATCACCATTGAAGTTAATGAGGGAAATAACCACATAATAATCAATTTAATAGATAATGGTATTGGTTTTGGAATATTTGCTGCAAATATTAAAGATATTTTAAATCCATACTTTACTACTAAAAAAAATGGAACTGGATTGGGTCTTTCAATAGTAAGTAAAATTATAAACGACCATAATGGAAAAATTGAATTTATACCCTTAGAGAAAGGTGCAAAAATTAAAATAGATTTTATTAAATAGAATGAGTTCTGAAATTTTAATTGTAGATGATAATGCTGATATAAGGAATATCATTAATGAGCTAATTTTAGACGCTGGGTATAAAACAAGACTTGCTGCAAATTATAATCAAGCATTATCTGAAATAGATAAAAAACTTCCTGATGTTGCAATTCTTGATGTTAAATTAGACAAGGGTGATAATGATGGAATAGAGCTGTTATCACACATTAAATCAAAAGATAAAGATGTTCCTGTTATTATAATTTCAGGTCACGCTAACATTGAAATGGCTGTGAAATCTCTTCACGAAGGAGCCTTTGAATTTATTGAAAAACCCTTTGATCAAGAGAGATTGCTTAATTTTGTTAGAAGAGCGGTTGAGAACTACGATCTTAAAAGACAAAATAAAGAATATGAAACAAAGTTGTTTTCATCCTATGAATTAATTGGAAATAGTAAAAATATTTTAAATATAAATGATCAAATTAAAAAAATTTCAATTACAGAAAGTAGGGTATTTATTAATGGTCCTTCAGGATCTGGAAAAGAACTAATAGCAAGAAAAATTCATAAATTATCAAAAAGAAATAAAAATCCATTTGTAGTTTTGAATGGCGCCTTATTAGATTCAAATAAATATGAATTGGAATTATTTGGAGAAGAAAAAGATAATGGCTCTATATCTTATGGAGCGTTAGAAAAAGCTAACAAAGGAACCTTATTGATAGATCAAGTTTCAGAGATACCTTTGGATATACAGTCAAAAATTTTGAGAGTTTTAACAGATCAAAAATTTAAAAGAGTTAATGGTTCAAATGATATAAGTGTAAATGTTAGATTAATTTGCTCCTCAAGTAAGGATTTGAAAAAAGAAATTGAAATAGGAAATTTTAGAGAAGATTTGTTTCATAGACTTAATGTTTTTGAAATAAATGTTGAACCATTGAGTCAACGTATTTCAGACATACCACTTTTGATTAAATATTTTTCAAAAAAAATATCTGAGAACTACAATATTAATGAATTAGAAATAGATGAAGATAATACTTACATCCTAAATCATGATTGGCACGGCAACGTTAGAGAATTAAGAAACTTAATTGAACGAATTGCAATTTTACAACCAAACACAAAGGAAAAAATATCAAATATAATAAAAGAATCCTTAAAAAATATTAATTTTGATGAACAATTGGCTGAAAACAGCCTTTCTGTGCCATTAAAAGAGGCTAGAGAAAAGTTTGAAAAAGAGTATTTAACTATTCAATTGAAGAAATTTAATGGAAATATATCAAAAACAGCTAATTTTGTTGGAATGGAAAGAACTGCCTTACATAGAAAATTAAAGGGCTTGGGAATTAAAGAATTTAATTAAATGAACATTATCATTTGTGGAGCAGGTAGAGTAGGCTTTACTATTGCTAAGCAGCTCAGTGAACAAGGTCATTCTATTACCGTAATAGATCCTTCTAGCGAAGATATTCAAAAAATTGATGATGCACTTGATGTTAAAGCCATAGTTGGAAAAGGAAGTTACCCGTCAATTCTTGAAAAGGCTAATGCACAAGAGGCCGATATGATTATAGCAGTTACTCGAAACGATGAAATTAATATGGTTATATGTCAAATTGCATTTTCAATATTTAAAATTCCAAAAAAAATTGCAAGGATAAGATCACAAGATTATTTAAATCCTAAGTTTACAACAGTTTACAATAAAGAAAACTTACCAATTGATGTTATTATTTCACCAGAAATTGAAATTGCAAAATCAATTCAAAGAAAACTTGAGGCACCTGGCGCCTTAGACAGTGTACCCTTTGCAGAAAATAAAATCAGGTTATTAGAAATATTAATTAATGAAAATTGTAATTTGATCAATATTAAATTAAGTGATCTTACAAAAAAATACCCTAATCTCAAAGCAAATGCAATAGGTGTAATAAGAGAGGATAAGTTTTTTATTCCAAAAAAAACTGATGAAATAAAAACTAATGATAAGATTTATGTGATTATAAATTCAACCCAAATGTCTGAGACTTTGGAAGCATTTGGTCATACCGAAAAAATTTCAAAAAAAATTCTTATAGTTGGTGGAGGTAATATTGGTTTTAATTTAGCCAAAAATATTGAAGAAAATTTAGATGCTGCAAGAGTAAAAATTATTGAAAAAAATAAAGATAGAGCTGAATTTCTTGCAAGTGAGCTAAACAATACAATAGTTATCAATGGAGATGCGTTAGATGAGGAAGTTTTAGCTGAAGCAAATTTAGAAGAGGCAGAGACTGTTCTAGCTCTTACAAATGATGATGAGGATAACTTAATGGTAAGTGTACTAGTTGAAAAATTTGCAAAAGATGAAAAAGAAATTGATGACAAGAGAACAATGGCATTAATTAATAAGCCAAATTATTCATTATTACAGAATTCACTTAAAATTGATGATTTGATTGATCCTAGAATGAATACTGTTTCTAGTATTTTAAAGCATATACACAAAGGAACAATTGAAACAGCTTATACAATTATGAATGGTGAATATGAGGTGATAGAAGCAGAGATAATAGAGACATCTGAATTAATTAATAAAGAATTAAAAAATTCAAATCTTCCAGAAGAAATTCGAATAGGTGCCGTACTTAGAGACAATAAAGTAATTATACCTAGATCTGACTTCGTGTTTCAAAAAGAAGATAAAGTAGTTTTTTTAGCTAAAAAAGACTCAATCTCAGTTGTTGAAAACATTTTTAGAATTAGCTCAATTTAATTAAATGCCAATACTTCGGGTAAAATATTTAAGTTTTTTCTTTCTATTGATTTCAGTTTTTTCATTTTTAAATATTATTTACTCTTATTATTTCAATTTATACTTAAACTTAAATACATATTACTTTAGTTTAGTAATCTCTGGTTTAATTAGTTTTTTGTTCTATAAAATAGACACCTCAGAAAAAAAACCCACAACATTTGAAAAAATATTAACAGTACTTTTGGGATATTTTATTATGCCAATAGTATTATCTATTCCATTTTATTTTAGTATTTATAATTTAACTTTTTTAAACGCTTTATTTGAAGCAGTGTCTGGCTTTACATCAACCGGTTTTACAATATTTGAAAATATAAAGCATATTGATCAGGGTTTAATAATATGGAGATCATCTATTCAGTGGATAGGTGGATTGTATTTTTTATTTTCTATAATTTTTTTAATTGATATTTATGATGAAAACTTAAAAAAATCTCTTACAAATTTTTTATCATTTAATACAACCGAAATTTTAAAACAAACAATTAAAATATTTATTTTATATTCAAGCTTAACATTATCTATTTTTATAATTCTTAATTTATTTGGAATTAGATCTTTTAATTCATTAAATTTATCAATGACTATTATTTCATCAGGTGGTTTTTTACCAGTAAATGATCTCTCAACAATACTAACTCAAAATTCACAGATAATAATTTTTTCATTATTAATGCTAGTTTCTTTCTTCAGTATTTTCTTTCTATACAATTTAATCTTTTTAAGAAAAAATATTAATTTTTTTCATGAGGATATACATCTATTTTTATATTTTGTAATAACAGTTGGGATATTTTTTATATTTTTTAGTTACGATAGTACTTTTTCTAATAGTTTTTTATCTTTAGTAAGTAGTATTTCAAATATAGGAATTTCATTGAATATTGAACAAACTAATCTTCAATTTTTGTATTTACTTTTGGTTATAATTGGAGGTTCATTTATTTCTACAAGTTCAGGATTAAGATTTTTAAAAATTTACTCTTTAACAAAATATTCTTTAAATCAAATACTTTCATTTAGCAGACCAAAAAATGTATTGATGAATAAGCTAGTATTTTCTAAAATTAACTTTGCAACTCAAGATATAAATAAATATTTTCTTACAATTATTATTTTTATAATCTCACTTTTTTCATTAACCATTTTTTTATCTTTGAGTGAAATCAATTTTGAATATTCATTTAAACTGGCAGTATTAACATTAATGAATACTGTTAATTCTTCAGCCTATGGAATGGGTGATTTTGATTTTCAAAATTTACATTTTATTACTAAATTTTTTCTTATTTTCTTTATGATTATTGGAAGAATTGAATTGTTATCTTTATTATTGATAGCTAAAAAATTTCTGTTTAAATATTAAATTTGTAATATATATGTATTTCAAATATTGCGCCCTTAGCTCAGCTGGATAGAGCATCGGTTTTCTAAACCGAGGGTCGTAGGTTCGAATCCTTCAGGGCGCGCCATTTCTTGGTCTTTTGACCATAATTTTCTCTTGAAGTAGTTTTTTTAAAATGTTTTAATTCTGCGAATTCAAAACTAAGTTTTGAATTATTTGTTAACAAATAATAATAACCAAAAGGAAGAATAATGTTTAAATACTTAAAACAATTAACTTCTTTAGTAGCAATGGTTGCAGTGTTGTTCACTTTTACAACAGAAACTATGGCTGCTAAAAAATCTAAAACACTTAAAAACACTCAAAAGAAGGGTTTTGTAAGATGTGGAGTATCTCAAGGTCTTCCAGGATTTTCTAATGCTGATGCAGCAGGAAATTGGACTGGTATCGACGTTGATGTATGTAGAGCGGTAGCTGCTGCAGTATTAGGTGATGCAAACAAAGTTAAGTTTACACCATTAAGTGCTAAAGAAAGATTTACAGCTTTAACTTCTGGTGAGATTGATATCTTATCAAGAAACACAACTTGGACTCTTTCTAGAGATGCTGATATCGGACTAACTTTCGTTGGAGTAAACTTCTACGATGGTCAAGGCTTCATGGTTAGAAAAAGTTCTGGTATTACTTCAACAAGCCAATTCAAAAATGGTATCTCAGCTTGTACAAACATTGGTACAACAACTGAGTTAAACATGAGAGACTTCTTTAACTCTAAAGGAATTTCTTATGAGCCAGTTGCTTTCGAAAAAGCTGACGAAGTCGTAGCTGCTTATGATGCAGGTAGATGTGATACTTACACTACTGATAAATCTGGTCTTGCTGCACAAAGAACTAAAATGACTAACCCAGATGATCACATTGTATTACCTGAAACTGTTTCTAAAGAGCCTTTAGGACCAGTTGTTAGACAAGGTGACTCAGTATGGGAAGATATCGTTAGATGGTCTTTAAATGCTATGATCGAAGCTGAGGAGTATGGAATTACTTCAGCTAATGCAGATATGATGAAATCTTCAGACAATCCAGCTGTTAAAAGATTAGTTGGTGCTGAAGGTGAATTAGGTGCTGCTTTTGGTCTAGACAATGAGTGGAGCTTAAGAATTATCAAGCAAGTTGGTAACTATGGTGAAAGCTACAAAAGAAATATAGCTGACACTGGAATTTTACCAGACAGAGGTCCAAATGAATTATGGACTAAAGGTGGAATTCTTTACGTACCACCTGCAAGATAATTGCATATTTAACTAATTAAAAAGGGCTAGATTTTTCTAGCCCTTTTTTTTATAAGCTCTTAAATGAACTTCAAATTACAAAAAATAGTTCCTCAGTTAGTTACAGTTTTAGCAGTCATATTAGTTTTTGGTTTTTTTAGTTATAACGCTCAAGTCAATATGGAAAATAGAGGTATTGATTTTGGATATGGTTTTTTATCTCAAGAATCTTCATTTGATGTTCAATTTTCTTTAATCGAATATGATGGATCTCATTCTTATTTCAGAGCTTATTTAGTTGGATTATTAAACACTATCTTAGTCTCTGTTATTGGAATTATATTTGCAACCATACTTGGAGTAATAGTTGGTGTTGCAAGACTTTCACCAAATTATTTGATTAATAAATTTGCTGCATTCTATGTAGAATTTTTTAGAAATATTCCATTACTTTTACAGATATTTTTTTGGTATTTTGCTGCATTAAGAGCATTGCCGTTACCTCAAGATGCTGATGCAATGTTTGGTGTCTTCTTTTTAACCATTAAAGGCCTTTATGTTCCAGCTTTTGTTTGGGAAAACTTTAATGTTTTCTTTTATTCAATAGTTGCAGCAATAATTGCGATAGTTGTAATCAGAATTCATGCAATAAAAGTTCAAGAAACTCAAGGTAAACAGTTACCAGTTTTAAGGATATCTTTAGGATTAATTTTAATATTACCTTTGTTAAGTTTTGTTATAGGTGGAGTAAGTTTATCTTTTGAAATTCCAAAATTAAAACAGCTTGCAACCACATCATTCATTTATGAAGGTGGCGTAAGCTTACCTCCTGAATTAATTGCACTAACTTTATCTTTAGCGTTATATACAGCAACTTTTATTGCAGAATGTGTAAGAGCCGGAATTCAAGGTGTTGGAAAAGGTCAAAAAGAAGCTGCTGCATCAATTGGTTTAAATCCAAATCAAGTGTTAAAATTAGTAGTAATGCCTCAAGCTTTAAGAATTATTATACCGCCAACTACTAACCAATATTTGAACTTAACAAAAAATTCATCATTAGCAGCTGCAATTGCTTATCCAGATTTAGTTTTAGTGTTTGCAGGCACTGCATTAATGCAAACAGGAAAGGCTATTGAGATCGTTTCTATTACTATGCTTACTTACTTAAGTTTGAGCATATCAATTTCTATACTGATGAATTGGTATAATAAAAAAATTGCTATTAAGGAAAAATAAATGTCAAAAATTAATTTTTTAAGACCTGAAAAAGAAAATTTAAATACATTTTTGTATTTAGGTTCTTTGTTATTTTTTATTAGTGTTTTAGATGTTTTTTTGAATTCATTTTTTAATGTTAACATCACTAGTTTCCTACCAACTTTGTTAAGTTTTGTGATCCCTTTAGTGATTGGATTTATAGGTCTTCACTTTATTAGAATTGAGCATAGTGGGTACAAATTTTTAGATAGTCTAAACAAAAATATTAATACTAATAGTTTTAATGCCGTTCTTTCATTATTAATTATTTTTGTAACAATTAAAGCAACACCACCAATTCTAAGTTGGTTTTTTGTTGATGCTAGTTTTGCAGGAGATAGTAAAGATGTTTGTTCAGGAACAGGTGCTTGTTGGACTTATATAAAAGTTTGGTTCAATAGATTTATGTATGGAATGTATCCAAATGCTGAACAATGGAGAATAAATTTATCTTTTATTTCTTTAGCGTTACTTGGATCAGTTGGATATTTTGCTACAGAGAAATTTAAAAAGTATTTAACTTTATACTACGTAGTAATTTATCCTTTTATTGCTTTCTTATTTATTTTCTTTTTTATATCAGGTGGTCCAATATTTTTTGATTTTTCTTATGGTATAATTGCTGCAGTTATTTCAATTATTCTCGGATTTTTTATTCCTAGTAGATTTAAATTTTATTATTTTTTAATTGTACCATTAACAATCTATATAGTTCTTAAGCACTTTGTTTTTTATGAAGAACTAATCGAACTTGGTAAACTTGATGGTTTAAATTGGGTTGAAACCGGAGCTTGGGGAGGATTATCTCTAACATTTATAATCTCATTCTTTTGTTTAATTTTCTGTTTTCCTATAGGGATGGCTTTCGCTCTTGGTAGAAGATCTGAGTTACCTTTGATTAGATATATATCTGTAGGATTTATTGAGTTCTGGAGAGGTGTACCACTAATTACAGTTCTATTTATGTCTGCTGTAATGTTTCCAATGTTTTTACCAGAAGATTTTTTCATAGATAAATTAGTAAGAGCAATTATAGCAATTTCTTTATTTGAAGCCGCATATGTTGCAGAAGTTATAAGAGGAGGCTTACAAGCTTTACCTAGAGGTCAGTATGAGGCAGCAAAATCATTAGGTATGGGATATTGGAAGATGCATATATTTGTAATTTTACCTCAAGCACTTAAATTAGTAATTCCAGGTATTGCTAATACTTTCCTAGCATTGGTTAAAGATACACCTTTAATATTTGTTGTTGGATTATTAGAGATAGTTGGAATGTTAAATTTAGCAAAAACTAATCCAGAATGGTTAGGATTTGCAATGGAAGGCTATGTGTTTGCAGCAATAATTTTCTGGATTATTTGTTATGCAATGAGTAAGTATAGCTATAATCTAGAACAAAAATATAAAACAGAGCGATAATTATGTCTGACAGTATTATTCAAATTAAAAATGTAAATAAATGGTTTGGAGATTTCCAAGTATTAAAAGACATAAATTTAGAAGTTAAACCAAAAGAAAAAATTGTAGTTTGTGGTCCATCTGGATCTGGTAAATCTACATTAATTAGATGCATAAACAGATTAGAAGAACATCAACAAGGAGATATCATTGTTGATGGTAATACTTTAACTGAAGATACAAAAAATATTGAGCAAATTAGAGCTGAAGTTGGAATGGTATTTCAGCAATTTAACTTATTCCCGCATTTATCTATTGTAGATAACTGCACACTTGCTCCTATTTGGGTAAAAAAATGCCAAAAAAAGAAGCTGAGGAATTAGCACTAAAACATTTAGAAAGAGTTCAAATTCTTGATCAGGCTCAGAAATTTCCAGGTCAATTGTCTGGTGGTCAGCAACAAAGGGTCGCAATTGCGAGAGCACTATGCATGGAACCAAAGATAATGTTATTTGATGAGCCAACATCTGCACTTGATCCTGAAATGATTAAAGAAGTTCTTGATGTAATGGTTGATTTAGCCAATCAAGGTATGACGATGATTGTTGTTACACACGAGATGGGCTTTGCTAAAGAAGTAGCAGATAAAATGATTTTTATGGATGAGGGTATGATAGTAGAGAAAGCTGATACAAAAGAGTTTTTTGCTAATCCAAAGAGTGATCGTACTAAGCTTTTCCTAAGCCAAATCTTGTAAAATATATATATATACATTTTGATCTTAACAATTGCTTGACAGGTTTTTAGTTTTTAAGGTTTTTTTAAAAAAATAAATAAATTTTTCTATTGCAGTAGTTGAAATAAATTTGTTCAATAGACTTTTAAAATTTAATTAAGAGGGGTCTTAATGGAAGATAATTTCAACAAACACTTAGGGAACAAGCTTAAGTTAAGAAGATTGGCTTTAGGTTTAACCCAAACAAAAGTAGCAAAAGCGATAAACGTAACATTTCAACAAATTCAAAAATATGAAAAAGGGACTAATGGAGTAAGTTCAATAAGATTACTTCAGCTTTCAAATTATTTAAAAGTACCAATAAATTATTTCTTTGAAGATTTTTCAGAATATTTAGTTAACTTAGAAAAATCGCAAGAAGGACATATGAATGTTAATTATAATTTTTTAGCAAAAGTTTATTCAGAACTTAATGCTGATCAAAAATTAAAATTTAACAAAACACTACAAATTTCAGGATCTAACATTTCTAAAGCAGTTTAATCATAACCAAAATGAGACCCCTTTGGTTGTTTGTTTATTCTTAAATATTTAAGATTAATTTTTTTTGGCTCCTCGGGCAGGACTCGAACCTGCGACCAATTGATTAACAGTCAACTGCTCTACCAACTGAGCTACCGAGGAATGTAAAAATCACAACTTACTTTTTTTTAAAACTAAAACAAGATTTTTTTTGGAGGCAACGCCCGGAATCGAACCGGGATACAAGGATTTGCAATCCTCTGCGTAACCATTCCGCCACGTTGCCTTCTTGTTTTAGACGAATAGCTTCAGGCCTTTTTATATTAAATTTTTTATATTAGTCTATTAAATAACGATCCAAATTGATTATTGTTAAATAAGATTATTAAATTATAAACTTTAAAATCAATGAGTAACGATAAATATATCCATTCTGAAGTTGAAAATAAGATTTATTCATATTGGGAAAAAAACGAATTATTTAAACCAAAAGAAAATTCTAAAAAATTTTCAATAGTAATTCCTCCACCAAATGTAACTGGTAGTCTTCATATGGGGCACGCATTAAATAATTCTATTCAAGATTTATTAGTTCGTTATCATCGGATGAATAATTATGAAACTTTATGGCAACCAGGAACTGACCACGCTGGTATTGCAACGCAAGCCTTAGTAGAGAAAAAACTCACTTCTGAAAAGATAGATAAGAATGAGATTGGTAGAGACAAGTTTATTGAAAAGGTTTGGGAATGGAAAGAGCAATATGGCGACATAATAATTAATCAATTAAAAAAACTTGGTTGTTCTTGTGACTGGTCAAGAAATGCTTTCACAATGGATGAAAACTTATCTAAATCAGTTATTAAAGTTTTTGTAGAACTTTACAATAAAGATTTAATTTACAAAGATAAGAAATTAGTAAACTGGGACACGGTACTTAAAACAGCTATTTCAGATTTAGAGGTAGATCAAAGAGAGGTAAATTCAAAAATTTACTATATTAAGTATCCTATAGATGGAACTAGTGAATTTATAACTATAGCAACCACAAGACCTGAAACAATGTTAGGTGATACTGCTATAGCTGTTAATCCAAAAGATGAAAGGTTTAAATCATTCGTTGGTAAAACAGTAACTATTCCAATTGTTGGTAGAAAAATTAAAATTATAGAAGATGATTATGCTGATCCTGAACAGGGTACAGGTGCATTAAAAATAACTCCTGCACATGACTTTAATGATTATGATGTTGGCCAAAGAAATAATCTTGAAATCATAAATATTTTTACTGAAGAAGGTAAGATAAATGAAAATGCTCCTGAGAGTTATATAGGTCTTGATAGATTTGAAGCTAGAAAAAGAATTTTAAAAGAACTTAAAGAAAAAGAATTTTTTGTAAAAGAAGAAAATATTAAAAATAAAGTTCCATATGGAGATAGATCTAATTCTATAATTGAACCTTTTCTTACAGAGCAATGGTTTGCTGATGCTGGCAAATTATCTGTAAAAGCAAAAGAAGTTGTGAATTCAAAAAAAACAAATTTCTTTCCTGAAAATTGGTCAAAGACATATTTTCAATGGATGAACAATATTGAACCTTGGTGCATTTCAAGGCAATTGTGGTGGGGGCATCAAATACCAGCATGGTACGGACCTGATAATAAAATTTTTGTAGCTATAAATGAAGAAGAAGCAAAATCACAAGCAAAAGAATTTTACAAAAAAGAAGTAGAATTAATTAGAGATCCTGATGTTTTGGATACTTGGTTTTCATCTGGTTTATGGCCTTTTGCTACTTTAGGCTGGCCAGAAGATGATGATTATTTAAAGAAATTTTATCCAACTTCAGTATTGGTAACTGGTTTTGATATTATCTTTTTCTGGGTTGCAAGAATGATTATGTTTGGAACAGAATTTTTAAATAAAGAACCGTTTAAAGACATCTATGTTCACGCACTTGTAAGAGATGAGAAAGGTCAGAAAATGTCTAAATCAAAAGGAAACGTAATTGATCCTTTAGATTTAATTGAAAAATATAGTGCTGATGCATTGAGATTTACTTTACTTTCAATGGCTTCACCTGGAACTGATGTTAAATTATCGGAAGATAGAGTTAAAGGTTATAGAAATTTTTTAAATAAGTTATGGAACGCTAATAACTTTTTAATAACAAATGAATGTGATTTTAAAGATATTGATGATTTACCCAATTTAAAGGTAAATATTAATAAGTGGATATATTCAGAGTTAATAGAAGCAAAGAATAAAATTCAAAAAAATCTTGAGGATTATAGATTTGATGAAGCTGCAAAAAACGCTTATCAGTTTGCTTGGCACTCATATTGTGATTGGTATCTAGAGTTATCTAAAACTATCTTATTTTCAGATGATAATGATGCAAAAGCAGAGGTTAAAAAAGTATCATCTTACGTATTCAAACAAATATTAATCTTACTTCACCCATTCATTCCGTTTGTAACAGAGAAAATATGGCTAAAAGACCAATTTGATAAGAATGGTAGAGATTTTTTAATGCATAAAAATTGGGTAACAGGAGTAGTTAATAAAGATAATAACACTGAGCAGGTAGAAAATATCATCAATATTATTTCAGAACTTAGATCCTTTAAAAATGAGCTTAATGTTAGCCCAGGATCATTTATTGATGTTTCAGTTAATGGTATTAATGACAATCAAAAAGAATTTATTAATAAGAATGAAGTTATCCTAAAAAAACTTGGTAGAATAAATAACATCCTTGATGATGATTTAGAAAAACCTGCTGCAACAATGGTTGTTTCAGGTGACTTATTCAAAATTTATTTTGATAAAGATGTAGATTTAAAATTAATCAAAGAAAACTTAACAACTAAACAAAGTAGATTAGAACAGGAAATGAATAAAATATCTCAAAGATTAGAGAATAAAAGTTTTGTAGACCGTGCTCCAAAAGAGATTGTTGAACAAGAAAAAACTAATTATAATAATTTAAAGAATGATATTGAGAAAATATCAGTAACTATAAAGGGTATATAATGGCAAAATTTAATAAAAAGAAACTTCCAAGTAGACATACATCATTAGGACCAGATAGAGCACCACATAGATCTTTTTACTATGCAATGGGTGAAACTGAAAAAGATGTAGCAAAGCCCTTTGTTGGAGTAGTTTCAACTTGGAATGAAGCAGCACCTTGTAACATTGCTTTAATGAGACAAGCACAATCTGTAAAAAAAGGCGTCAGAGCAAATGGTGGAACACCAAGAGAATTTTGTACAATTACCGTTACAGATGGAATTGCAATGGGTCATGAAGGAATGAAATCCTCATTAATCTCAAGAGAGGTTATCGCAGACTCTGCTGAACTTACTGTTAGAGGACATTGTTATGATGCATTAGTTGGTATTGCAGGATGTGATAAATCTTTGCCAGGTTTAATGATGTCAATGGTTAGACTTAATGTACCAAGTGTATTTATTTATGGAGGATCAATTCTTCCAGGTACTTACAAAGGAAAAGATGTAACTGTAGTAGATGTATTTGAAGCAGTTGGTAAACATTCATCAGGCCAAATGTCTGCAGCAGAACTTAGAAAATTAGAATTAGTTGCCTGTCCAAGTGCAGGCGCTTGTGGTGGTCAGTTCACAGCCAATACAATGGCATGTGTATCAGAAGCAATTGGTTTAGCATTACCTTATTCAGCAGGAACGCCTGCTCCTTACGAGGAAAGAGATAAGTACGCAAAAGAAAGTGGTAAAATGGTTATGAACCTTTTACAGAAAAAAATTAAGCCGAGAGATATTGTTACTAGAAAAGCTTTAGAAAATGCTGCAACCATTGTTGCTGCAACAGGTGGATCTACAAATGCAGGACTTCATTTACCAGCTATTGCTAATGAGGCAGGAATTAAATTTGATTTAATGGATGTTGCAAAAATATTTAAACGAACACCTTATCTTGCAGATTTAAAACCTGGTGGAAAATATGTTGCTAAAGATATGTGGTTAGCAGGTGGTGTACCAATGTTGTTAAAAACTTTATACGAAGGTGGATATATTCATGGTGATTGTATGACTGTTACAGGTAAAACCATGAAAGAAAATTTAAAAAATATTAAATTTAATCCTAAACAAAAAGTAATGAGATCTTATAAAGATCCATTGTCACCAACAGGTGGTGTTGTTGGGTTAAAAGGAAACTTAGCCCCAGAAGGTGCAATTGTTAAAGTTGCAGGACTTAAAAAATTACAATTTACTGGAAAAGCAAGATGCTTTGATAATGAAGAAAGTGCTATGAAAGCCGTTCAAAGCAGAAAGTATAATGATGGGGATGTAATTATTATTAGATACGAAGGACCAGTTGGAGGTCCCGGTATGAGAGAAATGTTATCGACAACTGGTGCAATTTACGGTCAGGGAAAAGGGGAGAAAGTAGCCCTTATAACTGATGGAAGGTTCTCTGGTGCTACAAGAGGCTTTTGTGTGGGTCACGTAGGCCCTGAGGCCGCTCTAGGGGGTCCTATAGGCCTTTTAAAGAACGGAGATATCATTGATATTGATGCCAAAAAAGGAACTATCAATGTAAGACTTTCTAAAAAAGAATTAGCATCAAGAAGAAGAAAATGGAAAGCTAAAAAATCTGACTTTGGATCGGGAACTTTGTGGAAATATGCCCAAACAGTTGGACCAGCGTATCTAGGAGCGCCAACACATCCAGGTAAGAAAAAGGAAGTTAAAGACTACTCAGAGATTTAATGAAAATAAGACCAGTTATTTTATGTGGTGGTGCTGGTACTCGTCTTTGGCCAGATTCTAAAAATCATCAAGCAAAACAATTTATTGATTTTGGTGATTGGACTTTACTTGGAAAAACCTTAGAGAGAACAAAAGCATCAATTTATGATGCACCCATTATAAGCACAAACAAAAAATATCTAAGCAAAGTTAAACAACATCTAAGAAAATACAAAATCAATAAATATAAAATTGTTGTTGAGCCAGCTAAAAGAAATACAGCTCCTGCTATTTTAAGTACAGCTTTAATAAAAGATATTCCTGATAATCAGCCACTAATGTTTTTTACAGCAGATCATTTGATTGAGAAAATGAGCATTTTTAACAAAGCTATCAATAAAAATAAGTCCAATCTTAATGAAAATAATATTTTTGTATTTGGTATTAAACCAAAATCTCCAACAAGTGATTACGGTTATTTCTTAACTAAAAAAATTAAAGGTAACATTAATAAAGTAACTAGATTTATTGAAAAACCTAAAGAAGCAAAAGCAAAAGAAATCATTCGAAAAAATGGATATTGGAATTCAGGAATGTTTTATCTTCGAAAAGATTCAATCATCAATAACTTTAAAAAATACAACCCAACAATATACAGAAATTGTGTAACAGCTGTTAATAAGGCAAAATATAAATCAAACACTTATCATTTAAATAAAGCTTCATTTATAAAAGCAACCGCTAAATCGTTTGATTACGCAATCCTTGAAAAAACTAAAGAAATTAATGCAATCAAACTAGATTTACCTTGGTCAGATCTTGGAAGCTGGAAAGAAATTTTAAAAATGTATAACAAAAATAAAAACAAATACATTAAGAAGAAAAATGTTTATTTTAGGCCATGGGGTAGATACGCAAACCTGTTTGAGGGTAAAGAATTTTTAATTAAAGAACTTTATGTAAAACCAAAAGGCATTTTAAGTTTGCAAAAACATCATCATAGAGCTGAGCATTGGTTAGTCACGCAAGGTAATGCCAAAATAACTCTAAACAAAGAGACGATTATTAAAAAACCTGGAGAGCATATATTTATTCCATTAGAAGCCATTCACAGAGTGCAAAATCCTGGACAAAAACCAGTTAAAATTATGGAAGCTCAAGTTGGATCAATATTGAAAGAAACGGATATAGTTAGGTACCAAGATATTTATGGCAGAGTAAAGTAGTGGACTTGTTAACAATAATTTTATTAATAATAATTGGATTATTAACTTTCTTTCTCTTAAAAAAAGAAAGAGTGTTTGGAATTAGTGTTGAAGAAAACTCTGAAAAACAAACAGTTAAAATTGTTGAAAGCAAAGATTACAGAAACAATTTGTATGATTTACTAAATTATATTCCAGAAGCAGTAATCATATTAGATAAAAGTAAAAAAATAATTTTTAGCAATAATTCCTCGAATAAACTTTTTCAAATAAAATTAAATGAAAATATAAGTGGATTTTTACGAAATCCAGATCTTTTAAATTCTATTGATAAAGCTTTTCAAGGTACAAATGTTACAGATTTGGAAATTGAAATTAGAAATCAAGCAACTCAAAGATTAAATATAACTGCTTATTTAGATCACAATAACATTTTTTTTGATGAACAAACATGTGTTTTATTAATTAGAGATTTAACTGAATTCCATAAATTCCAGCAGCTAAAATCAGATTTTGTAGCCAATGTTTCACATGAACTTAGAACACCATTACAGTCAATTAAAATGGGCCTTGAGACCTTTGATAATAACTCAGAATTAAAAAATAATTCTGAAATGACCAATTTATTACCTGTGATGATGTCTCAATCAGAAAGAATGGAAAATTTAATTAGAGATTTATTATCGTTATCAAAAATTGAGCTTCAAGAACATATAAGACCAACTCATGAAATAGATTTAATAGAATTGTTAGATTATGTAATTAAAACATACGAAAAAATAATTAGTAAAAATAATATTAAAATTAAATTTAATAAAATAGAAAATTTTAAAATAATTGGTGACAGAGATAAATTAATTGAAATTTTTACAAACCTTATCGATAACTCAATT
Organism: Candidatus Pelagibacter sp. HIMB1542; assembly: GCF_052047835.1. Classification (NCBI taxonomy): domain Bacteria; kingdom Pseudomonadati; phylum Pseudomonadota; class Alphaproteobacteria; order Candidatus Pelagibacterales; family Candidatus Pelagibacteraceae; genus Candidatus Pelagibacter; species Candidatus Pelagibacter sp. HIMB1542. The sequence continues at coordinate 518,589 of NZ_JBNAJB010000001.1, read as the reverse complement.
AAATATAGCGACAAAGACAAAGAAATTACAATTTCCACAAAAAAAGACGGTGAACTTAATATTGTTTCAATTGCAGATCAGGGAATAGGTATACCAAAAGAATCTTTGCATAGAATCACAGAGAGATTTTTTACAGTAGATCCTAGCAAAAGTCGTAGTGTTGGAGGAACTGGGCTTGGTTTAGCAATTGTTAAACATTTAGTTTCACAACATAGAGCTGAAATGGATATTAATAGTGTAGAAAATCAAGGGACAACTATAGATATCAAATTTAACTCACTATAATACAACTAAAAAGTTAGTGGTTGTAACAAAAGTTTAACCTTCCTTTAATAAAATATTTAAGAATCAAATCTATTTAGTTCGCATTATGAATCTAAAAAGGAGAATTATGAAAAAAGTAATAAGTGTAATATTTGGATTTCTTTTAGTACTTAGTTTTACAACAACTAGTTACTCAAGAGATCAAATCAAAATTGTAGGATCTTCGACTGTATATCCTTACGCAACAGTGGTTGCAGAAAAATTTGGCAAAAGTGGGAAGTTTAAGACTCCAGTTATTGAGAGTACAGGTACTGGTGGTGGAATGAAATTGTTTTGCGCTGGTGTAGGTGTTAACCACCCAGATGTAACTAATGCATCAAGAGCGATTAAACCAAAAGAAAAAGCATTATGTGAAAAAAATGGTGTATCTGAAATTATTGAAATTGTAGTAGGTAATGATGGTATTTCTTTTGCACATGCAGTTAGTGCTCCAGACTCTAACTTTACAAAAGAGCAATTATGGAGAGCTTTAGCAGCTAAAGTTGATGTTGATGGTAAACTTGTTGAAAATCCATATAAAAAATGGAGTGATATTGATGCAAGTCTTCCAAACAAAAAAATTGAAATTTTAATTGCACCCCCAACGTCAGGAACGAGAGATGCTTGGAATTCATTAGTGATGGGTAAAGGTTGCTCTAAAACAGCAAAATCTTTATTTGGTGACAAAGCTAAAAAAGAATGTGCAAAAATGAGAGAAGATGGTTATGCAGTTGAGGCTGGTGAAAATGACACTCTCATTGTACAAAAATTAACATCAAACCCTGATGCTTATGGTTTCTTTGGTTACAGTTACCTTGTGGCAAATAAAGATAAGGTAAAAGCAGCTTCTATTGAAGGTGTACAACCATCTCTAGAAGGTATTCAAGATTACTCATACCCAATTGCTAGACCATTATTCTTTTACGTTAAAAAAGCACATATTGGTGTTGTCCCAGGTATTGAAGAATACTTAAAAGAGTTTACTTCAAAAAAAGCTATGGGTAACAGAGGATACTTGGGAAAAATTGGATTAGTTCCTTTAGCATCTGACAAGTACAAAGTTACTCGAACTGCAGCATTAGATTTAAACATAATAAGTATTAATTAATTAAAATCTTATTTTCAAAAAAAGGCCAGTTTATCTGGCCTTTTTTTTATTCAATCTAGAATTTAATTTGTAACAAAACTGTAACATTTAGAAGATAGACATCATTTCGAATGAACTTCGTCTTAATATTCTTAATATCAATATTTTCATTATCTTTATTTTTTTACGGTAAATCAAAAACTAAAAGTATCTCAATAAACAAAAATATTAAATTAAACGCACTTCCAAAATTTTATGGATACTACCTGGTATTATGGTGTTCGATACCTTCTTTAGTGTTCCTGGTTATCTGGACATTGTTCGAACCAGTAATTATTAAATCAATAATTATTGAAACTGCTGCAAATAAGGGGGCTATTTTTAATGATAAGAATGAAGCAAATTTAGTTTATGAAAAAATTAAAGCTATTTATGCAGGTACTTTTTTTGGAGATATAAATATTATTTTAAAAGAAAGTGCAATTTCATATGCAAAATTTATTAATATTTTTACTAATTCAAAAATAGTATTAATTTTTACTATTGTCATTGCTTCAGTAATTTATTCGTTAAAAAAAATCAAAAATAACAACAAAGCAAGAGATGATGTTGAAAAAATTTTAAAAGGATTATTGTTTGCTTCATCTCTAATTGCAATTTTAACCACTTTAGGAATAATTTTTTCACTTTTATTTGAAAGTATAAAGTTTTTCTCAGTGATAAATATTTTTGATTATTTATTTGGGACTAATTGGAGTCCTCAGAGAGCTTTTGTTAGTGATGCATCTGCAATAACAGCAGCTGAATATGAAGAACTTAAAGATGCATTTGGATTTATTCCATTGATCGCAGGCACTTCATTTATTGCTTTAATTGCTATGTTAGTCGCAGTTCCAATTGGATTATTTTCTGGAATATATATGGCTGAATACGCTTCAATAAAAATAAGAAGAATATCAAAACCAATAATTGAAATCTTAGCTGGTATTCCAACAGTTGTTTATGGGTTTTTTGCAGCACTAACAGTTGGTCCTTTTTTTAGACAAATTGGTGAAAGTTTAGGATTAACCGTATCTTCAGAAAGTGCTCTCGCAGCAGGATTGATTATGGGTATTATGATCATCCCTTATGTGTCATCATTATCTGATGATGTTATTAATTCTGTACCACAATCTTTAAGAGATGGTTCTTATGCAATAGGTGCAACAAAGTCTGAAACAATAAAAAAAGTAGTTATACCTGCTGCATTGCCAGGTATCATAGGCTCAGTTTTACTTGCCGTATCAAGAGCAATTGGTGAAACAATGATTGTTGTTATGGCAGCTGGTCTTGCAGCAAATTTAACTATTAACCCATTAGAGTCCACAACAACTATAACCACCCAGATTGTAATGATTTTAGTTGGTGACCAAGAGTTTGATAGTCCAAAAACTCAATCTGCTTTTGCTTTGGGTTTAACTTTGTTTATAGCAACCCTTGTTCTTAACTATATTGCTCAAAGAGCAGTTAAAAAATACCGAGAGAAATATGACTAAAGATCAAAGATTAAAAAAAAGACATAATGCTGAAAAAAGATTTAGATTTTATGGTCTAGCATCAATTTTTGTAGCATTGTTGTTTGTCATTATTTTGGTTCACAATATTTTTTCAAAAGGTAGTTCTGCATTCATGAAAACAGCTATAAATGTTGAAGTTTTTTATGATCAAGAGCTTTTAGAAATACAAAATGGAGATACAGAGAATGAGATTTTAGATGCTGATTTCTATGATGTTACTATTGAGAGCTTATTAAAAGTTTACCCTGCTAAAGATTTAGATCAAGAAAATCAATTAATTGATTTATTCACTACAGATGCAGAGATTGAAATTAAAAGAGCTTTTTTAGAAAATAACAATTTAATTGGAAAATCATTAAATATAGAGATAACAGCATCAGATGATATTGATCAATTGCATAAAGGAAATTATCCAAGAGATTTACCAGAAGACAGAAGAAGAATATCTGATTTCCAATTAGTTATTTACGATACATTGGTTGAAAATAAAAAAATTATTAAGAATTTTAATAATTATTTTTTTAAAAATGGAGATTCTCGTGATCCTGAACTTGCTGGTATTGGTGGTGCTTTAGTTGGATCTTTTTACAGTATAATTATCTGTTTATTGTTAGCTTTTCCTGTTGCAGTGTTGGCTTCAATTTATTTAGAGGAATTTGCTCCAAAAAATAAGATTACTGATTTTATAGAAATTAATATCAATAATTTAGCAGCTGTTCCTTCAATAGTTTATGGTTTATTAGCCTTACAAATATTATTAGCAACAATCCAATTACCAAGATCTACACCATTAGTTGCTGGAATAACTCTAGCTTTAATGACACTGCCTAGAATTATTATTCCATGCAGAGCATCCTTAAAAGCTGTTCCACCATCTATTAGAGAGGGTGCTTTAGCCGTAGGCGCTTCTAAATTTCAATCTGTATTTCATCATGTTGTTCCTTTAGCGTTGCCTGGAACTTTGTCAGGAACAATTATAGGATTAGCTCAAGCTTTAGGAGAAACAGCTCCATTAATTTTAATTGGTATGGTTGCATTTGTAGTTGATATCCCCTCTACACCAATAGATCCTTCAGCCTCTCTGCCTGTCCAAGTTTATTTGTGGTCTGAGTCTGCTGAAAGGGGATTTGTAGAGAAAACATCTGCTACTATCATGATGTTATTAAGTTTTTTAATTGTAATGAATTTCTTAGCGGTATATTTAAGACAGAAATTCGAGAAAAGATGGAACTAATGAACGAAGTAAAAATTAAATCAACGAATTTAAATGTGTACTACGGTGAGAAGCAAGCGTTGTTTGATGTTAATTTAGATTTAAATGAAAAAGAGGTTACAGCTTTAATTGGTCCATCTGGTTGTGGAAAATCTACTTTTATTCGATGTCTGAATAGAATGAACGATGTAATTGATATCTGTAAAGTTACTGGAAATATTGAAATTGATGGTATTGAAATTAATGACAAAAATTTAGATGTTGTATCTTTAAGGGAGAGAGTGGGAATGGTTTTTCAAAAACCCAATCCATTTCCAAAAAGTATTTATGATAACATTTCATACGGTCCAAAAATTCATGGCAAGGGTGAAACCAAAAGTGAGTTAGATGAAATTGTTGAGAGCAGTCTAAGAAAAGCTGCTCTATGGGAAGAAGTGAAGGATAGACTTGACGAGCCAGGTACAGGACTTTCTGGTGGTCAACAACAACGGCTTTGTATCGCTAGAGCAATTTCTGTAAATCCTGAAGTTATATTGATGGACGAACCTTGTTCAGCATTAGATCCTATAGCAACAGCAAAAATTGAAGAATTAATCGATGAACTTAAAAAAACATATACAATTGTGATTGTGACACACTCAATGGCTCAAGCAGTTAGAGTTTCACAAAAAACAGGCTTTTTCCATCTAGGTAAGTTAATTGAAGTAGGTAAAACAGAGAAAATTTTTAAAAATCCTGATAATAAAATGACACAAGACTATATTACAGGTAGATTTGGATAAATTATGAGCAATGAGCATACAGTAAAATCTTATGAAGAAGAATTAAGATACTTAATTGACTCAGTTATCAAAATGGGAAGTTTGACAGAGTCTCAAATGGTAGATTCTATGGATGCAGTAATTAAAGTTGATAAAGACTCTATTGATAAAATTATTAAAAGTGATGAAGAAATAAATAAATTTAGATCTAAAATTGATACTCAGATTATGACTCTACTAGTCAAAAGAGCACCTATGGCTATTGATTTAAGAGAAACAATTAGTTCTTTAAAAATATCTCAGGACTTGGAAAGAATAGGTGATCTATCTAAAAGTAATGCAAAAAAAGTCAAACCATTGCCATTAGATTTGCCTGAGGAGTTATTAGGAAATTTAAAGAGATTAGGAGACTTAGTAATTAAACAATTAAATGATGTTCTAGATAGTTATGTAAATAAAAATTATGACAAAGCTAAAGAGGTATGGGAAAAAGATGAACAAGTTGATGATTTGACTTATATAGCCATGGAAAGTGTCATTGATTTTCTTTCAAAAGATAAAAAAAATTTAGATTTCTCAACCCATTTGATTTTTGCAACAAAAAATCTTGAAAGAGCGGGAGATCATATAACTAATATTGCTGAAACAATTTGTTTTTTAATTAAAGGTGAATACTTAAAAGGTAGCAGACCTAAAGGAAAAGTTATTCAACAATAAAAATGAATGGTAGGATATTTATTATTGAAGACGAACCTTCAATAATTCAATTAGTTCAACATAATCTAGAAAAAAACGGTTTTATAGTATCATCCTCATTAAATGGTAATGATGGTTTAAAAGAATTAAAAAAATTTCAACCTGATCTACTATTATTAGATTGGATGTTACCTGATCTTTCAGGGATAGAAATTTGTAAAAGTATAAGAAAAGACAATAGTTTTAAAAGTTTACCTGTGATTATGCTAACCGCTAAAGGGGAAGAGGAAGATAAAATAAAAGGTTTAGATAGTGGTGTAGATGACTATTTAACTAAACCGTTTAGCTTTAATGAATTGATGGCAAGAATTAAAGCTGTCTTAAGAAGATCTAATCCAAATATAGTATCTGACAGTTTAGAGTATGAAGACCTAAGCTTAGATAGAATTGAAAAAAGAGTATTTAGAGATAAACAAGAAATTAAGCTTGGACCAACAGAATTTAGATTGTTGGAATTTTTTTTAACTAATCCTAAGAGAGTTTATTCAAGAGATCAAATTTTAGAAAATGTTTGGCCAAATAATGTTAATGTTGAAAGCAGAACTATTGATGTCCATATCAGAAGATTAAGACAATCTGTAAATTTAAAAAATAAAAAGGAATTAATTAGAACTGTAAGATCTTCTGGTTATTCACTTATTTAAAAAAACTTTTTTTACTAGATAAACAGCTATTATCATTCCAATTAATTCAGCCAATATATAAAACGGTGTATTCAAATAATTTATACCAGTAAAAGACTCTGTAAAAGTTCTAGCTATAGCAACTGCAGGATTTGCAAAGGATGTTGATGAAGTAAACCAGTAACCAGCTGTAATATATAAACCAACAGAAGCAGCTACAGTAATTTTACCTGATTTCATTGAACCAAAAATTATCATTATAAGACCTAATGTAGCTACTATTTCTGATACAAATATATAAATGCCATCTCTTGATTTTGTTGATAGCTCAAATATTTGATGTTCAAAAAAGAAGTTAGCTAAGGCAACACCCAACAAACACCCTAGGATTTGAGCAGAAATATAAAAGGGAAGTAATCTTTTTTTTAATTTTCCTGTAATTGTCATTGCAATACTAACAAATGGATTAAAATGAGCACCGGATACATCAGCAAATACTGTAATTAACACAAATAAACCAGCGCCTGTTGCTATAGTATTGGCAATTAGCATTAAAGCTATATCGTTGGTCAGATTTTCAGCCATTAAGCCTGATCCAACTATGATCATTACTAGAAAGCAACTTCCAATAAATTCTGAAAGAAAATATCTACTTTTATTTTTCATTTACCCAATCTTTAATTTTACTACTTATAATATTGAATGTTTTTCTAATGATTATTTGCTTTTCTTCATTATTTGCACTTTGAAGTTTGGATACAGGATCTTCAATATCCCAATGTATTATTTGTTCCTTTTGAGGCCATATAGGGCACACCTCATTATTTGCGTTATTGCATACGGTAAATACATGATCCATTTTTATTTCATTATTTATAAATTCTTCAAAGTTTTTAGAACTATAGTTGCTTAAATTATAATTTTTGTTTTTCTCTAAAAAACTTTTAACATCTTCATTGATTTTTCCAGATGGATTACTTCCAGCGCTAAAAGCTTTAAATTTATCTGAGTATTCATTATTTATAATGCTTTCAGCTATAATACTTCTTGCAGAATTACCAGTGCATACAAATAAAACATTTTTCATTAAAAAATAATTTTGTAAATACCGATTACAAATAGTGGAATTTGTAATCCAAAATTAGTTAAAATAGTCTTATCCTTTAACAAGAAACCTGAAATTGTCCATCCAACAACACCCAGTCCATGAAAATATATATTAAGTGGATAAATATTAAGATTTGTAAGCAAAATACCAGTTAACACCAAAAATGTGCTGATCCATTTAAGATATTTTTTTATAAATAACATTCAAAATTTATATGAATGTTATGTTAAAAATTTATTACAAAGAACTTTAATGTAATTTAATTTTTTTGAAGTTCGTAAATAGAAACATAATGTTTCTTCTTAGGGAGTGGGATTATGGTTGGAACTTTAGTCAATCTTGGTTTTATTGATTTATTTCCTACAATAATATTTTTGTCATAATTTTCTAAATTAACTTCAGGATGAGGGTTTCCATCATTGATTAATGGCCAAGCATCACATGCTCTATAACCAAATAAAATTAAGGGCCTTGAGCTATTCATAAGGTTGTGTCCAGACCCATGGACTAATCTACAATGAAAAAAAACAACTGTTCCAGCGGTTCCAGTTATAGAAACACTATCTTTAGTTCCTATTTTATTTTTTTTAGTATCTATTTTTCCAACAAAATAATTTTCTTTGCTGTGATGGCTGTATAATTTCTTTTTGTGTGAATTTTTTATTATTTTAAGAGGCCCATTTTTTTCATAGCAATCATCTAAATATATACCAACTGTGATTAAATCATCGTTAGTATGAGGGTAAAAAGCCCAATCTTGGTGCCATCCAATTTCACTTCCTTTTTTCTTATTTGGAAGCTTAAAATTTAATTTACCAAGATGAAATCTAACTGTTCCACCTAACAATTTCTTAGCTATGGATATAATCTTTTTATCTCTAGATAATTCATAGAAGATTTTATGCCTGTTCTGAGGGTTATTTAGTCTCAATATTTCTTTATTTTTTGAAGAGTCTGAATTGTAAACAAAATGGTAATTATTATAGGATTGAGTTCCATTTGCACCATTGCCATTTTTTTTCTTTTTCTCTTTTGAAATTACTTCATTAACAATTTTATTTATTTTGTTTATCTTTGTTTGAGAAATTAAATTTTCTTTAACAAGATAGCCATTTTTTTTAAATAAATTTAAATCATTCATAAAATTGAGTTATGAAGAAAATAAATCTTCTTAGAAAAAATTACAATGCTTATTGTGTTATAAAAATATCAGTGAATATTATATGTTAATCCGAGAATTTAATAAAATTCCCGGATTAAACCTAATTTTTAATTAACAACCTTTGAAAGATGCAGACATATTTCTTATTAAATTGAAATATAGATCTTTACCTAGATCTAATGTTGCACCAAGAGGATCTAAAACACCAGTTTTAATCTTCATATCTTTTGCAACAGCATTGATAATATCAGGATTAAACTGAGGTTCTGAGAACACACAAGCTACTTTATCATGCTCGATAATTTCTCTAATTTCAGCTAATTGTTCTGCTCCAGGCATTACATCTGTATTAACAGTAAATGCACCTAATACTTTAACGTTAAATCTTTCCTCAAAATATTGATAAGCATCATGAAATACAATTGAAGAAACACTGTTACTTAAGTCTGTCATTACGTCAATTGTAAGTTTATCGATTTCTTGTAAAGCTTTAGCTAAATTACTTTTATAGTTAGCTTCATTTTTTTGATCATTTTCAATTAAATGTTCTGCCATTTCATTTAACATAGCTTTTGCGTTAATTGGGTCCAACCAAATGTGTGGATCAAATTCACCATGTGCATGTCCTTCATGATCATTATGTCCATGGTCGTCATGATCATCTTCTTTTTTACTATGATCGTCGTGCCCGTGATCATCATGATCATCTTCTTTTTTATTATGATCGTCATGCCCATGATCATGATCATGTTCGTCAAAAATATTTCTCTCTCTAAATTTTAATACTTGTATTCCTTTGATTTCAATTAGTTCAATTTTTTCAGCTTTTTTTGCAATAGAACTCAACGGTTTTTCTAAAAAATTTTCTAAATCTTCTCCTATCCAAAACACAAGATCAGCATTTTGAAGCATTTTTGCATGAGAAGGCTTCATTGCAAATCCATGAGGGGAGGCATAACCATCCACTATTAGATCTGGTTTGCCCACACCATCCATTAAATAACTTGCTAATGAATGTATTGGTTTAATAGAAGCAACTACCTTAATTTCAGCATTTGCTGATGAAAATATAGTTAAAAAGGATATTAATGAAAAGATTATTGGTATTTTTTTAAGATTTATCATAAGTAATTATTTATTGTTATATTATAACATTATGTAATAATATAACATTTACAAGTCAAGGATTAAATGAGCTCTGATAATAAAACTTTAGTTCAACTTAACAATGTAGGCTTTCGTCAAAATGAGAAGTGGTTGGTAGAAGGCGTTTCGTTAAAAGTTGAAAAAGGAAAAATTGTAACTTTAATTGGTCCTAACGGGTCAGGAAAAAGCACAACTGCAAAAATTGCTTTAGGAATTTATAAAAATATAGAAGGGAATGTTGAGAAATATACTAACAAGATTGGATATGTTCCTCAAAAAATATCTATAGATTGGACATTACCTCTTCGTGTTTATGATTTTATGCTGTTAACAGAAAATATTGATGAGGAAGCGATAGATGAAGCTTTAAATTTAACTGGTGTCGTTCACTTAAAAAATAAAAATTTAGGAAATTTATCTGGGGGTGAGTTTCAAAGAGTTTTGATAGCAAGGGCTATTTCAAAAAAACCAGAATTATTAGTTCTTGATGAACCTGTTCAAGGTGTAGATTACACAGGTGAAATTGCTCTTTATGAATTGATTAAAAAAATTTCAGACACTCTTAATTGTGGAATTTTATTAATTTCACATGATTTACATACTGTAATGACAGCTACTGATCATGTTGTTTGTTTAAACGGCCACGTTTGTTGCTCTGGTACACCAATGGATGTAGCAAAAAACAACGAATATAAAACTTTATTTGGTGAAAAAGCATCTCAAATTCTTTCTGTATATGAACATAAACATGACCATGTTCATTCAGAGGAAGGACAAATAAAGAAAAATTAATATGTTTGACGATTTTTTTATTAGAGCTTTAGTTGCTGGAATAGGTGTGGCTTTAGTTACTGGCCCCTTAGGTTGTTTTGTAATTTGGAGAAGATTATCTTATTTTGGTGATACACTCTCTCACTCAGCTTTATTAGGAGTGACTATGGCCTATTCTTTAGAGTTAAATATAGCCTTATCTGTTTTTGTAATTTCATCTGTAGTTGCTTTAATTCTTATTCAACTTCAAAAAAAAACTAATCTACCTGGTGATGCTTTGCTAGGTTTGTTAGCACATTCTTCTCTAGCAGTAGGCTTGGTTGTGATAGGATTTTTAACATTCATTAGATTTGATATAATGGGTCTGTTGTTTGGTGACATATTAGCTGTAACTACAAATGACATACTAATAATTTGGATAGGTGGTGCTATCATATTGCTGATTTTAAAATTGATATGGAAACCTTTATTTGCATCGACTGTTAATTATGAATTAGCTGAGGCAGAAGGGTTAAATCCAGAGCGAGCCAAAGCTGTATTCACAATTTTAATGGCAGCAATCATCGCAATTTCAATAAAAATGGTAGGATTGTTGTTAATAACTGGAATGCTAATCATTCCAGCTGCTATGGCTAGAAATATCTCAGACAGCCCTCAGAAAATGATATTTTTCTCAATTATAGGTGGTTTATTATCTGTAATACTAGGATTGTTTTCTTCACTTGAGTTTAACACAGCTTCAGGCCCCTCAATTATTGCTGCTTCATTGTTTTTATTCATTTTATCTTTGTTTAAAATAAAGCAATCCATTCAATTGAAAAACTAATGACTAATTGATAAGAATTTATAGATGCAAAAAGAACACAATCTTTCTAAAAACCAAAAAATAATTTTTGATCTCATTGATAAATCTGCTGAACCTATGAAGGCTTATTCAATTCTTTTTAATGTTCAAAAAAAAGGGATTAAAGCACCATTACAAGTTTATAGAGCTTTAGATAAATTAGTTGAAATTGGAAAAATCCATAAGATCGAAAGCAGAAATGCTTTTATTGCATGTCAAAATTCTAGTTGCCAAATTTCTAAAGCAACAGCTTTTTCTATTTGTGAAAGCTGTGAAAAAGTTTCAGAGATAAATAATTCAAAACTTTCAAAATATTTATCAAATTTTGAGGATGACTCAGGAATGAGATATAACAAATATAACTTAGAATTTTTTGGTTTATGTAAAAAGTGTAAATCGAAGTAATGAGCACAGTATCTTTAACCTTAGATGAAATATTTGAACTTGCCAAAAAAACTCTTTTGGCTAATGGATGCGATGATGAAACAGCATCAATTTTATCAGATTTAATAAGAAATGCAGAAAGAGATGGCTCAGTATCTCATGGTTTATTTAGATTGCCAGCATACGTTACTGGTCTTAAAAGCGGAAAAATTAATGGAAAAGGTAAACCTGAGGTTAAAAAAATATCTCCATCAGTAATTAAAGTTGAAGGAAATTGTTGTTTAGCGCCTGTTGTATTAAATAAAGGATTGCCAGAATTAGCTAAAGCTGCAAAAGAAAATGGTGTTGCGGTATTAGCAATAAACAATTCACATCATATGGCTGCTATGTGGCCTGAAACAGAAAAGTTAGCTGAAGATGGTTTGGTTGCTTTTGCATGTACGTCTTACAAGCCTGCTGTTGCACCTGCAGGAGCAATAAAACCATTATTTGGAACGAACCCAATTTCATTCGCTTGGCCAAGACCTGGAAAAACTCCAGTTGTTTATGATATGGCAACTGCATCGATGGCAATGGGTGAAGTTCAGGTTGCTAAAAGAGAAGGGCACAAAGTTCCACTTGGAACTGGCTTGACTAAAGATGGAAAAGAAACAACTGATCCGGGTGAAATTGCTGATGGTGGAGTATTATTACCTTTTGGTGGTTACAAAGGTTCTGCAATTGCAATGATGGTTGAATTATTAGCGGGCGCTTTAGTTGGTGATAATTTTAGTTATGAAACAGCTGCTAAAGATAATAACGATGGTGGACCTCCAAGCGGTGGTGAATTTATATTAGCAATAAATCCAGATAAAACTTCAGGAACTGATTGGCAGAAACAGGCAGAAGAATTTTTTAAGAAGATGAAATCAATGGGTGAAGTAAGATTACCTGGTGAAAGACGTCATAAAAATAGATTGGACACTGGTCCAAGAAATATAAATGAAGAGTTAGTTAATAAAATTAAATCTTTAAGCTAAAGTAATTTCAATAGGAGTGTGGTCAGAAGGTTTTTCTCTCCCACGAGGATCTTTGTTGATGTTTATATCCTTAATTTGATCAATCAATGAATTTGAAACTAAAAAATGATCAATTCTCATGCCATTATTTTTTTGCCAGGCACCTCTCATGTAATCCCAAAACGTATATCCTTCTTTTTCTTCATTAAAATATCTATAAACATCGTTAAAACCTAGATTTATCATCTCTCTAAATTTTTTTCTGATTTCCAACCTGTATAAAGCATCATCCTCAAAACTTTTTACATTATAAACATCTTCTGCTGATGGAATTATATTAAAATCACCAGCTAAAATTAAATTTGGATTTTTTCTAGATAAAGTTTTTAGTTGTTTGATTAATTGATCAAGCCAATTTTTTTTATAGTCATATTTTTCAGTATCAACAGGATTTCCATTTGGAGTGTATATATTAATTAATTGAATAGTTTTTTTCTTATATTCAAATTCAGCAGAAATTATTCTTGATTGTTTTAATTTATCTTTAATTAAATCAGTTTTAATATTTTTTAATTTATTTTTAGAAATAATTGCTACACCATTATAACTTTTTTGACCAAATACGTGGCTTTCATAATCCATTGAAGAAAAGTCATCATAAGGAAAATTGATATCCTCGGTTTTGATTTCCTGCATCATTAAAATATCTGGTTTATATTTTAATAAATAGCTTTTGATATTTTCAATTCTTGCTCTTACAGAATTTACATTCCAAGAAGAAATCAGCATTAAAGTGAGAAAGAAACACCACAACCACAAGAGGATTTTGTTTGCGGATTAGATATTTTAAATTGTTCACCTATTAATTCAGAAACATAATCAACTTCAGAGCCTTTAAGTAAATCTGCAGAAGTTTTATCAATTAAAATATTTTGAAAATTTAAATCGTCATCTTGTTTTGATTTATCAAAAGTGAATTCGTATTGAAATCCTGAACAACCACCACCCTTAATAGCGATTCTAAAAAATGAACCTTTGTCTTTTTTTGCCAACAAACTTTCTATTTGTTTTAACGCATTATCTGTAAATTTAATTTCTTTAATCATGTCTCAACACTGATATTACTAATATAATACTTAATTATTTTAATTAAAGGATGAAAAAAGACGCTTTGTTAGGGGTATACAAAAGTAAAGGCAGACTAATTAAGGAAGCAAACTCAAAATATCGATCTCCTTTTCAAAGAGATAGAGATCGTATTATTCATAGCGCATCATTTAGAAGGTTAAAACATAAAACCCAAGTATTTGTTAATACTGAAGGAGATCATTTTAGAACAAGGATTACTCACTCAATAGAAGTTGCTCAGATTGCAAGATCAATAGCTAAATATTTGAAATTAAATGAGGATTTAGCCGAAACTTTAAGTTTAGCTCATGATTTAGGCCACACGCCGTTCGGTCATGCTGGAGAAGATGCCTTACATGAATGCATGGAGAATTATGGTGGTTTTGATCACAACCTTCAAACTTTAAGAATAGTTATGTTTTTAGAAAATAAGTATTTTAAGTTTAAGGGATTAAACTTGACCATAGAAACGTTAGAAGGTCTTCTTAAACATAACGGACCTGTTCAGGATATTGGTTTAGTTAATAAGTTAATAGGGTTAAAAGCTTTTAAAGGTAAAATTAAATATAATTCATTTCCTTCTCTTGAAGCTCAAATTTCAGCAATTTCAGATGATATCGCATATAACAATCACGATATTCAAGACGGAATAAAAGCCAACCTTTTTAAAATGGAGGAATTGGTTGAAATAGATTTTTTTAAAAATATTCATAAAAAATATAAAAATAAAATTACTAATAAAAATTATAAAATTGCAATTTATCAAATTATAAGAGACTCAATTGACCTCATGGTTAGAGATTTATTGAGCAATACTCAGAAAAATATTCAAAAGCTTAAGATAAAATCCTCAAGAGATGTAGCTAAATCTAATGAGTTAATTGTTTGCTTTTCTAACCAAATTAAGAATGCAGAAAAAGAAATTAAATCTTTCTTAAGATACAAAATGTATGACAATAAATCAGTATTGAAAAAAAATCATAAAGGTAAATTAATAATTAAGAAATTATTTAAAATAATTAAATCAAATCCAAGAAAATTTTTGTCCAAAGATCAATTGACTAAAGACAAATATAGAGCTATTTCAGATTTTATATCTGGTATGACTGATAGATATGCTATTAACCTTTATAACGATAATAAATGAATATTTTTGAATTATATTTAGACAAAATTAAATCAGTTATTGTTGATTTGAATAAAAATAATCAGCTAGAAATTCCAGAGAGTTTTAATGGTATTAATGCAGAAATACCTCCACCAAAATTTGATTGTGATATTTCAACAAATGTTTCAATGGTTTTATCAAAAATCAATAAAACCTCACCATTACAGCTTGCAGAAAAACTTGCTCCTGAAATTAAAAATAATGACAGCGAAATTGAAACAATATCTGTAGCTAAACCAGGATTTATTAATATTAAATTTAAACCATCTTTTTGGTCAAATTTTATTAAAAATATCACAGAAAATGCAGATAGTTTTGGAATTAATGAGAAAGAGAAAAAAAATAATTATTTAGTAGAGTTTGTTTCAGCAAACCCGACAGGTCCTTTGCATGTAGGACATTGTAGAGGTGCTATTCTAGGTGATGTTATCTCTAATGTTTTAATTTTTAATAAACACAAAGTTACAAAAGAATATTATGTGAATGATTATGGTAACCAAATTATAAATTTTACTAAATCAGTATATTTTAGAATTAGAGAAGTTCATTTTAAAGAAACATTTCCTGAAGATAATCCTGATTTGTATCCTGGGGATTATCTAATTGATTTTGCAAAAAATATAATTTCAAATAATTCAGATCTTAAATTTGATAATTTTGATGAAATTAGAGATAAATTAACAGTCTTATCAATAGAGCAGGCACTTCTGCTTATCAAAAACAATCTTAAAAGCTTGGGTATTAAACATGATAATTTTGTTAGTGAAAAAAATATCGTATCAAACAATGAAGTTGAAAGTGTAATAAATTTTTTAGAAAAAAATAACTTTATTTATAAAGGAAAAATCAAAGCCCCCGCCGGTGAAGATAACAAAGATTGGGTTGAAAGGAAGCAATTATTATTTAAATCAACAGAATTTGGTGACGATAAAGATCGTGCACTTCAAAAATCTGATGGCACATGGACTTATTTTGCAAGTGACGTTGCTTATCATAAAAATAAAATTGATCGAAATTTTGATTACTTAATCAATATTCTTGGAGCAGATCATTCAGGTTATATAAAACGGATTACCTCCTCAGTTGAAGCACTGTCAGGAAAAAAAGATACATTAATTTGTAAAATTAGTCAGTTGGTAAAGTTAATTAAAGATAACAAGCCTTTCAAAATGTCAAAAAGAAAAGGGGATTATATTACGGTTGATGATTTAATTGAAGAAGTTGGAAGAGATGCAACAAGATTTATTATGCTTAACAGAAGTAGTGATGTTGAATTAGATTTTGATTTCGATGCAGTCAAGGAAAAATCTAAAGACAATCCACTATATTATGTTCAATATTGTTATGCTAGAATTTCATCTGTATTTAGACATATAGATAAAGACTTAAATTCAAAAATTGAATTAAATGATTTCAATTTTGAATATTCTAATGATGAAATTAAAATTTTAAAAAAATTATCTGAGTGGCCAAAATGTATAGATTCTGCAAGTACAAAATTAGAACCACATAGAATACCTGTTTACTTATACGATCTTGCTTCGGAATTTCACGCGTATTGGAATTTAGGAAAACAATTTCCAGAAAAAAGGTTCATTAATGAACAAAAAACAGTCTCACCAGATAAATTGATATTTTTGAAAGCTATTTCTAATGTTATTAAAACAGGTATGGATATTGTTGGTGTTGATACACCCAATCAAATGTAATGCTTAAAGAAATAAAGTACTTAATATTTGTTTTAGTAATACTTTTATTTATTTTTTTTACAGGCAAATATTATTTTTCTGATGAACACAAAAAAAAATCATATAGATCTCATCAAAATATTGATGAGAAAATAAAATTATACTCAAAAAATTTACCAGTTTTAGAGAATGATACTCAAAATGTAATTGAGTATGTTAAGCAAACAAACAGAAAGAAAAAGAAAAAATTTAATTTTTGGAAATTATTAGACAATGATAAGTAAAAGAAAATCTTTTATAGTTGGTTTAAAATCTACAAAATTATCTAAAAATGAAATTTTATTTCTAAAAAAATATAAACCCTGGGGAATTATCCTATTTACTAGAAATATTAAATCTTTTGATCAAGTTAAAAAATTAACCTCTAGCATTAGAAAAATTTTTGAGGATAAGAAATATCCAATTATGATTGATCAGGAAGGAGGAAGAGTAAACAGATTAAGAAATTTAATTTCCTTTGATAATATGACATCTGAATATTTTGGAGATTTGTTTAATAAAGATAAAAAAAAATTTGAAATCGTTTATAAGTTATTTGTAGATAAAACTTCTTATTTACTGAATTTAATTGGTGTGAATATCAATACTGTTCCAGTTTTAGACGTTAGAGTTAATGGCGCAAGCAAGGTAATTGGGGATCGTTCTTATTCAAAAAATAAAAAAATTGTCTCTAAATTAGGTGATATTTGTATTGAATTATTTCAAAATAACTCAATAGGAACTGTAATGAAGCATATACCTGGTCATGGTTTAGCAAAAGTCGACAGTCATTATTCAACACCGATTATTAATAAAACATATGGATATCTTCTCAAAAACGATTTTTGGACATTCAAAAAGAAGAAATGTTTATTTGCAATGACAGGTCATGTTGTTTATTCAAAAATTGATAAAAATAACACCGCCACTCACTCTAAAAAAATAATTAATATTATTAGAAAAAATATAGGATTTGAGAATATTTTAATTTCAGATGACTTATCAATGAAGAGTTTAAGTGATGATTTAAAACTTAATACTATTAATTTATTCAGTGCAGGTTGTAATATAGCACTTCATTGCAATGGAAATATGAAAGAAATGAAGATAGTTGCAGAAAATTCACCTCAAGTGAATAGTTTTATTGTTAAAAAAACATCTCAATTTTATAAAATTTTAAGCTAATATCTTTTCATGTCTGTCACTGATTCTGAATTATTTAATGTTGATATAAATAATTATAATGGACCATTAGATGTACTTTTAGATTTAGCAAAAGCTCAAAAAGTTGATCTAGAAGAAATATCTATAACTAAGTTAGCAGATCAATTTCATGAGTATATTACCAATGAAAAAAATTTAAATTTAGAAATTGCTTCTGAATATCTTTTAATGGCTACATGGTTAGCCTATTTAAAATCAAAATTACTTTTACCTGGTACTCCTGAAGAGGAATTTAAAGTTCAAGAAGTTGCAGAAAAGTTAAAATTACAGTTAAAAAAATTAGAATTAATTAGATTATTATCCGAACAAATGCTTAAGAGAAAAAGACTAGGTAGAGAAATAAGAACAAGAGGTATGAAAGGAAATATTAGATCAATTTATAGCACAGAATATAACTTAAGTTTATTTGAGCTCATGAAAGCTTACTCAACAATAATAATGACTAAAGATTTTCAAAAAATGAATATTCCAAAACTTCCTGTGTTCACAACAGAAGATGGGATTAAAACAATTAGAGAATTTTTTGGCAAACTATTTGAATGGAAAAAACTTGATGAATTAATTCCAAGTAATTTTAAAAGTGGTTCAAAATACAAGAAAACCGGTAAGGCTGGAATTTTTGCTGGATCATTAGAATTAGTTAAAGAAGGAAATTTATCAATTAAACAAGATAAATTGTTTGATGAAATATATATAAAGGAAATAAATGATTAAAAAAGCAAAAGCTTCAAAAGATAATGTTTTAAAATTCCCATTAAAATTATCTGATTTAGATAAAGAAATAGAAGCAATTATTTTTGCTGCAGCTGAGCCTTTAGATGTAGATACAATAGAAAGTAAAGTTTCTAAAAAAGGTAATGTTCCAGAGTCTTTGGAAAAATTAAAACAAGAATATTCAAATAGGGGAATTAATTTAATTTGTATAAAAGATAAGTGGTCTTTTAGAACATCACCAAATTTATCAAGTTTAATGTCCCAAGAAAAAACTGTTGAAAAGAAACTATCTAGAGCTGCAGTAGAAACATTAGCTATAATTGTTTATCATCAACCAGTTACGAGAGCTGAGATAGAGGAAATAAGGGGAGTTGCCTTTGGTACTAATACTTTAGAGATATTAATGGAATTAAATTGGGTAAAACCAGGAGGTCGAAAAGATGTCCCCGGTAGACCAATTCAATACATAACTACTGATGATTTTTTAAGTCATTTTAACATACAAAAATTATCTGATCTTCCAACAATTGATGAATTGGGTGCTGCTGGTTTAATTGATAGTTCAAGTGTTGATAATGCTATTTTTGGAACTGGAAAATTTTACAAAGAAAAGCAAGAAGAGAAAAAAGAAGATATTTATTCTAATATAGATGAAATGCTTAATAGCACTCTAGATCCTGAAGAGAAAGAATAGTAAAAAAGTAACTTTCAAAATAACCTTAAAAAGGTTATAAGTTTTTTATGAGTATAGGAATTTGGCAAATAGCTATTGTAGTTATATTGGTTGTTTTATTGTTTGGAAGAGGAAAAATTTCAGGCTTAATGGGTGATGTAGCTAAAGGTATTAAAAGTTTCAAAAAAGGAATGGCGTCAGACGTAACTGACGATACAGAGCCAAAAAATATATCTGACGATAACAAAGACTCGGATAACAAAAATTAATTTAAATGCCTACTATCGGTTGGTTTGAAATTTTAATTGTTGTTGCTATTGCTATAATAGTTCTTGGTCCAAAGGATTTTCCAGTAATGTTAAAAAAAGCAGGCTCGTGGATCGGATCCGCAAAAAGATACGTTAACAATATTCAAAATGAAGTTTCAAATCTAGAGATAAATGAAGAAAAAATTGATAACGAAATAAAAAAAGAAATTAAAAAAGATGAGTAATGAAGATCAGGAAGGTGGATTTGTAAGTCACCTTACAGAATTAAGAAAAAGATTGATAAATAGCTTTATCTTTTTATTTATCTTTTTTGTGATTTGTTACTTATTTGCAGAACATATCTATGGTTTCCTTGTTGATCCATTTGCAAGAGCTGTAAAAGAAGATGGCTCTGATAGAAGATTGATATTTACAGCTTTACAAGAGACCTTTTTAACATACCTTAAAGTATCATTCTTCACAGCTTTTTTTGTAACTTGTCCTTTTATCTTGATGCAAATTTGGAAATTTATTGCACCTGGTTTGTACAAACATGAAAAGGTAGCAATTCTGCCTTACCTTATATTAACACCAATATTATTTTTTTTAGGAGGTATGCTGGTTTATTATTTGATAATGCCACTTGCGATTAAATTTTTTCTTTCATTTGAAAGCACAGGTCTTTCTACAAATTTACCAATCCAATTAGAGGCTAAAGTTAATGAATATTTATCACTAGTTATGAAATTAATTTTTGCTTTTGGTATCAGTTTTCAGCTACCAGTTGTTTTAAGTTTATTAGCAAGAATTGGAATAGTTGATAGTCAATTTTTAAAAGAGAGGAGAAAATATGTAGTTGTTATTATATTTGCAGCAGCTGCATTGTTAACACCACCAGATCCAATAACTCAAATAGGTTTAGCAATACCTTTATTAATTCTGTATGAATTATCAATATTTTCAGTAAAATTTATAGAAAATAAAAATTTACAAAAAGAAGATGCATAACATTAAAGAAATACGAAAAGATTTTTCTAAATTCCAAAAATCTCTTGAAAAAAGAAACTTAGAAGTAGATTTTGAAAAAATACAAAAATTGGATGAACAAAATAGAAATTTAATTCAAAAAAAAGAAAGTTTAGAAAAAGAAAAAAAAGATATTTCTAAATCAAAAGATGAGAGCTTGTTTAAGAAATCTAAAGAAATTAGCAGGGAACTCGACAAAATTGTAGAAGATCAAAAACAAATTAAGTTTGATTTAGATAGTATATTGTCTAGCATACCTAATATACCGCATGAAGATGTTCCAAATGGTAAAGATGAAAATGATAACAAAGAAATATTTAAATCAGGAGAGATACCTAATTTAGAATTTAAACCTAGAACACATTATGAATTGGGTGAAAAACTAAATATGCTTGATTTTGATTTAGCTACAAAAACTACTGGTTCAAGATTTGTATTTGTTAAAGATAAATTGGCTCTTTTAGAAAGGGCAATATCAAATTTTATGCTTGATACACATATTCATCAAAATGGTTATCAGGAGATATCGCCACCATTAATGGCATCAGAAAGCACTATGTACGGCACTGGACAGTTGCCAAAATTTGAAAATGATCAGTTTGAAATTAAATTTGACGAAGGTTCAGATAGAAAATTTTTAATACCAACAGCAGAGGTAATTTTAACCAATATTGTTAAAGATAAAATGATTGATCTTAATAATTTACCAATGAGATTTGTTGCTTCAACACCTTGTTTTAGAAAAGAAGCTGGAAGTTATGGAAAGGATACAAGGGGTATGATTAGGCAACATCAATTTTACAAAGTTGAAATGGTAAGCATTGTTGAGAATGAAAAATGTTTAGAAGAATTAGAGAGAATGACAAATTGTGCTACTGACATACTAGATAAATTAGAGTTACCTTATCGAAAAGTAATTTTATGTTCAGGTGATATGGGTTTTAGCGCAGAGAAGACCTATGATATTGAGGTATGGTTGCCATCAGAAAATAAATATAGAGAAATATCATCATGTTCATCTTGTTCAACGTTTCAAGCACAGCGTATGAAGGCAAGATATAAAAACAATAATAAGGAAAATGTTTTTGTGGGTACATTGAATGGAAGTGGTTTAGCTGTTGGAAGAACTCTGATTGCAATTATGGAAAACTATCAGCAAAAAGATGGTTCTATTATAATTCCTAAAGTTCTAAGACCTTATATGAACAATATGGAATTGATTTCCAACAATTAAAGTTGTTTTAATTAGTTAGATGGTATAAGAATGCCATAATTTAAAGGAGATTTATGGAAGGTTCAGGAATAGGTCAATTTATACCTCTAATTTTAATTTTTGTTATTTTTTATTTTTTCTTAATCAGACCACAGCAAAAAAAAGTTAAAGAGCATAAAGCAATGGTCGAAGGTTTAAAGAGAGGTGATAAAGTAGTCACTTCAGGTGGTATAACAGGAAGAGTAGAAAGATTAATTGATAACGACAAAGTAGAAGTTGAAATAGCTGAAAATGTTAAAGTAGAAATTGTTAAAGCTACAGGTATTCAAAGTCTCTTAAACAATACTCCAGAAGTTAAAAAATAATCAATTAAGATAAGTGCTTTATTTTTCTAAACTAAGAATCTTATTTGTAACTTTATTTTCTTTATTATTTATTTTAATTGCGTCATCAAATTTATTTAAGTTTGATGATAGTTTTTTTAATAAGAAAATAAATCTTGGTCTAGATTTACAAGGTGGTTCTTATCTTTTACTTGAAATTGATAATGAGCCTGTAATTGAACAAAAATTACAAAATTTAACAACTACTATTAGAAATTATTTCAAAGAGAAAAACATCAAAGTTAATAATATTAAAATTGATAATCAAAATATTTTTTTCAATGTTGCTGATTTAGACAAACAAGCAGTACTAGATGTGTTTCAAGATGAAAATAGTGATCTAAATCCTTATTACCCAAGATTTAAATCACACCAACTTGATATCGAAGATAATGGTATCAATTTAAAAGTAAGTTTTTCAAGACAAGGTATAATCAATCTTAAAACTTCATCGCAAGATCAAGCTATAGAAATTGTAAGAAGAAGGGTAGATGAAGTCGGTACTAATGAACCAAATATTTTAAAAAGAGGTAATGATAGAATCCTTGTTGAACTTCCTGGGTTAGATGATCCTCAAAGAATTAAATCACTATTAGGAAAAACAGCAAATCTTACATTTAGATTTGTAACCAATGATGAAAGTGACAGATTTGGTGTTGAGAAGTTAAAATTTGAAGATGGCTTAGAAGAAGCAACAGTAAGCAAAAGAATAATCATCAGTGGTGAAAATCTATTAGATGCACAACCAAAAATGGACACTCAAAACAATCAAACTATTGTGTCATTTACATTAGATAGAGTAGGTGCCAAAAGATTTGGTAAAGCAACATCTACTGGTATTGGAAAACAATTGGCCATTGTTTTAGATGGAAAAATAATTAGTGCACCTGTTATTAGAGATACAATAGCAAGTGGATCCGGACAGATCAGTGGGGGATTTACTTTCCAAAGTGCTACAGATTTAGCTTTATTATTAAGATCTGGAGCTTTACCAGCTCCTTTAGAGATTATAGAGGAAAGAACTGTAGGCCCTGATCTAGGACAAGATTCAATTAATGCAGGAATGATCGCTTTAGCCATAGGTTTTTTATTAGTTATTATTTTTATGTTTGTGAAATACAAAGTGTTTGGATTAATCACTAACGTAACATTAATAATAAATTTATTTTTATTACTTGGTATTTTAACTTTATTTGAAGCAACACTAACTCTTCCTGGTATAGCTGGTATAATTTTAACTGTTGGAATGGCAGTTGATGCAAATGTTTTAATCTTTGAGAGAATTAAAGAAGAACTTAAAGATGAAAGTAATAATATTTTAGCTTTTGATGGGGGTTACACAAAATCAAGAACGGCAATTATTGATGCAAATATTACCACTTTATTAGCAGCTATAATTTTATTTTTTATGGGGTCTGGTCCAGTAAAAGGATTTGCTGTTACTCTAGGTGTAGGAATATTTACAACTTTATTTTCAGTTTATTTTATAGCAAGATTGTTCACTAGTCTTTATGTGACAAGAAATAAAAATAAGGAAAAGCTAATCTAATGATAGCCTTTAATAAATACTATAATCACTTTAACATACTATCTATACTTTTAGTTACAGCATCACTTTTATTACTAATTTTTAAAGGTTTAAATTACGGTATTGACTTTAAAGGTGGAACATTGATTGAACTAAGGTCATCAGATAGCAAAATTAGCGTAAGTTCGTTGAGAGATAAATTTAATCAAATGGATTTAGGAGATGTTTCTGTTAAAAAATTTGGAAATGATACTGATTTTCTAATTAAATTTGAAAATAAAGATAATAAAAAAAATATTATTGAAGAAATTAAAAAGGATTTAGATAGTTCTTTTGGAAATAACTATGACTTTAGAAGAGTTGAAAACGTAGGTCCTAAAGTAAGCGCTGAATTGCTTAAAGCTGGCGTGATTGCAATTTCTTTATCTCTAGCTGTAATGCTTATTTATATTTGGATACGTTTCGAGTGGCAATTTAGTTTGGGTGCTATTTTGGCTCTATTTCATGATGTAATAGTAACATTGGGAATTTTTTCATTATTTAGTCTTGAGATTAATTTATCAATCATTGCAGCTGTTCTAACTATTGTTGGTTATTCTATGAATGACACTGTTGTAATTTTTGATCGTGTTAGAGAAAATTTGAGAAAATATTCAGACATTAAAATTTTTGAATTAACAAACATTTCAATTAATGAGACTTTATCTAGAACAATAATAACCTCAGCTACAACATTGTTAGCTTTATTAGCAATATTCTTTTTTGGTGGTGAAATTTTAAAAGGTTTTTCTTTAGCAATGATTCTTGGTGTTGTGTTTGGAACCTATTCTTCGATTTATATAGCTAATACAGTTTTAGTTAGATTAAGAGTTTCACAAAAAACAGTCTTAAGAGAAGACGATAATAAAACAGTTTAATATAAGTTTTGAGCAGCTACCATTGAAAGTAACATTGGTAGAGATAAAAGTGTATTTGTTCTTGAAAACAACATTGCAGTTTTAGCTGACTTAGCTTTTGTTTCTGGATCAGCTTCAACTATTCCTAAAGCTCTTTTTTGGTTTGGCCAAATCACAAACCAAACATTGAATGCCATAACAATTCCCAACCACATACCAATTCCTATTGCAGTATGTTTTGGAACACCCGATCCAATGCTTAAAGTCATAGCATCATGTAAATATCCATTTAACAAAGCTAGAATTAATCCTGAAAGAACAGTAAACGCAGCTGCCCATCTAAAATAAAATAATGCAGCAGGAGCAATTACTTTTCCAATAGCAGGTTTTTGTTCATCAGGTATTTTTCCCATATTTGGAATTTGAACAAAATTAAAATACCACAATAATCCTATCCACATTATTGCAACAACAACATGAATGTATCTAAATAACCAGCTCCAGAAAAGAGTATCGAATGCAATACCATCATTTAAATAGGAGAGACCTAAAAACAATATGATTGCCAACGCAAGCGATGCATGAATTGTTTTAGATAGTGAAGATAATAAACTACTCATGATTCTTAATCAATATACACTAAATTTAGATTTTTTATAAGTTTTTATATTTAGTACAAAAGTGGTTTTAAAAACTGACCTGTGTAGCTTTCTTTTACTTTGCAAACTTCTTCGGGTTTACCTTCTGCAACAATTTTTCCACCTTTAACACCGCCCTCAGGACCCATATCAACTATATGATCAGCTGTTTTTATAACATCTAAGTTATGCTCTATTACAACTACGGTGTTTCCTAATTTCACGAAGGTGTGAAGAATCTCTAGTAATTTTTTAATATCGTGCTGATGTAGTCCAGTTGTTGGTTCGTCTAATATGTACATGGTTCTACCAGTAGATCTTTTTGATAATTCTTTAGCTAGTTTAATCCTTTGTGCTTCACCACCTGATAGTGTAGTGGCTTGTTGTCCAATTTTAATGTAACCAAGTCCAACTTTTTTTAGGGTTAATAATTTAGATTTAATATTTGAAATGTTTTCAAAATATTCACAACCTTCATCAACAGACATATCTAAAACATCGGCTATACTTTTTCCTTTAAACTTAATCTCTAAAGTTTCTCTGTTGTATCTCGTTCCTTTACACTCATCACACTGAATATAAACATCTGGCAAAAAGTGCATTTCATAAGTAATAACTCCATCACCTTCACAGGCTTCACATCTACCGCCTTTAACATTAAATGAGAATCTTCCTGGTTTATAACCTCTAGTTTTAGACTCGGGTAAACTAGTAAACCAATCTCTTATAGGACCAAAAGCTCCAGTATATGTAGCTGGGTTAGATCTTGGAGTTCTACCAATAGGGGATTGATCTATATCAATAATCTTATCAATTAATTCGACACCCTTATAACCTTTAAATGCTTTTGGAGTTTTTCTAGCTTTATTATTAAGTGTTAAGTTTAATGCATGAAATAATGTTTGTAATACTAATGTAGATTTACCACTACCTGAAACACCTGTTACACAAGTGAATGTGCCTGTAGGAATTTTAAGATTAACATTATTTAAATTATTCCCACTAGCACCATTTATTTCTACAAATCTTCCATTTTTGGCTAATCGTCTAGTTTTAGGAATTTCAATCTTTTGTTTATTTGCAAGATACTGTCCCGTTATACTCTTCTTATCTTTTTTAAGTTCTTCATAAGTTCCTTGAGCTGTAATTTGACCACCATTCGTACCTGCTTCAGGTCCAAGATCAATAATATGATCTGCGTTTTCCATAGTTTCAGTATCATGTTCAACAACAATTACTGTATTCCCAAGATCTCTTAGTCTTTTTAATGCATTTATTAATTTAACATTATCTTTTTGATGCAAACCAATTGATGGTTCATCTAAAACATATAATACTCCTGTTAAACCAGATCCAATTTGTGATGCTAATCTAATTCTTTGAGCTTCTCCTCCTGATAAAGTTCCAGACTCTCTTGAAAGTGTTAAGTAATCTAAACCAACATTAAGTAAGAAATTTAATCTTTCATTTATTTCTTTTAGGACATGTTCTGCAATTTTAAATTGCCTTTTATCTAAATTATTTTCTAAGCTTTTAAACCATTCAGCGGCATCATGAATTGATTTTTTAGTAACCTCACTAATATTTAAATCATTAATCTTAACACATAATGCTTCTTCTTTAAGTCTATCACCATTACAAGCTTCACATGCGGTATCAGATTGATATTCGGCTATTGCTTCTCTTTTCCACTCACTATCAGATTCCAAGAAACGTCTTTCAAGATTATTAATCACTCCTTCAAAGGTTTTTTTATATGAATATTTTTCATATCCATCATCATAATTAAATTTAATTTCGTCCTCATCTGAACCATATAAAATTATATCTTTTATTTTTTTTGGAAGCTTTTTCCATTTTTCATCAAGAGAAAATTCATAATGTTTTGCAAGAGAAGCCAAAGTTTGCGCATAATATAAAGTTGTCGATTTAGCCCATGGTTCAATTGCTCCATCCGCTAAACTTTTACGATCATCTGGAACTACTAAATTTGGGTCTACATTTAATTTCATTCCTATACCTTCACATTCTTCACAAGCACCATAGGGACTATTAAATGAAAACAATCTTGGTTCTATTTCTTCGATAGTAAAACCACTTTCTGGACAAGCAAACTTTGTGGAGTAAATTAATTTTTCAATTTTTCTAAATTTTTGAGGAAGAGTTTCATCTTCGTATTCAACAAAAACTAATCCATTAGCTAAATTTACAGCTGTTTCTACGCTTTCAGCTAATCTGTTTCCAAGTTTTGAATTAAGTACAATTCTATCAACTAGAATTGAAATATCGTGTTTTAATTTTTTATCTAAGTTAGGAGATTTTTCTATATCGTATAATACATTATCAATTTTTATTTTTCTAAATCCACGTCTCTTATAGCTTAAAATATCTTTTTTATATTCACCCTTACGACCCCTAACTACTGGAGCATAAATATAAATTGTAGATTTTTTTGGTAATTTTTTAATTAAATCAACAATTTGAGTAATTGTTTGAGAGGTTATTGGCTTACCTGTAAAAGGAGAATAGGGTATGCCTGCTCTTGCATAAAGTACCCTCATATAATCATAAATTTCTGTAACAGTTGCAACAGTTGATCTGGGATTTTTTGAAGTGTTTTTTTGTTCGATTGCTATGGCTGGACTTAAGCCTTCAATTAAATCAACATTAGGCTTTTTCATTTTATCTAAAAATTGACGAGCATAAGCAGATAAGCTCTCGACATATCTTCTTTGACCTTCTGCATAGATGGTATCAAAAGCTAATGAAGATTTTCCTGACCCAGACAAACCTGTTATCACTACAAATTTATCTTTTGGAATTTCTACAGTCACATTCTTCAAATTGTGTTCTTTAGCGCCCTTAATAACTATCTTTTTCATCATATTTTTAGTTGCTTTGAGTCAATAAAATTAATATTCAGAAGAATTGTGATATAAATCTTATTAATTAATTTAACAAATATTAAAATATTATGGCTGGAAGTTTAAATAAAGTATTATTAATTGGTCGTTTGGGCGCAGACCCTGAAATTAAACAAATGGTAAACGGAAAGAGTGTAGCTAGACTAAGTCTTGCAACCAGTCAAACATGGAAAGATAAAAATACTGGTGAAAGAAAAGAAAAAACTGAATGGCACCGTATAGTTGTATTCAATGAAGGATTGGTAAATGTTGTTCAACAATATTTAAAAAAAGGCGCACAAGTTTATGTAGAGGGACAACTGACAACACGTAAATGGAAAGATGAACAATCTGGCCAGGATAAGTATTCAACAGAAATTGTTATACAAGGTTACAATTCTTCACTTACAATGTTAGGTGGAGGAAATACAGGTGGTGGAATTCAGAATGACACAACTCAACAAAACAATATTGAGGATTCTTCTCAAGTGTCAAACGATATGGATGACGAAATACCATTTTAATTTCTATGCAAAAAACTGAAGAACCAAAAGATAAGAATATTAATCTAATCTCTATGCATGACGAGATGAGCTCGTCTTATTTGTCTTATGCTATGAGTGTTATTGTAAGTCGTGCATTACCTGATGTAAGAGATGGATTAAAACCAGTTCATAGAAGAATTCTTTATGCAATGTACAAAGGTGGTTATGATTGGTCTAAACAATTCAGAAAATCAGCAAGAATAGTCGGGGATGTAATTGGTAAATATCATCCTCATGGTGATCAATCAGTATATGATGCTTTAGTTAGGATGGTGCAAGATTTTTCAATGAGCTTACCTTTAGTTCAAGGACAAGGTAATTTTGGATCCATAGATGGTGATCCAGCTGCTGCTATGAGGTATACCGAAACAAGATTATCAAAAGTTTCACAATATTTGATTGATGATATCGAAAAAAATACGATTAGTTTTAAAAGTAATTATGATGAAACTGAGAAAGAACCTAGCGTATTACCGGCGCAATTTCCAAATTTGTTAGTTAATGGGGCTGGAGGTATAGCTGTTGGAATGGCAACTAGTATTCCTCCTCATAATCTAGGTGAGATAATTGATGGCACATTAGCTTTAATAGACAATAAAGATATTAAAATAAAAGAGCTAATGAAACATATTCCAGGACCAGATTTTCCTACTGGAGGTGTAATAATCGGTAAAGATATAATTAAACAAGGTTACAACAATGGTAGAGGCTCATTTAAAATTAGAGGTGAAGTATCAGTTGAAAGCTTAAAGAATGGTAGAGATAGATTAGTAATCACTTCAATTCCATACCAAGTAAATAAAGCTGTACTAAATGAAAGAATTGCACAATTAGTTAGAGAAAAGAAAATTGAAGGTATTAAAGACATAAGAGATGAGTCTAACAGAGAAGGTATAAGAGTTGCTATTGATTTAAGAAACGGTGTTGAGCCAGAAACAATTAAAAGACAACTTTACAAAAATACTCAAATAGAGAGCTCTTTTGGTTTTAACACTTTAGCAATAGTAGAAGGGAAACCAAAAACATGCACATTAAAAGAATTTCTTTCTAATTTTTTATCTTTTAGAGAAGATGTAGTAATCAAAAAAACAAAATTTGATCTTCAAAAAGCAGAGGAAAGAGCTCATATCTTAATTGGTCTATCTGTTGCAGTAGAAAACTTAGATAAAATTATAAAAATCATTAGATCTTCCAAAACACCTGAGGATGCAAAAAATGCTATTCTTAAAACTAAATGGAAAATAAACAAATCACAAAAGCTAATTTCTTTAGTAGAGGGAAAAAAAGGTAAAAATATTTATTCTTTATCTGAACCACAAGTTTTAGCTATCTTAGAATTAAGATTACAGAAGTTAACAGCTATTGGTATAAACGAAATTGAAGTTGAGATTAAAAAATTAGCTGAATTAATTGCAAAATATAAAAAAATTATATCCTCTAAAAAAGAGCTTTTGAGAGTAATAAGCGAAGAATTAAAAAATATTAAAGAAAAATTTGCTTTTCCTAGAAGAACTAAAATTATTGATGCGGTATTAAATTACGACATCGAAGAAACAATCCAAAAACAATCTGTAATTATTACAGTAACTTTACAAGGGTATATTAAAAGAGGATCATTAAATAATGTGAAGCAACAAAAAAGGGGTGGAAAAGGTAAATCTGGAATTACTACCAGAGATCAAGACTCTGTAATACAAACTCTTTCGGTAAATACACATACATCAGTTTTATTTTTTTCAACAGAGGGGCTTGTTTATAAAATTAAAGCTTGGAAAATACCTGAGGGATCATCGGCTTCAAAAGGTAAATCCTTATTTAATATTCTTCCGCTAAAGAGTCATCAATCCATTAGTTCAATTATGCCAATGCCTGATGAAGATACAGACTCAAAAAATTATCAAATTATTTTTGCAACATCACAAGGTAAAGTTAGAAAGAATAGTTTAGAGGATTTTTCATCCATTAATGCTTCAGGAAAAATTGCAATGAAACTTGACAACAATGATAAAATTGTTGGAGTTAAAATTTGTAAAGATGATCAAGACATAATTCTAAGTACTAAATTTGGAAAATGTATCCGTTTTGAAGCTAGAAAATTAAGAGTATTTAAGGGAAGGTCTTCTAAAGGAATAAAAGGTATTGAACTTGCTTCTGGAGATCAAATTGTTTCATTATCAGTAATTTATAATGATAAATTGAGTAAAAATGGAAAAAAATCAAAAGATGAAAAATCAGAATTAAAAGCAAAAGAAAAATTTGTTTTAGCAATTAGTGAAAACGGTTATGGTAAAAAGACTTCTCATATTGACTACAGAGTTACTAATAGAGGAGGAAAGGGCATTATTGGAATTATAAATTCACCAAGAAATGGAAATATAACATCATCTTTTCCTGTATTTGAAGGTGATGAAATTCTAATATCTACAAATAAAGGAAGAGTTATTAGAGTGGCGGTTAAAGAAATAAGAACTGCTAGTAGAAATACCCAAGGTGTAAGAATAATAAAATTATCTGGTGATGAAAAAGTTGTTTCTGCAATTAAGATTGATGATAATTTAATTTAATGAGTAAAATTGCTATTTATCCAGGAACTTTTGATCCAATCACTTTTGGTCATATAGATGTTATTAAAAAAGCACTAAAGCTTTTTGATAAAATAGTAGTTGGTGTTTCGGATGTAAGTAATAAAAATTATTTATTCTCTTCTGAAGAAAGAATAGAAATTGTAAATAAAGCTTTATTCAAGGATTTAAAATTAAATAAAAAAAAAATTATCGTTGTTTCCTTTGGTTCACTAACTACAGATTTGTGCAAAAAATATAAATCAAATATCATATTGCGTGGCTTAAGAGCCGTATCTGATTTTGAATATGAATTTCAACTTGCAGGAATGAATAGAAAGCTTAACCAAAATATTGAAACAATTTTTTTAATGTCAGATGTAGAAAATCAAATTATATCTTCTAGATTTGTTAAAGAAATTGTAAAATTGAATGGAAATATTCAAAAATTTACTACCAAAAGCACAATAAAATCTTTAAAAGAAAAATATGAATAGAATTTTATTGTACATATTTATTTTATTTTTTATTAGTGCAAATCAATTAATAGCTGAGGAGAATATAATGATTTTAAAACTTAAAGATGGTGATGTAAAAATTGAATTATTTGAGGACGTGGCACCAAACCATGTCAAAAGAATTAAAGAATTAGCTAACAGTGGAAAATATGACAACGTTGTATTTCATAGAGTGATAGATGGTTTCATGGCTCAAACAGGTGATGTTAAATTTGGAAATTCAGAGTCTAAAGAATTTGACTTAAGAAGAGCAGGTATGGGTGGATCAGATATGCCTGATTTAGAGCAAGAGTTTAATAGTTTACCTCATGACAGAGGCACATTATCTATGGCTAGAGCTCAAGATCCAAATAGCGCAAATAGCCAGTTTTTTATTTGCTTTCAACCAGCTCCTTTTTTAGACAGACAGTATACTGTTTTTGGTAAAGTTGTTGAAGGAATGGAGTTTGTAGATAAAATTAAAAGAGGTGACCAAAATAATAATGGCGCTGTAACAGCTCCTGATAAAATTATAAGCTTTAAATCTTTGTAAAATATTAAATGGCATTAAAAAATTTTGCCTTTAAAGTTTTAAACAAAGACAAATTTGCTAGACGTGGTGTTATAGAAACTCATAGAGGTGAGGTTAATACACCAGCATTTATGCCTGTTGGTACACAAGCAACAGTTAAAGCTTGTACAATCGATGATATAAAGAAAACTGGATCAGAAATAATACTATCTAACACATATCATTTAATGATCCGTCCTGGAGTAGAAAGAGTTGAGTCAGCAGGTGGTTTACATGAGTTCATGAATTGTGATTTGCCAATACTTACAGACTCAGGTGGTTTTCAAGTAATGTCTCTATCAAAGTTAAATAAAATAGATCGCGAAAAAGGGGCCATATTTAATTCACACGTCGATGGAAAAAAATTTTATTTAAGTCCTGAAGAAAGTATTAGGATTCAATTGGGTTTAAACTCAGATATTGTAATGATAATGGATGAGTGTCCAAAAAAAACTAAAGATTATAATTTAATAAAAAAATCTATGGATCTATCTTTGTATTGGGCTGAAAGATCTAAAAAGGCATTTGGAAACAATCCTCACAAAGCTTTATTTGGAATTATTCAAGGAGGATTATTTAAAGATTTAAGATTAAAATCCCTTGAAGGACTTATAAAGATTGGATTTGATGGCTATGCAGTTGGAGGATTAGCTGTAGGTGAAACTCAAGATGAAATGTTTACCACTCTTGATGGTATTAAGGAACATTTACCAGATGAAAAACCTCATTATTTAATGGGTGTTGGTACACCATCAGATATTTTAGGAGCTGTAAAAAGAGGTATAGATATGTTTGATTGCGTTCTTCCAACTAGATCAGGTAGAACAGGTCTTGCTTTTACTTGGAATGGAAGGGTAAATATTAAAAATAACAAATATCAAAATGACAACACGCCGTTAGATCCTAATTGTGAAAATTTAAATTTAAATAAATATTCAAAAAACTATTTAAATCATTTGTTTAATACCAATGAAATATTAGCATCAATGTTATTAACACTTCATAATATAAATTTTTATCAAGAATTAATGTCTGAAATCAGAAAAAATATTATGAGTAATACCTTCGATGAATTTCACGATAAATACATTGATAAGTTGTAGTTTTATTAACTGTGCTATTATGTGTACAACTTTGTAATGAAAACCCCTCATTTATAACGAATTCTTTTTGTAAAATTTACATTGAACGAATTGAAATATTAAAATTTATCTGTATACAAACCATATTCATTTTCATAAAAATGAATCTTTGTGGGCCGTTAGCTCAGTTGGTAGAGCAATTCCCTTTTAAGGAATGGGTCGATGGTTCGAGTCCATCACGGCTCACCACTTTTTGAATTTAACTTATTTCAATTGGTGGATAATCAAGAATTACCTCATTCATCCAATCATTTAACTGTTTAATTCTAGTGTCAGATGAAGGGTGAGTACTCATAAATTGTGGAGGTTCTTTTCCTTTATTAAATTCTTTCATTCTTTCCCAAATTTTAACTGTCTCTCTAATATCATATCCTGATAAAGATGAAAAAATCATACCAAGATAATCAGCTTCGCTTTCTTGTTTTCTGTTAAATGGATTCATTAATCCAATTTGAGATAGTAGGCCAACTGTATCCATTCCAGTTGTTCTGTTGATATCTGATAATATACCTCCACTTGCAATATCAATAATTCTGGTACCTGTGTTAAGTAAAACTCCTCTACTTGCTCTTTCAACAGAATGTTTGGCAACAGCATGAGCAACTTCATGTCCCATTACTGCAGCCAGACCATTAGTATTTTTTGTTACATCAAGTATACCTGTATAAACTGCAATTTTCCCTCCAGGCATACACCAAGCATTTCTAACTTTTTTATTATCAATTAATATATATTCCCAATCAAAGTTAGCAGTTGGATCATTTAAATTAGATCTATAGAAATATTCACTAATTGAATCTTCCATTTTTTTTCCAATTTCTTTTATTTCATTTAAAGTTTTTGTGTCATCACTCATTTTCTCTTTTTCTTTAACTTTCTCATAAATTTGAGCAGCTTGAGCATTTAATTTAGCTTCAGGTATTAATTTTAATTGTTTTCTGTCAGTAATTGGAGCACTTGTGCACGAAGGTAGAAGTAAGCTTCCACAACCACATCCAACATATGTTAAAAATTTTCTTCTATTCATTTCATTCTAAAATTGGTAATAATTTATCATTATGAATCTTAATAATAAAATTTTAGTTGTATTATTTATCATTGCAATAATTTTTGTTACATATTCTAGTTATAGTTAATAAATGAAAGAAACCAAAAAGAAACCTATAAAAAAAAGAGAAATTATAGGTCTATGGTTTTATATTTTATCTTTAAAAATTAGGAATTATTTTTTTACAGGTGTTGTCGTTTTAATACCAATAGGACTAACTATTTATTTAAGTAAATTTTTAATAAATACGTCTTCAAAAATTTTACCGTCTCAAATAAATCCAAATTATTATTTGCCATTTAATATACCTGGCCTAGAGATAATTATTTCAATTATTTTCATAACAATCATTGGTTTCATATCTTTATCTTATTTAGGAAAAAAATTTCTTCAGTTAATAGACAGTTTATTCAAAAAAATACCACTACTAGGAACTTTTTGGTCTGCAATTAAACAAATGTCACAATCTTTTAAAGAAAGTGGCAGTAAAAGTAAGAGTGTTGTTCTTGTTGAATATCCAAGAAAAGGTGTTTGGGCTGTAGGTTTTGCAACTAAAGAAAATTCTGGAGAAATTGCTGAAAAAACAAATCAAAAATTAATAAACGTATTTGTTCCAACAACTCCAAATCCAACAAGTGGTTTTTTGCTAATGTTCCCAAAAGATGACGTTATATTTTTAAACATGACTTTTGAAGAAGCTTCTAAATTTATTGTGTCGGCCGGAACAACAACAGCTGAAAAAAATTAAGCTATATCGTTAATTATATCTGCTCTATCGTACAATTTAATTAAAGGTTTGAACTTACTTAAATTTTCATTTTCAAGTTCAATTCTTTTTATTTCTTTTTCAGCTAATTCAAATAAGTCACTATTTTGAATTGGGTCTGCTAATTTGAAATTTTTAACACCACTTTGTTTAAAACCCAGAATATCACCGAAACCCCTTATCTTCATATCTTCCTCAGAAATAACAAATCCGTCATTAGTTTCTTTTAATATATTTATTCTTTTTTTAGCATTTTCACTCAAATTTGACTTAAACATCAAAATACACGTTGCTTCTTTCTCTCCACGACCAACCCTACCTCTTAATTGGTGGAGCTGAGATAGGCCAAACTTATTTGCATTTTCAATTACAATTACATTTGCATTTGGAAAATCTATTCCAACCTCTATAATGGTCGTAGATACTAATATTTTAAATTCTTTATTTAAAAATCTTTTTAAAATTTCATCTTTTTCATTTATATCTGTTTTTCCATGAAGAATAGAGACTTGTTTAGGGAATAATTTTTTTAAATATTCAAATTTTTGAATTGCAGAAGTATGATCTAATTTTTTAGACTCCTCAATTAATGGACAGACCCAAAATATTTGATTTCCTGAATTAATTTCTTTTTTTATAAATTTAATTACATCATCAATTTTACTTTCTAATTTACTGTAAGTTTTTATCATTTTACGGTTTTTAGGTTTTTCTCTAATAATTGATAAATCCATATCACCATAAATTGTCATTGTTAAAGTTCGTGGAATAGGTGTGGCAGTCATCAATAATACATCACAATCATTCCCACCTTTGTCAGATAATCTTTTTCTTTGATTAACACCAAACTTATGTTGTTCATCAATAATAATTAATCCTAATTTTTTAAATCTAACTGTTTTTTGAAAAATAGCATGAGTACCAAAAATTATATTAATCTTATTATTTATTAGTTCATTGAGGATTAATTTTTTTTCTTTGTAGCTAGACTTACCAGAAATTAACTCTGTTGATATGTTTGATGGAAAAATTTTTTTTGCTAAATTATAATGTTGTCTTGCTAATATTTCAGTAGGGGCCATAACAGCTACTTGAAAACCAGAATTGATAGTATTGAATGCAGCTAATAATGAAACAATTGTTTTTCCACTTCCAACATCTCCTTGTAATAATCTAAACATTTTAGTTGAGGATGATAAATCCTCATTAATTTCATTAATTGATTTAATTTGATCATCAGTTAATGCAAAATCTAATTTATTAATAAGTTGTTTTTGTTTATTTAAATTAATAATTTTATTTTTTTTCTTAACTTTCTTAATTTTTTTTCTTATTTCTGAATTAACTAAAAATGTTGCAAATATTTCATCATATGCAAGTCTTTGATAAAAATGATCTTTGTATTTTCCTATATTTTCATGCTTGTGTAATTCTCTAATAGCATCATTCCAATTGATATTATTGAATTTATTTAAAATTTTACTTGAGTGCCATTCTTTTAGGTTCGGTAATTTATCTATTATTTGTTTTATGATTTTATTATAAATTTTTTCAGATATTCCCTCAGTTAATGAATATTTATTATGAACTTGTTTAATTAAACTTGAGTCTTCAGATACATATTTAGGATTGGTTATTTGATATTTATTTTTAAAGTAGCCAATTTTCCCACTTACAGTTATTTCTTTTCCTAAAGGTAATATTTTTTTAATATATCCCTCATAACTATTAAAAAAAACACAATCTAGCTCACCTGTTTCGTCTGAACACCTAACTCTATTTGGTAATTTTCTAATTCTTGGAAACAAATATTTATTTGCTACAACAGTAACAGTTTGATTTTCACCAATTTTTAAATCTTTTACTTTTGTTGACAAACTTCTATCTGTATAAGCCTTTGGAAGTTTCCAAAGTAAATCAAAAATATTATTTATATTCTTTTTCTTAAGTAAATTTGTTGTTTTTACACCTACGCCATTTAAAGCTGTTAGATCAGATAATAAATATTCAAAATTAGTTTTATTATCCATGATAAATTAATTATATTCTAATAATGAGCCTCAATATAGATGAATTAAAAAAAAAAATTATTTATCGTTCCAATTATCGAGGTACCAAGGAGATGGATAAGCTCTTAGGTAAATTTGTAAAAAAATACATCAATGATTTGCAAAAAGAGGATTTAATTGATCTAGATAAATTTCTTAATATTGATGACACAAATTTGTATAATTTCTATAATGGTTTTGATACTGAATTCGAAATAGAAAAAAACAATATAAGCTTATTGTTTAAAAATTTTAAATATTAAGTTGATGGCGGAGAGACTGGGATTCGAACCCAGGAAAGAGTTGCCCCTTTGCCGGTTTTCAAGACCGGTGCTTTCAACCACTCAGCCATCTCTCCGTGAGCAAGGTTTTATAATTATAATTATTTAATTCAACCATAAAATAGTCGAAAAAAACTCATTAACGACTAATATCAAAGCTACATGAACAAAGAATTTAATAAAGGCCTTTTACTTGCTGGATTTGGATCTTTTTGGTGGGGTTTTTTTGGGGTTTTATATTTTAAATATATTACTTTTATTGGCTATATTGAGCTAGTAGTCCACAGATGTTTATGGACTACTTTGACTTTAATATTAACAACTTTCTTTTTTTCAAAGTGGGATATTTTTTTTAAGATAATTAAAAGTAAACAAAATTTAATTTACCTTTTTATTTCAGGTTTTTTGATTTTTATGAATTGGGGTGTATGGATTTACGCAATCGCTACCAACAGAATAATAGATGCGAGTTTTGGTTATTTTATAATGCCAATATTAAGTGTTCTTCTTGGTTATATTTTTTTTAAGGAAAAATTAAATAATAAAAGAATCTTTTCAATTACTTTAGTTATTTTATCAATTTTATATTTAATTTTTGTAAGTTTAAAATCGCTTCCCTGGGTCGGTATACTTGTAGCACTAAGTTGGGGCTTTTATAATTTAGTAAGAAAAAAGGTTAATGTTGATACTGATATTGGACTTTTAATAGAAAGTTTATTTATATTGCCAATTGCAATTGGCGCATTCTATCTAATTGCAGTTAATGGTTACAATGATTTCTCGTTATCCAACCCTCCAATGATGTTAATAATATTGTTGGCAGGTCCAATGACGGTAATACCTTTATTTTTATATGTAAGAGGAGTTGAATTATGTGGATTAGGTCCGACTGGGATGATTTTCTATATCACACCAACTCTTCAATTTTTACTAGGTTTTTTTTATTACGATGAAGTTTTCTCATTTAATAAACTAGTAAGTTTCATTTTAATCTGGATTGCTGTAATAATATATTTGAGAGATTTATATGAAACTAATTAAACTTATACTTATTTTATCTCTTTATTTTCATTCAAACACTTTAGCAGATATCAATATAGAATTCGAAAAATGGAAAAATAATTTCAAAAAAATTGCTCTAGAAAATAATATTTCTGTAGCAACATTTGATCTAGTTATGTCTAATACTAAGTTTTTACCCGATGTAATTAAATATGATAGATATCAACCAGAATTTTATGAAGATACAAAAACTTACATATCAAAAAGAACCTCTGACCAAAAACTAAAAAAAGGAAAAAAACTTTATATAGATAATTTAAATTTAATTACCTCTGTTGAAAATGAATTTAACATAGAAAAAGAACTTCTCTTATCATTAATGGGTATAGAAACAAATTTTGGAACTTATGTTGGTAAAATGGACATTCTTTCTTCACTAGCTACATTAAGTTTTGACAAAAGAAGATCAGAATTTTTTACCAAAGAACTTTTAATACTTTTAAATTTAATTGAGAAAAATCAAATTGATTATAAAACATTATATGGATCTTGGGCTGGTGCTTTTGGTTACTTCCAATTTATGCCTTCTACTATGAAAAATTATGCAACAGATTATGATGGCAATGGTTCAATAAATTTAAAAAGTAACCCTGATGCGTATGCTTCAGCGAGTAATTATTTAAAGAAAATAGGTTGGAAATCTAATGAACCATGTTTTTATAGAATTGATTTAAACAATGATATTCCAAAAAAATATTTAAATATTTCTGCAAAAAAATTACATGATAAGAAACAATTAAAGTTTTTTAGACAATACATTCAGAACAATTCAATTATTTCAAATAATTATGATGAATTAGAAGTTGCAATAATAACACCAGATAAAGATATAATTCCTGATGCGGAAACATTAAATCCAGCTTATGTGGTATTTAATAATTATGAAATAATTTTACAATGGAATAGATCTTTAAGATTTGCTTTAGCCGTCTGCACATTGAAGGATAAATTCAAAGATGAACTTTAAAATAATATTGCAATTATTGTTGTTTATTATTTTTATTGGATGCAAACAATTAGAAACAACTCAAAAAAAAACTATTAAGACAGAACCAGATACATCTACAGCAGAAACAACTTTAAAATCTTCAGATGAAGATGAAGAAGATAGTTCTAAATATATTTTTGATAGAGAGTATACCAACCAAGGCTTTGCATTAATTTACGACGAAAATCTTTTTAATAAAAAAAGTATTTCAAAAAAACTCGATAACAGAGCTTTGTTTATTTTTCATACCAAAATTAGAAAAAATTCTTTTGTGAAAATTACTAACCCTGAAAATACAAAAACTGTTATTGCGCAAGTGATATCTAATAAAGCAATTTTTTCAAATTTTTATAATTCAGTAATCACCAAAAGAATTGTTGATGAATTATTGCTTGATGAAAATGAACCCTATGTTGAATTATCTCTAATTTCTAATGAATCAACTTTTGTAGCAAAAAAAGCTAAAACGTTTGATGAAGAAAAAAAAGTAGCTCAAAAGGCTCCTGTGGATGGAATAACCATAGATAATTTAGGAACTGTAGAGAAAAAGGAATTGCCTAAGACTTCTCAAAGTAATTTTCTATATTCAATTAAAATTGCAGATTTTTATTATAAAGATTCAGCTGAAAATATGATCCAAAGAATTAAGGATGAAACAAAGATAACAAATCCTGTTATAAAAAAATTATCTCAAACAAAATATAGGGTATTATTAGGTCCATTTAATGATATAAAAAAAATTCAAGAGTCATTTGACGAAATAGAAAAACTAAATTTTGAAAACCTAAAAATTATTAAAGATGTTTAAAAAATTAAATTTAATTATTTTAATATTCATTTTATTTGCATCTAAATCATTTGCTAATTTTGATGTGAAAGCAAAAACTGCAATAATTCAAGATTATCATTCTGGTGAAATTCTTTTTGAAAAAGAGGCGGACTTATCAATTTATCCTGCATCCATGACGAAAATCATGACCTCAATCATTGCCTTTGACTTAATTAAGTCAGGAGATTTAAGTATGGATGAAAAATTTATCATTTCAGAAAAAGCTTGGCGATTATCTACATCAGGTTATTCCTCAATGTTTATTATGGTAGGTGATGAGGTTTCTGTCGAAAATTTACTAAAAGGTATAATCATAGCATCCGGTAATGATGCTTGTATTGCATTAGCAGAAGGTATAGCGGGTACTGAAGAAGAGTTTGCAATCTTAATGACAGCAAAAGCTAAAGAGTTAGGAATGGACAATACAAACTTTTCTAATTCATCAGGAATTAATCACCCTGATAATAATTCAACAGTTAGAGACATAATGATCATGTCTAGATACTTAATTAAAGAACATCCAGAATTTTATAAAATGTTTGCTGAAAAAGAATTTACTTGGGATAGAACAGGAGGAGATCCAATAACACAAGGTAATAGAAATCCTTTGCTATATAAAAATCTTGGAGCAGATGGTATCAAAACTGGTTATTTAGCTGTAGAAAAATATTCATTAGCTTCGTCTATAGAGAGAAATGGAAGAAGATTAATTGCTGTTGGCAGTGGTTTTAATTCAAAAAACGCCAGATCAAAAGAAAGTACTAAAATGTTAACTTATGGACTTACAAATTTTGATTTAGTTAAAATTACTGAAGCTAATAAACCTTTTCAAAAAATTGACGTATGGTTGGGAAAAGAAGATACAGTTGATGTTTATACAAATGAAGATATTTACAAAACTATTAAAAAGGCCAAAAAAAAATTATTAAAGGTTTCTGTTAATTATGATGGTCCTGTAGAAGCACCAATAAACAAAGATCAAAAAGTTGCAACATTAAAAGTAGTTTATGACCAAGAATTAGTAGGTGAGTATGATTTGCTTGCTTTAAAAGAAATTAAAAAAGTAAATTTCTTTTCTAGATTGCTTAAATCATTAAACTACTTAATTTGGGGCGATGTCTAAGAAGCCAATAATTGTTTTTGAAGGTATAGAAGGCAGTGGCAAAAGTCATCATATTAAAATTGTTTCAAGATATTTCGACAAAAATAAAGTTAAATATTTAAGAATTAGAGAACCTGGAGGGAGTTTAAATTCTGAAAAAATTAGAAAATTAATTTTAAATAAGAATTCCAATTTTAATGTAAAAACTGATTTGCTTTTATATCTAGCTGCCAGAAGTGAAAATATTAATCTTATTAAAAAATATTATAAAAAAAGAGTTATTTTAATTGATAGATTTATAGACTCTACAATTGCTTATCAGCATTATGGCATGGGTGTTGATATTAAAATTATAAACATAATTAATAAATATTTATTAAAAAATATTAAGGTTAATTTTACATTTCTTAATGTTGTAAATAAAAAAAATCTTTTCTTAAGATTGAAAATGAGAAAATCTTTGAATAGATATGATCAATTTAATAGCAGTTTCTATAACAAAGTTCAAAATGGATTTCTTAAGTTATCAAAACTAAATAAGAAAAAATATAAGATAATTGATTCAAATTTAGATATTAAGAAAAATGAAAAATTAATTATCAATCAAGTTAAAAAGTTAATTAAATGAATCTAAATTCATCTACACAACAGAATTTGTACGAACATCAAGAGATTTTCAACTATTTATCTAAATTATATTTAAATAACAAATTACCAAATAAAATACTTTTATCTGGTGAAAAAGGTATTGGTAAAGCAACATTAGGTTATCATCTAATAAACTTTGTATTATCAGAAAATGAAGAACATTCTTATGATGTTGAAAATAATAAAATTAATTTAGAAAATAAATCATTCAAACTTATACAAAATAAATCTAATCCAAATTTTAATCTTATAGACGTAGCTGAAGATAAAAAAAACATTGATATAAATCAAATAAGAGAATTAATTGTTAATCTAAATAAATCTTCATTTAATAATAAAAAAAGATTTGTTTTATTAGATAATATAGAATTATTAAATTTAAATTCTATTAATGCATTACTAAAAGTCTTGGAAGAACCTAACGAAAATATTAATTTTATCTTAATTAATAATAATAAAAGAGTTTTACCAACTCTTAAATCTAGATGTTTAAATTTCAAAATTTTTCTAACGAATGCTCAATCTATTGAAATTGTTAATAAATTAATAAACGATGATGTTTATAATTTTATAAATCAAGATTTAGTAAATTACTTTACAACACCAGGTAAATTATATGAATTATTAAATCTTACAGAAAACTTTGATTTAAATCTCAAGGATTATAATTTAGACACTTTTTTGCAAAGTTTAATATCAAGTAAGACTTACAAAAAAAACAAACCAATTATTCAATTAATCTATTCTTTTATTGAAGTTTATTTTAGAAACAATATATCTACGAAAAATATTAAATTATTTCACCATTATCATTACTTTTTAAAAAAAATTAATGATACTAAAATTTATAATTTAGACGAAGAGACATTATTTATGGAATTTGAAGATAAAGTTTTAAATGGATAAAAATTTTTATATTACAACACCTATTTACTATCCATCAGCTAAACCTCATATGGGTCACGCCTACTCAAGTATAGCTGCTGATTTTTTTGCAAGATTTAAAATCATTGATGATTATGCAGTACATTTTTTAACCGGTACAGATGAGCATGGTTTAAAAATTCAAAGATCAGCTGAACGAGCAGGGGAGACTCCTCAAAAATTTTGTGATCAAATAAGCAAAACTTTTCGAGATCTTTCAGATACTCTAAATTTATGCAACACTGATTTTATTAGAACAACCGAAGAGAGGCATAAAAAAACAGTGCAATATCTTTGGTCTGAACTTGAAAAGAATGATGATATTTATCTATCAAATTATTCTGGTTGGTATTCAGTATCAGATGAAGCTTTTTATAGCGAAGATGAGATAGAAGAAATAGATGGTAAAAAAATAGCTATATCATCAAAATCACCTGTCGAATGGATTGAAGAAGAGTCGTATTTTTTTAGACTCTCAAAATGGGAAAAACCTCTTTTAAAATATTATGAAGATAATCCTGATTTTATTTATCCAGAGTCTCGACGAAATGAAGTTATTAGTTTTGTAAAAAGTGGTCTAAAAGATCTATCAGTTAGTAGGAAAAGTTTTTCATGGGGTATACCAGTTCCAAGTAATAAAAATCATGTAATTTACGTTTGGCTAGATGCACTTACAAATTATTTAAGCGCACTAAATTACCCAAATAAAGATGATGAATTATTCAAAAAATTTTGGCCTGCATCAATGCATTTAATTGGCAAAGATATACTTAGATTTCATGCTGTTTATTGGCCAGCTTTTTTATTAGCTGCCAAGATTGAAGTACCAAAAAGAGTTTATGGTCATGGTTGGATTTTATCCGGGGAGGAAAAAATGTCCAAATCTAAAGGGAATATTTTGGATCCATTAGAAATAATTGATGAGTATGGGTTAGATCCATTAAGATATTATCTAATCAAAGAAGTTTCTTTTGGCAATGATGGTAATATTTCTCAAGAAAGATTGGAAGATTGTATAAACAGTGATTTAGCAAATAACTATGGTAA
Source organism: Candidatus Pelagibacter sp. HIMB1542 (assembly GCF_052047835.1). Taxonomy (NCBI): domain Bacteria; kingdom Pseudomonadati; phylum Pseudomonadota; class Alphaproteobacteria; order Candidatus Pelagibacterales; family Candidatus Pelagibacteraceae; genus Candidatus Pelagibacter; species Candidatus Pelagibacter sp. HIMB1542. Next base: position 474,349 of record NZ_JBNAJB010000001.1, on the reverse strand, counting down.
TTTATGTCAAAGAGTTACCGCTTTTGCGATCAAAAATTGTGATGGAAAAATTCCTTCTGAAATTAAATTTCTAGATGAAGATTTGTTAATTTTAGACAAGTATAAAAAAAATTTAGATAATATTAGATCTAAAATTGATCATCAAAATATTAACTTTTATATAGACTACATTGTTAATTCACTATTTGAGGCAAATAAATATTTTAATGATCAAGAACCGTGGAAAAAAAAAGATGACCAAATCAGATTAAACACAATTGTCTATACTACATTAGAAATTGTTCGAAAAATAAGTTTCTTATTATATCCAATTATTCCAGAGTCTTCTTTAAAAGCACTAAAAATTTTTAATATTAATGAAGATCAAATAAAATTAAATTCCCTTACAGATAATGAGTATTTAACTAAAGGAAATAATATTAATAAAATTGATATATTATTTAAAAAAATAGAAAAAAATAATGATTGATTCCCATTGTCACTTAGATCACGAACCTTTGTTGAGTGATTTAACAAATGTTTTACAAAGGTCAAAAGATGTGGGTGTTGAAAAACTATTAACAATATCAACGTCTCATGAAAGTTTCTCTAGAGTTAAGGAACTAGTTAATAGAGATGAGATGATTTATGGTACAATTGGAATTCATCCACATGAAAGTTCTACAAACATAATTACTGCCAATGAAATTATTGATAACTTAAAAAATAACAAAAAAATTATAGGTATTGGTGAAACTGGATTAGATTTTTATTATAATAATAGTGAAAAAGATAAACAAATTGCCAGTTTTAAAGAACATATAGAAGCTTCAATAAAGACCAATGTTCCTCTAATTGTTCATTCAAGAAATGCTGAAGACGAAACATTTGAAATTCTAAATCAATATAAAGATGAGAATATTAAAATTTTAATGCATTGTTTTACTGGTTCAAAAGAATTTTCAGAAAAATTATTATCTTTAAATTCTTACTTTTCTGCTAGTGGAATAATTACTTTTAAAAATTCAGTTGATTTACAAGAGACATTTAAATCAATCCCAAATGAAAATATTTTAATTGAAACCGATAGTCCCTTTTTGGCGCCAGTGCCAAATAGAGGAAAAAAAAATGAACCATCATTTATCAATTTTACAGCTGAAAAATTAGCTGAAATAAAGAATATTTCAAAAAAAGAACTGATAGAGATTACTACAAATAATTTTAATAAACTTTTTTTTAATTAACAAATATGAAATTTATTATTTTAGGCTGTGGTAGTTCAATGGGTGTACCAAGACCAGATGGTTTTTTTGGAAATTGTGAACCAAATAATAAAAAAAATTACAGAACAAGATGCTCAGCTTTATTGAAAACTACTAATGAAAATATACTAATAGATACTTCACCAGATTTAAGAGAACAACTTTTAAGACATAAAATTAAAAAAATAAATAAAGTTCTTTTTTCTCATATGCATGGAGATCAAACTCATGGAATTAATGATTTAAGATCTTTTTATATAAATAGCAGAAAACAAATTGATGTTTATGCGGATAGTGATACTTCAAAATATCTTAAAAATTCATTTTCATACATTTTCAAAAGTTACTCAAAAGAATATCCAGCAACATTAAATTTAAATAAATTGCCAAAAAATATTTATACAAGAAATAAGAATAAAAAAATTAATATTCAATCTATTACGGTTGAGCATGGTAAGGTTGATTCAAATTGTTTTATTATTGATAAAAAATTAGCTTATATCAGTGATGTAAGTAAAATTTTTAAAAAAGATTTCAAATATTTTAAAAACTTGAAATATTTAATAATTGATTGTTTATGGTACAATTTTCACCCATCACATTTCAACTTGGAAAGTTCACTTAATATAATCAAAATGTTCAATCCCAAAAAAGCTATTCTTACAAATTTATCACCAGTTTTAGATTATAAAGTACTTAAAAAGTTATTACCTAAAAATGTTATACCTGCTCATGATGGTTTAACTTTAGAATTATAAAATATTTTCAATTGATTTAATTAACTTTTTTGACATTGGTTTAGTAAAAGATGCAAATGTATCTTCAACTTTTCCTTCTTTGTTAATTAAAATTTTATGAAAATTCCATTTTGGAACAGCAGATTTACCATGATTATCTTTTGCCCATTTGAAAAGTTCATGAGCATTTTCTCCTTTAACTTCTGTGATTGTTGTTAGTGGAAAATTGATATTGAAATTTACTTCACAGAATTCTTTTACATCTGCATTATTTTTTTTTTCTTGATTAAAAGAGTTTGAAGGGACACCAAGAACAACTAATCCTTTGTCTTTATATAAATCCCATAATTCCTGCAATTCGTCATATTGTTTGGTGAAACCACAAAAACTAGCTGTATTAACTACTAGAATAACTTTATCTTTGTAATCATTTAAATTTATTGTTTCACCGGTTATGCTTTCAATTGTAAAATCATAAAACTTTTTTTCATAGTTTGCTGTTGCTGAGGTTTTAAAAAAAATCATAAATATAGAAAATAGAAATACTACTTTTTTCATTTCTTAGGTTTATTTGGAGTAAGTAATATTAAAAAATAACCAAATAAAGTAGATAGTAAAGAACCAGTCAAAACACCGATTTTTACACCATCCATATATTGCATATTTTCAACGAAAGCTAAATTTCCTACAAACAAACTCATTGTGAAACCAATACCAGTAAGAACTCCAACTCCATAAAAATTGTACCAACTTGTATCGTTTGGCATTTGGGCTACTTTTAATTTTATTGATATATAAGAGAATATAAATACACCAAGTTGTTTTCCCAAGAATAGGCCAAGTACAATACCTAATGGAACTTTATCTAACAATGAAGCGAAAGATAAGCCTTCAAGAGAAACGCCTGCATTTGCAAACGCAAATAAAGGCATTATTCCAAAAGCAACATATGGACTTATTGAATGTTCTATTTTTATTAATAAAGAAAAATCTTTGTCTTTTTTTCTATGAGGGATAGTCATAGCCAATAAAACGCCAGCAATTGTAGCGTGGATGCCTGAATTGTGTGTAAAATCCCAAAGGAAAAGTCCTACTGCTAAATAAGGTAAGAATTTTTTAATATTAAATTTATTTATTAATAATAAAATGATGAAAGCTAAAAGCATCAAAGTTAGATATTTAATGCTCAAATCTCCAGAGTAGAAAAGCGCAATAATTACTATCGCTCCTAAATCATCAATTATAGCTAGAGCTGTTAAAAACACTTTTAGTGATAAAGGAACTCTTTTTCCAAGCAATGATAAAACTCCTAAAGAAAAAGCTATATCTGTTGCTGATGGAATTGCCCATCCATTTAACGTTTCGCTATCGCCCAAATTAATAAAAACGTAAAATAATGCAGGAACTAACATTCCTCCTACAGCAGCTATGATTGGCAGTAAAGCCTGTTTAATATTTGAAAGTTCACCTTGTAGAAATTCTCTTTTTATTTCTAAGGTGACAAAGAAAAAAAATATTGCCATCAAGGCATCATTTATCCAATGTATTACTGATAATTTTAAACCAAAATTATTAATACCTATAAATAAGTATTTGTTTAGAGTAGCAAAATATAAATCCGCTAATCCTGAGTTACTAATAAATAATGCAATTATTGCAGCAAACAAAAGAACTAATCCACTTGCAGCTTCTAATTTAAAAAACCATCTAAAAGGTTTAGATATATAATTAATCATAAAATTTTAAATTAGGTCTATAATAAATAGTTTTATATCTTGCAATGTTTCAAAAAGGTTAAATAATATTATTTCTAGTCCAGGAAATACATTAATTAGTGGTGTTTTGAGTGTATCAACCAAGATTATTAAAGCAATAAAAGATATAATAAAAACTATCAAATAAGAAAATAATTTAGATTTCTTACCTTCTGACTTTTCAACTGTTTTTAAGTTTTCTTTTTCTATTTCAGCTTCAATTATTTTTTCTTGTTGCAATGTTTTGCTAATTTCTAAATTTTTTTCTTTTATATCGTTATTTTGTTCTGTTTTATTTGTAGAAAAATTATTATTTAATGTTAATGGAGCTTCACTTTCTTTTTGTGGTTGATAAAACCAAATTCTTTCACATGATCCACATTGTAACTCACGTCCTTCATTAGGAATTAACGAACTATCAATTTTGAATTGTTTCTTTTCGCATGGACAAGTAATAACCATGTCTTGTTATATAACAGATTTTACCCAAAATTCTTTTAATTTAGGCTTCTTTATACATTGAAATTATCAATAACTACTGTATTAGTACTTCGATCGGAGTGTAGCGCAGCCTGGTAGCGCATCTGGTTTGGGACCAGAGGGTCGCAGGTTCGAATCCTGCCACTCCGACCATCTATATGAAAAAAGCAATTATTTACATCCCAAACAAAAACCCAATGCAATCAGGTTTAGCTAAAAATGACAAGTGGATATTAGAATTTAAAACTAAAGATCCAACAAAGAATCCTTTAATGGGTTGGGAAAGCTCATCTGATACTTATTCGGAATTAAAATTAGAATTTTCATCAAAAGAACTAGCAATCAATTATGCAAAAAAAAAGAAAATAGAATTTGAACTAATTGAACCTAGAAAAAGAAAAACAGTAAAAAAATCTTATGCTGACAATTTTTTAAAATAAAAAATGTTTAGATTTTTCACTCAAAAGCATTGGTTGTTGTGGTCATGGATTGGTTCAGCAATAATTTTATCATCACTTTGGATACAGGTAAAAATTGATGTAAAAATTAATGAATGGTTTGGTCAATTCTACGACATGATTCAAAAAGCCTTAGGCGCACCAAATTCTATTACTATAGAAGAGTATTGGGCAAGCTTATTATCTTTCATAACTCTTGCTGCTATGTACGTAGGTGTAGCAGTCGTAGTTAGTTTTTTTACATCACACTATTTGTTCAGATGGAGGACTGCTATGGTTGAATGGTATCATAGCGTATATGATAAAGCTCGAAAAATAGAGGGAGCAGCACAAAGGGTTCAGGAAGATACAATTAAGTTTTCAAGAATAATGGAATCTCTTGGTACAAGTCTAATTGAAGCTCTAATGATATTAATTGAATTTATGCCAATTTTATTTGGGTTAAGTGTTGGAATTCCAATTTTTTTCTTTGGTGACTGGGATTATGGATTAATAGTTGGTGCTTTAATTTGGTCAGTAGGTGGAACGATATTTTTAATTTTGCTTGGGTTGATTTTAAGGTTAGTAGGTGTTGAATATGATCTCCAAAAAAAAGAGGCAGCTTATAGAAAAATACTTGTAATAGCAGAGGATGATGGAACCATTCGTCCAAAAACTATTGAAGAATTATTTGATGCTGTAAGAAATATTCACTTCTTAAGCTATATTAGATACTTATATTTTAACATTGGTAGAATTGCATACTTACAGGCAAATGTGTTGTCTGCATATGTTTTTTTAGCACCAGCGATCGTAGCTGGATCTGTTACACTTGGTGTAATGCAACAGATAATTAGAGCCTTTGGTAGAGTTGAAGGTTCTATGCAATATATATTAAAAGCTTGGCCAACTATAATTGAACTAGCAAGTGTGTATAAACGTTTGAGAGAATTTGAGTCCAAAATTATACAAGAAGAGTTAATTGATAAAAAAGCTTAATGGCCATTGATAAAAAATTTATTGATCAATTTGTTAACGTTACCTCAAAGGCAGCAATAGCTTCTTCATATTTCGTTGGCAAAAAAGATAAAATAGCAGCTGATAAAGCAGCCGTAGACTCTATGAGAACAGAGCTAAATAAAATGGATATAAAAGCTGAAATAGTAATAGGCGAGGGTGAGTTAGATGATGCACCTATGTTGTACATTGGAGAAAAAATTGGAACTAAAAATGGTCCTGAGCTTGATATAGCTGTAGATCCATTGGAAGGAACTAATTTTGCAGCTAACAATCTTCCTGGAGCCTTATCAGTAATTGCAATTGCAGAAAAAAACAATCTATTTAAGGCACCTGAAACTTACATGGAAAAAATCTCAACTAAAGTAAGGGAGAGAAACGTTGTTGATTTAGATTATTCAGTCAAAAAAAATATTTTTAATTTAAGCGAATACTTAAACAAAAAACCAGAGAATTTAACTGCATGTATTTTGGAAAGACCTAGGCATAACAAAATTATTGCAGAATTAAGAGATTTAAAAGTCAAAATTAAATTTATATCTGATGGGGATGTTTCTGGAGCGCTATTAGTAACTGATGAAAAATACTCTGTAGATATTTTTTTAGGTACAGGAGGGGGTCCTGAGGGAGTCTTGGCTGCTGCAGCATTAGATGCTTTTAATTGTGGTTTTCAAGGTAGGTTTTTATTTGAAACAGATAAAGACAAACAAAGAGCAAAAGAAATGGGAATTGTTAATCTTGTAAAAAAATATGATTTGAATGAAATTATCAAAGGTGACTCCATATTTTGTGCAACAGGAATTACTTCAGGTGATCTAGTTTCAGGAATAAAAATTGAAGAAGATAAATTTATTTCAGAAACCTTAGTGACACATAAGCACTCAAACCTTAAAAAGGTAGTAAAATTAAATCAAAAATTAATACGATAAGCTTGATTAATTATCTATTTTACAATAAAAAGCAGCAAATTGGTCCCTTCGTCTATCGGTTAGGACACGTGGTTTTCATCCTCGAAAGAGGGGTTCGATTCCCCTAGGGACCGCCATAATGAAATTTACTGTTTATTTGATTGTATCGAAAAATAAACAAAATCTTATAAGTTACGTAGGTTATACTAACGATTTAGAAAAAAGGTTAAAAAAACATAATTCATCTAAAGGAGCAAAATTTACACGAGGTAGATTTTGGAAATTGGCGTATAGTAAAATTTATTATTCAAAATCAAAAGCTATGAAAGAAGAATATAAACTAAAAAAAAACATTGCTCTAAGAAATAAAATTAAATCTCTTTTTTTAAATGAAAATTTCAGTACTTCTTCCGTATAAAGAAAATTTTTCACCAGATTATGCTGGTGCTGTATCTATATTTTTAAAAGATACTATAAAAATAAGCAAATATAGAAAATATATTACTGTATATGGGCATACAAATTTAAAGAAAAAGTTGTTGTCTAACTATAAGAATATAAATTTTACTAAATTTTTTTTTAGAAGCAGTTCAAAGATTTATATTAACAAATTTTTAGAAAATGAAAAAAATAAAAAATCTACATTTATAGAAATACATAATAGACCTGCATATATAAAATTATTATACAAAATTAATAAAAATTTAGTTTTATATTTTCACAACAATCCCCTTGAGATGAAATCTTCTAAATCAGTTAATGAGAGAATTGAAATTTTAAAAAAAACAAAAAAAATTATTTTTAATAGTAAGTGGACATTAAATAAATTTAAATCTGGTTTAGATAAAAAGTATTACAGAAAAAAACTTGAGGTGATTAATCCATCCACACTAAAAAAAAAAATTAATTTTAAAAATAAAAAAAAAATAATTCTTTTTGTTGGAAGATTAAATAAATCAAAAGGTTATGATATTTTTGGTAAAGCTATAATTAGAATTTTAAACAAATATACTGAATGGATTGGTGTTGTTATTGGAGATGAACCAAGAGAAAAATATATCTTTAACCATGAAAGACTGAAATTGTTAAGTTTTCAAAAACACAATGTTGTCTCTAAATGGTTTGAAAAATCAGATATTGCTATTACTTGCTCAAGATGGGAAGAACCTTTTGGAAGAGTTGCCCTTGAAGCTTCTAGTGCTGGTTGTGCTGTTTTAATTTCTCATCGAGGTGGTTTACCGGAGGCATCTCCTAAAGCTATAAAAATTAAAAATTTAAATGTTAAAAATCTTGAAATAGCGATTAAAAAACTAATTAAAAATCCTAATTATAAAAAATCATTACAAAAAAAAATATATAATCATTTTTTTTTAACAAATACATATACCACTAAAAAAATTGATAATTATAGGAAAGAATTACTATCTAAATTGTTATAATTTTATTTTATTTAAAGCATTATTTTTAAATAAATTTGCCTCTCTAATATACCTTCTAACCATTTGAGTTGTTTTATGTCCAGTCATGGCCATAATGCTTCTCTCATCTGCTCCTGCATCGGCTGCAGTAGTAGCAAAACCTGATCTTAAGCTGTGACCTGCAAAATTTTTATTTTCTATTCCAGCTAAAAGTAAATATTCTTTGATTAATAAAACTACAGATTGATCTGTTAACCTTTTTTGAGTTATATTTGAACCTTTAGATAATCTTCTAAAAATAGGACCGGATTTAATGTTAGAAATTTCTAACCATTTTTTTAGATTAATTACAGGACAATAATTTTTATCATTAAAGTAGGGTAGTCCTTTAATCATCCCCTCACCAAATTGATCAGTTTTTGATTTTCTTACAATTATTTTAAGTCCCTCAGGAACAAATTCTAAATCCTCATAATCGATAGATATTAACTCGTTCCTTCTAAACCCGCCCCCAAAACCAATTAGAATTATTGCTTTATCCCTTAGCTTTTTAACATTGTTTTTTTTTTGCTCATTTATTGAATTAATTATTGATTTTAAATGATTGATTAATATAGGTTTTTTACCTTTTTGAATACTACCCTTGACCCTTCTAATACCCATCAAATTTTCTACAATTATTGGATGTTTTGTGTCTAAATAATGCCCTTTTAGTTTATGAACCATGCTAATTGATACTAAACGTCTTCTTAAAGTGCTAAATTTTGAGTATTTAGAAAGATGAGTTAAATATAGAGCTACTATTTTAGGCTCAGTTGGTAAAGAACTTAATCCATGACTAGAACAAAAGATTACAAAGTCTTTAAAATCAGATTTATAAGCTCTTAAAGTATTATTTGCTTTAGAATTTTTTAAATTTCCTAAAGTAGCTTCATGAAGAATTTTTAGATCTGTAGTTAACTCATTCATATTATTACTATTGATAACAATTAATTATCATTAGTAATATATTAGAAGTATTCTAATGTCAAATAAAATAATTAATCATTTATGATGACAATTAGTAATATTGAGAAAAAACATGGATGAAATAAGATTAAAAAATGGGCATAAATGGTGTAATTAAACCAATATATTTTTTAATAACTTCAATTGGTTTCGTAATATTAAGCTTTATTCAATATAAAAAAACTGGAAAAACTCTAGAAACGATCTATTTGTCTATTTTAGCTGTTTTCTTTATAGTTTGCTTTGTTATTTTAAATTTTTATTGAGTTCATATTGATTGATATTCTAAGCATTTTAATCGCAGGCATATTTTCTTGCATCATTTTAGATATTTTGGGTTATTTATTAAAAAAAATAGGTATTCCAGAACCCTCTTGGGGCATTGTAGGTAGATGGACCTATTATATGATAAAAAATGGTACTTTTTTTAACCCAACAATTATTGATAAACCTGAATTTAAATATGAAGTATTACTTGGATGGGTTTTTCATTACTTTATATCAATATCTTGGGCAGTTATTTATTATATTATCTTTATTTATGGTGGAATTAAAATGTCTTATTTTTCAGGGCTTATTTTTGGAGCAATAACAACTTTAGCTCCACTTTTGGTATTTTTACCTTTCACAGGGCAAGGAATTTTTGCAAGAAATACTGATAAAACAATTGAAACTTCTATTATTTTTCTTATTAGGCATTCATTATATGGGGTAGCTATGTATGAAGGTTTTAGATGGTTTACAATTTAATAAATTAATAATTACAATATTTTATTTAATACTATTAATGTAAATGATAAGAAAAATTAAAAGAAAAGATAAGGAAAATTGGATAAAATTATATTGTGGGTATGCTAGATTTTATAAAGTTCCTATGAAACAAGAGGTTTTAGATACTTTATGGAGTTGGATACACGATGAAAATCATGTTGTTAATGGAATATGTTACGAATTAGACGATAAAATCGTTGGAATAGCTCACTACAGAACAATGCCAAGACCAATTAAAGGTAAATATATTTGTTTTTTAGATGATTTATTTGTAGATGAAAATTTTAGAGGACAAAAAATAGCTCAAAAACTTATAAAATACCTAGAATCTTTATCTAAAGAAAATAATTGGGAAGGAATACGTTGGATAACCCACTCTTCCAATGAGACAGCAAAAAAATTATATGATAAGATTGCTAAAAATACAGGATTTGAATTATATGAAATTAAAAGGGACTAAATTTCAAATAAAAGTTTGGAATTACTTAAAAAAAATACCCAAAGGAGAAGTTAGAACTTACCTACAGGTGGCAAAAGCTATTGGAAAGCCAAAAGCTCATAGAGCAGTAGCAAATGCGGTTGGGAAAAACCCATATCCTCCAAAAATACCTTGTCATAGGGTAATTAGGACTGATGGGTCGCTCGGAGGATACTCAGGAAAAGGTGGAATTAAGACTAAACTGCGTTTACTTAGATCTGAAAAAGTTGACATTTAAGGTTAAAAAAGTGTTGAAAATAAAGACTTTTAGACGATTTTCTTGAATAATCATGTAAATAGTGCTATTCACCCTTCAGTTGTACTATATATCTAAATATAACTAAATAAATACCCTCTATGGGCGATTAAAGAGCATATTCTATAACTGCATTGCTCTATTTTTCAATCATATCAACCCTTTTTCGATGTCACAAATTCGCTGCATTTTACAAGTTTTTTAAGCCAACTACCCTAGAATTTTTTGATGAAAAAATATATTTTAGAATTTTATTAGTAAAAAACTGTTGAATTTAAACACTTCTAGCAATTTATATTATTTTTTAAAAACTATTAACTAAATTTAGTGTTTTTTAAATATCAATGTGTTCCACAAAAGCTGTTTATATTAATAATTATAATTAAAAAACCAAGATATTACTCTACTTCACCAAGTAATAATGCGTTTTAATTATATTTATATATAAATAATTTATTCAATAATTACAATAATTTATTTAAATATATTAATGTAAAACATTAATAATTAGTATACAAAAAAATACTATTAATTGCTTCTTTTTAAAATGTACTCTCTTCTTGTTATATAGAGACCACTTAAGACAATTATAAAAAGACCTAAGTAAGTCCAATTATCAGGTAATTCATGAAAGAAATAATAGCTAATTAATATGTTTGTTATGATTTCTGTATAGCCTAAAGGAGCTAATTTTGAGGCATCTGCATATTTGAGTGATAAAATTATGAAAAGATGAGCTACAGAAGCTATAAGGCCGATTAAAGCCATTAAAATCCACTGATTTGTAGTAGGATTTACCCATACAGAAGGCATAAATAAGCTAATAATGATCGTTCCTATTAAACCTGAAAGCAAAAGCGTTAAAAGAGGGTTATCTGAAGTGCTAAGTTTTCTTGTTATAATAAGGTAAAATCCATAACAAATTCCATTACCTAAAGCAGCTAAAGTGGCTAGATTAAGTTCAATAAATCCAGGTCTAATAACAATCAAAGTACCAACAAACCCTAACGATACAGCAGTCCATCTTTTCACCCCTACTTTCTCATTTAAAAAAAATGGAGATAAAGCTGTGACACAAATTGGTGCTACAAATGCTAAAGTTAAAGCTTTAGGGAGTGAAATTTCAGAAATCGCATAAAAGAATAAATACGTAGAAAAAACAAATATCAAACCTCTTATTAGTTGAAGAGCCGGTTTTTTAGTCCAAACTAATGACTGTCTATAAAATATAAGCATTAAAGACAGAGTAAAAACAACGGTAAAAAAATATCTAGCCCATGTTATTTGTAAAACATCCATTGATGAGCTTAAATATTTAGCAAACGCATCCATAACAGGGACAATCATCCAAGCAGATGCATTTAAAATTATAGCCTTCACAACTAAAAGATATATCTTAATAGAAGTATTTTAAAGCAAAGAATACAACTATTGGAACTGTAATAAATGACATTAATGTAGAAACAACAATAGTGCTAGCGATGTTATCTACTATTTCTTTTGGTGAGTACATTGATCCAATTAAATAATTTAAAATAGCACTTGGCATAGCAGATTGAATTAAAATTACACCTGCACCAAATCCAGAAAGATCGAAAAAAATTATAATTAAAAAACCAATCACGGGTCCAATGATTACTCTTCCAATAGAGGCAATTATTGAATTAGTGAAAGAAAAAATTTTTAATTTTGTTAATGCAATTCCTAACGACATTAATATTAAAACAATTGCTGTATATGTTAACAATTCAGTTAAATTAATAATTGCCTTGGGCATCTCCAAGTCAAAATAAATAAAAGTAACTGAAAATATAATTGCGTAAAAAGGTGGATTTTTAATTAAAATATTAAAGTCAAATTTTCTGTCGGCTAGAAACACTCCTAATGTAAAGTGAAGTAAAATTATAAGAGAAGATATTGATGCAGCTATTCCTAAACCTTGTGAACCATAAGCAAAAAGACAAATAGGAATACCCATATTTCCATTATTAGGAAGAAGAAATACTGGGATTTCTCTAATGATATCTTTAGTTTTTAATAGATATAAAATAATTATGCCTGTTAAACCAAAACCAGCAATAGCAATTAAATAATAAATAAAATAACTGGTATATTGTTCAAATGTTATACCTGTAGAAGTAATAGAATATATAACCATTGCAGGTGTACCAACATTTGAGGCAAAAGTAGTTATAAAGGAATTATCAAAATCTGGTTTTTTCTTACCAAGGTAATACCCAATCCCAACAACAAAAAAAACAGGAAATAATACTTCAATAAGTTTGAAATATATTTCCATTAATCAAGCAATCTAATTAACGTAGGTGATTTTAAGATATTCTTATTTTTTTTAAATATAGATAAACAGCTATTACAATTTAATTCTGTGGTTTTATGAGTAACTATTACGATGGTAGCTTTATTATTTTTTTTATCTGGGGTTTGGATTAATCTTTTGACAGAAATTTTATATTTAGCTAAACGATTGGTTATTTGAGATAAAACGCCTGGTTTATCTTTAACTTCAAATCTTAAATATAAAGAATTAACATAATTATTTACGTTGTAAGTCTTTAAAGTTTTAAGCTTATTTACACTTACACCAAATGGCTTTTTAATGTTTCCTCTTAAAATAGATAATAAGTCAGATAATAAAGATGATGAAGTGGGACCTGGTCCAGCACCCTCCCCTTGTAATACACTTTCTCCTACTGGTTTGCCATTAAGGATTACAGCATTCATTACTCCATTTACATTACCAATATATGATTTTTTACTTACAAGACATGGATGAACAGTTTCAAAAAGTTGATTATTTTTAAGTTCAGAGATACCCAGTAGTTTAATTCTTAAATCTAATTGATTTGCAATTTTAATATCTTTTAAATCAATCTTTTCTATTCCTTCCATTAAACATTTTTTATTTGATATTTTACTATTAAAAGCCAAAGCGGATAAAATTCTCACTTTTGCAAATGCATCAAAACCATTTAAATCTAATTTTGGATTTCCTGGTTCGGCATATCCAAGCATTTGAGCTTTTTTCAAAACATCAGCAAAATTTTGCTCAGAATTTTCCATCTCTGACAATATATAATTTGAAGTACCGTTTAAAATTCCATAAACTTTAGATAATTTATTTGTAGCTAATCCCTCTTTAATAGATCTCAATATCGGTATCCCGCCAGCAACAGATGCTTCGAATTCTAAATTGACATTATTTTTTTCAGCTAGTTTTGCTAAATTATTTCCATGTTTTGAAATTAAAGCTTTATTTGGAGTTATTACATGGATTTTATTCTTTAACGCAGTTTCAACTAATTTTTTAGAAACCCCATCTGATTGTCCAATTACTTCAAATAATATATCAACTTTTTCTTTTTTAAAAATTTCAAATGGGTTTTTGTAAAAAATTTTTCTATTAATTTTATATTTTCTTTTTTTATTTATATTTTTTGCAGAAATAGCTACTACATGAACTCTTTTTCCTGTTTTAAGTTCAATATCTTTTTTTTTAACAATTAGTTCATTAAATAAATAATTACCAACTTGACCAAGTCCAACAATTGCAACATTCACTATATTATTCATTTGCTTATATCTGGATATTTACTTTTTTTAGTATAGTCATCTATATAAATCTCATATTCTTCTAATGTCATTTTTGTTATATCGTCTGACTTTTTAAGTATTTCAGTTATTTTTTTTTGATTTTTTTTATTTTCAGCAGGATGTTCTGTCCAATACTGAGAATCTTTATTTAAAGAGCAATTACATAAAAAAATTAGAAAAATAATTAACAAATATTTCATTTTAAAGCAGTTCTTTCAGGAAAATTAAATTTATTATTTAAATTTTGAACAGCCTGACCTGCTCCACCTTTGATTAAATTATCTATTGCAGAAATAATGATTATTTTGTTTTTATATTTTGATTTACACACTGTGATAAAGCAATTGTTTGTATTGATAACATCATTTGTACTCAAAAGTTTATCAGAATCTAATATTTTAACAAAATTTTCTCCCTTATAAGACATCTCAAGTGTTTTGATGATTTTTGATTGATTAACATTTTTTTCTAAATCTAAATAAATTGTACTTAATATGCCTCTAAACATTGGAGATAAATGTGGAGTAAAACTAAATTGAAAATTTTTATTTGTAAATTTACTTAAAAATTGATGAATTTCAGAATTGTGTCTATGAAAACCGACACCATAAGCACTTAAAGATTCGTATAAATTCTTGTCTTTATATTTTTTATGAACTCCTCTACCGGCACCAGAATATCCAGATTTTGAATCAATAATTATATTGTCTAATTTAACTAATTTTTTTTTAATTAGCGGAACAAGAGGTAATAATATTGATGTTGGATAACATCCTGGACATGAAATAATATTGTGATTTTTTAATTCATCACGATTTATTTCTGGTAAACAATAAATGCTTTTCTTCTGTAGTTTTGGAGCTCGATGTTTTTGTTTATACCATTTTAAATAATCATTAGCTTTTTTTAATCTAAAATCTGCCGCTAAATCAATTAGAGTAATATTATCATTAAGTTTTTTTGCTATATCTTGAGCCTCACCATTTGGTAGAGCTGTAAAGACAACATCAATACCATTTAATAATTTAGGATTAAATTTTACAATTTTAGGTAATTTTTTTTTTGATAGAGATTTGTCATAATAAGAAATATTTTTTCCAACAGACGAATTTCCACATAGATATTTAATATTAATATATTTGTGGTTAATTAATAACTTGATTAATTGAACACCAATATATCCTGTAGATCCGGCAACTAATGCATTAAGCTTAGGCATTTTTTATTATAGCAGTTTAAATTGTAAAAAAAATTATCTTTTAGAAAACTGGAAGCTTCTTCTAGCTTTTCTTCTACCAGGTTTTTTTCTCTCAACAGCTCTAGAATCTCTGGTTGTAAGCTTTTCAGTTTTCAATGTTGTTTTTAAATTTTCATCAAAGAGAACCAAAGCTTTAGAAATACCATGAACCATTGCTCCAGCTTGACCTGTAGGTCCGCCACCTTTTACACTACATCTAACATCATAATCTGTAGCTTGATTTATAATTTCAAAAGGTCTTGTAATTTGCATTTTGTGAATTTCATCAGCAAAATATTCATTATATAATTTGCCATTAACATAAATTTTACCAGAACCTTTTTTTAACCAAACTTTTGCTATTGAAGTTTTTCTTCTACCTGTCGCGTACTTACTATCTTTAAAATCTAATTTTAACTTAGGAGTTTTTGTGTTTGATTGTACGTTTTCCATATTAATTTCTTGCAATGTTTTTATTGTTTAGTTTATCTAATTCTATAACTTTTGGGTTTTGTGCAGCATGAGGATGCTCACTTCCAGAATAAATTTTTAATTTTGTTAGTTGTTTTCTACCCAAAACACCACCAGGCAACATTCTTTTAACTGCTAATTTCAAAGTTTCTCCAGGTTTTTTTTCATGAAGTTTTTCTGGTGTGGTAACTTTAATTCCACCTGGATGTCCTGTGTGTCTATAATACTTTTTGTTTTGAAACTTCTTACCAGTAAATTTTGCTTGTTCGATATTTTTTACTACAACAAAATCTCCATCATCCATGTGAGGTGTATAAGTAGTCTTATTTTTGCCTCTAATAATATTAGATACAACAGTCGCTAATCTTCCAACAACTGCATTTTTTGCGTCAATCTCGTACCAATATGATGTGACTTGATCTTTTTTTGTAAATTTTGTCATTGTGCGTGGATTAATACTATTAAATTATTCAAAGTCAATTTTATATTTAGCTTGTAAAACATAACTAATATGCTATTTATCACTTGCCGATTTGATCCTATTGCGGGCATAAAACTGCTAAAATGGAATTTTCATAAAATTTTAAATCGGTAGGCATTTGAACTGTATTGTGCGCCTTGCATAAAGCAAAAGCACTAAAAAAGGAGTAAAAATGAGTACAAAAAGAAATAATCCAGAAACTATTGCGATACATGGTGGAGACTACAGAAGTGATCCGGCTACAAATTCAGTAGCAGTTCCAATTTATAGAACAACCTCGTATCAATTTAATAACACTGAACATGCAGCTAATTTATTTGCGTTAAAAGAGTTTGGAAACATCTATACACGAATAATGAATCCAACTAACGATGTGTTGGAAAAGAGAATCGCTGCGCTTGAAGGTGGTCTTGCAAGTTTAACTGTAGCATCTGGGCAAACCGCTTCTACTTTTGCAATATTAAACGTTGCTCAAGCTGGAGATAATATTGTTAGTTCAACAGATCTTTATGGTGGAACAGTTTCTTTATTTACGCATACTTTAAGTAAGCTTGGTATAGAAGTAAGATATGCAGATCCTTCAGATCCAAAAAACTTTGAAAAAGCAATAGATGATAAAACTAGAGCTTTTTATGGAGAAACATTACCAAATCCATATTTAAGAGTTTTTCCAATTAAAGAAGTTTCAGATATTGGTAGAAAATATAACATTCCATTAATCTTAGATAACACTGCTGCCCCTGTAATTTGTAAACCAATTGAACATGGTGCTGCTGTGGTTGTTTATTCTTTAACAAAATATATAGCAGGTCATGGAACAGTAGTTGGGGGTGCACTAGTAGATGGTGGAAATTTTGATTGGACAGCAGATCCAAAAAGACAGCCACTATTTAATGAACCTGATGCAAGTTATGGAGGAGTTGTTTGGGGTAAAGCTGTGCCCGAATTAACAGGTGCAAATGTTGCTTTTGCAGTTAGAGCAAGAGTAACCCTATTAAGAGATTTAGGATCAGCTCTTTCTCCCGATAATGCATTTGGTGTTATACAAGGACTTGAAACAGTTGCTTTAAGAATGAAACAACACTGTGATAATGCTGCAAAAGTGGTTGAGTACTTAAAAAATCATAAAGCTGTTGAGAGAGTAATTTATTCCACTGAACATAATGAAGAGATATCAAGTCGAGCAAAAAAATATCTTAAAAATGGTAATGGTGCTTTAGTTGGTATTGAATTAGCTGGTGGTATCGAAGCTGGTAAAAAATTCATTGAGGCTTTAAAAATGTTTTACCACGTTGCAAATATAGGTGACGCTAGAAGTTTAGCAATACACCCAGCAACAACTACTCACAGTCAATTAAATGAGGATGAATTAGCTGCTTCAGGTGTAACCCCTGGATATGTTAGACTTTGTATTGGTTTGGAACATATAGATGATATCATCGATGATTTAGATCAAGCTTTAGACAAATCATCAAAAGGTAATTTAAAAGCAGTTAGTTAATTTTATTTATATGTCTACAAATAGAAATTAATTAATCTGTCTTTTGTATTTTGAAATAAATAAAAAATACAAAGTTGAAAGTATTATCAAAATAGAATTTATCTGGTGTAAAGATGCAAATAACATTTTTACTCCAGATAAAATAGTTATCACACCAAGAAAAATTTGAAATGCCAAAGTCAAACCAATTACAGTGATAGGTTTGTATAATTTTTTGTTTCCAGTGTTAATTACCTTAAAGAGGATTAAGGCATAAATGACTATAATTAAGTATGCTAAATTTCTATGTATAAATTGAACAATAGAAGGATTATCAAAAACTTTCAAATTCAAAAACTCTTTAAAACTACTATCATCAGGAAAATAATTAACTCCCATCAATGGCCAGGTGTTATAGATTTTACCAGCATCCATACCAGATACAAAAGCACCTATAATTAGTTGGAAAAATAATAAAACTAAAAAAATTTTTGCTATAAAAAGATTAATTGAAATTGTTTGATTTGAAGAGGATGATAACTTTAAAAATTGCCAATATACAATTGATAAAATTATAAAAGCTGTAACTAAATGTGTTGCTAGTCTATAATGGCTAACATCAATTCTTTCAACTAATCCACTTGATACCATGTACCAACCTAAAAATCCTTGAAAACAAACCAGTAAAAAAATAAGTCCATATTTTTTTATAATCCAAACTCCATGTTTTACTGTAAAATAAACCATTGGGAGTAATACGGTTAAACCAATTATTCTCCCTAACTGCCTGTGTCCCCACTCCCACCAAAATATTACTTTAAATTCATCAAGAGTCATATTGAAGTTTTGTTGGCTGTATTCAGGAATTGTTTTATATAAACTAAAATATTCTAACCATTTTTCATTTGTAAAAGGTGGAAAAAAACCAACAAATAATTCCCAAGTAGTAATTGATAGACCGGAGTCCGTTAGTCTTGTTAAACCTCCAACCAATATTATTAAAGAAACTAAAATTAATAATGATAGCATCCACAATTTAAGTTGATTATTTAAATGATTATTCTCACTGTACATGCTCAGATAAATATAATAATTATTAAGTATTCCAATAAATTAAATGTCGCCAAATAATAAAAAAAAACTAGATTTAATAAGAGTTAAGCTTGATAAGCTAGATAATAAACTATTATCACTTATAAAATATAGAACAAAACTAGTTGAGGAAGTTTTAAAACTAAAAGAATTTAAAAAAGAAATCGTAGATAAGAAAAGAATTAATTTTATATTAAAAAAAATTAAAGCAAAATCTTTAAAACAAGGCATTGATCCAAAAATAACTAATCGTATTTGGAAAAATATGATTTGGTCTTATATTGATTACGAAAGAAGAAATTTTAAAAAAAAATAATTTACTTACTATGAGGTGGAAGCTTTTTCTCCACAAACATTTCGTGTTTTCTTGTGTCTGGATTATATTTTTTTGCAGATAATTTTACTTTTGCTTTCTCGCCACCTGCTGGTTTTTTTACATAATAAAAGTAAGGACTATCAGGTTTAGCTTCTGGGACCATTCTAACTTTTACGTGTGTTTTTTTTGCCATTTATTTTAGTGTTTTTAAAATATTTGATATTTTAGTTAACTTATTTTTTAATTTTTCAGCTTTTATAGATTTATCTGCCATTTCGTCAAGCTTTAAAGTATCTTCATTATCCAGGATCTTCTTGACTCCATTAATTGTCATTCCTTGATCTTTTAGCAAATATTTAATCTTCTTAAGAAGATCTATATTTTTTTCATCATAATATCTTCGATTGGAATTAAGAATTTTTGGCTTGATTTGTTTAAACTGTGTTTCCCAAAATCTTATTATATGAGTAGGCAAAACACCTTTCTTATTGACTTTTAAGTCTAAAATTTTAGCAACCTCACCAATAGTTTTATAAGCTTGATCAGCTTTATCCATAATTTTTAAGATTTATAAACTCTTTAAATTCTTTTGAAGGTTTAAATAAAACAACATCTCTACTAGATATTACTTTAGTTTCCTTAGTTTTTGGGTTTCTACCAATTCTACTTTTTTTTTGTCTTATGGAAAAAGTTCCAAATTTTGATAATTTAAGTTTCTTCTCAGATTTAATATTAGAAACAATTGTAGACAAAAAATCATCAATTAAGTTTTCTGAAATCTGTTTAGAAAAACCTAGTTGCATATAAACTAAATTAACTAAATCTTTTTTAGTTAAATTTATTCTCATTTAAAGATTCTGTTTAATCTTTTCTATCAAATTACCTTTAACAATTCTATGACAAACATCTAATGAGTTAGCAAAGCCAACGTTATCAGTACCACCATGACTTTTTACTACTGGGGAATCTAAGCCTATAAAAATTGCGCCATTGTACAGTCTTGGATCTAATCTTTTTTTAAATTTTTTTAAATTTGAAATGTTTAGAAGAGAAGATAGTTTTCCTATCCAATTTCCTGTCATTGCTTTTTTTAATTCGCTTGTAATAAAATTTGCTGTCCCTTCAGCTGTTTTTAATGCAACATTTCCAGTGAATCCATCAGATACAATTACATCAACTTCACCATCCATTATGTGGTTACCCTCGATATATCCGGAAAAATTAAAATTTTCAGATTTTTTGTCATTAAGAATTTGATATGTTTCTTTTATTACTTCATTACCCTTTAATTCTTCAGAACCAATATTCAATAAAGCTACGTTGGCTATTTCATCTGGGTATAATGAATTATAAAGAGCAGCTCCCATTGAAGAAAAATCACTTAAATTTTTTGAACTACATTCAATATTAGCTCCAAGATCTAATACAACACTCATACCTTTTTTATTTGGCCAAAGCGCGGACAAAGCTGGTTTGTCTATATTTTCGATCATTTTAAGATTTAATTTTGACACAACTAATAGAGCACCAGTATTACCTGCAGATATAACTATATCAGCCTGCTTTTCTTTAACACTCTTAATAGCAAGCCACATACTTGTGTCTTTTCCTCTTTTTGCACCTTCTAAAGGACTGTCTGTACTTTTAATTGAATTCTCTGTATGAAAAATCTCATAGAACTCTTTATTAATTTTATTTTCAATTAATGGAGAAACTTTATTTTTATCTCCAAATATTTTGTAAAAAATGTTTTTATTTGATTGATGGTTATAAATAATACCATCAATAACTTTTTTTGGTGAACCGTCACCTCCCATTGCATCAACTGCAATTTTAATTTTTTCGGACATTAAGATAATTATACTATTCTTTTGGGTCTAAAACTTGTCTACCCTTATACATACCAGTTTTTAAATCTAGATGATGAGAAAGTCTGTATTCACCTGATTTTTTATCCTCAACTATATTTTTAGTTGAAAATTTCATTGTTTGTGCTCTTCTCATTCCAGTTCTGGAAGGGGTTTGTTTTCGTTTTGGTACAGCCATAATTATGGGTTACTTACACTTTTTAAATAAGAATTCAAAGTTTTTTTTGATAAATTTAAGTTAAATTGCTCAAAATATTTAAGTAAATCAGCAATATTATTAAAATCCTCTAAAAATATTGATAATTTTTCAATTTTATCTGATTTCGATAAATTTTCCCAAAAATGAATCTCAGAAACCATAGAATGAAACAAATTAATATAATCTTTCATTTTTTTATTTATAGATTGGTCTCCATATCCAATCTCTCTAATACTCAATTCTAATTGCCTAAAGTTAAAATCGTAAATTTCTTGTAGTATTTTTTTATTTTCCTCACTTTGATAATTTTTTAAAAAAAATGAAAAATGGAGTAAAAATAAAGTTAATCTATCTGAAAAACTATCTTCCCTATTTAAGTTTTTATATAAATCTTTATTTCTAGTGAAATTAATTAAAATGTTATAAATATGGATATATTCTTTTGTCATGAATAAATTATATATATTTTTTTTATTTTTAATACTTTCAAATTGCACTTTTAAACCAGTTATTGATCATCATGGAGTGCATTTTTTAGAAAAAAAACAGTTGGATATTATAGAAAACAAAACAAATAAAAACGATATAATCAAAAAACTTGGTTTTCCTTCAACTACAAGTAAGTTCGATAATGATGTTTGGATCTATATTGAAAGGAAACAAACTCAATCTAAATTTTCAAATTTAGGAAAAATGAAAATATACAAAAATGATATTTTGGTATTAGAAATTGATAAATATGGATTACTTAAGAAAAAAAATTTTTATAACAAAGATGATATGAAGAAAATTATTGCAGCAAAAACAACAACAGAATCGGACTTTAGGAAAAATTCGTTTTTATATGATTTTATGTCTAGTATGAGACAAAAGCTTAATGACCCTCTTGGAACGAGGGCCAAAAAACGTAAAGAAATTAGCCAGCGATAACTGCTAATAGTAATAAAGCTACAATATTTGTAATCTTAATCATTGGATTAACAGCAGGACCTGCCGTATCTTTATAAGGATCTCCAACAGTATCTCCGGTTACAGCAGCTTTATGAGCCTCTGATCCTTTTCCACCATGATTTCCATCTTCAATATATTTTTTAGCATTATCCCATGCACCACCTCCGGCAGTCATAGAGACAGCCACAAATAGTCCAGTGATTATAACTCCTAAAAGCATAGCGCCCACTGCAGCTAAAGCAGCTACCTGACCACCTATTGAAAATATTACAAAATATAAAACTACGGGTGATAATACAGGTAATAATGATGGGATTATCATTTCCTTAATTGCTGCAACAGTTAGTAAATCAACTAATTTTGCATAATCAGGCTTTTGCTTTCTTTTCATTATGCCTGGAAATTTTTTAAACTGTCTTCTCACTTCAACTACAACAGCACCACCTGCTCTTCCAACAGCTTGCATACCCATAGAACCAAATAAGTATGGTAACATTCCACCAATTAATAGACCAACGACAACATAGGGATTTGATAAATCAAAAGTTACAACTATTCCTTCAAGAGCTGATCCTGCTTCTTTAGAAAAATGTTTAATATCTTCAGTGTAAGCTGCAAATAAAACTAGCGCTCCTAAACCAGCAGAACCAATGGCATATCCTTTCGTAACAGCTTTAGTAGTATTACCAACAGCATCTAGAGCATCAGTAGTTTTTCTAACTTTTTTATCCAAGTTAGACATTTCAGCTATTCCTCCAGCATTGTCAGTTACTGGGCCATAAGCATCTAAAGCAACAACCATTCCAGCTAATGCAAGCATTGTTGTAACAGCAATTGCAATACCAAATAGGCCAGCAATAGAATTTGTAATTAAGATACCAGCAACAATGATTAATGCAGGTATAGCTGTTGCTTCCATTGAAACAGCCAAACCTTGAATAACATTAGTTCCATGACCAGTTGTTGATGATAAAGCAACAGACTTAACAGGTCTATAATTTGTTCCAGTGTAATATTCTGTAATCCAGATTAGTAAACCAGTAATAACTAAACCAATTACTCCACAATAATATAAATCCATTCCATTAAACGTATTTCCATTAACAGTGTATTCATTTGTAAAACCAATAACGTGATCTGTTACAGGCCAAAGAATAGCCAATGATGCAACAGCAGATACAATAAATCCTTTATACAATGCGTTCATCACATTGTTGTCTTTTCCAAGTTTAACAAAGAATGTACCTATAATAGATGTTAATAAACAGGCAGCACCAATCGTAAGAGGATAAATCATCATATTGAGATCACCTACAAAGAAAATTGATGATAAAACCATGGTAGCAACAATAGTAACCGCATATGTTTCAAATAAATCAGCTGCCATACCTGCACAGTCACCAACATTATCTCCAACGTTATCCGCAATTACAGCTGGATTTCTAGGATCATCTTCAGGAATACCGGCTTCAACTTTACCAACTAGATCGGCACCTACATCTGCACCTTTAGTGAAAATACCTCCACCTAATCTTGCAAAAATTGAAATTAAAGAAGCACCAAAACCTAAAGCAACTAGAGCATTTACAATCTCTCTCTCATCAACTTCATATTTAAGTAATAAAAAATAATAAACTGCTATAGCCAACAATGCTAAACCAGCAACCAACATACCAGTTACAGCACCAGATTTAAAAGCAACTGATAGACCTTGAGCTAGACCTTTTCTTGAAGCTTCAGCAGTTCTAACATTAGCTTCTACAGAAACTAACATACCAACATATCCTGCAATACCAGATAATGCTGCACCTATTAAATAACCAAGACCGACTAATGGACTAAACGCAATACTAACAATTACAAGAACAGCTGCACCAACAATTGCAATTGTTTTGTATTGTCTTGCTAGATAAGCTTTTGCTCCGATTTGAATAGCTGAAGCAATATCTTGCATTTTTGCATTTCCTGCACTTGAATTTAAAATGTTTTTTCCAGTTAAAAATCCATAAACGATAGATAAAAAACCAGCTCCGATTGTGTATAATAAAATAGTTTCGACAGTTGCGCTCATATAACCCTTAGTTGTTGGTTGTTAATTTTTTAAGCCCGGACAATACAAAAAAAGTCAAAAAAGACAATAATTAACTTCAAAATTGGTGGATATAACCACCTGTAATATTGGCGATTTCTCTGTCTTTTTGATCTAAAATTAAAGACTTATTTTTACCAGATAAAATAGTTCCTATTTTAGAAATTTTCACACCAAGAGATTTACTTAATTTATTTATGATTCTGGCATTGTTTGGTCTAGCAGTAAACAAAATTTGATAATCATCTCCATTAGAAACTAGATCAATTTTTTTTAAATTCTTGCTTTTAATTAGGTTGTTAAGATTTCTTGATACAGGAATAAATTTTTCATAAATTTTATAAGAAACATTTTGCTTGTTTATTAATTTATTCAAGTCTGCGATTAAACCATCAGATATATCCATAGAACTAGTTGCTAGAGAAAGTAAATTTTTAGAAAACTTATTTTGGATATCGGGCATATAATATTTATCGATAAAATACTTAGTTTTAGATTTATTCAACTTAATTTTATTTTTTAAAATCTGCAGTCCGATAAAACTATCACCTAAATTTCCTGTAACATATATATCATTATTTACATTAGATTGATTTCTATAGATTATTTTTTTTGAGTAACCAACTGAGGTTATTGTAAAGCTAAGTTTATTAGAAAAAGTTGTATCCCCTCCTCCTAATAATAAATCATATTTTTTCTGCTCTTCCCTTAAAGAATTGGATATTTTTTTAAGATTGTTTTTTGTAAAGTTTTTTTTGTTCCCTGATCCAGCAATAAAATAATATTTTGGCTTAACTCCTTTACAAATCAAATCAGAAATTGAAGATCTTAAAATTTTTTTAATAACTAAATCTGGTCTTTTAAAATCTATAAAATGTGTACCTATGTTGTATGTGTCTACTGAAATAACTAATCCTTTTTTTTTATCAAAAAAAACATCATCATTTAAACTTAAAGCAGCTTTATTTTTTTTAGAAATATTAGAAAAATAATTATTTATTAATTCAAATTCATGCATTTGTTCTTAATTTTTTTCCAACATTATCAAGCAAAGCATTTAGGTACTTAGTTTGTGAATTTTCTAAGAAATAATTTGATGAATTTAAATACTCTTTAATAATAATGTTTAAGGATAAATTAGGTTTGTACATTAATTCGTATGTAGCAGCTTTTAAAATAGTTTGAAAAACCTTATCTAAATTTTCAAAGACAAATTCATCACCTAATTTATTTTTTAATTCATCTATAATTAGATCATTTCTTTCGATAGTTCCTAGTACAATATCTTTAATAAATTTTTTAAATCTGTGTTTTGGAAACTGTAATTCATCATCTTCGTTATAAAATTTACCATAGAGTTTTTGAATTATTATAACCCTAGGATTATTTTTTGGATTAAAATGTGTTCTCATTTTTGAGATAGAACAGAAATTACTGCTTCAGCTGCTTCTGCACCTTTTTTCTTTCTCGCTTTAGCTTGAGACATATTCAAACAAGTAATTATTCCATTCCCAATTGGTTTTTTACTTGAAATTGATAATTCCATAATACCATTAGTTGCCACTTGAGAAATAAAATCAAAGTGAGGAGTTTGACCCTTAATAACACAGCCTAAAGCTAAAAAGGCATCATGCTTATTTATGTTTTTTGAAATAGTTACTGGGATTTCAAAAGCTCCTGGAACATTAATAACTTTTATATTATTTTTTTTTGAGATTAATTTTAAGGCACTTTTAAGTAGTCCATCTGCAATATCTTTGTAATAATCAGCTATAACAATTAAAATTTTTTTCTTCATTATATCAATTCTTGTTTAGTAATTTTTATACCATAACCATCTAAACCAATAACTTTTTTTGGGGATTTTGTGATTAATATCATATTTTTAATTTTCAAATCTTTTATAATTTGAGCTCCAATTCCGTAATTTCTTATTAATTTATCATTACCCTTTTTATAAAAATCTTTATTTTTATAATCTTTTAGAGTTTGTGTTACAGATTTTAAATTAGAGTCTTTAATAAAGATTAATACACAATTGTTATATTTTTTAAAATAATTCAAAGTTTTGTTAAATGAGTTTGGTAATTGTTGATTAATTAAATAATTTTGAACTACATTTGAAGAGATCACTCTTACCCTTGGGGTAATACCCTTTTTTATTTTTCCTTTAATTAGAGCAAAATGTTCTGCACCATCAATTAAATTTTCATAAATTCGAATATTATACTTTTGATCTTTTACAATTATTGAGCTTTGTTTTTTTAATTTAATTAATTTTTCTTTTTTAAGTCTATAAGCAATCAAATCTTCAATCTTACCTATTTTAAGTTTGTGCTTATTTGCAAAATTAAATAAATCGTTACCTTTGGCCATTGTTCCATCTTCGTTCATAATTTCACAAATAACAGCTGAATTATTTTTTTTTGCTAATTTTGAGATATCAACTGAAGCTTCTGTATGCCCAGCTCTAACAAGTACACCTCCATCTTTTGCTATTATTGGAAAAACATGACCTGGAGATACAATTTCATTTTTGTTAGCATTTTTCTTTGAAGCAACTTTAATTGTTTTGGCTCTATCCTTCGCTGAAATTCCAGTTGTAATTCCCTTTTTAGCTTCGATAGAAATAGTAAATGCAGTTTTATTTCTTGATTGATTAATTGGTGACATTAATGAAAGGTTTAATTTTTTAGCCTGAACACTATCTAGAGCTAAACAAATTAAACCTCTGCCATACTTGGCCATAAAATTTATATTTTTTGAATTAGTATCTGATGTGGATATTACTAAATCGCCTTCATTTTCTCTTTTTTCATCATCAACTAAAATGAACATTCCACCTTTTCTAGCAATACTGATAATAGTTTCTATTGATGCAAAATTATTTTTTGTCATTAAAATAATTTCTTACATATTTAGACAAGATATCAATCTCAATATTTACTAAACTAGATTTTTTTAAAGTAGATAAGTTAGTCTCTTTATACGTATGTGGAATAATCCAAATTTGGAAACCTTTTTTTGTAATTTTTGAAATTGTAAGAGAGATACCATTTACACATATAGACGCCTTCTCTATTAAATGTTTTCTCTCCTTTTTTGGTATCTCAAAATCAAAAAGATAAGATTTATCTATTTTATTAATACTATTAACTATTCCAACCGTATCAACATGACCCTGACAAATATGGCCAGAAATTTTAGTTCCATATTTCAAAGGTAACTCTAAGTTCAAAACATCATTTATTTTGAGAAATTTAAATTTGGATCTAATTAAAGTTTCATTAGACAAATAAAACTCCATTATTTTTGATTTATACGAAATTAGTGTGAGACACACTCCATCACATGAAACTGACAATCCTATATCTTTTGATGAAACCTTTAAGCTACTTTTAACAAATATATTGATACCTTTTGGTCTTTTGGCAATTCTTTTGACAATACCTTGGTTATATATAATTCCGTTAAACATAATTTTTATATAAATCTATTTTATCTTTTTTTAAATTAAGATTTAGTTTTGACTTATATCTGTATTTTGATTTTAAAGTATTAAAACTGTTAAATTCAACAAATTCTGTATTTTTAGGTAAATTATTTGAACTTTTAAACAAATAAAATTTATTAAAAATTTTATCATTTATGAATGATTTTGTAAGTTTATCTCCACCTTCAACCAATAAATTTCTACTTCCTAAAGAATAAAGTTTTTTTAATATTTCTTTTAATTTGAATTCTTTATTTTTATTAATTTTGGATTTAATTAATAAGACTTTTTTAGATTTAAATAATGAGATTTTTGATTTCGTTGCTTTATTATAAAAAATAATTGTTTTTATTTCAGTTGCAGATTTTATTAAGTAAGATTTTGGATTAGAATTTAGATTACTGTCTAAAATAACTCTTATAGGTGAAAAATTATTTTTGTTTTTAAGTCTACAATTAAGTTTTGGATTATCCTTATTTAAGGTTTTGTATGAAATTAATATCGTATCATTTTTGTATCTTAAAAAATGTGAAAATTTATCAGAATAAATATTAGTAATTTTTTGCTTTTCTTTACTATAAATTAAATTGTTCTTTGAAACTGCAATTTTACCTATAACAAAAGGTATTTTATGTTTTCTGTTAAAAAAATAAGGATAGTAAAACCGACTGATTTCATTTTTTAAAAGATTTTTTCTAACTTTTATTTTACTTGATTTTAATACTTTAAAAGATTTGCCACTAACACGTTCATCAATATCAGAAATTGAATAAATAACTTCTGATATTTTTGATTTAATAATTAAATTAGTACAAGGTGGTGTTTTTCCTTTATGACAACATGGCTCTAATGTTACATACATCTTTGAGCCAGCAACATTTTCAATAGAGTCTTTAATTGCATTACGTTCAGCGTGAGGTCTTCCATCATATGAAGTCTGTCCTATAGAAATAATTTTATTATTTTTAACAATTACACATCCAACAGATGGATTAGTACCGGTTAAACCTTCGCGGGCAATTGCCAAATTAAGGGCAATTTGCATGAATTGTTTATCTTTACTGTTAAAATTATCTTTTTTTGTAGACATCTAATCTGTCCACGAATTGCACAAAGTCTTTTTCTTCTCTAAAATTTCTATAAACGGAAGCAAAACGCACGTACGCTACAGGATCAAGCTCTTTTAATCCTTCCATAACCATTGTTCCAATTGTACTTGTTGATATTTCTGTTTGTCCAAGTTCTTCTAATGATCTTGAGATTTTACTTATAAATTTTTCTGCAGTTTCAGTATCAATTGGTCTCTTTTTTAATGCTATATAGATTGATTTAGATAATTTATCTCTGTCAAAAGAAGATTTTCTTCCATTTTTTTTAACTACCATTAATTCTCTAAATTGAATTCTTTCAAAGGTAGTAAATCTTTCACCGCATATACATAATCGTCTCCTTCTGATTGCGGTTCCATCTTCAGTTGGTCTAGAGTCTACAACTGATGTATCACCTTTTTTTTCACAAGGACAAATCATTATTTATAAATTTTTATATATTGGGAATGATGAGGTTAGATTAATAACTTCGTTTCTTACTTCGTTTTCAATTTTACTATTATCATCAGGATTTTCAGATAAACCTTTAATAGTTTTTGTTATCAATTCACCCACAGTTTTAAATTCATTTAATCCAAACCCACGTGTAGTAGCCGCTTGAGTGCCCAGTCTAATTCCCGATGTTACCATTGGCTTCTCTGTATCAAAAGGTATTCCATTTTTATTACATGTTATGTTAGCTCTTGATAGACTTTCCGCTGCAAGATTTCCTTTAACATTAAAAGGTCTTAAGTCAACAAGCATTAAATGAGTATCAGTTCCATCTGAATAAATTTTAAATCCATTGTTTTTTAAAGTTTCAGCTAAGATTTTTGCATTAGCTAAAACGGATTTTATATAATCTTGAAATTCTGGTTGAAGAGCTTCTAGAAAACCAGCAGCTTTAGCAGCAATAATATGCATCAAAGGTCCACCTTGATAACCAGGGAAGACAGCTGTGTTAAACTTTTTACCAAGCTCCTCGTCATTAGATAATATTATTCCACCTCTTGCACTTCTAAAAACTTTATGTGTAGTTGAGGTTACAACATGAGCATAATCACATGGATTTGGATAACCTTTACCAGCCACAAGTCCTGAGAAATGTGCCATATCAACCATTAAATAGGCTCCAACTTTGTCAGCTATTTCTCTAAATCTTTTAAAATCTATTACTCGAGAATAAGCACTGCCGCCTGCTATTATTAATTTAGGCTTGTGTTCTAATGCAAATCTTTCAACATTATCATAATCAATAAGCTCAGACTCTTTATCAACGTCATAACCTATAGCGTTAAACCATTTACCTGACATAGATATTTTTAATCCGTGTGTTATGTGTCCACCTGAATTTAAACTCATTCCCATAAATGTATCTCCAGGATTCAATAAAGCTAAAAATACAGCTCCATTTGCTTGGGCTCCAGAGTGAGGTTGTGCATTTGCATATTTACAATTAAATAATTTTTTTAATCTCTCAATTGCAAGACTTTCTGCAACATCTACATGTTCACAACCATTATAGTATCTTTTTCCAGGATATCCTTCGGCATACTTATTAGTTAAAACTGATCCTTGAGCTTCAAGAACTGCTTGTGAAACTATATTTTCTGATGCAATTAATTCTATATGTTGTTGTTGTCTTAAGAGTTCGTCTTTTATAGCTTTATATAATTCAGGGTCCTTGCTTGATAAACCATCTTCAAAGAAACTCTTGTAACTATCGTTTAAATAACTTTTTTCACTAGACATAATTAACTATATTTTTTTTACTCTTTTTAAGTGTCTCCCACCTTCGAACTTTGTATTTAAAAAAATGCTAATAAATTTTAATGCATTTTTTTTAGTTAGTAATCTAGAACCTAATGTAATGATATTTGCATCATTATGCAATCTAGATAATTTAGTCGATTTTTCATTAAAGCATTGAGCGGCTCTAACATTTTTATGTTTATTTGCCGCAATATTCATTCCAGTTCCTGATCCACATACCAAAATACCAATATTTTTTTTAGATGAATTTACTTTTCTTGCAACTTTATGTGCGTAATCTGGGTAATCAACGCTATTCTCATTTGAAGGACCAAAATCTTGGAAATTAATTTTTTTCTTTTCTAAATGAATTTTAATTGCTTCTTTAAGTTTGAAACCAGCATGATCTGAAGAAATAAATATTTTTTTCAAATTAATTGAATTTATAATCTAACACACAAGCCACAAGGTGGACTCTATTCTCTTCACCACCATTAAATGCATTATGATATTTTGTGTTATTAGTCACCCACACAGAACCATCTGCAGGCATATGTTTTGCAACATTATCTATAACCATTAAGCATCCAGGATTAGTTACTATTGGAATGTGCAATCTTGGTTCTGGATCTCTGTGCCAACTTAAAGTTGATCTTGGTTCTTTTAGTAAAATTCTTACTCTACCCAACTTATATTTGCTTGATAAAACATCATAAACTTCTTTAAAATAAGTATTCTCATAATCTTTTATAAATTCAGAATAAGCTGCTTCATCAATTTCAACATCTCTAGAAACTTCTTTTCCAGTTTTATCAGGTTTAGTCCAGTAAACACCTCTAGCTCTATTGCCTTTGATTGAGTCAGGATCACCAGGAATTTGAGTTAATGAAATTGCTCCGAAATGTGTTATCCCAGCATCTTCAAATTTTTTTGTCTTAATAATTTGGTTATAGGCCTCTTGAAGTTTATTTATATCAAATTTCAAGTTTTGTTTTTGAAAATCACTAAAATCTAAAATTCTTTCTTCTTTTTTTAGGTTTAGGTTTACAACTTTTGTGATATCAATGCTCATTAAAATGGTTTTGTACTTAATTTAAGAGTTATTTGTATAATACATTTGTCGCATTAATAAAGTAAATTTAAACATGATTGTGGGAAAATATCCAAGCCTAAGATTAAGAAGAAACAGAAAATCTTCTTGGACTAGAAAACTAGTGCAGGAAAATACCCTAAGTCCTAATGATTTTATTCTTCCAATTTTTCTTATTGATGGAGTAAATAAAAAACAACATATAAAATCGATGCCTGGCGTCTACAGGTATTCAGTGGATAGAATCAGTCAAATTATTGACAAAGCGATAAGCAAAGGAATTCCAATGGTTGCTCTTTTCCCAAATACAAAAAAATCATTAAAAAATGAACTAGGATCAGAAGCACTCAACGAAAATAATCTTGTTTGTAGAGCATCAAGAATGATTAAAAAAAAATACAAAAATCAAATTGGAATTATGTGTGATGTTGCATTGGATCCTTATACCTCTCATGGACATGACGGATTAATCAAATCTGATAAAATTTTAAATGATGAAACAATCCAAGTTTTAATAAACCAATCTTTACTTCAAGCTGAAATGGGTTGTGATGTTTTAGCTCCATCAGATATGATGGATGGGAGGATTGGTAAAATTAGAAAAGCAATCGATCAAAACAATTTCCAAGACGTTCAGATTTTATCTTATGCAGCAAAATATGCATCCAGCTTTTATGGTCCCTTTAGAGATGCTGTGGGATCAAAAAGTTCATTAAAAGGAGATAAAAAAACATATCAAATGGATTTTAGAAATTCTGATGAAGCATTAAGAGAAGTTGCTTTAGATATAAAAGAAGGAGCTGATATGGTTATGGTTAAACCAGGAATGCCATATTTGGATATAATTAAATCAATTAAAGAAAAATTCAAAATCCCAGTTTTTGCGTATCAAGTATCTGGTGAGTACAGTCTGATAGAAAACGCTATAAATAAAAAACTTGTAAATAAAGATGCAGTGTATGAAAGTTTAGTGGCTTTCAAAAGAGCAGGTGCAAATGCGATTGTGAGTTATTACGCTGATCGAATTGACAAAATAATAAAGTAATCACCTTAAAGTATTTAGAAATAACAATCTATTATTAGGAAAATTAATATTGTTTGGTTTTAAAATTGATTTATCTAAATAATCATTAACTAACTTTAAACCTTTTAGTAAAATTTTAATATCCTCAACGTCTTTATCTTTTTCAATAAGAAAGTTTGGAACATATTTTTTTTCATTTGATGATGAAACATAGTAAACAGTTTCGTTATTTTCAGTATCTTTCTCTACTAAGTTTTCTAATTCTAAATCATAACCTAATATTTTGAGTAATTCTAATTCCCAAAATATATATTTTTTTAGCCAATTTTTATCTTGTAAAATTAAAAAGAAATTCTGAATTATGAAAAAAACTTTTTCATTTGATTGTGCATCTGCTGTTAAAATTTTAATCAAATTCATTGCAGAAGTTAAGCATGATAATTTTTGCCTATGATCAAAAAACAGAGGGCTGTAAGCATTTAAAATTTCAACTTTAAAATAACCAATCCTATTTTCATTTTTTGAATTATAATTAACATGCAACTTATTTCCAATTTGCAGATAATTTTTAATTTTTTTTGATGTTCCGCCAAATATGATGCCTGATACTTTACCTTTCTCTTTGGTGAAAATTTCTACAATCAAGGAGTTTTCATTGTATCTATTTTTACTAATCAAAAAACCTTCATCAGACCAATTCATATTATTTATTGAAACTATTTAAACACTCTGTAGCAGCACTTTGCTCAGCATTTTTTTTGGAATTGCCAATGCCAATAAAGTATTTTGTATTAGGTAATTTTACTCCTACTTTAAATACTGGTTTGTGTCTTGGTCCTGTATTTGAGATTAATTTATATTTAGGAAGACTTTTAAATTTTTTTAATGTTTGTTCTTGTAACTTGGTTTTGGCATCAATTTCTGTGACAACGCTATCGCTAATTTTTGCTTCCCACTGATTTAAAATAAATTTTTCAACAATATTGAAACCTTTATCTAGATAAATTGCTCCTATTAAAGCTTCACAACTATCTGCAATAATTTTATCTTCAATTTTTATTTTTTTATTTCTTGGATTAAAAGTTTTTATATATTTTTCTAAATTAATTGATTTTGCAATTTCAAGACAAGATTTTTTATTAACAAGTGAAGCAAATTTTTTATCAAGTATTCCTTCTTTTTCATTAGGATAAATTTCTAATAATTTTTTAGCCATGACGAGACCTAGTACACGATCACCTAAAAATTCAATTTTCTCATTATTTTTAGAGGAATTAAAACTTTTATGAGTAAGAGATTGGTCTAATAAATTTTTGTTTTTAAAAACTATATTTATTTTTTTTTCAAGTTCTTGATATTTTATTTTCATTAATTAATAATATTAAAGGTTCTTTTAAATCTTATAGATTTATGCCATTTCCAAAATTCAATAAAACTTCCTATTTTTTTATCAGATGAAAAAAAAATAAATTGAGCCTTACCAACTAAGTTATCTTTATGAACATAACCAACGCTTGAAAGAAATCTGCTATCTTTAGAGCAATCTCTATTATCACCTAAAAAGAAATAATGATCATCTGGAACTGTAAAAACATCTGAATTTTGATAGGTATAATTTTTTAAATAAACTGTATGAAATTTTTTACCATTAGGTA
The DNA here is from genome assembly GCF_052047835.1 of Candidatus Pelagibacter sp. HIMB1542. Classification (NCBI taxonomy): domain Bacteria; kingdom Pseudomonadati; phylum Pseudomonadota; class Alphaproteobacteria; order Candidatus Pelagibacterales; family Candidatus Pelagibacteraceae; genus Candidatus Pelagibacter; species Candidatus Pelagibacter sp. HIMB1542. The sequence goes on along the minus strand of NZ_JBNAJB010000001.1, from coordinate 439,946 downwards.
ATTTTTCCTCAAACTTTAAGACATCTATTGTGGTATCTCCACAATAAATTTTTGTTTTAATTGGGATTTTAGATTTAAGTATTTCGCTACTATTTAGATATAAATTGGCATCAATAAACTGAATTTTATCTCCTGGTAGCCCAATTAAACGTTTTATATAATCTGTTCTATTGTCAGCCGGTGTTTTAAATACAATTACATCCCCTCTTTCAGGACTTTTAAACATTATTCTTTTACTAAGTATCGGCGGACTAAAAGGGAAAGAATGTTTGCTATATCCATATGAATATTTAGTAACAAATAATCTGTCACCAACAAGTAATGTGGGTTCCATCGAGGAAGAAGGTATATAAAAGGGTTGCACTAAAAATGATCTAATTATTACTGCGATTATCAAAGCATAAAATAAGGTTTTTATATTTTCTGAAAAAAAGTTTTTATCTAGTTTCATTATGATTGAATGATAACAAATGCTGTTGAGTATTTTTTTTCATCAGAAATGGATAGAAAACAATTATATTTTTTAATTTTAAATTTATTTTGGATCATTTTGGTGATTTTTTTGTTTGTAACATAATTTGGTTTGCCCATTTTATCGTTAACTACTTCTATATCCTTAAAGTTCAATTTCATTCTAAATCCAGTACCCAAAGCTTTTGAAAATGCTTCTTTTGCTGCAAATCTTTTTGAAAAAAAAGCCACTTTATTCTTTATTAAGTATGATTGTCTTTGTTCTCTCACACTATAAACTCTGTTAATAAAAGATTTACTTTTTATAGCTTCTTTAATTCTTTTATTTTCAATTATATCAACTCCAATACCTAAAATTTTCATTAATTTCTAATAATTTTTTTAAAATCTTTAATTACTTTGGGTAGACCATAAAATATCGACTCTCCAATAATAAAATGACCTATGTTGAATTCCTCAATTTCTCTAATTTTTGTTAAAATTTTAGTCGTTTTATAATCTAAACCATGACCCGCATGTACTTCTATATCTAGTTTAGATGCAAGTTTTGAGCATTTTTTAATTCTATTTAATTCGCTTGAAAAACTTTTATGTGACTTAACATAATTAGCTAGTTTTCCAGTGTGAATTTCAACACAATCCACATTTAATTTTTTTGAAAGTTTAATATCATTTAAATTGGGGTTGATAAATAAACTAGTTCTAATATTTGACTTTTTAAATTTAAAAATTATTTCTTTTAATTTTTTATAATTATCTTTTAGATTTAAACCACCTTCTGTAGTTATTTCTTTTCTATTTTCTGGAACAATACAAATGTAATTTGGTTTATATCTTAAAGCTTTTTTAATTATTTCACTATTCATTGAGACTTCAAGATTCACTAACACTTTATTCAAAGAACAAATCTCTTTAGTATCTAAATCATTTATGTGCCTTCTATCTTCTCTCAAATGAATAGTTACTGAATCTGCACCCAACTTTATAGCTTCTTTTGCTGCAAAAACTGGATTGGGATGTTTTTCACCACGTGCATTACGCAGTGTTGCAATATGATCTATATTTACGCCTAGCCTTTTCACTTAATAAATCTACTTCCTGGGGTGGTAATGGGAATTGATTTTAGAGATTTAGGTATATTTTTTAGGTTATAGCTAGGAACATCTATTTTTAAATGAGAAACAATTTTATTTTTTATTTTCAGAGATTTTTTTGTTGATCTGTCAATTATAGAAGCAAATCCAACAAGTCTTGCATTTGATTTTTTTATAAGTTTTACGCATTCCAAACTAGATTTACCAGTCGTAATCACATCTTCTATAATTAAAACTCTTGCTTCCTTTTTTATACTAAAACCTCTTCTGAGAGTAAATTTTCCATTCACTCTTTCGCAAAAAATTGTTTCTTTTTTTAAAATTTTACCAATTTCATAACCTATGATCACACCGCCCATTGCAGGAGCAAGTATTAAATCTATTTTTTTAAAATTTTTTTTAATTTTATTTGCTAATGATTTACAAATTTTGTCAGCTAAATTAGGAAAGCTTAAAAGTTTAGCACATTGAATATACTTTGGAGAGTGTAGTCCTGAGGATAAAACAAAATGTCCTTCTAATAACGCATCAGTCTTTTTTAAAATATTTAAGGATTTTTTGAGTGAAAGCATTTCTTTTTTCTTCGTGTCTAATTATCTTAAATTTTATACCTTTTTGCTTTAGCTCTGCAATAAAATTTGTAAAATTCTTAAGATTTCTGATTATTAATCTAAATTTAAAATTAATATAATTTGGATTTTTACCCGCCATCTCTAAATTAGAAATGTTAAGTTTATGACTTCCAATTAAAGAACTGATATCACCAAGTTGACCAGGTTTATCAGGTAATGAAATCCAAAGTGTAGTGTTATATTTTTTTGTTTTTTCCTCTTTTTGTTCACCTTTGTCATGCCAATATCTTCTAATAGCAGCTCTTGCTTTACCTGTTTTGGTGGTAGGTATCCAATGCAGAGATGGTGAACTATTTTTAGATGTTAAAATGTTAACCCTATCACCATTTCTTAATATTGTTTGTAATTCACAGTTATTTCCATTTACTTCACAACCAATTGCGGAATTACCGATTTTAGTGTGAACAGCATAAGCAAAATCAATTGCTGTTGCATCTTTTGGTAATTTAATTACAGATCCTTTTGGTGTGAAGCAAAAGACATTTTCCTGAAACATTTGAAGCTTTGTATACTCATACGAGTCCTCAGGATTTTCATTTTTTTCAATAATCTCCACCAAATCTTTTAACCAATCATACTCTTTCCAACTTAATGAATTAAATTTTTCAGAGGATTTATATTGCCAATGCGATGCAACACCTCTTTGTGCAAAGTCATGCATTTTTTTTGTTCTAATTTGAATCTCTATAGGCTTTTTATTTGAACCAATAACTGAAGTATGAATTGACTTATATCCATTTATTTTAGGCGAAGAGATGTAATCTTTAAATTTACCAGGAATACAGTTCCATTTCTTATGAAATATACCAAGAGTTTTATAACAGTCATCAATAGTATCTAATATAATTCTAAAGCCAATGATGTCTGTTATCTGCTCTAATGAAACTCTTTTTTTTTGAACTTTTCTCCATATTGAAAATGGAGTTTTTTCTCTTCCATAAATTTCAGCATTAATTTCGTGATCATTCAATATTTCACTGAGTTCATATGATTGTTCTTCAAAAATATCTTTTCTATCTAATTTTATTTCATCAAGTCTTTTTTTTATTAATTTTCTTGCATCGTAATTTAAAATTTCAAACGATAAATCTTCAAGCTCATCACGTATTCTGTGCATACCCATTCTGTCTGCCAATGGAGCATAAATTTCCATTGTTTCTTGAGCAATCCTTTGTCTTTTTTCTGCTTTAGTAATTGCTTTAATCGTTCTCATGTTGTGCAATCTGTCTGCAATTTTTACTAACAAAACTCTAATATCTTTTGATGTTGCTAAAATTAATTTTCTAAAATTTTCTACTTTAGAATTTGATCCAGCTGTATTTTCAAAAACAGATATTTTAGTGACACCATCTACTAAGTCAGCAACCTCATCACCAAATTCAGCTTTTATTGTTTCATAAGTTGCAAAGGTATCTTCAATAGTGTCATGCAATAACCCAGTGGCAATTGTAGCACTGTCTAATTTTAACTCTGTTAAAATATTTGCAACTTCAATTGGATGTACAGAGTAAGGATCACCGGAAGCTCTCTTTTGACTCTTATGGGCCTTTACAGCAAAATTATAAGCTTTATCTAATTTTTCAGGATTTAAAAATTTATTATAATTTTTAACTTTATTAATTAGTTCATTAGAATTTAGCATAACCCTATTATAACATTAATTTAAATTTGTTTAATAGACCTAATGTCTGCTTCAGAGAGTGAAGAAATCAAGCTTTTAATATCTTTTTTAATAATTGGATGATGCCATTCTTTTTGAATTTCAAAAAAAGGGATGAGTACAAAATTTCTTTTATGCATAAGTTTATGAGGCAAAGTTAATTTGTTTTTTACTTTTAAAACCTTTTTATTAAAATCAATAATGTCAATATCACAAATACGTGGATCATTTTTTTTACCTTTTTTTCTTCCTAATAAAATTTCAATTTTCTTACATATTTTAAGGAGACTTTCTGGATCAAAACAAAACTTTGCCTTGATAACTACATTAAAAAATTTAGGTTTTTTGGGGTCCGGCCAAGAAGGTGTTTCATAAAAACTTGAGATAGATAAAAAATCCAAATTATTTTCGCTTAAATGAGATTTTGCAATTTCTATATTTTTTTTTCTATCACCCAAATTAGAGCCAATACCTAAGTAAACAATTTTAGCTTGATTTTCTGATATATCTTGCCTTTTCACGGTTCCAGTCTCTGCTCTTTTTTGTTGCTCTTTTATCGTATTGCTTCTTTCCTTTAGCAACTGCTAATTCAATTTTGGCCTTTCCTTTTTTAAAATACATTTTTGTTGGAACAATAGTAAATCCATCTCTTTGCATTTTTCCAATTAATTTGTTTATTTCTCTTTTGTTTAGCAGCAACTTTCTTTCATCGGTTGGATTATGATTGGAATAACTTGCTTGTTTGTAAGGTGAAATGTGAGAATTAATTAAAATTATTTCGCCATTTTTTTCAACTGCATAAGAGTCTGCTATATTAACTTTTCCATCTCTTACTGATTTAATTTCAGAACCTTTAAGAACAATTCCTGCTTCTAAAATATCCTCAAAAAAATAATTAAAACTAGCTTTCCTATTTAAACAAATTATTTTTAAACCAGAATTGGTTTTTTTGTTCATTAAATCAATTTTGCTGACTGAAGAGACTTTTTAACAATTTCCTTAGTTTGTTCAGTAACTTTTACCAGAGGTAATCTAACATCATCTTCGCATAGATTTAATAATTTAGCAGCATATTTTACTGGACTAGGATTACTTTCAACAAACATTGAATAATGAATTGGCTGTAAAATTTTATCTAATTTTTCAGCTTCACCAATATCATTTTCAGATTTAGAAAATTTTTGAAAATCTGAACAAAGTTTTGGTGCTATGTTTGCTGTTACACTTATTGCGCCTACTCCACCTCTTTTATTAAATTCTAGCGCATTGTCATCATTACCAGTCAATTGAACAAATTCTTTACCCATTTTTGATAACTGTTGATCAACCCTATCCAAATCTCCAGTAGCATCTTTTACACCAACTATATTTTTTAACTCGAACAGTCTTGCCATTGTATAAACATTCATATCAATAACTGATCTACCTGGTATATTGTAAATTATTATTGGTATCCCGCAATTGTCATTTATAGCTTTATAATGCTGGTACAAACCTTCTTGGGTAGGTTTATTATAATAAGGTGTTACGATTAGAGCACCATTTGCACCTGCCTTTTCAGCGTGTGAAGTTAAAGAAATAGCTTCCTCAGTAGAATTTGAACCTGTTCCAGCTATAACTGGAATTTTTCCATTACTTTCTTTTATGCAGAGATCAATTACTTTTTGATGTTCATCATGACTTAAAGTTGGAGATTCTCCTGTTGTGCCAGCAGGTACAAGCCCACTAGTTCCATTTTCAATATGAAAATGTATTAATTTAATATATGCCTCCTCATCTAAGAGATTGTTTTTAAACGGCGTAATTAAAGCAACATTTGATCCTTTGAACATAAATACTTATAACATAGTTTAAAGATTCATATACCAAAAGATTATGATTAAAAAATTATTATTTTTAATAATAACTTCCTTGATTAGCTTTAATTTCAGTTGGGCACAGATTGTACCTTTAAAAAAACCATCGCTATCCTCTGAAGAATTAAACAAAAAAATAATATTAAATACAATTAAACCTCTAAAAAAACCGTCAAAAGTTAAAGTTGAGAAAAAGGTAACTAAAAAAGAAACTAAACTTAGTTTTCTTTTACCTAAAAAAAAGCCAGTTATAAGCGGGTTAATCAATTCAGGAACAGTAAAAATTTCTAAATTTTATAATAAAAAAGATTTTGGCATTGCAAAAAAAGCTATTGGGGAAATGCAAAAGAGCCAGTGGAAATCTGCAATTAAAATCTCAAAAAAAGCTAAAGATAGATCTATATATAATTTTATAAAGTGGCGACATTTATTAACAACAGGTAATCAAGAGTCATTTTTTGATTACCAAGTCTTTATCGAGGAAAATTCAGATTATCCAAGAATAGATAGACTGAAATATTTGGCTGAGCATAAACTTTCGACGGAAAAAGTTTCTCCAAGAAAAATAATCAATTGGTTTTCAAAAAATGAACCTTTAAGTGGATATGGCAAAATGATTTTAGGTGAAAGTCATATTTTGTCAGGAGATAAAGCAAAAGGTATTGCTCTGATTAAAAATGGATGGATTTCCGCAGATTTATCAAAAAGTGAGTTAAGATTTTTCAGAAAAAAATACAAAAAATATCTTGATGCAAATGACTATATTAAAAGAGCTGATCATCTAGCATGGAATAGTGATCATTGGGATTTAAAAAGATTAATCAGATATTTACCTAAAGACTATGAATTGCTCTATACTGCAAGACATATTTTGATGACCAAGGGATACGGAGTAGATCAAGCAATCAAAAATGTACCAAATAAATTTAAAAATGATGCTGGATTAAACTATGATCGTTTGAAGTGGAGAAGAAAAAAAGGAAGATTGGAGTCTTCTACTGAAATTTTGCTCAAGATAAGAAATGATAAAGATTATTTGGTTAGACCTGACAAATGGTGGAAAGAAAGAGAAATTATTTCTCGAAAGTTAATTTATAAAAAACAATATGAACTAGCTTATAAAATTAGTAGCAATCACGGAATGTCTGAAGGGTCTGAATTTGCAGAGGCAGAATGGATGAGTGGTTGGATAGCACTAAGTTTTTTAAATGATCCACTTCTTGCTAAAGATCATTTTAAAAACTTTTTTGATAATGTTAATTATCCAATAAGTGTTTCTAGGGGCGCATATTGGTTAGGTAGATCATATGAAAAACTAAACGATAAGAATCAATCGGAAAAATGGTATAAAGAGGCTACAAAATATTTAACTACATATTATGGACAACTAGCGTTTTTAAAAATTAATCCTAATGGAAAATTTGAACTTGATAAAACAATGTTGGTTGAAGATGAATATAGAAAAGCTTTTTTTAATAAAGAATTAGTAAAAATTACACATCTTTTACATGAGTTAGATAAAGACAAGTATACAAAATTCATCTTAAGACATCTTGCTAATGATAACGTTTCTGAAGGCAGTGAACTTTTAGCTGCTGAACTTGCTACAAGTATCAGTAGATATGATTTTGCAATACAAGTATCAAAAATTGCCTCTTATCAAAAAAGATTTCATAACAAATATAATTATCCATTAATAAGCACACCTAAATACATTAATGGAAGAAAGATTCCTGAAAGTGCATTGATTTTATCAATTATAAGACAAGAAAGTGAATTTGATTTAAAAGCAAATAGTCATGCGGGTGCAAAAGGTTTAATGCAATTAATGCCTTACACAGCAAAATTAGTTGCTAAACAAGCAAAGCTTCCTTATGCAAAATCTCGATTAACAACCGATCCAGAGTACAATATAAATTTAGGGTCTCATTATATTGCTGGTTTAATTCAGCAATATGATGGAGCATATCCATTTGCAATAGCTGCGTACAATGCTGGCCCAAATAGAGTTAAATATTGGAAAAAATTAAATAAGGATCCACAAAAAAAACAAATAAATTATGTTGATTGGGTTGAGCTGATTAAATTTAGAGAGACTAGAAATTATGTTCAACGTGTATTGGAAAATTACAATGTGTACAGATATGTGCTGGAACAAAATCCAATAGTAATGAAAGATTTTTTTAAAGACCAGCCTTTATATTAGTGGCGGAGAGAGAGGGATTCGAACCCTCGGTACAAGTTTCCTCGCACGGTCATTTAGCAAACGACTGGTTTCAGCCTCTCACCCATCTCTCCGTATGACATTGTGTAATAAGTGATTTTATTGAAAATTCAATATTTATAAAGTAATTATTCAATTATTATGGGAAATAAATACTCAGTATTTTCATTAATCAAAAACGCTCTTTCATATCATGAGAATTGGCAAAGAGCATGGAAAGACCCTGCTCCAAAAAAAGAGTATGATGCTGTTATAGTTGGTGGAGGTGGTCACGGCCTAGCAACAGCATACTATTTAGCAAAAAAACACAATATGAAAAATATTGCCGTTGTTGAAAAAGGATGGATTGGTGGAGGAAACACTGGTCGTAACACTACAATTATTAGATCTAATTATTTATGGGACGCCAGTGCTGGACTTTATGATCACGCGTTAAAAATTTGGGAAGGATTATCTCAAGAGTTAAACTACAATGTAATGTTTAGTCAAAGAGGTGTAATGAATCTTGCTCATAATTTGCAAGATGTAAGAGATTTAAAAAGAAGAACACACGCAAATAGACTAAATGGCATTGATGCCGTTTATTTGAGTACAGAAGAAGTTAAAAAGTTTTGTCCAATTATAAATACATCTCAAGATATAAGATATCCTGTACTTGGTGGTACATTACAAAGAAGAGCTGGTACTGCAAGACATGATGCAGTTGCCTGGGGTTATGCTAGAGGTGCTGATGAAATGGGCGTTGATATAATTCAAAATTGTGAAGTAAAAGGTATAAAAAGAAATGGTGATAGTGTTGAAGGTCTAGAAACAACAAAAGGATTTATTAAAACAAAAAAAATTGGAGTTGTGGCAGCTGGACATTCAAGTGTGATTGCTAATATGGCTGGAATAAAACTTCCTCTAGAAAGCAAACCTCTTCAAGCACTAGTATCAGAACCGGTGAAACCAATTATTGATACAGTTGTTATGTCAAACGCTGTACACGCTTATGTAAGTCAATCTGATAAGGGTGAATTAGTTATTGGCGCTGGAACAGATGACTATGTTTCATACACTCAGAAAGGAAGTCATCAAATAGTTGAAGGTACTCTAAATGCTATTTTAGAATTGTATCCAATTTTTAGTCGTATGAGAATGTTAAGACAATGGGGAGGAATTGTTGATATATGTCCTGATGCAAGTCCAATATTAAGTAAAACTTCCATCAAGGGACTTTATTTTAATTGTGGTTGGGGTACAGGGGGTTTTAAAGCTACACCTGGATCAGGAGATTTGTTTGCACACACAATTGCTAATGATGAGCCACACAAACTCAACGCAGCATTTAATTTAAATAGATTTGTAAGTGGAGACCTTGTTGATGAACATGGCGCTGCAGCAGTTGCTCACTAATGTTTGTTATTAATTGTCCATATTGTGGTGAGAGAGATCAGCAAGAATTTAAAGCTGGTGGTGAAGCTCATATTGAAAGACCAAAACAACCAACAGAACTTAGCGATGATGAATGGGCAGAATATTTATTTATGAGAAAAAATATTAAAGGTGTTCAATATGAAAGATGGAACCATGCTCATGGTTGTCGTAAATGGTTTAATATGATTAGAGACACTTCGAATGATGAGATTAAAGCAATCTATAAAATGGGAGAAAAACCCCCTTCAATATAAAACAAATGTCAGTAAATTTAAGAGTTAAATCTAGTCAATATATTGATGAAACAACAAGAGTTTCGTTTAAATTTAATGGTACGACTTATTATGGATTTAAAGGAGACACACTTGCTTCTGCTTTATTGGCAAATAATGTTCATTTAGTAGGTAGAAGTTTTAAATACCATAGACCAAGAGGTATAATGACTTCAGGTTCTGAGGAGCCCAATGCAATTGTTCAAATTAATCCAAATACTAATAGAACTGAACCAAATGTTAGGGCAACTGAAGTTGAAATATATGAAGGAATGGAGGCATCAAGTCAAAATTGCTGGCCAAGTGTAAACTTTGATATTGGTGGAATAAATAATTTTTTATCACCCCTACTTCCAGCAGGATTTTATTACAAAACATTTATGTGGCCTGCAAGCTTCTGGGAAAAATATGAATACTTTATAAGACACTCGGCAGGATTAGGAAAATCACCAACGTTAAAAGATCCTGACATTTACGATCACAGAAATATTCATTGTGATGTTCTTGTAGTTGGCGCAGGTATATCTGGAATTCTAGCAGCTAAAAATGCTGCGAAGAATAATTACAAAACTTTACTTTTAGATGAAAAAAATGAATTAGGAGGATCAACTATTTATGAAAACAATGAAAGTAATAAAATTGATAATAAAATTTCATCTGAATGGTTAAAAAAAGAAATTGAAGAACTTAAAAATATTAAAAATTTAGAGATAAAAACTAGAACAAGTGTTGCTGCCTACCATCAATATAATTATTTGCTTGCAAGAGAGAACTTAACAGATCATTTAGAAAAAAAAGATAAGACAAATAAAATTAGACAAAGGTTACTTAAAATAAGAGCAAAGAAGGTAATTTTGGCAACAGGTGCTTTGGAAAGACCGATGGTATTTAATAATAATGATAGACCTGGAATAATGCTTTCTTCTGCAATTAAAAAATATAGTGATTTTTATGGTGTAGCCTGTGGTAGTAAGATTGTATTTTTTACAAATAATGACAGTGCATATGAAAGTGCACTTTCATTAAACGATAAAGGTATCAAAGTTGAAGCAATAGTTGATATTAGAAAGCAATCCGAAACAAATTTAGAAAAAAGAGTTATTCATGCAGGTATAAAAATATACTGGGAACATACAGTTGTTGATACCTCTGGTTATAAAAGATTAAACAATGTCTCAATAATGAAACTATCAAATGATGGAACTTCAGTAACTGGAAATAAAATTTCTATTTCATGCGATTGTTTAGGGGTTGCTGGTGGATGGACTCCAGCTGTTCATCTATATACTCAGTCAGGTAGCAAACTTGCTTTTGATGAGGACAAAAAAATATTTATTCCAAATAAAAATAATTCAGATCAAATAAGTGTTGGATCTTGCTGCGGTGATTTTAAGCTTGATGAAATACTTAAAAGCTTAAATGAAAAACTAAAAGATTTTTTAGATATAAATAAAACAGATTTCGAAAATATTACTGTTAATAATGACCAAGAGATTTCAAAAAGAAACATATGGTTATTACCGTCTGATAAAGCTTTAGGCAAAACTAGGCCTTTTGTTGATTATCAAAATGATGCAACTGCAAAGGATATAAAATTAGCTCTAAGAGAGGGTTTCAGATCTATTGAACATGTCAAAAGATATACAACAACTGGGATGGGAACTGATCAAGGAAAATTAGGAAATATGCACGCTTTGGGAATAATAGCAGATACAGCAGGTGTTAAGATGGGAGAACTTGGAACGACTACTTTTAGACCTCCATACACTCCTTTAACATTTGGAACAATTGTAGGACGTAATGTTGGTAAGTTTTTTGATATTTTTAGAAGAACGCCTATGAATGATTGGCATGTTGAACAAAAAGCAGAATTTGAAAATGTTGGTCAATGGAAAAGAGCTTGGTACTACCCTATCAATGGTGAAACTATGCACCAAGCAGTTCAAAGAGAAAGCAAAGCTGCAAGAGAAAGTTCAGGAATATTGGATGCGTCCACACTTGGTAAGATTGATATACAAGGAAGTGATGCCTCAGAGTTTTTAAATAGAGCTTATACAAACGCATGGTCAAAACTTGGTATTGGCAAATGTAGATATGGTTTAATGTTAAATGAAGATGGTATGGTATATGACGATGGTGTTACGACACGATTAGATGAAAATCACTATCTAATGACAACAACAACTGGTGGTGCAGCAAACGTTCTTGGAAAATTAGAGGATTATCTTCAAACTGAATGGCCAGAATTAGATGTGTATTTAACTTCAGTTACAGATCAATTTGCTACTGTGAGTTTGTGTGGCCCTAATAGTAAAAAAATTCTTAAAAAAATTATTCCTGATTTAGATTTGTCTGATGAAAATTTTCCACACATGTCTTTTAAAGAAGCAAAAATTGGAAGTATTGTTTGCAGAATTATGAGAATAAGTTTCACAGGTGAGCAAAGTTTTGAAATTAACGTGCAAGCAAGTTATGGAAAAGATCTGTGGGAGAAATGTATAGAGGCTGGTAAAGAATTTAATATTACTCCTTATGGTACAGAAACGATGCACTTACTGAGAGCTGAAAAAGGTTTTATTATTGTTGGCCAAGATACAGATGGAACAATGACGCCAATAGATTTACAGATGGATTGGATTGTTAGTAAAAAGAAATATGATTTTATTGGTAAAAGATCTCTTTACAGATCAGATACTATGAGGGAAGACAGAAAACAATTGGTGGGATTATTAACAGATGACTCTAAAGTTGTACTAGAGGAAGGAGCACAAATTGTTTCTGAACTAAATAAAAATCCTGTTGAAATGCTTGGTCATGTTACATCAAGTTACTTTAGTCCAAATTTAAATAAGTCTATAGCCCTAGCCGTTGTCAGAGGTGGCAAAGATATGATGGGTAAAAAACTATTTATTCCTATGGAAGATAAAACAATTAATGTAACTGTTTCAAATCCAGTATTTTTTGATCAAACTAATGAAAGATTAAATGCTTAGTTATAATCAAGAAACAAATAGTGAAATTAATAACAACGGTGTTTCCGTAAAAGAAATTGCACCAATAATGAAATTAAATTTAAGAGGCAAAACAAGAGAATTTTTTACAAATGTAGGAAAAAGTTTAAATATGATTTTGCCAACAGAAGCAAATACATCTTCATCTAGTGATAAACTTACTGCGATATGGTTAAGTCCAGATGAATGGATGATTGTATCAAATGAGACTACTAGCAAAGAAACCAATACATACGAATTAAATGATATATTATTTAACAATATTTCAAAAACATCATTAGGAGCAGTCACCGATGTAACTGACCAATTTGTTCAATTAGAAATAAAAGGTGATAAAATATATGAACTTTTTTCTTCAGGATGTCCTTTTAATTTTAATTTATTTCGTGAAAAAAAAGGGTCAACAACTCAAACTTTGCTAAATCATATAGACGTCATTATTCACAATAAAGACAAAAATATCGTTAATTTATTTGTTAGAAGATCATTTGCTAAACATCTTTGGGAATGGATGGAAGATAGCTCTTCAAGATTATAAAAATTAATCTTTACGCCTATAATCCCACGGCATTTCAAATTTACCTTGCCAAATCCCTAATTTATTATTTTTGGCATTAATCTCATCAGAAATATATTTTTTAGAATACTTTCTATATGCTACTGCATAACCATTTGAAACCATCCAAGAATTTAAATTTATATTTCTTTTAAAACACTCGCCTACTAACCTTTTATACCTATCAACATCCAAAATATTACAATTTAATTTTTGTTTATTAATCTTTTTAATTAACTTTTGAGTAGATACTTCTCCACACATATAATCTTTAGTAAAAGACATAAAAGATATTGTTAAATAAGTTTTTTTACATTTTTGTTTTTTTTCAGGTGCATCAATACCGTATAATCTAATTTTTTTTGAATTGATCTTAATCGTATCTCCATCAACAACTTTAGCAAAACCTGATATTTTATTTATATTTTCAGATCTTACATCGTTATATGTAAGTATAAAAAATATAGATGAAATAATTATCAAAATTATCAATTTCTTTTTTGTATAAAACATTAACCAGTAGTTAATTTATTGTTAATATAATATTTAACATAAAAGAATAGTAAGATTGATATTAACCATTGCAATATTGCCCAGATATAAAAGAAAGTTTTAAAATCAGCATCAATAGAACGTGCTATATAATAAGATAAAAATGGAACCAAAACATTCCTTAATATATTGTTAATCATTGCTTTCTCAGATTTTTTTAAAGCCATAAAAAAACCATTTGATAGAAAAAAAATTGGGTATGCTGGTAAGATAAATGCAGAAATTTTTAAATACATTGAACCATATTCAATAACTTCCGTGTTAGATGAGAAAAATTTTGGCATTAAATCTGCAGTTACAAACACCAATACTCCAGACGCTAACATTATAATCAAGCCGTATTTTACTGATGTAAAATAAGATTGCTTTACTCTATCATAATATTTCGCACCTATATTCTGTGCAATAATTGATATTATTGCTGTATTGATCCCCAATACAGGCAACAAGACAACCTGTTCTATCCTTGTTGCTGCTCCATAACCTGCTACAGCATATTCTCCTGTAAATGCAACATAAGTAAATACAATTGTTGCAGCAATTGAGTAACCAAGAATAGCTATTGTAATTGGAATTGATTGGAAGAAAATGTTTTTAATGTAGAAGAATTTGATCTTAAAATTTTGAAAAGTTATCTCTTTAATACGTTTATTTTTTAACAATTTAATTAAAACGATTATTAGAGAAAGAAATTGGGCAATCAAAGTTGCATAACCTATACCCGCAACACCAAAAGCTGGGATAAATAAAAATCCAAATATAAATATTGGATTTAATAAAATGTTTAAAAAAAAGGATAATATAAGAGCATTTCTATATGTGACTGTATCTCCCTCAGCATGAAGAAATGAGTTTAAAGCAACAACTAGAATAAAGAGAATAGTTCCATAAAATATTACATTAGTATACTCAAGTCCAAGAGTAATTACCTCTCTTGATGAATTCATAGTTAAAAATAATTTTTCAGAGAAACTAAAACCAATTATTGACACAATTATTGAAATTATTACTGAATAAAGAATGATATTTGTAAAATAACCTAATACATTTTTTTCGTTTTTTTCCCCAATACTACTTCCAATTAATGAAGTCCCAGCAACAGTGACACCAATAGACGTGGCAATAATTAGAAAGTAGATTGGAAAGGATTTACTTAATGCAGATAAAGCTTCAGGTGAAATTTTCCCAGCATAAAAAGTATCAACTAAAGTGTATAATGTTTGAAATAATGTCCCAACACTTGCTGGTATTGCAAGTTTTTTTATAAGTTGAGAGACGTCATCTTTTAATAAATTCATTTCTTTAAACTAAAAATATTTTAATATTCTTTTTGAAAGATATGACTTTTTCCAGTTTTTTTGGCAAGGTTAATTTGTTTTTGTCTCATTCTAAATCTCGATTTTTGATCATTTGTTAAATTATCGTGACAATTTGGACAAGAAACCCCTTCTTCATATTTTTTAGATTTTTTATCTTTTAAGGAAATAGGTTTTCTACAACCACTACACATTGAGTAAGAACCTATTTTCAAACCATGCTTTAAACTAATTCTATTGTCAAAGACGAAGCACTCACCTTTCCATAAACTTTTTTTTGGGTCTGTTTTTTTTAAATAGTTTAAAATACCACCCTTTAATTGGTAGACATTATTGTAGCCTTTATTTTCCAAAAAGACTGACGCTTTTTCGCACCTAATACCTCCAGTACAAAACATAGCAATAGGTTGATTTTTTTTTAATTTTTTAAGATATTTTGGAAAATCTCGAAAATTATCTACATCTGGATTAATTGAACCTTTAAAAGTTCCAACTTTATATTCAAAAGGTTTTCTCGCATCAATTAAAACTGTTTTTTTATCTTTAATTAATGAGTTCCATTTTTGAGGGTTAACATGACTATCTTTTTTTTTAATTCTCTTTTTTAAACTTAAATTCATTGGAACCACTTCTCCTTTAATTTTTACTTTTGGTTTATGAAACGGCTGAAAAGTGCTTTTTGAATTATTAATACTATCAAATTTTTCAAATTTAAATAATTTGTGTAAACAATCCTTGATCAGTTTAATATCTTTATTTTTTCCAGAAATTGTTCCATTTAAACCTTCGTTGGAAATGATAATTGTTCCACGTATGTTTTTATTTAATAATTGATTTTGAAGTATTTTTTTATTTTTCTTTAAATAAGAAATTTTAATAAACTTATAAAATCCAAAAACATCAAACATTATAATTTTCTACAAACTGTCATACCATCACCTAATGGAACTATAATTTTTTCAACTCTTTTATCTTTAGAAACATGATTATTAAAATCTTTGATTGTTAAAGTGATTTTATCATCACTATTTTCATCGACAACTTGTCCATACCATAGAACATTATCAATTATTATTAAGCCATTTTTCTTTAATAAAATTAAAGATTTTTCATAATATTCTTTATAATTTTTCTTATCAGCATCAATAAAAATTAAATCAAAATCATTTTCTTTTATTTCGCTCAAACTTTCTAAAGCAGGTTTAATTATTGTTTGAATTTTATGACCTTGTTTTGCTTTTTCAAAAAATTTTATTGCAATTTTGTTAGTTTCTTGATTTTTGTCCAAAGCAATAATTCTACCATCTTCTGGTAAAGCAAGAGACATTGACAAAGCACTTAAGCCAGTAAAAGTTCCGATCTCTAGTATTTTTTTAACATTAGATGTTTTTACTATTATGTGTAAAAATTGAGATTGTGAGATAGATATTTGCATCCTTTTAATATCTCCCAGAGACTCATTATAAGAAATAATCTCTTTTTGAACTGGATGAAGATCTAGTCCATTATTTAAAATGTACTCTTGAATTTTGTTGCTAATTTTTAGGTCTGAGCCCATGAACCTAAAGTTTTTTCTTTAAAATCTCATTTACTAGTTGAGGGTTAGCTTTTCCACCTGAAACTTTCATTACTTGTCCAACAAAGAAGCCAAATAATTTAACTTTACCAGATTTATATTCAGTAGCTTTATCTCTATTACTATCAATAACTTTATCAATTAAAGCCTCTAAAGCTTTTGGATCGCTTTCTTGTTTTAAACCTTTTTCTTCAACAATTTTTTTAGGATCCTTGTCCCCTTCCATCATTTGTTCAAAAACAGTTTTTGCAATTTTTCCAGAAATTGTCCCATCCTTAATTAAATTAATTAATTTTGATAAATTACCGGCACTAATTGGACTGTCGGTTATTTCTAAATTTTTTTCATTAAGTGCAGCAAATAATTCACCTATGATCCAGTTTGTTGCTAATTTAACGTCAGATTTTTTAACAACATCTTCAAAATAATTTGAGGTTTCTATATCTGAAACCATGATATTTGCTTCATATGGAGTTAATTTAAATTGATCTATAAATCTCTTTTTCTTTTCATCAGGTAACTCTGGAATTTCTGATTGCAAATGATTTATGAATTCATCAGAAACTTCTAATGGTAATAAATCAGGGTCTGGAAAATATCTATAATCATGAGCATCCTCTTTTGATCTCATGGATCTTGTTTCATTTTTTTTAGTATCAAAAAGTCTTGTTTCTTGATCAACAGATTGTCCATCTTCAATTAAATCAACTTGTCTATTTGCTTCATATTCAATAGCCATTTGCATGAATTTAATAGAATTAACGTTTTTAATTTCACATCTAGTACCAAAATCTTTTGTTCCTTTTTTTCTTACAGAAACATTAACATCTGCTCTCAAAGATCCTTCCTGCATATTACCATCACAAGTTCCTAAATAACGCATAATTGATCTTAATTTCTTGATATATGCATTAACTTCATCTGGCGATCTTAAATCAGGCTTGCTGACAATTTCCATTAAAGCTACTCCTGACCTATTTAAATCAACAAAGGTGTTTTTTGGATCTAAATCATGGATACTTTTACCCGCATCTTGTTCTAAGTGTAATCTTTCAATACCAACCTCTTTTTGACCATCTGGCATATCTAAAATAACTTTACCTTCACCAACTATTGGGTCCTTAAATTGAGAGATTTGGTATCCTTGTGGTAAATCAGCATAAAAATAATTTTTTCTATCGAATACTGATCTTTTGTTAATTTTAGCTTTTAATCCTATTCCAGTTTTAATTGCTTGCTTAACACAAAATTCATTAATCACTGGAAGCATTCCAGGAAAAGCAGCGTCTACTAAACTTACCTGAGTGTTTGGTTCAGCGCCAAATTTAGTAGCTGACGTAGAAAATAACTTTGATTGGGAAAGTACTTGAGCATGAACCTCTAAACCAATGACAACTTCGTATTGATTGTCATTTCTATTAATTAAATATTCTGACTTTTCTTTACTCACTTAATCCACCAATCAGTAATTTTATTTTTATAATTAATTTTTTCTTCCATTGCATAAGCAATGTTTAAGATATTTTGTTCATCAAATGCTTTTCCAATAATTTGTAAACCTAAAGGGTAGCCTTTGCTGTCATGACCAGCTGGAATAGAAATTCCTGGTAAACCTGCTAAATTTACAGGAACAGTAAAAATATCGTTTAAGTACATTGAAACTGGGTCATTTGTTTTTTCACCAATTTTAAAAGCAGAACTTGGCGTTGATGGAGTTATTATTGCATCTACTTTTTTGTACGCTTCATCAAAATCATTTTTAATTAGTTTTCTAACTTTTTGAGCTTTCAAATAATATGCATCGTAATAACCTGAAGATAAAACATATGTGCCTATCATTATTCTTCTTTGAACTTCGGCTCCAAATCCCTCTGATCTAGTTTTTTCATACATATCAATAAGGTTTTCTCCATCAGCTCTAAAGCCATATTTGACACCATCATATCTTGCAAGATTAGAAGATGCTTCAGCTGGTGCCACTATATAGTAAGTTGGTAAAGCATAATTTGTGTGTGGAAGAGAAATATCAATTATTTCCGCACCACAATCTTTAGCATACTCAATACCTTTCTGCCAAAGATCATCAATTTCTTTTGGCATTCCATCAATTCTATATTCTTTTGGTATACCTATTTTTTTTCCTTTAATGTCTTTTGTTAATTCTTTGCTGTACTGGTTTCTTTTAAAATCAATAGAAGTTGAGTCTTTTTGATCGTATGAGCTAATTACCTCTTGCAACAAAGCACAATCTTGAACATTTTGAGCCATTGGACCAGCTTGATCAAGAGAAGATGCAAAAGCAACTATTCCGTATCTTGAACAACTACCATAAGTTGGTTTTAAACCCACTGTACCTGTAAATGACGCCGGTTGTCTAATAGATCCACCTGTATCAGTTCCAATTGTAATTGGAGTTAATTGTGCTGCTACAGCAGAAGATGAACCACCAGATGAACCACCTGGAACTAAATTTTTATCAATCGGATTTTGAACATTGCCAAAAAAACTTGTTTCATTTGATGATCCCATTGCAAATTCATCACAATTTAATTTACCAATAAGAATTGCTCCCTCATTCCAGATATTCTGAGTAACAGTAGACTCATAAGTGGGTACAAAATTGTTTAATATTTTGCTACCAGCTGTTGTTCTTACATTAGCTGTACAAAATAAATCTTTTACAGCCATTGGTATTCCTGGTAATTTTAAATCCAAATTTGGTTTGTCATCAAATTTTTTAGCTTTGTCTAAAGCATTACTAAAATCTTCAGTAATATAAGTGTTTAATTCTTTTGATTTTTCTGATCTATCAACAAAAGCACTAGTAACTTCTGAAGAAGAGAGTTTTTTTTCTCTAATATTATTAACTAATTCAGAAAGTGTTTGTTTGGTTATATCAGACATTATTCTATAACTTTTGGTACAACAAAATAATCATCATTATCTTTTGGAGAATTTTTTATTATTTGTTCCCTTAAATTTTTACTTTTAACTTCATCAGGTCTTAATTTTAAAGTCGTTTCAGCCACTGATGTAAGTGGTTCAACATTTTCAGTTTTAAGTTCATTGAGTTTTTCAATGAAATCAAAAATTGAATTCAAATCAATAGCAAGTTTTTCAGCTTTTTTCTCATCTACTGAAATTCTTGATAATTTAGATATATGCTTTATGGTTTTAAGATCGATGCTCATATGATATTTAAATATGACGCAAACTATCACTATAGTTTAAAATATACAACATGATCACAATAGAAGAATTTAAAAAAAAACAGTCAGAAAAATGTCGTTTGATAGGTTTAGATCTAGGCTCAAAAAGAATTGGTGTATCAATTTGTGACGAAAAGCAATTAATTGCTACCCCTTATAAAACTATACAT
Organism: Candidatus Pelagibacter sp. HIMB1542; assembly: GCF_052047835.1. Classification (NCBI taxonomy): domain Bacteria; kingdom Pseudomonadati; phylum Pseudomonadota; class Alphaproteobacteria; order Candidatus Pelagibacterales; family Candidatus Pelagibacteraceae; genus Candidatus Pelagibacter; species Candidatus Pelagibacter sp. HIMB1542. Next base: position 419,931 of record NZ_JBNAJB010000001.1, on the reverse strand, counting down.
AAATCAAAAAATAATGAATTAATTATGGAGCTAAAAAACATTATTCAAGAGAATGATGTCAAGGCAATTATCATTGGTTATCCTTTAAATATGGATGGATCTTCTGGCTCTTCAGCACAGTCAGTCAATGATGTGTCTAAAAATATAGATAAAGAGATAGATGTTGATGTATGTCTTTGGGATGAAAGACTATCAACTGTTGGGGCTTTTAATTTATCAAGCCAATTAGATGTAAATGTATCTAAGAGAGAAAAGAATATAGATCAGAACGCGGCAGCTTTTATTCTGCAGGGAGCCATAGATTATCTAAATAATTAATCCTTGCCATTCATTGGCTTTATAGTTATAGAGTTAATTTTAATGGCAAAAAACACCAAAGCTATTAAAATTTCTCAAAAACATTTGTTAGGTATCCAAGATCTATCAGTTAGTGATATTAACTACATTTTAGATGAATCTGAAACTTTCATTAAATTAAATCAGAGTAAGAACAAGAAAATTGATGTTCTTAGAGGCAAAACTCAAATTAATCTATTTTTTGAACCATCAACAAGAACACAAAGTTCATTTGAGTTAGCTGGAAAAAGACTTGGTGCTGATGTCATGTCAATGAATATGAATAATTCAGCAATTAAAAAAGGTGAAACTTTAATTGATACAGCAATGACTCTAAATGCGATGCATCCTGACATTATTGTAATAAGACATCAAGATTCTGGAGCATGTAATTTATTATCTCAGAAAGTAAATTGTGTAGTATTAAATGCAGGGGATGGCAGACGTGAGCACCCTACTCAAGCATTACTGGATGCTTTAACAATAAGAAATAGAAAGAAAAAAATTGAAGGATTAAAAATTGCTATATGTGGAGATATTCTTCATTCCAGAGTCGCAAGATCAAATATTTATTTACTAACAATGCTTGGTGCTGAAGTAAATATTGTTGCCCCAACAAATTTGATGCCAAAAGAAATTGAAAAGTTTGGTGTTAATACTTTTACCGATATGAAAAAAGGATTGAAAGATTGTGACATTGTAATGATGCTAAGATTGCAAAATGAGAGAATGACAAGTTCTTATTTGTCATCAAATAGAGAGTATTATGAATATTACGGTTTAACACCTGATAAATTAGATCATGCTAAACCTGATGCACTAATAATGCATCCTGGCCCAATGAATAGAGGTATCGAAATAGATACTAGATTGGCAGACGATATAAATAAAAGTGTAATCAAAGAGCAAGTTGAACTTGGAGTTGCTGTAAGGATGGCCTGTTTAAAAATATTTTGTGAATAAATGAAAAAACAATACTTTATTAACGCAAATATAATTGATCCTCAAAATTCAATTAATGAAAATGGAGGACTTATTGTTGGAGAAGAAGGTAAAATTGAAGCAATAGGGAAAAAAGTAAATACAAATAATTTACCGTCCAGAGAAAAACCAATTGATTTAAAAGGAAAATATATATTCCCTGGTTTAGTCGATATGAGAGTTTTTGTTGGAGAACCTGGGTATGAGTATAAAGAAAATTTTAGAACTTTAAGTAATGCAGCTCTATCTGGAGGAGTAACATCTGTGGTAACAATGCCTAATACAGATCCTGTAATTGATAATGTTTCAATAGTAGATTTTTTAAAACGAAGAGGACGAGATAAATCTAAGATTAATATATTTCCATGCGCATCTCTTACGCAAAATGTAGAGGGAACAAATATGACGGAATTTGGATTGTTAGCTAGTAAAGGCATTATAGCTTTTACAGATGGTGTAAAGACAATTCAAAATACTAGATTAATGTCAAGAATAATGAATTCAGCGAAGGATTTAGGATGTCTAATAATGCAACATGCTGAGGATTATGAGTTGGCAAAAAACGGTATGATAAATTCAGGTATAATCGCTACAAAACTTGGGTTATCAAGTATACCAGATGTGGCTGAGAGAATAATTATTGAACGAGATTTAACATTGTTAGAAAAAGCAAAGTGTCGATATCACATATCTCAACTATCATCATGCAAATCAGTAGAAATCATTAAAAAAAGAAAAAATGATATTAAATTTTCTTGTGGAGTTTCAATAAATAACCTTTCCTTAAATGAAAATGATATTGGAGATTTTAAAACATTTTTAAAATTATCTCCGCCATTGAGAAAAGAAGAAGATAGATTGGCTTTAGTGCAAGGATTAAAAGATAAAACAATTGATGTCATTGTTTCAGATCATAAACCTGAAGATGAAGAATCAAAAAGATTGACATTTTCGCAAGCAGCAACAGGTGCGTCTGGTATTGAAACTTTATTGTCTTTAAGTTTGGAACTATTTCATAATGGATCTGTAAAACTTGAAACAATAATCCAAGCACTAACATCTAATCCAGCTAAAATTTTAAATATCAATAAAGGAAATCTTTCAATTGGTAATGATGCTGACTTTTGTATTGTTGATATAAATAAACCTTGGATTGTAAAAAAAGAAAATTTAATTTCTAAATCCAAAAATACGTCTATTGAAGACAAAAAACTTCAAGGAAAAGTAACCAATACATTTGTAAAAGGTAAAGAATTATTTAAGATATAAAAATGGAATTATTAACAATAGGTATTATCTCATACCTAATGGGTTCTATCCCTTTTGGGTTAATATTAACTAAAATTTTTTTAAAAAAAGATATCCGAGATATTGGATCAGGTAACATTGGTGCAACAAATGCTCTAAGAACAGGAAATAAATTTATTGGTTATTCAACTTTAATACTTGATATAATTAAAGCAGTTATTCCAGTTTTATATATAAAGGTAAATTTTCCTGATCTGATTTATGTATCAGCTTTATGTGCTTTTCTGGGTCATGTTTTTCCAGTTTGGTTAAAGTTTAAAGGTGGTAAGGGAGTAGCAACTTATGTAGGTATATTATGCAGTATGAATATAATGTTTGGAATAGTTTTTGGTATTTGTTGGCTTGTAACTTTTTTTATTTCTAAATTTTCATCATTAGCATCATTAATTGGATCTTTTTCAGTTCCTGTTTATTTATTTCTGTTTGAATCAACAGAAAATGAATTATTTTTTGGAATAATGTTTATTTTAATATTTTATACTCATAGAGAAAATATTAAACGACTGATAAATAAAGAAGAAAACAAGACTAAAATTTATTAATTTGACTATCAAACACTTTTAAGTAGTTTGTTAAATTATGAATCTAGTCATAGTTGAAAGTCCTGCAAAAGCTAAAACTATAAACAAATATCTTGGAGATGATTATACTGTTTTAGCAAGTTATGGACATATAAGAGATTTACCATCAAAAAATGGATCTGTTGATCCTGATCACGATTTTAAAATGGAATGGGAAGTTGATAGTTTTTCAAAAAAATATTTAAAAGAAATAACTGATGTTGCAAAAGAATCCTCTAAAATAATACTTGCCACTGACCCTGACCGTGAAGGTGAAGCTATAGCATGGCATGTTAAAGAATATCTGGATGAAAAAAAACTTTTAAAAGATAAAGAAATTGAAAGAGTTGTTTTTAATGAGATAACCAAAAAAGCAGTAATTCATGGTATTGAAAATCCACGACAAATCGAACCTTTGTTGGTTGATGCTTATATGGCAAGAAGAGCTCTTGATTACTTGGTTGGTTTTAATATCTCTCCAATACTTTGGACTAAACTACCTGGATCAAAATCAGCTGGAAGAGTTCAGTCTGTAGCTTTAAAATTGATTACTGAAAGAGAACATGAAATAGAATTATTTAATCCAGAGGAATTTTGGACACTTACCCTTAAATTTGGAGATGATAATAAAAACACTATTACTGCAAGCATCTCTCAATTAAATGGTAAAAAAATAGAAAAATTTACTTTTAGAGACAAGAATAGCATTGAAAAAGCAATCAAAGAAATAAAAGAGAAAAAATTTCAAATAACAGATATTTCATCAAAAGTTATAAGAAGAAACCCCTCAGGTCCATTTACAACTTCGACATTACAACAAGTAGCATCTAGTAGATTGGGTTTTGGAGCTTCAAGAACAATGCAAATTGCACAAAAACTATATCAAGGTGTTGAGATTGATGGGGATACTGTGGGATTGATTACTTATATGAGAACAGATGGAACTAATTTATCAGCTGATGCAGTAAATGATTTTAGAAATTTTATTAAAAATGAGTATGGTAATGAATATTTGCCTGCTTCCGCAAATAATTATTCTGGTAAAAAAGCTAAAAATGCACAAGAAGCTCATGAGGCTATTAGACCGACAGATATAAATAGAGCACCCGACACTCTAAAAAAATATTTAAGTAGTGATCAACAAAAACTATACAATTTAATTTGGTCCAGAGCTTTATCCTCACAAATGGAAGTTGCCCAATTTGACAGAAATACCATAACAATAGAGTCAGAGGATAATCAGACAATATGTAAAGCAAGTGGCTCTGTATTAAAATTTGATGGTTTTTTAAAAGTTTACTCAAATACAAGCAAAGATGATGATGAAGAAATTTTACCAGAAATGTCTAAAGGACCAATTAATATTGAAGCATTAATAGATGAACAACATTTTACACAACCACCTCCAAGATATTCTGAGGCAAGTTTAGTCAAAAAATTAGAAGAATTGGGAATTGGTAGACCTTCTACTTACGCAAGTATAATTTCCACAATAGCTAATCGAGGTTATGCAGAAATAGTAAATAAAAGGTTTTTCCCCACAGATCGTGGCAAACTTATCTCTGCATTTTTAGAAAAATTGTTTTCTAAATATGTTGATTATAACTTTACTGCAGGTTTGGAAAATCAATTAGACGATATTACATCTGGTAAAGAAAGCTGGATAAAAGTTTTAGAGATGTTTTGGAAAGATTTTAATAATAATGTTTCTGAAGTTAAGGAGAAAAGAACTAGAGAAGTGTTAGATCTTTTAAATGAAAGCCTTGGTGCTTTAATTTTTGATACTGATAAAGATGGAAATATTTTTCGAAAGTGCCAGCTGTGTGATACGGGTTCACTAAGTCTTAAAAATAGTTTTAGAGGTGGAGCTTTTATTGGATGTTCAAATTATCCAGAGTGTAAATTCACTAGACCCTTGTCTAAAGCAAAGGCAGCAGCTCAATCACAGTTAGCAGAACCTAAATTTCTAGGAAAACATGAAAATGGTAATGATATATATCTGAAAAATGGAAGATTTGGCCCCTATCTGCAATATGAAAAACTTAAGAAAGAGGAATTAGTAGAGACAAAAACTAAAAAAAAGAAAAAAACCAAAAAATCTAAACCAGATGTTAATGAATTAATTAAAAATGTTTCTATACCAAAAGGTTTAGAGTTAGAAAGTATAGACTTAGAAAAAGCTCAGTTTTTATGTTCTCTACCAAAATCAATTGGTGTTAATCCTGATAATCAAAAAGAAATAATTTTAAATACTGGAAGATTTGGTCCTTATCTTAAGTGTGAAAATAAATCTGCTAGAATAGAGAATATTGATGAAATTTTCTCTATAGGATTAAATCGAGCAATTACTCTTATTGCTGAAGCAAAACCAGGAAGAATGTCTTCTTCAATTATTAAGGATTTAGGAGAACATCCGGAAGACAAAAAACCAGTTAGAGTTATGAAGGGACAATATGGTCCTTATATTAAATATAAATCTTTAAACGCAACAATTCCTGAAGAAAAAGATCCAACAGAGCTTACAATGGATGAAGCTTTAATCTTAATTGAAAAAAGAAGAGAATACGACAAAAATAAAAAAGGCAAAAATAAAAAGAAAAAATGAAAAAATTATTTATATTTTTCATTGTTTTTTTTTTCAAAAGTACCTTTTCATTTGCAGAGGAAAATAAATGTAATGAATTTAAAAAATTATCGAAAGAGTACGTCGAATGTAATGCAAAAAAATTAAAAGAAGTGAGTTCAAAAAAAGCTAAAGAATTAAAGGATGGGACATCGAAAAAAACTCAAAAACTAAAAGAAGGAACATCTAAAAAAGCCAAAGAACTAAAAGAAAATCTTGTAGAAATTGGAGATAAAGTTAAAAATAAGATTAAAAAAAAGGATAGTAAATGAATTTTGATAAAAAAATAGAAGAATTAAAAATAGAACTTCCAGAGGCGAAGGCTCCTGTTGGATCTTATGTGGCAACAAAAAAAACAGGAAATTTACTTTTTATTTCTGGTCAAATTTCGATTAATGAAAATGGAGAATTAATTAAGGGAAAAGTTGGGAAAGATTTAAGTACAGAACAAGGTTATGAAGCTGCAAAAAGATGTGGATTAAGTTTAGTTGCTCAAGCAAAAGCTGCTTGTGCTGGAGATTTGTCTAAAATAAAATCATGTATCAAATTAACAGGATTTGTTAATTCAACAAATGACTTTACTGAACAGCCAAAAGTAATTAATGGAGCTTCAGATTTAATTTCATCAATATTTGGTGATGCTGGCATGCATACACGAGCTGCAGTAAGTACCAATAGTTTACCACTAGGAGTATCCGTAGAAGTTGATGCTATTTTTGAGCTAAACTAGACTATCTTCCAATACCAAAATAATTGATATTTAATTTTTTCATTTTTGAAGGAGAATACATGTTTCTCATGTCATAAATTTTAAAATTTCTCTTTTTTACTAATTTTTTAAAGTTTAATAATTTAAAATCATTCCATTCAGTATGTAAAATTATTAAATCACTATTCAAGCATGCAGTTTTTATATTATTAAAATGATTAACATTTTTTAAATTTTTAAATTCCTCCTTCTCACCAGTCGGATCAAAGTATCTAATTTTGCAACTTTTTTTACTAAAATACTTAATCATAGGTATGCTAGAGGCTTCTCTCATATCATCTGTATTTGGTTTAAATGTTACTCCAAGAAATGTAATTGTTTTATTTAAAAGTTTACTATTTAAAATTTTCTCAACTCTTTTTATTGATAAAAATCTACGTTTATCATTCGATGAAACTACAGTTTTAACGATAGACAAATCTGTATTAAATTTTTTACCTGTATCAATTAAAGCTCTGGTATCTTTTGGAAAGCATGATCCTCCATAGGCTGGTCCTGCTCTCAAAAATCTATCACCAATACGCTCATCAGATCCCATACCAAATGAAATATCTTTTACATCTATACCCGCTTTTTCACAAAGATTTGCAATCTCATTAATAAATGAAATTTTTGTAGCTAAAAAAGCATTTGAAGCATATTTTATTAACTCAGCACCTCTTCTAGAGGTATTAAAATATCTACTATTTTTCTTTATTATGGGCATGTAAAGTGACTTTAAAATCTTGTTGGCTTTTTTACTATCAGTTCCAATAACTACTCTATCTGGATAGACAAAATCTCTTATGGCCTCACCTTCTCTTAAAAACTCAGGATTAGAAACGATATCGACTAATTTTCTTTTTTTTAAATTTTTTAAAATATTTTCAATTTTATCACCAGTAGTTACTGGGACTGTAGATTTAGTTATTATTATTTTGTAACTTTTAATTATCTTTTTTAATTCTTTTGCAACACTAAAAACATATTTTAAATCAGCTGAATTGCTATTTTTTTTAGTTGGAGTTCCAACACATATAAAAATTATATCTGAACTTGAAACTGCTTTTTTTAAATCTGTAGTAAATTTCAAACGATTTTGTTTATAATTTTTTTTTAATATTTCTTCTAAACCAGGCTCATAAATAGGAACATTGCCTTTATTCAATTCTTCTATTTTTTTTTTATCTTTATCTACACAGTAAACAATATTACCAACATCAGAAAAACAGACACCACTAACCAAACCAACATAACCTGTGCCTATCATGCAAAGTTTCATATTTTTCCTATTTCTTTGTTTGAATTAATAAATCCTTGCATTGTACCACAATCTAAATATTTACCTGAAAAATTATGTGCAATAAATTTTTCACCTTCTTTAATTAAAGTCTGAATAGCATCTGTTATGTGTATTTCACCACCATTACCAGGTTTTTGCTTGGATAGTTTATTAAATATTGTTTTAGGAAGAATATATCGTCCAATTACTGCTTTATTGGAGGGAGCATTTTTAATTGAAGGTTTTTCAACCACTCCATCAATGTAATAATCATTTTTTGATATTTTTTTGTTTAAACTATAGATGCCCCATCTTGAAACTGTTTTGGAATTAACTTTCATACTGGCCATTACAGAAGATTTATGTTTATGATGTACTTTAATCATGTCTTTGGAGCAGTTTTTTTTTATTATTAAATCATCAGGTAATAACATTAAAAAATATTTATCTTTTATATATTTTTTTGTTTTAAAAACAGCATCGCCTGTCCCTTTGGGTATATTTTGATATACAAATTTTATTAATTTTTTATATTTTAATATTTTTTTATATTCAGCAATTATTCGGGGATCTTTTTTCTTTCTAATAATTTTTGTATAAAAAGAATCACTATAAAAATAATTTTTAATCATTTTTTTTTTATTTGATATGATGAAAACAACTTCTTTAATTCCAGCCTCAATACACTCATCTAAAATATATTCAATTCCTGGCTTACCATTTATTGGGAGTAGTTCTTTTGCAAAAACACTTGTTAAAGGCAATAGTCTAGTTCCTTGACCTGCTAGAGGAATAATTGCTTGTTTAATCATATAAATGTTTTACTTATCTAAATTTCTAATACAAATGAAAATTATATTAAATAATAATTCATTATATAAAGCTTTAAGGCCATTTAATGATGTTGGGTTTGTTCCCACAATGGGGAGTATACATGAGGGTCATATATCACTTATAGAAAGATCAAACAGAACTTGCAAAAAGACAATAGTAAGTATTTTCGTTAACCCCAAACAATTTAACAATAAAAAAGATTTTAAGAACTATCCCACCAATATTAAAAAGGATATTAAAATTTTAAAAAAAACTAAAAAAGTAGATTTCTTATACATCCCAAAATTTAAAGACATTTATAATAATAATAAAAAATCAAACATAAAAATCGCAAATAAAGACAAAATTTTATGTGCTAAATATAGAAAAGGGCATTTTGAAGGAGTTCTAGATGTAATGGGAAGATTAACCAATCTAGTAAATCCGAAAAAAATATTTATGGGCAAAAAAGATTATCAACAATATTTCTTAATAAAAAATTATCTAAAAAATAAATGTAAAGCCTCTATTATTCCATGCAAAACAATCAGAAATAAAAGTAAAATAGCTTTGTCTTCAAGAAATAATCATTTAGACTTATATGGAATTAAAAAAGCAAGTTTTTTGAGCAAAAATTTAATTAAATTTAAAAGAAATATAGCAAATAGAAAAAAAATAAAACAAAATTTAAAAATTCAAATGAAATATTTTGAGAAGTTTTTAAAAATTAAAATTGAATACTTGGAATTAAGATCAATTAAAAATCTTAAAATATCTAATACTGTTAAAGGCTCACGTTTATTTGTTGCTTACTATATTGATAACATAAGATTAATTGATAACTTTTAAAGAAAGTAAGCCCCAACACCTAAAAATGACACAAAACCTATTACATCAGTAATGGTCGTAACAAAAACACTAGATGCAATTGCGGGATCAATATTCATTTTTTTTAATGTAAAAGGAACGAGTATACCAAACAGTCCAGCTATAATCATCGTTAGTACCATTGATATTGAAATAATTATTGAAAGAATACTATCTTGAAACCAAATTTGAACAATTAAAGCACTTATAGCGGCAAATATAATTCCATTTAATATACCAATTGAAAATTCTTTAAAAACATTTGATGAAAAATTATTTTGGGTTAAGTCATTTGTTGCAATTGTTCTGACTGTAACAGCTAATGTTTGCATTCCTGCATTACCGCCCATTGAAGCAACAATTGGCATTAGGAAAGCAAGAACAACCATTTGCTCAATAGTTGCTCCAAACAGACTAATACACCAAGTAGCTAAAAAAGCGGTAAATAAATTCAGTAAAAGCCAATTAAATCTTCTTTTAGTTTTTGTAACAACACCATCTGTAATTTCCTCATCACCTACACCAGCAAGTCTTAATGCATCTTCCTCAGCCTCTTCTTTTAAAACTGTAAGAACATCATCGTTCATTATCATTCCTACCAATTTATTATTTTTGTCAACTACAGCTGCTGAGTTAAGATTATAATTTTCAAAAAGGTTAGCCACCTCTTCTTTATCCATATCTACAGGCACTAATAGTTGAGATTCAGACATAATGCTTGCCATCTTTGTGTCTCTCGGTGAAGTAAGCACTCTTGATGATGGAACTGTTCCAATAGGTTTAAATTCTTCATTAACAATAAAAATTTCCAAAAATTCCTCAGGCAGATCTTTATTTTCTCTTAGGTAGTCAATTGTTTGACCTACAGACCAGTTGCTTGGTATAGCTGTAAACTCACGCTGCATAAGTCTAGCAGCAGTATCTTCAGGATAGCTTAAGCTTTCTAACAGAGCAAATCTGTCTTTAGGTGGTAATGAGCTTAATATAGTGTTCTTGTCTTCTTCGGGTACATTTTCTAAAATCGAAATAGCATCATCTGACTCAAGGTTAGTAAGAATAGTTACAATTGAGTCTGAAGATAAATATTTAATTATTTCAGTTTGTATAGACTCATTTAATTCTACAAAAACCTCTGCATCAATATTAAAATTATTTAATTTAATTAAACTTTCTCTATCACTAATGCTTAAGTGTTCAATTATGTCTGCTGCATCAGCAGGGTGCATTTCATTGAATGAGTCATTAATAAATTTTGCATCATTGTTAGCTATTTTAGAGGTAACAACTCTCAAATATTCTTTATTGAATTCAAAATTTACTTTTTTATCTTTAGTTTTTTTAATTAAAGACATAAATGTACCTATAATTTAGTTGTGCACTATTAATACATAATTAAAATATTACAAATTTTAAATGAATATAGAGATCAAAAAGTCAATAAAACCGGTAAATTATTTTGAGGCAATTGATCTATTAGAGTCTAGATTAAAAAATATTACAGCTAATAAAGAAAAAGAAAAAGAGTTAATTTGGATTTTAGAGCATCCTGAAATTTTTACTGCAGGTACATCGTATAAAGAAAATGAAATAATTGATAAATCAATTGATCTATTAAAAACAAACAGAGGTGGAAAAATTACGTATCATGGTCCAGGTCAATTAATTTGTTATTTTGTTATTGATCTAAGAGAAAAAAAAGACATTAGAAAATTTATTACAACCATTGAAAACACAATTATTCAAAGTTTAAAAAAATATAATATTGAAACCTTTCCTGATAAAGAAAATATTGGAATATGGTATAAGGACAAAAATGAAATTCAAAAAATTGCTGCAATAGGTATTCGAGTGAGTAAGTGGATTGCATATCATGGATTTGCAATAAACGTTGATAACAACCTAGAAAATTATAAAAAAATAGTACCTTGTGGAATTTCAGATAAAGGTATTACAAATTTAAAAAAAATTTCAAATCAAGATTATTCTAACTTAAATAATGAAATTATCAAAAATTTTATTTCAAATTTGAAAAACTAAGTCTTTTTGATTTTAACAACTTTTTAAAATATTCTGGTAATAAGGCTGAATAAGTATGCTTCATATCATTAATTTTAAATTTAATTTGATACGAGTGCAGCATAAGATTTTTATTTATACCTTTATCAGACTTAGATAGTTTATATTTGGTATCGCCAAATATAGGATTTCCAATTGCAAAAAGTTGTTTACGTAACTGATGTTTTCTTCCAGTTATTGGTTTTAACTCCAATAAAGATGCTTCAGAATTTTTATCTATTACCTTGAATATAGTTTTTGCTTTTTCAACTAACTTTTTATTTCCATCATATCTTATTAAGTCATCATCCCAAACACCTGTATTTTTATTTATTTCTCCTTGGCATATGGCAAGATAAGTTTTGTGAACTTTTCTTAATCTAAATAATGATGTTAGTAACTGTGCGCTCTCTCTATTTTTCGCCATTATAAATACACCAGATGTATCTTTGTCTAATCTATGAACAGAATAAGGTTTTGTTCCTTTAAAAATTTCACTCTTTGCGAAAATATCAACTAAGTTTTTTTTAGATTTTGTACCACCTTGTACTGATATTCCTGATGCTTTATTTAATACAACAAAATTATCATTATCATCAATTATTTGATCTTCGTTTGATTTTATTATTTCTTTAGTTGGTAAAAATTTTATTTTTTTTTGTTCTACTCTTTCTTTAAATTCAATATTAAAGATATTTATTTGATCTCCTTTTTTTATTTTGTGAGAACTTTTAACTTTTTTTTTGTTAATTTTAATTTTTCCTGTCCTAAGATATTTTTCAATTAAACCTTGAGGTATTTTTCCAATATTTAATCTCATCCATCTATCAATACGCATATCATTACACGTTGAATCAACGATGTATGACTTGTTCATGACTTAGGATTTAAGCTGTAGCTTGTTTATTTTCTTCTGTTTTTGGAGCTTCTTTTGACGTATCTTTTTTCTTCTTATCTACTCTTTTGGCCTCAACATCTCTATCTACAAATTCTATGATTGCCATTGGAGCATTATCACCATATCTAAAACCCGCTTTAATAATTCTAGTATAGCCACCTTTTCTATTTGAATATCTTTTAGAAAGAGTTTTTTTTACTTTATTAGCTGATTTAATATCCTGCAATTGAGACACAAGCATCTTAGTTGTTTGCAATGTATCTTTTTTACCTAGAGTAATAATTTTGTCAGCTTGAGGTCTTAAAAACTTTGCTTTCGGCAATGTAGTTTTAATCTGTTCATATTTTATTAAAGAATTTAACATATTCTTTAACAGGGCCTTTCTATGCTCAGAAGTTCTATTTAACTTTTTATTGGCTAAGCCGTGTCTCATTAAATTGCTTCCTCTAATTTTTTAGACATTTCTGCAATATTATCTGGTGGCCAGTTAGGTATTTCCATACCTAAATATAGAGACATTCCAGTTAGAACTTCTTTAATCTCATTTAAAGATTTTCTACCAAAATTTGGTGTTCTTAACATTTCACCCTCAGATTTTTGAACTAAATCACCAATATAAATTATGTTGTCATTTTTTAAGCAATTCATTGATCTAACAGATAGCTCTAGTTCATCAACTTTTCTTAATAAATTCTTATTAAACTCAGGTTCAGATGAAACTTCTTTTACTGGAGCCTCAACTGGTTCATCAAAATTAACAAACATTTTCAACTGGTCTTGAAAAATCCTAGCAGAATACGCAACAGCATCTTCTGCAGAAATTGAACCATTAGTCTCCACTTCCATTGTTAATTTATCATAATCAAGAGCTTTACCTTCTCTTGCTGTGCTAACAGAATAAGAAACTTTTTTTACAGGGCTATACAAAGAGTCAATGGCAATTAAACCTAATGGTGGCTCCTCTGGTTTATTTAGCTCAGCTGGAACATAACCTTTTCCAGTGTTTACATTCATTTCCATATGAAAAGTAGTATTTTCATCTAAGTTACAAATTACTAATTCAGGATTTAATATTTCTACATCAGTCACAGGAGCAATGTCAGAAGCTTTTATTTCCCCTGGACCTTTTGCGTCTAAAACTAATTTTTTTGTACCTTCAGAATTACATTTTAATGCTAGTGATTTAACATTTAATACTATGTCTGTTACATCTTCTCTTACACCTTTAATTGATGTAAATTCATGTAGAACACCATCTATTTGTATCGAAGTAACTGCAGCTCCTCTGATTGAAGAAAGCAAAATTCTTCTTAAGGAGTTTCCTAAAGTTAATCCGTAACCTTTTTCTAAAGGCTCAGCTATAATCTTAGCATGTGTTAAGTCATCACTAATTTGAACATCTAATTTAGATGGTTTAATCAAAGATTTCCAATTTTTAACATTAACGTTTTCTACTTCCATTAAACTCTCCTTTTTTTTGGTGGTCTAGTTCCGTTATGAGGCATCGGTGTTGTGTCTTTAATTGACAAAATTTTAAAACCTCTTGCTTGTAAAGCTCTTAATGCTGTTTCTCTTCCTGAACCAGGTCCTTTTACCTCAACCGATAAAGTTTTCATTCCATACTCTAATGCTTTTGATGCTGCGGAGTCCGCTGCTATTTGAGCTGCATAAGGTGTAGATTTTCTTGATCCTTTAAATCCTTTCTGTCCAGCAGATGCCCAGGATATTACATTTCCATTTGTATCAGCAATTGAAATTATTGTGTTATTAAATGTTGATTGCACATAAGCAATTCCATTTAAAATATTTTTTTTAATCTTTTTCTTTTTTGAATAAGAACTCTTAGCACTTTTTTTAGAAGATTTTTCTACCTTCTGATCTTTATTGTCAGTTTTTTCTGTTTTTGCCATTATTATTTTTTAGTTGGTGTTAATTTCTTCCCTGCAATAGCGATTGCTTTCCCTTTTCTTGTTCTTGCATTACATCTTGTTCTTTGACCTCTTACAGGTAATTTTTTTCTATGTCTTGTTCCTCGATAACATGCAAGATCTATTAATCTTTTAATACTTAAAGAATAATCTCTTCTAAGATCACCTTCGACTTTAAAATTTTGATCAATGTATTCTCTTATTTTTAAAATTTCATCATCAGTTAACTCATTCACTCTTTTGGCTCTTGGAATTTCTAGAGAAGAACAAATTTGTTGTGAGAATTTATCTCCAATTCCATAAATATAAGTAAGTCCAATGTGGACAAGTTTATTTTGTGGAATGTTTATACCTGCGATACGAGCCATAATTTTTGTGATAAATTGTGCCTTTTATATAAGAAGATTAATCAAAGTCAACGTCTTAAACATTTATAAAAGTGTCTATTTTCCTTGTTATTTCGTCTATTTCTAAGCTTCCGTCAATTTCCTTAAATTTAGGATTCTCTGAGTAGTAATTCAGTACTGGCTCTGTTGTGTTCATGTATGTATCAAAACGTTTTAGAATAGTACTTGTTTCATCGTCTGATCTATTTTCAATAATTTTTCTTTTCTCTAGTCTTTTTACCACTGTATCTTTATCAACTTTGAGATACAAAATTAAATCTATCTTTTGACTTGATGCCTCCAGTAAAATATCTAAATTTTTGGCTTGGCTCAATGATCTAGGGTATCCATCAAATATTAATCTATTTTTTTTTTGAGGGTCAGAAACTAAATTTTCAATAAGTTTATTTACAATTTCATCACTTACAAATTTACCATTTTTCATGTCATTGGTTATTGTCTTACCAATGTCTGAATTTTTATATATTTCTTCTCTTAAAAGTTCACCAGTTGAGATTTGAAAGGAATTTAATTTCTTTACTAAATATTTAGCTTGAGTACCTTTACCAGCACCAGGCGGTCCAAACAAAACTATATTCACTTACTTTCCAAATTTAGTTTTTTTAATTAATTGTTCGTATTGCGAGCTCATTAATCTTGTTTGAATTTGAGTTACAGTATCAATGGCTACAACAACAACAATAAGAATAGATGCACCACCCAAATAAAAAGGAATTGGGTAATTAGCTATTAAAAATTCTGGCATTAAACATACAAGTGTCAAATATAGAGCACCTATTGTAGTAAGTTTAGTTAAAATATTTTCAATATATAATGCTGTACTTTCACCAGGTCTAATTCCTGGTACAAAGCCACCATATTTTCTTAAGTTTTCTGCAGTCTCAGTTGGGTTAAATGTAATTGAAGTATAGAAAAATGTGAAAAATATTATACCAGATGCATATAGCAACATGTACAAAGGCTGACCTTGAGTGAAATAAGAACTTAAGTTTAAAAAAGTTTCATTGTTTGAAAAAGAAAAATTAGAAAAAGTAACTGGTAACAATAATAAAGCAGAGGCAAAAATTGCTGGTATTACTCCTGCTTGATTAATTTTTAGTGGTAAATGAGAAGACTCTCCACCATACATTTTGTTTCCCATTTGTCTTTTAGGGTAATTGATAAGAATTTTTCTTAAAGCTCTCTCCATAAAAACAACAAATAAAATAGTTAATATTAATAGAACAAAAATTGCTAAGATCATGAAAGTTGACACAGCACCTGTTCTACCTAATTCAAAAGTTGTAACTAAAGCTCTAGGTATTTCGGCAACAATACCAGCAAAAATAATTAAAGAAATTCCATTTCCAATTCCTCTTTGAGTGATTTGTTCACCAAGCCACATAAGAAAAATTGTACCAGCAACAATAGTTGTAACTGTTGTAATTTTAAAAAATGCTCCTGGATTAATTACCAAATCTGCAGAAGATTCTAAACCTACTGATAAACCATAACCTTGAACTGTAGCGAGTAAAACGGTTCCATATCTTGTAATTTGAGTAATCTTTGCTCTACCTGTTTCTCCCTGTGCTTTTAAATTCTTAAAATAATCTGAAACCCCTGTTAACAACTGAACTATAATAGCGGATGATATGTATGGCATTATACCAAGAGCGAAAATTGCCATTCTACTAACTGCTCCTCCAGCAAAAACATTAAACATACCAAGTAACCCTTTTTGATTACCGTCCATCATGATTTTTAATTGTTCTGGGTCAATTCCTGGTAAAGGAACAAACGTACCAAATCTATATACCGCAAGGATTGCTATGGTAAAAATTATTCTATTTCTTAGATCATTTGTTGAAGATGATGCGCTCATTTAAACAAATTATTTTTTTAATTGAATAGATCCACCAATTTTTTCAAGTTTTTCTATTGCTGATTTTGATGCCAAGTCAGCCTCAATATTAATTTTATCTTTTAACTCTCCAGTACCTAATATTTTTAATTTTGTAGAGTTTTTGTTTATTAATTTTAATTTTTTTAGAGATGAAGAATTAAGCACTTCATTTGGATTAATATTTTTTTTATCAATATAAGACTGAATTTTTTCCAAGTTTAAAATTGCAATGTTTTCTCTTGAAATTGGATTAAAACCTCTTTTAGGTAATCTTCTGTATAAAGGCATTTGACCACCTTCAAAACTTTTTATTGCAACACCAGATCTAGATTTTTGACCTTTAACACCTCTCCCCGATGTCTTACCTTTTCCAGAACCAATACCTCTTCCTACTCTAATTTTAGGTTTATTAATTTTCTGTCTTGTATTTAATGTAATCATTATCCTCTTTTTTCAATAATTTCTGATATTTTCTTATTTCTTATTGCTGAAATTTGTTTTGGTGAATTTTGTTTCATTAAAGCTTTAATAGTTGCTCTAATCACATTGTGTGCATTTGATGTACCCATTGATTTAGCAACAATATCTTTTACACCCAATACCTCGCATACTGCTCTAACTGGACCACCTGCAATAATACCTGTACCTTTTGATGCTGCTCTTAAAACTATTCTACCAGAGCCATCTTTAGCTTTCACATCATGATGAATTGTTCTACCTTCTCTCAAAGGTATATGTGTTAATTTTCTTCTCGCCATTTCATTAGCTTTTTTAATTGCATCTGGAACTTGTTTTGCTTTAGCGTGTGCTATTCCAATTTTTCCAGCCTGATTTCCTACCACTACAAGAGCTGAAAAACCAAATCTTCTTCCACCTTTTACAACTTTTGTAATTCTGTTAATATGAACTAACTTTTCTAAAATATCGTCTGTTTTTTTGTCTTTATTATTTTCCATAATTAAAATTCCATCCCATTTTCTCTTAACGTGTCTGCAAATGCTTTGATTCTACCATGATATTTATAAGATCCTCTATCAAAATAAATTTTTGTAATATTTTTTTCCTGAGCTTTTTTTGCAAGTTTTTGGGCAACTAATTTTGAAAGCTCTGTTTTGTTAATTTTATCAGATGATTTTAAATCTTTCTCAATGGATGAAGCTGATAACAAAGTTACTTTTTTTGTATCATCAATGATTTGAGCTGAAATATTTTTGGCAGATCTTGAAATACTTAATCTAAATCTATCTTTTGAAGCAACTTTTTTTACTTTGTTGCTAACTCTAAATCTTTTTCTAATACTAGTGTTTAGTTTCATTATTTTTTCTTACCTTCTTTTTTAAGAACATATTGGCCTTTTTCTCTAACACCTTTACCCTTATATGGCTCAATTTTTCTAAATGTTTTAATTTTTGATGCAACTTCACCAACTAATTGTTTGTCAGATCCAGTGATCTTAAGTGTAGTTTGTTTTTCTACAGCAATTTTAATTCCTTCTGGAATGTCAAAATCAATATCATGACTGTAGCCTAATTGTAAATTTAGCTGATTTCCTTTTAATGCCGCTCTATATCCAACACCTACAAGCTCTAACACTTTTTCATAGCCAGTACTTGAGCCAATCACGGCATTATTAATTAAACTTCTGTTCATGCCCCAAAGTCGTTTAGAATTTTGATCAATTTTTTTTGGTTTTATTGAAATCTCTTTTCCTTCTTTAATATCCAAATTAAACATATCCAAATCAATATTTATTGATTTCTTTCCTAATGGCCCTTCTATATTTATAATATTGCCAGCTAAAGCCACTTTAACTTTTTCAGGGATTGATATATTTATTTTTCCAATTTTAGACATTAAAATACCTTACAAATAATTTCGCCACCAACACGTTGTTTTCTGGCGTCAATATCAGTCATTACACCTTTTGGTGTAGAAACTATTGCAATACCAAGACCGTTATTAATTTTAGGTAAACCTTCGGCACTAGAAAAAATTCTTCTTCCTGGTTTAGAAACTCTTTCAAATGCACTGATAACTGGGTTACCAGAGTGATATTTAAGTTCTAAAGACAATGTTGGTTTATTATCTTCTGAGCTAATTTTAAAGTCTTTTATAAAACCTTCATTTTTAAGTATATCTGCAATTTTTGATTTAAAGTTTGATGATGGCAGATCTACTTTTTTATGATTTCTCGCTTGAGCATTTTTAACTCTAGCTATCATATCTCCTATTGGGTCACTTAAACTCATAATTATCCTTCCTACCAGCTCGACTTAACTAAGCCAGGTATTTTTCCTTGTAATCCTAATTGTCTAAGAGCAATTCTTGATATTTTTAATTTTCTATAAACACCATGTGGTCTACCTGTTATTTCACATCTATTCATCACTCTTGTTTTGGCTGAATTTCTTGGCAATTTTGATAATTTCTGCTGTGCCTTAAATCTTTCCTCTAATGGAAGTTTTTTATCCATTATTATTTTTTTTAAATTTTGTCTTTTCTTGAACATTTTGTCTGAAAGTTTAATTCTTTTTTTGTTTTTATTTACAGCACTAAGTTTAGCCATTTTTAATTGTCTCCTTTTTTAATAAATGGAAAATTCATTTTTTCTAATAATGCAAAGCTGTGCTCTTTGTTAATTGCTTTTATAACAATAACGATATCTAAGCCTCTAACTTTATCAGCTCTATCAAAACTAACTTCAGGAAAAATGATATGTTCCTTTATGCCAAAAGTATAATTTCCGAATTTGTCAAAACCTTTTGGCGACAATCCTCTGAAATCTTTAATTCTAGGAAGAGCAATATTTACTAGTCTATCTAAAAATTCATACATTTTATTTTTTCTTAAAGTTACTTTTAAGCCTGCATTAGATCCTTTTCTTGTCTTAAAATTAGCTACAGATTTTTTGAATTTTGTAGTTACAGGTTTTTGACCTGTTATCTTAGCCATATCCTCTTCACAAGATTTAAGAATTTTAGAGTCTGAACCATCTAAACCAAGACCCATATTTAAAACAATTTTTTCAATTCTTGGCGCCATGTAAATATTTTTGAAGCCAAATTGGTCTTTTAAAGCTGGTTGTATTTCTTTATTAAAAATTTCTTTTAATCTTGGAGTCATTATTTCTTAGCCTCTTTTTTCTTTTCTGCTTTTTCATCTATTAATTTTAAATTTGATAAATGAATAAAACCTTCTTTTGAAAAAATACCACCTTTTTTCTCTTTTGTTGTTTTAACGTGTTTTTTAACCATATTAATTTCTTTTACTTTGGCTCTATTATTTGCTCTGTCGATTTCGATAACTTCACCTTCTTTTTTTTTGTCTTTTCCAGTTAGCACTCTTACTTTTAGACCTTTTTTAATCATCTTATAAAACCTCCGGCGCTAGTGAAATTATTTTCATTTGCCCTCTACTTCTTAATTCTCTAGTAACAGGGCCAAATATTCTGGTACCAACTGGTTCACCCTTATCGTCAACTAATACTGCTGCATTATTATCAAATTTTACTTTTGATCCATCGTTTCTATGAATTCCTTTTTTAACTCTTACTACTACAGCTTTATGAACGGTTCCTTTCTTTACTTTGCCCTTAGGGATAGCCTCTTTCACAGCAATTACAATTGTATCTCCAATGCTGGCATATCTTCTCTTAGATCCACCCAATACTTTGATGCACTCTATTCTTTTTGCACCAGTGTTGTCAGCAACTTGTAATTCTGTCTGTACACCAATCATTATTTATTATTCTCCATAACTTGAAACTTTTTATTTTTTGAAAATGGTTTGCTTTCAATAATTGAAACTTTATCACCTGTTTTAAATGTATTATTTTCATCATGAGCATTGTAATTTTTTCTGACTCTAATGACTTTTTTCAATACAGGGTGTGAATATTTTCTCTCTACCATAACTGTAATTGTTTTATTAGGTTTGTCGCTTATCACCACTCCTGTTAATATTTTTTTAGGCATTTGATTTTCCTTTTAAAATTGTTTTCAATCTTGCAATTGTTTTTCTTGTTTCTCCAATTTTTGCAGGGTTAGTTATTTGAGAATTCATTTTTTGAAATCGAAAATTAAATAAGTCTTTTTTAAGCTTATCAATATTTTTGACAACTTCATCTTTGCTTAATTTTTTAATCTCTTGTTTTTTCATTTATGCAAATCTCTTTATTGTCTTTGTTTTTATTGGTAACTTTGCTGAAGCTTTATAAAGTGCCTCTTTGGCAATTTGTTCAGAAACACCATCAACTTCAAATAAAATTCTTCCAGGCTTTACTCTACAAGCAAAATATTCTGGTGATCCTTTTCCTTTACCCATTCTAACTTCTATTGGTTTTTTAGAAACTGGAATATTTGGAAAAACTCTTGTCCATACTCTTCCTTGTCTTTTCATGTGTCTAGTTAAAGCAACCCTAGCAGCTTCAATTTGTTTTCCAGTAACTCTTTCAGGCTGTAATGCCTTCAGGGCATATGCACCGTAATTAATAGTACTTGCTCTAGTAGCATTACCATGAATTCTTCCTTTATGAGCTTTTCTCCATTTAGTTCTTACTGGCTGAAGCATTATTGTTTACCTTCCTTTGGAGTGACTTTGTTTGTTTCTTGGCTAAATTCTCTTGCAAAAACTTCACCTTTATAGATCCAAACCTTAATTCCAATAATTCCATATGTTGTAAGAGCTTCCGCTTCTGCATAATCTATATCTGCTCTTAAAGTGTGTGATGGTATACTACCATCTCTTAACCATTCAGTTCTAGCGATCTCATTACCACCTAATCTTCCACTTACTGAAACTTTAATCCCTTTTGCACCTAATCTAATACATGATTGCATAGCTCTTTTCATGGCTCTTCTGTATGAAATTCTTTTTACTAACTGTTGTGCAATGTTTTCAGCAACTAAATATGCATTTGTTTCAGGTTTTTTAACCTCTTTGATATTTAAGTTGACCTCATTTGTCGTAAATTTTGATAAGTTATTTTTAATTTTATCAATATCACTACCTTTTTTACCAATTACAAATCCAGGTCTAGATGTGTAAATTGTAACGTAACATTTGTTTGATGTTCTCTCTATCATCACTTTAGATACACCTGAATTAATAACATTTTTCTTGATGTATTCTCTTATTTTAAAATCTTCAATTAGATAGTTGCCGAAATCTTTTTTCTTAGCATACCAAACAGAGTCCCAACCTCTGTTTACACCTAATCTAAAACCTACAGGATTAACCTTTTGTCCCATGTTTCTCCATTTGTTTTGCCTCTGATAAAATTATAGTTACTGTTGACCAAGGTTTTAAAATTGGTGCCGCTCTACCTTTTGCTCTTGGTCTAAATCTTTTCATAACAATTTTTTTTCCACAATACGCTTCTTTGACAATTAAATTGTCAATATCATATTGAAAGTTATTTTCAGCGTTTGCAACAGCTGAGCTAATTGTCTTTCTAATATCTCTTGTAACTCTTTTTTCTGAAAACTGCAGGTCTCTAATAGCTACATCAACCTTTTTACCAACAATACTTTTTAAAATTGGATTAATCTTTCTTACGCTTGATCTAATTCCATTGTTTATAGACTTTACTGTCTTATCGTTGTTTTTATCAATTTTCTTTTTCTTACCCATAATTATTTTTTCTCTGCTGGTTTAGCTTTCTTATCAGCTGGTGTGTGTCCAAAGAAAGTTCTTGTTGGAGCAAACTCTCCTAATTTATGACCAACCATATCCTCTGATACTGTTATTGGAATAAATTTTTTACCATTATATATTTGAAAAGCTACTCCTACAAAATCTGGAAGAATAGTAGATTTTCTAGACCAAGTTTTAATTGGAATTTTCTTCGGATCATCTTTGTACTTGTCCACTTTTTTCATCAAGCTTTCTTCAACAAATGGTCCTTTCCATACAGCTCTAGCCATTACTTAGTATCCTTCCTTTTATTTCTTCTCTTAACTATAAATTTATCTGTTCTCTTGTTATCTCTAGTTTTTAAACCTTTTGCAGATTGTCCTGTTGGAGACACTGGATGCCTTCCTCCTGCTGACTTACCTTCACCACCTCCATGTGGGTGATCAACTGGATTTTTAACAACACCTCTAGTATGAGGTCTTCTTCCTAACCATCTTGATCTACCAGCTTTTCCAATTTTAATATTTTTTTGATCAGGATTACTTAAAATTCCAATAGTAGCTAAAGCTCTAGAGTCTATTTTACGTACTTCACCTGACGCTAATTTAATTAAACTATAATTTCCATCTAATCCACTAATTGTAACTGAAGAACCAGCGGCTCTAGCTATTTTACCACCACCACCTGGTTGAATTTCAACGTTATGAATATTGATACCAACAGGAATATCTTGTAACGGCATGCAATTTCCAATTTTAATTTCTTTTTTCGATCCGCTCTCAATCTTATCTCCAACTTTAATTTTTTGAGGAGCTAAAAAATACGAATGTGTTCCATCTTCAAATTTAACCAACATTATGTAGCAAGATCTATTCGGATCATATTCTATTCTTTCAACGGTAGCCTCCATGTCAAATTTTTTTCTATAAAAATCAACATGTCTATACATTTTCTTATGCCCACCTGCTCTGTTAATTGAAGTGATGTGTCCATTATTATTTCTGCCCTTCATAGCATTTTTTGGAGAAACAAGAGTTTTAAAAGGTTTGCCTTTCCATAGACCTGTTCTATCTACTAAAATAGTACCTCTAGTAGATTTTGTATAAGGTTTAAAAGTTTTTAATGCCATTTCTTAAATTCCTGTTGTTAGATCAATGCTTTGACCTTTTTTTAGAGTTATAATTGCTTTTTTGTATCCTGAAACTTTCACTTTTTTACCTCTAGTGAGTTTAGTTCTATTTTGTTTATTGATGATGTTAATTTTAGTGACATTAACTTTAAAAATTTTTTCAATATTTTTTTTTAGGTTTTTTTTATTAGCACCATCAGGAACCTTAAAAGTAATTTTATTCAATTCTGATAGGTTTGTAGATTTCTCAGTAACAACTGGAAAAAGAATTTTGTCGTATAAATGTATTTTATCCATATTAAGAATACCTTTTCTCCAATTCTTTTACTGAACTTTCAGTAAAAACTACTTTCTTAAATTTTATAATATCGAAAGCACTAAAATGATTTACGTCAGTAACTTTTACGTTTGGAATATTTCTTACAGATTTTTCTATCTTATCTTTAGAATTTTTATCAAGTATAATTAATGAGTTAGAAATCTCTAGTTTATTAATTATTGAATTCATTTCTTTTGTTTTTTTAATTTCAGAATTAAAATCATTTAAAATTAATAAGTTCTTATTATTATTTTTTTCAGTAATTAAAGAAGCAACACTTTGTTTCTTTTCATTTTTATTTAACTTTCTTTTTTTGTAAGCTAATTCACCTTTTGGACCATGAGCTATACCACCACCGACAAAAATAGGAGCTTTTCTACTAGCGTGTCTTGCTCCACCAGTTCCTTTTTGTGCATAAATTTTTGATGTTGGACCTTTTACTTCATTTTGTTGTTTAGTTTTAGCGTGTCTACCTTTGTAGTTGGCATTTGTTTTATATAAAACACTAGCAACTAACTTTTGATTAATTTTTGCAGAAAATATTTTATCTAACACTTCAATAGTATCTTTTTTTCCGTCTATGCTAATTTTATCTAATTTCATTATTTTTTCTTTTTATCTGGTGTTTTTTTTGCTTCCTCAGCAGCAGCTTGTTTTTCACTGATTGTCATTTTGTTTATATTTTTTACTGATTTTTTAACCATCACTTCAGCATTTTTTGATCCTGGAATAGATCCCTTCAAATAAAGTAACTCATTTTCTAAATCTGTTTTTATTATTTCGATATTTTGCATTGTTCTTAACTTATCACCCATATGACCAGCCATTTTTTTTCCTTTAAAAACTTTACCCGGATCTTGACTATGTCCTGTTGAACCATGAGCTCTATGAGAAATAGAAACACCGTGGCTGGCTCTTAAGCCCCCAAAATTATGTCTCTTCATTGCACCGGCAAAACCTTTACCAATCGTTTTTGATCTTGTATCTACAAATTTTATATCTTTAAAAATTTCTAAACCAAATTCATTTCCTTCTTTGTAAGCAGAAGTATCGTTTACTCTAAATTCTTTTAATTTTTTCTTGGCTTCAGTGTTTTTCTTTGCAAAAACACCTTTCATTGCTTTTGTTAATTTTGAATTTTTTATTTTTCCATATCCAAGTTGAACAGCTTTGTAACCTCTTTTTTCTTCTTCAATTACTTGAATAACTCTAGCTTTTTCAACTTTAAGAACTGTAACAGGCACTAACTGACCAGATTTATAAAATTCTCTAGTCATGCCAATTTTCTTACCTAATAAAGCTATCTCGCTCATAATTAAATTTTTATCTCCACATCTACACCTGAGGCTAAGTCTAATTTCATTAAAGCTTCTACCGTTTGTGGTGTTGGTTCTATAATATCGATTAATCTTTTGTGGGTTCTAGACTCGAATTGTTCTCTACTTTTTTTATCAATGTGTGGAGATCTTAAAACTGTATATCTTTCAATTCTAGTAGGAAGTGGTATTGGACCTTTTATAGTAGCTCCAGTTCTTTTAACTGTATTAACTATTTCTTCGGTAGAAGCATCTAAAACTTTATTGTCGTATGCTCTTAATTTAATTCTAATATTTTGTTTTTCCATTAACCTGCTACCTTTTTAGTTACTTCGTCTTGAACATTTTGTGGAACTTTAGAATAATGATCAAAGAACATTGAATATTGTGCTCTTCCTTGAGACATTGATCTTAGATTGTTTATGTAACCAAACATATTTGCTAAAGGAACCATTGCCGTGATTACAGTTGCGTTACCTCTTTGCTCTTGAGTGCTAATTTGACCTCTTCTACTGTTTAAATCACCAATTACATCGCCCATATAATCTTCTGGAGTAACAACTTCCACTCTCATAATAGGCTCTAAAAGCTTTAATCCACCTTGTGTACAAGCTTCTTTAAAACATGCTCTGCTGGCAAGTTCAAATGCTAGAACACTTGAGTCTACATCATGATGTAAACCGTCAACAATCGTTACTTTGTAATCAATCATAGGAAACCCTGCTAATATCCCGCTATCAGAAACTGTCTCAATACCTTTTTCAACACCAGGTATAAATTCTTTTGGAATAGCTCCACCTTTAATGGCACTTTCAACCTCTCTACCCTTACCTGGTTCTTGAGGTTCAACAAATAATTTTACTTTAGCGAATTGACCAGCGCCACCACTTTGTTTTTTATGTATATATTCAAATTCAGCTGATTTTTCTATTGTCTCCCTGTAAGCAACTTGTGGAGCCCCAACATTTGCCTCAACTTTAAATTCTCTTTTCATACGATCAACAATAATATCTAAGTGAAGTTCACCCATACCTTTGATGATTGTTTGACCAGATTCCTCGTCAGATGATACTCTAAATGATGGATCTTCTTTAGCTAATCTTGCTAAAGCTTCACCCATTTTTTCTTGGTCACCTTTTGTTTTAGGCTCAACAGCAATTTCAATTACTGGTTCAGGAAATTCCATTGGCTCTAATAAAACAGGATTTTCTTTGTCACACAAAGTATGACCTGTCATAGTATTTTTTAAACCTGCCAAAGAAACAATATCACCTGCATTTGCTTCTTTGATATCTTCTCTAGAGTTTGCATGCATTAAAAGCATACGACCAACTCTTTCTTCTTTATCTGATGAAGAATTGTACACAGCTGTACCTGATTTAATTGTACCTGAATAAATTCTAACAAATGTTAATGAACCAACAAATGGATCATTTGCAACTTTAAATGCTAAACCTGAAAAAGACGATCCATCCTCGAATTTCATTTCAATTTCATCATCTGAACCAACTTTAGTTCCTTTAATAGATCCAATATCCACTGGACTTGGAAGGTAATTAATAACTGCATCTAATAATGGTTGAACACCTTTATTTTTAAAAGCTGAACCAGTTAAAACAGGAACAAAGCTAAAATTTAAAGTTCCTTTTCTAATGCACTTTACTAAATCTTCCTCTTTAATTTCATCACCATTTAAATACGCTTCCATTAACTTTTCGTCTTGCTCAACTGCAGACTCAATTAATTCAGTTCTGTATTTTTCTGAAATTTCTTTTAAATCATCAGGTATATCTTTATATTCCCACTCAGCACCTAATGCTTCATTTTTCCATACTTGAGCTTTCATTTTAACTAGGTCAACAACACCAGTTAAAGAAGCTTCAATTCCAATAGGTACTTGTAAAACTAATGGTTTAGCTCCCAATCTATCTCTGATCATATCAACACATCTAAAGAAATCTGCACCAGTTCTATCAAGTTTATTTACAAAACAAATTCTCGGAACTTTATATTTGTCTGCTTGTCTCCATACTGTCTCGGATTGAGGCTCTACACCAGCAACTCCATCAAATACAGCCACAGCACCATCTAATACTTTTAAAGATCTTTCTACTTCAATTGTAAAATCTACATGGCCTGGAGTATCAATTATATTAACCCTGTGGTCATTCCAGAAACAAGTTGTTGCTGCAGAAGTAATTGTGATACCTCTTTCTTGTTCTTGCTCCATCCAGTCCATTGTTGCAGCACCGTCATGTACTTCACCAATTTTATGACTTTTTCCTGTATAATATAATATTCTTTCTGTAGTAGTTGTTTTACCAGCGTCTATGTGGGCCATGATCCCAATGTTTCTATATTTATCTAATGTATGAGTTCTAGCCATAATTTTTTACCATCTAAAATGCGCAAATGCCTTATTAGACTCTGCCATTTTATGAACATCCTCTCGTTTTTTTACTGCAGCACCTTTTTTTTCATAAGCATCATACAGTTCGTTAAAAATTTTATCTGCCATGTGTTTATCTTTTCTTTTTCTAGCAGAATCAACCAACCATCTTATTGCAAGTGCTTGGGCTCTTTTACTTTTTACCTCAACTGGAACTTGGTATGTTGCACCACCTACTCTTCGTGATCTAACCTCTACAGTGGGCTTGATATTGTTAATTGCTTCATTAAAAATATTTATAGGTTCATCTTTAGTTTTCGTTTTGATTTTCTCTATTGCTTCATAAACTATTTTTGCAGCAATACCTCTTTTCCCATCATACATAATGTTGTTTATTAATTTTGGAATTATAGTTGAATTAAATTTTGGATCTGGAACTACATTTTTTTTGGGTTGAGTTTTTTTTCTAGACATTATTTACCTTTTTTTGTTCCGTATAAAGATCTTCTCTGTTTTCTATTTGCAACACCTTGTGTATCTAAATTTCCTCTTAAGATATGATATCTAACACCAGGTAAATCTTTAACCCTTCCACCTCTAATTAGTACTACTGAGTGTTCTTGTAAGTTATGTCCTTCGCCTGGGATATAAGCAGTTACTTCAAAACCGTTTGACAATCTAACTCTAGCAACTTTTCTTAATGCAGAGTTTGGTTTTTTTGGAGTGGTTGTATAAACTTTAACACAAACACCTCTTTTTAAAGGTTGCTTTTGTAAAGCAGGAACTTTGTTCCTAGAAACTTGTTTAACTCTTTTTTTTCTTAACAACTGATTAATAGTTGGCATAATTTTTTTTTAAAATTAATTAATTTATTTTTGAGATGAAAATAACTGACAGGTTATTTTGTGGCAGCGTTTAGTACCTCAAGAGCACTACATTCCAACCAAAAACATCGCCAAAATACTTATTAATCAGCTATTGTCAAACTAAAACTGCAATTTTTAGGCGATTTTTTTATTGATTTACTTGCGTTTCTTCAGGCTCAGAAGCTTCGAGTTTATCCTGTTCTTCTAAGAAGCTATTATCATCTTCTAAGGCCTTATTGTTCCATCTGTTCTTGATATTACCCGTACCAGCAGGAACTAATCTTCCAACAATTACGTTCTCTTTTAGACCGTTTAATGGATCAACTTTACCTTTAATTGCAGCATCTGTTAATACTCTTGTTGTCTCTTGGAAAGATGCAGCAGAAATAAATGATTCTGTTTGAAGTGAAGCTTTAGTAATACCCATTAAAACTCTTTCTCCAACTGCAGGAGTTTTACCTTCAGCAACTAATTTTTCATTAGTATTATCAAATTTGATTCTATCAACCACTTCACCTGGTAAATAACTTGAGTCCCCAGATACTTTAACTTCTACTTTTTTAAGCATTTGTCTTAGAATTGTTTCGATATGTTTATCATTTATAATAACACCTTGTAATCGATATACTTCTTGAACTTGATTAACAAAATATTCCGTTAATTCTTTAATACCTAAAATTCTTAAAATATCATGAGGTAATGGCTGACCATCTAAAAGGTATTCACCTTTTTGAATTTTTTCACCAGGATTAAAGTTAATGTGTTTTCCTTTTGGAATTAAATAATTTGATGGTTCTGATCCGTCTTCTGGAACAATTGAAATTCGTTGTTTACCTCTAACTTCTTTTCCAAAAACAACGCTTCCATCGTTTTCAGCAATAATAGCACTATCCTTAGCTTTTCTAGCTTCAAAAAGTTCAGCTACTCTTGGAAGACCTCCAGTAATGTCTTTGGTTTTCGTTGTTTCTTTAGGTAATCTTGCAATAACATCACCAGCATAAACTTTTTGACCATCTTTAATTGATAAAATCGAATCTGGTACTAAGTAATATCTAGCTTCATTGTCATCTGCTTTTTTAATTACATTTCCTTTTTCATCTCTTAAAGTAATTCTTGGTTTCAAATCTGTACTCTTAGATTGACCTCTCCAGTCAATTACAGATTTTGATGATATCCCAGTCGCATCATCAGTAGTCTCTTGAATTGAAACACCATCTATCAAATCAACATAACTTGCAATACCACTCTTTTCAGCAATAACTGGTGTTGTGTATGGATCCCACTCACAAATTTTTGTATTTGCTTTGACTTTGTCTCCATTATTAAAAAATAATCTTGATCCATAAGCAACTTTGTAAACTGCTATTTGAACACCATTATCATCCTCTATAGAAAGCTGGGTATTTCGACCCATAACAATTAAATTCTTTTTAGAATCTTCCAAAATGTTTGAATTAATAATTTTTAATGTTCCATCGCTTTTGCTAATAATCTGATTATCTTGTTTTACTGAGGCTGTTCCCCCAACGTGGAAAGTTCTCATAGTTAACTGTGTACCAGGTTCTCCAATTGATTGAGCTGAAATCATTCCAATAGCTTCACCAACATGTACCATTTTACCTCTTGATAAATCTCTACCGTATGATGTTGCGCAGACACCTTCTTTTGAACCACATGTCATAACTGAATAAACTTTAATTGATTTTACTCCAGCAGCATCAATTTTATCACATCCAGCCTCATCAATCATAACCTGTTTTTTAATAATAACTTCACCAGTCAACGGATGTTTAATGTCATCAAACGAAACTCTACCTAAAGCTCTTTCAGATAAACTTACAACAACATTTCCACCTTCTAAAATCTCTGATAACTCTATAAAGCCTGGATTTTTGCAATCACAAGCCTTTTTAGTAACAGTCAAATCTTGTGCAACGTCACATAATCTTCTTGTTAAATAACCAGAGCTTGCTGTTTTAAGCGCAGTATCTGCTAATCCTTTTCTTGCTCCGTGTGTAGAATTAAAATACTCTAAAGCTGTTAAACCTTCTTTAAAGTTAGAGATAATTGGACTTTCAATAATTTCACCTGAAGGTTTTGCAATTAATCCTCTCATACCAGCTAACTGTTTCATTTGCGCTGCTGAACCTCTGGCACCGCTATCAGCCATCATAAATACAGAGTTTATTTTTAAGCCCTCTTCTGTTTTTTCAGTTGCAGAAATTCTTTTCATCATTTCACCAGCAACTTTATCAGTACATTTAGACCATGCGTCGACAACCTTGTTGTACTTCTCGCCTCTTGTAATCAAACCTTCAGCATATTGAGTTTCATAATCAGCAATTAGTTTTTTAGTATCATCAATTAATTGAGTTTTATTTTCAGGAATAATTAAATCGTCTTTTCCAAATGAAATTCCTGCTTTAAATGCATGCTTAAATCCTAAATCTTTAAGTTTATCACAGAAAATAACTGTCGTTTTCTGACCACAGAATCTGAAAACTACATCAATTATTTCGGAAACAACTTTTTTTGGTAGCAATCTATCAACTAATGAAAATTTAATATTGCTATTTTTTGGTAATAGGTTGGCTAATAAAAATCTTCCTGCAGTTGATGTATATTTTTCAATCTTCTTATTTCCTTGTTCGTCAACAGTTTCATATCTTGAAATAATAGTGCTATGAACGTTAATTTCACCTGAAGATAATGCAAACTCTATTTGATCAGAATTAATAAAGTATCCAGATGGTTTATCCGATACAGGTTCCTGTGAAAGATAATATATTCCTAAAATCATATCCTGACTTGGAACGATTATAGGTTTACCATTTGAAGGGGATAGAATGTTGTTCGTTGATAGCATTAATATTCTTGCTTCCAACTGAGCTTCTAAACTTAAAGGTACATGAACAGCCATTTGGTCACCATCAAAATCAGCATTAAAAGCTGCGCAAGTTAAAGGGTGTAGCTCAATTGCATCACCTTCAATTAATTTTGGTTCAAAAGCTTGAACACCAAGTCTATGAAGTGTTGGTGCTCTATTTAATAAAACAGGGTGTTCTCTTACGATTAACTCTAATGCATCCCATACAGCATTAGTTTCTTTCTCTACTAATTTTTTAGCTTGTTTAATTGTAGATGCTAAACCTAATTTGTTTAATCTTGCGTATAAAAATGGTTTAAATAACTCCAAAGCCATTTTTTTTGGTAATCCACACTCATGTAATTTTAAGTCTGGACCGACAACGATTACTGATCTTCCAGAGTAGTCTACCCTTTTTCCTAATAAGTTTTGTCTAAATCTACCCTGCTTACCTTTGAGCATTTCTGCAAGAGATTTAAGTGGTCTTTTACCTGTTCCAGTAATAACACGACCTCTTCTTCCATTGTCGAAAAGAGCATCAACAGACTCTTGAAGCATTCTTTTTTCATTTCTAACAATGATGTCCGGAGCTTTAAGATCCATTAATCTTTTTAATCTATTATTTCTGTTAATAACTCTTCTATATAAATCGTTAAGATCTGAAGTAGCAAATCTACCACCATCTAGCGGAACCAATGGTCTTAATTCTGGTGGAATAACAGGAACCACAGTCATAATCATCCATTCTGGTTTTTGACCAGTTTCGATAAATGACTCTATTAATTTTAATCTCTTAATTGCTCTTTCTTCATTAACTTTAGATTTAGTCTCTTTAATAAAGCTAACAAGATTTTTTCTCTCTAATTCTAAGTCAAGATTTTTTAACATCTCAAGAACAGCTTCTGCTCCAATACCTGCAGTAAAACTTTCTTCTCCAAATTCATCTTGATATTTTGCTAATTCTTCTTCATTTAAAAGTTGGTTTTTTTGCAAACCAGTTAATCCCGGTTCGATTACTATAAAGTTTTCAAAATAAAGAACTCTCTCGATTTCTTTCAACTTCATATCTACCGCAAGTGCAATTCTACTTGGTAATGATTTCAAAAACCAAATATGTGCCACAGGAGTTGCGAGATTAATGTGGCCCATTCTCTCTCTTCTTACATTAGATTTTGTTACCTCAACGCCACATTTTTCACAAATAATACCTCTAAATTTCATTCGTTTATACTTTCCGCACAAACATTCATAATCTTTGATTGGTCCAAAAATTCTTGCGCAGAATAGACCATCTTTCTCTGGTCTAAATGTTCTATAATTTATAGTTTCTGGTTTTTTAATTTCACCAAATGTCCAAGATTTAATTTTCTCAGGACTAGCTAAAGAAATTTTAATACTATTGAAATTTTGCGCTTCTGAAATTTCGCTTCCTTTAAATAAATCAGTTAATTCTTTTTTCATTAATTAAGCTCCACGTTTAATGCTAATGATTTAATTTCTTTAACTAAGACGTTAAATGACTCTGGAATACCAGACTCGAAATTCTCTTCACCTTTAACTATAGTTTCGTAAACTTTAACTCTTCCTGCAACATCATCAGATTTTACAGTCAAAATTTCTTGCAAAGTATAAGAAGCTCCGTAAGCTTCAAGAGCCCATACTTCCATTTCTCCAAATCTTTGACCACCTAATTGTGCTTTACCACCGAGAGGTTGTTGTGTAACCAAACTGTAAGGACCTGTAGATCTTGCATGAATTTTATCTTCAACTAAATGATGAAGTTTCAGCATATAAATTATTCCAACTGTAACTGGTCTGTCAAATTTTTCTCCAGTTCTTCCATCCCATAAATAAGTTTGTCCAGATCCTGGTAAGTTCGCTAACTCTAACATGTCAGTTACATTTTTCTCTTTAGCGCCATCAAAAACAGGAGTGGATATTGCAATCCCATTTTGTAAATTTTCACACAGGTCTTTAAATTCGTTCTTACTTAATTTGTCTACTTTTTCATTGAAAGTATCTTCTCCATAAACAGATTTTAAAAATTTTTCTATTTTTTCAGTTCTTTCAATCTTTTTATTATTTTCGTTAACTAAATTTTTAATCTGTTCACCAAATTCTTTACAAGCCCAACCAAGGTGAGTTTCTAAAATTTGACCTACATTCATCCTACTTGGAACACCTAGAGGGTTTAAAACAATATCAACTGGTCTACCATCTTCTCTGTATGGCATATCTTCAACTGGTACTATTTTACTAACGACGCCCTTATTACCATGTCGTCCTGACATTTTATCACCTGGTCTTAATCTTCTCTTAATAGCTACAAAAACTTTTACCATTTTCATAACACTTGGTAACAAATCATCACCACTTCTAATTTTTAGAACTTTATCTTCAAATCTTTCTGTAATGTCTTGTTTTGCTTTGTTGTATTGATCTTTAAGTTGTGCCAAAGTCGCTTCATTATTTACATTTCCAACTGTTATTTTAAATACATCATTTATAGATAGATTATTAATTGCATCAAAATCAAGTTTTGTTCCTTCAGATAAATCTTTTACTTTTTTAGTTAATGATGATCCTGATAAAATTTGTGAAGCTCTTTGTTTAATGCTTCTCTCTAAAATTTCTTCCTCTACTAATTTATCTTGCTGAACTTGTTCAATTTCAGCTCTTTCAATAGTTATTGATCTTTCGTCTTTTTCAATACCATGTCTGTTAAATACTCTTACATCGACAACTGTACCACTAGCACCTCGTGACATTCTCAAAGATGTATCAGTAACATCAATAGCTTTTTCTCCAAAAATTGATCTTAATAGTTTTTCTTCTGGTCCTGATGCTGAATCACCTTTTGGTGTAACTTTTCCAACTAAAATATCGCCAGCGTTTACTTCAGCTCCAATGTAAACTATTCCTGATTCATCAAGATTTTTTAAAGCTTCCTCGTTAACATTAGGAATATCTCTGGTAATTTCTTCTTCTCCAAGTTTTGTGTCTCTTGCCATTATTTCATATTCTTCAATATGTACTGAAGTAAATACATCGTCAGTTACACATCTTTCTGAAATCAAAATTGAGTCTTCAAAGTTGTAACCTTGCCATGGCATAAATGCTACTGTTACATTTTTTCCAAGTGCTAATTCACCTAATTTTGTTGAAGGACCATCTGCAATAATATCACCAGATTTAACTTTATCACCAACTCTAACAAGTGGTCTTTGGTTAATACACGTATTTTGGTTTGATCTTTTAAATTTTTGTAAATTATAAATATCTACACCTGATTCACTAAAATCAGTTTCTTCTGTTACTTTAATAACAATTCTCTTACCATCAATTTTATCAACAACTCCATCTCTCTTAGCAACAATAGTTACACCAGAGTCTAAAGCCACATCACTTTCAATTCCAGTACCAACCAATGGAGATTCTGGTTTTAAAAGAGGAACTGCTTGTCTCATCATGTTAGAACCCATTAGAGCTCTGTTAGCATCATCATTTTCCAAGAAAGGTATTAAAGATGCTGCAACAGAAACAAGTTGTTTTGGTGAAACGTCGATATAATCAATTGCATCTGGTTTTGATAAAAGGAAGTTTAAATTTTGTCTGCAAGAAACAAGTTCCTCAACTATCTTTCCATTTTTATCTAACTTTGTATTTGCTTGAGCAATTGTAAATTTGGTTTCTTCCATTGCAGATAAATACTCAACTTTATCTTGCACAACCCCATCTTTTACTTTTTTATATGGGCTTTCAATAAAACCATATTTATTTATTTTTGCATAAGTTGATAAACTATTTATCAAACCGATGTTTGGTCCCTCTGGAGTCTCAATTGGACAAATTCTTCCATAATGGGTTGGGTGAACGTCTCGAACTTCAAATCCTGCTCTTTCTCTAGTTAGTCCACCTGGTCCAAGAGCAGAAACTCTTCTTTTATGTGTAATTTCAGATAATGGGTTCGTTTGATCCATAAACTGTGAAAGTTGAGAGCTAGCAAAAAAATCTTTCAATGAAACAGTTAGTGGTTTTGCGTTAATTAAATCTTGTGGCATCGCAGACTCAACATCTAGAGTAGTCATTTTTTCTTTAATAGCCCTTTCCATTCTGTAAACACCAATTCTCGCTTGGTTTTCAACTAACTCACCTACAGAACGTACTCTTCTATTTCCTAAATGATCAATGTCATCAACATCATCCTTACCATCACGCAAATCTAACATTTTGTGAATAATTGCAATGATGTCATCATTTCTTAAGATCGTAATTTTATCAGAACACTCTTGGTTTAGTCTTGAATTCATTTTCACTCTACCAACATCAGATAGATCGTATCTGTCTGAGCTAAAGAAAAGATTGTTAAATATTTGAGTGGCTATCTCTATTGTAGGTGGCTCTCCAGGTCTTAGCATTTTATATATTTCAGTTATAGCTTCATCTTTAGAGTTATTTTTGTCAGCTAAAACTGTTGTTAATAAATATGGTCCTTTATTTATGGAATTTGTTACGGATATTTGTAAAGAGTGAACATTTGCATCCAGTATTTGTTGAATAATTGTATCATTAAGTTCGGTACCAATTTTAAAAGTACCTTCTTCTTCATCACTTACTTTAACATCTCTATGTAAGAATTTTCCAAAAAGAGATTCTCTTGAAACTAAAATATCTTTAAGTCCGTCATTAGCTAATTTTTTAGCGTTTAAAAAATTAATTTTATCACCTAATTTGATTACTACTTCACCAGTTTTTGCATCAATTACTTCTTCAGAAAAATTTTTAGCCTTGTAATTCTCAGGATTAAATTTAGTTTTCCATTTTTCTGTCTTAGGATCAAAAGTATATTGCTCACTATCATAAAACTCATCAACAATTTCTGATTTAGAAAAACCTAAAGCTAAAAGTAACGTTGAAGCAAATATTTTTTTCTTTCTATCAATTTTAAAATATAAAAAATCTTTAACATCATATTCAAAATCTAACCATGATCCCCTGTTAGGTATTACTCTACAATTAAATAATAATTTTCCACTTGCATGAGTTTTTCCTTTATCATGGTCAAAGAAAACTCCTGGACTTCTATGCATTTGGTTTACAACAACACGTTGAACACCATTGGTAATAAACGTTCCACTATTAGTCATCATAGGTACTTCACCCATATAAACTTCTTGTTCTTTTGCTGATAAAATATCTTTAGTATTGTTTTCTTGATCTATTTCGTAAACAACTAATCTTAAAGTACATTTAAGAGCTGAAGAATAAGTTAGACCTCTTGTTATACATTCTTCAACATCAAATTTAGGTTTTTCTAACCTGTATGAAACATATTCAAGAGTTGCTTTGTCATTTAAATCTTCAATTGGAAAAATACTTTTAAAAACTCTATCAAAACCTTTTGTTAATTCGGTTTCAGCATAGAATTCGGTTAATTCTTTGTAAGAATTTTTTTGAACTTCAATAAGATTTGGAATTGATAAGCTTTCTTTTAGTTTACCAAAACTTTTTCTAATGTTTTTCTTTTCAGTAAAAGATAATTGCATCTATATTTATTAATACTGATTAAAAATAATCAGTATTTGAATTCTTTCTAATTAATTTATTTAAGTTCTACTTTTGCGCCAGCAGCTTCTAACTTAGCTTTGATCTCTTCGGCATCTTTTTTGTTAACACCAGATTTAACTTCTTTTGGTGCTCCCTCTACAAGATCTTTTGCTTCTTTTAAACCTAATGAAGTAGCTGCTCTTACTTCTTTAATAACATTAATTTTTTTATCACCTGCAGAAACTAACATGATAGTGAAATCATCTTTTTCTTCTGCTGGAGCTGCACCACCTGCTGCTGCTGGAGCTGCTGCTGCCATTGGAGTTACACCCCACTTTTCTTCTAACTGTTTTGAAAGCTCGGCTGCTTCAGCTACAGTCAAACTTGATAAGTCTTCAATAATTTTATTTAGGTCAGGCATATTTTTCTACTCTTTGGGTTGTGTTTCAGAATTTTCTGCGGACAAACTACTCATTTTTTCCGAATGTGCAAGCAAAATACTAATTAATTTTGAGGCTGGAGCGTTTAAAATACCTACAATATTGGCTCTTGCTTCATCTAGTGTAGGTAAACTAGCAACATTTTGGACACCGGCTTGATCCAAAACCTCATCATCCATTATTCCACCAATTAATTTAAGATTCTCATTATCTTTAGCAAATTTAGACAATATTCTTGCAGACATTATTGCATCTTCACCAAATGCAACTGCTGTTGGACCTGTGAAAAGATTGGATAAATCTTTACACTTAGTTTTTTCTAATGCTAATTTTGTGATTCTGTTTTTAGTGATCTTAAAGACGATACCATGCTCTCTCATTTTTGCTCTTAAATCATCTAATTGAGTCATTGTTAAGCCTTGATAGTGTGTAACCATCACAGCTTTACTACTCTCAAATTTAGAAGTCATTTCTTCAATATAATTTTTTTTTTGTTCTTTGTTCATCATAACTATATCGATTTACCTAATTTAACTTTGTAAGAAACACCCATAGTAGAAGTTGCAAAAACACCTTTTATTAAATCACCTTTGAGTGTGTTGTTAGTTTTTTCTTTTTCTAGCGCATCTATTATTGCATTATAATTTTTCAATAATTGATCATCACTGAATGATTTTTTTCCAATACTTACTCCAATGTTTCCCTCTTTATCATTTCTAATTTCAACTTGTCCTGATTTTGCATCAGTAACTGCTTGTTTAATATTTTCAGATACTGAACCAAGTTTTGGATTTGGCATTAATCCTTTCGGACCTAAAACTTTTCCTAATTTCGAAAGTTTAATCATCATTCCCGGTGTACAAATCAATTTTTCAAAATTTAAATCTCCACCTTTTATTTGTTCAACAAATTCATCTCCACCAACAATATCAGCGCCTGCGTCTTTTGCTTCTTTTGCTTTAGAGTCTTCACAAACAACAGCAACTTTTACTTTCTTACCTGTTCCTCCTGGAAGATTTACTACAGTTCTAATGTTGACTTCACTTTTCTTTTGTTTGTTATTTATTTGAAAACTTAAATCTAAAGACTCATCAAATTTTGTTGTGCAGTTTTTTTTCAGCTCAGGTAATAATTTTTCTATAGATTCTGCATTTAAGTCTTTAGTATTTTCAGGCAATTTTTTATATCTTTTTGAAGCCATTATTCCTTCACCTCTATACCCATTGATCTAGCTGAACCTGCAATAATTTTTACTGCTTCATTTATATCGTGAGCATTTAAATCGTTCATTTTTTCTTTAGCAATATCTTCTAATTGTTTTTTAGAAATTGAAGCTACAATATTCCTTCCTGGTTCTTTTGATCCACCTTTTAATTTAACAGCTTCTTTAATATAAAAGGATGCTGGTGGTGATTTAATTTTAAAATCAAATTTTTTATCTTTATAAACAGTAATTTCAACTGGAACAGGTTTTCCAGCCATAGATTTTGTTTTGTCGTTAAACGCTTTACAAAATTCCATTATATTCACACCACGTTGACCTAAAGCAGGACCAACAGGAGGAGCAGGATTAGCTTGTCCACCTTTAATTTGTAACTTTATAAATCCACTTATTTCTTTTGCCATTAACTTACTTTCTCAACTTGGTTATATTCTAAATCTACCGGTGTTGGACGACCAAATATAGAAACTGACACCTTAAGTCTAGCTTTTTCTTCATCAATTTCTTCAATCATTCCATTAAATGATGCAAATGGACCATCAACAACCTGAACTTTTTCACCAACGCTGTAATCTATACCAGATTTTGGCTGAGCCACACCATCTTTAATTTGACCTAAAATTTTCTCAACTTCTTTATCAGAAACAGGTACTGGGATGCCTTTTGATCCAAGGAAACCACTAACTCTCTTTATTCCTTTGATCATATGATAAATATTGTTATCCATTTCACTCTTAATTAGTACGTATCCAGGAAAATATTTCTTTTTTCTTTGAATTCTCTTTCCTCTTTTAACTTCAGTAACATCGTGAGTTGGAACTATAATTTCTTCGAATTTCTCACTTATTTTAGCCTTATCTGCTTCTTCTTTAATTAAAGAAGCAACTTTATTTTCAAAACTGGAGTGTGATTGAACAATGTACCAATTTTTCATTAAATACTCACCTTTAACAATAATTCTAAGAAGAATTTAAGAACCTGATCTAATAAAAGGAAGAATAAAGACATTACAACAGCCATAACGAATACCATTAAAGCACCTTGCAAAGTTTCTTTCCAAGTAGGCCAAGTAACTTTGAAAGCCTCTTGTTTTACTTCCTGAATAAATTTAATCGGGTTCTTCATAATTCTTTAGCTCAAATTGGCAGGAGCGGAGGGACTCGAACCCTCAGCCTCCGGTTTTGGAGACCGGCGCTCTACCAATTGAGCTACACTCCTATTTATAGAGTTACTCTATAATTTTAGTTACTACTCCTGCTCCAACAGTTCTACCACCTTCTCTAATAGCAAAGTTTAATTTTTCTGCCATTGCAATAGGTGTAATCAGTTTAACAGTGAATTTAGCATCATCACCTGGCATAACCATTTCAGTACCTGCCGGTAATTCTACTTCTCCTGTAACGTCTGTTGTTCTAAAATAAAACTGAGGTCTATATTTTGTAAAGAAAGGAGTGTGTCTTCCACCCTCGTCCTTTTTAAGAATATAGGCTTGAGCTTCAAATTTAGTATGAGGAGTTATTGATCCAGGCTTACAAAGAACTTGACCTCTTTCAATGTCAGTTCTTTCAATACCTCTCAATAAAATTCCTACGTTATCACCAGCTTCACCAGAGTCTAAAAGTTTTCTAAACATTTCTACTCCAGTACAGACTGATTTTTTTGTTTCTTTAATTCCAACGATTTCAACTTCCTCACCAGTTTTAATTACACCAGATTCTACTCTTCCAGTTGCAACTGTTCCTCTTCCTGAAATTGAAAATACGTCCTCAACTGGCATCAAGAATGGTTTGTCAACTTCTCTAGCTGGTTGTGGAATATGTTCATCAACAGCTTTCATTAATTCTAAAATTGAATTTTTTCCAATTTCATCATCTCTTTTTTCAACTGCTGCTAAAGCCGAACCTTTAACGATTGGAGTTGTATCTCCAGGATATTTGTATGAAGTTAAAAGTTCTCTAATTTCTTCTTCTACAAGTTCAATCATATCTTTATCATCAACTTGGTCTACTTTATTTAAGTAAACAACAATTGCTGGAATACCAACTTGTCTTCCTAAAAGAATATGTTCTCTTGTTTGTGGCATAGGACCATCAGCTGCATTAACAACTAATATTGCTCCATCCATTTGTGCAGCACCAGTAATCATATTTTTTACATAGTCAGCGTGACCAGGGCAGTCTACGTGAGCATAGTGTCTTTTCTCAGTTTCATATTCAACGTGTGCTGTTGAAATTGTAATTCCTCTTTCTTTTTCCTCTGGAGCTTTATCGATTTGATCGTATGCTACAGCTGTTCCACCACCAGCTTCAGCTAATACATTTGTTATAGCTGCAGTAAGAGTTGTTTTACCATGGTCGACATGACCAATAGTCCCAATGTTACAGTGGGGTTTACTTCGTACGAATTTTTCTTTTGACATTTCTTTTTAACCTCAGTTTTTTTTTTTTGTTTCTTACTTTAATTTCTTGGAGCGGGTAAAGGGAATCGAACCCTTACATCCAGCTTGGAAGGCTAGCGTTCTACCATTGAACTACACCCGCACAACCCCAAGAGTAACACTCCATTGTTATTTAAAATTATATTAAATGGTGGAGGGGGAAAGATTCGAACTTTCGAAGACCGAAGTCAACGGGTTTACAGCCCGCCCCATTTGACCGCTCTGGAACCCCTCCTTTGGGGAAGTGTCCCCTTGTTCAATATAGCTTCAAATAACATGCGTTTTATATATTTTATTTATCCAAATGCAACACGTGATTTATTAAGAAAAACTATTAAAAAACGTGTAAAACACATCATAATTTTATGAATAAATCATCTTTTTTTATTGTTGGTCAACATGCGGTAATGGAAGCATTGCGTAATCCAAATAGGAAAGTTTTAAGAGTGTTTTTAACAGAGGATGCTAAAAAAAATATTCATAGAAAAAATCCAAATACAAATCTTCTTGAAGAGGTAAAAGTCTATTTTAAATCAAAAAAAGAGTTAGACAAATACTCATCAAAAGAACAATTAATGCATAATGGATATGTTGCTGAGATTGAACATTTAGATCAACCAGAATTAAAGGAATTTATTAAAGAAAAAAATAATTTAACCTTTGTATGTTTGGATGAAGTTACTGATCCAAGAAATATAGGTTCACTCATTAGAAGTGCAGCATCTTTTAAAATTGATGGTGTAATTATTAAAGAGAGACATTTTCCAAAGGATAGTAAACTAATGTATAAATCAGCGAGTGGATGTATGGAGCATGTAAATATTTTTGAAGTTTCAAATATTAATTCTACTTTAAAAAATTTAAGAGAAAAAAATTTTTGGGTTTATGGTTTTGATTCAAAGGGCCAAAAAGATTTTACTGATGTCAAATGGGAGGGAAATAATATTTTACTTTTTGGATCAGAAGGATTTGGAATGAGGCAACACACTGGAAAATATGCAGACTTTTTTGTCAAAATTGACATCAATGAAGAAATAGAAAGTTTGAATATATCAAATAGTGCAGCAATAGTGTTTCATCATTTAAGTTATTTAAAAAAAAAGAGTTGATTATTTATCAAATAATTAATAATTATTGCGCATGCCCTTGTAGCTCAGTTGGTAGAGCAATTGATTTGTAATCAATAGGTCCGCGGTTCGAATCCGTGCGGGGGCACCACTTTTTTCTTTACCAAGCAGTTAACTTCAAACACTTATCAAAATTCTCGATACGAACATAGCAACCGAAGAATGACATTA
The DNA here is from genome assembly GCF_052047835.1 of Candidatus Pelagibacter sp. HIMB1542. Lineage (NCBI taxonomy): Bacteria > Pseudomonadati > Pseudomonadota > Alphaproteobacteria > Candidatus Pelagibacterales > Candidatus Pelagibacteraceae > Candidatus Pelagibacter > Candidatus Pelagibacter sp. HIMB1542. The sequence goes on along the minus strand of NZ_JBNAJB010000001.1, from coordinate 377,780 downwards.
ATTTAAATGCAAAAAATCCTACAAATATAACTAAAGCAACTATTATAATTGGATTAAATTTATTCATTAAATCTAACTTGTTTCTTTTCTTATTTGTTCAATTTTAATTTTTTTTTGTAGACTTCTATTTTTATCATAGAGAAGATTAAACTTAATTTTATTATTTATTTTAACAGTAATAGATTTTGCATTTCTTACTTCCAAATTATCTGCAACTGCACTAATGGGTCTCTTAGATGGATTGAGATTTGTGATAACAATTTTAGATTTATCATTAACTATTTTACCCTTCCACCTTCTTGGTCTAAATGCGCTAATTGGAGATATGGATAATTTTTTTGAATGAAGACTTAATATAGGTCCATGAACAGATAAATTGTAAGCAGTGCTTCCAGCAGGTGTAGACACCAAAACTCCATCAGAAACTAATTTTTTTATAATTTGCCTAGAACCTTGTTTAATTGATAACGAAGCTGCTTGTCTGCTCTGTCTTAAAACCGAAACTTCATTAATAGCAATAGATTTTTTGATTTGATTATTTTTATTTCTTACAATCATCTCTAAAGGAGAAATTGAAACCATATTTGCTTTGGAAAGGTTTTTTATTATATCTTTTGAGGAAAATTTATTCATTAGAAAACCGTAGTTTCCAGAGTTAATTCCATAGAAAAATTTATTAGAATTTTTGTTTCTTTTAAGAGTTTGGAGCATAAAACCATCACCTCCAATAACAATAGTTAAATTTTTATTTTGAAAATTATTAGAACTAATTTTTTTTAATAAAATATTTTTTATATTTAAGGATTTATTATTTTTATCAGAAATAATTTGTAGTTTATTCATTTAATGGTGCCCTCGGCCAGACTCGAACTGGCACTCCGCAAGCGGCAAGGATTTTAAGTCCTTTGTGTCTACCAATTTCACCACGAGGGCATTAATGAATTTCATGAGTGTTTATGCTAATATTTATAATTGAACAAGGATAATAAGTAAAATTTTTTTATTTTATCTTCTCATGTACAAGTCTTGTACAAGTTATCCTATAATATCCTATTTTTATTCAAACTTACAGTTATCTAACAACATTCCCGATGATCTACGATACTTTAAAACTTTACCAGTCAATTTAATAACAACTACAGATTTTCCTTTAGCTAATTTTAAGAAATTTGTCGCTTGTTCTCCGTGAAGTTTACAAGTTAATTGCCACATTTTTACGCTTGTATCGCTAGCAATTCTAATTATGTTTGTGTTTACATATTGACTATCGTCCATAGCAAAAATTTGCACCTCATTTATAGAAATCATAAGTCCATTGAGTTCATTTAATTTTTTTTCTTCTAAAGCATCGATATTAGAGGGGAATAATTGAATAAGGTTATCATAAAATTTAATATTTTTTGATATGTCAGATATTTCTTTTTTTGATTTAGTTTTAAAAAGTGAGTCTAAAAAAATTTTTTGAGTATTTTCAGCATAAACAGAAGTCGTAAATATAAATAAAATTAAATAATAAAAAGTAAATTTTAAGTTATTTGTTAAATTCATTTAACCCTCTAAGCAATAAACAATTGCCCAAATATTAGGAAACTCCTCTTTAGAGCACTTATTAACCTGGCTTTCATTAACTTTTTTTTCCTTAATCAAATATTTTAAATCTAAAATTGCTTCTTTTTGTTTTTCTAATTCATAATAAAAGTGCTGATAGTCTATATTGCCTCTTTTTGTGGTTTCGCTTAAAACATAAGTAATCACTTCATTAAAATAAGGTTCAGATTTAAATTCATTATAAATTACTTCAGCTAATTCATAACCTTTATTTTTGTCATCAATACACCATCCAAATTTTTTTTCATCCAAAACACCTCTTTTAGTAGAAGCATCTTTACAAATTTGTATTGTGTGATTAGGATTATTTTCAGGAAATGTATCTTCTGCAAAAGATGGTGATATGAAAAGAATAAATATTAAAAACTTAATAATAAATTTCATTGCTAGTTATAATTTTTTATCTCTCCATGTACAAGTTTTGTACAAGTATACACAAATTAATTAAGCCTTATTCTTTAATATTTATTGAAAGCTAAATTAAAGTTATGTGATTTTATAGGATGTTTTAGACTACCTTGGACTACTATGGACTGACTCGTCTGTGAATCCCTTGGCTTTTAAGTCCTTTGTGTCTACCAATTTCACCACGAGGGCATTAATGAATTTCACTGTTATATCCACAATTATTTATAACTCAACTATATTAAATTGTATTGGTAATCTCTAGCTTCTATTACCTCTTTTGGCAAATTAAGCTCAACATCACCAATTTTTATTATTTCATCTTTGTTGATATTTTTTTTCAATATTGCATTATCTGTTAAACCAAGTGGTAAAATCATTTCATTTTTTGAATTTTGAGATGTAATTAATTTACCTCTTGCACAAAACCCTCCTTCCCCATCGAGCTTTTCACCAACTTTTAAATCTTTTTTTGCAACACTTGCAACATCTGCATTATATTTTTTTGTATAACCTGTTGCTCTATTATCAAGCGCTATAGAATATATCGACTGAGCAAGTTCTAAACCAATATAATGATAAGGTCTCCATATTGCCGAGTAGTTTCCAGAGGAATCTGTGACCATTCCATAATCTTTAAAACAATTTTTTACATATTCATTTTGAGCTTTAATTACAATGTATACGCCCCACCTCAAGTCATTAGGAATATCTTTTTTATTTAGATCAATACTTGATATAACTTCAACTTGACCTTCAAAATCAATTAATCCACCATCTTTTTTTGGTATTAATTTTTTTGCTATATCATAAACCCCAACTGGAGGAAAAGTTAATCCGTTGGAAGGACATTTAAGATTTGCAGCATTGCTTACTGCGCACATTTCAATTGCAGATTTATCACCACATAAAAAACTATTGAACATTTTAGGATTCATTCCTGACTCACTCTCTGCTCTTTCTTTAGTTAAACCATAATGACCCCAAACTGTATCGGGCGTGGAATATTCAAAACTTGGATGGTATTTTGTTCCTTTTCCAGCACAAATAACTTCAAAACCATTAAGTCTAGCCCATTCAATTTGTTCTAGAATTAACGAAGGTTGGTCACCATATGCCATTGAACAAATAACTCCATTTTCTTTAGCTAAATCTGATAAATATTTTCCACATGTGATATCTGCTTCTACATTAACTAAAATCAAATGTTTCTTTTCTTTTAAAATCTTTGTTGCATGGACAGTACCTACAATAGGGTTTCCTGTTGCTTCAATAAAGATTTCAATATTTCTATCAATAATTTGATCAAGAGAGGTTGTAAAATTAATTTTAGATACCTCTTCTTCACTTACTCCGCTTTTTAAACAATTTTTTTTTGCTTGATCAATATTGAGGTCAACTATGCTATCAATTTTAATTTTATTTAAGTTAGAATATTGAGATAAAAACATACTTACAAATTTCCCACATCCAATAAAAGCTACACTTATTGGATGTTTTCGATCCTCTAATTTTGTGTGTAAAAACATTTCAATTAAAATTGTAAAGCTTTTGTGAGAAATTTTTTATCTAACTTGCAATCTTTATATCCTCTTTTAACTATGTTTAGATATCTTTCTGTAGGAAATTTAAAAGGAGATTTCTTGACCATTGTATAAGTCATGACTTTTTTTCCATAATAATAGAAATAGTATTTTTTATATAAAATTGGAAAATCCTCATAAACATCCAACTTTTTCTCATCACTTTTTGATATTTCAAATAATCCACCTGGTACGATCGAATTTTTTTTTGGCTCTATATCTGCTGCTCTGTATTTACTTCTAAATGTTAATTTAAAATCTTTTAAGTTTATTTTTTTTAAAAAAACACTGTCTTTACATCTTCGTTTCATTTGAAAATGATGAAGATTGCTACCGTAAGCAAAATACAACATTAGCGCTCAACTACCTCAATTTTTTTTTCATTTACAAATTTTAAAATCTGCGAATTACAATCATCAATTTTATTTTGATCTTCTGATCTAATAACTATCGATACACCAAGCTTACCAGCATGAAAAAATGGATAACTGCCAATCTCTACATCCAAATTATTATTTTGTACTTTTGTTAGTGAACTTGCTATTTCACTTTCAACTGTTCTTAAACTTATAGTTAAGCTTTTGATTGGTTCACCACCAACTATATTATTTGTTAATCCACCTAACATAGATTTTAATATAGAAGGAACTCCTGGTAGTGAGTAAACATTCTCAATATTAAATCCTGGAGCACCACTTGTTGGATTTAAAATGAGATTTGCATTTTCAGGCATCCATGCCATTTTCTGTCTTCCCTTGTTAAATTCTCCCGGTTGATAATATTCTTCTAGAATTTTGAAAGCTTCTTTGTGAACTTCATATTTTATTCCAAATGCTTTTGAAACCGATTGAGCTGTTATATCATCGTGAGTAGGACCTATACCACCAGTTGTGAAAACATAATCATATTTTGATCTAAGTAAATTTAGTGTTTCAACTATAGTGTTTTCTACATCAGGAATTACTCTAACTTCCTCAACTTTTACCCCTATAGAATTTAACCAAGTTGCTAATGTTGAAGTATTGGTATCTTGTGTTCTTCCAGATAAAATTTCATTACCAATAATTAAAATTGAAGCTTTAAATTTTGCTTTTTTATCCATATGAAATATATAATTTAGCAATGGAATTTAACAAGTCTTTAATAAAAGGCAAACTAATCAAACGTTACAAAAGGTTTTTTACCGACGTAAAACTTGGTAAAGAAATTATCACAGCTCATTGTCCTAACACAGGTTCTATGAAAGGCTTATTAGATGAAGGTAATGAAGTTTATTTGCTACCAAATAATGATCCTAAGAGAAAACTAAAGTTTGGACTTGAAATAATTAAATCAAGAAAAAATTTAGTTGGTGTCAATACTCATATGGCCAACAAGATAGTAAATCATGCTATCAAAAATAATTTGATCAAAGAATTAAAAAATAACTATAAAATAAAACCAGAGGTATTCTTTAATAAGGAAACTAGATTTGATTTTTTACTAGAAAAAAAAAATAAAAAAAGCTTTGTAGAGGTCAAGAACGTTACGTTATTTAGAGATAAAGAAACTGCTGAATTTCCAGATGCCATTACTTCAAGAGGATCTAAGCATTTATTAACTCTTATTGATGCCATAAATAAAGGCTATAAAGGTTATCTAATATTTTTAGTTCAAATTCAAAATATGAAATATTTTAAAATAGCTAAAGATATCGATGAAGAATATTATGAAAATTATAAAAAAGCTAAAAAAGCTGGTGTAAATTTTCTAGCTTATAGATGTGATATAAGTTCAAAAAAAATTATTATAGATAAAAAACTTAAAATTTTAGATGAGTGATTATAAAGAAAAATTTGAAAAAATGAGAGTTGCTGGTGATTTAGCAGCAAGGACACTTGATATGTTAACTGATAACATTAAGGAAGGTGTCTCTACAGACTATATAGATAAATTAGGATATGAGTTTATAAGAGATAATGGAGGTCACTCTGCTCCACTCTACTATAGAGGTTTTACAAAATCTTTATGTACTTCTTTAAATCATGTTGTGTGTCATGGAATTCCTTCCGATAGAATTTTAAGAGATGGTGATGCGGTTAATGTTGATGTTACAGCAATTGTAGATGAACATTATGGTGATACCAGTAGAATGTTTTGTATTGGTAAGACACCAATTAAATTGAATAATCTTATAGACGCTACTTACGAATCTATGATGAGAGCAATTCGAATTTTAAAACCAGGAATTAAATTAGGTGATATTGGTTATGAAATTCAATCATTTGTTGAAGAAAAAGGATACTCTGTTGTTAGAGATTTTTGTGGTCACGGTATAAGTACAACATTTCATGAACCACCAAACATTTTGCATTATGGAAGTAAAAACTCAGGACCAGAGTTAAAACCTGGAATGACTTTTACAATCGAGCCTATGATAAATTCAGGTAAATATGATGTTAAAATGTTAAATGATGGTTGGACTGCTGTCACAAAAGATAAATCTTTATCAGCTCAATTTGAACATACGTTAGGAATTACTGAAAATGGTTATGAAATCTTTACAGAATCTGCTAAAGGTTATTCAAAGCCTCCATACTTATAATTAATGATTAAAAGATACTCTCGAAAAGAATTAACTGATATTTGGTCAGAGGAAAATAAATATAAAATTTGGCTAAATGTAGAAGTTGCTGCTGCTGAGGCTATGGAAAAACTTGGTAAAATACCAAGAGGAGTAGCTTCAATTGTTAGAAAAAAAGCAGTCATCAATGTAAATAGGATACATAGAATTGAATCTGAAGTTAAACATGATGTTATAGCTTTTCTTACCTCTGTTACAGAAAAAGCAGGAATTAAAGCAAGATATTTGCATCAAGGGATGACCTCATCAGATGTTCTTGATACCAGTTATAATATTCAATTAGTTCAATCTGGAAAAATAATTCTTAAAGATATCGATCAAATTTTAAAAGTACTTAAAAAGCAGGCAAATAAATACAAAATGACTCCATGTATGGGAAGAAGTCATGGAATTCATGCTGAACCAGTTACTTTTGGATTAAAATTAGCTTCTTTTTATGAGGAATTTAAGAGAAACAGAAAAAGACTTAAAGATGCAATAGATGAAGTATCAACGTGCGCAATATCAGGAGCGGTTGGGACTTTTGCAAATATAAGTCCAAATGTAGAAAAACATGTTGCAAAAAAATTAGGTTTAAAAGTTGAGCCAATTTCAACACAAGTAATTCCAAGAGATCGACATGCATTTTATTTTTCAGTTTTAGGTATTATTGCAGGTTCAATTGAGAGAGTGGCAATTGAGATAAGGCATTTACAAAGAACAGAAGTTTATGAATTACAAGAGTATTTTTCGAAAAATCAAAAAGGATCATCTGCAATGCCTCACAAAAAAAATCCAATTTTAAGTGAAAACTTAACTGGTTTAGCAAGGATGGTTAGAAGCGCTGTGATACCAGCTCTAGAAAATATAGCGCTATGGCATGAAAGAGACATTTCACACTCAAGTGTTGAGAGAAACATTGGTCCTGATGCAAATATTACAACAGACTTTGCATTGGTTAGATTAACAAATATTTTAGACAACATGATTGTTTATCCTAAAAAAATGTTAGAAAACTTGAATATAACAAAAGGGCTAATTTTTTCTCAAGAAGTTATGCTAGAATTAACTAAATCTGGTTTAAGTAGAGAAAAATCTTACAGAATGGTTCAATCGTATGCAAAAAAATGTTTTGCTGAAAACCTAAACTTATTTGATGTGATATCTAACGATAAGTTTATTATGAGTAAAATTACAACAAAAAGGCTTAAATCAATATTTAGTTACGCAAAACACTTTAAAAATGTGCATTTGATCTTTAGAAGAGTTTTTAAATAATGAAAAAAGGAAAAAAACTATACGAAGGTAAAGCAAAGATCATTTATGCAACAAATGATAAAAACTTAGTTATTCAATATTTTAAAGACGATGCGACGGCATTCAATAATCAAAAAAAAACTACAATTGAAGGAAAAGGTGTTTTAAATAATAGAATATCTGAACATATTCTTTCAAACTTATCCCAAATAGGAATTAAAAATCATTTAGTAAAAAGATTAAATATGCGTGAACAAATAATAAAACTAGTTGAGATAATTCCAATTGAATTTATTGTTAGAAATGTTGCAACAGGATCTATTACTAAAAGACTAGGTATTGAGGATGGAACTGTTTTAAAAGAACCATTAATTGAATACTGCTTAAAAGATGACAGATTAGGTGATCCTCTCATTGCTGAAGAGCATATAATAGCCTTTGATTGGGCTACTAAAAATGAAATTGATAAAGTTAAAAAAATGATTTTGAGAATTAACGACTTTATGATTGGTATGTTTAGAGGAGTTGGAATTAAATTGATTGATTTCAAACTAGAATTTGGAAGATTAAAGTCTAATGGGAAGCAAGAAGTAATACTGGCAGATGAGATTAGCCCAGATACATGCAGACTTTGGGACAGTATTACTGATAAAAAACTTGATAAAGACAGATTTAGAAAAGATTTAGGTGATTTAATCCCAGCCTACACAGAAGTTGCTAAAAGATTAGGCATTTTGCATGAACAATCCAATGTAAGTGCCGTGAATGTAACAAAACTATCATCTGTTAAGAGAAAGAAAAAATGAAAATCTCAGTAGTAATCACTCTAAAAAAAGATGTGCTAGATCCTCAAGGTAAAGTTATTCATCAAACTTTAGATGGTATGGGCTTTGATGATGTTAATGAAGTTAGACAAGGTAAATATTTTGAAATTGATACAAAAGAAAATGATCCAAAAAAAGCTAAAGATAAAGTTGAAGAAATGTGTAAAAAACTTTTAGCCAATCTTGTAATTGAAAACTATAAAATTATCGATCTAAAGTAATTAATGAAATCATCTGTCATTACTTTTCCTGGATCCAATTGTGATAGAGATATGGATGTTGCTCTAAAAAAATTTGGATTTAAGAATAAAATGGTTTGGCATGATGATGCTGAACTTCCAAAAAGTGATTTAATTGTATTACCAGGAGGATTTTCATATGGTGACTATTTAAGGTGTGGGAGCATGGCATCTAAGTCTAAAATTATGAAGTCAGTCATTAATTTCGCCAACTCTGGTGGTATGGTAATGGGAATTTGTAATGGATTTCAAATATTAGTTGAAACTGGACTGGTTCCCGGTGTGTTATTAAGAAATAAATATTTAGAATTTATTTGCAAAAATGTATTCGTAAAAATTAATAATAAAACAAATAATTATTTTAATAATATTAAAAATGATGTTTTGGAATTTCATATTGCTCACAATGAAGGAAATTATTTTTGTACCAAAGATCAATTAAAAGAAATTGAAGATAATGAACAAGTTGCAATAAATTATTGCGATGAAAATGGAAAAATAGAAGAACAATTCAATCCAAACGGTTCAATTAAAAATATTGCTGGTATTTTTAATAAAGAAAAAAATGTTTTAGGTATGATGCCTCATCCTGAAAGAATGATTGATAATTGTTTATCAGGAGAAGATGGTTCAATTTTTTTTAATAATTTAATTAATAATTTAAAATGATAGTAAACGAACAAGTAGCTATTGATCATGGTTTAAAAAAAGATGAATATGCTAAAATTTGTGAATTATTAAAAAGAACACCAAATATTACTGAACTTGGTATTTTTTCTGCAATGTGGAATGAACATTGCTCATATAAATCTTCAAGACTTCATTTAAAAAAACTTCCAACAAAAGGAAAAAAAGTTATTCAAGGTCCTGGAGAAAACGCTGGTGTTATTGATATTGAAGATAATGATGCCATTGTTTTTAAAATTGAAAGCCATAACCACCCATCTTTTATTGAGCCCTATCAAGGTGCAGCAACTGGCGTTGGTGGGATTATGAGAGATGTATTTACAATGGGTGCTAGACCTATTGCAAATTTAAACTCAATTCATTTTGGTTCCCCTCAACACAGAAAAACAAAAAATCTGCTAAGAGGTGTAGTTCATGGAATTGGAGGATATGGAAATTGTATGGGTGTTCCAACTGTTGCGGGACAAACAAGTTTTGATAGTTCATATAATGGAAATATCTTGGTTAATGCAATGACCTTGGGTTTGGTTAAAAAAGACAAGATTTTTTACTCAAAAGCAGCTGGTTTAAACAAGCCAGTTATTTATGTTGGTTCAAAAACAGGTAGAGACGGAATTCATGGAGCTAGCATGGCTTCAGCAAGTTTTGATGACAAAATAGAGGAAAAGAAACCTACTGTTCAAGTTGGAGATCCATTTACTGAAAAACTTTTACTGGAAGCTTGTTTAGAATTAATGGCTGGAGACTCAATTATAGCTATACAAGATATGGGAGCTGCTGGATTAACATCATCAAGTATAGAAATGGCATCAAAAGGAAATCTTGGTATTGAAATAAATCTAAACAAAGTTCCTTGCAGAGAAACTAAGATGACACCTTATGAAATTATGCTCTCTGAAAGCCAAGAAAGAATGTTGATTGTTTTAGAAAATGGAAAAGAAAAACAAGCAAAAAAAATATTTGATAAATGGAATTTAGATTTTGCAGTAATTGGCAAAACTACTAATTCAAAAAAAATACAACTTTACTTTGACAATGAAAAAGTAGCAGACATCCCAGTCAATACATTGGTCGAAAATTCACCTATGTACAATCGTAAATGGAAAAAAGCAAAGCTACCTAAAAAAAATAAAATTAAAAAAGAAGATTTAAAAAATTTCAAAATTATAGATGTTCTGAAAAAAGTTTTAGCAAACCCAAATATTTGTAGCAAAGATTGGATTTGGCAGCAGTATGATCATACGGTTATGGGGGATACTATTCAAAAACCAGGTGGAGATGCTGGAGTTGTGAGAGTGCATGGAACAAATAAAGCCGTAGCTGCTTCAGTCGACAGTTCTGCTGTATATTGTTGGGCTCACCCTCTTACCGGTGGAAAACAAGTTGTTTGTGAAAGTTTTAGAAATTTAATTGCTGTTGGTGCAAAACCTATAGCTATTACTAATTGTTTAAATTTTGGAAGCCCTGAAAATGAAGAGAATATGGGTGAGTTTGTTGAATGTGTTCAAGGAATTGGTGAAGCAAGCGAATATTTAAAATTCCCAGTAGTTTCAGGAAATGTTTCTTTTTACAATCAAACTAAAGATGAAGGTATAAAGCCAACTCCTGCTATTGGAGGTGTGGGCTTGATAAAGGATTATAATAAAATGATCACTATGGATTTTAAAGAGATTGATAGTATGGTTATAGTTATTGGAAAAACAGAGGGACATTTAGATCAAACTTTATTTGCAAGGAATATATTAGATGAAAAAAATGGTCCTCCTCCTGAAATAAATTTATTTAATGAGAAAAATAATGGAGAAACTTTATTGAAACTTATCGAAAGTAATCTAATCAAAAGTGCTCATGATGTTTCTTTAGGTGGAATTATTACAGCAGTAGCCAAAATGTGCATCAAAGGTAAAAAAGGAATAAATTTAAATAAACCAAAATATTTAATCAATGAATTGGAATATTTTTTTGGTGAAGATCAGGGGCGATACATTATTGAGGTTAGTAAAAAAGATTTTAAAAAAGTCACAGATATATTGAATAAAAATGCTGTTCATTTTGACGAACTTGGTACAATCAGTGAAAATGAACTATATTTTGATGATAAGACAAAAGTTACAATTGACGAATTAACAAGTTCAAATACAAAGTGGCTTACAGATTATATGAGTAACTAATGGCAATGGATTTAAAAGAAATTGAGAGTTTAATTAAAGAAGCAATGCCTGATGCTGTTGTAGAGATTCAAGATTTAGCTGGTGATGGAAATCATTATTCAGCGACTGTGACTTCTTCTCAGTTTTCAGGAAAAAGTAAAATTGAACAACATAAAATGGTATATAATTCTCTAAAGGGACGTATGGGAAATGAATTACATGCCCTAGCAATTAAAACAAAGGAGCAATAATGGACGATAATACAAAAAATATAATTCAAAATCATATAGACAACAATGATATTTGTTTATTTATGAAAGGAACTCCAGATGCTCCGCAGTGTGGTTTTTCAATGGCTGTTTCAAACATGTTAAAAATTCTTGAAGTAAATTTTAAAGGAGTAAATGTTTTAGAAGATCAAAACATCAGAGAAGGTATTAAAGTTTACAGTGATTGGCCAACAATTCCTCAATTGTATATTAAAAAAGAATTTATTGGTGGTTGTGATATCGTAAAAGAAATGTACGAAAACGGAGAACTTAAAAAAGTTCTTGAGGATAAAGGTATAAATTTTAAAAATTAAATTTAGAAATTATCTAGAGTAATATTCAATTACAAGATTAGGTTCCATTATTACAGGGTAAGGAACTTCTTCAAATTTAGGAATTCTTACAAATTTTAATTTTTTATTTTTCTCATCCATTTGGATGTATTCTGGTGTTTCTCTTTCTTTATTTGCAAGAGCAATATCAATGATTGCTAATTGTTTGGATTTGTCTCTAATTTCAATTGTATCCTCTTCTTTTACTGAATAGCTTCCAATATTAACTTTCTTGCCATTTACTCTAACATGACCGTGATTGATTAATTGTCTAGCTGAAAAAATAGTTGTTGCAAATTTTGCTCTATAAATAATAGCGTCTAGTCTTCTCTCTAATAGACCAATTAAATTTTCACCCGTATCACCCTTAAGCATAACTGCTTTCTTGTATATATTTCTGAATTGTTTTTCATTTATATTTCCGTAGTAAGCTTTTAGTTTTTGTTTAGCTTGTAACTGAATTCCATAATCTGAAGGCTTAGATGTTTTTGTTTGACCATGTTGACCAGGTCCATAAGCTCTAGTATTAAAAGGACTTTTTGGTCTTCCCCACAGGTTAACCTTTAATCGTCTGTCTACTTTATGTTTAGAGTTTAATCTTTTTGTCATTTAATAGTGGGCTTTATAAACTTACTCTTACTTTTGTCAATCAACGTTTTTTACCTAAACTGGCAAATACACCAGATAAAATACGCGATTCTTTTGATGATAATTCCATTCGATAAAAGATATTTCTTAAGTTTTCGAGCATTATTGGCTTCTTCTCTTTTGATTTGAAAAAATTAATCTCTTCCAGATTCTTAACACATAAATTAGCCATAGCCACAATCTCTTTTTTTGAGGCTGGTTTTACTTTATTTGATTTATTAAAAGAGGACACTTTTGAATTAAGAATACTTGATACATATTGAGCAATAATTATGAGACTATGAGAAAGGTTTAATGACTTAAAATCAGGATTTGTTGGAATTTGGAGGGTATAATTGGCATAACTAACCTCATTATTAGATAAACCTGATGCTTCTGATCCAAATAGGAAAGCTATCTTTTTTTTATAATTAATTTTTTTTAAATCTTCTAATTGAATGTGCTTTATATTTTTGTTTCTAAATCTCGCGGATGTTGCAATAACAATATCAATATTCTTTAAAGACCTTTCTAAATTTTCATAACTCTTTGCTTTATTAATAATATTCTTAGCACCAACAGAAGTTGCTAAAATTTTATCATTAGGAAATATTGGTTTAGGATCAACAACAACTAATTTCTGAAAATTGAAATTTTTCATTCCTCTTGCACAAGCTCCAATATTTTCTGAAAGCTGAGGCTTATGTAAAATGAAAGAAATATTATTAACTGACATTAATCAATGCCATGATTTCTGTTGTAACTAGAGACAACAGATGGTTTGATGTCTGTTAAATACTTGGGATTTACAGACCAAATAGAAACTTTTAATGGATAACATTTTGCAACATCAGAAGAGTGTTCAGATCCACAATCTCCTCCGGGACAAGCTGAAAGAGCGCCCAACAAATCTGTTTCAGCAAAAAACTCTAGATAATCCCCTGGTCTAACAGGACTAGCTTTCATGAAGTATTGTTTGGTATCATTAGTAAAACCAGTTAGCATAAATACATTTAAAACATCATGAACTATTTTTTCTGCATAATCCAACTCAACATTTTTGTCTTTAACTAATGCTCTAGTTAAATTTGAATGGCAACAATAATGGTAATCATTGTCACTCAAAAGCTTTGAGGTATAAGGGTCACATCTGGTTCCAATTACATCATGAACAGAACCACCGTCTTTATCATAATCATACCAATCCAAAGTGTCCCAAGTTATTGTCGCTAAAGACCTGAGGTATGGAAGGCTGCTAAACATTTTGTCTCCAACGGATAGATGTGTCCCATATAAAGCTCTTGTTTTTCCTGAATAAAATTTTTCCTCTAGATTATTTAAATTAAATAAATTTAGATCTCCAACTTGTGGACCATCTACACTTTCAATTCTGAAAAACTCCCCAAATTTAACCTCAAATGTTTTCGCGTCTCTTGGAGGTATGATTACTTCATCTTTTTTAACCAAATGCTCTCTTGCAGAATGTAAAATACTTAAATTTTTATCTTCAATAGTGGTATTTGGATAACAAACGATAGGCTTTGCCCCTATTCTACTATCGATATCTGTTGGTTTTTCTGAAAATTTTTTAATTTTCATTTTTATAAACTTCCAGGCGCTTTATCCTTAAATAATTTATAATCTAAACTATCCACTAAAGCCTTGAATGAAGCATCAATTATATTAGGTGATACTCCAATTGTGAACCAGTTCACTCCTTTTGCATCTGTGCTTTCAATACTAACTCTTGTAACTGCTTCTGTACCTGTATTTAAAATTCTAACTTTATAATCGACAAGTCTTAAGTCTTTCAGATATTCAGAATATTTGGCAAGCTTATTTACATTCTTTCTAATTGCATTATCTAAAGCATTAACAGGTCCATTTCCTTGCCCTTCACATAAAATTTTGTCTCCGTCCACTTCTAATTGAGCTTTAGCATATGATATAATCTCTCCAGTTTTATCTTTCTTTACAGAAACATCATATTCATTGATTGAAATATATCTTGGTATTTCACCCATTAGTCTTCTAGCTAATAATTCAAAAGACGCGTCAGCACCATCGTAACTATAACCAATGAACTCTCTATCTTTTACTTCATCTAAAAGTTTTTTTATTTTTGGATCACTTTTCTGAACATTAATCCCAATTGAATTTAATCTAGACATTATATTTGATTGTCCTGATTGATCCGAAACTACGATATTTCTAGAATTTCCAACCTCTTCAGGATTGATGTGCTCATAAGTTTTTGGATCTTTTTGAACTGCAGATACATGCATACCACCTTTATGTGAAAAAGCTGAGGCACCAACATAAGGCAAATGTTTATTAGGTTTTCTATTTAGTATTTCATCTAGCAATCTTGAGCATTGAGTTAAATTTTTTAAATTTTCTCTTTTAATACTAAGTTCAAATTTTTCTGAAAAATCTTTCTTTAAAAAAAATGAAGGTATTAAAGACATTAAATTTGCATTACCACATCTTTCTCCTAATCCATTTATAGTTCCTTGAACTTGTCTTGCTCCTGCTTGAACTGCAGCAAGACTATTTGCTACTGCATTTTCAGTATCATTATGAGCGTGTATTCCTAAGTTATTTCCTGGAATATGTTTGCTTACTTCAGTTACAATTTTAGAAATTTCATGTGGAAGTGTTCCGCCGTTAGTATCACACAATACAATCCATCTAGCTCCATTATCATAAGCAGCTTTCAAACATGACAATGCATACTCTGGATTAGATTTATAACCATCAAAGAAATGCTCTGCATCAAACATAAATTCTTTACCTGATTTAACAATATGCTTGGTACTTTCGCTTATGTTGTTTAAATTTTGTTCATTAGTAATTCCTAAGGCAACTTTAACTTGGAAATCCCATGATTTTCCAAATAAACAAACTGCTGAGCTTTTTGAATTAATTAATGATGATAACATTGGATCATTTTCAGCACTATGTTCTGATTTTTTTGTCATGCCAAATGCGGTTAATTTAGCTGATTTAAAATTATGATCTTTATTAAAAAATTCTGTATCTGTTGGATTAGCGCCTGGCCAACCTCCTTCTACATAATCAACTCCCAACATATCTAATGCTGATGAAATTTTCTTCTTATCATCAATGGAAAAATCAACTCCTTGCGTCTGTGCACCATCACGTAATGTTGTATCAAAAATATAAAGTTGTTCTTTACTCATTTAAATTTCCAAGTCGTTTTACCATCTTTATCTTCTATTAAAACACCTTTGTCTAAAAGCTCATTTCTAATTTTGTCAGCTTCCTCGTAATTTTTGTTCTCTCTAGCTTTGTTTCTTTCATCAATTTTCTGCAAAATTTCTTTTTCTGAAATAGAAGCTTTGCTCATTTTGAAGCTTAACCACTCAACTTTATTTTGGTTTAAAAGTCCTACGAACTGACAAGCAGAAACAAATAAAGCTTTATCATTGTCATTACCTTTTAGTGCTTTTTCATATAATTTGTGTAAATTTGCTATGTAACCTGGTGTGTTTAAATCATCATACAGAGGTTGAAGAATTTCATCCGAGATATCTGCATTATTTTTACTATCTACATAAACATTGTACCATTTGTTAATAGTATTTTGACTATCTTCTAAAAGTTTATCATTCCAATCCAATGGTTGTTTATAATGTGCGCTCATTAAAGCTAATCTTAAAACTTGACCACTTATCTTTTTTCTAAAATCTTTTATTTTTAAAATGTTACCTTGAGATTTTGCCATCTTTTCATTGGACATAGTGATAAATGCATTGTGCAACCAAAAATTAGCAAATACCTTTGTATCATTAGCACATCTTGATTGTGCTATTTCATTTTCATGATGGGGAAATATTAAATCAATACCTCCACCATGGACATCAAACTCATCTCCTAAAAATTTTTTTGACATTGCTGAACATTCTAAGTGCCAGCCAGGTCTTCCTTTTCCCCATGGAGAATCCCAAGAAGGTTCATCATCTACTGATGGTTTCCATAAAACAAAATCTTCTGAATTTTTTTTATTTTCACTGACTTCAATTCTAGATCCTGCAATTAAATCTTCTAATTTCTTATTAGAAAGTTGACCATAATCCTTAAATTTTTTGACCTCAAAATAAACATGATTATTGTTTTCATAAGCAAAACCTTTTTTGATTAATTCAGAAATCATATTAATCATCAAATCAATATTTTCAGTTGCTTTAGGTTGATGAGTTGGTGCTTCACAATTTAAATAATTACAATCTTCACCAAAACTTTCTGTTACTTTATTTGTTAAATCTGAAATTGAAATATTATTTTCTTTTGATGATTTAATAATTTTATCATCTACATCTGTAATATTTCTAACATAAGTAACTTTTGAATATTTTTTATTAAAAATTTTATAAAGAATATCAAAAACAACTATTGGTCTTGCATTTCCAATATGAGGATCATCATAAACTGTTGGTCCACAAACATACATTCTTATATTTTGTTCATCTATTGGAACAAATTTTTCTTTTTTGTTTGTAAGATTGTTTGTTAAAAAAATATCGTTACTCATAATTTTAGAAATATACTTAAATTATAGATTTGTGAATCTATTTGATTAATTTGGAATTTTGCATACTGGAATAGGCTCCATTTTATGCAAATTTTGTTTTCTAATGGTTTCGTATTTTGCTCTATTGGAAGATTTAGGATTATCCATAGCTTCCTCAAGCTCTTCATATTTTAACCCAAGCTGACCCTCATCTGTTCTACCATCATCCCATAATCCATCAGTAGGTGCAGCTTCAATAATTTCTTTTAAAATACCAAGTTCTTTTCCAAGTTCCCAAACCTGAGTTTTATTACAATCTGCTATGGGAGAAATATCTACACCTCCATCTCCGTATTTTGTGTAAAATCCTACACCAAAGTCTTCTACTTTGTTACCAGTTCCAACTACTATTCCTTTATTAGCTGCAGCTACTTGGTAAAGAGTAGTCATTCTTAATCTTGCCCTAGAATTTGCCATTCCATGCTCGTTTTCAAATTTAGATAAACTTGAGCTAAATGCTAAAAACAATTCATCTAAATTAATTGTATGTGCTTCAACATTTTTAAAATTTTTTACCAACCATTCCTGATGTTTTAAACTTAAATCATGTTGATGTGATTTTTGTTTAATTGGCATCGACAAAACTATTGTTTTCAAACCCGTCATAGCACTTAAGGTGCTAGAAACAGATGAGTCAATACCTCCAGATATTCCTATAACAAGAGACTGTGCCTTTGAAGGCATATTGTCTACATAGTTTTTAATCCAATTAGATATAAACTTAGCTTTTTCTGAGACATTCATAATTTATAATTATTTTATTATTGAGATTTTACAATGCCTTAAGATGCCGCTCTATCTGCATTTTTAGAATATGAGCTATTCTTTTTAATCTCATCTGAAATCATAAATGCTAATTCTAAAGCTTGATTAGCATTCAATCTTGGATCACAATGAGTATGGTATCTTGAAGAAAGATCTTCTTCAGAAATTTTTTGTGCTCCACCAATGCATTCAGTTACATCTTGACCAGTTAACTCAATGTGAAGACCTCCTGCATAACTTCCTTCACTTTGGTGACATGCAAAAACATTTTTAACCTCATTTAGTACACTATTGAATGGTCTAGTTTTGAAACCTGTTGCAGCTTTAATTGTGTTACCATGGCATGGGTCACAAGACCAAATTACATTCAATCCCTCTTTTTTAATTGCTCTAATTAATTTTGGTAAAAATTTTGAAACATTATCTGCTCCAAATCTTGAAATTAAAGTTATTTTACCTTTTTCATTTTTTGGATTAATTCGGTTACAAAGATTAATTAAATCATCTGGTTTTAGTGTTGGTCCACATTTTATACCTATAGGATTTTCAATTCCTCTACAAAATTCCACATGTCCTCCATCAAGCTGTCTTGTTCTGTCTCCTATCCAAACGAAATGAGCTGAGGTATCATGGTTCTCACCTGTAGTAGAATCAGTTCTAGTCATTGCCTCCTCAAAAGGTAATAGTAACGCTTCGTGTGATGTCCAAAAATTCACTGTGTATAATCTATTATTGAAATCTGATGTAATTCCACAAGCTCGCATAAATGCTATGGCATCTGCAATTTTATCTTCAAGATCTTTAAATTTTTTGGCTTCTGGACTTTTTTTAATATAGCCTAAATTCCATAAATGAACTTTGTTCAAGTCTGCAAAACCTCCTTTTGAAAATGCTCTTATAAGATTTAGAGTTGATGCGGATTGAGAATAAGCTTTAAATAATCTTTTTGGGTCAGGTACTCTTGCTTTTTCAGTAAATTCCATTCCGTTTATATTGTCACCTAAATAACTTGGAAGCTCCACACCATCTTTATTTTCAACAGGAGAACTTCTTGGTTTTGAAAATTGACCAGCAATTCTTCCTACTTTAACGACTGGTAAAGAAGCTGAATAAGTTAAAACTAAAGACATTTGCAAAATTAATTTAAATGTATCTCTTAAATTATCAGGGTTAAATTCAGCAAAACTCTCTGCGCAATCTCCTCCCTGAAGTAAAAATGCTTTTCCGTCCACAACATCAGCTAATTGATCTTTTAAGTGTCTAGTCTCACCTGCAAATACTAAAGGAGGAAAAGTTCCAATTTTATCTAAAACTTTATTCAGTTCTTTTTTATCTGGATATTCCGGTATGTGTTTAACCGGATATTTTCTCCAACTATTTTTTTTCCAATTTTTCATATTCAACCTATGGGTGTTTTAGCAGAGTTTAAACTTTATTCAACTGTGACGGATTTAGCTAAGTTTCTTGGCTTATCTATATCATGGCCCATTTTTAAAGCTGAGTAATAAGCAAGCTTTTGAAGTGGAATTGTTAAAAGGAATGGTAATAAATCGTCATTTGTATTTTCTACCTCAATAGTCTCCCAAATATTCTCTGAAACAATTTCATCCTTGCTTTTGTTTGTAATTAAAAGAACTTTAGCACCTCTTGCTATAACTTCCTGCATATTAGAAATTGTTTTTTTATAGTAACTGTCTCTTGGTGCTAGAACAACAACTGGCATACCCTCTTCTATTAAAGCAAGTGGTCCATGTTTCATTTCACCTGCTGGATAACCCTCCGCATGAACATAAGATAATTCTTTCAATTTCAAAGCACCTTCCAAAGCTATGGGGAAAGAGAAACCTCTTCCAAGGAACATAGATCCTTTAGCCTCATTGAATGTTGAAGAGATTGCTTGAATATCATTATCTATTAATAAAGTTTTTTCTATTAAGCTTGGTAAGTTTTTAAGATCTTTAATTTTTTCCTGATAATTTTTTTTATCTATTTGACCAGACAAAGATCCAATTTTTAAAGCTAAAATATATAAAACAAGTATTTGACCTAAGAACGCTTTTGTAGATGCAACCCCTATTTCGGGTCCACAGTGAATTGGTAATACAAAATTTGAGTCTCTTGCTATTGAGCTTTCAATTACATTAACAACTGCACATGTTTTCATATTATTTTTGTTACAAAGATCCAAAGCTGCATAAGTATCCGCAGTCTCACCTGATTGGGAAACAAAAATATATAAACTATCCTTTTTAAATCTATTTTTTCTATATCTAAACTCTGAAGCTATATCGATATTAACATCTAAAGAAGTTAATTCTTCAAACCAATATTTTGCCATTAAACAAGAATGATAAGCAGTACCACAACCAATTAAAGTAACTGATTTAATTTCATTGATTTTCCATGGAAAATTGAAAATGTTTATCTCATTATTTACATTATCTAAATATTCTTTAATTCCAGTTTTTACTGTTACAGGCTGCTCCTCTATTTCTTTAGCCATGAAATGTTTAAAGTCACCTTTGTCATAATTTGACTCATTAGTTGATAATTCTAAAATTTTTTTGTTAATTTTTTTTCCCTCTTGATTATAAAAATGAACTTGATCTTTTTTAACAATACAAAATTCTCCATCATCAAGATAAGTAATTTTATTTGTCATGGATTTTAAAGCATAAGAGTCTGACCCTAGGTAATTTTCATTAGGACCATAACCGACAGCTAGTGGTGATCCTCTTCTTGCACCTACAATTAAACCTGGAAAATCTTTAAAAATTATACCTAATGCAAAACTTCCATGAAGCTGTTTTAAGGTTTTGGTTATTGCCTCTTCAAATTCCATCGTTTTTAAATTTTCTGTAATTAAATGAACTATTACCTCAGTATCAGTCTGAGATTTAAACGTATGACCTTTGTTAATTAAATGTTTTTTAAGAATTGTTGAATTCTCTATTATTCCATTATGCACAACAGATACATTGTCTGAAGAATGTGGGTGAGCATTAATACTATTTGGCACACCGTGAGTAGCCCATCTTACATGACCTATTCCTATATTTCCTTTTAAAGATTTTAGATCAAAGTTTTGTTCTAAATTATCAACTCTTCCTTCAGATTTAACTTCATTTAACTGACCGTCAAATAAAGTTGCAACCCCAGCAGAGTCATAGCCTCTATACTCTAGTTTTTTTAAAGAATTTATAATATTTGCAGAAACAGATTTGTTACTAGATATTCCTATAATTCCACACATAATTTATTTTGTCTTTCTTTTGTAATTTTTAATTTCCACTTGTAAAGATCTAGTTAGTGCTAAAGATTTTTTTTTAACATTTTTTGTTATTACAGATCCTGCGCCAACAATACTTTCTTTATCAATTTTTACAGGCGCTACTAGAGATGAATTTGATCCTATGAATACTTTATCTTTAATTACTGTCTTGCTTTTTTTTACACCGTCATAGTTACAAGTAATTGTTCCAGCACCAACATTTACCATCTTGCCAATATCACTATCTCCGACATAAGATAAATGATTAATTTTTGATTTGTTTCCAACAGTTGATTTTTTAATCTCTACAAAATTACCTACTTTTGAACCTTCTTTGAGGATTGTATCAGGTCTAATTCTTGCATAAGGACCTATTTCAACTTTACTTTCTAACTTACAAGACTCTAGATGCGAAAAAGATTTAATAACAACATTATTTCCTATTTTGACTTTAGAACCAATTACTACATATGGTTCAATTCTAACTCCTTTGCCAATTTTAGTGTCATTTGAAAAAAAAATAGTTTCAGGTCCTGTCATTTCAACACCAGCTTTTAAAAACTTATTTCTAAGTTTATTTTGATTATGTTGCTTCTTTGTATGTTTCATCTAGATTTTCTTTACATTAAGTATATATGTTAATTAATTCACAAATTATTTCTTTAAAATACTTTTAATATGAAACAAAAATTTACAGTATTGTTTGATTTAGATGGAACTTTAATAGATACAGCACCAGATTTAATAACAGCGCACAACCATGTAATGAAAAAATTTGGTTATCCAACAAAAACACTAGGTGAATTAAAAAATGCAGTTGGTAAAGGTGCAAAAGCTATGATGGCAAAAGCTAACGGTCAATGGAAATGGTTTGATGAAAAAATTCAAAACGAAATGACAGATGAATTTTTGTCTTTTTATGGAAAAAATATTTATAACAAAAGTACTTTAATAAATGGAGTAAAAGAGTTTTTAAATTGGTGTAAGAACGAAAAAATCTCTATGGCTGTTTGTACTAATAAAACTGAGCATCTTGCTGTTGATCTTTTAAAAAAAATTGGAATTTATGATTATTTTGAATATGTTGCGGGGTATAACACATTTGATTATTGTAAGCCTGATCCAAGACATTTGACTACAGTTATAGAAATTTTAGATGGTGATTTAAAAAAATCTATTATGATTGGAGATAGCGAAACAGATGCTAATTCTGCAAAAGCTGCAGAGATCCCAATGATATTGTTAAAATATGGATATACTGAAAAAAGATCTGATGAAATCTACCATAATCACCTGATAAAAGATTTTGTTGGAATTGAAAAAATCATATCTGAATATCTTTAATATTGATTAATTTATTTTAGCTATTAAAACAAATTTACTTAAAAGGAGTTATTTTGTTACTACATACTGTTAAAGTTTTTCCATCTAAAATTCATTTACCTAAGAAAAAACAACTTGCCTGGAAAATTGCAGAAATTGCAAGTGATAATGCTAAACTAAATAAAGAAGCAGTTGAAATGGTAATCAATAGAATTATTGATAATGCTTCAGTTGCTATTGCTTCTTTAAATAGAAAGCCTGTTATTTCATCAAGAGAGATGGCTTTGAAGCATTCAAGAAAGAATGGAGCAACTCTTTTTGGAGTTAACTCAAAACTAAAATTTGATTGTGAATGGGCAGCCTGGTCAAATGGAACCGCTGTAAGAGAACTTGATTTTCATGATACTTTTTTAGCTGCAGATTACAGTCACCCTGGTGATAATATTCCCCCACTTTTAAGTGTAGCCCAACAAAATAAAAAGAGTGGTTTAGATCTATTAAGAGGAATTATAACTGCTTACGAAGTTCAAGTAAATTTAGTTAAAGGGATTTGTTTACATAAACATAAAGTAGATCACATTGCCCACCTTGGTCCAAGTGTTGCTGCGGGGTTAGGATCAATGTTAAAATTAAATACTGAAACAATTTACCAAGCAGTTCAGCAAGCACTTCACACAACTATTTCTACAAGACAATCTAGAAAGGGAGAGATATCTAGTTGGAAAGCATATGCACCTGCACATGCTGGGAAACTAGCAATAGAAGCTGTCGATAGAGTTATGAGAGGTGAAGGCGCCCCAAGTCCAATTTATGAAGGTGAAGATAGTTTAATTGCAAGGATACTTGATGGAAAAAAAGCAAAATATAAAGTCCCATTACCTAAAAAAGGAGAAAGTAAAAAAGCTATATTAGAAACTTATACAAAAGAATATTCCGCGGAGTATCAATCTCAGGCTTTAATAGATCTTGCAAAGAAATTAAAAACCAAAGTACCAAATTTAAATCAAATCAAAAAAATAGATATTTATACAAGTCATCATACGCATTATGTAATTGGAACAGGTGCAAATGATCCACAAAAAATGGATCCAAATGCAAGTAGAGAAACATTGGATCACTCTATTATGTATATTTTTGCAGTCGCCCTAGAAGATGGTGATTGGCATCATGTAAAATCTTACACAAAATCAAGAGCTAATAGAAAAAGTACTATTAAAATATGGAATTCAATAACAACCTATGAAGATAAAAAATGGACAAAAAAATATCATGATCCAGATCCAAAAAAGAAATCTTTTGGAGCAAAAGTTGTTGTTACATTGAACAGTGGAAAAAAAGTAACTGAGGAACTAGATAGAGCTGATGCTCATCCATATGGAGCAAGACCATTTAAAAGAGAAAATTATATAAATAAATTTTTAACTCTAACAGATGGCATTTTAGATAAAAAAGAGAGTGATCGTTTTTTAAGAAATGTTCAAAATTTAAAAAACTTAAAAGCTGGTCAATTAGATAAACTAAATATTGAGATTAAAAAAAGTAAGTTAAAAAGAAATTTGAAAAAAGGAATTTTTTAATGCACTTTGTTGATAAAGAACCAAGTCAAAAAAGAATAGATTTTGAACAAAAACTTAAATCAAATAAAATTCTGAGAGTTCCTGGAGCTTACAATCCTCTAACAGCGAAATTAATTGAGGAAATTGGTTATGATGCAGTTTACGTATCAGGTGGTGTTATGGCCAATGATCTTGGTTTTCCAGATATTGGTTTAACAACTCTTCAAGATGTGAGTACCAGATCATATTTAATATCGAGAGTAACAAATCTTCCAACAATTGTTGATATAGACACAGGATTTAAATCTTGCAAAGAAACTATAGAAACTTTTGAAGAATTTGGATTAACTGGTGTTCATTTAGAAGATCAAATTGAGAGAAAAAGATGCGGGCATCTAGATAATAAAGAACTTGTTTCAACAGAGGCTATGGTTTCAAAAATAAAAGAATGTGTAGCTGCAAAAAAAGATCAAAATTTTAAAATTATAGCAAGATCAGATGCAAAAAGTGTTGAGGGAATTGATAAAATGATTGACAGATGTAAAGCTTATATTGATGCTGGAGCAGAAATTATATTTCCTGAAGCTTTGCATGATGAAAAAGATTTTGAAAAAGTAAGAAAAGAACTTTCATGTTATTTGTTAGCTAATATGACAGAATTTGGTAAATCCAAGTTATTTAACTATAAGGAGTTAGAAAACCTTGGCTATAATATTGTTATATATCCAGTAACTACACAAAGACTGGCTATGAAAAACGTTGAAGATGGATTAAGAGACATTTATGCAAATGGACATCAAAATAATATAATAGATAAGATGCAGACAAGAAAAAGATTGTATGAATTGGTAGAATACGAAAAATACAATTCTTTAGATGAAAAAATTTATAATTTTAGTACAGAAGGACATGAATAATGAGTGATGATATTAAAAAAGGTTTGCTTGGAATTGTTGTAGATGAAACTGAAGTTTCAAAAGTTATGCCGGAGATTAACTCTCTGACATATAGAGGTTATGCTGCTCAAGATTTATGTGAATACTGCAGATTTGAAGAAGTTGCTTATTTAATCTTAAACAAAGATCTACCTAACACTATCCAATTAAGACAGTTTGAAAAAGAAGAGAGAAACAATAGAGAGCTTACTAAAAATTTATATGAAATTATAAAACACATGCCCAAAAAATCCCATCCAATGGATGTTGCAAGAACAGCTGTTAGTGTAATGGGATTAGAAGATAAAGAAACCTCCAACACTACTCCAGAAGCTAATATGCGAAAAGCATTAAGAATTTTTGCAAAAACACCCACTGCTCTTGCTGCATTTTACAGAATTAGAAGTGGTAAAAAAATAATCAAACCTAAAAAGAATTTAACTTTTGCTGAAAACTTTTTCTACATGTGCTTTGGAAAAGTACCTCAAAAAGAAATTGTTAAAGCATTTGATGTTTCTCTAATATTGTACGCAGAGCACAGTTTCAATGTTTCAACTTTTACTGCTAGAACAATTACAAGTAGTTTATCTGATATTCATGGAGCAATTACAGGTGCAATTGCTAGTTTAAAAGGACCGTTACATGGTGGTGCAAATGAAGAAGTGATGCACATGATGAACAGAATCAAAAAACCAGAAAATGCACTAAAATGGATTAACAACGCTCTTAAAAATAAAGAAGTGGTTATGGGCTTTGGTCATAGAGTATATAAATCAGGAGACTCTAGAGTTCCAACTATGAGAAATTATTTTGGTAAAGTTGCAAAACTTAAAAAAGATAAAAAGTTTGAAAAAATTTACGATATTGTTGAAAAAGTTATGATCAAAAAGAAAAATATTCACCCCAATGTGGACTACCCTACTGGTCCAATGTATCATTTAATGGGATTTGATACTGATTTTTTCACGCCTATATTTGTTATTTCTAGAATTACAGGTTGGTCAGCACATATTATGGAACAACATGCTGCTAACAAACTTATTCGACCACTTGCTAAATATAAAGGTAGTAAGCATCGAAAAGTAATGGAATTAAATTACAGATAATACAATTATATTTATTAACTAAATGCTTCTGCCCAAGTTCCTTGGGTTGAAGCTTTAGAATATTCTGTAGCTCTTCCTTCAAAGAAGTTCATGTGCTCTACAGCATTTAACATTGTATCTAACCAAGTTAATGGATTTTTATCAATGTCATAGATCGCTTCTAATCCTAATTGATCTAATCTTCTATTTGCAATAAATCGAATATATTTTTTAATATCATCTGCAGTCAAACCTTCCATTGGACCCATTTGAAAAGCCAAATCAATAAAAGCATCTTCATGCTCAACAATTGTTCTGCAAGCTTCATAAATTTCTTTTTTCAATTGAGGTGTCCATGTTTCAGGATTTTCTTTAATGAAATCTTTAAATAATCTGATCATCGAATTGCAATGCAATGTTTCGTCTCTCACCGACCAAGTAACAATCTGACCCATTCCTTTCATCTTGTTATGTCTTGGGAAGTTTAACAAAATTGCAAAACTTGCAAACAACTGAAGACCTTCTGTGAAAGCACTAAATACAGCAATTGTTTTTGCAATATCATGATTTGATTTAACATCGAAACCTTGCATGTAATCGTATTTATCTTTCATTTCTTTGTATTTCATGAATGCTGAATACTCAGACTCTGGCATACCAATTGTATCTAACAAATGTGAGTAAGCAGCAATGTGAACGGTTTCCATTGAAGCAAAAGAAGACATCATCATTAATACTTCAGTTGGTTTAAATACATTCATGTAATGTCTTATATAACAGTTGCTAACTTCGACATCTGCTTGCGTAAAAAATCTAAAAATTTGTGTTAATAGATTTTTTTCTGAAGTTGAAAGATTTTTTTGCCAATCTCTTACATCATCTCCAAGTGGAACCTCTTCCGGTAACCAGTGAATTCTTTGTTGAGTTAACCATGCATCATAACACCATGGATATCTAAAAGGTTTGTAAACTGGATTTGCAACAAGCAATCCATTATTGTTTTTTTGTGGTTGAATAATTTCTGACTTAACTTTTTCTGCTACTGACATGATAAACACTCCTCGTACTCTGGTTCACTATTTTCGGTTGATTTATTTTTATATACATTAGCCATGATGTCTGTTGACTTAGAGTCGTTAACATTCTCAGCTCTTTGAATTGATTTTGATCTACAATAGTAAAGGCTCTTTAAACCTTTCTTCCACGCATCAAAATGAATTTTATGTAATTCTTTTTTATGAACATCTGCAGGTAAAAATAAGTTGACTGATTGAGCTTGTGAAATAAAAGGAGTTCTGTCTCCGCTCAATTCAATTATCCAGCTTTGATTAAGTTCAAATGCAGTTTTAAATACATCTTTTTCTAAATCAGTTAAAAAATCTAAATGGTTAACTGAGCCTTGGTTTGTAGTAATACTAGACCAAGTTTCCTCATCATTTTTACCATGACTTTCAAGAATTTCTTCAAGATATCTGTTTCTCACATTAAATGAACCAGATAAAGTTTTGTGAGTATAACTGTTTGCTGCAATGGGTTCTACTCCTGGAGAAGCTCCTCCACAAATAATAGAAATTGATGCTGTTGGTGCAATTGCAGTTTTGTTAGAAAATCTTTCTTGATAACCATACTCTGCAGCATCAGGACACGCTCCTCTTTCTTCAGCTAAATCTTTAGAAGCTTGATTAACTTTTTCATGAATATTTTTAAATATTTTTTTATTCCATGATTTTGCCATTACAGACTCAAGTGGAATTCTATTTTTCTGTAAGAAAGAATGGAAGCCCATCACACCCAAACCAACGCTTCTCTCTCTTTCAGCAGAGTATTTAGCATCTTTAAATTGTTCAGGAGCTTTGTTAATGAAATCAGATAACACATTATCTAAAAATCTCATTACATCACTAATCATATCTGGATCATCTTTCCATTCTTCATATTTTTCTAAATTTAAAGATGATAAACAGCACACCGCTGTTCTATCTCTACCATCTTTATCAATTCCTGTAGGAAGAGTTATCTCACTGCATAAGTTAGAAGTTTTAACAGTAAGATTTGCTAACTTATGATGCTGAGGAATTTGTCGGTTAACTGTATCTATATAAATTATATAAGGTTCACCTGTTTCAATTCTAGCTGTTAACAATCTTATCCATAAATTTCTTGCAGAAATAGTTTGCTGAACAGTTCCGTCTGCTGGACTTTTTAATGCCCATTGTTCATCTGTTTCAACTGCTCTCATGAAAGCATCTGAAACTAAAACACCATGATGTAAATTTAATGCTTTTCTATTTGGATCTCCACCAGTTGGTCTTCTCATTTCAATAAACTCTTCTATCTCAGGATGATCAATTGGAAGATAACAAGCAGCAGAACCTCTTCTTAACGAACCTTGACTAATTGCCATTGTTAAAGAGTCCATTACTTTAATAAAAGGAATTATTCCTGAAGTTTTTCCAACTCTGCCAATTTTTTCTCCAATAGATCTTAGGTTGCCCCAGTAGCTTCCAATTCCTCCACCCTTTGCAGCAAGCCAAACATTCTCACTCCAAAGATCTAAAATTCCACCTAAGCTATCAGATGCTTCATTTAAAAAACATGAAATAGGTAAACCTCTTTTAGTTCCACCGTTTGATAAAACTGGTGTTGCTGGCATAAACCAAAGATTGCTTATGTAATTATAAATTCTTTGTGCATGTAGATTGTCATCAGCATAAGTGCTTGCTACTCTTGCAAATAAATCTTGATAAGATTCGTTTAAACCAAGATATCTATCTTTTAAAGTTGCTTTACCAAAATCTGTAAGTTTCGAATCTTTAGAACGATCAATTTTAATTATTATACCTTTGTCGTTTTGAAATAATTCTGTTTCATTATTTAAAGAAAATAAATCAGGCTTATTTGCTTTTGAAACTTCTTTAACTTCTGGGCTATATTCGGAGACAGCTTTCTTGAGGGCTTGAGATAGAATCTTGTTCATATTTATTATTATATTATTTTAGTTTTGCGAAAACAACTATATGTTGTAGGCGCTTTGATTAAGTATACTAAATAAACGTTTAATCAATGGAACATTTATAGAACGCGACAATATGATTATCAATAAAAAAATAAAATTTTTTTAAAGAAATTAACATAAAAAGAGTAAGTAGTGGATAAATGAGTGAAAATTTAAAAATAGATCCTTATGGTTTTAGAGAATATGACGCCCGTTGGTTGTATGAGAAAGACATAAACTCAGCAGGAATAGAGAATCTCGGCAAAGGACTTGGAACACAAATAAAAAATCACACCAAAAAAGATCATCCTAGAATTATTGTTGGACATGATTATCGATCTTACAGTGAGGAGATAAAAACCTCACTTAAAAGAGGATTAAAGTCAACAGGATGTCATATAGAAGATATTGGTTTGTCATTATCTCCAATGGTTTATTTTGCACAATTTAATTTAGATGCAGATGCAGTTGCTATGGTTACAGCAAGTCATAATGAGAATGGTTGGACTGGTGTAAAAATGGGTATCAAAAAAGGCTTAACTCATGCGCCTGAAGAGATGAAAGAATTAAAAGAAATAACATTGAGTGAAAAGTTTTCAAAAGGTGATGGAAATGAAAAAGAAATAAAAGATTTCGATAAAATTTATAAAAATGACCTAATTAATAAAAACAAAATAAATAAAAAAATTAAAGCTGTAGTTGCTTGTGGCAATGGAACTGCAGGTGTTTTTGCACCAGATATCTTAAGGGGTATTGGGTGTGAAGTGATCGAGTTAGATTGTAACTTAGATTGGAATTTTCCAAAATATAATCCTAATCCAGAAGATTTAGAAATGCTTCATGAAATTGCTAAAGTGGTAAAAGAAAATAATGCTGATATAGGTTTTGGCTTTGATGGTGATGGAGATCGAGTCGGTGTTATTGATAATGAAGGTAACGAAATATTCTCTGATAAAATTGGTTTACTAATAGCAAGAAACTTATCTGCTAAACACAAAAATTCTAAATTTGTTGTTGATGTAAAATCAACAGGTTTGTACTCCAAAGACAAAATTTTATTAGAAAACAATTGTGAAACAATTTATTGGAAAACCGGTCATTCTCATATTAAACGTAAAGTTAACACTGAAAAGGCATTAGCAGGCTTTGAAAAAAGTGGTCATTTCTTTTTCAATCAGCCTTTGGGATATGGTTATGATGATGGAGTAAATTCAGCCATTCATATCTGTCATTTATTAGATAATGAAAATAAAAAAATGAGTGAAATAATTAATGAATTACCAATTACTTTTCAAACACCAACGATGGCACCATTCTGTAAAGATGAAGAAAAATATCAAGTAGTTGAAGAATTAGTTAAAAAAGTAGAACAATTAAAAAATAATAAAACTAAAATTGATGATCAGGTAATAACCGAAGTTCTTACAGTTAATGGTGTAAGATTTTCTTTTGAAGATGGATCTTGGGGATTGATAAGAGCATCATCTAATAAACCTTCATTGGTAATTGTAACTGAAAGCCCGACCTCAGATAATAGAAAGAAGAAAATTTTTGATTTTATTGACGATTTACTTCAAAAAACGGGGAAAATAGGCGAATACGATCAAAAAATTTAGTGCTTAATAAAGTTAATTTTCAACTAATAAGTGTTCATAAAACTGTAAAGAATCATTTAAAAAATTAGATGAGGTGATGGAGGGAGACTGAAGTCACCTCTTTTTATTTTAGAGCTTTTCTTAATTTATTGACTATTACTTTTAGAGCTGTTTTTGGGTAATTTTTTCCCTTAACAACCCATACAGATAATGGCCAGGAACTATCTTTTTTACTTCTAGCAATAATATGTATATGCAACTGAGGAACAATATTTCCAATTTTTTCTACATTTAGCTTCGAAGTTTTAAATAATTTTTTCATTACTTTACTTGCATAAACAATTTCCTTCATTAGCAGAGTTTGATCTTTAAAATTAAGATCGCTTATGTCGGTAATCTTATTTCTTTTGGGAATTAGAATTATCCATGGAAATTTAGAATTATCGTTTAACCTAATAGTGCATAATTTAAGATCAATAAGATGATGTGAAGTCTTTAAAAATTTCCTATTTAACTTAAACGACATGCTTATAATTTAATATATTCGTAGAAAAACTTAACTGCTACGAATAGTAAGAAAATAGCAAGTAATTTACTAATTTTATTTTTATCTATTCTGTGAGCCGTTCTTGCACCTATTCTTGCCATAAAAGTTGTAATCGGAATGAAAATTAAAAAAGCTGGTACATTTAAAAATCCAATACTAAATGGTAAATTTGTTTTTAAATAACTTCCTGAAATAAAAAAACCTGTAGCACCAAATAGTGCAATTAAAAAACCAATCGCTGCAGCACTTCCAATTGCTTTATTAATTGAATAACCGAAAAATTTAAGGATTGGCACATTCATAACAGCACCACCTATACCTGTTATAGCTGAAATAAATCCAACAATCGCACCAAGTATTATTTTTAAATACAATTTCATTTCAGATATTACATTTTGTTCCTTTTCTTTAATCGTAAGTAAATAAATTCCTAAAAAAAAGATTACGATTGCAAAAAAAAGTACTAATGATTTTGTTTTGAAAGTTGCAGCAAATATTGTTCCCAAAACAACTCCTGCAACTACAAAAAAACCATAGCTTTTAACTACATTAAAATCGACTGAATTAAATTTATGATGGGTTAAAACTGAAACTATTGATGTTGGAATTATTATTGCAAAAGAAGTTCCTACCGCTAAGTGCATTATATAAGCTTGATCAATTCCAAGTTTGCCAAATATATAATAAAGAAACGGGACAGTTATTAAACCACCGCCGATACCAAAAAGGCCAGCTACAAATCCTACTGGAATTGCAGTCAAAACCATTAATAAAACTATATAGATATATTCATTTGCTAAGATTGAACTAAGCAGATTGACCTTCTCTCATATCAACATTGTTGTATTTAATTTTATCCATTATGTGATCAATTTTTTTTACATCAGCATCTTTCACACACATATTTTCGCTTAAATATCTTTTCCAATGGCTGGCACCAGATTGACCGTGAAATAAACCTAATGTGTGTCTCATAATTTGATTTAAACGAGTTCCTTTTTTCAATTCATCTTTTACATAAGGAATTAACTGCTCAACAACATCTTGCCTACTAGGAATGTCCTCATTGTTAAAAATTTCTTTCTCAATATCTGCTAACAAATAAGGTGTGTGATAAGCAGCTCTTCCAATCATAACACCATCTGTTTTTTCTAAATGTGGTTTAATTTGATCAACAGAAGTTATTCCTCCATTTATAATTATTTCTTCATTTGGAAAATCTTCTTTTAATTTATAAACAAACTCATATTTTAAAGGTGGAATGTTTAGGTTTTGTTTAGGTGTAAACTTACCAAGCATAGCCTTTCTTGCATGAATAATAAAAGTTTTAACTCCTGTGGATTTAAGTGTAGATATAAAATTGTATAAATTTTCATAATCTTCGACACTATCATATCCAATTCTAGTTTTTATCGTTACAGGTAATTTTGTTTTTGATTGCATCTCATTTAAACAATCTGCAACTAAACTTGGCTCTTTCATCAAACAAGCACCAAATCTATTTTTTTCTACTTTTCTACTTGGACATCCTAAGTTTAAATTAATTTCATCGTAACCAAAATCTTCTCCAACTTTTGTTGCCTCACCTAGTAACTTAGGTGAAGATCCACCTAATTGAAGTGCTACTGGCTTTTCATTGATATTGAATTCTAGTAATTTTTTTTTATCACCTCTATTGATTGCTTCATCGACAACCATTTCGGTATAAAGAAGTATATTTTTAGATATTAGTCTGAGAAAATATCGTTCATGACGATCTGTACAGTCCATCATAGGAGCAACTGATACTAACCTATTCATAAACTAAGACTTTATATTATTTTTTTATGAGTTTGAAGCTTCTGGATCTTCAGAAGCAACATCTGCTTCTTGATTTTCTGATTCTGAAACTTCATCTAATGAAACTTCACCTTGTTCATTCATAGTTTCTTGACCAACTGAAGCGTCAACTTCAGGTGTAGCTGTTTCAGATAATTCATCTAGATCTTCCTTTGATACTTGAATTTTTTCTGGAGTTTTTCTTGCTCTTTTTGATGGCAAAATTGGAGTTCCACTTTTTGAAATTTCTCCTTTGTAAAGATTTTCAAAATCGTCACCTATATCTTCATCATCCTCTACACCGTCATCAACTTGTTCAACGTGTTTTCTAAGTTTGTAAACTGCACTTTCAGTTAAATCTGATACTTTAATTTTCTCTTCAGCAATTTCTCTTAAAGATATCACTGTATTTTTGTCATTATCCCTATCTATTGTTGGTTCTAAACCAGCATTAAGTTGAGTAGCTCTCTCTTTAGCTACTAAAACTAGTTCATAAGGACTTTCTACTTTATCGATGCAGTCTTCTACTGTTACTCTTGCCATGCGCAGTATCTACACAGTGAGTCTTAAAAAATCAAGGGATATTTTTTATAAATAATGTGGATTTAGCTTATTTTTTATGAGGAATAAAAGCACTAGCATAAACCCAACATATATTGCTGAAAAAGTAGCAATTTGTTCTATTGTAAAATTTTTATCTATTAAAAAACCATACAAAGCAGTTCCAAAAGCAGTGGAGAACACCATAAGAGCAGAAGTCATAGCCTTTATTCCTCCAATAAATCTTACACCATATAGTTCTGCCCATGTAGATGTACCTAAAACATTTGCAAAACCATTTGTTATCCCCATCAATCCTAAGAAAATAAATGAAACAATTGGGTGATCAAAAACTATCAATATTAAAGCTGCAATCAACATTGGAATGTTTGTAAAAATTAATAATTTCCTGCTTGAAAACTTATCTATTAAAATACCAGTTATAAATAAAGTCAAAACAGAACTAATCGAATAGGCCATAAAAGATTGAGCTATCACATATGGACCCCATCCCTTAGAAATTTGAACAAATGATTGAAAAACTGCAAAGCCTGTAAAAATCCATGGCATTGCCAATAAGTTCCCACAAATAATATAAAACTTATAATCTTTTAATACTTCTCCTCTAGTCCATTGTTTAATTGTATCCTCTTGAGAATTATTATTACTGTCAGACTCTCTAGAATTAATATTTAAATTATTTATTAAAAAAATAGAAGCAATAGGTAGAAATAAAATAATAATTAAAGAAAATCCCACCCACAACTCTCTCCAATGTATGAATGTCAAAAAATATACTATTAAAACTGGTAAAATAAATTCTGCTAATGACAAACCTAGCCAAGAAGTACTTAATGCTTTTCCTCTTGATTTATCAAAATATCTTGAAACTGTAGTACTAGCAGTATGAGACATTAACCCTTGACCAAATAACCTCATTAAAAAAATTGCTAAAAATAAAAAAACTATTGAATTGATTTTAGAAAATATAAATGAAGATATGCTTAATGATATAATTACAAAATATGCAAATTTAATTGCACTAAAATCATCTATTTTTTTTCCAACCCATATTAAAATAAAACTACTGCATAAAGTTGCGGAAGCATAAATTGAACCAAATTGTCCATGAGATATGGAAAGAGCTTCTCTAATACTAGTGTTAAACAAACCAAGAAAATAACTCTGTCCAAAACTTGAAAAAAATGTAAAAATAAAACCAAATAAAATTACTTTTAAACTTAAACTTTTAAACATAGATAAAAATTATGACTTGTAATGTTGCTTTCATAGGTCTTGGGGTTATGGGCTACCCGATGGCTGGTTATATATCAAAAGCCGGACACAATGTAACTGTTTTTAATAGAACAAAATCAAAAGCTGAAAAATGGATTGGTGAATACAAAGGTAAAATGGCTGATACTCCTGCTCAAGCAGCAGAAGGTGCAGATTTTATTTTTACATGTGTGGGTAACGATAATGACTTAAGAGAAGTAGCTACAGGAGAGAATGGATTATTTAACACAGCAAAAGCTGGATCAATATTTATTGATAACTCAACTGTATCTGCAGAAGTATCCAGAGAATTATATAAAGCTGCAAAAGATAAAGGTTTTGAATTTTTAGATGCACCTATATCTGGAGGTCAGTCTGGTGCGGAGGGTGGAATACTTACTGTAATGGTTGGTGGTGATGAAGAAGTTTTTAAAAAAGCAGAGCCAGTAATTGATTGCTACAGTAAAAAAGTAAAATTAATTGGATCCTGTGGAAGTGGTCAACTTACTAAAATGATGAACCAAATGTGTATAGCTGGAGCAGTGCAAGGTTTATCAGAAGCAATTAATTTTGGAATAAATGCAGGTTTAGATATGGATAAAGTAATGGAAACTATATCTAAAGGTGCAGCACAGTCTTGGCAGATGGAAAATAGATATCGAACTATGACTGATGATAAGTTTGATTATGGATTTGCAATTGACTGGATGAGAAAAGATTTAAAAATTGCAATTGAAGAAGCAAAAAGAAATGGTTCACCTGTGCCAATCACAGAAATCATAGATGGCTACTACGCTGAGGTACAAGAAATGGGTGGTAACCGTTGGGACAGTTCTGCTCTTATTGCTCGATTAAAAAAGAAAAAATAATCTGTGACTGATACCGTTCCTTATTATGAGGACTTTGTAGAAATCAAAAAGAAAATTTGGTCTATGTTAAATAATGCTGTCAAAGACAGAAGCTCGTCTTTCAGAATACCTGTATTTATATGTGGTAGCCAATCTGATTTAGATGGTAGAATTGTAGTTCTTCGAAAATCAGATCAATCTAATAACTTAGTTCAGTATCATAGCGATATTCGTTCTGATAAAATTGGAAAATTAAAATCTAACAATAATGCAGCAATGTTGTTTTATGATAAAGATGAAAAAATTCAGGTTAGGCTAAAAGTAGAGTGTACCATTAATCATAATAACGAAGTTACTAAAGAATCTTGGTCAAAAACCCAACACATATCTAGAAAATGTTATTTAGTTGATAAAGGACCAGGAACTATGTCTGATACTCCTACATCTGGACTGAAACCTGAGCTTGATAATTTTGATTACACTAAAGAACAAAGTGAAGAGGGTTACAAAAATTTTACGGTTATTCAGTGCAAAATAAAATCAATAGAATGGTTATATTTAGCCGCTAAAGGTCATCGAAGAGCAAAATTTGATTTAGTAAACAATAAAGATACCTGGTTAGTACCTTAAATCCCTTTTACAATTATATTGCTTCCTTCAGAGTTTTGAAGACGAATATCTTTAACTGGCTTATACTCATCAGAGTGATACCATTCTAAAGCTTTTTCATATGATGGAAATTTAATGATTACTAATCTTGGAAAATTATCTTCGCCCTCTACTACTTGATATTCACCATTTCTAACTAGATATTCTCCACCAAATTTTTTTACAACCTCTGTAACTTTAGCCACATATTCTTTATAGTTTTCTTGATTTGTAACTTTTAATTGAGCTATAACGTAACCTGCTGACATAATTCCCTTCCTTTATTAATTGTTCTGTTAATTATTCCAAAGCCAAGCTGCTCCCCTCACACCACTTGAGTCACCGTGTAAATTTTTTAAAACTTTCGTTTCTATTTTTTTTGCAAATGTATATCTGGGAATTAATTTTGGAATATTATTATAAAATCTTTCAATATTTGACATGCCTCCACCTAAAACAATTGCACCAGGATCAAAAATACCAATCATTACAGCTAATAATCTTGCCATTCTATCCTCATATAAAGAAAATTCTAAATTAGCACGATCATCATCATTTTTATCTAATTCTACAATTTCTTTTGTTGTAAGATTTGTATTATATTTTTTATTAAATATATTTGTAAAACCAGTTCCTGAAATAAATTGTTCTGCACATATGGGTCTTCCACAATTACCTGAGGGACATTTAACCTCTAGTTTAATTTCTTCATCAGTTGGATAAGGTAATGGTTGATGCCCCCAATCTCCTGCTATTTGATTAGCACCTTCAATTATTTCTTTTTTATAAGATAAACCTCCTCCAAAACCTGAACCTATTATTATTCCAAATACAGAGTCATAATTTTTTCCTGCACCGTCAATTGCTTCCGATAAAGTCAAGCAATTCGCATCATTCATTAATTTTACTTGTCTTTTTAAAGCAATTTCTAAATCTTTTTGAAAAGGTTTGTCATTTAACCATGACGAATTTGCGTTTGTTATTAGTTTGGTTTCTTTTGATGAAAATCCTGGTATCCCTAGTCCTACGCTACAGGTTTGATTACTAATATCGTCAAATTCATCAACAAGTTTTTTTATTGTATCAATTCCAGAAACATAGTTTTTATCATAATAATATCTTTTTCTTTCAATTTGATTTCCTTTATCGTCAATTAAAATTCCTTCAATCTTAGTGCCTCCATAATCAATACCAATTTTAAATTTTTTATTCATAGATTTAATATTTAAAATATTGATTTTGAATATTTCTTCCAGTTATCTTGATAGTGTTTAGTATTTTCCTCTACAGCTTTTTTTTCTTCATCAGTCACTTCTCTTATAACTTTTCCCGGAGAACCAACAACTAAAGAATTGTCAGGTATCACTTTATTTTCAGTTATTAATGCTTTTGCTCCAATGATACAGTTTTTTCCAATATTTGCTTTGTTCAAAATTACTGCTCCAATTCCAATTAAACTATTATCTCCAATGGTACATCCATGAAGCATCACTAAATGACCTACAGTAACATTTTTACCTACTCTTAACGGACAGCCAGGATCTGTGTGTAATACACTACCATCTTGAATATTAGATCCCTCACCTATATGAATATTTTCTATATCTCCTCTTAAAACAGCATTAAACCATATGCTTGTATTTTTCTCTAATGTGATATCTCCAATTACAGTTGCGTTTGGAGCTACCCAATTTTCGCCAGAGTTTTTTGGTTTTTTATCTTTTAAATCATAAAACATAATTTATATATTCTTACAGTATGCCAATACAAACTCCAATATGTGATTTTGGTCAAAAAGCTATTCCATTTGAATTAAAATCAACTGAAAATAAAATTCTTTCGTTAGATGATATCAAGGGAGAAAATGGAACTTTGATAATGTTTATCTGTAATCATTGTCCTTATGTAAAGGCCATTACAAAAGAAATAGTTGAAGATTGCAATGAATTAAAAAAAATTGGAATAAATTCTGTAGCAATCTGTGCAAATGATGCTGAGAATTATCCAGAAGACTCTTTTGAAAATATGATTAAATTTTCAAAAGATAACAATTTTAATTTTCCTTACTTAAACGACGAAACACAAAATATTGCTAAGGCATATGACGCTGTCTGCACACCAGATTTTTTTGGATATAACAAAAATTTAGAACTTCAATATCGTGGAAGATTAAGAGAATTGAGAAATCTTATGCCTGTTAAAGAAGGTGAAAGTGATTTGTTAAAAGCTATGAAACAAATTGCTGAAACAGGTGAAGGTCCTAAAGACCAAATTCCTAGTGCTGGCTGTAGTATAAAGTGGAAAACTAATTAATGTATTTAATTGTTACTAGATCTTTTCCTCCTGAGCTTGGTGGAATGCAAAGCTTGATGTGGGGTTTATCAAGAGAGTTGTCTAAAAACTTTATGATAAAAGTTTTTGCAGATCATATTGATAATCATAAAGATTTTGATGAACAAGCCTCGTTTTCAATCGAGAGAGTTGGTGGAATAAAACTTCTTAGAAAATACAGAAAAGCTCAATTAATTAATGAGTTTGTTAAAGAGAATAAAGTTGAAGGAATAATTGGAGATCATTGGAAAAGTTTGGAACTTATCAAAACTTCTAAAAAAAAATATTGCCTTATACATGGCAAAGAGATTAATCATCCTAAAGGATCCACTCAAAATAAAAGAATTTTAAATGTTCTCAACAATGCAGAAAAAGTTATTGCTAACTCACAGTATACTAAAAACCTTGCTATTGAATGCGGTGTTAATGAAAATAAAATTGTTGTTATAAATTGTGGAGTAGATCTACCAAAAGAATTAAACGAAAAATCATTAGAAAAAATTGAAAGCTTATTAAAAGTTAAAACGCCAAGATTAATTACTGTTTCAAGATTTGATAAAAGAAAAAATCATGAAAAAGTAGTGATGGCTCTTAGAAATCTAAAACAAATCTATCCAGATATCGTCTACATTTGTATTGGATACGGCGATGAAGAAGAAAATATTAAAAAATTAGTAAAAGAATTAAATTTAGATGAACAAGTAATGTTTTTTAAAGATATTAGTGATGATTTAAAAAATGCACTAATTGCTAAGTCAAATTTATTTGTAATGCCATCTATAATTCATAAAAAATCTGTTGAAGGGTTTGGAATTGCATACGTTGAAGCAGCACAATACGGTGTACCATCTATAGGTGGTAAAGATGGAGGTGCGGCAGATGCAATAGATCATAAAAATACTGGTTTAATATGTGATGGAAATAATCTTGATGATATTTATTCTTCAATTAACTCAATGTTAGAAAATAAAAAATATTTAGAACATGGAAAAAATGCAAAAGAATTTGTGAATAAATTTCAATGGTCAAAAATAATTGAAGAATACAAAAAGATACTAAATTGATTTCAAATAATAAATTAGCAATTTTTTTAATTATTATTTCAGTTTTTTGTGGAACATTAATGTTAACTTTTTTAAAGTTAGCACAAGAGGAAGTTAATGTTTATGTGGCAGGTTTTTTTAGATTTTTATTTGGTTTCCTGATTATTTTTCCTTATATGTTAAAAACTAAATTTGCAGTTTTTAAATCTAATCATCATAAAAAACATTTTCTTAGAGCAGTTCTAAACTTGCCTTCAATGCTTTTATATTTCTCAGCTTTAACAATGATGCCAATTGAAAAAGCTACAGCAATATCTTTTGTTGTTCCTTTCATAGTAACTATTTTGGCTGTTTTGTTTCTTGGAGAAAAAATTTATATCTACAGAAGTTTTGCACTAGTTTTAGGATTTATTGGTATGCTGGTAATTTTAAGACCAGGTATTATTGAAATCTCTATTGGAGTGTACATGGCACTGGCATCTTCTTTTATGTGGTCAATAGTGATTATAATTACAAAAACTATAACCAAAGACGATAGTTCAATTACAATTTTATCTTATGGATACTGTTATATGACTATTTTTAGTTTCCTTATTGCAATGTTTTATTGGCAAACACCTAGTTTACAGACTTTGATTTATTTGTTCTTTGCAGGTCTATCTGGCACATTGTTGCATCTTTGTATTAATCACGCTTATAAATTAGTTGATGTAAGCATGACACAACCCTATTCTTTTCTAAGTTTAGTATTTGCATCTTTAATTGGCTATTTTGTGTTTAGCGAAATCCCTGATCTCTTCACTTGGATTGGTGCTAGTATTATATTTTTAGGAGTTTTCATTATGTCTTATCGTGAAATGAAGCTTGATAAAGAAATTATTAGAAAACGAATAGATATTAAATCTTAATTTTTCTTCTTAAAGGTTTTGTAGATATGCCAAACTACAATTAAAATTGTAGTAGCAAGGATACATGCAGTTAATGTTCTGTCCCACAAAAATTCCCACGAACCATTACTTAATAATAAAGATCTTCTAAGGTTTTCTTCCATCAATCCACCAAGTACAAAAGCTAATATCAAAGGTGGCATAGGGAAATCATATAATCTTAAAAAAGTTGCAACTACTGCTATCCCAATCATTAAATAAATATCAAAATTATTAAATGACATTACATAAATCCCGGTAACAGAGAAAAATAAAATTAAAGGAATTAAATAATTTTTAGGAACAGCAAGAATTCTAGCTATATAAGGGATGAGTGGTAAGTTTAATATAAGAAGAATTACCATCCCAATATACATTGACATAATTATTGACCAAAAAATCTCTGGGTTTGTCATATAAAGTCTAGGTCCAGGCTGAACACCAAAACCTAAAAGAGCTCCTAGCATAACAGCTGTAGTTCCACTCCCAGGAATTCCTAAAGTAAGCATTGGTACAAAAGAACCAGAGCAAGCGGCATTATTTGCAGTTTCTGGTGCTGATAAACCATTTACGCTTCCCTTACCAAATTTTTCTTTTTCCTGATCACTAACTAAGTTTCGTTCCATTCCATAAGCCAAAAAGGAAGCAATTGTTGCACCAGCTCCAGGTAAAACACCAATTAAAAAACCAATTACTGATGATCTTGGAATTGTTTTATACATTTTAGTTCGTTCTTCTTTATTAATTTTAATTGACCCTAATTCAGTTAATGAAACTTGTTTAGCAGCAGTTGTTGGATCATTTCTCTTTAAAATAATTGTTAAAGCTTCACTCATCGCAAAAGTTGCCATCACAACTAGTACGAAGCTAATCCCATCAGTTAAGTTCATATTATTAAATGTATATCTTGTAATATCAGACAAACTATCTTGACCAACAGATGCTAACATTAAACCTAAGACAACCATCATCATTGCTTTTAAAAATTGTCCCTTAGATGAAAAAGCTGCAATGGCTGTTAAACCTAAAATCATCAAAGCAAAATAATCAGGTGATCTAAAAGATAAACTTACTTTGGATAAGCTTGGTGCCATAAATAATAAATAAATTGCAGATAATGTTCCGCCAGCAAATGAACTCCATGCTGCAATAGCTAAAGCTTTTCCAGCTTTACCTTGTTGTGCCATTGGATAACCATCAAATGAAGTTGCAACTGTTCCTGGAACACCGGGGGCATTTAATAGTATTGAAGAAGTTGATCCACCAAATACTGCTCCATAATAAACTCCAGCCATTAAAATTAATCCAGTTGCAGGTTCAAAACCATATGTAATAGGTATCATTAAAGCAATTGCAGTCATTGGACCAAGACCAGGAAGCATTCCAATGATTGTTCCAAAAAAACAACCAACCATAACCATAAGTATATTTTGAAATGTAAGTGCTGTTGTTAATCCAATTAGTATTCCTTCGATCATCCCATAACTCCAATTAATTGTAGAAATGGATCTCTTAAATAAATATCAAGAATACCATGAAGCAAATACATAAAGGCAGCAACAAATGGAAAGGATAATAAGAACATTAAAATCCACCTTCGTTCTCCTAAAAAATAATATGAAGCAAATAAAAAGAATGAAGTAGTTAAAAAATAACCAACTTTTAAAATTGTAGCTCCATAAATAATTGCAATAAGTATAAGTATACCAGTTTTTTTATACTCTAAATTTTTATGCTCAACTTTAATTGTATTTGGGTCTGGTAAAATAAGTTTTAATCCAGAAAAAAATAATCCTGCATAACCTAAATAAATTGGAAATGTTCTAGCATTAAATGGAGCATTTTCATCAAATGTAAAAACTTGAATTTGATAAGCTAAATATAAATAAAATGCTGAAAAAATAAAAAAGAGCAGTGATATAATTTTTGTAGTATTTATATTCACTGCTCTAATTTTAATTTCTAACCAAAGGTTAGATAACTCCTAGTTTTTTCATAAGAGCTGTCATTTCTTCAGTTTGTTTTTCTAAGAATGAAACAAACTTACCTTCAGGGTTATAAATATTAACCCAAGCATTTCTTGCTCTCACTGTTTCCCATTCAGGAGTTTTTTGTACATCGCCTAGCATTTTTGCAATTGCAGCTTTATCAGAATTGCTCATACCTGGAGGGCCAAAGAAACCTCTCCAGTTAACGAATTGTACATCATACCCTTGTTCTTTAAGAGTTGGTGCATCTGGTGCATCAGAAACTCTTGAAGGAGCAGTAATACCAATAATTGTTACTTGGTCTCTTGCACCCATCAATTCACCTAAACCAGTTGAAATGATTTGAGTTTCTCCAGATAAAAGTCCAGCTAAAGCTTTTCCACCAGCATCATAAGGAATGTATGCAACAGCATTTGGATCTGCACCTGCAGCTTGGAATGCTAAAGCGCCAATTAAATGGTCCATACTTCCTCTTACTGATCCACCAGCCATTTTAATTGAGCTTGGATCTTTTTTGTATGCATCAACTACATCTTTAAAGTTTTTGTAAGGTGAGTTTTTTGCAACTGCAATAGCACCGTAGTCACCAATAACACCAGCAATCGGCACAACATCTTTATAAGATAAAGTTCCGCTACCTTTTACGTAACCTTCGTGTCTAGTAATTGATCTTAATACTAATGGTGTAGATTGAACTAAAACTGTATTAGCAGGTTTAGTATTAATCATGTAAGCAAGTGCTTTACCACCACCACCACCTGACATATTTTCAAATGATGCACTTTTTAACATACCAGCTTTTGTTAAAGCTTCTCCAGTACCTCTAGCAGTTCCATCCCAACCACCACCAGCACCACCACCGATTACAAAGTGCAATTTATCAATTGCTACTGAGCTAGTAGTTGTTGCTGAGAATAATAGGATTGCTGAGAATAATACTGAAAATAATTTTTTAAGATTTCTCATAATACCTCTCTTCTTGTTTATTAATTAAATTATATTAAACATTTAATATAAAGTAGTGTCAATCATATAGAAATTTAAAGATGAATTCATCGACTCAGAAAATCAAAGAAAATTTGTCTCAGTTATTTACATTAAAATTTCTAACTGTTTTTTTGATAAGTGTACC
This sequence comes from Candidatus Pelagibacter sp. HIMB1542, assembly GCF_052047835.1. Classification (NCBI taxonomy): domain Bacteria; kingdom Pseudomonadati; phylum Pseudomonadota; class Alphaproteobacteria; order Candidatus Pelagibacterales; family Candidatus Pelagibacteraceae; genus Candidatus Pelagibacter; species Candidatus Pelagibacter sp. HIMB1542. The sequence goes on along the minus strand of NZ_JBNAJB010000001.1, from coordinate 333,982 downwards.
AAGTGCAATAATTGCGGAACAATTCAATATTCCACTTGCTTGGTTTTTAGGTCCTATGATTATCACATCAATTGCTGCATTATCAGGACTAAAAATCATTATGCCTAAAATTATATTAAGTTTTATCTTGATAATTTTAGGTTTGCATATTGGAAATTACATAGATCAAAATCTATTTAATCAAATGTTTGATTGGATTTGGACTTCGATAATTATGCTAATCTACATAATAATCTGTATTTTAGTTGTTGCTAAGTATCTGCAAAAATTTGCAAATTACGGTAACAAAGCCTCTATATTTTCTGCTGCTCCTGGTGCTTTAGGTCCATTAATGATTTTAGCTGAAAATGAAAAAACGGATTTATCTCAAGTTGCAACCTCTCACTTAATTAGATTAATCATCATAATAACCGTCATTCCATTTATTATAGTAAATAACACTCAAAATGATGTTTTGTTAAATGATGAATTTAATTACTTGGCTCAAAATCATTTAAATTTAATTTTACTTATTGTTGCTTCTTTATTTTTTATTTTTGTTTTTGAGAAAATTAGAGTGCCAGCAGCCTTATTATCAGGAACATTATTTGCAAGCGGCCTATTACAAATTACAGATGTAGCAACGTATAAATTGCCAAACGAAACAGTAAATTTTTGTCTGTTAATTCTTGGTTCTTCTGTTGGATGTAGATTTGCTGAAAAAACAGTGAAGGAAATTGCAAACAATTCACTACATAGTATCGTAGCGACAGTAATATTGGTGACATTGGGCTTACTTGCTTCATTTATTGCAACATTCTTTGTTGATACAAATATTTTAACTTTAATATTATCTTTTAGTCCTGGAGGAATTTATGAAGTGGCAGTTATAGCAATTGCTTTTGATTTAGACCCAGACTTTGTTGCTTTTCATCATATTATAAGATTACTTTTTATCCTTTTCACAGTTCCAATATTTTTAAGAGTTTTAGAAAAAATTAAGAAATAATTTTAGAAAGTCTTTCAAAAACTTTTTCTGCCGAGAGTTTTGATAATTCGGGGGCTTGTATTGCTGTAAAGTTATCTCTTTCAATACTGACTTTAAATGGAGTAGTGTGAGAACCAAATAAAGCAACACCCCTTGATCCTAAGTGTGCGGTTATATGAGCGGGTCCAGTATCATTAGCGACCACAAATGAACTATCTTTAATCAATGCAGATAATTGTGAAATATTTAAAGCTTTGCCATTATCTAAAACACATAAAGCATTTATATTTTTTGCATCTTTAATTTCATCTGGTCCAGGAGCTGTAACCACTTTAAATTTATTTTCAAATTTTTCATTAATCATATTTATTAGATCATTATAATAAGGCCATTTCTTTGAAGTTAAATGAGGTGAGCAAAAAGGAAAAAGTATTATGTATTTATCTAGTTCATAACTTTTTTTTATTTCTGAAATATCAACTGTACTCCATGAAAAATCTGGTTTCATTGTATGATTGGTATTAATTCCTGAAGATTTTAACTGATGATCAAATCTTGAAAGAACAGAATCTTTATCAAAATCTTTTTTGGTTGTTCCTTCTGGTAGAGTTGTTTCTGTTGAACTCCAAATGGTTTTGTCAGCTTTAGGAAATAAAATGTTTTTATAAAAAGATGTTCTACTTGAATTTTGAAGATCATAAACTTTTGAGAAATTATGTTTTTTAATCTCCCTCATTAGTAAATATAAATAAATTAAATTAATTTTTGATAATCTCTTATCTAGAATAACATTTGAAATATGTGGGTTTTTTTTAAATAGTTCAAAATAAGGTTTTGTTGTTAATAAATGAATTTGATCTTCTTTATGATTTTCAGAAATATCTTGAATTGCCCCACACGCTTGAGCTATATCGCCTAAAGATCCATGTTTAATAATTAAAATATTAGACATAATTCTAACAACTTAACATAGTATAAAGTTTTATGAATAAAATTATAGTCGAGGTTTCTGTTGGTGAACTTTTAGACAAGATTTCAATATTAGAAATCAAACAAGATAAAATTAAAGACCCAGAAAAATTAAGTTTTATAAACAATGAGCACTCTATTCTTAAAAATCAGTTAGAAAAAAATGTTCAGTCCGATGAGAAACTTGAAAAATTATTTCAAGACTTAAAAGATATAAATGCCAAACTTTGGGTTATTGAAGATGATAAAAGAGATTGTGAGAAAAATAAAGATTTCGGAGAAAAATTTATAAAACTTTCTAGAGATGTTCATTTTTTAAATGATGATCGTGCAAAAATAAAATTAGAAATGAATAACCATACTGGTTCTGCTATTAAAGAGATTAAAGAGTATACTAGTTACTAAAAACTTTTGGAAACCAATCCTGTCTCATCCGATCTCCTGATTTTAAATTAATTCCATCGAATGGTGGTGATGTTGGACCACCTCTTTCAGTAAAAGTAACATCATCACCTATAAATCTCATAGAAAATGCTCTACGAGATTGAGAACTTTGATTTCCTGTGGAACCATGAACGGTTTTAAAATTAAACAAAACTGCATCACCTAAATTTATATCTGGAACCAATACATCTTCTTCAAATTCTTCTTTTTTTGGAAGGTTCATAAAAGAACTATCATCTTCATACCAAGGTTGATTGTTAGACCATTTAGTGGGTCTTAAAAGTTTTTGCCATTTATGTGATCTTAAAATTAATTTAAGGTTATTTTCTTTATTTACTTCATCTAATGGTATCCAAAAACTTCCTGTATCATCTCCATCAACACAATAATATGGCATGTCTTGATGCCAAGGTGTTTCTTTGTTTGTACCTGGATCTTTTATAAAAAGATGGTCATGAAAAATTTGTATAGAATTTGAATTTGTAGCTTCAGCAACTATCTGAGCAGCAAGAGAATTAAACATACAATTTTTGAATTCTTTTATTCTTTCCCAATTGCAATAATCTTCAAAAAATCTTCCCTCATTCACACTTACATTTTCCCTTCCATGTTGACTAGGGTTGTCTAAAACTTTTTGAAAACCATTTCTTAATGGCTCAATCCAATCTTGAAATGCACCTTTAATTATTATTGCACCAAGATTTTGATAATCATCAATCTGTTTTTGAGAAAGATACATTTTATTGTTGGAAGCTATATTTTTTTTCTAAATACTTAATCACATTATGAATAACAAAAGTCATAAACAAATATATTCCACCAGCCACAATAAATACTTCTATAGGCTTAAATGTTGTTGATATGATGTATTTAGCAACACCAGTTAAGTCCATTAGTGTTACTGTGCTTGCTAATGAAGTGCCTTTCATCATTAAAATTATTTCATTTCCATAGGCAGGAAGAGATTGTCTAATCGCAATAGGTATTTGAATTTTATAAAATATAATTTTGTTTGAAATACCTAGACTTTTCCCAGCTTCAATAATTCCTGGTTTTATAGTTTGAAATGCAGATCTTAAAATTTCAGACGTGTATGCGCCTGTATTTAATGTAAAGGCAATAATTGCACACCAATAAGGCTCTTTTAAAACAACCCATAAAACTGTTGATCTTAAATATTCAATTTGTCCTAATCCAAAGTAGATAATAAAAATTTGAACTAATAAAGGAGTACCTCTGAAAACATAAGAGTATCCATAAGCAAATTTATTAATAAATATATTTTTGTTTAATCTTAAGATTGCAAAAAATAATCCAAGAAATAATCCAAAAAACAAAGATGCTGATAAAAGTTTTAAAGTAATAACAGTTGCTCCTAAGAGTTTTGGAAAACTAGTGATCATTAAATCAAAATCCATTAATAACCCCTACTATATTTTGCTTCTAATTTATTAATTAACTTCATACTTATGTAAGTGAGCAATAAATATAAAACTGCTGCAAAAGAATAAAAAAATAATGGATCTCTTGTAGACCCTGCAGCAATATAAGATTGTCTCATGATTTCGACCAAACCAGTTACTGATATTAAAGAGGTATCCTTCAAAGTAATTTGCCAAACATTACTTAAATTTGGAATTGCTAATCTTAACATTTGAGGAAGAATTATTTTATAAAATTGACCAAACTTGCTTATTCCTAAAACTTTAGCAGCTTCGAACTGCCCTTTATCAATAGACTGAATGGCTCCTCTAAAAACTTCTGTTGAGTAAGCTCCTGAAATTATACCAATCGCAACTGCGCCAGTAATAAATGCATTAATCTCTATGTATTCGTAATAACCAAATATTGATGCAACATACATGATTGCACCACTCCCCCCAAAAAATAATAAATATATTACTAATAGTTCTGGCACACCTCTAATTACTGTCGTGTAAAAATTACCTATAAAGTTTAGTGTTTTATATTTTGAAAGTTTAAGAGGAGTAAAAATTAAAGCAAACAGGAAGCCAACTAACATCGCTGTAACAGATACAGCAACAGTCATTAAGGTTGCGTAAAATAACTCGTCACCCCAACCTGTTTTTCCAAATGCAAGAAGTTCCATATAGACTGGCGACTATATATTATAGTCGCCAAATCCAAAATTAATTACATAGAAGCGTCGAAACCAAAATGTTTAATTGCAAGTTTGCTTATTATTCCTTGTTTTCTAGCTTTGTTAATTGCTTTATTGAAATCTTTTAAGATTTTAGCGTCTCTTTTTCCGATTTTGCTATCACTAGCTTGTCTGATTCCAACACCAACTCCATTTCCAAATGCACCTCCTGAAAAAGTTGGTCCAACTAAAACAACTGGCTTACCAGATTTATCTGCATAATCTGTAAACGCTACAGCTGCAGCAAGCGCAACATCACATCTTCCAGAAGTTAAATCTAAGTTAACCTCGTCTTGAGTTTTGTAAGTTCTAACATTTACACTTCCAACATCACCAGATTCTAAAAAGTTTTGGTGAATTGTACCTGTTTGAGTACAGACTGTTTTTCCAGCAAGAGCATCAGTTAGAGTTTTAAGTGCTTTTTTAACACTAGAACCACCTAAAGATAAATTGATACCTTCTGGTGTATCCATGCCTTCTAAGCTTGAACCTTTTATTGCAGCAAGAGATGCAACTTCATCAGCATAACCTTGTGAGAAAGTAATTGTTTTCTTTCTTTCATCAGTGATTGACATGCCGGCCATGATTGCATCAAATTTTCTCATTACTAATGCAGGTATCATACCATCCCAATCTTGCTCAACGATTGTACACTCATACTTCATAATTTTACAAAGCTCTTGAGCTAGCTCAACCTCAAACCCAATTAAATTGCCAGAAGCATCTTTTGAATTCCATGGAGGATAAGCACCTTCAGTTCCAATTTTAATTTTCTCAGCAGAAACATTTCCGATGATCAAAAAAGAAGCTAGAACTGTTAAAATAGTTTTTTTGAATATATTCATATTTTCTCCTTTAATTGGAATAATTATTTCACAATTTTTAGAAAGAAAAAAGAAAAATTAATGATTTATTGATGATGAAAAATTCCAAGCACAATCAAAACTTGGTATGTAAACTCTAGATAATTTAGCATTACCAAAATTTTGATTAAAGACATTTAACCAACTATCAACTTGCTTAGGTTTTTTATCCTGACTACCAACTTGAGCTGTAATTACTCCTTTTGGTTTTAATATTCTCACCAATGAATCCATATTTTTTGCCGCAAGATCGATGCAAAACTGATCATCATTAAGATCGACAAAAATATGATCGTAAGTATCATCAGCAACTGATTTAATACTTTCAAATGCATCTCCCCATACACATTTAACTGAATTTTTTTCTGTAGCTTTTTTTCCAATATCACCAAGATGTTTATTGCAAACATCTACAACTTCCGGATCTAACTCATACCAATCAATAAAGTTAAAATTTTTTGAAATACATTCTCTTGCAACTCCACCATCTCCACCTCCGATGATAGCTGCTCTTTCATTATCTTTGTTTAAATTTAAACCTGAACCAACAAATGTAGAGCTGTATAAGTGTTCATCGGTTGCAGCAACTTGAATTTCACCATCTATAAACAATGATTTTCCAAACTGCTCAAGATCTAAAATTTCAATATGTTGACCAACTTTGGATTTAAAATCTTCCAAAACATCATTTACTACATAAGATTTTTGTAAACCTGGAGAACTATAAATGTCATGATAAAGTGATTTTGTATCTCTATTAAATTCTTTTTTAACAATTCTTGTATGTTCAAATTCTTTTTTAATTATATCAATTGCAACTGAAGGACTTACTTTCCCGCAAGTAAAAAAATCAAAACTAATAATTCCTTTTTCAGGAAATGTATGAAAACTAATATGACTTTCTGCTAAAAGAGCTAATATTGTGAAACCTTGTGGTTCAAATTTATATTTAGAAATATTTAATATTGTAACTTTTGCAGCTTTTGCAATTTCATGAATTACTTTTTCATAAACTGAAGGATCGTATTCTTTTGTAGTTCCAATGATATCTAGAGTTATATGTTCTCCAACTTTGGTCATTAGCTATCCTTTTTATAATTTTTAGCTTTGAATAAAACTTTGTTCATTTCTGCTATAGAAAGAATTTTAGGCTTACCCAATTTCAGGCTCGTTATATACTGAAGCGATATATTTTCAACCTCTTCAGCTAACTCAAAAGCTTTTGGTAAATTATCTTCAAATGCAATCTGACCGTGATTTGCAATTAAGCAAGCTTTTCTACCTTTTAGAGCTCTCAAAATATTTATAGATAACTCTCTTGTTCCAAAGGTTGCATATTTTGCACATTTAATGTCATAGCCACCTGCCATTGCAACCATGTAATGAAAAGGAGGTATTCCTTTATTATGAGTAGATACGGCAGTTGCATTTGTTGAATGAGCATGAACAATAGCTTTAGCTTCTTTTTTATTTTTATAAATATCTTGATGAAATTTCCATTCTGAAGAGGGAATACCTTTTTTCTTGTCAAACTTACCGTCTAATGAAACGAAAACTATATCTTTATTTTTTAAAGTTGAGTATTTTTTTCCAGACGGGGTAATTAAAAAACCATTTTTATACCTTACTGAGATATTTCCAGATCTTAAAGCTGATAATTTTTTTGTATTCAACATTATTGAATATCGAATAATTTCAGAACTCAAATTTTTCATTTGAATAAGTTTTTTAGTCCATTGGTGGAAGCTTTGCATACTCCTCTTTCAGTAATTAATCCACTTACATATTTTGCAGGAGTTACATCAAAAGCTAAATTCATTGCTTTACTTTTTTGTGGGTATATCAAAACTTTCTTAACTTGATTGTTTTCATCAATACCCTCAACATGAGACAATTCCTGAGAATTTCTTTCCTCAATAGGAATGTCTTTTGCATCTTTGATATTCCAATCAATTGTTGAACTTGGAAGTGCAACATAAAAAGGGACTTTGTTATCATGTGCAGCTAAAGCTTTTAGATAAGTTCCAATTTTATTGCATACATCTCCATTGGACAAAGTTCTATCTGTTCCAACAATACACATATCAACTTCGCCTCTTTGCATTAAAATACCACCAGTATTATCAGCAATAATTGTATTTGGAATTTCTTCCTCATTTAGCTCATATGAAGTTAAATTTGCACCTTGATTTCTTGGTCTTGTTTCATCTACCCAGACATGAACTGGAATTCCTTTTTTATGAGCATGATAAATTGGTGATGTCGCTGTACCCCAATTGATAGTTGCTAACCAACCTGCATTACAATGAGTTAAAATATTTACTGTACTTTTTTTCTTATTGTAGATTTCTTCAATTATTTTTAATCCATTTATACCTATATTCTCACAAAATTTTTCATCATCATCACAAATTTCTTTAGCTTCTTTTAAAGCAATATCTAAAATTTGGTCGGTATTGATCCCTGATAATTTTTTCATCATACGATCAACTGCCCATTTTAAATTTATGGCAGTAGGTCTTGAATCAATTAATTCTTCCGAACATTTACTTATAAATTCGCGAGAGTTGTTCTCATGAATAGCCAAAACTATTCCGTAGGCAGCTGTTGCCCCAATTAAAGGAGCGCCTCTAACTTCCATTACCTTGATTGCATTTATTGCATCTTTAATTGATTTAAGATCTTTTATTATAAATTGATGTGGAAGTTTTGTTTGATCAATTATTTTTACTATTTTATCTTCATACCATATTGTTCGGTATTCTTTTCCTTGAATTCTCATTTACTCAAAACCCTACCCGCAACCGTTTTTAACCTGTCTATTGTTTTTTGGGTTCGTTTTTCTGGGGCAGTAATAATGGCTACATCTAAGCAATTATTAGTTGGATCGTTTGGATCTATATGACTTTCAAAATTATCAATCAAATTTTTAATCATTACTTTTGCTTTTTCAGCATTTCCTAACAAAACTTTAATCACTTGTTGAACATCAACGTTTTCATGATCTGGGTGCCAACAATCAAAATCTGTAACCATTGAAACTGATGCATACCTAATTTCTGCCTCTCTTGCGAGTTTTGCTTCAGGCATATTGGTCATACCAATTACATCTGCTTTCCAAGATCTGTATAAATTAGATTCTGCCAATGTAGAAAATTGTGGACCTTCCATAACAACATAAGTTCCATTTCTTTGATATTCTATATTGGATTTTTTAATCGCATCTTCACAAGCATTCATTAATCCATTAGATGTAGGATGTGCCATAGATACATGAGCAACGATTTCATCATCAAAAAAAGATTTTACTCTTGCAAAAGTTCTATCAATAAATTGATCAACAATAACAAATTTTCCAGGTGGCAATTCTTCTTTCAGAGATCCTACGGCTGAAACTGAAACAATATCAGTAACACCTAACTGTTTTAACGCATCGATATTTGCTCTAAAATTTATATTAGATGGAGAAACAAAATGCCCTCTTCCATGTCTAGGTAAAAAATATACTTCTTTATTTTTATAATTAGTTTTTAATATATGATCAGATGGTTTACCCCAAGGTGTATCAATTTGTAATAATTCTCTGTCAGTAAATTCTTCAACATCATAAAGACCACTTCCACCAATTATCGCTAATTTATTTGTTGTCATAATTTAAAATATATTTATTTATAATTGAGTATTATGAATTTAAAAGATCATATTAGATCAATTCCTGATTATCCTAAAAAAGGTATTTTATTTAGGGATATAACTACTCTAATTAAAAACGAGGAAGCTTTTGCTGAAACAATTAATCAAATTATTGAAAGATCTAAAAAATACAAAATTGATAAAATTGCTGCAATAGAATCAAGAGGTTTCGTGTTTGCCTCTGCTGTTTCTTATATACTTAAAAAACCTTTTATAATGTTGAGAAAAAAAAATAAGTTACCAGCTGAAGTACATTCAGTAGATTTTGAATTAGAATATGGAACTGCAACTATTGAGGTTCATAAAGACTCTATTTTAAAAGATGAGTCTGTTTTAATAATTGATGACTTAATTGCAACTGGTGGCACCGCAGAAGCTGCTGCTAAATTGGTTGAAATGTGTGATGCAAAAGTAGCTGCATTTGTTTTTGTTATTAATTTATTTGATTTAGGTGGATCAGATAATTTGGTAAATAAAAATTATAAAGTTGAAAACTTAATAGAATTTCCAGGACATTAAATGGTAGCGGGAAGTGGGATCGAACCACTGACCTCGGGCTTATGAGTCCCGCGCTCTAACCAACTGAGCTACCCCGCCATGAAGTGAGAGATTTATACTACATTTATTAACTCTTTCAACTATAAGTAAATTTCTTATGAAAAAAAAAATTACTCTTCTATTTATCAGCCACTTTTTCTTTTTAATAATAGGTTTTGGCTTAGGTGTATATTTTCTACCAATTTTAACCGCACCAGAGTCAGTCGAAATAAGTAAAATTAATGAGTATGAAAATAAATCTCAATATCAAACTGAGTTTGTAAGAGATTTAAGAGGGAGTGATCCATTTCACTGGGGAGAAGCAAAAGTTACAATTTCAAATACAAAAATTACAGTTAATGGTGCAATTGCACCCGGGCCAGATTATAAACTTTATCTAACAAATGAATTTACACAACATGAGGATGAATTTTTACCAATTAAAGATGAAGCTAAATATGTAGCAGAGATTAAAAGCTTTGAAAACTTTGTTGTTGATGTTCCTTTAAATGTAGATGTAAGTAAATTCAATACCCTAGTTATTTGGTGTGAAAGTTTCAGTGAATTTATAACTGCAGCTAAATACCAATAATTTTTTTTATTAACTATTTTTAAAATTAGTTTGCTTTAATGGTTTAAAGATAATTTCAGCAGGATATTTAATTTTCTCTATTTCTATTGAAATTTTTCCATTTAGAAGTTCATCATCTGAATAGTCATTATTTATATAACCAAACGCAAGATTTTTTTTGAAGTTAAAAGAATAATTACCCGATGTAGTTCTTCCAACTATTTTATTGTCTATATAAATTGGTTCATCGTGAAGTAGAAGAGGTTTTCCTGGTTCATTATTTTTAAGGACAAACATAGCAAACTTCCTATCAATTTTTTTATCTTTTATTTTTTCCAATGCTTCTCTTCCAATAAAATTAAAGTCTTTCTTATAACTAATTGTAAAGTTAAGACCAGCTTGATATTGATTTTCTTCTGGTGAAATGTCATGACCCCAATGTAAAAAACCACTTTCCATTCTCATTGTATCTAATGCATGCATTCCACAATTAGATAAATTATATTTTTTACCTTTTTCTATTAATTTCTCATATATATTTTTAGACTCAGAATTTTTAACATATAGCTCATAACCTAACTCTCCAACGTAAGATAGTCTCTGGGTCCATATTTTAGTTCCGTCAATTTCAATATATTTTGAATTTGCAAACTTAAAATTTTCATTGCTAAAATCGTCTGAGCTTAAATCTTGCATTAACAGCCTACTCTTTGGCCCAAATATTCCAAACACACAATAATCATCAGTAATGTCAGTTAACTCAACATTATCCGATAGATGCTTTTTAATATGAAATTTATCTCTTTCTCTTGTTGCTGCAGAACTAATAATTCTAAAATGATTTTGATCTATACAAACTACTGTAAGATCTGTCTCTATTCCTCCATCTTTATTGACCATATGAGTATAAGTACATTTTCCAGGTTCCTGTTTTATATTTGATGTGCAAATTCTCTGAAGATCTTCATGTGCTTTCTCGGATTTAATTTCAAATTTAGAGAAAGGAGACAAATCATATAGACCAACATTTGTTAGTGTGTTGTTAGTTTCGTATTTAACTGATGGATACCAGTTTTGGTAATTATAACTGTATTCATACTCTGCTTTTTCTCCATCAAGAGCAAACCACATTGGTCTTTCATATCCAGCTGAAACTCCAAAACATGCACCAAAACTTTTTAATTCATCGTGGTATGGTAATTTTTTTACATTTCTTGATGTTTTGTGTTGTTTATAAGGCCAATGCATTCCATACAAATCTCCAAGTGACTCCGTAATACGATCTTTAATAAAACCTAATTTTGAATGAAACTTTTGAAATCTCTTGATATCATAATTAAAAATATCCTTGTTAATATGGCCAGTCATTAACCATTCTGCAGTTACTTTTCCAACTCCTCCTCCACTACCAATACCTATGCTATTCAAGCCACAACTAACAAATAAATTTTTAACTTCAGGGACTTCGCCTAATAAAGAATTGGTATCAGGCGTAAAAGACTCTGGTCCAGAAAAAAACTTTCTAATTCCAGCTTGCTCTAAAACTGGGAATCGTTTCATGGATTTTTCTAAATATGGTTCAAAATGATCAAAATTTTCTGGAAATTCACCAAATGAAAAATCTTCTGGAACTTTATTAGTATCTTTAAATGCAGGGATTGATTTACCCTCAAATATTCCAATTAAAAGTTTTCCAGCATCTTCTTTAATATAAGTACTGCTGTCAAAATCTCTAATTACAGGTAATGTTGGTGAGAGATTTTGAATTGGCTCTGTAATTACATAAAAATGTTCTGCAGGATATAAAGGAATGCTTACTCCTATTTTTTCTCCAATTTGTCTAGACCACATACCTGTTGCAAGAACCACATATTCACATTCAATATCTTGCCCATTAACTCTAACACCACTAACTCTACCATTTTTAGTTAATATTGTTTCAACAGGTGATTGCTCAAATATTTTTGCTCCACCTAATCTTGCACCTTTTGCCAACATATGTGTAACACCACTTGGATCAGCTGCACCATCACCAGGCATCAACACTCCACCTTTTAAATCTTCTGTGTACATAATTGGATAATTTTTCTTTATTTGATTTTTATCTAAAATCTTAATATCAACATCATACAATTGAGCCGTAGTTGCCTGTCTTTGAAGTTCTTGCCATCTAGCATCTGTTTGAGCAATTGATAGTGCTCCATTAATTCTTAAACCAGCCGAGTGATCAACTTCTTTCTCTAATTTTTTATAAAGATCTAAAGTATATTTTCTAATTTTTGTAACAGCTGCTGTTGGGCCTAATTGACTAACTAATCCTGCTGCATGCCAAGTTGTACCTGATGTTAATTGATCTCTTTCTAAAAGAACAACATCTTTCCAGCCAAATTTTGTTAAGTGGTAAGCAACAGAATTACCAATTACTCCACCTCCAACAACAACTACCTTTGTGCTAGAAGGATACTTTTTTTCCATTACTAATGTTTGACAGCTTCTCCTGGATCTACAAAGTTGTGACCAAATACATCTGCAACTGCCTTATAAGTAACCATTCCTTTATGAACATTTAATCCAGCTAAAAAGTTTTTATCTTCACTTAGTGCTTTTTGATAACCATTGTTAGCAAGTTTAACTAGATAAGGTAACGTTGCATTGTTTAACGCTAATGTTGAAGTTCTTGGAACTCCACCTGGCATATTTGCTACACAATAATGAACAACATCATCAACGATATAAGTTGGTTCACCGTGAGTAGTTGGTTTGCTTGTTTCAACACATCCCCCTTGATCAATTGCAACATCAACTATAACAGATCCTCTTTTCATTCTTTTGATCATGTCTTTAGTAACTAATTTTGGAGCTTCAGCACCTGGAATTAAAACTCCTCCAACTAATAAGTCTGCTTCAGAAACTAATTTTGGAAGATCAATTTTGTCACTTTGTTCAGGAATAATTTTGTCACCAAACATCTCCACTAATTGTTTTAATCTAGCCTCTGATTTATCAACGATATGAACTTTAGCTTGCATTCCTGTTGCAATAACTGCAGCGTTTTCACCCACAACACCACCGCCTAAAATTACAACAGTTCCACCGGTTACACCTGGAGCACCACCTAACAAAAGTCCTCTTCCACTTTGATTTTTTTCTAAACAATGAGCACCAGCTTGTACTGACATACGTCCTGCAACTGCACTCATTGGGGCTAATAAAGGTAATCTCCCATTATCATCTGTTACAGTTTCATAAGCTATATTAACACTCTTTGATTTAATTAAACCTTCAGTTAATTCTTTTGCTGCTGCTAAGTGAAGATATGTGTAAACAATTTGATTTTCTCTAATCATATCAACCTCAACTTTTTGAGGTTCTTTAACTTTAACAATTATGTCTGCATCATTAAAAATATCAGCTGCTGTGCTTGCTATTTTTGCACCTGCATTTGTATATTGATCATTTTCGAATCCAGCTTCAAAACCACCATTGTTTTCAACAATAACTTCGTGACCTTCAGAAACCAAGGTTTTAACACTCTCTGGTGTTAGCCCTATTCTATTTTCTTGAGGTTTTATCTCTTTAGGTACGCCTATCTTCATAAGCACTCTCCATGTCTTTAATTAAACTAATTAGTTCTTTTGGTTTTTTTGATAGTTCGTAATACCTGTTCTTAGTTTATCAATAATCTCATCTATATGTTTTTCTTCACATATAAATTGAGGAGCGATAATTAGACAGTCACCAGTTGCTTTAAAGTTCACACCTGCTTCATAACAAGCTTTAAAACATTCATAACCTGCTTTACCTGGTTTAGTATTCATTTTCATATCAATACCACCCATCATTCCATAACCTCTTATGTTCTCAACTGACTCTAAATCTTGAAGAGAAAATAATCCTTTTTGGAAATAAGGTGCTAAATTTTTTGCTCTGTTAAAGATATCTTCTTTTTCAAAAATATCTTGAACAGCTAAACCTGCTGCTACTGCAACTGGAATTCCTGAATAAGTATATCCATGAAATAATTCAACAGATCCCATTGGTGAAGCATCCATTACTGCATCATAAATTTCATCTTTACATGCAACTACACCCATTGGAACAACACCATTAGTTGTTGCTTTAGCCATAGTCATTAAATCTGGAGTAACACCAAACTCATGACTTGCAAAAGAAGAACCTGTTCTTCCCCATCCAGTAATCACTTCATCAAATATCAAAAGAATCCCATGTTTGTCACAAATTTCTCTTAATCTTTGTAAATATCCTTTTGGTGGAACTAAAGTTCCAGTAGATCCGGCAATTGGTTCTACGATACATGCTGCAATATTTTCTGGTCCAAAGTTACTTGCAATTCTCTCTAGATCATCTGCAAGATCTCCTCCTGTTTCAGGTTGACCACTTACAAATTTATGATCTGGTAAATGTGTATGTCTCATGTGTTGAACACCTGGCATTAAAATGCTAGCAAATGTTTTAACATTATTAATCATTCCACCAACTGAAACACAGCCAATATTCATTCCGTGATAACCTCTTTCACGTCCTACAAATCTAAATCTATGAGCATTTCCTTTTGCTCTATGATAAGCAATTGCAATTTTAATTGCAGTTTCAACAGCAGTTGAACCACAAATTGTAAAAAACATTTTATTTAAATCACCTGGAGTGTGTTTTGAAATTTTTGTAGCTAATTCAAATGAACCACCAAAACCTTGTTGGAAAGGCTGTGCATAATCTAAAGTCTCTAATTGTTTGGTAACTGCTTCTGTAATTTCTCTTCTTCCATGTCCTAATGGATTACAAAATAATCCTGAGCTTGCATCAATTTGAGTTTTTCCATGGTGAGTTTTTAAGTAAACTCCTTTTGCTTCAGTAATTAATCTTGGGTTTGCTTTAAAATCTTTATTCGATGTAAACGGCATCCAATGTTCATTTAATGAATTTGGAACTGAAGTTCTTGTCTCTGAGCTCATAAATTTTTTTCTCTCTTTATTAACTGTTATAAATATTTCCAACTATTAGACTAAATCAATTGCTTTGCTAGAAATATTTTGACCATCCAAAATGATGCGTCATATGTATACAACTTTTAATTGAGCTTATCTTTTTGTTTTACAACCACCCAAAATTGAATTTAAATAAGGATAATTTAATTAAATTAACATAGGGGAATAAATGAAAAAAATACTAAGTTTTATTCTAGGATCTATTTTTGCTCTTAACCTTTCAATTTCAGTTGCAAACTCTGCAGCTACTGAAGTTAGAGTTGCATACTTTCTAGAATGGCCAAGTCCAAATCTAGAGGACATGCAGAAGAAAAATTTTGCAAAAGCTCTTGGTGTACCAGTTAAGTGGACAAACTTCACTAACGGTGGAGCTATGACTGATGCAATGTTAGCAGGAGATATTGATATTTCTTACTCACAAGGTTTAGTACCCTTCATCAATGCTGTAAAATCAAATGCACCACTTAAGTTAGTGGATATTGCTATGGAATACGGAATGGGTGGAACTACTTGTGTAACATCAAATGCATCTGGAATTACAAAAGCTAACGCTACTGAATTAGAAGGTAAAAAAGTTGCTGTTCCACTTGGAACAATGGCTGAATACGTTTTTGACGAAAGTATGAAAGTTGTTGGTGCTGACAGAAGTAAAATGGATATTATTCAAATGGACCCTGAAGAAGGTGCTGCTGCATTAGTAAGCGGTGATGTTGTAATGGCATGTTTATTTGGTGGTAACTCTATTAAAGCAGCAACTGCAGTTGGTTCAAGATTATTAACTGTAGATGAAGCAAGAGCAGCTGGTATTTTAGGTATAGATATCACATCTGTTACAGATAAATTCATGAAAGAAAATCCAGGAATGCTAAGAACTTTCATCGAAGTAACTCACGAAGCAAACGACAGATACAGATCAGGTAAATCTGATATGAATGCTATGTCAAAAGCTTCTGAAATGACTGTTGCTGACATGAAAGAAACTTTAAGTGGATTTAAATTCTTAACTCCAGAAGAAACTAAAGCTTCTATGGAGAGCGGAAACCTAGATGGGTTCTTAAAAGGAATGGGAACTCCAGCTGGTAACGTAGACACAAGTTTCTTACCTTTATAATTTTAAAGGTTTAAGACTTTTTAAATAGGCGCTAATTTAAAAAATTAGTGCCTATTTTTTTAAAAAATTTCTAATATAAGGGCGCTATGAGTGATCTTGTTTCTCAAAATCTAAATATGATTTTTAAAACTCCAAAAGGAGAAACGGTTCATGCATTAAAAGATGTGAGTTTTACTTTAAAAAAAGGAGAACTACTTACTGTTCTTGGCCCATCTGGTTGTGGAAAAACAACTTTATTAAATATTACTGCTGGATTTTTAAGACCGACTTCGGGAAAAATTACTTTAAACAATAATGAAATAGATGGACCTGGTGTTGAACGAGGAATGGTGTTTCAACAAGGTGCTTTGTTTGAATGGTTAACAGTTGCTGAAAACGTAAACTTTGGTCTTCGTATGAAAAGTGAAGATCCAGAAGTAACCGCAAAAAAAGTTGAAGAATGGTTAGATATAGTTGGGTTAAAAGGATTTGGTAACACTCCTACTTATCAATTATCAGGTGGTATGCAGCAAAGAGTTGCTCTTGCAAGATGTTTGATTAATGATCCTGATTTAATTTTAATGGATGAGCCATTAGGTGCTTTAGATGCATTAACAAGAGAAAAGATGCAGTCTTTAGTTTTAAAAATTTGGAAAGAAACTGGAAAAACAATTATTTTAATTACTCATTCTGTTGAAGAAGCTCTTTTACTTGGTGAAAGATTATATGTAATGGCACCAAGACCTGGAAGAATACATAAAGAGTACAATCTTCCATTTGCTGAAATGGGCCTTACTCAAGATTTAAGAGAAATTAAAAAAAATAAAGAATTTTCATCTACTAGAGAAGAAATTTTATCCATGATCTGGAATATGGAAGAAGAAATAATGGGGAAAGATAATTAATGTTAACCCAATTTGTAACAATATTAATTATCGTTTCAGTTATTGGGTGTATTCTTTATGGACGAAGATTAATCAGAACTGAAAAAGTAGATGCAGTTTTTGGAAATCCAGAAAGAGCTAAAGGTGGAACGCACTGGGTAATTGTTGGAAGTAGTGCAATCCTGATGCTCTGGCTTTATTATTCATGGGATATTGCAAAAGGTTTTTATCCAAAATCAGCTAATGAATTATGTCAGGTTGCTAAAATTAATGAGTCGTTATTAGGTTTAAAATATCAGTTCCCTATTGAAGAAAGAGAGTTCAAAAGTACATCCATTATTAAAATTGAAAATAAAAATCTTGTAAAAATTGCAAATGAAATAAATGGATCTCCAGATCTAAATGATCAACAAAAAACAATTCTTGTAAGCTACATTGATAGAACTTCTAAATTAATTCCACTGTTAACAAGTGAAGAATTAATGGAAATGGATACCAAAATTAAACTTCAAGAAATAACGGAAGAAATAAAACTTCTAAGTTCTAATTTCCAAAAGAAAGATTATCCCTTTGAGACAGATGCACAAAAAACTGAAAGACAAAAACTTATTGATGAACAAGGTGGCTGGGGAATTACTACAATAGATTCTGGAAGTGGGTCTATTGAAAATACAATTGAAATACCAACTGCACCTCAAACAAATAAAGGTTTAAAATTTCATGCAGCTGCAGCAGAATTAAAAAAAATTGATGACAAGTTTTTTAAATTAAAAAATCATAATCCACCTTTCAAAAGCTCAATTAAACAACTTAAAGATGACATTAAAGCTTACAGAAAAGATTTAGATGATAGTGAAGAAATAGCATCTGACTATGCAAAAAATATAGTTAAAATTGCAAGAAGAATAGAATTTGCAAGTATCTACCCTCCTAATGCATTAAATGAAATGCAAGCAGCAATCATAGAGTTTGATGAGTTACAAAATAAAGAACAAGCTGGATTAAGATTAATCGATATACTTTTATTTCCTGCTGGAACAATTGTTGCAAGTGGACCTACTTGTTCAGAACAAGGTTCTGGTAGATGGTTACCTAAACCATCTGATACATTTAATAAGTTTGTATTGATGTCTAAACCAAGTGTTGGATACAAAAATGTTCCTCTTTTATGGATTGAAATGGTTGATGTTAGTAAAATGATTGGCTTTGTTTTACCAGATTGGATAGCTGATATTTTACCTGGTGAGTATCCAGTTCATACAAAAGATGGAATAGTTAAAGAGAACTTTAAAAGCAATGTTTTAAAAGTTGTTACTGGTGACTTTAAATTATTCAAAGTTCCAGTTCCATACGGACATATCTGGGATTCTTTTATGCGGGTATTTTTAGGATTAGTGTTTGGAATTATTATTGGTGTTCCATTAGGATTATTTATGGGTCTTAATAGATTTGCAAAAGGCTTCTTTGATCCATTAATTGAACTTTATAGACCGGTCCCACCACTTGCTTGGGCTCCTTTAATTATTTCTGTACTTGGAATTGATAACTCTGGAAAAATATTTTTATTATTTATGGTCTCTTTATCTATTATGATTATTTCAGCAAGAGCTGGAGCATCAGGAACTCAATTATCAAAAATTCATGCTGCTCACTCATTAGGAGCTACAAAAAAACAAATCTTAAGATATGTAATTTTCCCAAATTCTCTTCCAGAAATTTTAACTGGAATAAGGGTTGCAGTTGGTATGTGTTGGGGAACACTAGTTGCAGCAGAATTTTTAGCTGGAACCACTGGTATTGGTTTTGTTGAAAACGTTGCTAAAAAATACTTTCAGTACGAAGTCATTTGGATAACGATATTTATTATGGGTCTTCTTGGTTTATTATTCGATGTTACTTTAAGAAAAATAATTGATAAAACTATACCTTGGAGAGGCAAAGGTTAATTAACATTAATTTAAAAGTTAGACTTTTTTAATAAAACTTATTGCAGCACCAACGGTAGTTAAAAATCCAGCTAATGGCAAAATTGCAACTGCATATTTTTTAGGCATATAATTAGGTTTGAACTCAATACCCTGCATACTAATTTCAAAATACCACATTTCCCAATACTTCCCTCTCATACCTTCTACAAGTTCAATTCCATATATAATTAAGACGATACCAATTATCATAATCATAACTTTCCAGAACTGACGAATGTATAAGGAAACTCTCTCTGGTAATTTTTCATATATTAAATTTAAAGCTACATGTTCATTATCTCTAGCTGTCAAAGAAAGTGCTATAAACATCAACCAAATATTACTTAATACTGTAAGTAGATCTCCCCATACAGGAGGATTATTAAAAACATATCTCATCGTAACATTATAAAGAGTGAAACCAACCATTGCTGCTAAAAATATTGAGCACATAGCTTCAAGCACCCTATGAACAAAACGATCAATACTATTCAAAAATTTCATCATTAATTACTCAATAGATTAGGAAGAAACATTGTTAATTCTGGAACAACTAAGATAAAAAATAAAAGTAAAAATAGTCCAACCAGGTAAGGAATTAAAGCAACAGCTACTTTTTCTAAACGCACTTGAGCTATTGTTGCAGATGTAAAGTACGCAACACCAACTGGTGGTGTAACTGATCCAATTAAAAATCCTACTATTACAACGATTGCAGCTTGTACTTCAGGAAAACCTGCTTGAGACATAACATTCACAAGCACTGGACCAACAATGATAATGTTTACTGCTGAGTCCATTACGGTTCCAAGAAGAAAAATAAACAATATTAATGCTAAAATAAATAATATTGGAGAATCCGCTAAACCTAAAAGCCAAGTTTCAAGGTCACCAATTGCTCCAAGTGAGGTAAGTAACCAACTAAAAGGTCCTGAAGCAGCTATAATGATAAAAACCATTGCTGAATTACGGAATGCTCTACGAAAAGCACCAGTACAATCTTTCCATTTGATAGTTCGGTAAACAAATACACCAGTAAACAAAGCAACTAAAGCAGTGATAGCACCTGCCTCAACAACCGATGCGACACCTCCCATCACCGAACCTACTAATACTAAAGGTATTAAAAGAGCAAATGAAGAACGATACAATTCTTTACCAGCTCGACGAACTGAGAACGGCTGATCACTACGCTCGAAATTATATTTAACTGCAAAGTAATGATTGATTACCATTATAACAACACCAATCAAAATACCTGGAACAATCCCAGCTGCAAATAAAGATGCAATTGAAATTTCAGTTGCGTTAGCAAGAACGATCATCATGATACTGGGTGGAATAATTCCTCCTATTGTGGAACTTACACCTGTAACCGCAGCTGAAAATGCTGCAGGATAACCAGCTTTCTTCATAGCTGGTAAAACTAACGCTCCAACAGTTGCAGTATCTGCTACAACAGAACCATTCATGCCTGCAAAAAACATACTCACAAGAACATTAACTTGAGCCAACCCTCCTCTTATACGGCCAATTAATGCTCTACTTAAAGCAACTAAACGGTCAGTAATTGTTGCACTTGTCATCAGCTCACCTGTTAACATAAAGAATGCAATGGCAGTCAATGGAACCGAGTCTATAGCGGTAAACATTTGACTGGGAATTAAAACGAGAGGAACGGCATCTGTTAATAGAATATAAACAAATGGTATGAGTATTAATATAAAGCCAATTGGAGCTCCTAATAAAATTAGCAAAAGGAGTACGACAAGTAAAATAATACTTTCCATAGATCTTTATAAGTTATGATTTTTTTTAGGTAAAGACCATCTAATTCTAAAATAGAACTAAATGGTCTTCACAAAGTTTTAATTGAAGACTTATAGAGCTCCAGCTGCTTCTAACTGAGCTACAAATCCATCCATACCTTGTTCAAGAAGCACTCTTTTAGCAACTTCTGGTTCAAAAGTACCCTTAGCATCTAACCAAGCACCGATTGCACCAGCTCTCCACTTAGTCATTTCTGCTTCTGTTGGAACATACCACTCTTTAGCAGATGCTTTAATTGCATCTTCACCATTTTTAATCCAAGCGTTATCCAACTCGTTTACTTTTTCTCCATAAGCATCAGCTGCTTCATGTAACCATTTTCTTTGTTGGTCAGACAATGCATTGTACTGTTTAGCATCCATCGCTAAGATATTTCCAGACCACATTCCTCCGATCTCAGTGAAATATTTTGCAACTTCATGAAGTTTTGCTACATGCTGCCATGGACTAGCAACATACTGACCTTCAACTACACCTGATTGAAGACCTTGATATAATTGACTCCAGTCATAAGGTGTTGGTGTTGCACCCCAGTTTTTAACTAGCATGAACTCAACAGGACTTTTAGTAGTTCTCCATTTAAGTCCTTTCATATCATCTGGTTCGTGAACAGGTTTAGTTGCATTTCCAAGCTGTCTAAATCCTCCACTTGAATATACAGAAAGGCAAATATGACCAGCATTTTCAAGAGCTAGTTTACACTGTCTTTCAGCTAACCATTCATCTGATATTCTTTTAGCGTCCTCTAATGATTTGAAAATAAAAGGCAAATCGAAAATTGCTAATTCAGGCCCAAAGTTACCATAGTTTGCAGTAGAACTAGTCCACAAAGCTATAAGCCCTTGGTTAGCTTGTTCACCACATTTTTGTTCTGCGCATAAGCTTCTTTGGTAGTGAGGTTCAATTTTCATTTTACCCCCAGATGCTTTCTCCATAGCTGGTATTAAAGCCTGGTCAATTGCGTCACCAATTGGCATACCCAATCTACCAGTAGTTCCAAGCTTAAGAGTTACTTCTGCATAAGCAGCTTGTGCAAAGAAAATAATTGCAGCCACTTTTATAAGTGTCTTGCTTATTGTTTTAATAAACATTTTATTTATCTCCTCTTAGTTAGTTAAAGTATCAATTTAAATTAATTGAAGCCTAATTAACTTTAAGTTAGAAGTATAGAAAAAAAGTAGTTATTATAAAATTATTTTATAGTGATGCAGTTTTGAATTGTATGATTAATCTTTTTGTAAATCTATTTATTTTAATCTTTAGGAACCTTAGATTAAATTTAATAAATAAAATAAATTCAATATAGGAAAAATTTATGAGTTCAGGTAACAAATATAAAGTAATAGCTAGTAAAATTAAATTTGAAGGAAGAGCATTTATTAATGGTAAATATGTAAATGCTATTGATGGACAAAAATTTGAAACAATTAATCCTGCAACTGGTAAAAAACTTTGTGCTGTTGCAAAATGTAATCATAAGGATGTTGACTTGGCAGTTAAAGTTTCAAGAAAGGCATTTAATAGTGGAGTGTGGTCTAAAAGTTCACCTGAACATCGAAAAGAAGTTTTATTAAAATTTGCTGAATTACTGAGAAAACATGGTGATGAAAATTCAGTTTTAGAATGTATAGACACAGGTAAACTTATTGCTGATTGTATTAATGAAGTTGCAAATGATGCTCCAATGCATTTTCAGTGGTATGGAGAATTAATTGATAAAGTTTTTGGAAAAGTTGGTCCAACAGAGCCATCTATTACTAGTTTAATTGTTAAAGAACCAATTGGTGTTGTTGCTGGAATTGTTCCTTGGAACTTTCCTTTAATGATGGCGGTATGGAAAATGGCCCCAGCACTTGCAGCGGGTTGTTCAGTAATAATTAAACCAGCGGAGGATACACCACTCACAGCTATTAGAGTTGCTCAAATTGCAAAAGAAGCTGGTGTACCGGATGGTGTTTTAAATGTGCTTCCAGGTTATGGCGATGTTGGTGAAGCTTTAGGTCGACATAAAGATGTTGATGCAGTTTCATTTACAGGTTCAACTGAGGTTGGAGGATACTTTTTAAAATACGCAAGTGAAAGTAATTTAAAACCTGTTGCATTAGAAATGGGAGGAAAAAGTCCGTTTATAGTATTAGAAGATGCTAAAATTACTGATGACTTAATAGATAACGCGATGAATTCTGCATTTTGGAATGGTGGACAAAACTGTTCAGCCAATATGAGACAGATAGTTCATAAGAAAGTTAAAGATGAATTTTTACATAAAATTATCAAAAAAGTTAAAAAGTTAAAAGTTGGAGATCCATTAGATCTTAAATCAAATATGGGATCTATGATTTCTAAAGGTCACCTACAAACTGTTGATGGATATATTCAAACAGGTATTGATGAAGGAGCAAAACTTTTATCTGGTGGAGTTTCAAGTAAGAAGCAAAAGGGTTTTTATGCAAAACCAACTTTGTTTGATGGATTAAAAGAAAATATGACTATCGCTCAAGAGGAAATTTTTGGACCTGTGCTTGGAGTGTTAACTGTAAAAAATGATGAAGAAGCTTTGAAAATTGCAAGTAATTCTAAATATGGATTACATGCAAGTGTGTTTACACAAGACATAAACAGAGCATTTCATTTAGCTAAAAGTTTGCCTTGTGGAACTGTGTCAGTGAATACTTTTTCTGAGGGAGATATCAAAACACCTTTTGGGGGATATAAGCAATCAGGCTCATTAAGTAGAGATCAAGGTACTGAAGCTTTAAATTCATTTCTTCAAACGAAAACTATTTGGATAAGTCATAACTAATTGATGATCAAACCATACAAAATAAGTGTGCCTAAAAGCACGCTTAATAATATTTACAAAAAAGTAAGAGCCTATCCGTGGAACATGATGCAAAATGTAAATGGATGGGAGTATGGAACTAATTATAATTATTTAAAAAAAATATCTCAATATTGGGTTTCAAAATATAACTGGAAGAAATTTGAAAACAAAATTAATTCTTTTAAAAACTATAAGACTAATGTGGATGGTATAAATCTGCATTTTATTATTGAAAAAAGTAAAAATCCAAAATCTAGACCATTGTTACTTTTGCACGGTTGGCCAGGTAGTGTAATTGAGTTTTTTGATATCATTCCAAAGCTTGCTCATCCTGAAAAATTTGGTGGAAAAATTGAAGATGGTTTTGATGTCATTGTGCCCTCATTACCAGGATTTGGTTTTTCAACTCCGATTAAAAAAGCTTTAGGTCCAAGAAAGATTGGAAAAATTTTAAATAAATTTATGGTCAAAAATTTAGGTCATAAAAATTACATTGTGCAAGGTGGAGATTGGGGAGCGACTATTGCTGCATGGATTGGTCTTGATAGTGCAAAAAATTGTAAGGGAATTCATATTAATTGTTTGCCAATCCGACATCCAAAAGGACCAAGAAATAATAAAGAAAAAAAATGGGAAAAAAAATTCAACTCTGATCAAATAATGCAGGAAGGCTACAGAACTCAACAAGCAACAAAGCCACAAAGTTTATCTTATGCAATGATAGATAGTCCGGTCGGAACAGCCGCCTGGATTTTAGAAAAGTTTCACGGTTGGTCACACCTAAATAAAGGGAAGATAGAAAAAACATTTTCAAATGATGAATTAATATCAAACATAATGATCTATATAATAACAAATAGTTTTAATACTGCTGCTTGGATTTATTTTGGAAGAAGAAAAGAAGGTGGCAGGTCTTTTCCAAAAAATTTTAAAAAAATAAATGTTCCAACAGCAATAGCAGAATTTCCAAAAGAAATGCTAGAGTGGCCTCCAAAATCTTACGTAAACAGAATTTTTAATATTAAAAGATGGAAAAAATTTCCTAAAGGTGGTCATTTTGCAGCTTTAGAGGTTCCAAATTTATTAATTAATGATATTAAAAATTTTTTTAACGAAGATTTAAAAATATTCAAATAAGTGAAAACACCCCTATTAAAAAAACAAGTAATTAAGATTTTTCAAAAGTTTGGTTTAAGTAAAGATCATGCTTTAATTTCTGCTAATGCTTTAATCAATGCAGAACTAGTTGGTGCTTATGGTCATGGTTTATCAAGACTTAAAATGTATTGTGATAGAATTTCTAAGAAAGTAATTAATCCACAACCAAAAATAAAAATTAAAAAAATTTCATCTTCTATCTCACATATTGATGCAAACAATAGTATTGGATTTGTTGCTGCTGATCTTGGAATAAAAACTGCAATCAAAAATGCTCAAAAAACTGGTATTGGAATGGTTGCGGTAAAAAATAGTGGTCACTATGGTTTATCAGGTTATTACGCAGAACAAGCGGTTAAGAAAAATTTAATAGCAATGATTTATACAAATGCTCCCCCAGCAGTTGCTCCTCATGGTGCGTTAAAAACTTTATTTGGAACTAATCCAATTTGTTTTGGAACTCCAACTGGTTCTAAAATTCCTTTTATTTTAGATACATCAATTTCAATGATTAACAGAGGTAAAATTAGAGTTGCTGCAAGAAACAATCAAACAATTCCAGCTGGTGTAGCATTAGATAAATTTGGAAAACCAACTACTGATGCGAAAAAAGCATTAGCAGGAGTTCAATTACCTATTGCTGGTTTTAGAGGTTCAGGACTTGCTTGGATGGTTGATATTTTAAGTGGAGTATTAACAGGAGGAAATCATGCAGGTCGAGTTAAAGATCCTTTTGATGATTTTACAGGTCCGCAAAATATTGGACATTTGTTTATAACGTTTAAAGCAAACTTATTTCAAAAAAATTATAATCAAAGAATTAAAGACAATATTAAAACAATAAAAAAACTTCCTAAGATTAAAGGTGTTAAAGAAATAATGTATCCAGGACAAAACAAATTTAATCGTTACAAACAAAATCTTAAAAAAGAAATAAATATTCCTGATATTATTAAAAAAGATTTAGAAACTTTAATAAGTAAAAAAAGTTAAAACTCCTAAACAAGCAACAACAGAAGAAACAATGATTGTTCTTTTAACTTTTTCTTTTTTTTTCTCTTCAAGAAGTCTTTGCTTTAGAACATCCACATTCACTCTTTGTGGAGCTTCAATATTTTGAGGGGGGTTCTCAATTTCAACGGATGTTCTATTTAAGCTTTTTGTACTCATAATTTTTAAATACAAAATCATTTAATCATTAATAGTTACATTATTACATATTAGGAATGTCCAAAATGGGTTGACTCTTATTTATGTATTGTCCATATTGGGTTTTTTTAAATCATGAGCACACTACCAAGCATATCTGATGCACTGGATGAAAAAAAGGTTACATCAGTAATCAATAAAAAATTTAATAATTTCGTTCCAGCTTTTTATAAATTTGTATCTGAATGGGTAATTAGTGCTTATTCAAATTTCAAAGACATAGAAATGTATATGATCTTGATCTATTTGGTTAATAATAATTTTAAATTTTTTAAAAAAAATGGAATTCAGGTCGATTACAACACCTTTTATAAAGACAAAACTTTAGAAATCGAAGCAATTAAAATAATTGAAATTTCTAGAGATCTTCAAATGCCTAAAGAAAATGTAAGAAGAAAGATTATTTATCTAGAAAAAATAGGCGTAATTAGACGAACAAGAAAAAAAATTTTTATTGATAGATCTGCTTATGAAACAGTACAGCCAATAAGTGCATTAAAAAATATATCGTATTTGGTATCAATTTCTTCAAAAATTTTAAAACAAGAAAATAAAATTCCAAACTCTTTTTCTTCCAATGAAATAACAGATACTATTAAGAATAATTTCTCATATTGTTGGTACGAATTTTATAAATTTATTTTTTCTTACTTTTTCAGATGGAGAAAAGAAACAAAAGATTTAGAAACATTATGCGTAGCTTTGCTTATAATATCAAATGCATCATCAAGTAAAAAATTTATTATCCAGGATATAGATATTGAAAAGTGGAGAAAGCGAATATCTTATGCAGATACAGTTGGTTTGAATTCCATGTCAATATCAGAGATTACAGGTATTCCAAGACCGACTGTTGTTCGAAAAGTTAATTTTTTAATTAAAAGAGGTTTAGCAAAAATGGATCAAAAAAAATTAATTTCAGTTAAAATTGATGAAAAAATTTTTTCAAAAACCCAAAAAATACAAGAACAAACAATAAAAGAAATTTCAGAACTAATTTATAAAATTTTAAATAAAGCTACAATTAACTAGATCTTCTTAAAATATATATAAAAATAAATCCCGTAATATACATGACTAAAGCATAAGCAGCTATTGGTATCATGTAAGCAACATCATTAAAAATTTGAGATGCAACAAATACTGCTAAAGTTCCATTTTGAAGGCCGCACTCTAAAGAAATGCATTTTCTCTGAGCAACTCCAGTTGCAAAAACTTTAGCAATATAAAAAGCTAAAATCATCATCACTATATTTAAAATTAAAACCGCTATTCCAGCTTGAGCTAAATAATTAAAAATATTTTCTCTTTCCTCAATCCATATTGCTGCAAATACAATAACAAATAATAAACTAGTAGTTCTATTGACAATGTTAATATTTGAAGAGATAAAATTCTCTGCAAATGCTCTTATAACCATTCCTATAATTACTGGAACAGTTACAACCAGAGCCATTTTAAGTGCAATCCCTGTCATCGTAATATCTGTAGACATTTCAGTAACCCCTAGTATTCCAGCTGAAGTAAAAACTATAAATGGAACTGAAATAATACTAATTAAACTTCCAACAGCTGTTAAAGAAATTGATAAAGCTACATCTCCATCTGCAAACTTGGTCAGAACATTTGATGTAACACCTCCTGGTGCTGCAGCTATAATCATTAAACCTAAAGCTATTTCGATTGGTAATCTTAAAATT
Organism: Candidatus Pelagibacter sp. HIMB1542; assembly: GCF_052047835.1. NCBI lineage: Bacteria > Pseudomonadati > Pseudomonadota > Alphaproteobacteria > Candidatus Pelagibacterales > Candidatus Pelagibacteraceae > Candidatus Pelagibacter > Candidatus Pelagibacter sp. HIMB1542. Next base: position 306,109 of record NZ_JBNAJB010000001.1, on the reverse strand, counting down.
AGAACCAATATGTAAGCTACAATTGGTAAAAGAATTAATTGGCAAGTTATTCCAATTAAAAAATCTTTTGGATTTCTAATTACTCTCGTAAAATCTTTTACAGATAAACCAAGTCCTAGGCCAAGCATTATCAACGCTAAAGCTAACGGTGCTATTTTAGTTACAATCTCCAAATATCTACCCTCTCAATAAAAATTTTTATATCATACATCTGATATGGATAACTAAAAAAAAAATTAAACCTGAAGGTGTATTTTGTAATAAAACGGTAACAATTAAATTAAAATCATAATAACTTTCTCGTTAATATAACTTTAGAGAGGATATTATGAATAAACTATTAAAAATAGCATCTATTGTCCTTCTTTTTTCATTAACAATGTTTGGCTTAACAAACAAAGCTTCTGCTGCAAAGTTAACTTTATATTGCAGTGTTGAAATTGATGTTTGTGAAATGCTTGAACAAGCTTATGAAAAAGAAACAGGCACAAAAGTTGCAATGACAAGAGCAAGTAGTGGTGAAACTTTTGCAAAAATTAAAGCAGAAGCTTCTAATCCAAAAGGTGATGTTTGGTTTGGTGGAACTGGTGATCCACACTTAACAGCTGCTCAGGAAAATTTAACTGAAAAATATAAATCAAAACACTTTGATGATTTATTACCAGCAGCTCAAAACCAAGCAAAAAATGCTGACTATAAATCTGTAGGAATTTATGTTGGTGCATTAGGTTTTGGATACAATAAAGATCTTTTAGCAAAAAAAGGTCTTCCAGCTCCTAAATCATGGATGGACTTAACAAAACCTATTTACAAAGGTGAAATCCAAGTAGCAAATCCAAATTCATCTGGAACTGCTTACACAACTTTAGCTACAATTCTTCAAATTTTTGGAGAAGATAAAGGTTGGGATTACATGAAGAAACTTCATGCAAATATAAACACTTATACTAAATCTGGTTCTGCTCCAATTAAAGCAACTGGAAGAGGTGAAAACTTAATTGGTATTTGTTTCCAACACGATGGTGTGAAACAAACTAAGAAAGGTTTACCTGTAGTAACTGTTTCTCCTGAAGAAGGAACTGGTTATGAGGTTGGATCAATGAGTATTATTGCTGGTGCAAGAAATATGAAGGAAGCTAAAAAGTTTTATGACTGGGCATTAAGTCCTGCAATACAAACTATGGTGTTCACTTCAGGAAAATCTTTGCAAGTACCATCTAATACTAAAGCAAAAGCTGATCCTGATGCTCCAGATTTATCAACTATAAACTTGATTGATTACAATTTTAAAGTTTATGGAGATAAAGCAACAAGAGCGAGTCTGTTATCTAAGTGGGATAAAGACGTATCTGTAATTCCTAGATAATTTTAGGAATTAATGAGAGGGCTCGTCATTTGTTGGATACTAATTGGTGGAACAGGTTTCTTTCTCTTTCCATGGTATGTAACAGGTGACGGGTTTTTCTCAATCAATTGGATTTTAGAGTATTCTTTAGAAGATTACGGATCTGCCCTACCTCAAGTTTTTATAAATAAAAAATATTGGTTATTCCCATTAATCTTTCCATTATTTTTACCCTTAACTACAATTAAATTAAATCAAACCAATCCTCTGTATTCAAAAATATTTTTGTACTCAGGTTTATTTGGTTTCTTTTATTTTTTCTTACAAGGTTTTGCTGTTGGGATCAGAGGGTGGAATTATGAAATATTCCAATCAATTTTTGGAGATGTAGAAAATCAATATGGAATGGGTTCAGGTGCAGTACTAACATGTTGTGCTTTTATATTTTATATTACTCACGGCCTTGCATCTCGTGGCTGGTTAAATGGAGATAATTTTATTGTAGGAAGTATTGGAAGTATAATTATTTTAGTATCTACTTTTGTTTTTTTTCCAATATTTAGAATGTTTGGTGTAGCCTTTAAAGGAACTGAAGGTGGTTACGAAATTAGTAATTTTTCAGATAAGATTTTTAACAAAGGGATATGGGGATTAGATTGTTTATATAGTGACTATGCTTGTGGTGTTTTTTGGAACACTATTACCATGGGTACACTTACAGCTTTTTCATCGACAATTTTAGGTTTAGGTTTTGCTCTTTTAATTGCAAGAACCAGTTTTAAATTTAAAAAAACAGTTAGAATATTATCTGTTTTACCAATCATTACCCCTCCATTTGTAATTGGTTTAGCTATCATAATTTTATTTGGAAGAACTGGTGTTGTGAGTTCGTTTCTTGAATGGGGATTTGATATCGAACCTTCAAGATGGATTTATGGCTTACCAGGGATTTGGTTTGCACAAACTCTTGCTTTCACACCTATTGCGTTTTTAGTTTTAATTGGTGTTGTAGAAAGTGTCAGCCCATCAATGGAAGAGGCATCACAAACATTAAGGGCTTCAAAGTGGCAAGTTTTTAAAACTGTTACATTGCCTTTAATGAGGCCAGGAATAGCCAATGCATTTCTACTTGGCTTTATTGAAAGTTTAGCAGACTTTGGAAACCCGTTAGTCCTTGGAGCTGAGTACGATGTTCTATCAACAGAAATATTTTTTACAATTGTAGGTGCACAATATGATGAAACTAAAGCAGCAATACTTGCAATGATTTTATTGTCCGTAGTCTTAGTTGTTTTTTATCTTCAAAATCAATGGTTAGGAAAAAAATCTTATATTTCAATTTCTGGTAAAGGAGATAGTGGTGTTCATCCTGAGCTACCGAATAAAACAAAATGGGTAATTTATTCAACAGTGCTTCCTTGGGCTTTACTAACTTTTATTATCTACGTCATGATTATGTTTGGTGGATTTGTAGAAATGTGGGGCATTGATCATAGCTTTACTTTAAAACATTATATTGAAGCCTTCAGTGTTGAGTGGGTAGAAGATAGAGGATTTTTATGGACTGGAACTGCGTGGAATTCATTTAATACAACATTTACAATTGCTTTGATTTCATCTTTACCAACTGCTGCAATAGGAATTTTAACTGCCTATCTTTTAACAAGACATAGATTTAAAGGCAAAAATGCTTTTGAATTTGGAACCATGTTGAGTTTTGCAATACCTGGTAGTGTTATTGGTGTAAGTTATGTTTTTGCTTTTAACGTTCCACCATTAGAGCTAACAGGGACAGGAATTATTTTAGTAATTGCATTTGTATTTAGGAATATGCCAGTTGGTGTAAGAGCTGGAATAGCTGCCATGAACCAACTTGATCCTCATTTAGATGAAGCTTCTTCAACTTTAAATGCATCAAGTGCTCAAACTTTTAGAAATATAATTCTTCCATTGCTTAAACCAGCAATTACTGCTTCATTAGTATTTAGTTTTGTAAGAGCAATGACAGCAATTAGTGCTGTTATATTCTTGGTCAGTGCAAATTACGATCTAGCAGTATCTTATATTTTAGGAAGATTAGAAAATAATGACTATGGTTTAGCGATAGTATATTCATCTGCTTTAATTGTAGTAATGTTGTTTACAATTATGTTAATGCAATTAATAATAGGAAAACGTAAACTAGGAAGAAGAGATCAAAATTCATCAATTTTACAGGGAATTTAGATAATGAAAAAAGCTGAAGTAAAGTTTGAAAATATTACAAAGAAATTTAACGAAACTACAGCTGTTGATAATGTTAGTTGTAAATTTGAAGCTGGAACGTTGACAACTTTGCTTGGTCCATCCGGATGTGGGAAAACTACTTCACTAAGAATTATTGCAGGTCTAGAAAGAGCTACAAGTGGAAAAATTTTAGTTGATGATGAGGACGTAACATTACTGCCTGCAACAGATAGAGACGTGTCTATGGTATTTCAATCTTACGCTTTGTTTCCACACATGAGTGTATTGGAAAATGTTTCTTATGGCTTAAAAATGATCAATGTAAATAAAGAAGAATACGTTCAAAAATCATTAGAAACATTAAAACTAGTAAACCTTGAAGGATATGAAAATAGAATGCCTTCAGAATTATCTGGAGGACAACAACAAAGGGTTGCTGTTGCAAGAGCGATTGTATTAGAGCCAAAAGTGCTTCTGTTTGATGAACCTCTTTCAAACTTAGATGCAAAATTAAGAAGACAAGTAAGAGAAGACATTAGAGAAATACAACAAAAATTAGGAGTTACAACTATTTACGTAACACATGATCAAGAAGAAGCCTTGGCAATCTCAGACAAAGTAATTGTAATGAACAATGCCGTGATTGCTCAAGAAGGTAGTCCAAAAGATCTTTATAATTTTCCTAGAAACAAATTTGTTGCAAACTTTATTGGTGATGCAAATGTTGTGAAAGCCGAGGTTATAAATAAAAATTCAAATTCATATGATATCAAAATAGCTGAAATGAATATCAAAATTCAAAGTGACAATGAATTAAATGGAGATATTTCTGTTGCCTTAAGACCAGAAAAAATATCAATTGATAGAAATAAAGGTGATAATTGTATTCATGCTACTGTAAATAATGCATCTTTTGTGGGCAGTAGTTATCAATATATTTTAAATTCAAAAGTTGGCAAATTATATGTCGTATCTGGTGATACAAATGACATTTTTAAAGTTGGAGAAGAAGTTTTCTTGAGTATAAATGAGCAAGAAGTAAAAATTCTTAACGACTAAAATTATGCTTTCAAATAAAGAAATTGTCTGTCCAAATAAACTGTTAGATAGAGCTCATAGTAAAAAAGGAGTTAAGGTTGCAGTAGTAAATGCTGGTAAACCTTTACCTATGTTGTCTGTTCAAGATGCTGTAAATGAAAATCTAATTGAACCAGTTTTTATTGGTCATGAAGTTGAAATACAAAAATGTGCTGAAGACCTTGGGTGGGATATTTCAAAATATGAACTTATCCATGAGCCAGTTGAAAACAATACGGCAAAAATTGCAGCTAAACTTGCAAGTGAAGGTAAAGTTAAAATAATTGTTAAAGGACATATTCATACTGATGTTCTTATGAAAGAAGTTTTAAAGCGAGAGTACAACTTATTGGGTAAAACAAGATTAAGTCATATCTGGCATATGACTATTGGAAAAGATGATAAGCCATTAATAATAACTGATGGTGCTTTAAATGTTTTGCCAAATGTTAAAACCAAAATGCATATTCTCAAAAATGTAATAAATTTTTCAAATCGTATAGGAATTGAAAGACCAAAAGTTTCTGTATTATCTGCAACTGAAGAAGTTTTGGATAGTGTACCAAGTTCAATTGAAGCTGCTGAAATAACAAAACTTGCTAAAGAAGAAAATTTAAACGCAGATGTGTTTGGACCTTTAGCTTTTGATAATAGTATTTCTAAAAAATCTGCTGGTATTAAAGGCATTAAAAATTTAGTTGCAGGAGAAGCTGATGTATTGTTGGTTCCAAGTGTTGAAACTGGAAATGCTCTAGTTAAAATGATGATTTATTTCATGGGTGCCTGTGCTGCAGGAGTTGTGGTTGGAGGAAAAGTTCCAGTTGTAATAACTAGTAGATCTGATGAAGCGCAAGCAAGATTAGCATCTATAGCTGCGGCAGTAGTAGCTTTGGACTAAATGATTAATTGAATTTTTTTAGAAATTAACCTAAAAAACTTTAAATTTTAAAAGGAGAGAAATGGCAATTACATACTTAAAAAAATCACCAAAAACATCATCAACTGATGATACAAAAACAAGAGAAATAGTTGAAAATATTCTTAAAGATATTGAAACAAGCAAAGAAGAAGGTTGCAAAGAACTTTCTAAAAAATTTGATAAGTATGAAGGTGAAGTAGTTATCTCTAAAGAAAAAATTGAAGATATTAAAAAAAATTTAGATCAAAAAACTAAAGATGATGTTCAGTTCGCTCACGAAAGAGTGAGAAAATTTGCGGAAGCTCAATTAAAAAATTATGGTCAAGATTTTGAAGTTGAATTGTCTGAAGGTTTATATGCAGGTCAAAGATTAATTCCTGTTAATACAGCTGGATGTTATGTACCTGCTGGAAGATATGCTCACATTGCATCTGCAGTAATGAGTGTAACAACTGCAAAAGTAGCAGGAGTTAAAAATATTTTAGTATGTAGCTCTCCAAAACCTGGTGTTGGTGTTCATCCAACTATTGTTTACACAGCTGATCTTTGTGGTGCAGATGTAATTATGAATTTAGGTGGAGTTCAAGCAATAGCTGCAATGACAAATGGTTTATTTGGAAATGCGCCTGCTGATATATTGGTAGGTCCTGGAAACCAATTTGTTGCTGAAGCTAAAAGAATTTTATTTGGTAAAGTAGGTATTGATTTATTTGCAGGTCCAACAGAAATTGGAATTATTGCTGATGAAAACGCAGATCCAGAAATCGTTGCAGTAGATTTAGTGGGTCAAGCAGAGCACGGATATAATTCACCTGCTTGGCTTTGGACAACAAGTAAAGAATTAGCAGAAAAGGTAATTAAAAGAGTGCCTGAACTAATTGCTGATCTTCCTGAGTTACCAAGAACTAATGCTGAAGCTGCTTGGAGAGATTACGGAGAAGTTGTTCTTTGTGATACAGACGAGGAAATGGCGACAATTAGTGATGAGTACGCACCTGAACACTTAGAAGTTCAAACTAAAAACTTAGAGTGGTTCCACAAAAGATTAAAAAATTACGGCTCTTTATTTATCGGTGAAGAAACAACTGTTGCTTATGGTGATAAATGTTCAGGAACAAATCATATTCTTCCAACTAAAGGTGCTGGAAGATATACGGGTGGGTTGTTTGTTGGTAAATTTATCAAAACTTTAAGTTTCCAAAGAATGACTAAAGAATCTACTGAACTTGTTGGAGCAGCTGCTGCTAGACTTTCAAGATATGAAGGAATGGAAGCTCATGCAAGAACTGGTGATGTTAGATTGAAAAAATACGGTTACTAAACAATTTATTAAATAGGATTTAACATGAAAAAATTTGAAGAAGTAATGAGCGTCAGCAATGAAATTGAAAACATCACTGCTGAAGAAGCAAAGAAGAAATTAAATGATCCTAATGTTCAATTTATTGATGTTAGAGATAAAGAAAGTTTTTCTAAAGGGACTATTGGAAATGCAATGCATTTAGATAGAGGTTTGCTAGAATTTTATTTAGCTGAAGGAAGTCCTATTGAAAACGATACTTTTAAAAATAATCCTGACAAAGAATATGTTGTATTTTGTGGCTTAGGTGGTCAAGGAACTCTTGCTACAAAAACAATGAAAGAAATGGGAATTAAAAACGTTAAAAATATTACAGGCGGTATGTCTGAGTGGGATAAGTTAAAAGATTAGTCCTTAATTAACTCTAAAACATCAATTCCTATTTGCTTAAGTATATGTATTAAGTCTATAGGCACCCAATTTTCTCTAATTTTACCTTCGTGGTGATGGTAAAAATCCATCACTCTCATAGTAACTTTTTGATTATTAGATTTGTATCCTAACCAGTCATCTGATCCATAAACTGCTTGTATGCTATGCCAGCCAGCAGTCATTGAAAAGTTTCCATCGCCAAGTTCACAGTAATGTCCTAGTTTCCAATAATTTCTTTCTTTAAAAGTTTTTCTAAATGGTAACTGATGGTTATCAACAAATCCCTCTAAGTTTCTTCCAGTGCCTATTCCACTTGGTCCATACCATATCATTTTATCATGCCAAAATTCACTTTGTGGATGATTAATTAATTTATCTTTTAATTCTTCATCTGAATTAGTTTCCAACTCTGGCTTTATATTCAAGCTTCTTTGCATCGTTAATGATTGGTCTAAACTTGCTTCAGAAACTTTCATATCTTTTTCAAAATAATTTACACCATCTGTATTAATTGGATTTAGCCAATTTCCCTCTGAACCTCTTGAAGGATTAATTGGATTTTTTCCTGTTTGAAATATTAAATCTAATAAATCAATTAAGATATAACTCTCTACAATTTTATCATTTTTCAATTCATGAACTTCACAGCATTTAAGATTTACCATTTTATTAATTGGCTTTATCCCAAAAATAGATTTTTTGAATGTGCCTGAAAGCATCGATACTGATCCAACTTGAACTTTATCTCTAAATGTACCCCCAATGACTATCTGTTCTCTTCTCTCAATGTCTGGAAAAGCTTCAAATAGAGGTAGCCAAAATTTTTCTTTAAATGTATTTGCACCTTCAAATTCATTAACAGGGTGAAAACAATTAACTTTTACATCTTTGTCAAAATAATTTTCTAAATTTTGATCTAATTTAGATATTCCACCTTCTATAATTGTTTTTAAGTAGCCTCTTACTTTTGTTTTATTATTGAAATTTTCTTCAGGTGTAATTTCTAATTTTTTTACACCTTGCCGTTCTTTTAAACCTGTATCAAATTGTTGTATTGGCATTTATAATAATTTAAGTAGGGTTAATAACATAATTCAATTAGAAAAACATATGGAAAATAGGTTAGCAAAATTTAATGAGTTGGTTCCAAGCACCCTGCCCTTTGTGGAAGGAAAACTTGAAGGTCACAAAGAAAGAAAAAATTATTCTATAGTTGGACCTGGTGTAGCTGAAGATAGCAAACAATTTATAAAAATTGCTATGCCTCATAGTTTTAATTTAGGCGCTGTGTCAGCACTTCCCCAAAATGGTTCGGGCCTACATAGTCACACAACTGCAGAAGTATTTGTTATTTATTCTGGTAGATGGAGATTTTATTGGGGAGCAGAAGGAAAAGATGAAACAATTTTGAATGCTGGTGACATAATTTCAATACCAACTAACATGTTTAGAGCATTTGAAAACGCAGGTGACGAAGAAGGACTAATTTTTGTTGTTTTAGGTGGAGATGATCCTGGAATAATAACTTGGGTTCCAAGTGTTTTAGAAAAAGCAAAAAAAACTGGTATGGCACTATTAAATGATAATTCATTAATTGATTTATCTGTTAATCAAATTCCAGACGGAAAAACAATTCTCGAGCCTATTTCTCAAGAGGAAATAAAAAAATTTGATAACTATAAATTGGATCAACTAGAAAAGTTTATATGTAAAAGTAATGAAAATTCAAAACATGAAAACAAACTCAATGAGAATGTTAATTTAATTCAAATTCTTGGAAGCAAATTTGAAAAAAAAGAGTTCTCTCCAGTAATAAATCAAGATACCGGATTTAATCTTTCAATTTTAAAATCCAGTAAAGGCTATATTAATAATTTAAAATTTGAAAAACCTACAATAATGTTCTCAAGAACTGGAAAATGGGAAATTATGATTGATGATTTTAAGTGTGTTTTAAATGCTAAAGACACAATTTCTATTCCAATTAATTCAAAAGTTAATATTAAAATAGATGAAAATGAGGACAGTTACTTAAATTGTGTAACACAAATCTAATGAAAGGTTTTGATCCAAAATATAAAAACTTTCCTGATTACATACTAAAAATAACTAAACAAATTTGGGAAAATAAAGATGTTGAGTCTATTGGTCAATTTTATAGCGATAACATTCCAGTTAGATCACCATTTGGTGTCACCTATGGAAACAAACCTGTAATCGATGCTACTTATGCGACCTTAAAAGAATTTCCTAACAGACAATTGCTTGGTGAAGATGTGATTTGGAATGGAAATGATGATATCGGTTATCATTCATCTCATAGAATTTTAAGTAAAGGAACACATCTTGGTGATGGTTCATACGGCAAACCAACTGGTAAAGATATTTATTACAGAGTAATTGCTGATTGTGCATGCAAAAATAATCAAGTCTATGATGAATGGATTGTTCGTGATCAAGGTGCAATGGTAAGACAAATAGGATTTACACCAAAAGATTTTGCGCAAATGCTTATAGATAAAGAAGGTGGTGTTGAAAAAGCAAAACAATTATTTAATTCAAATTCTGAGATGAATTCAGATTACAAACAAGACGTTGTACCTAATGATTCTGCTGGAGGTAAATACTCCAAAATATTAAAAAATATCTTTAAAGATGATTATGATTTTTCCAACTATGCAAGAGCTGCAACTATTTATTGGCCTGGAAACAAAATCGGACATGGGAGAGAGGATATAATGAAATTTTGGAATGCTTTAAAAAATACTTTGAGTAATATGAAATTTTCTGTTGAGCACATTGGTTATTTAGAAGAGGAAGACAAAAATCCTAAAGCATCAATAAGATGGTTTCTAGAGGGTAAACATTCTAAAGACACTGAAGAATTTGGAGAAAAATCAAATAAAAATATTTTTATAATGGGTATAAACCATGCAGAAATAATTGATGAAAATGTTATAAGAGAATGGGTTTTGTTTGATGAGATTGCAATTTGGAAACAAATTTTAATGAAATAAATTATGAGTAAAATTAAAACAACACATGTAGGAAGTTTACCAAGATCAAATGAATTGTCTGATCTTTTATTTAAGAAAGATCAAAAAGAAAAAATAGATTTAAATCAATTTGATGAAATTGTTCAAAGAGATGTAGACAATATTGTTAAAAAACAAATAGAAGTTGGAATTGACTATATTAGTGACGGTGAAATGTCTAAGATTAGCTATGCAACTTATGTTAAAGATCGAATTGATGGCTTTTCAGGAGAGAGTGAAAGAAAAGCACCAAAAGATTTAGATGACTTTCCATCTTTTAAAGAAAGAATTGCAAGAACAGGTGGTACTCCTACTTACACAAGACCTTGTTGTACAAGTGAATTAAAAATTAAAGATAAAACTTCCCTAACAAAAGACATAAATAATTTTAAACAAGCTTTAGAAAAAAATAATCATAAAGATGCGTTCATGAATGCTGCTTCTCCAGGAGTTATTTCAGCTTTCTTACCCAATAAATTTTATAAAAATGATGATGAATATTTAGAAAATTTATCTAACCTGATGAAAGATGAATATGAAGAAATTACATCAAATGGATTAAAACTTCAGTTAGATTGTCCAGATTTAGCTCTTGCAAGACACATGACTTTTAAAGATTTATCAGAAGAAGAATTTTTAAGAAGAGCAGAAAAACAAATAGAATGTTTAAATAACGCTATTAGCAATATAGATAGCTCCAAGATAAGAATGCATATTTGCTGGGGAAATTATGAAGGACCCCATTTACATGACATTGCGCTAGAAAAAATTATGCCTATAGCTTTAAAGGCTAATATACAAACTTATTTAATTGAGTCGTCAAATCCAAGACATTCTCATGAGTGGCAAATTTTTGAAAATTTAAAAATCCCAAACGACAAAATAATTGCTCCTGGAGTAATCGACTCAACCACAAACTTTGTCGAACATCCCGAGGTTGTAAAAAATAGACTTGTAACTTATTCAAAAGTTGTTGAGAAAGATCAACTGGTTGCTGGAACAGATTGTGGTTTTAGTACCTTTGCTGGCTTTGGAAATGTTGATGAAAATATTGTTTATAAGAAGCTAGAGTCTTTGGTGCATGGCGCAGAACTTGCGTCAAAAGTGATTTAATTACCTCTTTAATTTAAACTTCTTAATAGATATAGTTTTTGAACTTAAATTATAATTTAACAACAAATATAAAGAGAGAAAACATATGAGAAAAATACTAGTTACTTTATTGTTTTTACTTTTTGGAACTTCTGCAAATGCAGATTGTAACATTAAAAGTGGTTCAATAAATATTTTGGCTAATGATTTTCCTGCATTAAGAACTTTCGTTGAAACTTCTAAACAATGTAAAGGAAGTGCAGATTTTAAAGTGACTCATTCATCTGAGCACAATAAAATCGCAGTGCCAGCTCTTACTGCAAATCCATCTGAATTTTCAGCTAGAATTGCAGCAAACAGTTCAATCGTTCCTTTAATGAACCAAGACTTAATAAGACCTTTGGATGATCTTGTTAAAAAATATGGAAAAGGAATTCAAGACTCTCAATTGATCACAATTGATGGAAAAGTAATGGCTGTAGCATTTATGGCTAACACTCAACACTTATACTATAGAGAGGATGTTTTAAAAGATCTTGGTATAGCTATTCCGAAAACATATGAAGAGGTAGTTGCTGCTTCTGAAAAAATTAGAGCTTCAGGAAAAATGCAATATCCATATGCTGCTGCTTACAAAGCAGGTTGGAACTTAGCAGAAGAGTTTGTGAACATGTACATTGGTCATGGTGGTGAATTCTTTAAGTCTGGAAGTGCAGAACCAAATATAAATAACGCAAAAGGTGTTGCTACTTTAAACATGCTTAAAAAATTATCTGAATTAAGTAACCCAGATTATTTAACACATGATAGTGAAGCTATCAAAGTTGAATGGGAAGCTGGAAATGTTGCATTAATGACATTGTGGGCTTCTAGATCAGGTACACTTTTAGATGATGAAGGTGATGCTAATATTACTAAAGCTACAAAACTAACAGGTCCAGCTACTGTTGCTGGTGGAAATATCCCTGCTGCAACTTTATGGTGGGATGGTTTCACACTTGCAAAAAATAGACCTGATGCTGATGCTGAAGCGACATTTAGAGCTTTAGCGCATGCTGCATCGAACAAGAAAATGGTTGCTGATGCTGCTGACCAAGCTGTTTGGTTAGTAGAAGGATTTGTTCCAGGACCAAAATCTATTGGTGTAATTGAAGCTGTAAAAATGGGTGCAAAACCATATCCAATGTTACCACAAATGGGTTTAATGCATGGCGCATTAGGAAGTGAGATTGTTGAGTTTTTACAAGGTAAAGAGTCAGCTGAACAAGCATTGAAAGATGTTGAAGCTGCTTACACTAGTAAAGCTAAAGAACAAGGCTTTCTATAAAATCTAATCTTTAAGTGGGGACTTGGTCCCCACTTAACAAAAATTTTCAATGCCTAATAAAACATTTTTTTGGTTTTTTTTACCAACAGGATTAGCAATGGTCCTATTTATTGGGCTTCCTATCATTTCTACTGGAATTCAATCTTTTTATGCTCAACATGATCAAGTAGTTAAAGAGGTTAAAAAATGTGATCCATTTGGCTGTACTGTTTCAATTGTAGTCGACAATGAAGCAACTACTAAAATAAGAGAGGCAAAACCTCTTGGAAAATTTAATGGTTTTGGGACGTATATAGATAGAAATCATTTAGCAACAGAAGAAATAAAAAAATTTTGGAATGAAACAGAAACTTTTGGTGAATTTGTTGACCAAGTAACTAATCTACCATTTTACAAAGCACTAATATTTACATTAACTTATTGCATATTTGTAACTCCAAATGTCTTGTTGTTAGGTTTTATTATAGCTTTGAGTTTAAACGCAATCTCAAGAAAAATTAGAGGTCCTTTAATTTTTGGTACTATTTTACCAATGATTGTAACTCCACTAGTTGGGTCTTTGGTATTATTCTGGATGATAGACTCTCAAGGAATAATTGGAGCTAATATTCAAAATTTAATGAATGATCCATATTTGTCTTTGAAATCGTCTAAAACTCTCACGTGGATAACAATTATTATATATGGAATTTGGCATCACTCCCCTTTTGCATTTGTAGTTTTTTATGCTGCGCTTCAAACAGTTCCTCAGGAACCTATTGAAGCTGCAATTATTGATGGTGCTTCAAGATTTCAAAGAATTAAACATATTGTACTACCTCATATCTACCCGGTAGTAACATTTGTTGCATTAATATCATTGATGGACAATTTTAGAGTTTTTGAGCCAATTATAGGTTTTAGTGCTGAAGGTAGTGCGCAATCTCTTTCATGGTTAATTTACGATAACTTAGTAAATGAAGAGGTTATTTTATTTGGTTCAGCTGCAGCGACATCAATGATGACAATCATCGGAATAGCTATTTTGCTTGCCCCTGTATTAGTTAGAACATGGAAAGAATTTAAAACTGCGAGATAAATATGGATTACGGTTTAGATAAAAAATCAAATACTTTAAAAACATTTAATACCATATTTATTATTTCTTGGTTATTAGTTGCATGCTTTCCATTCATCTGGACTTTTTGGGGATCATTTAAAGTAAGAGCAGATTTTTTCTCAAGGTCAGACTGGTGGTATGCTGTTTCAGCTTTTAATACCTTGATTGAAACTGGAGAAAAATTTACAACAAATGCTTATCATGAAGCTTGGTTTGAGGGTGAATTTTGGAAAGCGTCCAAAAATACGATTATTGTTACTGTGTTTGTTGTTAGTATTTCATTGTTTTTGGGAACTCTGGGAGCGTACGCTCTTTCAAGATCAACTGAGAAATACGCATTTTGGATTTTAATGGCAGCTTTAATCTTTAGAGCTATGCCACATATAACTCTAGTCTCGGGTTATCTATTTCCATTTTTTGAATTACAAATATGGGGAATACTGCCAACAACTATTGTTGTTTTAGTTGCTATTAATCAACCATTTACTTTATGGTTACTCTATTCATTCTTTAAAACAATTCCAAAAGAGCTTGATGAAAGTGCGTTGATTGATGGATGTTCATATTTTCAAGCATTCAGGCATATTATAATGCCAGTGATGTGGCCTGGAGTTATTACCGCTGGACTATTTAGTTTAATGCTTGCTTATAATGATTTCACGGTAACAGCTTTACTACTTAATCAAGAAAATCATACAATGGTTCCAAAGATACAAAGTTATTTAGGAACTAACCAACATGAGGGTAATCTAATGTGGGCAGTTTCAGCGGTAGTTTCTGCAACGGCACCATTATTTATGTTAGTCATGTTCTTCCAGAGACAAGTTATCAGTGGTTTAACTACTGGAGCTGTAAAAGGTTGAAGAAAAATTACAAAGCCTTGTTATTCGGTTCTATTGGAACTCTCGTTGAAACATCAGAAATTCAGAGAAAATCCTTTAATGAAGCATTTAAAAAAAAAGGATTGGATTGGTATTGGACTAAAAAAGAATATATCAAACTTCTAAACAAATCAGGTGGTAGAGATAGAATAACAGAATATGCAAGAACAAAAGGTATTAAAGTTAATGCTAAGCAATTAAGAGATTTAAAAACTAAACTATTCAATAATTATTTAAAAAAAAATCATTTAAAATTAAGACCTGGTGTTAAAAATATAATTAATGTTTGTAATAAAGAAAAAATTAAACTAGCTTTTGTAACTTCTACCTCAAAAAATAATATTAATTCTATTCTTTTCTCATTAAGAAAATCAATTAGTCCAAAAAACTTCAATTTTATTGGAAATTCAAAATTAGTTAAAAATTTAAAACCAAATCCAGACATATACCTTCTTGCATTAAAAAAGCTTAAATTAAAACCTAACCAATGTTTAGCTATTGAAGATTCTCAAGAAAGTTTAAATTCAGCAGTTAAAGCAAAAATTAAATGCATAATTTTTCCAGGAAAGTTTCACTTAAATAAAAAGTTTAAGAACGATTTTAAAAAATTAGAGAAATTAAATAAAAATATTATTCTGAAATAAAATCATTTACCAGATTATTAAATCTATCTGGTTCTTCTAAGTGAACATTGTGACTGCAATTTTTAAATATTTCTAGACGACTATTTTTAATATTTTTATTTAACGTGTCGACCTGTTCAAAATTGTAAGAGATATCTTTATCACCCCATATAATTAAGGTGTCATTTTTAATGTTTTTCAAATTATCAATACCTCTCCAATTTTTCATTGCGAGTAAAGCGTTATCAGCAGTTTCTAATGAAACATTTTTAACTGCATTAGCACATAAAAAATAATTTTTATCTTTATCCCCTTTTACAAACCATTTAGGTGGAACTCTTGAAAATGATACTTCAGCACCCTCTTTCTTAAGTTTCTCTCTTGTTTCGTCCATAGTTTCAAATCTACCGGGGATATCTCCAATAGATCCTGTTGCAAAACAGATTAATTTATTAACTCTATCACCAATTAATTTTGTTATTTCTTGAACAATCATTCCACCCATTGAATGTCCAATTAAATTAAATTTTTCGATTTTTTTTTCATCTAGTATTTCAATTATTTTTTTTGCCATCGCATTAATAGAATTTAATGATTGCACATTATGACTTTCACCAAAACCAGGAAGTGCAGGAGCAATAACTCTAAAATTTTTTGAAAAGTAATCTTTTTGAAAGCACCACATCTCTGAGGAGCCTAAATATCCATGTACTAAAACAAATGGAAAACCTTCACCTTTATCATCTACAAAAATATTACTCATAAAAGCTTAATTATCATTTCCTTTAAAATAAACAAAACTAAAAAACTCATAAAAGCTATGATGAATATATTTATTACCTGCCATATTTTTTTGTCATTAGCATACTTGGAAAGATAATTTGATAAATATCCCAAAATAAAGAAAAACAAAAATGAAGCAAAAGATGCACCTATCGCAAATGAAAGTTTTTGATTTAATAAGTAGTTCTTAGAAAAATTTCCAAGAATAAAAACTGTATCAGAGTAAACATGTGGATTTAAATATGTGAACCCTAATGTTTTTAAGAAAATATTTAACTTTGATACCGCAATAACATTACTTTGAAAATTAACTTCTTTGTAATGAGTTTTAATTTTTGAATAAATAAAATGAATTAAAAAAACCACTAAAAGAAGGTTAAAAATAAATTCAACTATTGAATTAAAAAATTGATTAAAAAAATGAAATAAAAAAATTCCAAAAAAAATTAATATTAAATCAGAAACTGAGCAAATAAAACAAACTAGAAATACATGCTGTTTTTTTAAACCTTGTTCAATTACAAAAATGTTTTGAGCACCAATTGCTAAAATTAAACTTAGGCCAGTAAAAAAACCTAACAGTGCGTATTCCATTGATTTTTCTTAAACTCGTTTTCTACCCTGAACAACTCTATCAAGAATAAGAGCCACAAATAATATAGCAACACCTGCTAAAATACCTTGTCCTACGTTTGCGTATTGAAGCGCTTCTAATACATCTTGACCTAAACCTTTGGCACCGATTAATGATGCAACAACTACCATTGCTAAACTTAACATAACTGTTTGGTTAACACCTGCTAATATAGATGGAGTTGCTAATGGTAAATCTACTTTTCTAAGCAAGTACCATTTAGATGCACCATAAGCGATTGCGGCTTCCCTAATTGTTTCAGGCACTCCTCTTAAACCAAGAACTGTTAGCCTAACTACAGGTGTTCCACCAAATATCATTGTAATAATAACTGCTGCAACTTTTCCAGTTCCAAAAAATGCTATTACAGGAATCATGAATACGAAAGCAGGCATTGTTTGCATGAAATCCATAATCGGTCTGATCATTGAATAAAATCTTTGTCTCCTTGCACAAAAAATTCCAAGAGGAATACCAATTACAATACTTAATACTGCTGCTGTTCCTAAAAGAGCTAATGTTGTCATAGCTTTAACCCAGAAACCTAAAAATCCCATGTAGCACAAAAATCCTGCTGAATATATTGCAGCTCTAGGTCCTGCCGCTAATCCAGTTAAGGTTACGATGGTTGTAATAATTACTATCCAAGGAGTTTTTACAAAAAGTAACTCTAAGAAATCTAGTACTGATCTAATACCTATGGTAATTGCTGTAAATAACGCATCTCCTTTCAATACTGCATAATCAAAGATTGTTTCTACCCATTTTATTGATGTTAACCTGATATCTGGATGAGTTGGAAAATCATCCATTAATGAAATTACACCAGGAAAACTATAATGCACTACAGAAAAAAACATAATAACTGCAGCAAACATTGCGCTTGATACAAAATTCTTAACTTGCATTCCAGGTCTTAGGGTTTTGTCTGATAACCATTCTGAATATCTTTTTTCTAATATCGAGTTAGCTAGTATTCCTTGAACAATTTTAATGGCAATTAACAATCCAATACCAAAAATCGTAATCCAAATAGCTGATGCTTCAATTCTTGCTACTTCATCTATATAGCCTTGCATTGCATCTTCTAGTGATTTGATATTTCTTTTATAAACATCAACTTTATCTGGATTATTTGTAATGGCTGCTTCTAACTGCTTATTTCTAAAAGCTATTGTTGATTCAACTTGTTTGATTTTTTCTACAGCTTCTTTGGTAATATTACCAAACAAACCTCTTATTATTTGAACTACAGAAAAAGTCTCTATTATTAGGAAAGCCAAAGCCCAATTCCAAATATTTCTCATTCCAAACCATATTGGTCCTAAAATTCCAGCATACAAATTGAATGAAAATGAAAAAGAAGGTTTGCTACCAATTTTTTGAAATTCTTTAATATAATATTCAGGATTAGATTTTACAAAATCTGTAATTAATTCTGATCTAGTTGGATTGTGTATTTGTTTATTCTCCATCTCCACCCTCTATAACCGCTTTTAAAAGATCTGATTGCGTTAACACACCAACATTATTTTGATTATTATCTTTAACTAACAATGGTCCTTCGCTAGATTTTGATAACTCAATGAGCTTGCTTAATAATTCATTCTCTCCAACACTTTTGTTGTTTTCATTTAATTTTCCATTAGCACTCTCGTAACTCTCAATAGATTGCATGATTGTTTTTGCTTGAACAACTTTAAGTCTTGAAATTCCTTTTACAAAGTCAGCAACATATTCGTCTGCAGGACTTACAACTATTTCTTCAGGTGTACCTATTTGGATTACTTTTCCATCTCTCATAATAGCAATTCTGTGTCCTACTCTTACTGCTTCATCTAAATCATGAGTAATAAATACTGTAGTTTTTTTCATTTGTTTTGAGAGTTTGATGAATTCAGCCTGAAGCTGTCTTCTAATCAGTGGATCTAATGCGCTAAAAGGTTCGTCCATTAACAGAAACTCTGGATCAGCTGCTAGTGCTCTTGCAAGACCTACCCTTTGTTGCATTCCTCCAGATAGTTCGTGAGCAAACTTATTACCCCAACCTTGTAGCTCTACAATTTCTAAAATTTTATTTGCAGCGTCTAATCTATCATTTTTGCTTACACCTCTTATCTCAAGCGGCATTGCAATGTTATCAACAACAGATCTGTGAGGCATGAGTGCAAAGTTTTGAAAAACCATACCTATTTTTTTATTTCTTAATTCTTGAAGGCTTTCTCTATCTAAGGCCATTACATCCTGACCATTAATTAAAATTTTTCCTGATGTTGGTTCTAAAAGTCTATTAATATGCCTTACTAATGTAGACTTTCCACTCCCTGAAAGCCCCATAACACAGAATATTTCACCTTGTTTAACATCAAATGAAACATCTGAAACTCCAATAACTGAGTTGTAATTTTCTAAGGCTTCTGTTTTTGAAATTTTTTTATTTTGGATTGCATCTAATGCTTCTTTAGAAGTATTTCCAAATACTTTCCAAACATTTTGAATTTGTATTGCTGAACTCGATGAATCCATTTTTGTCTTTTATTATAGGAAAATATACTCGGCAATCTTAAATTGCCGAGTATAGATTTTGATTTAGATTATAGTCCTAACCAACCGTCTACAGTTGATTTATTTGCTTCCATCCAAGCTCTTGCTACATCAGCTGGATCTTTTTTCTCAACTGAAACTGCATATGCCATTGCAGAAACATCATCAGCTGTTAATTGAAAATTCTTAAAGAATTCTACAATTGCTGGTGATTGACTCTCTAAAGAAGTAGCCCAACCGATTTGGATTTGCTTAAGAGCATCTTTTGATGCAACATAAGATTTCTTGTACCAGTCAGCATCTGCTTTAGGTTGAATCATTTTATATTTTGCAGGATCATATTTTGGTTCTGTTAACATTACTACGTCAGCCATTCCCCAAATTGCATGAGGCTTGTAACAATAGAATGCATATCCTTCACCTTTTTTGATTGAGTCTAGTACTCTTGCATTTTTAACTGCTTCAGCAGCTCTAACTGCTTCGATACCAGCATCATATAAACCATAGTCTCTTAATTTAACCTGGTTAACATTTGCAGAAGCCCAACCATCAGCACCAATCCAAAATTCACCTTTACCATTTCCATCGCTGTCCATTGCTTTAACAACTTCTGGTCTAGCTAAGTCTTCAATAGCTGTAATATTCATTTTTTTTGCAAACTGTTGGGAAACACAGTAACCTTGGTTTCCTTCATATGGTTTGCTGCTTAATTTTAAAGTTCCTTTTGGAACTAAATCATTAGTGTAAGCTTCTTGGTTTGGTAACCAAATATCAGGGTGAACATCGATTTCACCTTTTCCTCTGTCAATCGCTGCATAAATTGCAGTATTGTTTCCAGGAACTAATTCTGCTTCACCACCCATTTTGTCTATAACTACTGCAGCAAGTAAATTTGCAATTGCAGTTGCACCTGTCCAACCTGGATCTCCAATTTTAACTTTTTCTGCGTTTGCAGAGAAAATTGATAAAATTGAAATTAATCCAGCTACAAGTGTAGATTTGATTATTTTCATTATCTCTCCTTAATTATTTATAGATAAAGTCTATCGCGAATTGAGAGAAGGTGTCAAAGAAAATAAGTATCTAAAAATTAGATGTATTTTTACTATTCTGGGTTAGATGTAAGAGTTTTAATCTCTAGTATATTTTCGTTAGGGTCTTTTACAAAGAATGTTTCTTGTTCATACTTTGTGCCTTTAAATCTTAAGTATGGTTCGTCATAATATTTTGTACCACTATCTTTTAATCTTTTTTTAAGTGCATCAAAATCTTTTCTAGATAAGTGTACACCAAAATGGGGTACAGACACATTTCCCATGTCCACATCATGTCTTTCGTTATCTAATTTATGATCACTTTTATGAAGTGTTAATTCATTACCCCAAAAGTCAACATCAGCCCACTCTTGTGCAGAATTATCCAATCTACATCCTAAAGTTTCGCTATAAAATTTTTTTGCGACCTCTAGATCACCACAAGGTATAGCTAAATGAAAACAATTAGTGTTTTTGTACATAATTAATCTTTAATAACAGAATATAATGACTATATAAGCCACTTATTAAAATTTCAAGTGAGCATAAAATACAATGAATGATTATTTACAATCGATAATTGATAGAGATCCTGCAGCAAAATCAAAGCTTAGTTTGATTTTAACCTATCCAGGTGTCAAAGCAGTATTCTTTCATAGAATAGCAAACTTTTTTAGTACTGCTAAATTTTATCTAGTTGCAAGAATCATTTCTCAATTTTCAAGATTCTTAACTGGAATTGAAATTCATCCTAATGCAAAAATTGGAAAAAATTTATTTATAGATCATGGCATGGGAGTTGTGATTGGTGAAACTTCAGATATTGGAGATAATGTTACTATCTACCATATGGTTACATTGGGTGGAATTGCACCAAGTATAAATTCAAATGATCAAAGAAATATGAAGAGACATCCAACAATTAAAGATGAAGTGGTTATTGGATCAGGAGCACAAGTACTAGGTCCGGTAACTGTTGGAAGATGTGCAAAAATTGGTGCAAACGCTGTAATTACAAAAGATGTTCCTGAGAATGCTGTTATGGTTGGAATTCCCGCTAAGAATGTTGGAATAGCTGATAGTGAATTTAAACCTTACGGAATTACCCCTGATAGTGATAAAAAATCAGAAAATGAATAATACGCAAAACGATTTTATTTCTGGGATTGGAAATACTCCACTTATAAAACTTAGAGCTGCATCAGAGATTACTGGTTGTAATATTTATGGTAAGGCAGAATTTTTAAATCCAGGCGGATCTGTAAAAGATAGAGCTGCACTTGCATTAATTAAAGATGCACAAGAAAAAAAATTAATCTCTAAAGGTGGAACCGTTGTTGAAGGTACAGCTGGTAACACTGGAATTGGATTAGGTCTTTTAGGAAATTCTTTAGGTTACAAAACGATTATTGTAATGAACGACAATCAAACTCAGGAAAAAAAAGATTTACTTAGAAACCTTGGTGCTGAGTTAAGATTAGTTGAACCAAAGCCTTATAAAGATGACAATAACTTTGTAAAGGTTGCTGCAAGACTTGCAGATGAATTAAGACCTTCAAATAACAATGGAGTTATTTGGGCTAATCAATTTGATAATACTGCAAATGCAAAAGGTCATTATGAGGGAACAGGTCAAGAGATCTGGGAACAGACAGATGGTAAGGTAGATGGTTTTGTGTGTTCATCTGGAACTGGTGGCACCATTTCGGGTGTAAGTAATGCATTAAAAGAAAAGAATAAAGATATCAAAATTTACCTTTCAGACCCCAAAGGTTCTGCTCTTTATAATTATATAAAGAATGGAGAGTTAAAATCTGAAGGAGGATCTATAACAGAGGGAATTGGTTCAAGTAGAGTTACAGCAAACTTTGGTGAGGCTAAAATTGATGATGCTTACTCTATTGATGACCATGAAGCTTTACCTATTCTTTATGATTTAATTCAAAATGAAGGTCTAAGTTTAGGAACTAGTTGTGGAATAAATATTGCTGGAGCTATTAGAATGGGAAAAGAATTAGGACCTGGTAAAACCATCGTTACAATCCTTTGTGACAGAAGCGATAAATATGCAACTAAAATGTTCAATAAAAAATTCTTAGAAGAAAAAGGTCTACCAATACCTAGTTGGTTTTAGATATAAATCTTATCTGCTAATCCGTAACAAAGTATTGCACTTAACAAAGTTAGAATACCTGGTGCAATAATTCCTTCATTAGATGTTTGTGGTGTGTGACCGAGCTTATTGATTTTAATATTATATATACCAACAATAAAAGCTGAAAGGTTTTGTAAAAACACTAAATTAAAAAATGCCCATGTTCCTTGAAGACCATCAGGTCTAATAAAGCCAACCCATATTGCCATCGCAACAGCACCTATAAACAAAGAACCAAAAAATCTGGTCATTCCAGCACCAGTATCATCAATACCGAACTTATCTAAAAATTTCTTTGTAGCGAAAACGGTTTGATATGCATAAACAGCAAAAACAATAAAATGTACTAAAAATACAATTAAATAAAAAATTCCATTAAATTTTTCGATCATATTAAAACCCTATCAAATTTTATCATCAGATAAAACAACATAATCAGCAATTTTTGTGCTCCTTAATTGCATAACTGACGCGCGTTATAAACACGAGAGACTTTGTCATGAATATGTAACAGTCTTCGATTACTTATAATTAATAATTAAAAAGAAAGATAAAATGAAAAAAATAATAATAATTTTGATGCTTAGTTTATTTACTACAATTGCTAACGCTGACGGCCATGCAAAAGCAAATGCGTTTGCTATTACTTTGAAAGTTCCAGCTAGTGATGTTGCTAAAGTCGAAGAAATGTTAAAAACGCACCATAAATGGATGAAAGAAACTCATCCAATGACCGGTGAAAAAAAATTAAATTCATATTCAGTTATCAAAGGACCTGAATGGAATAATCCTGCAGATCCTTCACAAGGTATGACTGGAAATATGTATTTTATTTTAACTGAGTATTATGAAAATCCTGCTGGTTTTCAAAATCACCAAGAGCTTGGAAGCAAATGGCCAATGATACAAGAATTTCAAAAAATGCTATTTAGTTATGTTGTGGGATATACTTTTCCCGGAACAACTGTTGTTACAATAAAATAAATAGAAGAAAATTATGAAAAAAATAATAGTGATTTTATTCAGTGTTTTATTTCTGACCTCTGCATATGCGGATATGTCTGATAGTGACAAGAATAGAGCTTGGGAATGTAGTGGTATTTATATGGCTAACTATTTCTTGCCAATTGGTGAAACATTTGAATATAGTATGAAAGAAAAATCTATGGCATCAGTTAAAGTTTTAAAAGCTTATGCCCTAGAAGTTGGAGTCCCTGAAAAGCAATGGGATGAAGGAGTAAACAAAGCTGTTGATAAGTTTTATGGATCTAAATTTGATAAGGCTAAAACTAACGCTTGTCATGACTTTATAAATTCAACAGTACCTAATGGAGAAGATAGAGTTAAGAAAGTAGTTCAAACTCTATATTAATAAAAGATAAAGATAAGGGAAAAAAAATGAAAGATATATTGGTAGTAGGAAAATTAAAAGAAGGATGCTTTGAAAAGTTTATGGGCTTTATGCAATCAGATGAAGGTATGGTTGAAAGAAAAAAAGTAGCTGATGTTACTAAAACAATAGCTAGTGTTTCACCTGATAAATCAACAGTAATGTTTAAAATTGTAGTTCATGACATGGCAGCACTTCATTCATTTATGGATGGGTCAAACCCAGTTTCAAAACCTGTATTTGATGAAGTAATGGATGGTTATGAAATTTACGAATTAGCTAAAGTATAAAAAGAACAGAGACTCCACATTTTGGATTATCTCTGCTAGACTTTAATTATTAAATTAAGCAACAGGAGAAAAAATGTCTAAATTTTATATTATTGGAAAGATTAGTCGTGATCTTGCTTTAAGAATGCAAAGTGATCCTAATGCAGACAGAGGAGCAGCTATCAAAGCTATTTGTGATACTGTTGGAGTAAAGTTTCATAGTTATGAGTGGGTTCGAGGAAGATTTGATGTAATCAATGTTATTGAAGGAGATTACGAAAGTGTTCTTGGAATGAAGGTTGCAATTATGAATGCAGGTTTAATGGAAGATATTATGATTCATGAAGTATTTGATTATAATAAAACTTTCAATAAAGCTGCAGATGCTGGAAAAAACTTTAAAAAACCAGGTGAATAAAAGAAAGGAATAAATGTCCATCTTAGAAAAATATAGTGCCGCATTAAAAAATAAAGACGAAGCAGCGATGAATGAGCTTTTGCATGATGATTTTAAATTTACAATGCATAAATCAGGAAATGTTTTAACAAAAGTTGATGTTATCAAATGGGCAATGAGTGGTGATATCAATCAAGATAAAGTTAGAATTGTTTACGAGAATGATGAAGTTGGAATTCATCATGCTTTTGTTACATTTAACGATGGAAATGTTGAGGCTGTAATGGCAGTTTATAAATATGACAATGGAAAAATTGTTAGTTTAGAAACTGGTGCTACTCCAATGCCTAAATAATTATATATATTTAGCGAGATTTCATTTAATATTATTAAATGAGTCTCGCTACTTCATACTTGTTTTTAGGTGTTGCTGTATTCCTAGGAGTTACATCAAATAGTTTTGCTAAAAGTGCTGAAGGTTTTACTCTTCTCTTCCCAAGTATAATTACCGCAATTACAATTGTATTGTGCATGTATGCGCTTTCCTTGGTGATGAAAAATATACCAATGGGTATCACTTACGCTTCATTTGCAGGATTAACAATCATTGCAACAGTTATAGTAGGTGTAATTAAATATAATCAAGTTCCAAATCTTTACTCCATGATCGGACTAGTATTTATAATTATTGGAGTTTTAATGGTTAATTTGTTAGGAAGTAAATAATATGAAACCTCTTATAGGATATTTGTTTTTAGCTAACGGTATAATTTTTGGAATAGCTTCAAATAGTTTTGCTAAAATTTCTGAGGGTTTTACAAAGCTAACTCCTTCAATTTTATGTATCCTTTTTATGTGTATTACAATGTTTTCAATTGCAAAAGCTATGCATGCAATACCTGTAGGATTTGCTTATTCAATTTATAGTGGTTTGACAGTAACAGGAGTTGTTCTTTTTGCTGTATTAAAATTTAATCAAGTTCCTAATATTTATGGGATAATTGGAATTGCTTTAATTATTATTGGCGTAGTAATGGTTAATTACTTAGGTCGATTAAATTGATATTTTTTTAAAATATCTGGAAGTTGATAACTTCCATCTTCATTTAAAGATAGTTCATATTCATTAACAACAGTAGTTGTATCTAATGGAGAATATAAATGTGGGTACATATCACCATTTGATGCTTGTTCCCAAAGTAAGTGTTCAAGTTTAAAAGCATTTACTCTAAGCAAAACAAGGTTTTCTTTATTTGGAAAATGTTTTTTTAAGGTTTCCTCGACCTGATCTTCTTCTGAGAAATGAATATAGCCATCTTTAATATCTTTTTCAGATCCACCATAAGTTCCGGATTGCTTAGCTTTTTGCCATTCTTCTTTATCTATAACTTTAAAAATAAATTCTAAATTCATTTTACCAGTAAGAGTTTGGTCCTTTTAAAAATTCCAGCTCTTCTTCAGTAGACTCTCTTCCTAAAATTTCATTTCTATGTGGATATCTATGAAACTGTCTAATTGCTTTAGTGTGGTCTTGCCAAAATTTTTTAATCTTATTGTAGCCTTCATGTTCCCTTAAATATTTATTTAATAAGTAATAAGCCATTTCATGATCACTAATTTCTTCACTGTGAATTAAAGGTAAAAGCATAAAGAATCTTTGATCAACATTCATAGCTTCTAAATATCCAGAATACACTGCATCATTTACTATCAATCTAGTTTTTTGATCTTGAGCAAATGCTTTTTTATTATCTCTAAATATATTTCTTGAAAATTGATCAAACAAAATTACTAAAGCTAAACAGCTCATGGGATTATCCTGCCAATCATCATATTCATTTTGACAAGCAAGTTCGTAATCATTTAAAAAATTATCTTTTATCTTTTGATCAAATTTATCGTCCTTCTTAAATCTCATCTCAAAAGGAGTTTCTTTAAACCAGAAATCTAAAATTGATTGCGCTCGTTCTGGTATCATTCAGCTAAAGGTTTTAATAATTTTAATATTTGTTTATGATTTGCTTTATTATTTGAGACAATAATATTTCCTCCTACCACAGGATTTCTATTACCCCACGTAGTTACTATGGCCCCACTTGCTCTCACTATTGGCATTATTGGATGAATGTCCCAAATTTTGTTTGCACACTGTGCAACCATTTCCAATCTACCTTCAGCTAGTTGACAATATGTTAAAGCATCAAAACATGGAAATTGCATTCTTTTAATAAATTTTTGAATTTTGGATTGTTGTTTTAAGGTTAATTGATTATGAAAAGCTGCAGCTAATTTTGAATTTGCAAAATTTAATTTAGAATTAACTTTTAGTTTTCTTTTTTTATTATTTTCAAAAACGTATGCGGTGTTTTTATTTACATTTAAGTAATATTTTTTCATTTTAGGAAAATTTGCTAATCCTAAAATTGGCTCCCCATTATAATTTAATGAAATCAAATTACTCCAACTAGGATTACCAACAACATATGATCTAGTTCCATCAATTGGATCTATTACCCATGAAAATTCACTTTTGGTATTTTTGTGACCATACTCCTCACCTATAATTTGATGATCTGGAAATCTTTTAGAAATTTTAGACCTTATAAACTTTTCAAAAGCTTTGTCAGATGTAGTTACTGGATCGTAACCTTTACCTTTCATCTTGTTGGTTATCTTGAATGGCTTATCCAACTTAGCATAATAAAATTTTGTTAGATCTTTTGCTAACTGGTTTAAAAAACTTGAAAATACTGGATATTTTTTTGTATCAAAATTATTCACAAAGAACTCATACTATTTAATTTATATTGATTAAAGTTAAATTTTAAATAATGCTCAATGATTATTTATGAAAATTGAGCTTCACGAAAATAAAGTCTACTTCAATAATGGTACTGAAAAAAAAGAAATACATCCTTTTTGGTTAAGAGAAAGAGTGGATGGTGAAGAATTTGTTGATAAAGGAACTCAACAAAGACTTTTTGACCCAACTAGTTTGAGTAATGATATAATCATTAATAAAGCCTCCATTCATGAGGAATTTTTAGAAGTCAACTTTAATGATGGAATTAGTTCTAGGCTTAATCTTAATAAAATTGCTTTAGAATTCTCAAAAGAAGATACAGTTATAAAATCTATAGAAAAAACTAAATGGGATTCCAGTTTAAGCAATATCAAAAATTCTGAATACCAAGATAATTTTTATGAAAGTAAAGAAATGCATGACTTACTCGTTTCTTTCTATAAGTTTGGATTTGTTGTAATTAAAAATATACCAACAACTAAAAATTATATTGTTGAGTTTGCAAACTCAATAGGCAGTGTTAGACGAACAAACTTTGGAGAATATTTTGATGTTAAATCAAAACCTGACCCTAATGATCTTGCATATACTTCTTTAGCTCTTGCACCGCACACAGATAATCCATATCGAAACCCTGTACCATGTATCCAACTTTTGCATTGCATAGAAAGTAAAGTTTCAGGAGGATATTCTACATTGGTTGATGGATATACTGTTACTGAAGATTTAAAAAAAAGTTATCCTGATTATTATAAAATCTTAACAGAAGTAAAAGTAAGATTTAAATTTATTGATAAAGAAGTAATTTTAGAATCCTTATGTCCTTTAATTGAATTAGATGAGTATAAAAATTTTAAGCAAGTAAGATTTAGTCCAAGATTAGATTTTGTTCCAATCTTAGATAAAGAAGAATTAGATTTATACTATCAAGCAAGAAAAAAACTGTCTGAAATGTACAATTCAGATAAATATAGAATAGAATTTAAACTTGTCCCAAAAGATTTAATGATGATGGATAATCATAGGTTGCTTCATGGACGAACAGTTTATGATGCTAATGAAGGAGAAAGATTTTTACAAGGTTGCTATATAGACTACGATAGTACCGAAGGAAAATTAAGACACTTAAAAAGAAAGTTTAATTTGTAGAAATATTTTCTATTTGAGCTTCTGCATCCCTAATAGATTTTTCATAATCTAAGGCCATTTGATCAGCGCTTATAACTTCAACTTTTTCAATTCCAAAAAAATTTAAAATAAATTTTAACCAAGGCGTTAAAAAATCTTCTGAGCTATTTAGTTTTGTTCCGCCAGAAGTAATTACAAGGTATGCTTTTTTATTTTTTAATAACCCTTCTCTTCTACCATTAGGTTTAAATTTAAAGGTTTCCCCTATTCTTGCAGCTAAATCTGACCAAGCTTTAAGAGTTGCGGGTGGTCCGTAATTATATATTGGAGCTGAAATTATAATAATATCACTCTCTTTTAATTCTTTTACAAGCTTGTCAGAAAGTTCAAACATTTTCTTATGTTCTGCAGTTTGATCCTTCTCATCAATTTTCATTCCAGATTCTGTTAAGCCACTTACAAAAAGCATTTCATCATCTAAATCTCTATAAATTACTTCATCCTCTGGTTTTTTGATTTTTTCCAAAAGTTTTTTTGCTAATGCTCTTGATGTTGAGCCTTTTTTTCTAGCGCTTGAATCTATTTGATAAATTTTCATAAAACACACTAACCAAAATTTTGCATAAAAGGAAAGATTTTAATTATATAAAAACCAACTGCTTGCAATTGATTAGTTAAAATCAAAATTCCAGTTATTAATAAAGTTATTCCACCTATTTTTGATATTAAATTAATATTCTTCTTAAAGTTTTTAGAAAATAATAAAAATCTTTGAATTAAATATCCTGATAAAACAAATGGTATAGCCAAACCTAAAGAATAAAAAATTAACATTATGACTGCTTTTGATAATGTTTCTTCGATAGATGCTAAAGCTAAAATTGATCCTAAAATTGGACCAATACATGGTGTCCAACCGAAACCAAAAGCAACACCAATTACATATGGAAAAAGAATATTTCTTGATTCTTTTGCATCAAATCTTTTTTCAAAGTTTAAATACGAAATATTAATAATTCCAATTAATTGAAGAGAAAAAATTACAATTATAATTCCAGCTAAAATTCTTAATATTTCTGAATTTTGTAAAAGTGCTTGTCCTAAAAAAGATGCAGATGCTCCTAAGATAACAAATACAGTTGAAAACCCTAGACAAAATAAAATCAATGGGAAAATATTTGTTTGTTTTTTATTTAAAATTTCTTGTAGTGACTGACCTGAGATATAAGAAATGTATCCAGGGATTAAGGGTAAAACACAAGGAGATAAAAAACTTATTAACCCTGCCCCAAAAGCAATTAAATATTCAATCATCTATCCAGTGTTTTTCATTGCTGCAGAAATTCCTGCGATAGATGTCATTAAAGCATCGTCTAAATATTTCTTATCTGAATTTTTATATTTTTTATTTGTTAATTTATTCATTATATTTGACTGAAGAATATTAAGCATCTCAGTGTAGTTATTTCTGATAAATAACGCTTTTCTAAACTCTTTTCTTTCTTTTATAACTTCTTTTGGGGTAATTTTATTGTGCAATTTGACCAATGCATCAAATTGAAACCTCAATCTTTTTCCAATCCTTATTAAAGATTTATCAGCCAAATTATTTTCATAAATCACTGATATTTCAGGATCAACCTTTGAAATCACCATATCCAAAATATCCATTGTTGATACGAAATAAGGCCAGTTCCTCTCCATGTCTGTCATAGTTTTTTTAAATTTTTTTATTGATCCATACCTTAAAGCCTCAGTTGTACCAAGCCATGCGGGAAGCATTAATCTAATTTGTGTCCATGCAAACACCCAAGGAATAGCTCTTAAACTTTGAATATTATCAACATTTTTTCTTTTGGTAGGTCTTGAACCAATTGCAAGTTTTCCAAGAGATTTATGTGGAGTAACAGTTTTAAAATATCTAATAAAATCTTCACTTTGATTTAAATACTTTCGGTAAGCAGATGTAGAAATCTCAGACATTTTTTGAATAAGCTCTCGCCAATTTGGTTTAGATCTAGGAGGTGGATTTAGAGTTGCCTCCATTACTGCACCAATATAACTACATAGGTTATATTCAGCTAAAGGCTTAAATCCATATTTTTGTTGTATCACCTCTCCTTGATCAGTAATTCTAATTTTTCCATTTACTGTTCCAGATGGTTGAGATTTAAGAGTTGCCTGAATTGGTCCTCCTCCTCTTCCTGGAGATCCTCCTCTTCCATGGAAAAATACAAGATCTATTTTATATTTTTTAGCTAAATTTCTAAGTTCTTCTTGAAGTTTATATTGATGCCAACTTGCAGATAGTTTTCCAGCATCTTTACTAGAATCTGAATATCCAATCATTACTTCTTGTTTTGAGTTGATCATTTTTCTATACCAAGGAAGTTTAAATAAATTTTGCATAACACCTTTGGCATTCTTTAAATCATCTAAAGTTTCAAAAAGTGGTACTACTCTTAACAAATTCTTTGTTTCGGCCTGTAATTGCAATAAATAAACAGATAAAATATCAGATGCTTTTGAAGTCATTGAAATTACATACGCACCCATACATTGCTCTGGCTCTTTAGATATTTGTTTAAATGTTTTCCAAACTTCTAAATTCTCTTTGTCTCTTAAATTAATTTTATTAACAAAAGATTTTTTTTGTTTTATTGATTTATTAAGTAATTCAATTTTCTTTTCTTCAGGTAATTGTGAATAATTTATTTTATTTTTCTTTTTAAATATTTCATTTAAAAGTTTTTCATGTCTATCAGACTCCTGCCTGATATCTAATCTTGCTAAATTTATTCCAAAACATCTAACTCTTCTTATTAAATCCAACAAATCTGCATTTGCAATGTGTTGACCTTTGTTCATGTTTAAGGAAGTTCTAACTTCTCTTAATGGATTTATAATTTCATACTTATCTTTTAGTAATTTATTTTCATCTAATGGCTTATTATAATTTATATGTGCTTCAATTAACTGATGTGTTCTTCTTACTTTGTCTCTTAAAGGTCTTAAATAAACTCTATAAGGTTCAAAACTATTTCCAGTAACTTTTTTGATTTTATTAGAACATTCTTCCATTGATAAATCTTGAATTAATTTTGTAAGTTCTCTTTCGTATAACTTTGCAGCTTGCCATCTTGAAAATAAAATTACTTTTTTTGTTACTTCAGATGTAACATTTGGATTTCCATCTCTATCTCCACCCATCCACGAACCAAATTGAATAGGATTAAAGTTTCTAGGAAGATCTTTATTTAAGTTTTTTCTAAAAATATCATTCAACCTTTTATAAACTCTTGGAATTGTATCCCATAAACTATCTTCTATTACAGCCAAGCCCCATCTAGCTTCATCAAGTGGTGATGGCTTGGTTCTTTTTAGTTCATCAGTTTTCCAAATAATAGCTATCTCCGAATATAGTTTTCGATCAATTTCAATAATCTTTGCAGGGTATTTTTTATAAAGATGGCGTTGCTCCATCAAGGTAGTTAAATTTGCGTATTTTTGAATTAGTGTTCTTCTCTTAACTTCTGTTGGATGTGCGGTGAGAACTATTCCAATATCAAGTTTTGTTGCCTGATCATAAATTTTTTTGTCAGAGATTTTTCTATTTTTAAATAGATTATTAATAATATCCTCAATAAATAGATTTTGTTTTTTATTCTTAAAATATGGATTATCGTATTCATTAAGTTTTCTAGAAGCATCTAACGACTCAGCTAAATTCATTAAATTTAGAATATGTGAAAAAGCTCTAGTGACCTTAAAAGTAATTTCAGGTGAAAGCTTTCTTATGTCTTTTGAAATTTTGGAAAATACCTTACTTTTATTTTTATCTAATAAGGTGTTTTTAGATAATAATCTTAATCGCTCAACAATATTGAAAAATTTTGTGCCTTCTTGATCTTTGATTACTCTTCCAAGGAAAGTTCCTAATAATCTTATATCTTCTCTTAAAAGCTTAGTAGGTATTCGTTCATAGTAAAGATCTCTT
This sequence comes from Candidatus Pelagibacter sp. HIMB1542, assembly GCF_052047835.1. NCBI lineage: Bacteria > Pseudomonadati > Pseudomonadota > Alphaproteobacteria > Candidatus Pelagibacterales > Candidatus Pelagibacteraceae > Candidatus Pelagibacter > Candidatus Pelagibacter sp. HIMB1542. The sequence goes on along the minus strand of NZ_JBNAJB010000001.1, from coordinate 273,619 downwards.
TGCTTCATTACTTAAAATAAATTTTTTTTGTAAAACTCCTTTTGTGTTTGTTTTTACACCAAAAAAGAATCCTGAATATCTAAATTTTCGCAAATCAGCCTTGTCCATTCCTTTTGTAGCTGTTGAAACGTAGAGTTCTTGATTATTCTTACCACCAAAGGCACAATTAGTAATATTTTTGGCTGGAAACTTAATTCTGTGAATTAATTTTGCTCTACTGTTAAATACTGAGACACATGCCCCACGAAAATGTGCAACCCATAAATTTTTATTTTTATCTACAGTCATTCCATCTGGAACTCCTTCCTCGGGAGTTAACTTTTTAAATATTTTTTTACTAATTATTTTATTATTTTTATTTATCTTAATTTTATAGATAGTTTTTTTAGGACTATCAGTGTGGTAAAAATTATATTGATCGATAAATGCTGGGCCATTTGTAATTCTATAGTTTTTATCAACTCTAGTTAATTTTAAATTTTTATCTAATTTATACAAAGATCCTTTTTCAATTTTTCTCTCTAAGTTATCCATAGTTCCGAACCAAAGATTTCCAGCAGGATCAGTTTTGCCATCGTTTATTCTATTCAATTTTAATTTAGGTTCTATAGGTATCGATTTTAAAACTTTTTTTGATTTTAAATTTTGAATTCTTAATTCACCTTGTAATCCTAAAATAAATATATGATCTCTTACATGAGCAATGAAACCTATCTCTTTATTAACTTTAAATATTTTCTTTTTTTTATTTTTAATATTTAAAGAACAAATTTTCTTTTTCTTTATATCAACAAAATAAATTGAGTTGTGTTCTTTAACCCATAGTGTTCCCTCACCTAAAGTACATCTTATTTTCCAAATAGGTTTTGGCTCTGTAGTTTTAATTTTATTCATTTACTTCAAACTCCTTAATAAAGTCCTCATTAGGATTTATACCAATACCTACATTGTCTGTCACTGATGCAAATCCATTATTGTTTTTAACTTGATCTAAAATTGAAAAATTTTCTTTTGGTAGATCTGTAATAAAAATATTTTTCTCTGTTGTATCAAATTCTAGCATAGATTTTGTTGGGAATAATCCACCTGGCATGTCAGGTTGTGCAGTCAATAAATGAAGATTTACCGCTATGCTTACAGCAGATCCCCAAACATGATTAATTACAGGAACAAAGTTAGCCTGCGCCAAGGCTGCAACTTTCAAATATTCTGTAATACCCCCTAATCCACATACTTCTGGTTGAGCTATATCAATGCAATTATTGGTAATTAATTTATTCCATCCATACTTTGTAAATTCTGCCTCACCTCCAGCTACACTAGTTGATATATTTTTTTTCAATTCTCGATAACCGTTGTAATCTTCGGGAGCAACAGGTTCTTCAAACCAATAAACATCTAGTTCATCAAGTCCTTTTCCAACATAATGAGCATCTTTCAGATTATAAGCATGGTTAGCATCCACCATTAATTTAAAATCTTTACCTATAGAATTTCTAACTGCTTGAACTAACTTTAAATCTTCTTTTGGACCTAATCCAACCTTCATTTTCATTGCTTTAAAGTTTTTTGATTTAATCTGTTTAGCTTCTTCTTCAAACAATGGAATTAGCTCATCAACTGATTTTTTTTGCAACATCATTCCATATCCATATACAGGAACTTCATTATTACATTTTCCACCAACAAGTTGGTAAAGAGGAGAGTTTGTTTTTTTTCCCAAGATATCCCATAAAGCTATGTCAACTCCTGACAAAGCTTGTATTGGCATTCCTTTTTGACCACTATCTCTTAAAAGATTGTAAACTTTTTGCCAAATATGTTCTTTATTCAAAGGGTTTTCACCTATTATTAAAGGCTGAATTACCTTTTCAACAATGAACTTATTAGCTAAAGCAATATTACCTGGACCAAAACATTCGCCCCACCCGGTAACACCTTCATCAGTTTGTACTTCGACTAAATGAGCTGTTCTGTGTTTATAATATTGTTGTGAATAACCTAATTCTTTCTCTAACTCATATTTAAGTACATGACTTTTAATAGAAGTTATTTTCACAAAAGATTATAAAGCAACTACTTTAGAGTTTTGCTCTCCTAAATTTTCAATTGATAATCTCATTGTATCACCAGCTTTCAAGAATTGTTGTGGCTTCATTCCCATACCAACTCCTGGAGGTGTACCAGTTGTAATTATATCACCTGGCTGTAATGACATGAATTTACTTAAATAAGATACAATAACGTTAACATTAAAAATCATAGTATTAGTATTTCCAGTCTGCATTCTTTGACCGTTAACATCTAAACTCATTTTTAAATTATTAATGTCAGCAATTTCATCTTTAGTTACTAAATAAGGTCCAATTGGTCCATACGTGTCATGAGATTTTCCTTTAACCCATTGACCCATTTTTTCTATTTGCCATTCTCTTTCACTAATATCGTTTACTAAACAATATCCTAAAATGTGATCTTGTGATTGAGCTTCTGAAATATGTTTTGTATGTTTTCCAATTACAATTCCTAATTCTACTTCCCAGTCTAATTTTTTTGAACCAGACACAATTTCGATATCATCGTTAGGACCATTGATACAACTTGTTGCTTTCATAAAAGTAATTGGCTCAGATGGAACTTCTGCACCTGTTTCAGCAGCGTGATCAGAAAAATTTAAACCTATTGCAATAAATTTTCCTGGTTTTGTAATACATGAACCAATTCTTTCACTTGAAGATATCTCTGGAAGACTTGCTAAATCAGTACTTTGTAATTTTGAAATAGTTTCAAAATTTAAATGATCAGGATTTAAATCTGAAATATGTGAACTGATATCTCTAATTTTACCATCATTGTCTAAAGCTGCTGGTTTTTCTTGTCCTTTTTGACCTACTCTTAATAATTTCATAATTGTCCTTTTGTTATTAAATTATATTGAAATTCCACCATCAACAGAAATTGTAGTTCCTGTTGTAAAAGTTGCATCATCACTTGCGAGATAAACTGCAACTGCAGCAATCTCTTCTGCAGTTCCTAATCTTCCCATTGGTTGTCTTGCAATAAAATCTTTTTTTGCCTGAACTGGATCTGGGCTCTGGTTTACTCTGTCTTGCCAAGATGGTGAGAAAACTGTTCCAGGAGCAATTGAATTACATCTGATATTTTGTTTTACAAAGTCAGCTGCAATTGCTTTAGTTAAACCTATGACAGCGCCCTTTGTTGTTCCGTAGACAAATCTGTTTGGAAAACCTTTTAAGCTTGAAGCACATGAAGATACATTAATTATACTTCCACCTTTTTGTTTTACCATTAGTGGTAATATCGCCTTACACATAAAATACATTGATTTCACATTTACATTTGATGAGAAATCCCAATCTTTTTCATTACATTCAAGAATTGTTCCATGGTGAACAAATCCAACTGCATTAAATAACACATCTACTCTATCAAGAGTTTTAGTAAATTCTAAGATAGCGTTGTTATCAGTTGAGTCTAATTTGGTAACTTTAATATCTGGATATTCTTTATTTAACTCTGCTAATGTTTTATCATTTAAATCTGTAGCTGTTACATGAGCTCCTTCTTTATGAAATGCAATTGCTGTTGCTTTTCCAATTCCTTGTCCTGCTGCTGTTACAACAATTTGTTTCCCATTAAGTCTTCCGCTCATTTTTTATTTATCCTTTCAATCTCGTTATAAAGTGAACTGTGATCAGTGTTACCATGACCATTATCAACTAAAGTCTTATACATTTCTTTAACTAAATTTGAAATAGGTAAATGAGTATTATAAGAATTTGCACATTCTAAAATATTATTCATATCTTTCAAATGAGTATAGGTCTTACCCTTAGGGCTAAAATCTTTATCAATCATTCTTTTTCCATGTGTTTGAAGTATTTTACTATCCGCCCATCCACCTGAAAGAGCTTTGATTAATTTATTTGGATCTGCTCCAGCTTTTTCACATAATGTTATGGCTTCTGCAACAGCTCCTATTGTAACTCCAACAACAATTTGATTTGCTAGTTTTGATACCTGTCCACTTCCAATAGGTCCAACTAATGTTGGGTTTCCCATTGCTTTTAAAATTTTTTCAGATTTATCAAAAATACTTTGTTCACCGCCAACCATGATAGCTAGTGAAGCTTCTTCTGCTCCGATTGTTCCTCCTGAAACTGGTGCATCTAAATAATTTACATTTTTTGATTTTAAATTAGTTCCGTGTTTTGTTGCTGTCGTGGGTTTTACAGAGCTCATATCTATAACTGTTGATCCTGATTTTAAGTTGTCTAAAAAATCTGAACTAGAAGTTATTGCATCTACAGCACTATCATCAGTTAACATGGTAATGACAAAATCACTATCTTTAACTACATCACTTATTGTTTTTGAAATTTCTGCACCAAACTCTTTTAGTGGTTCTGCTTTTTCTATTGATCGATTAAAGGCTTTTAATTTAAATCCAGATTTTAATACATTTTTAGCCATTGGTAGGCCCATTAGGCCTGTTCCAATAAATCCAATTGTTATCATGGTTTTGGTTTAAACTCGTGGAAATTTTGTGTCATTATTTCTGGGAAGAACATAACACATGCTAATACAATTAACTGAATAACTATAAATGGAGCAAAACCTCTAAAGATATCTGTTAAAGATATATGTGGAGGAGCAACTGATTTTAAATAGAAAGCAGCGGGTCCAAATGGTGGGCTTAAAAATGAAACCTGCATATTTACACAGAATAATATTCCAAACCAAATCGGATCAAAACCAAGTGCAAGTACTATAGGTAAAAATACTGGCATTGCTAACAATACAATTCCAACCCAATCCATAAATGCTCCCATGATTAAAAACATAATCTGCATCATAAAAATTAAATACATTGGTTTTAAATCATAAGCTAAAATTGTTTCTGCAACGTATTTTGGGCCACCAGCAAGAGAATAAGCTCCCGCTAAAACTGTTGCACCAAATGTAATTGTCAAAATAGTTCCAGATGCTTTGAAAGTTCTTGTTAATGCATCCTTAAATAAAAACCATGTCAGTTCTTTTCTTGCAAAAATAATAATTAAAGTAGCAACAACACCCATTCCTGCAGCTTCAGTGATACCAGTCATTCCAGAATAAATTGAACCTAATACAATAATTACAATTCCAATTGGAGGAAGTAGACCTGGTAGGTAAGACATTTTTTCTTTTAAAGTTAAAGCCGGCTCATCACTTAATGGAGCTAAATGAGGTTGTAACCTTGTTCTAATAAGTATGTATGTAATAATTAAACCTGAGATCATTAAACCTGGAACAATTGCTTCTTGGAATAACATCGTAATAGAAGTCTCTGTTGTTAATCCATAAATAATTAAAACGATTGATGGAGGTATCATTGTTCCTAAAGATCCAGATGCACAAATAATACCAATAGACATGTCTTGATCATATTTAAGTCTTAACATTTGTGGTAATGCAATTAACCCTAATAAAACTATTTCTCCTCCAATAATTCCACTCATTGCAGCCATGATGGTCGCCATGATTGCAGTAACTACACCTACTCCACCTCTAGTTTTTCTTAACCACGCGTTTAATGCATCATAAAGATCTCGTGCAATATTAGAGCGTTCGAGCAAGGAGGCCATAAAGATAAATAAAGGCACTGACAAAAATGAATAAGTAACAACCAATGAATAATATCTTGAAAGCAATATTCCTAATGCATGCTCACCTATGTATAAAAATACTAGTACTGCACCCATGAAACCTGATGCAAATCCCATAGGAACACCAATAGATATCAGTGCTAATAATCCAACTATTAATATTATCGAGAGTGTTCCTATTTCAAATTCCATCTTACTTTAATTCTTTAGAAGGGTCGTATTGTTTCTCTTTTGGATTTCTCCAATCAATGATTAAGTTATTTACTGATTGAACTGCAATAAGAAATACGCATAAAAGTGTAAGTGGTTTCATTGTAGCTGGAATTGGAGGATCCCAATAAGTTGCAAATCTCTCCCAGGTAGTAAAAGATCTATGTGCATCTTCCCATCCACCATAAATTACTGCTGTAGCAAAAAGAACAATAATTATAGTACTAATTAAGTCAAAAATTCTTTGAGTTGGTCTTCCAACCCAGTCGTAAAGTAAAACTATTCTAATATGGCTTCTTAATCTTGTTGCGTATATTCCACCAACCAAATAGCAAACACCAGCAAGCCATAAACATAACTCATTTGCCCACAAGGTTGGCTTAAATAAAACATATCGCATAAAAATTTCATACATCATCACAATTACAATTACAGGAATTAGATATTTTATTGTGTGACTTAAAAATAAGGAAACTCTATCAATCCAATTAATTGGAAAATCATCTTTACTCGCTACTTTTTCGTTCTGTTCTTGTAACTCTTTATCTATCATTGAGTAAAAATTTTAGATTTTATTCGAAGGGCCTTTTCAGGCCCTTCAAAAATTATTTATTACATAATACCATTAGCTTTCATGTAAGCTTTGTGTATTTCGATTAAAGCCGCAGCTTCTGGAGATTTAGTCTTCCATTCTTCCCAAGCAGCAAGTGCAGCTGTTCTGAATTTAAGTCTATCTTCTCTAGACCAGTCATGAAGAGTAACGCCCATTTCATTTAAAGCTTTAACAGCTTCAGCGTTTTTTCTCTCAACTAAGCTAGTAATAGTTCTTCCAGCGATTTCTATTCCAGCTTTCATAGCACCTTGCTCATGTGGCTTTAACTTGTTCCATACTTTTGTGTTACAAGCTAAGTGGTCAGCCGGCATAGAGTGGAAACCTGGGTATGTAGCATATTTGTTTTGCTCATAGTGTCCACCAGCATAGTTAGTTGCTAAAGATGAATAGTCAGCACCATCGATTAGACCAGTTTGTAAAGCTGTAGGAACTTCACCAAAGTCCATAACGATTGGCTTCGCACCTAAAGTTGTAAAGATCATACTTTCCATTCCTGGAGGTGATCTAAATTTAAAGTCTTTCAATGAAGCAACATCTGGAATTGGTCTGCTAGATATTAAAGACTCATGTCCTGGTATCCACCAACCAATCAAAGTCATTCCATATTTGTTGTATAATGCATCAACAGCATCTTGAGCACCTGGGTAGTTCAAGAATTCATATTGTTGGTATGGGTTATCGTATCCACCCATTACATCACCTGCGAATTGGAACGCTGCATTTTTACCAGTTTGGTAACCAGCACCAGTCATATCACAATCGATAATTCCAGTTTGTGCAGAGTTAAATACCTCAGCAGATTTACCTGTTACTGAAGATGAGTAGAACATTTCAATTTTCAAGCTTCCACCAGAAAACTTTTCTACATTTTTTGCGAACTGAGCCGCAACTTCACCATTTGGTGAGCTAGCAGTAAAGTGAGTTTCAATCTTTAAAGTCTTTGCATTTGCAGAGCCAAATAAAGCAACTGAAACCATAGCCACCGCTGCTAAAGTTTTAGATATTAATTTAAACATTATCTTCCTCTCGTTTATGTTTTTTCGAAAGTTAATCATAAATGATTTTCTATTTCAATTAAATCAGTTTAGTTATTATATATAGAAATTATATATATTTTATAAACACAGAGACTAGAATTGCTCTAAACTACTTCTGAAATCAGGGGTTTTTTATTGAAAAAACAGTAAATATTATCAACTGCCATCATACTCATTGCAAGACGTGTTTCATGTGTCGCACTACCTACATGAGGAAGAACAAAACAGTTATCTAATTTTAAATATCTATTATCTAAATTTGGTTCATTGTTAAAAACATCCAAACCAGCTGCATAAATTTTTTTATTTTCTAGTGCATCAATCAATGCATCGTCATTAATTGTTGATCCTCTTGATGTGTTTATAACAACTGCATGTTTTGGTAATAAGCTAATTGTATCTTTATTGAGAATGTATTTTGTTTCTGCGGTAGCTGGTGTGTGTATACTTACAAAATCACAATTCGGTAACATTGAATTTAAATCTGAATAATATTTTGCACCATCCTCTAAATCTGCAGACAACTTATTTCTATTATAATAAATTATTTTCATGCCAAATGCTTTTGCACTTTTTGCAGCCATTCTTCCTATTCGTCCCATACCAATAATACCTAAAGTTTTGCCAGTAACTGAATTACCAATCATAAATTTAGTTAAGTCAGGTTTTTGATTTTTCCAATTATCAGTTCTAACTAAATTATAAGCTTCACCAATTCTTCTTGATGCAGCTAAAATTAAAAGAATAGTAAGCTCTGCAACAGCTTCATTTAACACGTTAGGTGTATTGGTAACTTTTACTTTTTTTTCTAAAGCTGAGTTAACAGAAATATTATCGTACCCCACTCCTACCTGAGCAATGATTTTTAATTTACCATTTAGATTATTGAAAAAATTTTCTCCAATTTTATCAAATCCTGTAGAAATCATCCCATCATAGTCGTTTATTATCTTAATTAATTCACTTTCTGGAATTGGCTCGTCTTTTGGATTTAATGTTACATCAAATTCTTTGCTTAATTTTTCTTCTGCTAAATCTGAAATTTTTCTAGAAACTAATATCTTTGGTTTCATTTAATGAGAGTCTCTAGGTAAACCTTTTGTATGAGATACATCCAAGTATTTTCCTCTAGAATTAATACAAGCACCATCATCTAATTGACCTACTGTATTTCTGAATATTTCTTGCCAAGGTGTTTGATTATTTGCTTTAAATTTCTTTTTATTTTTTCTTCGCTTCTTAAACTCAGCCTGAGAAATTAGTAAATCAACTCTTCTTTTATTTAGATCAATTTTAATTTTATCACCTGTTTTAACTATTCCTAAATCTCCTCCAACTGCGGACTCTGGAGACACATGAAGTATTGAAGGACTTTCAGATGTTCCACTTTGTCTTCCATCTCCTAAAGTAGGTAGATGTCTAATACCTTTTTTTAACAATCTGTCAGGTGGTTGCATATTAACTACTTCTGCAGAACCAGGGTAACCTACTGGACCACATCCTCTAACAATTAATATTGAGTTCTCATCAATTTTTAATTTCTTATCATTAAGTCTTTTATGGTAATCTTCAGGACCTTCAAAAACAATTGCCTTACACTCAAAAGCATTCGGATGTTTAGGGTTTGATAGATATTGATCTCTAAATTCTTTACTGATTACTGATGTTTTCATTATTGCAGATGAGAAGAAGTTACTTCTCATAACTAAGAAACCAGCTTTTTCTGTTAGAGCATTTTTAAATGTTTTGATTACTTTGCTATCTACATCAATTTTCTTTTTCAAATTTTCACCTACTGTCTTTCCAGTTACAGTCTTTATGTTGGTATGAATTTTTTTATTCTTAATTAATTCTTTCATAACAGCTGGTATTGCACCTGCTCTGTGAAAACTTTCCATTAAATATTCACCAGCTGGCTGGCAGTTTACTAGCAAAGGAATATTATGACCTAATTTTTGCCAATCAGATAAATCAAACTTAATTCCCATGTGTTTAGCTATTGCACTTAAATGTGTTGTGCAGTTACTTGATCCACCTATTGCGCTTGCAACTACTACTGCGTTTTCAAATGCTTTACGTGTCATGATTTTAGATGGAGTTAAATCTTCATGAACCATTCCAACAATTCTTTTTCCAGTTTCATATGAAATCTGTTCTCTTTCTCTGTAAGGTGCGGGAATTACAGCTCCTCCAGGTAAAGACATACCTAAAGCTTCTGCAACTGAATTCATTGAAGATGCTGTTCCCATAGTATTGCAATGACCAGCACTTGGTGCTGAAGATGCAACCATGTCCATAAATTCTTCGTATTTAATTTCTCCCTTAGCTAACATTTTTCTAGCTTCCCAAACTACTAATCCAGATCCGGCAAGTTTTCCTTTGTAAACTCCATCTAACATTGGGCCACCTGAAAGAACTATTGCAGGAATATTAACTGTGGCTGCTGCCATTAATGCTGCAGGAGTAGTTTTATCACACCCTGTAGTTAAAATAACTCCATCGATTGGATAACCATACAAAACTTCTACCAAAGATAAATAAGATAGATTTCTGTCCAACATAGCTGTTGGTCTTTTTCCAGTTTCTTGAATAGGATGAGTTGGAAATTCCATTGGAATTCCTCCAGCTCTTCTGATCCCATCTTTAATTCTTTTTGTTAAAGACATAAAATGTCTGTTACATGGAGAAAGATCACTGCCTGATTGAGCAATACCTATAATTGGATTTCCAGATTGCAATTCTTTTCTTGTAAGACCATAATTTAAGTACCTTTCTAAATATAAAGCCGTCATGTCAGGGTTTTTAGGATTATTGAACCACTGTTGACTTCGAAAACTCTTTTTTCTTTTTTTAGGCATAATTAATATAATGGTTTGTTTAAGTTATTGGTTATATAATAAATTTATGAATAATCTAATAGTTTTAAATGGCAATGACAATGTTGGCGTAAGTCAATTTATCATACCAGAAAAAACAAAAATTGAAGGACATAATATAAGTACGTTGGATCCAATCCCTTTTGGTCACAAAGTATGTTTAAAAGAGATTAAAAAAGGTGATCCTATTATCAAATATGATCAAATTATTGGATTTGCTTTAAATGATATTAAACCAGGAGAGCATGTTCACTCTCATAATTTAGAATTTAGAGAATTTAAAAGAGATTTCAAAGTAACTGATAAATCACACAATGTTGACGAAAAAGCAGATACTTTTTTCAATGGAATATTAAGAGATAACGGCCAAGTAGCTACAAGAAATTATATTGGAATAGTTAGTACCGTTAATTGCTCTGCAACAGTTACAAAAATGATTGTTGAAAAAATAAAGTATTCAGAAATTTTAAAAGATTATCCAAATATAGATGGAATAGTGCCTATTACTCACTCAACAGGATGTGGAATGAATACTGAAAGTGAAGGAATGCAAATTTTTCAAAGAACGATTGATGGTTTTAAAAATCATCCAAATTTTTCTCATGTTTTTGTTATAGGTTTAGGTTGTGAATGCGCTCAGGTAAGTTTGTTTGACGAATCTTTAAAGAAACATAACCGAATTCATTTTCTAACTATTCAAGATGAAGGTGGAACTAAAAAAATTGTTGATAAAGTATTATCTCAAATAAAAAACCTATTATCTGAAGCAAACAATGTTCAAAGAACATCTCAGCCTGTTAGTAATTTAACTTTAGCCTTACAATGTGGAGGATCTGATGGTTATTCAGGAATTACAGCTAATCCTGCATTAGGAGTTGCTGCCGATCTTTTGGTTAAAAAAGGTGGAAGTTCAATTTTATCAGAAACTCCAGAAATTTATGGAGCAGAACATTTGTTAATTAATAGAGCTAATTCACAACAAACTGCAGATAAATTAATAAAAAGAATTGAATGGTGGAGACATTATACATCAATAAACAATAGTTCTATGGACAATAACCCAGCACCTGGAAATAAAAAAGGTGGGCTTACAACTATTTTAGAAAAATCTTTAGGAGCAGTTGCTAAAGGTGGAAACTCAATTTTACAAGATGTATTGAATTATGCTGAACCTTTAAAAAATAAAGGTTTCAATTTTATGGATTCACCTGGATATGATCCAGTATCTGTTACAGGGCAAGTTGCATCAGGAGCAAATGTAATTTGTTTCACAACTGGAAGAGGATCTTGTTTTGGATGTAAACCAGTTCCAAGTTTAAAACTATCAACCAACTCAGCAATGTTTGAAAGAATGTCAGAAGATATGGATATTAATTGTGGAACAATAGCTGAAGGAAAAGAAAAAGTAGAGGAAGTTGGTCAAAAAATATTTGAATTAGTAGTAAATACTGCATCAGGAAATAAATCTAAGAGTGAAATCAATGGCTACGGTGACGAGGAGTTTAATCCTTGGCAAGTAGGCGTTGTAATGTAAAAAATTTCCTAAAGTGCAAAATCAAACATCTTTATTAAACGTAATTTTATTAGCTGCTGGTGGTTTCTTTATGTTTGTTTGTATGGATTCTAGTGCAAAATACCTAGGAACAGTCATGCCTATTCCACAGGCTATTTGGGGAAGATTTTTTTTTCATTTAGTATCTTTAATTGTATTTTTTTTAATATTTAAGCCGAAAGTAAACTTAAAAAAAAATTTTAAAGTTCAAATTATTAGATCAACATTGATGGTGACAGCTACAACGTTTATGTTTTTTTCTCTTCAAAAGTTTGACCTAGTAGATATTTATGTAGTTTTCTTTACAGCCCCATTAATCGTTGCTTTACTTTCTGCTTATTTTTTAAAAGATATTTTGACTTTTAAAGGAATTCTTTTGATGCTCCTTAGTTTTAGTTCAATTGTTTATTCTTTAAGTCCTAGCATGAAAATATTTAGTGTAGATTTAATTTTTCCAATCGTTCCACCTATATGTTGGGCGCTTTACCAATTTTTTACAAAAGTAGTATCAAGTGATAACGATCCATTTGCAGCAATATTTTACACTTCTATTTTGGGAGCAATAATATTTAGTATTTATATTTTTTTTAAATGGGAACCATTAAGTAATAATATTTTTTGGTTATACTTAGCGTTACTTGGTTTTGCAGGTTTTGTAAGCCACTCTTTAATTATTTATGCAATTCAATTATCAAATTTATCTTTTGTAACTAATTTTCAATATTCTCAATTAGTTTGGTCTACAATTTTTAATTTTTTCATTTTTGGTGTACCATTTGATATAAATAAGATTGTGGGTGTTGTGGGTGTAATAATATTTGGTTTATTATTTATAAGAACTGAAGGTAAAAAAACTTAAAATTGGAGGTTTGATGAAAAATATTGGTTTTATTGGTGTTGGTTATATGGGTTATGGAATTGCTAAAAACATCATTAAGCACAAAAATAATCTTTTTGTAATTGCTAACAAAAATCGTAAACCTATTGAAAAGATAGTAAGTGAGGGAGCTAAAGAAGTTAAATCTTTTGAAGATTTTGCATCTAAAAATTTAGATGCTTTGTTTATGTGTGTTACCAATACACCTATTGCGAAATCTATTTCAGAAAAATTATCAAATATCTTAAGCAATAAAACAATTGTAATTGATATTACTACTCACAATAAAACGGGCTCTATTGAAACTGAGGCAATTTTTAAATCAAATAATATCAACTACGTTGAATGTCCAGTAATGGGAGGACCTGTTCAAGCAGAAGAAGGTGTTTTGGGTGGTATAGTTGGGGCGTCAGATGAGAATTTTAAAATAGCAGAGCCTTATTTTAATATATTTTGTAAGGATTATTTTCATTTTGGTCCAGTAGGTATGGGTGCAAAATCAAAACTTTTAAATAACTTTTTATCTTTAGGAAATGGAGCATTAGTAAATCATTTAGCAAAATGTGCTACTGGATTAGGATTAGATCTAAAAAAAGTATTTGATGTTGCAAAACTAGGATCTGGAAACTCTGCGGCTCTGAACAGAGTTTTTGATAATTTACTTAAAGGTGATTACACAGGATTTAAATTTACTGCAAGTAACTCTGTTAAAGATTTAACTTACATTCAGGATCTTTTAAAAGATTTTCCAGAAGCTGAAAAAGTTGCTGAACTAAATAAAAATTATTTTCAAAAAGCTGTTGATGATGGTTATGGAGAAAACTTTATTAGTGAATTAATTAATAAAAAATAATTGAAGGAAGTTAAATAAGATATCGGGAATCTACTAAAGCAGTAGGTTGTATTCAACTTATATATTTGCACTAAATGCAAATAAATTTATTGAAAATAATTTTGATATAATTACCTTTTTATATGAAGGAGGTTTATGTTAAAATTGCTACCACCTGATACTTAGCTGAAGATCTTTAGATATAAAAAAACTTAAAATAATAAAATCCGTTTGGATTTAATGCCAAAGAGGCGATAAAAAGGGAGCTCTTTAGGTATCAACTAAAGAGCGAACCCTTAAAAAAATTAATTTTTAGACTTTAATATTTCTAGCGGAAGTGGTGCTTCGGGATATTTTTTTTCACATAACTTTTCATAAATTTCACAAAAGTTAAAAATTGTTTTTACAACTTCGTTTTCATCTGTTGAGTTTAATTTTGTAATTAACATATCTCGATCTTTTTCTAACTCTTTAATTTGTTCACCTGAAAAAAATTCTCCAGTTTCAATTTCCCAGTAAGTATCCTCTAATTCTACTTCACTTAATTCATTTAATTTTTTTTGTAACATTATAATTGTTTCATCATCTGTTTCTGTGTTTCTCATAGGAGAATTTTTTAATTCACCTAAACATTTGTCTCTTAAACCATCAATAAAATGATCATAAGGTTTTCCTAAACTTAATTCTTTAAAATGATTACTAATAAAATATTTTTTGATTGCTGAATCTGTAGAAATTTTTTCTTTACCCTTAATTATTGCAACCTGAACATATATCTCTTGAGAAACGTATTCCTCTATATGATCTGTTACTGATACTGGAAGCATTGTTTATTTTAAGATTTTAGCCTATCGTTATTTACATCAAAAGCAGGTTCATCAATAACTTTTGATTTAACATCTTTTCCTTGGATTTTAATCAAAAACTCATTTCCAACTTTTGCAAATTCAGTTTTGACATATCCAAAGGCTAAACTTTTGTTTACTCTATACCCATAAGCCCCTGATGTTGTAAGACCAACTATAATACCATTAAAGTAAATTGGTTCATTTCCATGAGCATCCGCATCTACAGCATCAACTTCCATGTAAACTAGTTTAATTTTTGGGCCATTTTTTATTAATTTAGATACAATTTTGGACCCTTTAAATTCAGATTTTTTTTCAATATTAAAAAATCTTTCCAAGCCTGCTTCAACTACACTAATTTCTGGAGTTAATTCTGACCCCCAACCTCTGTATCCCTTCTCAATTCTCATAGAATTCATTGCATGAGCTCCAAAATCTATAATATCAAATTCCTTACCAGCTTCGCTTAATAACTCATATAGTTTTTCCATATCTTTAAAGTCATGATGCAGTTCCCAACCTAGTTCACCCATATAGTTTACTCTTAAGGCTGTTACAGTAATGTTACCTAAACTTATTTCCTTACTTTTTAACCAAGGGAAATTTTCATTTCCTAAATCTGTATTTGTTAATTTTTGTAAAACCATTCTTGATTTTGGTCCTATGATACCAATTACACCTTTGTCTAAAGTTATATTTTTAATTTCAACTTTTTCGTTTTCTTTTTTATTCTGATTTAGCCAATCCAAATCTCTAATTTCTGATACTGCTCCTGATAATGCGTAATAATGGTTATCTTTTAGTTTAGTTAAAGTTAGTTCAGTTTGAATTCTTCCAATATCATTTAAAAGATGAGTTAAAACAATACTTCCATCTTTTTTTGGAACTCTATTAACACAAAGTCTTTCTAAAAAGTTATAACTATCTTCTCCAGTAATTTCATATTTTGAAAAAGTTGATAGATCTATCAAGCCTACATTGTTATGAACATGCAGACATTCTTTTTGAATTATAGGAAATAAATTATTTCTTTTATAACTTAATTCTTCTTTAATATTATCTTTATTAAACCAAGCTGGTTTTTCCCATCCATATAAATCAAAATATTCAGCACCTTTTTCTTTCAACTTTTGATAAATTGGTGTTGTTTTCATTGGTCTTCCAACCTCTACAACATCATTAGGCATTGGAGTTACATACATTCTTCGATATTGCTCTTTTGATTTTTCAACTGAATAATTTTTATCAACCCAACTCATGTATCTTCTTGGTTCAAATTCCATCATATTTATTTCCGAGTCACCATGTACAATCCACTGAGCCATATATTTTCCAGCTCCCCCTCCATGAGCAATTCCAATACTTGCTGCACAAAACATCCAAAAGTTTTTAAGTCCTGGTGCAGGACCAGCTAAAAAATTATCATCAGGTGTATGTGTAATAGGACCACATATAATTCTTTTAATACCCACATCTTTAAACTGTGGAATACGATCCATTCCTTTTTCTAAGTGTTCTGCAATTCTATCAAGATCTGGATCTAACAACTCCATATCAAATTTCCAATCCATTCCATCTAAAGCCCAAGCTGCTACATCTTTTTCATAAGGACCAATTAAAAGTCCTTTACCCTCTTGTCTTAGATAAGAAGAAGAGTCTGGATCTCTTACAACTGGTAATTCTTTACTTAATTTTTCTATTTCAGGATGTGCTTCTGTAACTAAGTATTGATGGATCATGTTTATACTTGGAACATTTTTTAAACCAACCATCTGTGCTACTTCTGGACAAAAACTTCCTGCAGCATTAACAACATGCTCACAAACAATATCACCCTTTTCAGTAATTACTTTCCACTCTCCTGAAGGCAATTGTTCAATATCAGTTACTCTATTTTTTCTATAAATTTTGGCTCCACTATTTCTTGCTCCTTTAGCCATTGCATTTGTTGTGCTAGTTGGATCTGTGTAGCCATCTTCTGGAGTTAAAAAAGCACCTTTAATTCCATCTAACTTTATAAAAGGATGATATTGATGAATTTCTTCTGTTGATATAATTGAACATGGAGAACCAGCTATATCTAAAATTCCTTTAGTATAATCAAACCACTCAAGATCCTCTTTAGTATAAGCTAACCTTAAACTTCCTGTTTCATGAAATCCTGTTGGTTGTTCAGTTTCTTTTTCTAGCGACTTATAAAGGTTAGTTGAATGAAGATGTATTTTTGCAAGATTTAGACTCGTTAACATATGAGGACATTGACCTGCAGCATGCCAAGTTGATCCAGAAGTAAGTTCGCTTTTTTCAATTAATACGACATCACTCCATCCTTCTTTTGTAAGATGATAGAGTAAACTAACTCCCATTATTCCACCACCAACAATTACGAGCTTGGCGTGAGATTGAATTTTATCCATGGAAAAAGAAACTACTTAGATTTTAAATTAATTAAACAAAATTAATTTTAAATAACCAAAATGGGTATATAAATTTATTAATGAGGTTTTCTATATTTGGAATGACAGGCCTTACAATTCGCCCACATTAATTTTCCTAGAGTTCCTCTAATATCATCTACATCTTCTATAATGGAAGTGAGTTTTATCATGTCATCAGCAGATTTTTGCATTAATGCATTGAAAGCATCTTTTTCTTCCCAAATTATAGGTAAAGCCTCTGTTTTAAATCCTTCTTTAGAATTTTCTGGAAATAGATCTAACAATGTAATGTAATTTTCATTCATTTCTTTCATTAGCTCTATTGCTTCATCAAAATCTCCATTTGAAGAAAAAGACTGTACCCTCTTAGCAGTACTATAATTCTTACTAAATAGTGCTTTTCTACTTTTAATAATATCTTCTACTGACAACTCTGCATTAGCTAATGAACCAGAAAATACCATTATTAAAGATAAGATTACTGTACCAAAGATCTTCTTGGTATGTTTTAATATGCTATGCATGTTAAGAACACTTTAACAGAATACGGATTTATTTCCAAGTCTCTGCATTGGCTAAGTGCAATTTTACTTTTGATACAAATTCCTCTTGGCTTTTATTTAGTTGGTTTAGATTTTGGAGAGGAAAGAATAACTATTGAAAATATACATGTGACAATTGGGCTTGGGATATTTTACGTTATAATTTTTAGGTTACTTAATAATTTAATTAACCCTGTTCCAAAGTTAGGACCTGCTACTTTTATAGGACAGAGGTTTATTGCTAAACTAAATCATTTATTATTATACATCACTGTCTTATCAGTAACCATTTCAGGAATATTGAAGAAACTCTTCAATGGTGAGCCTCTGATGATTTTTTTAAAAGAAATAAAAATAAAAGACAATTTTGAGCTTGCTGATCAATTTTATAATATTCATATAATATCAAACTATGTACTTATTGGTTTAGTTGCTTTACATGTAAGTGCCGTAATAATTCATAAATTATTCTTTAAAGAAAATTTATTAAAAAAAATATTATAATAATTAATCATCAGACATGGAAAAATCATCTATTGGATATATTTTAAAATTATCTATTCCAATATTTTTTGCCAATCTAGCTATTCCCTTAGTTGCAATTATCGATACATCTTTAATGGGTAACTTAGGTAATGTTTCTTATTTATCTGCAACTTCTGTTTCAGCAAATTTATTTTCAATGATTTTTTGGAGTTTTGGATTTTTAAGAATGGGAACTGTCGGTATGGTTTCTCAAGCTAATGGGGCAGAAAACTATGAAGAAATAATGAATATTATTTTAAGAAATTTATTATTTGTAATTATACTTTCTATAGTCTTATTTTTTGCTCAAAATTTAATTCTTAAGATAAGTCTACAAATATTTGATCTAAATTCACAAACTACTATTTTTTATGAGGAATATTTTAAAATTAGAATTTATTCAGCTCCCGGAGAACTTACTCTTTATATTATCACAGGTCTTTTTGTTGGATTACAAAAAACAAAAATTTCAAGTATTGCAGTAGGCTTTTTCTCAATATTAAATATTATATTGAGCATAATTCTCGTAACTCAATACAATTTAAATATTAAAGGTGTTGCTTATGGAACTCTTTTTTCTGGGATAATTACCTCTACTGTATTTTTAATTTATACTTTTTTTTATTTAAACAAGCTTACAAAAATTAATTTTATAATAAGGGAAATTGTTGATCTAAATAAATTAAAAAATATTTTTGATATTAATTTTAATATTTTTATTCGAACTATATTGCTTACTTTTTCTTTTTTATGGTTCACATACCTTGGATCAAAAATTGGAGAGGAGTATATAGCTGCTAACGCGATTTTAATTAATCTTGTTTTTCTATCCGCATTTATTTTAGATGCTTATGCATTTTCAACTGAAGGCATTATTGGTTATTCTTTGGGCAAAAAAGATAAAAATTTATTTAGTTCTATTGTAAAAAATTCATTTATTTTAAGTTCAGTAACAGGCTTAGGTATTTCTATTGTGTATTATTTTATTCATAAGAATGTGATCTTTATGATGTCTGATATTGATTTAATAAGATCTTTAAGTTTAGATTATTCAATTTGGATGATTATTTTGCCTTTTTTTGCATCCTTTTGTTATCAATTTGACGGTATTTTTATTGGAGCCTCTCAAACAAAAGAAATTAGAAATGCTATGTTTTTTTCTGTTTCTTTATATTTACTAATTTCTTTAGTTCTAACAAATTACATTTCAAATCATGGGGTATGGATATCTTTAACGATATTTATGATCTTGAGAGCTTTATCTTTATATTTTTATTTAAACAGGATTTATTTAAGATTTAATGACAGTTAATCCCGTATTTTTTTAATCTCCAGTAATTATAAGGCCACGGAGTTAAAAAACCTACTATCAACATAATTGGAATAACCCACCAAGTTAAAATTGCACCACCTGTTAAAACAAAGTCAGTCAAATTCATCATCACTTCCATGCTAATCATTGAAATCAAACTCATTCCAGAAGCTGTCTTCAAAGCATTATTAAATTCAAAACCTTGTCTCATTAGAATTATTGTTTCTAATATTATACTTGTGATTAAACCGTTTATTATTGCTAGAATCATTATTCCTAATACTGGAAACGGAATTTGTGTAAGTTGAAAAAATAAAATTGTTCCAAAATCTCCGATGGCACAACCTAATAGACACCATGCTGTATTCTTTGCGCTTCTTCTCCATGTATGTTTACAAGACCAATGAAAAGTTGATGCTGTCATTAGTTAATTTCTAATCCTTTTTTTTTCCATTTTTCTAACCCACCAATTAAGTGAAAGCAGTTACCAAAATTATATGATTTAGAAATCTGAACTGCCAAAGTAGATCTGTGTCCATGAGCACAGTAAAAAAGAATTTTTTTATTTTTTAAACTATCTTTATTTTTCTCAATGTAGTCATGCATGGAAGGAAATGGGACTATATTGCTGTTATCTAGTTTACCTTCTTTATCTATTTCAATTTGTTCTCTTAAATCTATCAGAACTGTATTCTCATCTTTTTTAATCTTGTTAAACTCCTCTGGCTCAATTCCATTGTTTACTTTTTGACGGTTTAAATCAATACCCAACTTAAGATTACTTGGAACTGCAACATCCATCATTTTGGGATCTGGTAAATTTAAATTATTCATAATATCCACGTACTCTTCTACTGATTTTACCTGTAATCTTGGATTAAATTGTCTTTCTTCTATAATGGTACTTACCATTTCTCCTTTATAATCATGTGCTGGATAAACTAGAGTTTGATCAGGTAGTTTTAATAGTTTGTTAAATATTGAATTATAAGAGTCTTTAGGATCTCCGTTTTGAAAATCTGTTCTACCAGTACCTCTAATTAATAATGTATCTCCTGTAAAAACTCTATCACCCATCAAAAAACTAAAGCTCTCAGAAGTATGGCCAGGAGTGTATAAAGCTTGTAGATCAATTCCATCTATTTTGATTATCTCTTCATCTGATACTCTCATTGCAACTACATCGGCAGGAGTTTTATTACCCATAACAGTTACACAATTAGTTTTATCTCTTAGTTCAGCAATTCCAGAGATATGATCTGCGTGAATATGGGTATCTATCACCTTTACTAATTTTAAATCTAATTGATTTAACAAATTAATATACTGATCAACTTTTTCTAAGACTGGGTCTATTATTAAAGCTTCACGTCCCCTTCCAGATGCAATTAAATAAGTATAAGTGCTAGAAACACTATCGAATATTTGTCTAAAGATCATTTTAGATAAATATCAAAAACCAATAAGAAATTAAACCAGACAAAATAGTTGCGATTATATTTCTTGAAAAATAACCAACAATTACAGCAACAATTGCAGCAAATATTTTAGGGTCATCCATTTCAATGAACTGACCGTAGTCATTTATAAAAATTCCTGGAAATATTATTGCAGGAAACACGGCTGATGGAACATAAGCTAACACAGCTTTTATTTTATCTCCCAACATGTCTCGACTTACTAGAGCTACCATCGTCATTCTAGTAAAGTAAGTTAATATTCCTGCAACAATAATTGATAACCAGGTCATTTTATTTTTTTAACCTCAATATTAAAGCCGCAACAAACAAAGCGAGTATAGGTGAAATAATTATATAAGATCTAAATGGAGCATCATAAAATAATAACGAACTCAATCCACATACAATCATTACAATTAAGTGATCAAGTTTTTTTAAATCTTGTATTACAATAGCTATAAAAGTAAGTGGTATTGCAAATTTTAATCCAAGTTCCTCTGGAACAAATGAACCTAAAATGATTCCTGACAATGTAGCAATTTGCCAACAAACCCACATCGTGCAACCTGTACCAATCAAATGATAATGTAAGTACTGCTCTGATTTATTTTTTTTAAAAAATTTATTAGATTCTGCAAAACCTTGGTCGACAATAATATAAGAGATTAACAATTTTTTTATTAATGATAATTTTTCTAAGTACTCTGATAAAACTGCTCCATATAAAAGATGTCTTGAATTGATAACACCGACAGATGTTGCTGCTACCAATCCAGATGCACCACCTGATAATAATTGTAAAAAAACAATTTGTGATGCACCACCAAAAATAATAATAGACATCGCATAAACTAATAATGGGTCAAATCCTAATTCAACACCGATAGCTCCACAAATGATTCCAAATGGAATCACAGATAACATGTGTGGAGAAATATCCAGCATGCCTCTAGTAAATAATTGTTTTTTTGTAAGCATTTATTTGGGTTCTATTAAAAACAAACTATGTGATCAATATTTATTGGCCGTTTAATCCCAAATTTTTCATCGATTTCATGTTGATGAACATGATGCGAATGAACAAAAACAGGAATTAGTAAATCACTACTGGTCTTTAGAGTATATATAAAATTTGTTCCCCTAAACTTTCTATCTACCACTTCTAATTTTAAATTGCTTTTATCATCATGTTCTAGATCTTCTGGCTGTAACAATAACTGTACTTTAGATCCTTTTGGATAATGTTTTGTAAAATTACCTTTGATTGTACCTAAATCATCATTTTCTAAAGTATTTTCATCAGTAACTTTTGCTGGAATTAATATTCCTCTGTTTAAAAAATTAACTACATCAACAGAATTTGGGAAATGATAAACATTATAAGGGTCATCAAATTGTTTAAGTTCTCCGTCTAAAATAATTCCACATTTGTTACCTAGATAGAATGCTTCGTAAGAGTCGTGAGTAACAATTATTGTTGTAATTTTTAAGTCTTTTAAGATTTGCTTTAACTTTACCTGTATTTCTTCTTTGAAACTTTGATCTATATTCGACAAAGGTTCATCTAGTAGTAACAAATCAGGATTTGATAACAAAGATCTGGCTAAAGAGGCTCTTTGAGCTTCTCCAGAACTAATTTCATGAGGATATTTTTCTAAGATTTTTTCTAAATGAAGAAATTTCACTATTTCTTTAAAATTTAAACCTTTTTTCTTCTTTTTATTTCTCTCAGCACCAAAATTAATATTTTCCAAAACATTGTAGTGAGGAAATAGAGAGTTGTCTTGAAAAGCCAAAGATATATTTCTATCCTCAGGTTCAACATGGCTTTCTTTAGATGAAATAATTTTATTTTTTAAAATAATTTTACCAGACTGAATTTTTTCAAGGCCAGCTATTGTTCTTAATATTGTAGTTTTTCCGATTCCAGAAGGACCTAGCAAACAAACTATATCTCCTTCATTTTCAATATTAAATGAAACATTGGTTACTTTATTTTTAGAGCTTGCAGCAAAAGTAACATTCTCAATTTCTAAAAAATTAATTCTCATTTTATTTATCTTTAAACATATACTTAGATGTAATTAAAATAAAAATACTTGCAATCATAATTAGTAATAATGAAGGTGCAGCAGCAGCTTCTAGTAAATCTTGTGAAGCAAATATATAGGCTTGGGTGGCAAATGTTTCGAAATTAAAAGGACGCATAATTAATGTAATTGGTAATTCTTTGATTATTTCGATTGATAATAATATAGCAATTAATAGGACTGAGTTTTTAAGATAAGGGATATGTATATTTAAAAAAGTTTTTAATTTTGAATAACCTAGTAGATATGCACTTTCATCAATTGAGTAATTAATTTTTAAATATCCAGATTTAATACCATTGTTAGCTAAAGAATAAAATCGTACAAAATAAACAATTACTAAACCAAGTATAGATCCAATAAAAATTTGTTTTATATCAAAAAAATAAAAAACATTTTCATCAAACCAAGAAATAAAAGTTATGAAGGCCACAGCTAATATTATTCCTGGAACAGCATAACCAGTAATTGAAAAAGTTGTTAAAATATTTAAAAACTTATTTTTACTAATTCTATTTCCATAATTTGATACAAAAGATAAAAATATCAAAAGAAAACCTGATAGGAAAACTAAAATCAACGTGTTTGACAATAATTCAATAATATTTAGATCTATAAAATGTTTTGGAAATTTAATTGTCCAGTAAAGCATTTGCAAAACTGGAAATATAAAGCTAGCAAAAAATACAAATGAACAAAAAATAATTGCCATTAAAGATTTATAGCCACTTAATTGTTTCAAAGTTTTAGTCTTAAAATTTCCTTTGGCAGGAGAATGGTACTGTGCTTTTTTTCTGGATAAATTCTCTAAATAAAATAATCCAAATATAAAAATTAGGAGAAAAAAAGATATTCTGTTTGCTAGAGCCAAATCATCAAAAGATATCCATGCATCATAAATTCCAGTAGTTAAAGTCGATATCCCAAAAAAAGATACTGCACCAAAATCTGATAAAGTCTCCATAGCAACTAAAGATAATCCAGCAATAATTGCTGGTCTTGCTGATGGTAAAATAATATTAAAAAATGTTTTTTTTGTTGAAAAACCAAGGTTTTTACCAAGTTCTAGCAAATTTTGAGATTGATAATGAAATGAGGTTCTTGTTAACACGTAAACATAACCAAATAGTGAAAATGAAATTGAAATTATAGCTCCTAGCATTCCGTCGAATTTAGGTAAAAAAGAATTATAATTTCCATCACCGAATAAGCTTTTCATAATTGAAAAAGCTGTTCCATAATTTTCAAAAAAAGCAGTTAATGAATATGCATAGATATAAGCTGGAACTGCAAAAGATAAAATTAAAACCCATTTAAAAAAATTAACTCCAGGAAATTTGTAAAATGAAACTAAATAAGCAGATCCTACACCGATTACAAAAGTTGTAATTAAAACTCCAATTACAAGAATTATTGAATTAGAAATGTATTCATACAAAAATGTATTTTTAACAATTGATAAATACTCACTTGTTGGTTCAAAAAAACTACTAAATACAGTTACAATTGGTATTGCAACTATAATAGAAATGAGCAAAGAGCTCAAAAACCAAATATTAATTTTATTACCCATTTTTAACGAAGTACTAATGATATAAAGTAGAGTAATAAACTTTATACCAAAAGTACTTAGTTTTAACCTCTTTTATTTCCAACCAGACATCAACATTACCTCCAATGCATCAGCCTGATTTTTTTTATAGTCTTCAACTTTTGTTTTTAAATCCTGTTTAAAATTTTCACCCATTTGTTTTATAAGAGGGTGTGGTTCAACACCATCTATCATTGGGTATTCAAATGTATTGTTTACTATATGTTGTTGTGCTTCTTTTGTTAAAAGAAATTCTAATAATTTTTTTGCATTTTCAGGATTAGGAGAATTTTTTAAAATACCTCCACCACTTATATTCATATGTGTCCCTCTATCATTTTGATTTGGGAAATAAGGTAATACCTTTTGAGCAGCTTCTTTTTGGTCTTCTCCTTTTTGACCAGATAACATCAAAGCATAATAATAAGTGTTTGCTATAGATAAATCAGCTTCACCAGCGGCAACAGCTAAAATTTGAGCTCTATCATTTCCTTTAGGATTTCTTGCAAAATTTAAAACTAATTTTTTTGCCCATTCTAAAGTTTGTTCTTTACCATTATTTTTAATTAATGATGCAACAAGAGATTGATTGTAAATATTATTAGATTTTCTAATTACAATTTTACCTTTCCATTTTGAATCTGACAAACTTTCATAAGTTATCCCTTTTAAATCTTCTGAACTTACTCTTTCTGGTGAGTAGTAAATTATTCTTGCTCTTTTAGCGATACCTGTCCAATTATCAGATCTAAAGTTTGCTGGCACTAAAGCTTCAATCTGCACTGACATAGAGTTCTGAAACATACCTTTTTCGTCAAACGCACCTAGTCTTCCAGCATCTGCTGTAATATATAAATCAGCTTTAGAGTCTTTTCCTTCTTCAGTAATTCTTTTTTGCAACGCTTTGTCTTTACCTGAAACTACGTTAACTTTTATACCTGTTTTGTTCGTAAACTTTTCATACAACTGAATGTCAGAGTCGTAATGTCTTGCACTAAAAACATTTACTTCACCTGCTATACTCATTTTGGCAAAGAAAAATAAAATTAATCCTAATAATGTTATTTTTTTCATTTATATCCTTTTCTTTACCCTAGTTTATTTGCGAATGAGAATTATTATCAATGCGAATGATTATCAATCGCATAAATTGACACATATTTCAATACTTTTTTTATTATTTTTAAATGTAGGAAATTTTTATTTCCAGTCGCCGATTTTGCTAAATAAGAAATTTCTAAATGCTTGAACTCTAGCAGTATTTTTTAATGATTGAGGGTAAACAAAGTGCGCTTCTGTTATAGGGCCTTCTACTTTCGGAAGTACTTTAATTACGTTGTTTGAATTTATCACTAAATATTCAGGAAGTGCCGCCAACCCTACACCAGATTCTACAGCTAACAAAAGACCCATTACACTATTTACCTTCATGATTGATTTTCTTTTTTTACCGTCATGCATTCCAATTTTTAATGCCCAATCTGGATTATAAACTGGAGAAGGTGCTCCTTTTCCAAACGAAATAAATTTATGTTTATTTAGATCGTTTATTGTCTTTGGCATTCCATTTTTTTCTAAGTACTTATTTGATCCATAAATATAGTATTTGATATCGACTAGCTTTTTTTGAATATAATTAAGCTGTTTTGGTCTTCTCATGAAAATTCCAATATCAGCCTGTCTTGTACTTAGATCTAATTCTTTATCATCAAAGACTAGTTCAATCTCAATCTCTGGATTAAGTCTCATAAATTCTTGAATTCTAGGCGTTAACCAATGAGTACCAAAACTTCTTACTGTTGTTATAGTTAATTTTCCTGTTGGTTTATTCTTCTGATCGCCTAAAGAAGTTTCAACTTCTTTTAATTTACTTATTACTTCATGTGCAGTTTTAAAAACATATTCACCGTTTTCTGTAAGTGTTAATCCTCTTGCATGTCTTTCAAATAGTTGTACTTTTAAATCTTGTTCTAAGGACTGTATCTGTCTACTGATTGCAGATTGGCTTAGGTTTAAATTTACAGTAGCATTTGTAAAACTTCCAGCTTCTGCGACAGCATGAAAAATTTTTAATTTATCCCAATCCATTATTTATTTACATCCACTAATACTCTTCCAGAAATTTCACCTTTTAAAATTTTAGGATAAGTTTCAATTAGCTCTTCTAAACTTACTGTTAAAACTGATTTTTCAAGCAATTCAAAATCAATTAATTTTGAAGCTTCACCCCACATAAATTCTCTTCTTTTTATACTGCAATTTGCAGAATCCATTCCCCAAACCTTAATACCTCGTAACATAAAAGGAAGTAAATTGGTGTTAAGTTCATTACTATTTGCATTTCCACATACAGCTATAATTCCATTAGGCTTTGTTTGTGCAATTGTGTTTGCTAAAATTTTTCCTCCAACAGTGTCTACCACTCCGTCCCATAAACCTTTATCTATTGGTCTTGGGTCTTTATCAAATTCAGCTCTATTTATAATGTTTTTTGCTCCTAAAGATTTTAAATAATCTGACTTACTTTCTTTTCCAGATACTGCAGTTACATTGTATCCTAATTTTGTTAAAACCATTATTGCAACACTGCCAACGCCTCCGGTTGCTCCTGTTACCAAAACATCATTTACTTTTTCCCCAAGCAAAATACTTTCTCTTGCTTGAATTGCAAAGGCACTCATTAAAGAAGTTAAGCCTGCTGTCCCTAAAATCATTGCCTGCTTGCTACTTAAGTTATCAGGTTTTTTTACTAGGAAGTCTGCATTAACTTTTGCTATCTGAGAATAACCACCAAAAAATACTTCTCCAACTCTAAAACCAGTTAATATTACTTCATCGCCTGATTTAAATTTTGAATTTTCACTTTCAATTACTTTTCCTGAAAAATCTATTCCTGGTATGTGCGGATACTCTTTTACTAGTCTTCCACCATTCTTTAGAATCATTCCATCTTTAAAATTTAAATCTGAATATTCTACCTGAACAGTTACATCCCCATGTTTTAAAAAACTTCTATCTAAAGATTTTACTTCTCTAGAAAAATTTTCACCTTCTTGATTAAGAACTATTGCTTTAAATTGATCAGACACTTTAATCTTTTAGCGTAGTGCTAATAAATCGTAAATATCTATTTTGAAAACTTAAATCTTCTTTAAATTGACCTAAATAATAATTTGTTACTGTAGTTGCTTGTTCTTTTTTAATTCCTCTCATAGTCATACACTGATGAGTTGAATCTATTGTAACTGCAACACCTTTTGCATCTAATGATTCCATTAAAGTATTTGCAATTTGCATTGTAAGTCTCTCTTGAGTTTGAAGTCTTTTAGAAAAAACCTCAACTACTCTTGCAAGTTTACTTAAACCTACAACTCTTTCTTTTGGAATATAAGCAACATGGGCTTTTCCAATAATTGGTGCCATGTGATGTTCGCAATGACTTTGAACAGAAATATTTTTTTGGACAACCATGTCATCATATCCCTCTACATCACCAAAAGTTTTATCCAAAATTTTATCTGGATCTTCTTTGTAACCTTTGAAATATTCTTTAAATGCTTTAACAACCCTTTTTGGAGTTTCTAATAAACCTTCTCTATTTGGGTCTTCCCCCATCCATGTTAAAATTGTTTTAAAAGCTTCTTCAGCATCTTTGTCTGAAACTTGCTTATTTTCATTTAACTTGTTGTCAGTGTCTTTTACTAATTTCATAGCGCCTTTTTATACAGTAATTACCTGATTTTAAAATATTTATTATATCTAGATATGTGCTACATAATCACATTCTATGTTCAAAAAAAGAGAAAATATCTACGATATCGAGGAAGGAAATCTTCTTTCACCAAAATTTGATAATGATGGCTTAATACCTGTCATCACAATGTGTTCAAAAACCAAAGATATTTTAATGCACGGCTATATGAATGTTGAAGCATTAAAAAAAACAATTGAAACCAAAGAAGCTCACTACTTTAGTAGATCTAGAAAAGCAATCTGGCACAAAGGTAAAACAAGTGGCTTTACTCAAAAAGTAACTGAAATTAGAATTGATGATGATCAAGACTCAATTTGGTTAACAGTTGATATAGGAGACGGTGCTAGTTGCCATGTTGGATACAGATCATGCTTTTATAGATCTATTCCTATGGGACCAATTGATAATGGACGTAAAGTAGAAATGGAATTTCTTGAAAAAGAAAAAAAATTTGATCCTGAAGAAGTTTATAAAGGACAACCAAATCCTACTAAGATTTAATGAGTGAAAAACAAAAAAATGTTCTAGGCGAAAATCTAGAAGAATGCTCCAATGATCCATTAACAGGTTGGTTTCGTGATGGTTGTTGTAACACTGACGAGAATGATCATGGACTTCATACAGTTTGTGCTAAAGTTACTACCGAATGCTTAGAGTGGATGAAAGAAGCAGGTAACGATTTAATTACTCCACATCCTGAATTTGGGTTTCCAGGTTTAAAAGATGGAGATGGATGGTGTTTGTGTGCTAGTTGGTATGCAAGAGCAGTTGAAGCTGGTAAAGGATGTCCAATATTTCTAAAAAGAACCCACGAAAACACTCTTAAATATGTACCTATTGAAACTTTAAAAAAGTTTGCAATAGATTTGTCCTAATTTACATATTTCCATATCTTGGTCCACCACCACCTTCTGGTGTCACCCAATTTATGTTTTGTGAAGGTTCTTTAATATCGCAAGTTTTACAGTGAATACAATTTTGCGAATTAATTACAAACTTATTAACATCATTTTCTTTCTGCACTTCGTATACTCCAGCAGGACAATATCTTTGTGCAGGTTCATCAAATTTTTCTAAAGTGTATTTGATTGGTAAATCAGGATCTTTAAGTTGTAAGTGGACAGGTTGATTGTCAGCATGGTTAGTTCCTGTAAGATAAACTGAACTAGTTTTATCAAAAGTTATTACATTATCGTACTTTGGATAATCAATTTTGGGCATTTGACTTGCAGGTTTTAATGTTTCATGATCTGCATGTTTATGTTTAAGAGTGAACGGAAGTTTTCCTCTGAACAAAATTTGATCAATACCTGTAAAGATAATCCCCAAAATTAGTCCCCAACTAAAACTAGGTTTTACATTTCGAGCCTCAAATAATTCTTTATATAACCAACTTTTTTTAAATTTATCTTCATAATTAGATAAATCTTTATTTTCTTTTAAGTGTTCATTAATAGTTTCAGCTGCTATCATTCCACTTTTCATTGCGGTATGAGAGCCTTTAATTTTAGGCATATTTAATGTACCAGCATCACATCCTACTAATAATGCACCTGGCATAAACATTTTAGGTAAACTTTGAAATCCTCCCTCGATTAATGCTCTTGCGCCATATGAAATTCTTTTTCCTCCCTCTATTATTTTTTTAATTGCTGGATGAGTTTTAAATCTTTGAAATTCATCATATGGAGATAAATGTGGATTTTTGTAATCCAATCCTATTACATAGCCTAAAAACACTTGTTTATTTTCAGCGTGATACATAAAGCTTCCACCGTAAGTATTGTTATCAAGTGGCCATCCAGCTGTATGCATTACTAGTCCTTCTTCATGATTTTTTTCTTCTATTTCCCAAATTTCCTTAAAACCAATTCCATATTGCTGGGGATCTTTTCCTTTACTCAGTTCAAATTTTTGAATTAATTGTTTTCCTAGATGACCTCTGCAACCTTCAGCAAATACTGTTACTTTTCCTAAAAGCTCAATGCCTGGTTCAAAACTATCTTTTTTGTTGCCCTCTTTATCTTTACCCATATCTTGGGTAGCTACTCCTTTAACAGACCCGTCATCGTTATATAAAATTTCACTTGCTGGGAAACCTGGAAAAATTTCTACACCCAAAGCTTCTGCTTGTTCAGCTAACCATCTACATAAGTTAGCTAAACTAATAATATAATTTTTATGATTTTGTTGAACTGCTGGCAAAAGCCAAGTTGGCCAACTTAAAGATTTTGTTTTTCCTAAAAATAAAAATTTTTCTTTTGTTACTTTTGTTTTAATTGGCGAGTTAAGTTCTCTCCAATTAGGTAATAACTCATCTAGAGCTCTTGTTTCAAAAACATTCCCACTCAAAATATGAGCTCCTATTTCTGAAGCTTTTTCAAGCAAACAAACATTTAAATTTGAATCTAATTGTTTTAATTTAATTGCAGTCGCTAATCCTGATGGGCCACCACCAATGATTACAACATCATATTCCATAGATTCTCTAGACATAATCTAATTTTTAACTGTAAGGATTATTTTTGTATAGTGTTTAATTTGTTCAGCTCTTCCATGAACTGAGGCAAAGCTTCAAAGAGATCTGCTTCAAGACCATAATCAGCAACGCTAAAAATTGGGGCCTCACCATCTTTATTAATTGCAACTATGACTTTACTTTCTTTCATGCCCGCTAAATGCTGAATTGCTCCTGATATTCCAACAGCTATGTATAAATCTGGCACGACAACTTTTCCGGTTTGCCCAACTTGATGATCATTGCTTATATAACCTGCATCAACTGCAGCTCTTGATGCTCCAATAGCTGCTCCAAGCTTATCAGCAATTTCAGTAATTAATTTAAAGTTATCTCCACTTTGCATTCCTCTTCCACCTGATACAACAATTCTAGCTGTACCTAGTTCAGGTCTATCAGATTTAATTTCTTCTCTTTTTATAAATTTTGTATTTGAAAATTCTTTACCAGCATCAATTTTCTCAATTGGTGCTGAACCTCCTGAGCTTTCACAAGGATCAAATGAAGTTGGTCTAATAGTTACACATTTTTTTGCATCATTACTTTTAACTGTTGCAAAAGCATTCCCAGCATAAATTGGTCTAACAAAAGTATCAGATGATATTACTTTTATAATGTCACTAACTTGTGAGGTATCAAGATGAGCTGCAATTCTTGGCATTAAATTTTTACCAAATGTATTTGCTGAACAAATGATATGAGAATAATTTTCTGCTAAACTAACCACAACTGGAGCAAAATTTTCTGCAGTGAAATTTTCATAGTGTGGTGCTTCAACACTTAATACTTTTTTAATTACTGGAAGTTCTGATAATTGTTTTGATGCCTCTGCACTATCATTTCCAATTATCACAGCATGAACTTCGCTATCAATTTGTGAAGCGGCTGTAGCCGCATTTAATGTAAATGGTCTTAACTCTTTATTATTATGCTCTGCTATAAGTAAAACTGCCATTATATTACCTTTGCCTCATTTTTTAATTTTTGAACTAATTCTGCTACATTAGCCACTTTAATGCCCGCTTTTCTTTTTGGTGGCTCTTCTACTTTAATTTGCTCTACTCTTGGAGAAGTATCAATACCTAGATCAGATGCAGAAATTTCTTCAATTGGTTTTTTCTTTGCCTTCATAATGTTTGGAAGAGAAGCGTATCTTGGTTCATTTAATCTTAAATCGCAAGTTACAATAGCAGGAACATTTATTTCAATTGTTTCAAGTCCCTCATCTATTTCTCTAGTAACTTCTAGCTTATTATCTTTTACATCAATCTTTGATGCAAAAGTTGCTTGTGGCCAATTTAATAATGCACTCAACATTTGACCTGTTTGATTACAATCATCATCAATTGCTTGTTTTCCCATAAAAACTAAATCTGGATTTTCTTTTTCAACAATCTTTTGTAAAATTTTTGAAACAGCTAAAGGTTCTAGTATTCCATCTGCTTTAACATGAATTCCTCTATCTGCTCCAACTGCTAAAGCCTTTCTAACAGTTTCTTGAGCTTTTTCTTCACCTACAGTTATTGCAACCACTTCAGTTGCCTTTCCTGCTTCTTTAATTTTTACTGCCTCTTCGATTGCATTATCATCTGGTGGATTGGTTGACATTTTTACATTGTCTGTAACTACACCAGTGCCATCCTCTTTAACTCTGATTTGAACGTTGTAATCAATAACTCTTTTTACTGCTACTAAGATTTTCATTAAGCTCTCAACAAATTATTTTCTGAATCATATGGACTTTCATCTAAAACGGTAGCGTCATACATTTCACCCAATATATCAACTTGTAATTTGTCGCCCACATTAGAACAATCAGGTTTTACCATTGCTAGAGCAATTGATTTATCTAATCTAAACCCAAACTCACCACCTGTTGCTCTTCCAACAACTTTACCGTCTTTAAATATAGGATTATTTCCTAGAACATCTGCATCTTTAGTATTGTGAACTTCTAAAGTTACTAATTTGTTATCAAAACCTTTTTCTCTCCATTGGTTAAGTGCTTCTAAACCAATAAAGTTTCCTTTATTTGGATGAATAAATCTATCTAGTCCAGATTCGTATGGAGAATATTCAATCGACAATTCTGTTCCAACTAATTTGTAAGATTTTTCTACTCTTAAACTATTCATTGCTCTGATACCGAATGGTTTAATTCCTAAATCTTTACCAGCTTCCATTAATTTATCAAAAATATGATTTTGATACTCGATTGGATGATGAAGTTCCCATCCAAGTTCACCAACGAAATTTACCCTCATGGCGTTAACTGGTGCATATCCTACATTCACATTTTTTGCTGTTAACCATTTAAAGTTATCATTAGAAAAATCATCTGTTGAAACTTTTTGCATTAATTGTCTTGCTTTAGGTCCAGCCACTACCAATACACCTGTGCTATTTGTTAAATCCTCAAAAATTACAGATCCGTCATCTGGCATCCATTTTTGAATCCAGTCATGATCTAATCTTAAATTAGCTCCAGCTGATACTAAATAGTAACTATTCTCTGCTTCTTTCATGATTGTAAATTCTGAGTGCACACCACCTTTGGTATTTAATGCATGACATAGATTTATTCTTCCAATCTTTTTTGGAAGTTTGTTTGCAACTAAATAATCTAAAAATTCTTCTGCTTTAGGTCCTCTTATTCTGCATTTTGCAAAAGCAGTCATATCTAAAAGACCAACATTTTCTTTTACGTTTTGACATTCCTTTTTAATTGCATCAAACCATTTTGATCTTCTAAACGACCAATCATCTTTTTGTTCCATTCCATCCGTTGCAAAAAAATTAGGTCTTTCCCATCCAAATTTTTGACCGAAGACTGCTCCTAAATTTTTCATTCTTTCATAACATGGAGCTGTTCTTAAAGGTCTTGCTGCAGGTCTTTCTTCATCTGGATAGTGAACTATAAAAACATGACTATAAGCTTCTTCATTCTTAGCTTTTAAATATGATTTCGTTGCATAGTTTCCATATCGTCTTGGCTCAACTCCCAACATATCAATTGTTGGTTCACCGTCTACAATCCATTCAGCAAGTTGCCAACCAGCACCACCTGCTGCAGTTATTCCAAAACTATGACCTTCATTAATCCAAAAATTCTTTAATCCCCAAGCAGGTCCAACAATTGGATTTCCATCAGGTGTATAACAAATTGCTCCATTATAAACTTTCTTAACCCCAACTTCTCCAAAAGCTGGAACTCTATGTATTGCTCCTTCAATATGTGGAGCTAATCTATCTAAATCTTCTTGAAATAATTCGTATTCAGAATTCTTTGATGGTCCTTCTACATAACATGCTGGTGCACCATCTTCATAAGGTCCTAAAATTAATCCACCCGCTTCTTCTCTCATATACCATCTACTATCGCTATCTCTTAAAACTCCCATTTCTGGTAAACCGTCTTTTTTTCTTTGTTGAATAGCAGGATGTGGTTCGGTTACGATGTATTGATGTTCAACAGGGATAACTGGAATATCTAATCCAACCATTTCACCAGTTTGTCTTGCAAAATTTCCAGAACAAGAGATTACATGTTCACACTCTATTGATCCTTTATCTGTTTCAACAATCCATCCATCTTTTGTTTGTCTCATTGATAGAACAGTTGTGTTTCTATAAATCTCCGCTCCCCTATTTCTTGCACCAGTAGCTAAAGCTTGTGTTAAATCTGCTGGTTGAATGTATCCATCTTCTGGGTGTTGAATTGCTCCAACTAAATCATCTGTATGACATAAAGGCCAAATTTCTTTTACTTGTTGTGGAGTTAAAAATTTTACATCTACCCCAATTGTTCGAGCTACACCTGCGTACTGATGGTACTCATCCATTCTATCTTTTGTACTTGCCAAACGAATATTTGAAACAACACTAAAGCCAACATTTTTTCCAGTTTCTTCTTCTAAAGTTTTATAAAGATTTACTGCATACTTATGTAGCTGACCTACAGAGTAACTCATATTAAACAACGGCAACAAACCTGCGGCATGCCAAGTTGAACCTGAGGTTAATTCTTTTCTCTCAACAAGGACTACATCAGGCCAACCTTTTTTTGCTAAATGATAAAGAGCACTGACACCAACTACTCCACCACCAACTACTACGACTTTAGTTTTTGTTTTCATTTCGTGATTCCTACTAAATTTTTATTAGTAACGAAACAAAAATGTATCTGTGGATAATCAAATTGAGCTGCCGAGTGGAATTGGACTTGAGACCATTGTGGTCAACCAACAATCTTTTAAAACTCCTTCGTCTGTATATTTTTCAACCTGCCAATTGAACTTGTGATAAATTTTGTCCTTATCTAAAATGATGACCTCAAATTGGGCCCATTTGTCACTACTGCCAAGCTCTGTAATAGTGTGGCTTAGATGATTAATCATCATTTTATAGGAGGCTCCTTTGATCATTCGCTTAAAATTACCTAGGGGACCTGTTACTCTTTTATTATTCGGGTGAGCAAAGGTCCAGGTTTGCTCTATCCCTCTATCTTTATATTCTAAATCATTTTGTTTGAGACCATTAAGTTGAATTTCAACAACTTCTTTTGGAGTAATATTTTTGCTTGGGTTTATCAACTCTGAATATGAATAAACAGTAGTTAATAATAGAATTAATAAAGTGCTAAATATTATTCGCAGTTTTTCTAACATCTTCTAAGAACTCTTGTCTTTTTGAGTCGCTTACAAAAGGTACTGCAAAATATCTTCGATAGGTAATGTTATATATGCCACACATATGAAATACCCCTCTTTTAAGTCTTCTAATCGGTAAATTTAAAAAAAATGTAGTGATAGCTAGTCTTGGTGAACCATATGTGCAAAAAATTACCGCTTTCTTTTTTCTTAAATTACCAATTGGATAACCATAGTTTCCAACTAGTTGCTTAAATCTAAATGCCCATGGTGGTGCCAACACTTTATCAATCCATCCTTCAACAATTGCTGGCATTCTAAAATTCCATATTGGTGCAACTAATACAATTGTATCACACTCTTCTATTCTCTTACGATGATCTAAGACTTCAGCACTTGGGTCTTCTCCAGCAAATACAGGATCAAATTTTTCTTTGTATAAATCTACAACGTCTACTTTGTTACCTTTTAATTCAGAGTGTTTGATAAATTCATTTTTAATTGCTGCGTTAAATGAATTTTCATTATAATGACCGTAAACTAGGAAAATTTTTTTCATAATTTTTAATTAACAAAAAAAACCAAAAAAACTATAAAATTATTGTTTATTCTGAGGTTTTGTACTTACTATTGTTAATTATATATACAAATAAAATAGGCAAAATAAGTGTAAGTAAAGTTACAACAATTAACAATATCCCAAGCTCTGAGTAATCAGCAGTAGTTTGAATTTCACCTGAAACTTTATCTTTTACTTCTCTAGTAACTGTAAAAATTTGATTTAAATATTTTGTTCCTAAAGCACTTGCTGAAAGAGCTAAATTTGTAAAAGAAGCAAATACTGCAAAAAAAGTTGCTTTAAGATGTGAAGGAGCATTTTTTGCAATCCAAGCTAATAAAGGAATCATTGATACCTGACCCAATGGAGACTCTAAAGCTGTATTAAGTATCGCTATAAATTTAGCATCAACTACACCACCTGTTATTGAAGCAGTCCAATTATGAAATCCATAATACATCCCAACACTTGGTAAAAATAAAATCGCACCAGCTATACTTAATACAACAATAATTTTTGCAATTGAATTATTAGCCATAAACGGTCTCAATAAAACAATTCCAGCCAATGTTAAAATTGAAGCCAATAAAGACAAAATTGAAAAAAATTGTTCATTAAAACCAAGTTCATCAATTTCAAACCACGTTAGACCGGGACCAGGGCCTGGCATTGCTCTAAATATAAATATAATTACTGCAGTACCAACAATTGTTAACCTTAAATTTTCTGGCAACTCTTTGATCAGCTTAAACATCAAAAATAAAATTATGATAACTGAACCAATGAAAACAATTTCTTGTGCAAAGGGAACTTTGAAGGATCCAATAGATAAAGTGAAAATAACAAAAATTAAGCTTCCTCCAAGGATCCACCAATTAATTTTAGTTTTCTCAGTTCCTCTTTCCTCTTTAAATTCAAGTCCTTTAGATTTTAAATTTTGAATTTTCTTATTCCTTAAATATTTTGCTAAAAATACTCCTAAGATCGAAACAACTGGAATAACTAACGCATATAAATAAATTTTACCGTATAGAGAAATTTTAGCAGACTGTTCTAGGCTATATACATCTCTAAATAAAATTACATTCACCAACGCAACTAAAACAGTGCCTCCAATAATTGCAAAACGACTAAGGGTTTGCATTGTTGTATGCATAATTTTAACTTGATCTTTACTGTAATCATTTCCACTCTCATCAGTTAGTGGGACAGCTTCAACAGTCATAGCATCAGCAACAACATCTTGAATTACATAACCAACAGGTGCTAAAATTACGCTAATCACAAACCAAGTCTCAACTGTGAAAATTTCAGACATGTCCTCTGTATGAATTATAAGTCCATACATAATCAGCAAACTTAAAGCGATTAAAGAAGCGCCAAAGTAAACCATATAATTTTTTCTATCCCATATAAGATCAACCAAGTGTCCTAAAGGCATTTTTAATGCCCATGGAATTCCAGCCCAGAACCCAAGCCCCGCTAAAAATGCTGCAGATAAATTTAAGTAGTCTTTAACAAAAAAAGTTCCAACTATTCCAGTTAATCCAGAAATACCAGCCGCAACGTAAACCATTAAAGGAGGCAAATAAGTCCATTTAAATTGTCGACCTAAATCTAAAAAAGTGCTGTCTAAAAATTTTAAAACTTTATCCATAAAAAATTATTTCTGCTCATTATAAACAATTAAGAAAAATTATAAATTTATCTTGAGGAGTTTAAATTGAATGATTTAACTAAGTAAAATCCTACAAACATTGAAACAACAAAAGTTATTGAGTAAATATTCAATAAAGCAACAGAAGTTATAGCTGGACCAGGACATAATCCTCCTAATCCCCATCCAGCACCAAATAAAGCTGAACCTAATATTAATTGATTATTAATTGTTTTGTTATTTGAATAATTAAATTTCTCTGCAAATAATGGTTTTTCTTTTTTCTTAATTATGTGAAACAAAGGAGATGAAACAATCAAAGCTCCCATCATCACAAATGCAAGAGATGGATCCCAATTTCCAAATAAATCCAAAAAGCCTAATACTTTTGCTGGATTAACCATTTCAGATATCACTAAACCGATACCAAATATTATACCTGAAAGAAGGGAAGCTAATTTGTTCATAATAAATTTTTTATAAATACAGTTAATATTCCAACAATTATAAATGTAATTGTTGCAATAATTGATCTTAAAGAAAATCTTCCAATACCACTTATACCGTGGCCACTTGTGCATCCACCGCTAACACGTGTTCCAATTCCAACTAACAAACCTGCAGAAATCATCAACACGTAAGAATTAGAGATAATAATCTTAATTCCTCCATTAGAAAACAAGAAGTAAATAAATGGTGCAATAATTAAACCTAATAAGAATAATAAATTATCAAATTTATTTTCTTTCTCAGTTAACGCATTACTTGCGATACCACTAATTCCCACTAAACGGCCATTCAGTAAAAAAAATACCACCACCGCTAATCCAATTATCAATCCACCAGTAAAAGCTGGAATTGGTGTAAAATTTACTATGTTCATAAAATTAATTACTCAAAACAGGAAAAGCCTGTCTGACTTTTAAAAAAAATTTTTGATATTCCATTTTAGTACATTTGTTTTCTACGTATTCTATATTATTTTTTTCTACAAGTGACTTAGCATTTTCGTCTCTTATTCCAAGTTGTAGCCATAATACTTTAGCGCCAATTTTCACAGTATCTTCAGCTATGCCAAAGGCTTCTTTAGAAGGTCTAAAAACATCTACAATGTCTATAGGATCTTTAATCTCTGTTATCGAAGCATACACTTCTTCACCTAAAATTTTTTTACCCTTAGCTGATGGATTAACTGGATAAACTTTATAACCATACTCTTGCATATATTTCATGACAATAGTTGAGGGTTTTTTTAAATCATTACTGACACCAATCATTGCTATAGACTTAGAATTTTCTAAAATCCTCTTTATGTCACTCATTTTATTATTTGTTTTCTTTTTTAATTTGTTCCTCGCAGAATTTTCTTGCTTCTTCCAAATCAGTAATTTTAGTCTCAGATAATTTTTGACTTCCGGCAATACAAGCATCTACTGCTCTTTTAAAATTATAATCTTTAAGATTTAATACAAAGTACATTCCAAAAATAATAAATAAAATAATGAGTATATTTTTTTTATTCTTCATTATTATTTATGTTTCCAATTTGGTTGTCTTTTTTCTAAGAAGGCCGAGATGCCTTCTTTGGCATCCATTGCCATCATATTAACAGTCATCATTTTGCTAGTGTATGCATAAGCATTTCTTAGAGGCATTTCTAATTGCTTATAAAAAGCCTGTTTTCCGATTTTAATGGTCAAATTAGATTTCGATCCAATTTTTTTTGCTACTTTTAAAACTTCATCGTTTAATTTTGATTTAGAAAAATGATCATTTATTAAACCAATTTCTTTTGCATAATTTGCTTTGATAGGTTCTCCTGTTAAAAGCATCTCCATCATTGGTTTACGATTAATTTTTCTACTAACCGCCACCATTGGTGTGCTGCAAAACAATCCAATATTTACACCAGGTGTAGCGAATAAAGCGTCTTTGGTGCTATATGCGAGATCACAACTTGCAACTAACTGACAGCCTGCTGCAAAAGCTGCCCCATGAACCTTTGCAATAACTGGTTTTTTTCCTTCAACAATTTGTAACATAACCTTAGAGCAAAGATTAAATAACTTTTGATATTTATCTTTTTTTTTTAGACTTCTGACTTCTTTTAGATTATGGCCAGCACTAAATCCTTTTCCTGCGCCCTCTATGATTATTACTTTAGTTTTTTTATCAGCATCTAATTTTTTTAATGATTTTAATAAATCGGAAAGATTTTTAAATGAAAGAGAATTATATGTTTTTGGTTCATCAATTATTATTGATGAAATCTCAGAATTAATTCTCTTTATTTTAATATTACTAGTCATTTAATCAGCTAATCCATCGGATCTAGCCTGATTTCTTTCTATATGAATTGGTAAAACTTTACCATAAATTGCTTTTGAGTGTTCTGGGGTATTTACTCTATAAGGATCTAAGACATAAGCAGGAATGCACATATATCTAGATTTTTGACCTTCTACTTTTGTTACTCTATGCAAAGTAAATCTTCCTTTAAAAATTTGAAGATCCCCTGGTTCTAATTTAAGCTGTCTTACTCTTGATCGATCTCCATCTAAAACTTTTTTAACCTCATCAAAATTTTCGTTTCCTGGTGCTCTAATATTTGGACAATATTCAAAAACACCTCCTTTTTCAGGTTTCTGTATCATCAAACTTAAAGTGAATTCACAACTATCAAAATGCCAAGGAAGAATTCCATCTGGCTTCATAACATTGTACGCATGACAAGCCAAAGGGTCTGCCCATCTATAAATAGGGGAAATACCTAAACATGCAGAAACAAATTTTAAAAGTTCTTCTGTTTCATAAAGATATTTCATTTCTGAATTTTTTGGAAAGCAATCTGAATTTAAATATCCATTATACCTTTCCATAAAATTTCTCTTTGGATGTTTTTCAGGTAAACTTGGATCATCTTTAGCATAAAGATACGCATTGATGCTTTCTTTAGACATATAAACTTCATCAAGTTGTTTTTCTAATTCTGAATTCATTACCTCTAAAGATTTAGGTAAAATAAAATTTGGAATAGTTGAACAACTATATTGGTCTAATTCTTCCTTACATTTTTTTACTAAATTTTTAATGATTGGAGAATTTAAATCGTGAATAGGATATTTTTTTAAATCGACAATAGTATTTAATCTATCATTCATTAAAGGTTATTTTAATTTACCCTCTTCTCTCATTTGAGCTCTAATTTTAGTAGCTGAAATTTTTTGAGTTTCTTCATCTAAAACTATTTCCTCAATTTTGTAACCAACACCTCTTCCGTAACAAATATTTGTAATATTAGGAACCAACATAATTTTAAATTGACCTTCAAATTCAGGATTTAATCTTTCTTCAATATTTTTTTTTACAGTTTCAAAATCAAATGGATTATCATCCACACCTTGTACATCTCTTATTTGGATACAAACTTGTCCTGTTTTTTTAATTATTTCTTTAAACAGTTTATAGTGCCCATCATGAAAGGGTTGCCATCTTCCCAACATTTGCGCTGTAGGTTTTTTATTATCCCATTGATATGTCATTTTTTTATCTCCTCAATTATTAAAGGTGCCCATTTCTTAGCATCCTGAGTTGTTACATGATAGTCAAAGTTTTTTGGATTAACAAACATTTGATTGGTATCTTCAAATCTACTTTTCTTTATTGTATCTACCCAAATTCTAAAATCTGCTGGAAACAAGCTTCTTGCCTCCGGTGTAGGAGCAACAAAATCTGCAATTACATAATGACCATCGGCTTTTAATTTTAGAGCAAATTCAGCCATTCTTTTAGCTTGCCTTACTCTTCCTTCTTCTGAAAAATCCCAATCATCAGCTGCTTTTCTAACTTCATCAGCATTTAATCTTTTAGCATATAAATAAGGTGCCATTTCATTTGCTAAAGTTGTTTTACCTGCTCCAGGTAAACCCATAACCAAAATAATTTTCATTAAATATCTTCTAAAGGATGATGGGACATTAATTCAAGTCCATTTTCACCTATAAGGTATTGTTGCTCAAGTTTAACACCTTCTTTACCACCTACTTTACCAATATAGCTCTCAACTGTTATCGTCATATTTTTTTGAAACATTCCACTACATTCACCACCATCTGTTGGATATCTAATTGCAGGCCACTCATCGCAAAGACCTATTCCATGTACCATTACAGAGTATCTATTTGGGTAGTAATCTTCAGGTAAACCCCATGATTTATCTGTGAATTCTTTAAAAGATAAACCATCTTTAATTAGTCTTGAATTGTAATCTATTTGTTCAACAGCCATTGAATATAATTTTTTTTGTTCCTCATTAAATTTATTACCAACTACAAATGCTCTAGAAATATCTGCACAGTATCCATAGGGTCCTACCATGTCTGTGTCAAAAGCAACTAGTTCACCATCTTGAATAACTTTGTTTCCACATTCTTGCATCCAAGGATTTGTTCTTTCTCCTGATGCTAATAATCTACACTCAATCCATTCACCATAATTTTCTATATTTGTTTGATGAAGAATTGACCATAATTCATTTTCTGTCATTCCTGGTTTTAATTGTTCTCTCATTTTAACAATGCCCATTTCAGCAACATCTATTGCTGATCTCATACATTTAATTTCTTCAGATGATTTAATTACTCTTGCTTGTTCTAAAATTAATTTAGCATCAACCACTTGAATTTGTTCTTTATTTAACGCAAGAACTGCAGGACCGTTTAAAACATCAATGGCAATTTTTTTTGATTTAAAATATGATTTAGATAAATCTTTAACTTCATTAATCCATTTTTTTAATTGCTCTTCAGATTGATCTCCGTTACTAAAATAATCCCAAGTTATAGCTGGTCTCAATTCATCTATAAGATGAAGATGCTCAGATAACTTTTCACAATTAAAATATTCATAAAGAATTACTGGACCATTAACTGGAACAAAGCAGTATCGAGTTAAATTATGCATATTATAAACACTCATGTTTACTGTGTCTAATGCATATCGAACATTTACTGGATCAAATAAAAAGCAAGCTTCTAAATTATTTTTTTCTAATTCTTTTCTAACTCTATCTAAACGATATGATCTAAGTTTATCAAAATCTATTTCATCTTCTCTTAATCTTTTTTTGGTAATATAATTCTGTTTTGGTTTAAATTCTGGAACTATTTTTCTACTAAATCTCATTTTGTAACTTTATAAATTCCTAACCATGCATTTACATTTTTACTAGCAATGTAATCTGATTTGAAGAAATCTTTTTCTTCCCACAATTTGTTCTGTTTAAATTGATCTATTTTAGTATCAAAACTATATTTCTTAAAAATACCCTCATTTATAGTGAAACCTATATAACCACCTGACTTAGTGATTCTTAAAAACTCATCTAAAGCATTATTTTTGACATGACCAAATGTGAAGGTTCCAACGCATAACACACTATCATAAGTATTATCTGCTTCAGGAATTTCTTTATTTAAATCTAATTTACTTAATTTTTTGTAAAGATTTTTTGGAACTGAATTTAAAAGATCTTGCGATAAATCTATTCCATGAAAATTATTAAACCCAAATTTCTCTAATTCTTGCGCAACTAGCCCTGTACCACAACCTGCATCGAGTATTAATGCATCTTTATTTTGCTGATGTTTTTTAAAAGCTGCAGCTGTTTCTTTTGGACCTGTATAATTCCAATCAATCATGTCCTTATTATATTTGTTATTTTCTGCCCAATCTGCGTAATAATTCATCACGTCTTCTGTTTTGTCCAACTTATAAATGTTTAAATTTTTAGATACGTCTTTTTCTTGATCAGGCATTAACTTCTCATTTTTTGACCACTTGGATCATAAAGTGGTTCTTTAATAATTGAGCAATTAAATAAATCTCCATTTATCTCTACTTGCACTTTATTTTCAGATTTAAATTTATCCTGATCTACAAAAGTAAAGGCAACACTCTTGTTTACAAAATGTGCAAAACCACCTGAAGTAACATAACCTATACTTTGATCTCCATTCATAACAGCTTCATTATTTGTTACATCAATATCATTAGTTTCAACAATTAAAGGTATAAGTTTGTTTGAAGAGT
The DNA here is from genome assembly GCF_052047835.1 of Candidatus Pelagibacter sp. HIMB1542. Classification (NCBI taxonomy): domain Bacteria; kingdom Pseudomonadati; phylum Pseudomonadota; class Alphaproteobacteria; order Candidatus Pelagibacterales; family Candidatus Pelagibacteraceae; genus Candidatus Pelagibacter; species Candidatus Pelagibacter sp. HIMB1542. The sequence continues at coordinate 229,923 of NZ_JBNAJB010000001.1, read as the reverse complement.
TTTCCTTTTGTGCATTTTCTTTACCTATAAATTCCTTATCCCAATTGATAAAAACATCTAATCCTGTTTCTTTAGCAGTAAAATCTGGTCTATAATCTAATGTCCAAGCTCCCCAATTTTTCTCAAGCCTCATCGACATTAATGCTCTTCCACCAAAGGGTTTAATATTAAATTCTTTTCCAGCTTCAACTAGTTCTTCGTATAATTTTAATTGATAATGAGGTGCTACATATATTTCGTAGCCAAGTTCTCCAGTAAATGAAATTCTATTTACTAATGCAGGAACTCCTCCAACAAACATTCTTCTAGAATCTCTAAACTTAAATTTTTCATTTGAAACATCGTCTCTTACAATTTTTTCTAAAACTTTCCTTGAGTTAGGTCCTGCAATTGATAATCCATGAAACTCATCAGATCTATTTTTATAATTTAAATTAAATTTATCTAAATGACTTTCAAACCAACGTCTGTGCATTTCTTGAGCGGCACCAGATCCAAATACCATGAATTCATTTTCGTCCAAACAAGCAACTGTTAAATCTCCACACAATTTTCCTCTATAAGATAACATTGGTGATAAAGATATTCTTCCAGGTTTGGGAAGTCTTCCAGCCATTATATGATCTAAAAATTTTCTCGCATCTGGGCCTTTGAATTCATGTTTTGAAAAATTTGCAACTTCAATCAAACCAACGTTTTCTCTTACATTAATAACTTCTTTTGAAACATAGTCATGCGATCTAGATCTTTTTATAGTTGGTTCTTCATGAGCATCTTCTTTATTATTTGCAAACCACAAAACATTTTCTAATCCAAAACTATCTCCCATCACAGCTCCTTGATTAACAAAACGATCATAAAGTGCTGTAGTTTTTTGTTTTCTTCCTTTTGGTAAAGTTTCATTGGGAAATGTCATAATAAATCTTCTTTCATAATTTTCTGAAGATTTTATTGTTCCATATTGAGGGGATGCATAATCTCCAAATCTTGCAACATCCATTGCCCAAACATCAATTGAAGGTTCACCGTCAATAATCCATTCAGCAATACATTTTCCGACACCACCCCCTTGGCAAAATCCAGCCATCACACCAACTGCAACCCAATAATTTTTCATTCCAGGCACTGGACCAATCAATGGACTTCCATCTGGACCAAAAGTAAATGGTCCATTAACTATATTTTTTATTCCTGCTCGCTCTAATGCTGGCATTCTCTCAAACCCAATTGCTAATCGATCTTCAATATTATCTAATTTCGGTTCCAATAATTCATGACCAAAATTCATTGGTGTCCCTTGTACTTTCCAGGGAGTAGATTTTGGTTCATAAGTTCCAAGCAACATTCCTTTTCCTTCTTGTCTAAAATAAATATTTCCTTCAAAATCTGTTCCGATAGGCAATCTTTGGTCACCCATAGCTTCAATTTCTGGAATAGGTTCAGTGATTAAATAGTGGTGTTCCATTGGCTGAACTGGAAGATTTAATCCTGCTAATTGACCAACTTCTCTTGCCCATAAACCACCCGCATTAATTACTATTTCAGCATTAATGTTTCCTTTTTCAGTAAATACATCCCAGGTTCCATCTTCTTTTTGTTTTGTGTCTTTTACGACAGTGTGGGTATAGTATTTTCCACCATGAACTTTTGCAGCTTTTGCAAAAGCATAAGTAACTCCTGATGGATCAACTTCACCATCAATAGGATCCCATAATGCTAACAAGTATCTAGAAGGATCAATTAACGGATGTTTCTTTTTTACTTCTTCTAAAGAAATAAATTCTTGGTCTAGCCCCATGTATCTTGCTTTTGATCTTTCTCTCTTTAAATAATCAGCCCATACCTCGTTTGAAGCTAAGTAAAAACCTCCACTAGGTTTAAATCCTGTTGAATGACCAGACTCTTTTTCAATCTCTTTATATAAACCAATTGTGTAAGCCATCATCCGAGAGATATTTGGGTCAGAAGAAATTACATGAACATTTCCAGCAGCATGCCACGAAGAACCTGATGTTAGTTCATTTCTTTCAAGTAAAATACAATCTTTTAATCCAAATTTTGATAAGTGGTAAAGAATAGAACATCCTACGACACCACCACCTATGATTACAACTTTGGCATGCTTTTCCATTAATATTTAATTTCTTTATTTACTTTTTTTAAAGATTTATCAGTACCATGATGAAAATGTTTACTCATGTCTGGCATGTATTTCATTGAAATTGGTTTTTTACCAATTGCAACAGACATTTCTCTGACATGATGAGCTTCAGCACCACAACAAATCCCAATAAAATTTATTTTATTCTGAACACAATCTTTTGCAAATTCTGCCATTTCAAATCTGTTACAAAATAAATTATCTAAAGCTACGGGGAATGCATTCCCACCAGGAATACAATCACAACCATGATCAGTAATATTTAAAAAACCAGGTTCTCCCTCAGTAGTTCTGTAAGGAACTGGAAGCCCTGATACATGACAAGAAACTTTGTCTCTAACTTTTTTTAAAAGTTTCATCGTCATCTCTGGTCCTCTGTAACAATTTAATCCAACTACATCGGCGCCTAGATCTTCCATCATCTTACATGCGTCTTCAGCACTGTGTCCTTCTCTAGTTTTGTCACCTCTTGGAATTGCAAAATTACAAACTGCAATTAGTCCAGCATCCTTAATTGCTTTTAATGCAATTTTCATTTCATCAGTCCAACTAATTGTTTCGGCAATTACAAAGTCAACTCCAGCTTCTTTTGCCCAAGCAACTTGCTCCTCATACATTTGTTGGCACTGCTTATGAGTATTTGCATCACCAGGATCAAATACGTTTGTGTTTGCAACATCTCCGCAAACCATCAAATCTAAATCTTTAAATTCAGCTGCTGCATCTTTTGCAATTTTAAGAGCATTTTTTTGCATTGGTTCTAACAAATGTTCTTTACCAATTATTCTTAGCTTTTCTCTATGACCATAATAAGTAAATGCCTGAACTACATCTGAACCAGCTCTGATAAACTCTCTATGTAATTGAGTTACTACTTCAGGATGCTCCAACACAACCTCAGGAACAAATGGACCTGCTGAAAGATAACCTCTTCTTTCCATTGCAAAAAGGTATCCTTCTGCACACATGATAGGACCCTCATTTAACCTTGTAATTAAATCTTTTTTCATAATTTATCCTTTCATTTTGTTAAATTTGTTGCAACCCATTTGTGAAACATCAAAGTAGGCGTATCCATTACAGGCGAAAAATTTCCACCATTGTAAGCCGGTGAACTTCGCCCTTTTTGCATTCCTTCTATTGCAGTTACATCTTCATTCATAACTTCGCGCCAAAATGCAAAATTTTTTTCTCGTATACCTTTAAACTCATCACTCGAAGCACTTTCATCTCCGATATAATATAATTCAAAGTGTTCTTTTGTTTGATTGTTTGAAATTGGTTCTAACCAAAACGCATAAAAATGGTCAATATGAATTCCTAGCATTACATTTGGATATAATGATACATATTCTGACTTTTCAGAAAGTTCTGCCGGCCAATTTGGAAAACATTTAAATTTTATATTTCCATCAAACTGTTGTGAATATTTATCACTTCCTTGTCCAGAAAAATTAAAATTTTCATCTTCAATATGATAATGATCTGCAATATTTGAAACTCTATTTAATTCTGGATGTATCCATGGCAAATGATAGCTTTCACAATAATTCTCAATAGCAAATTTCCAATTACTTTTTACTTTCATATTAAAGTAACCATTGTCAGAAGCATGTCTTATTAATTGCTGATCTTTTTTAGAAATAAATTTAGACCATCTATCTTCTAAAGGTTTAATAAATTCTTCAAATGGTTTTGCATTAAAATTAATATTAATAAAAATTAAATCCATCCAAACTTTTGATTTAATTTCTTTTAAGTTGCTATTATTTTTATCAAACCCTTCTACATCATACTTCCCTAGTCCTCCTATATGAGGAGTAACAGTTAATTTACCATTAAAATCATAAGACCATGAATGATAAGGACATCTTATTACATTTTTTAATTTACATTCTTGGTCTACTAATTTGAAACCTCTGTGACTACAAACATTGTGAAAAACTTTTATCTCATTCTCTTTGTTTCTAACTATTAATATTGGAATATCTAAAAGATTAAAAGGCTTTGCATCACCAGGATTTGGAACAGAGCTTGCAACACCAACCATCGTCCAATTATTTTTAAAAACTTTTTCTTTTTCAAATTCTAAATAATCGTCATTCAAATAGCATTCATTAGGTAATCCGTGAGCTTTCTCTATAGGATTTTTAACAACTTCTATTTTTTTAGGATCTAAGATGTCTGATAATTTTTTATTTAAATTCATAAACCTCCTTTAATTAATTAATTAAAAAATTAATTTAGGGTTTAAAAATTACGACTCTCTAATAATGATTTGCTGAAAAACTGTTTTGCAATTTAAAATATAAACAAACTCTTTGAAAAAAAAATTTGCAGAAAATTTCATGTTAAAACCATAACTAAATTTATTGCATAGTTAAAGACAATTTGACTTCAACTCATAATTGAATTTAATTTGCAATATTTCTCTCAATATGTTCAACTTGATTTCTAAATGAATCAAATATTGGGAGATATAATGAAAATTAAAAGAATACTTCTTTCCCTAGCCGTTGTTTTTGGTCTTACTTCTTTTGGAAGTGTAGCTAATGCTGCTTGTGGAAATATTACTATCGCTAATATGAACTGGGCCTCAGCAAACTTTATGGCTGAAGTTGATAAAATTATATTAGAAGAAGGTTATGGATGTTCTGTAGAATTGGTGCCAGGTGCAACAATGCCTACTTTTACGTCTATGCAAGAAAAAGGTGAGCCAGATGTTGCTCCAGAATTTTGGGCTAACGCTGCAATAGTTGCTTTGAACAAAGCTGTTGATGAAGGCAAAATGCATTCCATTAATACAGCTCCAATCACTGGTTTAGGTGAAGGATGGTGGGTATTACCTGCTACTCTAGAAAAAAATCCTGAACTAACAACAGCTGCTGCAATTTTAGAAAGACCTGATCTATTCCCTCATCCTGAAGATCCTTCAAAAGGTGGCTTCCACATTTGTCCTCCAGGTTGGGCTTGTGAATTAATTAACAAGCAACACTTTAAAGCTTGGGGTATGGAGGAAAAAGGTTGGGCAATTGTTGAAACTGGTTCTGCTGCAGGACTTGATGGTTCAATTGCTAAAGCTGCTGAAAGAGGAGAAAACTGGTTTGGTTATTACTGGTCACCAACTTCTTTAGTAGGAAAATACAATCTTCAGTCAGTTGACATGGGAGAATGGGGTGGAAAAGAGAATTGGGATAATTGTCTTGTAAAACCTGAACAAGAATGTGGTACTCCTAAAAAATCTTCATGGGTAAAATCTGAAGTATTTACTATCGCTACCGACAACTACAAAAAAACTGCTGGTGCAGAAGGTATGAGTTACTTGGAAAAAAGAACTTACCCAGGCCCAGTTATGAACTCGATGTTGGTATGGATGGGAGAAAACCAAGCTGAAGGTGCAGATGCTGCAATTGAATTCCTTAAAACACAAGAAGGTGTTTGGTCTAAATGGGTTTCAAGTGATGCTGCTGCAAAAATAAAAAAAGCACTTTAATTAAATAAAATTATCGAACCCGTTGTAAAACGGGTTCGATTTAAATAAAAAGAATTTATGGATTTCTTTAGTAAAATACCAGTAATGGACAGAGTAGCTCTTAGAGAGCTTAAAAAAGGAATCGACTTTAGTTTTAAGGAATTTTCAAGAGCTTATGGAGAAGGTATCGAAAGTTTTTTTGATCCCTTATTATATTTTTTAATCTGGCTAGAAAAATTATTAATAAATAGTCCTTGGCCTATAGTAATAGGTGTATTTGCATTGCTAGCTTGGATTGGATCTAGAAGTATAAAATTAACCATAGGTACAGTGGTATGCTTTTTAATTATTGGTTATTTTGGGATGTGGAAAAATTGCATGGCAACTGTAGCCATAATATCTGTATCTACGCTTGTTTGCATAGCGGTTGGAATTCCAATTGGTGTTGTTATGTCTAAATCTCAAAGAGCAGAAAAAGCGATCTTGCCCATATTAGATATGATGCAAACTATACCTAGTTTTGTTTACTTAATTCCAATTATTATGTTGCTCGGTATAGGAAAAGTTCCAGGGCTTTTAGCAGTTTGTATTTATGCTTTACCTCCAATTGTAAGACTAACAAATCTGGGGATCAGAGAAGTAGATAAAGAAACTTTAGAAGCAAGTGAGGCATTTGGAGCAACTCCAATGCAGAAACTTAAATCAGTTCAAATTCCGTTGTCGCTTCCAACAATCTTTGCTGGAATTAACCAAACGATTATGATGGCTTTAGCAATGGTTGTGATTGCATCTATGATAGGTGTAAAAGGTCTTGGAGTGCCTATTTTACAAGCAATTTCTAACCAATATTTGGCATTAGGAATGATGAATGGTTTAGCTATCGTAGCCTTAGCAATTATCTTCGACAGGGTTACTCAGCAGTACGGACAAAGAATTCAAAAGCACAGAGGTCAGCTTAAGAAGTAATTTTAGCGCAAACGAATTTTCTAGACTCATATTTCAAAATCAATAAAGATCCGAAATATGAATTTTTCTTTGGAGATTGGTCCAAAAACAGATCTTGAAACTTTACCTCCATTAAGTGATGTCTATATCACTATGCTTCCAGGAGGAGATTATAAAGAAACAGCAGATAAAGCGGTAGAGCTTGTAAAAAAAGGATTTAATCCTGTTCCACATTTTCCAGCAAGGTCAATGCATGATGAAAATGAGCTTAAAGATTATGTTACAAGATGCAAAGATGGAGGAGTGAAGCAAGCTTTAATTATTGGAGGAGGAAGAGAGCCTCTTGGGAAATTTGATAGTTCATTTCAACTTTTAGAAACAGGTTATTTTGAAAAAATGAAAATAGGAATAGCTGGACATCCTGAAGGGAGTCCTGATATATCCGACACAGATTTAGAAAAAGCAATGATAGATAAAAAGCCTTACGCTGATTATATAGTAACTCAATGGTTATTAGATCCTCAGCCTATTATTGATTTTATTTCTAAACAAAGCGTACCAGTGCATGTTGGAATCACTGGGCCCTTAAAAATATCTAGCTTAATTAAATTTGCTAATATTGTTGGGGCAAAAAATTCCTTAAACTTTCTTAAATCTAATTTTAGTAAGGCGTTAGATTTATTGAAACCTAAAGACCCTAATGATTTAATTGGGAAAGTTAAATCGCACACTGATAACTTCCACATTTATACATTCGGCGGCTTGAAGGAAACTAACAAGTGGTTGAGGGAGAATAGTTATGTCTAATGAATTTGACTATACTAAATTAAAACATGTTGCTTCTGTTGATCAATCAGACAGAGAAGTACCATATAACTTAAGACAAAGTGGGCCAACAAAAGTTGAAATGTTAATTTCAACAAGGGTAAGAAAATCACCTTATTGGCATTTATCAATGCAGGCAGGTTGTTGGAGAGCAACTGTATACAATCGTATTTATCACCCAAGAGGTTATGTAAAACCTGAAGATGGTGGAGCTATGGTTGAATACGATGCTATCGTAAACCATGTAACAATGTGGAACGTTGCTGTTGAAAGACAAATAAGAGTTAAAGGTCCAGATGCAGAAAAATTTACTGATTATGTGATCACTAGAGATGCAACTAAAATTTCACCAATGAGAGCAAGATATGTAATCCTATGTAATGCATATGGTGGGGTTTTGAATGATCCAATTCTTTTAAGAATTTCTGAAGATGAATTTTGGTTTTCATTATCAGACTCTGATATTGGTTTATATCTTCAAGGTGTAAACGCAGATGGAAGATTTGATTGTAAAATTGAAGAAATTGATGTGAGCCCAGTTCAAATTCAAGGTCCTAAATCAAAAGCATTAATGAAAGATTTATGTGGAGATCAAGTAGATTTCGATAATATGCCTTTCTACGGATTAGCTGAAGCAAAAGTTGGTGGAAGAGATGTTGTGATTTCACAATCTGGTTTCTCAGGAGAAGCTGGTTATGAAATTTATCTAAGAAACTCTACTTTATATGCTGAGGATATGTGGAATGCTGTACTTGAAGCTGGAAAAAAACACAGCTTAATGGTTATTGCTCCTGCTCACCACAGAAGAATTCAAGCAGGAATTCTTTCATGGGGACAAGACATGGATCAACAACACAATCCGTTCCAATGTAATTTAGGTTATCAAGTTTCTTTGTCTGGAAAAGGAGAATGGAACAAAACCGCTGATTATGTTGGTAAGGCTGCACTAGAAAAAATGAAAGAGGAATTAAAAGCAGGTAAAAAACCATACAAACTCCAACTAGTTGGTATGGAATTAGGTGGTAAACCTATTGATAATTATGCACCTGACTTTTGGTTAGTTTCTCCTGAAAGTGGTGGAGATCCGGTAGGATTTTTAACGTCACCATGGTGGCATCCTGAAAAGAAAACAAACATTGCAATGGGATATGTTCCGTTCGATGGAACATTAAATGCAAATGGTTTTCCAAAAGGAAAAGTGGGAACTAAATATAAAGTTCATCTACCTGCAGAATATTCAGAAACTCCAGGAACACCTGTTGATGCTGTAGTAGTGGATATTCCATTCAAAGAGTCTTTCAACGCAAACACAAGAGAAGTTGTAAAAGGCTAAATTTATTTAGGGGGAGTTATTTAAACTCCCCCAAATTTCAATGACAAAAGGGTTTTTAATAGCAATTTGCATTATTATTGCGATTGCTTTAATAGTATTTCCATTAATTGTTTCATATAAAGCTCAAAAAAATAAAAGAGATAAAAATTAATGTTTGGTGAATTTTTAAATATAATTTTCAAATCAATAAAATTAGATAAAACACTTTATTCTGATAACAGAAATTTTGGTGAAGCTTCCATATATTTTGCGGGACTGATAATGATTTTAGATGGAGTTGCTGGTGCAGTAGCAGCTAACACTGTCATTAAAACAGCAATAGGAATGTCTGGTCTAACAGCAATAGTTACTTGGTTAATATGGGCGATCTTTATTTTTGTGATAGGTGTTAAACTTTTTCCAGATAAACAAACCAAAGTATCATTTAAAAAAGTTTTAACTGCAGTTGGTTTTGCTCATGCTCCTGGTTTACTAAGATTTTTTGCAGTAACTCCAGATTTAATGATACCTATAATTTTTCTTACTCAATTTTGGATTTTTGCAGGTTTAATCATTTCAACAAAAGAAATTTTAAATTTAAAATCTAATTTTAAATCTTTTGGTATAGTCTTATTATCTTTTTTGATAATAGCTTTTCTTTCAATTACATTCGTAATGAGTAGAATGAACATGCTTCCAACTAATCAGATTAGCTAGATTGGGAAAATAGTTTTAGAAACTCTACACGATTTACAAATTTTAAAGTCAGTTAAAATTAAATTTTGAGATACACTCTCATCCTCTTCTTTACACTCATCACAAATATTATTTAAATCTTCACTGTTATCTTGATCCTTAATTTCATCAAAATTATCAGTCATTATCTGTTAGGCCTGCACCTGCCCCACCTTGTTTTAAACTCTCAGACTCTTCAACAAAAGTATCTTCAGATAATTTGTACAAATTCTTCCACTCTTCCTCCAAAAAGTTATCAATATTTTCTAGAAAACTGACCTCTAAATGATTTGCAATAGACGGAAATTCGTTATTAGGAATATTAGAATAAATATTTAAATTTAGATTTAAAATAATTTCTTTTTTATCTAGATTTATATGAATTTTTTTACCAATAATTTCTGATGCTCTGCTTACAAAAGCTAAAAATATTGAAGGGTAAGCAACATTATTTAGTTCAATTTTTTTTAAGAATTCCAAAGATTTTGATTGGTCTAAAAAACTAATTCCAAGAATAATTGGACAATAAGGTTTTACTGAAGTTTGATTTTTTTCTAATATTAGATTTAAATTTTGAAAACTATTTTCTTTTCTTTCAGAAAAATATTTATTTATATGCTTTACACCTGGAAGACCAAAGGACTCTAATAGTCTTACGCACTTTGCTGTTTCTTCAGCAACTCCCCATGAATATCCGCTAGCTTTAGTTGCTCTTTTAACAGTGGTTTCGATTTCACTTAATGATTTCATATTAAATTTTAGTTTTATAAACCCACTGCTCATCATAATTTTTTAATTCATGAGGTAATGGTGCTCCTTGAAACATACAAATTCTTAACCACTTGTCAGATCTTGGGTCAAATTTTAACGCCCCAAAGAAAGATAGCTTCAATCTCAACATATCAATAGGCATTATGTTTTTACCAATTGTATTATCTTGAATTTCTGAATAAGGAAATTTTTCAACTATAAAAACCCTTCTAATAACATGTCTTAAATCAGAGTTTTTTATTAAAAAGTCAGATACGGTTTGACTATTTTTAGAAACCAATAATATTTCGTAAAGTTTTTTTATGTCTCTGGCTATGGCTAAAGGTTGCTCTAATTCTGAGCCGTGTTCTTCAAATCTATCAGCTAATCTTGGCTCTTCTTTATTTTTTGAGATAAACCAAAAATTTTGATTATTTTCTTTTTTTTCAAAATTTATTTCTAAAATATTTTGATATTTTTTCTCAATTATATTTCTTAAATCTTCAACAGTCCTATGAGTTGGTATATTAAAAAATTTTTCTTCATCAGAGCTCATTTCTTTTACTAAAGGTTCAGTTATTTCACTATATGGTTCCATCATAATGGATACTATGTATTCAATACATTCTTCACATGTTTCTTTCTCAAGCCACTTATAAATACTGTTGAAAGGATATTCTCCTGTAAAATCAAAATCATTCTCAATGAATTTCAAAAATTTTTGAACATCTTTTAGTAGATTATTAATTTTATTTTTTTGATATTCACTATCAGTGTTCCAACTTGTAATGTTTGTTAGTGATTTTTTTACACAATCAATAAAAAGTTCACTATCCTTTTTATTTACATTTTGAATTTCTCTAATTTTTTTTAAAGCTATTTCTCTACTTAAAATCCAGTTATTTAAAAGTGTTGGATGATTAACAATAAAGGGGGCCATTCCTAATCCAGTAGAATTTCCAATACCTAGATTTTTAGAGATTTGCTCGTCTAGTTTGACTGCTTTTTTTGGGTTCTTATGATAAGCAACATGATTTACTTGGTCAAAAGTGAACTGTCTTACAAGATAAACTAGCATCATTTCTAATCTAAATGGTCCGTTAATTTCTTCACGATTTTTTATTCTAAATCTATCTGCTAAACCAAATTTACCCGATCCATAAACAGCAGTAGTTCTGTATAAATAACCAACTTTTGATAATAAATTCAAATCTGGTTGCAATCCTTGACTTAAACTCTCTGTTACATGATTAAATAAACGTACAGATTTATTCGCTCTTGATAATGTAAGTTCTTTATAAGAAAGTCTTCCGACTTCTTGTTTGGGAACTTCATTTTTTAATCTTTCAATATCTTTTTTGCCTGGTACTCCATCATAAAGAGTAAAAGCTGCATCCCATTTAGTGGCTATAACTCTGTCTGATCTTTCCTCATCTTTAATATAGTTTGCAAAACAAACTAATGAATAAATTCTTTTATCTTTTTTAAATGAATATACTGCTTCACCATAACCATTTTCATCTAAATTAAACAAATCTTGTTTATATTCCCAGTCTTTAAATTCATTCAAAAAACTTCTTAAAAAAGATAATTTAGATTGATGAAAAGATCCTAAACGGGATAATTTCATAATAGTATTTGGATCTCTTAGTTCTACTTGCATAACTTAAATTGATTTATAAAAATTGTACCAATTATTTCCTAGTATCCCATGTGTCTCATCCTCAGAAAATCCAATCTTTTTGAGACCTTTTTCAATATTTGGAAATCCTCTAGCATCTTCAAACCAATCAGGTTGTTTTGGAAATCCTGGTTTATTTTTTGATCCTTCTCCATAATTTTTAGTTTTGGTCCAAGTACCATTTCTCATCCACTCAACTACGCTGTCTGGTTGATCAAGACAAAGATCTGAACCTATGCCAATTTTGCTTGCTCCCATAATTTCTGCAGTCTTTGCTACCATTTCACAAAAACTATCAAGAGTACAATTAGTATTATTTTTCAGGTGATGAGGATATAAAGATAAACCCAACATTCCTCCACTATCACTTAGTGCCTTAAGCAAATCTGAAGACTTATTTCTTTTTGCAGCATGCCAAAAAGAAGGGTTTGCGTGTGTAATCGCAATTGGTTTTTCGCTAATTTCAATTGCATCCATTGTGCTTTTTTCTGCAGAATGAGACATATCAATAACAATACCTACTCTATTCATTTCTTTTATTGCCTCTCTTCCAAAATTAGTTACTCCACTATCAATTTTTTCATAGCAACCAGTAGCAAGTAGAGATTGATTGTTATAAGTAAGCTGCATAAATCTACACCCAAGTTCATGAACTTTTTCAACTAAACCTATGTCATCCTCAATTGGTGAACAATTTTGAAAACCAAAAAATATTGCAGTTTTGTTTTCAAGCTTTGCTTTTTCAATATCTTTAAAATCTTTCCCTGGAAATATAAGATCAGAATTCGCTTCAAAAATCTTTTCCCATTTATTTAATTCTATTAGTAGCTCATCATAATCTTCATGATAAACTATAGTTACATGAACTGCATCTAAACCTGCAGCTCTGTTTGTTTCAAAAATTTTTCTAGACCAATTGCAATATTGCAAATTATCGATTTTAAAATTCATAACGAAATAAGATTAATCAATCTAAATTGAAATACTATTAATTTTATTGAAATTTTTGATTAATTTTGAAATAAACAATAAAGCTATTTTCATGAAAAAAAATACTAATAAAAAAGTTTCGATAGTTATGGGTAGTCAATCAGACTACAAAACTATGCAATTAGCTGAAAAAACTCTTAAACAATTAGGTGTCTCGTTTGAAACTAAAATTGTTTCTGCTCATCGTACTCCAAAGAGAATGTACGATTTTGCATTAAAAGCAGAAAAAAATAATATAGGGGTAATTATTGCTGGAGCTGGTGGATCAGCACATTTGCCAGGAATGATTTCTGCATTAACTCAAATTCCAGTTTTGGGTGTACCGATTGAAAGTAAAAAATTAAAAGGTTTAGATAGTTTGCTTTCGATTGCTCAAATGCCAAAAGGAATTCCTGTCGGTACTTTAGCAATTGGAGAAGATGGCGCAATTAACGCTGCATTACTTGCGGCTGAAATAATGAGTATTAATAATTCATCGATCAAAAATAAGTTAAAAAGTTGGAGATCAAACCAAACTAAATCTGTTAAAAGAACTCCAAAATAAAAATGTCTAATATTACTCTTGGGATTATTGGAGGTGGCCAATTAGGAAGTATGCTTGCAATTGCTGCAAAAAAATTGGGGATAAAGATAATAATTTTTTGTGATGATTTGGAAGCACCAGCTCAAAATTTTTGTGATGAATTTATTGGTGCAAAATATGATGATAAAGAAAAAATAAATGAATTTGTAAACAAAGTTGATATCGTAACTTATGAATTCGAAAACATTCCATATGAAACATTAAATGATATCAATAAGTTAAAACCAGTTTTACCAAAACCTTCAGTAAATAGATTAATTCAACATAGGTTAGCAGAAAAAGATTTTGTAAATAAATTAAATATAAGAACAACTAGATACGTCTCAGTTGAAAATCAATCTGATATTGATGTCCTTGAAGATTTTTTACCAGGTATAATTAAAACTACAACGTTAGGTTATGATGGTAAAGGGCAACACCCTGTCTCATCATTAGAAGAATTAAAAAATCTTAAATTGGATTTATCAAGAGGATATATTTTAGAAAAATTGGTCAAACTTAAAAAAGAGATATCAATTATCATAACTAGGTTTAGTAATAATAAATATGAAATCTATGAACCTATCGAAAATACCCATGAAGATCAGATCTTAAAACATTCCAAGATACCTGCAGATATAAATGAAAAAATATTTAATCAATCCAAAGATTGGGCAATTCTTATTGCTGAAGAGCTTAAATATGTCGGTACTCTATGTGTAGAATTTTTTATAGATAGAAATGATAATCTTTATGTAAATGAAATTGCTCCAAGGGTTCATAATTCTGGGCATTTAACAATTAATGCTTTTAATGTAAGTCAATTTGAAAATCACATCAGAGCTGTTTGTGGACTTGAACAGATACCTTTAAAAAAATTATCAAATGCAAAAATGATAAATCTATTAGGAGATCAAATATCTCACTATAGAAATTCTCCAAAACTTAAAGATAATGAATTCTTTTTTGATTATTTAAAAAAAGAAATTAAAGATAAAAGAAAAATGGGTCACATCACTATTCTAGAATAAAATGTTAAAATCAATTGAAGGAAATTTCGATGATCCAGAAGTTCACAAGCTTTTAACTAAGCATTTTGTTGAACTTAGAGCTGCCTCACCAGAGGGAAGTGCTCATGTTTTAGACATCCCTGGTCTTAAAGTTCCATCGATTAAATTCTGGAGTTTATATAACAACGATCAATTAATGGGATGTGGTGCATTAAAATTTTTAGATGAGGGTCACGGAGAATTTAAATCAATTAGAATTCATGACAATTTTAGAAAAAAAGGACACGGTGTTATTGTTATTAATCATCTAATAAGTGAGGCAAAAAAATTAGATATTAAAAGATTAAGTATTGAAACAGGTGCTGGAAATTTTTTTATTCCTGCAAGAAAACTCTTTAAATCTTGTGGTTTTGAGCCTTGTGAACCTTTTGCTCATTATAAAGAAGATGTTAATTCTGTTTATTTGACTAAATTGATTGCTACAGATTGACAATAAGATCGAATAATTTCTCTATTTTGTTGACAAAACCCATTAAAATCTAAAAAAAGCCAAGATTACTTAATTATAAATTTTAAGTAATAATTAATATAACAAAAAGTAAGAAGAAATAATATGAGTCTAACAGGTAAAGTAAAATGGTTCAATCCAACCAAAGGTTTTGGTTTTATTGAAAGAGAAGATAAAGAAAAAGATGTGTTTGTACATGTTTCAGCAGTAAGAGATGCTGGTATGAACGGTTTAGATGAGGGTCAAGCTTTGACTTTCGATGTTGAAGATGGTCCTAAAGGTCCTTCAGCAGTTAACTTAAAAACTGCATAATTTCACACTTCCTATTGGCTGAAAAAATTTTATTTTTTAATAAACAATTTTATTCAGCCAGTACCAAATCTTATAAAAAACAACTTTTAGTCAAAAAATTTAATTATATAAGTTGTATTTAAAATAATAAAAAATTTATGATCGGAATTTTAGGTGGAATGGGTACTCAAGCTGGTCTTGATTTTTGTAATAAGCTTGCAGTGCTAAATAGAGGTAAAATTGATCAAGAGTATCCTTTATTTGTTTTGTATAATAAATCAAATATTCCTGGAAGACCAGAGTCTATAGGAACTCAAACAAAAAACTTATCAAATCTAAATACAAACAAATCTAATAAAACAAAATATAATAAAGTATTAAAAAGTCTTCTTGAAGGATGTAAGTTATTAGAAAAGAATAAATGCAAATTTATTGTTATTCCATGTAACACAGCACATTATTGGTTTGATGATCTACAAAAAAAAATCAATATTCCAATTATAAATATGCCAAAAGAAGTTTTTAAATTTACAAAAAAGAACTGTAAAAAAAATTCAAAAGTTGGTTTATTGGCCACTGAAGGTACTTTAAAAACTGGAGTGTATAATAAATTTTTTGACGAGACCTATCAATTAGTTAATCCGTCTGAAAATCTTCAAAAAAATTCAGTAAATAAGGCAATCAAGTTTGTAAAAATGGGCAATGTTAGAGCTGCTGAAAAAGCTATCAAACCAGCTATAAAATATTTGCTAAAAATGAAATGTAAAAAAATAATTTTAGGTTGTACTGAGTTGCCAATTGCAATATTCGCTTTTAAATCATTCAAGAATATTAAATCTTCAAAGATATTTTTAGATCCAAATTTAATTCTTGCACGCTCTGCAATGCAGAAACACAAAAGATAAAC
Organism: Candidatus Pelagibacter sp. HIMB1542; assembly: GCF_052047835.1. Lineage (NCBI taxonomy): Bacteria > Pseudomonadati > Pseudomonadota > Alphaproteobacteria > Candidatus Pelagibacterales > Candidatus Pelagibacteraceae > Candidatus Pelagibacter > Candidatus Pelagibacter sp. HIMB1542. The sequence goes on along the minus strand of NZ_JBNAJB010000001.1, from coordinate 213,774 downwards.
AGTGACATCTAAAATTGATAAGCCCTACGTTTTAAGAGTTGCAGAACTAATATATTCTAAAATTATTGAGATAAAAAACCAAAATCCTGAAGTTAATAACATCCAAGCATTCGAGATTTTCATGACAACAAAAGATTATGATTTTATTAGCTCAGGAGAATTTCATGAAAATTGGATATCAGAATTAAAAGATAACAATTTTATTGATAAAATTACTGGTAAGAAAATTAATGAAGAAACATTAAGACTTTTAGATATTCAAAAGGATTCTATGGTTAAATTTTTGCTTAAAATACCAAAATTATACTACACAAAAACCCATTTCCCTCTGGAATTATCTCAAAGAGCCTTTAATCATCTTTGGAGAGTTTGTGAAAGTTACGAAATGTGGTGTAAAGAAACTAAGCAAAAAAATTTGATTAAATTAAATTTAATTGATTAAATTTAAAATTAATAACTACAGTGATTAAGGTATTCCCATTTATATTTATTTTACTTTGGTCATCAGCATTCATAACTACAAAACCAATCATTGATTACAGCGATCCTTTTGCTGCATTAGCCTTTAGATTTGCACTAGTAGCATTTGGTTTTTTGATTTATTCTATTTTTTCAAAGCAGAAAATAATTGTAAGTAAAAAAAATTTTTTACAATCTTTTTTTAGTGGAGTTCTTTTTCATGGGTTTTATTTAGGAGGTGTTTTTTATTCAATTTCTATTGGAATGCCCACTGGCCTTGCTGCTTTAATTGTAACTCTTCAGCCAATACTAACTAATGCATTAAGTGGACCAATACTTAAAGAGAAGGTTTCTATTAAACAATGGATAGGTGTTTTACTAGGATTTATTGGAGCATCATTGGTTCTAGGTTTTGAAATTGGATCAAAAATTCCAACTGCTGGATTAATTGCAACTATTATAGCTTTGATAGCAATAACAAGTTCAACTCTTTGGCAAAAAACAATAAGCAACAACCTACCCTTATCAATAAGTAATATGAACCAAGCACTTGGAGGTTTTTCATTTCATTTGTTAATTATAATTTTTTTTGCTGATCCTTACATTGAATTTTCAAAAACATTTATAATTGCAATGAGTCATCAAATTTTTTTAGTGTCCTTTGGAGCATTCACAATACTTATGTTCTTAATTAAAAAAAATTCTGCAAGCAAAACAGTTTCAATATTTTTTTTAATTCCTCCTACATCTGCATTCATGGCATGGTTATTTTTAAATGAGAAATTATCTAATTTAGATCTTTTAGGATTTTTTATAGCTACTATTGGTGTTTATATTGCTACTAGAGAAAAATAATTACTTTGCAATATATCCAAATTCTAAAGATGCGTCTGTTATTGAGTGATAAAGAGATTCACCAAAACTTCTTAATCCAAATATTCTAAATTTATCTGGATCATCATCAAGCATATCAATAGTAACTGACATTCCGTTATAAGTAGAATTTAAACATTGATTTTTTTCTAGCTCACCAAAATTAAATGGGCATCCTTTTTTTAAAACTTCCTTGGCTTCCTTACCTTCAATTTCAACTATTGCTTTTGAATGAGATATGTCTGTTATTGCAAATTCATTATCATTAAATTTTTGCTCTATTTCATTTAAAATATCCTTTTTCTTAGAAACTAAAATCCAATTTCTTGGACCGTTCCAAAGTATTCTTGTGTTATCATTGGAGCTAACTAAAGATGGATTGTCTCTTAAATTTAGACCATCTACCTGCATGTTTTCTAATGATGAGTTTGAACTTTTATACTGAACTATCTGTACAATTAATAAATTAGTAGTTTCAGATATTGAAATTAAATTTTTATCATCTTTACCTTCAAAATCTCCAAATTGACCTTTTACATGCACATTATTTAAGGCTGAAATTAAACTCATGATCTTACTCTTTCTCCTTTTGGATCCACATAATGTGATGAAACTATCTCTACAGGAATAACTTTGTTTTTTAATGGAGACATTACAAATAATTTTTCTCCAATCATATTTTTTCCATCTTTTAATATTGCTAATGAAAATGGATTATCATGCTCAACACTCCAACAAGAAGCTGAGATATGACCTAATTTTTTATTTGGCAAAGGAGCGTTAGCGTCTTTAACTAAGTGTGAACCTTCTGGTATACTAGTTTTTTTATCCAATGGAACAACGCCTACAATTCGCTGTCTATCTTCAGCTACAAAAGCTGATCTCTGTAGTGATCTTTTTCCAATAAAATCTTTCTTTTTACTCATTAACCCTTCTAATGCATTGTCGTAAGGAATTGTTCTTCCATCTAATTCAGAACCTGCAACATGCCCCATTTCAATTCTAAGTGTAGACAGTGCTTCAGTTCCATATGGTTGAATTTGAAACTCTTCTCCAAGTTCAATTATTTTTTTCCACATAAATGTTCCGTTATCAGACTCAACATTAACTTCGTAAGCTAATTCACCTGAGAATGAAATTCTGAATATTCTAGCTTTAACACCAAATAAATCACCCTCGACATATCCCATAAACGGAAGACCTTCATTAGATACATCTGTTTTAGGGAACAATTTCTGTAATAAATCTCTTGATTTAGGACCAGCTATGGCAGCTCCTGCCCATTGCTCAGTTGTTGAAACTACATTTACATTAAGTTCAGGCCAAACAAGTTGCAAATAATACTCTAAATGCGAAAGCACATTTGCTGCTTGAGCAGTAGTTGTTGTCATGTGATAGTGGTTTTCTGAAATTCTAGTAGTTGTACCATCATCCATCACTATCCCATCTTCTCTTAACATCACTCCATATCTTGCTTTTCCAACAGGTAACTTTAACCATGCATTTGTGTATACTCTGTTTAAAAATTCAGCAGCATCAGGACCCTTAACGTCGATCTTACCAAGTGTTGTTACATCACAAACACCAACATTTGCTCTTACATTTTTCGCTTCTCTTTTTGAAGCTTCGAACAAAGTTTCATTTCCTCTTTTATAGTATCTTGGTCTTAACCAAACTCCTGCATCAACAAAAACAGCGTTATGCTCTTCATGCCAATTGTGAATTGGAGATTTTCTTGTTGGTTTTGAATGCTTCCCTACTTCTCTACCAACAATAGCACCTATTGAAATAGGTGTATAAGGAGGTCTAAAAGTTGTGTGGCCAACGGACGGAACAACTTTATTTTCAATCTCAGATACTAATTGTAATCCATTTAAATTACTTGTTTTTCCTTGGTCTGTTGCCATACCTAGAGTGGTATATCTTTTTACATGTTCAATTGATCTATAACCTTCTCTTAATGCAATCTCTACATCAGAAACAGAAACATCATTTTGAAAATCTAAAAATCTTTTATAACTTTTACCTTTTGGTAATGGAACACACCAAAACTTATCATGTTTAGAATATTTTTTTTCAACTACATTTGGAATAGATATTTCGTTATCTTTATCGGTAATTTTTTTTGATAATTCCTTTCCTTTTTCAAATGATGTTTTTAAAGTTTCTTCTAGAGTAAACACACCATTAGCGGCTCCCAAAGTTGTTTCATTTTGTTTTGAAATTCCTGGAACAAACGCGTCTATCTCTTCATTAAATTTAGTTTTATTTCCTGATTGTGATGCCAAATGAATTGTAGGTGTCCAAAATCCAGAAACACATATACAGTCACAATTTATATTCTCTATTTTACCAAGTGTTTTCTTGTCTTCAGAAATAGTTGCCACATCAGCTGATTTTACTTTTTTATAACCTTGTGCTGCAACTACTACATATGAATCTTTAATATTAATTCCTAAATTTTTTGCTTCATCAATAATTTCTGATTGTGGATTTGATCTTGAATCTAAAACTATAGGCTCAACTCCATATTTTTTAAATTCAATTGCAGTTTCATAGCCACTATCATTGTTTGTAAATACCAAAGGTTTTTTTCCAACTAAGACGCCATAAACTTTTAAATATTCTTTAGCTGCAGATGAAAGCATTACTCCAGGAGTATCATTGTTTCCAAAAACAATTGGTCTTTCGATTGATCCAGATGAAATTAGAACTTCTTTTGCTCTAATGTACCAAAGTCTTTTGTTTGGATGATATTTTTTAGTTTTAGGTAAATGATCACTAACTTTTTCAGACATTACCAACATGTTGTGATCATAGTATCCAAAAACTTGAGATCTATTTTTTACGGTTACATTAGGCATCTCTTTCAATTCTGAAATAATACCGTCCGCCCAATCTTTTCCAGATTGGTTACCAATATTCACATCACTTGTTAATAATGAACCACCATATCTTGGTTTATCTTCAGCTAAAATTACTTTGGCTCCATTTTTCGCTGCAGAATACGCACTCGCTAAACCTGATGGTCCAGATCCAGCAATTAAAAGATCGCAATACTCGTATTTATGTTCGTATCTTTCTTTATCATGTTTTGTTGATGCTACACCTAATCCAGCTGCTTTTCTTATAAACGGCTCATAAATTTTATACCAAAAGCTTTTTGGCCACATAAAAGTTTTGTAATAAAATCCTGCTGGTAAAAATATTTTTAAAAAATTGTTTATTGCTCCAATATCAAAGTTAACACTTGGCCAACAATTAACACTGCTTGCCTCTAATCCTTCGAATAATTCTTGTTCAGTTGCTTTAATATTTGGCTCCGTTTCACCATTTCTATAAAGTTGAACAACTGCATAAGGTTCATCAACTCCTGCACCAAAAAACCCTCTAGGTCTGTGATATTTAAAGCTTCTACCAACTAAATGAACACCATTTGCTAGTAAAGCTGAAGCTAATGTATCACCCTCATACCCAAAATAAGATGTACCGTTGAACTTAAAAGAAATTTTTTTATTTCTATTTATTAAGCCACCTGTTTCTATTCGATAACTCTGAGTCATTAACCAATTTCTTCGTTAGCTTTGTAAGTTTTAAAAATTTCGTGTGTTGCAGTATCTCTTTGAACTTTAATCCACTGTCTACAACCAGACAAATGCTGCCAAAGTTCTAAATGTTTTCCTCTAGGACTAACTCTATTGTATACGAAGTTATCCCATTCTTGATCTGTAACTTCTTTATTTAGTTCTGGTCTTTTAACAGTAGCATCTCCACCATAAGAAAATTCATTTTGAGATCTCATTCCACAATGTGGGCATTTAATATGTAACATTTATGAAATCCAAGTTTTTGTACCAAGACCTTTTTCATCAATAAGATGACCAGTACTAAATCTGTTCAAACTGTATCCTGCATTTAATTCATGAACTCTATCTTGAGCAATAGTATGTGCAAATGTCCATCCTGATGCTGGAGTTGCTTTAAAGCCTCCGTAACACCATCCACAATTTAAATACAAACCATCAATATGAGTTTTATCAATTATTGGTGAACCATCCATTGACATGTCCATAATCCCACCCCAAGTTCTTAGCATTTTTAATTTACTTAAAAATGGCATCATCGCAATTCCTTCGGTTAAAACATGTTGTAATGTTGGAAGATTACCTCTTTGAGCGTAACTATTGTAACCATCGAGGTCTCCACCCATTACCATTTCACCTTTGTCTGATTGACTAATATAAAAGTGACCTGCACCAAAAGTTACGACTTTATCTAAAACTGGTTTCACTGGTTCTGAAACACAAGCTTGTAAAAGATGCGTTTCAATTGGCAAAGTCATATTTAATTTTTCAGCTAAAATATTTGTACTACCAGCAACGCATAGACCTACTTTTTTTGCTTTAATATTTCCTCTGGATGTTCTGATCCCTTTTATGTTTCCTGCAGAAACATCAAAACCTGTAACTTCACAATTTTGAATTATATCTACTCCCATTGAGTCTGCTTGACGTGCATATCCCCAGGCAACTGCATCATGACGAGCAGTTCCAGCGCTTGGTTGCATCAATCCACCAAAGATTGGAAATCTTACGTTATCTGAAAAGTCAGCCATTGGAATTAATTCTTTTACTTCTTCTCTGTTTAAAAGAACTGCATCAATTCCGTTTAATCTCATCGAATTTCCTCTTCTTGCGTATGCATTCATTTGTGCATCTGAGTGTGCAAGATTAATAATTCCTCTTGGAGAAAACATTACGTTGTAATTTAAGTCCTGACTCATCTTTCTCCATAGATCCATTCCAAACTCACTGAAAAGACCATTTTCATCATGCATGTAATTTGATCTGATAATTGTAGTGTTACGACCAACGTTTCCACCGCCAATCCATCCTTTTTCAATGATAGCTACTTTTGTAATTTGATGTTCTTTAGCTAGATAATACGCTGTAGCTAAACCATGACCACCACCTCCGATGATAACAACATCGTACTCTTCTTTAGGATTTGGATCTTTCCAAGCTAAATCCCAATTTTGATGGCCTGTTAATGCATTTTTAACCAAGCTAAAAATAGAATACTTTTGCATATTAGAATTTTATATTAATGAATTTAAATAGTTCTTATTTTTTTTATATATATATTTTAGAAGTTTCGAAAAATCTCAAATAAGATAATTATTATGCAAAAAAATTTACAATAAAGGATAACGAATGAGCGAAGTAAAATCAGATATACAGATAGCTAGAGAAGCTAAAATGCAACCAATAAATGATATTTTAGCAAAGATAAATGTACCTGATGAAAGCTCTGCGTTTAGTCCTATGGGCAGACATATTGCAAAAATAAATTTAGAATATTTAGAGCAACTAAAAGATAAGCCAGATGGAAAATTAATTTTAGTAACTGCTATTACTCCAACCCCCGCAGGAGAAGGAAAAACTACAACTTCGGTTGGATTGAATGATGGTTTAAATAAAATTGGAAAAAAATCTATCGTATGTCTTAGAGAACCAAGCTTAGGTCCTTCTTTTGGTATGAAAGGTGGAGCAGCTGGTGGAGGTTATGCACAAGTCGTTCCAATGGAACAAATCAATTTGCATTTTACTGGTGACTTTCATGCAATTACATCGGCTCATAATTTATTATCAGCATTAATCGATAATCATATTTATTGGGGAAATAAACTGGATATCGATGTTAGAAGAATTGTTTGGAAAAGAGTTATGGACATGAATGATAGATCGTTAAGATCTATAAATATAAATTTAGGTGGTGTAGCAAATGGTTTTCCAAGAGAAGATGGTTTTGATATCACAGTTGCATCAGAGATAATGGCAATCTTTTGCCTATCAAATGATTTGGAAGATTTAGAAAAAAGAATTGGAAATATTACTATTGGGTATACTAGAGATAAAAAACCAGTTTATGCGAAAGACTTAAATGCTCAAGGTCCTATGACAGTTCTTTTAAAAGAAGCTATCAGACCTAATGTTACACAAACTTTGGAAAACAATCCTGCAATTATTCATGGTGGTCCATTTGCGAATATTGCTCATGGTTGTAACTCCGTTATCGCAACTAAGACTGGTTTAAAATTAGCAGACTATGTTGTAACTGAAGCAGGATTTGGTGCTGACCTTGGTGCAGAAAAGTTTTTAGATATTAAATGTAGAAAATCAAATTTAAAACCAAGCTGTGTAGTAATTGTTGCAACTATAAGAGCTTTAAAAATGCACGGTGGTGTTGCTAAAGATGATTTAAAGAATGAAAATGTTGAAGCTTTAAAAAAAGGTTTAGTAAATTTAGAAAGACATATTCAAAATGTTAAAAAATTTGGTTTACCTGTGGCTGTAGCTGTTAATCACTTTATAAAAGATACTGATAATGAAGTGAAAGCGCTTATAGATTTTTGTGATAATTTAGGTGTTAAAGCTAGTCTATGTACTCATTGGGCAAATGGTGGTGAAGGTACAAAAGAATTAGCAGCTCATGTTTCAGAATTGTGTGAAAAAGATGAAGCTAAATTTCAATTTTTATACGAAAGCAAAACACCTCTGTTTAAAAAAATAGAGACTATTGCAAAAGAGATTTATAGAGCAGATGAAGTAATTGCTGATACAAAAATTAGAGATCAACTTAAAAACTTTGAAGAAGCTGGATATGGTGATTTACCAATTTGTGTTGCTAAAACTCAATACAGTTTTTCAACAGATCCAAATCTTAAAGGAGCACCGACAGGTCATGCTTTACCAGTGAGAGAAGTAAGGCTATCATCAGGAGCAGAGTTTATTGTGGTTATTTGTGGTGCAATCATGACTATGCCTGGATTACCTAGAGTTCCTGCAGCTGACTCTATTAAACTTAATGAAAAAGGTGAAATTGAAGGATTATTCTAAGTTAAGATAATTTAACCAATTCTCTAATTCTCTCATTCTGGAAATTTTATCTAATTTTTTATTTTCTATTTCTATATTTTTAATGTGATCATCGATATGATTTTGGTCTTCAAAAGCACCACGTTCTATAAGTCTATCTTTTCTAAAAATAATTAAGTTAATCATCTTGTTGTAAGTAATTTCTGGATGATACTGAAGGCCCCACACATCACAATTTCCAATTTTAAAATTTAAACCTTGAACGTTATTAATTGGGTTCGAAGCGAGCAGTGTTGAATTTTCTGGAAGAGTTACAACTTCATCAAAATTAAATGCTGGAGTATTAAACTTTTTATTTTTGTTTTTATATAATGGATGATTTAAACCATTTTCATTAATTTCAATATCTCTTGCAATCCCTCGGTGTGACCCCTTCTCAGCTTTTTTTACCTCACCGCCAGCGGCAGTTACTGCAACTTGCATTCCCCAACAAATCGCTAGAACTTTTTTAATTTTTTTCTGACACTCTTTCATAAATTCTATTTGTCTTAAAATTTCAGGTGTCTTGTTATAAATATTTAAACTACTTCCACCCCAAATAAGACCATCATAACTTTCTAATGGATCAATATTCTCGCTTATATTTTCATCTGAAGATGGATTAACTACATCTATATTTAGTTGATCAGTAAAATGAGAAAGACTATGTTTTAAGCTTTCAGTATGAGTTTGAATACCTGCTTCTGTAAAACTTTGATTTTCCTCTTGTAAATTACCTTCTACTACCAAAATTTTCTTCATTAAAATAATTCTCCTGAAATACTTTTTTTATACATTTCTTTTAAATCGTCTTGTGTTATTTTTTTTGGATTGCCTCCTGTAGATGGATCTTCAAATGCCATTAAAGAGAGTTTTTCTAAATCAATTTCATTACAGTCCATAACATCTGAAAGTTTATGAGGAATATTTAATTCTTTACGCAAATTTAATATCCATTCTAAAAAACTTTCAAATGTACTATTTAGATTAAGATAATTACAAATAGACTTAATTCTGTTTTCAATAACTGATTTATTGAAAGTTAGGACATAAGGCATAAATATAGCGTTACTTAAACCATGATGTACATCAAACTGTGCATTTATTGGATGACTTAAAGAATGTATTGCACCAAGACCTTTTTGAAAAGCAGTAGAGCCCATGCTAGATGCCGCTAACATTTCAGATCTAGCTTCTATGTTCTTACCATTTTTATAAACTTCTATTAAAGAATTTTTAATTAATCTCATACCCTCAAGTGCAATTCCATCTGCCATTGGATGAAATCCAGGTGCACAAAAAGCCTCGAGATTATGAGCAAGTGCATCCATTCCTGTTGCAGCTGTTATTCTTGGTGGAAGATCTTTGGTTAAATTCGGATCTAAAATTACAATAGAAGGTAAAATTTTTGGATGAAAAATTATTTTTTTTATTCCTGTTTCTTCATTAATGATAGCTGAAGCTCTTCCTGTTTCTGAGCCTGTTCCTGCAGTAGTTGAAACCGCTATAATTGGAGAAATTTTATTTCCATCAGCTCTTGTCCAATAATCACCTATATCTTCAAAATCCCATATAGGTCTTTTTTGACCACACATAAAAGCTATTCCCTTTCCGACATCTAATGCACTACCTCCTCCAAAGGCAATTACTCCATCACAGTTTTTTGCTATATATAATGTGACTCCTTCCATTACGTTTTTTCCAGTTGGGTTTCCTGAAAATTGTGAAAATACTTGTAAATGATCAAAGTCATTTTTTAATTTTTCAATTACTTTTGAAGTCATTGGTAGATTTATAAGATCCTTGTCAGTTACAAAAAGTGGACTTTTAATTTTTAAGTTCAAACAGGCGTTTGCAAGATCTTCTATTTTACCTGCTCCACACCAAATAGTAGTAGGATAATTCCAATTCATAATATTTATTTAAAAAGAATATATTTATTTGATTAATTAATCACTTAAAAATTAATCATTTATTAAATCTAAATATAATGCAGCAGACCAAGAAAAATTATTAGCTCCATAAGGAGTTCCTGATTTACAACTGTAGTATTCATGAAAATCCTTTTCATGCATTAAATCTAATGTGTGTGATTTTATTTTATTGGCAAGTTCAGGATCTTTTTCTAACAATCCTTTGTATAAAATCCAATTACAATTAATCCAAACAGGTCCTCTCCAATATCTTATCTCCTCAAAATATTTGCTATCAGGCTTTATTGACGAAAAGAAATATTTTTCATTAGAATTATACATTTTTAAACTTTGAATTATCGAATTATTAATTTCTTTATTTTGAATATCTGCAAACAAAATAAAATAATTTGTAATAGAAGGGATTTCTAATGTTTGCTTATTTAAAACATCATATGAGTAAAATGAATTATCACCTTTGTTATATAAACTAATTAATTTATTCTCAGTTTGTGTTATTTTTTTTTGTATAAATGTGCATTCAATATTATTTTTTGTTGCAATATAGACTAGATCTTTGCAAGCTTTCAAAAATAAAGAGTTAAAACCTATATCAGCAACATTAAACATTGAAATATCATAGAGTTTTTCAGGATTATATTTTTCATTTCTGAACTGATTTAAAAGAGTAATGTAACAATCATAATCTCTTTTAAGTGGTCGTACGTCACTGCTTGAAACATCTAAATCTCTTCTTTTGTATTCAAGATTTTCCTCAATTAAAATTTTACTTAAAGGAAAATCCCATAAAGGTGAATTATCAGTGCCACTTTCCCATGGATGTAATATAGAAACTAAACCAGTATCATTTGGGTCTCTAAATTTGTAAAACCATTCTAAATAATTTTTTGTTTTTTTTACTAAATTCAAAATTCTTTCCATTTCACTAGAACTAAATTTATGCTTATCCAACATTAATTTTAAAATACTTGAGACTATAGGTGGTTGAGTTATTCCAGATGATGGAATTTTATCACCACACTGCCAAGTATTATGATTGGGAAAATAATTTTCATCCTTAAGATGAAATAAAATATGAGGAACCATACCATCAGACCATTGTCCCTCGAACAACTTTTCTAGCTCAACTATTGCGTATTCTTTATTAAAATAAGAATAACCGAGTGCTATATATGCTGAGTCCCAATTCCATTGTGCTGGGTATAACTTATTATTTGTGGGCAGAGTATATCCCTCACACCTATTATTTAATAAAATATTTTCAGCTTCTCTTTTTAACAAACTCATTAACCCTTAACGCTCCCTGATGTTAATCCACTAACTAAATATTTTTCAAAATAAACAAAAATAAATAAAATTGGTAAGGTTACAACAACTGAACCAGCCATCAAATATTGTCTAGGCGTTTCAGCCCCTACATTTAAAAACTGTATTGCTCTTGATAATGTAAATGAGCTAGGGCTATCTAAAAACATTAGTGAAAATAAAAACTCATTCCAGGCAATCATAAATACATATAATGCTACAGAGGCAATTGCTGGTAAGCTTAAGGGTAAAATGATTTTAACAATAATTCCAAACCAATTTTGTCCATCCATTATACCTGCTTCTTCAAGTTCCTTTGGTATACTTTTGAAATATCCTTGGAGCATATAAATTGCAACTGGCAGTGTTGTAGCTGTATAAATAATCAATAATCCAAATACAGAATTTCTTAAACCTAACTGGCTAAAAACAGTGTAGAGAGGGATTACAAGCACAATCGCAGGAAACATATATATAATTAAAATAGAAGTAGACAAAAAGTGTTTTCCAAAAAAATTTAATCTTGCAACTGCATAAGCGGCTGGGATCCCAAGTAATAATGTAATTATAACCGTACCAACTGACACAATTGAACTATTAAGCATATACTTACCAAAATTATATTCTGTAAAAACTACAATATAGGATTTGAATAAGGTTTTTATATCTTGTGTTAAATCAACACTGAAATCTAAAGGATTAATTAATAAAAGAGCTTGGGTTTTGAAACTTGTTACTAGCATCAAATAAAATGGGAATAAAATTACAAAAGAAAAAAAGATTATTCCAAACAAAGTTAAAAAATCAAAAAATATAATTTGTGCTGAAAAATCATAACTAAAATGTTTCTTGTTATAATTAAATAGCTTATTAACAAAAAATAATAAGATTAGAAATGTACCTATATAATGCCAAATAGGTAAAGAACTATTAATGAAATAATCAATCAATACAAATATAGATGCTAATAAAATTACTTTAAATAACTTGTTTAATTTTTTACTTAAGAAAATTGAAATAATAGAAATTATAATTCCACTTAAAAAATAAAAATTGAAATTTAAAGTTTTAATTTCAATTCCTTGTAAAGTAGAAAGAATTTTCCAAATAGATATTAAAGAAAATAAAAAAAATGAAGAAATTAAACTGAAAGTGATAATTGATTTAACTCTCATTGGCTTTTTTCCCTATCAGCTTAAAATAAATTAACATGAAAAATAAAAGTAATAGTACAATCACCATTGATACAGCAGATCCCATACCAATATTTCCTATTGAAAATCCCTGTTCATAAACATTTATTGGCAGTGTTCTGGTACCTGATGCACCACCTGTTAATAGAAAAATATCTTCAAACTTGTTAAAATTCCAAATAAATCTAATCATAAATAAAATTGAAATCACTGCTGTAATCTGCGGTAATGTTATATTCATAAATTTAGTGTAAGGGCCTGCTCCATCAATATCTGCAGCCTCATAAAGTTCTTTAGGAACTGCTTGAAGTCTTGCTAAAATAAAAAGAAAAGCTAAGGGAAAATATCTCCAGATTTCAAAGATAATAACAGTTGTTAGCGCTAATCTTAATTTAAATTCAAAACCGAAAACAAAAATAGATACATACTTTTGACCTAACAAATTTATTGGCTTATCTATAATATTATAATTCAGTAGCAGGTTGTTTAAAGTACCACTATTAGGATCTAATAAAAGCTCCCAAGTAAATGCCAAAGCCACAACTGGAGCTACATAGGGAAACAATAAAGTACTTCTAACAAAGCTTCGACCTATAAACTTTTGATTTACCATTTGGGCTGACAAAATTCCAAAAACAATTGCACCCACTGTTCCAAAAAAAGTATAATAAAATGTTGTTAATAATAAATCTTTAAATTCATAGTTTGTGATTACTTTTTTAAAATTTGACAAAGTAAAATCACTTGTCAAAAGAATGTTATCTGCTTTTCCTTTTAAATTGGGTTTATTTAATTTAAATTGTTTTTTATCAATTTTTTCACCACTTTTTGTTTCAAAAAAAATTACAAATTGCTCTCTGTATTTTTTTGACCAATTACCAAAATTACACTGAACTTTATTTGATAGAAACTTACATCTCTGATCTAAATCAATTGGTTTAACATTACTTGGGAATTTATCCTGGAATTTAACATCTCTAATATCTTGAATTAAGGAACTATTTCTTAATTTATAGATAATCTTAATTTTTGTATCTTCGTTTTTAATTGATTTGACTATTTTTTTTGCTCTTGGCTCTGGAATTCTTATATCTTTTAATTGAACTTCTTTAAAACTAATCCAAACATTTGAAAATATTGGAAATAATACTATTGCAAATACAATTAGAACTGCTGGCAAGGTTAAAGCATAAGCAGTTCTTTTTTCTATTTTTGAAAGTGAGTTACTCATAAAAAAAGCGGATAATTAATATTATCCGCTTTTTTATAAAATTAAAATTAATTGAACTGTGCTAATGCAGTATTGATCATATCAACTGCTTCATCAACATCAATTTGATCATCAATATATAGTCTTGTTATTCTATTAATGAATTGAGAATTGATAACTTTAGAAGCTCTAGAAAGTTCACCTTCTTTAACTCCCCATCTGCTAGCAGTATCTAAACCAGCTACAATATTATCGATAACATCTGCTGAATAAAGATCAGTTAATGGAGCTTTTCTATCCACTCCAACTGGAAGTTTTGACCAAGCTCTAGTATATGCAGCTGGATCACTTGCATTACCTCTTCTTACAGGAAATTTCCCTTCAGGAGCAATTGCTAAAGTTGAAGTATATCCTTCATCCATAGAATAAAGAATAAACTGTTTAGCCTCATCCGTATCTGCATCGGCTGTTATACCAAAGTATCTTACGTCTGCCCAAGCAGCACCTTTTTTATTGTTCGGTCCACTAAAGTTTGTGATGAAACCAGTTTTTGATGCTAACTCACTTGATGTTGGATCATCATTTATTGTCGGAGGAGCAGAATCTCTTAACCCTGCTAACTCATCCATAATAAATGGAGACCAAATAATCATTGGAGTTTTACCTGCAAAATAAAGTTCTCTAGATTGTTTCCAGTATAATTCGCCTTCTGGACTAGCTTTTGCAATTGTTTTGTAAAACTCTAAAGCTTTTTTAAGTTTGTTTCCTTGTTTTTTGATACCACCTTTTTTAACTACGTTAACTCCATTAGCCAATAATACGTGTTCTAAAACCTGACTCATAAAGTTTTCGTCCGTTTTTGTAGCAGCAACAAATCCAAACATATCATTTGAAGATAGTGTTTCTATTGCTTTAGTGATATTTGCATAACTAGTTGGTGGCTCTAAACCAGCTTTCTCAAAAAGATCTTTTCTATAAACGATCATTTGAGTCCAACCATCAACTGGAACAGCAGCAATTTTTGATCCTTGCTTAGCCATATTTAAAGCACCAGGTGCAAAAGTTTTCTTACCTAATTCTTTAACAACATCATTGTTAGCATCAACATCTAAAATTCCTGCTTCAGCCCATGGCAATACATACTGTAGTGTATGATAAATTACATCAGGTAAATCACCTGCTGCAGCTGCAGCTGTTGCTCTTTTACCTAATTCTTTTTCATCGATTGGAATAACTTCAACTGCAATACCAGTTTTTGCTTCAAAGGCTTTAGCCATATCTTCTTGCTTAGCCATTCTTGCTGGTTGAGTTTCAGTTGTCCAAAACTTGATATCTGCAAAAGCAACATTGTTTATAAAAAATGCTACAGCAGATAATAGTATTAAAGTTTTTTTAAACATAATTACCTCTTCTTAATTATTTTTTTTAAACCTTAATATTTTTTAGAAAAAATTTCTTATGCAATAGTGTCATCCCTGCAATGGGTTAATTTCAAGAATTTTTAAAAAAACCTTTATTTAAAGGCTAAATTATTGCTGTCGAACAAATGACATTTGCTTAGATCAAATCCCAAACTAAGACTATCTCCAACGTTGACTTTACTGGCACCATCAGTTTGGACTACTAATGGCTCTCCCTCTTTTTCTAGATATAAAAAAGTAGATGAACCTAATTTTTCAATCACGAATACCTTACTCTCCCAACATTTTTCACCACTATTTATTAAGATATGCTCAGGTCTGATACCAATCTTTACATTATCTCCAGGTGAAACTTTATCTGAAGTTTTTGGAACGATAATTTTTCCTTGTCCTGAAATTTCAACTTCAGTTCCAGAATTATTAGAACTTATAACTTTAGAATTAATAAAGTTCATCTTTGGTGAACCAATAAAACCACCTACAAATAAATTTTCAGGTTCATTGTAAAGTTTTAAAGGTGATCCTTTTTGAGAAACAATACCTTGATCTAATACAACTATATCATCTGCAAGTGTCATTGCTTCTGTTTGGTCGTGTGTAACATAAATCATTGTTGCATTTAATTGATCATGCAATTTAGCTAATTCTACTCTCATCTGAACTCTTAAAGCTGCATCTAAATTAGATAAAGGTTCATCAAACAAAAATACTTTTGGTTTTCTTGTAATGGCTCTTCCTATTGCAACTCTTTGTCTTTGTCCACCTGACAATTGTTTTGGTTTTCTCTCTAAGTATTCTTCAATTTGAAGAATTTTAGCAGCCTCCATAACTCTTTCTGTAATTTCTTCTTTAGATTTTTTTTCAATCTTTAATCCAAAAGCCATGTTATCAAAAACAGTCATGTGTGGATACAATGCATAAGATTGAAATACCATTGCGATATTTCTTTCTTTAGGAGGAAGATCATTCACAACTTGTCCATCTATTGAAATTGTTCCTGAGTTGATCTCCTCTAAGCCTGCAATCATTCTTAACATTGTTGATTTACCACATCCGCTTGGTCCAACTAATACAGTGAAAGATTCACTCTTAATATCTAGAGACACATCTTTGATCACATGTGTAGATCCAAAAGATTTATTTATGTTCGAAATATTTATCTTAGCCATCTTAAATTAATATTTATATTGTATTTTCAGTTTATATTTGATTATATTTATTTAGCATATTTATAAACTGGAGAAAACACAATGAGCAAAATTGCAATTATTGGAGCAGGACCTTGCGGTCTATCAATGTTAAGAGCATTCGAACACTTAGAAAATAAAGGTGAAAAAATTCCCGAAATAGTTTGTTTTGAAAAACAGGAAGATTGGGGAGGTTTGTGGAATTATAATTGGAGAACAGGTAGTGACCAATATGGAGACCCAGTTCATAATAGTATGTATAGATATCTGTGGTCAAATGGCCCTAAAGAATGTTTAGAGTTTGCAGATTATTCTTTTGATGAACATTTTGGACAACCAATTCCTTCTTTTCCGCCAAGAGAAGTTTTGCAAGATTATATTCTTGGAAGAGTAAGCAAAGGCAAAATTAAAAATAAAATAAAACTAAACACAAGAGTTACAAATGTAACTTTCAGTAATGAAAAATTTGAAATTACTTATCAAGACAAAGCTAAAGACGAAATTTTAAAAGATACATTTGATTATTTAGTTGTATCAACTGGTCATTTCTCAGTTCCTTTTATTCCTGAATATAAAGGAATGAATTCTTTTCCAGGAAGAATAATGCACTCACATGATTTTAGAGATGCAGAGGAATTTAGAGGAAAAGATGTGATAGTTTTGGGAAGCAGTTATTCAGCTGAGGATGTTGCTCTACAGTGTAATAAATATGGGGCCAAAAGTGTAACTATTGGATATCGAAATGCACCTATGGGATTTAAATGGCCTAAAGGTATGAAAGAAGTTCATTATCTAGATAGATTGGAAGGAAAAAAAGCAATTTTTAAAGATGGTACTGAACAAGATGCAGATGCAATAATCTTGTGCACTGGTTACCTGCATCATTTTCCATTTTTAGATGAAAGCATAAAGTTAAAAACACATAACAGATTGTATCCACCGAAATTATATAAAGGAGTTGTTTGGCAAGATAATCACAAACTTTTATATCTTGGTATGCAAGACCAATTCCATACTTTTAATATGTTTGATTGCCAAGCTTGGTTTGCAAGAGATGTGATCATGGGGAAAATTAAAATGCCAAGTGCTGATGATATCAATAAAGATATCAATAAATGGGTTGCTATGGAGGAAAAATTAGAAAACCCAGATCAAATGATTGATTTTCAAACTGAGTACACGAAAGAACTTCATGATATGTCTGATTATCCAAAAATAGATTTTGAATTAATTAGAAAACATTTCAAAGAATGGGAACATCATAAAGTAGAAAATATCTTAACTTACAGAAATAAATCGTTTTCATCACCTGTCACGGGTTCTGTTGCACCTATACACCATACTCCATGGGAAACTGCGATGGATGACTCGATGAAGACTTTTTTAAATAAATAATTAATAGTTAACTTTTAATTTTTTATTTTTTGTGATTGCACTTAATAGTGCATGCATAAGTGGTATTTTATTTTTATTAATTTTTTTCAATATGTAGGGTGCAATCTCTTTAGCTAGATCAGCGCCCTCTACCGTATCATTTTTCATAAATTTATTTTTTGCAACTTTAAAAGTAAAACCTTTTCCTAAATATTCACCCATTTTACTGTTTCTTCCTCCAACTGCACTAACATATAAGTCGCCCACTCCAGCCAACCCATGAACTGTTTCTTTTTTACCTCTAAAATATTTTATTAAATATTCCATTTCATCTAATGATTTTCTAAATAAAGCTGAAGCAGTATTTTCACCTTCACCCGATCCAATGATCATTGAATATATATTTTTAATTGCAGATGAAAATTCAACACCTTTTACATCAGTTGAATATTCTGTTTTGTAGTATTTAGTTGAGATTAATTTTCCTATATTTTTTGCAATATTAATATCCTTATTTGCTATCACAGTGTAACTTTTGATTTTTTTTGCTAACTCTTTTGCCAGACAAGGTCCTTTTAAAACTGAAATATTTAAATTTTGATTTCCTTTGTTTAGCTGCTCCGACATAGTAATAATTTTTTTATTATTTCGATCATATTTAAGACCTTTGGTCAAAACGAGAATAGAAACTTTTCTCTTTATATTTTTTAAATGCTGTCTAACCATTTCAATTCCAATAGAACTTACTCCAACAACAACTAAGTCCCATTTTTCATTAAGTAAGTCTGATGAAAATTT
Organism: Candidatus Pelagibacter sp. HIMB1542; assembly: GCF_052047835.1. NCBI lineage: Bacteria > Pseudomonadati > Pseudomonadota > Alphaproteobacteria > Candidatus Pelagibacterales > Candidatus Pelagibacteraceae > Candidatus Pelagibacter > Candidatus Pelagibacter sp. HIMB1542. The sequence continues at coordinate 195,103 of NZ_JBNAJB010000001.1, read as the reverse complement.
TTTGACAGAAACTCTTTTAGATAACTTAAGTTTTAATGCTGGATGAAATTTATTTTTTGTTATTAATTTATTTAATAGATCTTTACTGTAAGGCTCGGTTAAAGTTACTTTATGATTATTGCCAGCAAGGGGAAAAGTGAATGCAGCACCCATAGCACCCGCTCCTATTATTAAAACTTTTTTCATAAGACTAGTTACGCTAAAGTTTTTTTAATTGCTAGTTTCCATCCTGCTAAAAGTTCATTTCTTAATGTTTTTTTAATGTTTGGTGAGAAAACACGATCTTTTTTCCACATATTTTTAATTTGATTTAAAGATTTATATTCTCCTATTTGAAGTCCAGCTAATAAAGCTACACCCAAAGCAGTTGTCTCTAATATTTTTGTTCTAACTACTTTTAAATTAATAACATCGGCTAAAAATTGTGTGAACCAATTATTTGCAACCATTCCACCATCTACCTTAACTATTGTTGGTTTCAAACCATCCTTGTTCATTGAATCAAACAAATCAAAACTTTGATATCCAACAGATTCTACTGTTGCTCTCACTATACTTTTCCAATCACTGTCTCTTGTTAGTCCTGTGATTACTCCTCTTGCATCTGGTCTCCAATAAGGTGCCCCCATTCCACTAAAAGCTGGTACAACAAAAACACCATCATTAATTTTAGAGGATTTTGAAATCTTTTCAGTTTCGGGTGCTTTTTTAATAAATTTTACTTTATCTCTTAGCCATTGTACTCCTGCCCCCGCTATAAAAATTGAACCTTCTAAGGCGTAAGTATTTTTGTTATTTAATCGATAGCAGATAGTAGTCAGTAATTTGTTTTTTGAATTAATTTTTTTTAGACCGGTATTCATAATAACAAATGCACCAGTACCATATGTACTTTTTATAGATCCTTTTTCAAAACAAGTTTGTCCAAATGCTGCAGCCTGCTGATCACCAAGAACTGCAGAAATTGAGATTTCAACTCCTGTAATTTTTTTATCTGTTTTTCCAAAATTATCTGCTGAGTTTTTAACTTCTGGTAAAATCTTTTGTGGAATATTTAGTTTTTTTAAAATTTCTTTGTCCCATTTATTGTTATTAATATTATACAGCATTGTTCGGCTTGCATTAGATGCTTCAGTTAAATGCTGCTTACCTTTTGTTAATTTCCAAATTAAAAATGTATCTACAGTACCAAACAATAAATTATTTGAACTAAGAAGTTTTTTTGAAATTTTAACATTGTCTAAAATCCATTTAATTTTTGTTGCTGAAAAATATGGATCTATAAATAATCCAGTTTTATTTCTAAATGAATTTTCATAATTTTTTTTCTTAAGTAATTTACAGTAGTCTTGAGTTCTTCTATCTTGCCAAACAATCGCATTATAAATTGGCTTTCCTGTTTTTTTATTCCATAGAATTGTTGTTTCCCTTTGATTTGTAATTCCAATTGTAAGTATGTGACCTTTTAATTTTTTTGCTTTATTTATTACTTGCTTTAAAGCTTTAAGTGTTGTGAACCAGATCTCATTCGGATTATGTTCTACCCAGCCATTTTTTGGGAAATATTGTTTAAATTCAAACTGTGAAACAAAAACAATATTGCCACTTGTATCAAATAAAATTACTCTTGAAGATGTCGTTCCTTGATCAATGGAAATAATAAATTTTTTCAATGGACTAAGCTATACCTAAGTGTTTTTTTCTTTTCTCAACCCAAGTTCTAATTAAATTATCAAAAATCAATCCTATGAAAGCAACACAGATACCTAGAGTTAGACCTATTCCTGCTCCATTTTTATCTGACAATGCCTTTAAAATGTACTGGCCTAGATCTTCTGTTCCAATAAAAGCTCCAATAATCACCATAAATAAAGCAAATACGATTGTTTGATTTATCCCAAGCATCATATGTGGGAAAGCTAATGGAAATTCAATCTTAGTTAATCTTTGAAATTTATTAACACCAGACATCGTTGCTGCTTCATGCAAACCAGCAGGTACACTTCTTAACCCTTCAATAGTATATCTGGTTGCTGGAATTGTTGCGTAAACAATTACAGCAATTAAAACTGAAGTATCTGTAATTCCAAATAACATCATTACTGGAATTAAGTATACAAACGATGGGAACGTTTGAAAAATATCACAAACCCCTAACATAAACGCTGCAGACTTTTTGTTTTGAAAACATAAAGTTCCAACTGTAAAACCTATTAAACAAGAAACAACTACTCCAAAAGTTGCCATGTATAATGTAACCAATGCTCTATCCCACCATGGACTTAATGCTATAAATAAAGTTAAAGCGGCAACAACTAACGCTGATCTAATTCCTCCAATTAGATAACCAGCGCCTACAGCTAATACTAAAGTGGCAACTGCTGGCATTCTTAAATATAAAGCTCTCATTGGTTGAAGCACTTCTGTAATTAACCATGTATTAAATGCTTTTATGTAAACAAAGAATGTATCAAAAATCCAATCTACACCCTTGTTCCAAAAATCAGCTGTTGAAAATCCTTTGTTGTGTGGAACTTCAAATAAATAATTAAATGTATCTTTAAAAATAAATGTTCCGATATAAGCAAGAATAGCTCCAACAACTACTGATCCACCAAAAAATATAATATTTTTATTTCTTTGGAAAAAAGTAAGATTGCCGAAATAATCTTGTTGTTGATTTGCCCACGCTAATGACATTTTATCTAATAGAATTGCAATCAAACTAATACATAAACCTGCCTCAAGAGCTAACCCAATGTTAAGTTGGTTCAAAGCAAGCAATAGATTAAATCCTAATCCTTTAGCACCAATAAAAGCAGAGATCACTGCCATAGAAAAACAAACCATAATAACTTGGTTAACACCAATTAAAATATCTCTTCTTGCGGTTGGGATAAGAACTTTGGTCATTAACTGCCAATTTGTGCAACCACTCATTCTTCCTGCTTCGATGACTTCTGGAGGAACTGCTCGTAGTCCAAGAATAGTTAATAAAATCATTGGAGGAACTGCTACTACCATTGTGATTATTACAGCTGCATGATCACCAACACCAAATAAAACAAGCGCAGGAACTAATACTGCATATTGAGGCATGGTTTGCATCACTAAAAGAATTGGATACAAAGCATTTTCTACTCTTTTGCTTTTGTAAGCAGCAATACCTAAACTGATACCGAATGCAAATGACAAAGGAACAGCCACTAATATAAAAGAAAGTGTTTGCATTGAAGGTTTCCACTGACCAAAGATTGAAATATAGACCATTGTTAAACCTGCAAATAAAGCAAGTCCTATACCACTCAGTTTATATGCAAGTATTGTTGCTCCGGCTGCAACGATAGTCCAAGGTAAACCTGGTAATTCTAACCAAGGATAAGCATCAATAAAATCCCAGCTCGTGAATGCAACTATAGTTTCTAAACCTCCAAGCAAAATTTCTCTAATCAACTCAATCAAAAACGTCATAAAAGACGTCAAATTTCTACTAATCTCTAATAACAGTGGTCTTGTTTTGAACTCTTGAGTATCTTCATTCCAAAACTCCATTGGCATCCACTCGTTCATCAAGAAAAATAAAGTGTCGTTTATCCAAATAGGTAGCCACCCAAGTAAAGGTGGTAATCTCCAAAATACATCGAAAGCATAATATCGGACTTCTTTACCTAGAAAAAAATAAACACTTTGGTTAGGATCTTTTACAAATTCTGCTTGGCCTCTTATGAATTTATAAGTTTCAGGAACTTCAATTGCAAAACATAGAGCAAAAAATACAACCAACAAAAATATCCATTGAAACAACTTTGGGTATTTTTTTAAATATTCCATGGTCTAGCTACTATTTTTTCTTCCTCCAAAAACTGTATCAATAATTGTTGAAGGTTTTATTGAACCAATAATATTGTTATTAGAGTCAACCACTCCTACAATTTTTTCTTGAGTAAGAATTTTTTCTGCAACATTTTCGATAATGTCGTCTTTTGAAACTTTTATATCTCCTAAATTATCTTTATTTGAACTATCCATTACATCTTCAATGACTAAAACTTTTTCTCTTGGAACTTCTTCGGTAAATTTTCTTACATATTCTGTAGCTGGATTTAAAACAATGTTGGCAGGTGTATCTAACTGTTCTATAATGCCATCTTTCATGATCGCAATCCGATCAGCTAATTTTAAAGCCTCGTCAAAATCATGAGTAATAAACATAATTGTTTTTTGTAATTTTTCTTGCAATCTTAAAAACTCGTCTTGCATTTCTTTTCTTATTAGTGGGTCTAATGCTGAAAACGGTTCATCTAAAAACCAAATATCAGGTTCCACTGCTAAAGATCGAGCAATCCCAACTCTTTGTTGTTGACCTCCTGAAAGCTCTCTTGGAAAATAATTTTCTCTTCCATCAAGTCCAACTAGTTTAACCATTTCCATTGCTCTGCTAATACTATCTTCAGTCTTAATACCCTTTATCTGAAGTGGGAAAGCAATATTTTCTACGACTGTTTTATGAGGCAACAAGGCAAAGCTTTGGAAAACCATTCCCATTTTGTTTCTTCTAAGCTCAATTAATTCTTTATTATTCAATTGAAGTAGATCTTGACCTTCTATGAAAATTTTTCCTCCAGTTGCGTCTGTTAATCTTGAAATACATCTTAGTAATGTTGATTTACCTGAACCAGATAAACCCATTACTACTAGCATTTCTCCTTTTGCAACTTCAAACGAAGCGTTGTTAACTCCAACTATGCAGCCGTTTTCTTGAAATGTTTTTGCATCTACATTACCGTTAGATTCTTCAAGCATTTTTTTGGCATTCTCACCAAAAATTTTATAAACTGACTCACACTTAATAACGGTCTCAGACATAAATCTTCTCAAAGTTATATGAAATTCAATAAAATTTAAATGTTAATTATTGTAACCTTTCATCATTAAAAATTCTTAATATAGTAAACTCTAGTATCAATACCTGTACTTAAAAAACTCAAAGCTTCCCCACTAACAGTAATAGTTTCATCTACCCCAACATTGTTTCCACTTACCGTAAAACCTGCATAACACTTGCCTTTTTCTTGATCCCATTTGACAAAAGTTTCATCAATTTTATTTCCGTTTATTGTATAAATCTCATGTGCTCTAAAATTTAAAAAATTGGCACCCATAATTGCTCTTTGTGGAATTAATTTCGTAGCTTTACATACTTGCTCATATACGTCATCAGTTAATCTATAGTGGTCAGTTCCATCGAAGGATACTAAAATTCCTGAAGGTAATTTAGATATTAATTCACTTAGTTTTCTTTCTTCAGCAATTCTTTGTTCTTCCAATTTCATTTTTTCTACCAGCTCGTCTCCCCCTCCAAATATTCCATTTAAAACAGCAAAAAAAGCTATCACTATTGCAGTAACAATAACTAAACCAATAAATTGCTTTGTTGAATTTGAATTGTCCTCAGTTTTATTTAAACTATTTTCGTTCGACATTACTCTTGTAACTTTCCGTTTATCCAAGTACCTGATTTTTGTTTACCGTCTGCCCAAGTAAATGTTCCTTGTCCATTCATGAAACCGTTGGACCATTCACCTTCATAAGTAGATCCATCAGGAAAAGTTAAAATTCCTTTTCCACTCCATTGACTATTTTTAAATTCACCTTTGTAAATATATCCGTTAGGCCATGTCTCAACTCCTTGACCTTCTTTTTTTGTTGCAACCCAATCACCTTCATAAGTTGTCTTGTCGGTATAAATCCATTTGCCAAAACCATTTTCACAGTTTCCTTCTTTACATCCTGTACTTCGAGCAAATGCAGATGAGTTAATTAAAGAAATTAAAAATATGAAAATTAGAAATTTTTTCATTTTGTCACTTTACACAAATTAGAATAAAAAAAAATCCCCCCCAAACAAGTTGGGGGAGATTTTAATTTTTTTAACTTTTACCCTTATTTAGTAAAAGGTTTCCAAACTGACTCGTTGTCAGCTAACCATTTTTTAGCTGCATCTTCGTGAGTCATTTTATCAACATCAACTAAAGCTGCCATCGCACCAATGTGACTTGTTGAGAATGACATTTTTTTAAATGCTGCTGCTGCGTCTGGGTGAGTTTTTGGGAAATCCTCATGAACTGCTTTTTTCAAGTATCCATCAGGAGAACCACATTTACCATCACCACCATCTTCTGGTCTGCAGCCTGCTGTGTATGGAGGGAAGTCAATAAATGTAAAACCAGCACCATCTGTAAAGTTTGGTGTCCAGTTGAAGATTATAGTTCCTCTTCCTTCTTTTTCAGCAGCTGCTAATTCAGCCCAAAGTGCATCTGCACCTCCAGCAAATTTAACCCACCAAAGATCACCTAAACCTAAAGCTTCAACTCTTTGCGGAATTAAATCACCATGCCAACTTTGAGGTCCTTCCAACATTCTTCCTTTTCCATCTGGAGAGTCAGGTGTTGTAAAGTTTTTAGCACAGTCTGGATTTTTTAAAGCTGTCCAATCTGGTAGACCTGGGCACAAACCTTTTTCAACAACCCAGTTCGGGTAACCCATATCTTCAAGAGTTCTTGCCTCATGATCACCCCAGTCAAGTAAACCACCTTTATCTAGAGCAGTAGTAAATGACTTACCGAATGCAGACTCCCATACTTCGTGAGAAATAGTTACGTCTCCAATTCTGATTGATTCATAAACTGCTTGTGAGTCAGCGTTTACATATTTTACGTTGTTACCCATGCTTTCAAAAATTCCACCAATAACGTAAGCCATCACAATTTGAGATGACCAGTTATGAGTTGGGATTACGATGGGCTTTTTGCTATCAGCGTTAGAAATTCCTGAGAAACTTACTACAGAAATAACTAGAGCAGATAATAATGACATTATTTTTTTCATTTTTTTTCCCCTCTATTAATATTAATATTAACACTCTATGTTAAAACAAATAGCTAGGTAAAGAATTATTAGTTCTAAAAAATATATATATATTTAATCAATAAAAATGGTGATAAAAAATATATCAATATTAAAAAATTTTAAAAATGTTTGGAACAAGTAAAGACATTAAAAATCCTGGACTAAATATTTTACCACCTGGAGTTGAACGACATATTGTAAATGGTGGTGCTCTTACTGCTTTTCAAATTTTTCCAGATGATGAAATAGAAATAATCAACGATGAAGGAAATCAAATTTGTGAAATAATTTGTTTTAATAAAGATGGAAAGTCAGAATTAGGAATTTTAAATTTAAAAGAAAACAGTCAAAAAAATTTCATAAGAGACATTTTAAATGGAAAAGATGAAACAATCTTAGCAACAAATTATCAATTAAAAAAAAGAAACTTAAATATAAAAGAATCTAAATCATCCATAATTTTTGATCTTGATACAAAAGCTGAGGAAAAGATTAAACTTAAATCAAAAGATAAATGTTATGCAATCTTTGCTGCACCTGGTGAAGATATGGATGTTACCAAGCAAAATCCACCGACAGATTTAACTATATTTGTTAAAAGAGCAAAAATTATAAATGATAAAGAGCTAAGCGTTATACCTGATCCAGTTTTTGAACCACTTTATGAAGAAAACATAGATAAAGAAACTTCAACATCTTACCAAGTTAAAGAAGGAGATTACATTCAAGTCATAAGTCCAACTGGGAGACAATGTTCAGACTTTGTAGCATTTGATACAAGAAAATTAGAAAAAGGAATTGAAAAAGGATTAGATTGGCAAACAACTAGAACTTTTATGGGAAACACTTTTCCTGGTCCTGGATTACATTCAAAATTTTATGATACTGATCACGAACCCTTAGTAGAGGTAATAAGAGATACAGTTGGTAAACATGATACTTTTAATCTTGCATGTACTTCAAAATATTATGAAGATGCTGGTTACTTTGGTCATCCTAACTGCTCAGATAATTTAACTGAGAGTATGTCTAAATATGGAGTTCAAAAACAAAAAGGATGGCATGCAATTAATTTATTTTTTAATACATCGGCTGCTGGATTAAATTCAGTAATATCTGACGAATCTTATTCTAGACCTGGTGATTATGTAATGTTTAGAGCGTTAAAAAATTTAACAATTGGTACTACGGCTTGTCCTAGTGATATTGATGCTTGTAATTCATGGAATCCTACTGAAATTTTTGTTAGAACTTATGACAAAAATAAAGAATTTAGAAAGTCATTTGCTTTTCGAATGAAAACAGACTCAGAAAAAAAATTAACAAGAAATTCAGGTTTCCACGAACGTACATCTCAACTTACTAGAAATTTTGTTGATGCAAGAGGTTTTTGGCTTCCAAATGATTATACAAAACACGGAATAGTAAATGAATATAATGCCTGTAGAAACGATGCGGTATTAATTGATTTATCTTCACTTAGAAAATTTGAAATAATAGGTCCAGATGCTGAGGAATTATTAAACTACACACTTACAAGAAACATCAAAAAATTATCAGTTGGCCAAGTTGTATATTCTGCAATGTGTTATGAAAATGGAATGATGTTTGATGATGGAACATTATTAAGATTAAGCGAAACAGGATTTAGATGGATATGTGGTGATGAGTATGCTGGAGAATGGTTAAAAGAAATAGCGAAGAAAAAAAATTTTAATGCAAATGTTAAAAATTCAACAGACCAAATCAGTAATGTTTCTATACAAGGTCCAAAAAGTAGAGAAATTTTAAAAAAGATAATTTTTACACCACCCACCCAACCATCTATTGATGAGCTAGGTTGGTTTAGATTTACAATTTGTAGAATAGAAGAATTACAAGGTATTCCACTAGTTGTTTCTAGAACTGGTTATACAGGTGAGCTTGGTTATGAAGTATGGTGTCATCCAAACCATGCTCCTGAAGTTTGGGATAAATTAATGGAAGCAGGAAAAGATGACGGTTTAATTCCTGCTGGTTTTGCTGCTCTTGATAAGCTTAGAATAGAAGCTGGATTAATTTTATTTGGAAATGAATTTGATGGTCAACAAGATCCCTTTGAAGCAGGGATAGGTTTTGCGGTTCCTTTGAAAACTAAAGAAGAAGACTTCATTGGTAAAGAAGAATTAATTAAAAGAAAAAACAATCCTCAAAAAAAATTAGTTGGCTTAGAATTGATTGGAAAAGAAATTGCAGGTCATGGTGATTGTGTTCATATTGGTAGAGCTCAAGTGGGTATTGTTACAAGTGGATGTCTATCATCAACTCTAAATAAAAATGTAGCTCTTTGCAGAATAGATGCTCAATATTCAGAAATTGGAACTGAAGTTGAAGTTGGAAAAATTGATGGTCACCAAAAAAGAATTAGTGCTAAAGTTGTTGGCTTCCCATTCTACGATCCAACTAAGTCTAGAGTAAGATCGTAAAAAAATGCCGAAAGAAAAAAAAACCCTATTAGATTTTTGGGAAGAACAAATGAAACAATCTCATACTTCTAGTAATTATTTTTTCAGAAAGTCACCTTCTCACTATCACATGATGTTATTAGTTATGTCAGCTTTTAAAGAAGGAACAAAAATATCTGTTGAAGAATTAAAAACAAAATTATTTAAAACATCTAGGCCAAAATCAGCTTTAATAATTACAGAGGCTTGTGAAAAAGGATTCTTTAAACTTGAAAAAACTTCAACTGACCAGCGAATTAAAAATATAGTCCCAAGTGAGTCATTTATTAAAGAATTTAATAACTACTTAGAAACGCTAAAAAACATCAGTTATTAATTAATTTTTTGACTGATATAAAAAGTATCTAATTTTTATATATAATTTTTACTTCTATAAATAATTATATTAATTAACATTATCAAAAAATAATGTTTTGATATGACGACATTACCTTCAAAAGCAAAAGTAGTGATAATCGGTGGTGGTATACACGGTTTAAGTACTGCATGGAAACTTTCAGAAACTTATAAAAATCCTGGTGACATAGTTGTATTAGAAAAAAAAGATACAGCTGCTGGTGCAAGTGGAATTGCATGTGGAGTTGTAAGAAATAATTATTTTCAGCCAGCAATGAGAGAATTAATGGCTCATTCAGTTTCAGTTTGGGAAAGTGATCCGAAAGCGTTTAAATATAATCCAGTTGGATACTTACAAATATCTCCAGAAGTAATGCATGAAGATGTTGCAAGTATTTATGAACAACAAAAAGCAATTGGATATGAATCAGTTTTTATTGAAGGTGAAAAAGATTGCACAAATTACATGAAGGGAATTTTTGATGATTGGCAAGCTCAAGGTATCACTTCTGTACTTCATGAAAAAAAAGGTGGATACGCTTTTAATAAAGATTCAATTAAAGCCCTAGAGAACAAATCTACATCTAATGGTGTCCAAGTTATGAAAGGTGTAAGAGTGACTGGTTTTAAAAAAGGAAGTAACAGTCAAGCAGTAACTGGTGTTGAAACTGACAAAGGAACTATTGAGTGTGAACAAGTAGTTGTTGGTGCAGGACCATGGGCAAGAGATTTTTGGAATATGTTAGAGTTACCAAAGACAGCTCACATAAAAGGTAAAGATGGTAAGATGCATGAAACTGATATGTGGACTTACTGGATGCTTCAAGAAGGAGTTATCGGTGTTGAGCCAGATTTCTTAAAAACAAATGATGGAAAACAACCACCTGTAGTTCACGTTGACTCGACGGCACCTTTATACTCTGACAAAACAAAAAAATTATTAACAGATAAAATTTGGGGAATTTATTATAAACCTGATATTGAAGGTTTAGGTGTACAAGGTGGAACTTCTCCTTACATTGTTAAAAAACATTTTGATGAAGTAAACGTTGACCCTTATGGAATTGAGTCTCCAGAGTATCAAACAACAGACGCTTTTAGTGAAATGTGGTGTTCAGCACTTGCACATTGCCAAAAAAGATTTGAAGGAAAATCAGACTTATACAGAAAAGGACCATCAGGTGGTTTAGGATGTATGACACCAGACTCTTTTCCTATCTTCGATAGATTTTTTGAAAACGTTTACATGATTGCTGATGCTAATCACGGATATAAAATGATTGGTGTTGGTGAACTTGTTGCAAAAGAAATTCTTGGTACTGAAAGTGATTTATTGAAGCCGTTTAGATTCAACCGTTACGAGAAGGGTGAACTTCATCCTACTTCTAACAGTCCGTTCCCTTGGAGTTAAACTCTAAGCCTAGACACGAATAAAGTTTTCAGCTACGCTTGAATAATTAATAATTCATTGAGGGGTGAAAATGACGGATCTAGAAAAACATGTTAACCAACCAGGTAGAGCTAAATTAGTAAAAAAAGTTCGAGAAAAAATTAACGAACTTGGAATAACTTATATTTATTATCAATTTATTTCTGTAACAGGAAGAGTCGTAGGTAAAGGTATACCTGCAGATCACTGGGAAAGAACTGCAGAAAAAGGATTTCAATTAGTTTACGGAGCAACAGCAAACTTATTCTTAGATCGTCACAATAACTATATTGGTTATGGTCCAGAGGCCATGGAACTTGTTGGAATTCCTGATCCAGATACTTTTGTGCAATTACCTTGGGACAAAAGAGTTGGAAGAGTTTTTGTAACATGTTTTAGAAACAGAGAAGAAAGAGAAAATCCAGGTGGTCACTTAACTTCAGACTGCAGAGGAAATCTAAGAATTTTCATGGATGAATTTAAGAAAAAACATGGTCTAGAATTAAGAGTTGGTACTGAGCCTGAAATGATGTGGTTAACAAAAAATGAGGATGGAACCCCAACTGGTAAAGGTTTTTCAAAACCATTCTGTTATCACATTGATCAATTTGAGTCGTTAAGACCAGTATTTATGAAGGTAATTGAATATGCAAAAGCGATGGGACTTGATATGATTCAAGGAGACCACGAAGATGCACCAGGTCAATTAGAATTAAACTGGACTTACGATAACGTCTTAAGAAACGCAGATAGATTATCAACATACAGACAAATTTGTGCTCAAGTTGCAAGAGAACATAACTTGATAGCTTGCTTTATGACTAAACCTTTCATGGGAGTTTCTGCAAGTGGATGTCATACAAATATGTCTCTATGGAAAGGTGGAAAAGTTAAAGTAAACAAACTTGGAAACAAAAAACTTCCAGGTGTTGAAGAAGTATTTAGTTACGTTGAAGGTGGAACAAATACTTTTATGCCTGATACTAAAGATATGCAATTACCAGGTAAAATTGGTTTGCAATCAATTGCGGGTATCATGGAACACTTGCCAGCACTAACAGCATTAGGATCTTCTACTGTTAACTCTTATAGAAGACTATGGGACCAAGGTTTCTGGGCACCAGTTTATGCTGACTGGGGATACCAAAATAGAACTTGTGGATTAAGAGTTTCTGCACCAGGTAGATTTGAATACCGATCAGTAGACTCTATGCATAATCCATACTTATTAGGCGCAGCGTTACTAAAAGCATGTGATCATGGAATTAGTAAAAAATTAAAACCAGCTGCTCCTGAGTCTAGAAATATTTACGAAGCTCAAAAGGCTGGTAAAGATGTTAAAAAACTTCCATTAAGTCTTGGTGAAGCTTTGGCTAGACTTGCAGAAGATGAAGTAATTAAATCTGCAATGCCGGATGAAATGTATAAAGTTTTCCATTGGTACAAAAACGATGAGTGGGAAAGATTCTTGGGTGCTACAACTCAATGGGATCTGGATACTTATCTTGATTGCTTACCGTAGGTCGTTAATTAATATAGATAGAAAGGGTATAAAGAATATGTGTGGGATAGCAGGATTAATTCATAGAGGAAAATCCTCAAATGTTGGAAGCGAATTACAAGGAATGCTTCAAGCGTTAAAACATAGAGGTGAAGACTCTACTGGATATGCTTTATATGGAGATACAGATGGCAAAAATTTCATCATGCGTTTTAAGGTTGGTGAGAATGTTGGTGAAGGAAGCTCATCAGTTATGGAAGATGTTTCTGTATACGATGAAAGAAAAAAAGTTGTAGATCAAACTTTAGCAGAAATGGGAGCTAAAGTTGTTAAGGAAGAAAGAACACTTCCCTACTCTTTAAGATATGAAATTGATTACAACGCAAAAGATTTGTTAGATTTCTCTCAAAGAATAGAAAGTATTCCAGGTGTAGAGATTTTATCTATGGGTAAATCATTAGAAGTTATTAAAGATTTGGGTAACGCAAAAATGGTTTGTGATAGATATAGTCTAGATAAGGTTGTTGGAACTCATGCGATAGGTCATGCTAGAATGGCAACTGAGTCTGGTGTTGATATCAAATCTGCCCACCCTTTCTGGGGCTATCCTTTCAGTGACGTTTCTGTAGTTCACAATGGTCAGTTAACTAACTATTGGAATAATAGAAGAGTATTGGAAAATAAAGGAATGAGATTTATGTCTGAGTGTGACTCAGAACTAATCGCAGTATATCTTGCAGAAAAAATGAGAGATGGAGCAACTTTAGAGGAAGGTATGAAAGAGAGCTTAACTGGTTTAGATGGAGTATTTACTTACTTTGTAGCGACAAAAGACTCTTTAGGTATGGCAAAAGATACTATGGCTGCAAAACCTTTAGTTTTATATGAGTCAGATGATTTAGTTGCAATGGGATCAGAAGAAATAGCTATTAGATCTGTGCTACCACAAGAAATAGACACATATGATCCATTTGATGGGGAGGTAAAAGTATGGCAAATCTAAAAACTGTATCTAAAAAATCTAAAGCCCAATCAATGGGTATGCATACTGAGGTTTTAACAGGAAGAACTCAACAAAAATTCTTTAATCCTGATGAAGCTGAAAACTTTTATTATTTTGGAACATACGATGTAGATTTTAATAAAAGAACTGAGCTTGATGTAAAAGATATGACAGCTCCAGAAGCTAACAAGGAAATTGATAATTTAATGAGCCAAGGTTACGGAACAATTGTAATCAAAAACCCTCAAGGAAAACACAGTTTAGGTGTTGGTATTTTAAATAAACTTAATTTAATTTTTGAAGGAAGTTTAGGGTATTTTGGAATGGGTTCGTGCGATGGTCCAATCGTTAGAATTAATGGAAGAGTTGGTTGGTCATGTGCTGAAAACCTTATGGCTGGAAAAGTAGTTATTGAAAAAAATGCTGGCTCTTGTTTTGGTGCGGCTATCAGAGGTGGAGATTTAATCTGCAAAGGTAGCGTTGGTGCTAGAACTGGTATTGATATGAAAGGTGGAACTATCATTATTGGTGGAGATGCTGGTGCATTCACTGGTTTCATGATGCAAAGAGGAAGAATAATAATTCTTGGTAATGTTGGAATTAATTTAGGAGACTCGATGTACGATGGAACTATTTTTGTTGGTGGTGAAATTGGATCTTACGGAAGTGATGCAGTAGACGCTGAACTAACAGATAGTGACCAAGATTGGTTAAAAAGAAAATTAAAAGTTGCAGAAATTGGTGAAAATTTTGATGTAAGTAAAATGAAAAAAATTGTAGCTGGTAAAAAACTTTGGAATTACGATAATTTAGAACCTACAGAGAAGAAGGGAGCAATTTAATGCCTAAGAAAAAAAGTAAAAAGAATGGTAAAGGCGTTGGTGGAAAAGCTGATGTCCATGTACATGAAGAAGGAAAAAGAAATAAAAGTCTACTAGGACATAATGCTATTTTTACTCCTGAAGTTATAGACGACATTCACATTAAATCTCAATTAGGAAGATACAGAATGCGTGGAATGGCATTAATGAAAAAGATTCCAACATTTGATGATTTAGTATTTTTGCCTGGAACACTTACAAGATTTGTAATCGAAGGTTATAGAGAAAAGTGTGAAACTAAAACTGTAATTGGTCCAAGATGTGAGAACCCAATTGAATTAGATATACCTGTTTACATTACAGGAATGAGTTTTGGTGCACTTTCATATGAAGCAAAAACTGCTTTAGCAAGAGGAGCTACTATGGCAGGAAGTGCTACTTGTTCAGGTGAAGGTGGAATGATACCAGATGAAAGAAGATATTCAGAGAAATGGTATTACCAATGTATTCAATCAAGATATGGTTTCAATCCACATCATGCTCAATTAGCAGATGGAATTGAAGTGTTTATTGGACAAGGACAAAAAGTTGGTATGGGTGGGCATTTAATGGGTCAAAAAGTAACTGACCAAGTTGCAGAAATGAGATCATTACCCTCTGGTATTGACCAAAGATCACCTGCAAGACACCCTGACTGGTTAGGTCCAGATGATTTAGCTCTAAAAGTTGAAGAGTTACGACAGTTAACAAAAAATAAAGTTCCCATTCAGTTAAAACTTGGTGCATCAAAAGTTTACGACGATGTACGTATGGCTGCAAAATGTGATCCAGACTCTATTTATCTAGATGGTATGGAAGGATCTACTGGAGCAGGACCTCACATTGCTGCTGCAAATACTGGAATTCCAGGAATTGCTGCTATTAGAGAAGCAAGAAGAGCAATTGATGATGTAGGTAAAACTGGAAAAGTAACATTAATTTATGCAGGTGGAATAAGAGATGGTGCTGATATGGCTAAAGCTTTAGCACTTGGTGCTGATGCAATTGCAATTGGTACTGGTTCAATGATTGCACTTAATTGTAATAAAGATATTCCAGAGGCTGATTTCGAAAAAGAAATGGGTGTAAAAGCTGGAGAGTGTTATCACTGCCATACTGGAAGATGTCCAGTTGGTGTTGCTACTCAGGATCCAAAATTAAGAGCAAGATTAAATCCTGATGATGCAGCGTTGAGAGTATATAACTATCTACACTCAATGACTTTGGAAGCTCAATTGTTAGCTAGAGCTTGTGGTAAGACGAATATTCATTCGTTAGAACCAGAAGATTTAGCGGCTTTAACTTCTGAAGCTTCTGCATTAGCGAAAGTTCCACTTGCAGGTACAAACTACACTGTAGGTGTTGATAACTATCACAAAATATAAGAGGTAACGATGGCTAAAAAGAAAACTAAAAAAACTAAATCGAAAGCTAAAGTTTCAAAAGTTAAGTTTGGAGTAAAAAAACAAACTGCTAGAGAAAAAATGATAGGCCAGTCGATTGGTTATAGATACGACGTTAACCTGTTGCCTGATTATAATAAAATAACTCCATTCTTAAAAAAATATATTGAGGCAATGGGATGGGATGATTTAAATTGGTTGGAAGATGTACACATGGGTTACGAAGAAGGAAGACCTGCAGTGTTTTGCAGAAATGCAAATGGATGGGTAACAATTCCAAAATCAATTAAACTTCCTAACAATCAACAAGACAGAGATATGATTGCAAGAGAGCTTCTGGTTAAGTTTCAAATGTCTCCAAAACATCCTCTTGTTGATTTGAAAAAGGCATATCTAAAATTTTAAATAACAATCAATAGTTGATTTCAATTCTAAAAACCTAGTGACCACACTAGGTTTTTAGTTTATCTTTATATTTGTAAGTAACCTAATAATTTTATAGGGTTTAGGATAACAAATATGGGGAGAGAATATGACTGATCAGTTAGCTGCTCTTACTACCATATTTACAGAGTTCTACTACTGGGTAACAGTGGTGCTGATGTTCTTAATTCACGTTGGATTCTGTATGTATGAAGTTGGAGCTTCTCGATATAAACACCATCAACATACTCTTATGAAAAACACAATGCTGATACCTTTGGTAACAGTAACTTGGTTTTTATTTGGTTGGTGGATTTACTGGGCTTTTCCAACAGGACCTGGATTAGCACCTTCAATAATGAATGAGAGTACTGCTCTAATCACAGATGAGTCTGCGTTTAGTGCTACTTGGTATACAGCTACAAGTGAACTTATGGCAATCAATCTAGGGGATCACATTTCTGGTGTCTTCTGGGCTGCTTTCCTTCTGTTTTCTTGGACAGCTGCTTCTATCGTTTCAGGAGCAATCATTGAAAGAATTACAACATTTGCATTTGGTATTTTAGCAATTGCAATTGGATCTGTATTTTGGACAATTGATGCTGCTTGGGGATGGCACTTTGATGGATGGATGCTAAAACTTTTAGGATATCATGATGCATATGCATCAGGAGTAATTCACGCAATTGCAGGTGGATTTGCTTTAGGTGTTCTTGTGGTTTTGGGTCCTAGAATTGGAAAATTCTCATCAAGTGGTGAGCCAAGAAACATTGGGCCTAGAAATCCTTGGCTAGTAACAGTTGGATTATTTTTAATTTACACTGGTTTCTGGGGATTTTATGCTGCATGTAACATTCCAATTTTTGACTTAGGTCCAGAATATGGAATGGAAGGTATATCTTATTGGACAGCTACAAACATTTACGTAACTCCTACTACACTTAGTGGCATTACCTTTAACTTCTTGATGTCATTATCAGGAGGATTACTGGCTGGATATTGGATTGCTAAAGGTGATCCTTTCTGGACATACTCTAGTGGACTAGCAGGTGTTATCTGTGCTTCAGCTGGAAATGACTTATATCATCCAATTCAATCAATGATCATTGGTATGATTGGTGTTGTGATTGCATACAAACTACATTACTGGGTTGAACGAAAGTTCAAAATCGATGATGCAGTTGGTGCAGTAGCAGTTCACGGTTATGCGGGATTTGTTGGTCTTGTAATTTGTGGTTTTGTTTTATGGGGCTACCCTTCATCTGGTTATAGTGTGGGTGCTATGTGGGATGGAACTACTTATGCAACAATCAATCCTCTTGGACAGTTCATCGGAGCAATAATTATGTTTGTTGTTCTTGGACTAATACCAGGCTATGTCATAGCTAAAGTGCTTCACGGTATGGGTAAATTAAGAATCCCTCGGGAGGTAGAAATAGCTGGACTAGATTATGAAATGATGGAGGCTGCTAAAGAAGATGAAAAAGCAGTTTCATCTGCAACCAGGTAAAGGAGAAATATATGGCTACAGTAACAAACTGGATAGATCACCTTAACAAGCCAGCTGAAGAAGTAGTTGGCGCTGTTTACCCTGGTGCTGGATCTAGTGAAGGTATACTGGTAATCATTGCTATTATTTTATGGATTGGTTGGCACGTCTTAACTGCAAAATCTGAAAGTGATGAACTTTCAAGATTAGCAAAGAAGAGACATGGTGCTAATGATCATAAAAGCAATATTACCGATTGGTAATTAAAATAAAAATTTGGGCGCTGTTTTAATTAATAGCGCCCTTTTTAATTTAAATTTTTTATGACAGATGAAAATGAAGAATTAAGACCCTCAAAAATGAGAGGAGTTGTATTTCCTAAAGCTAAATACGGTGTAATTTTAGCAATAATAATTATTATAGTTGTAAATCTAATTTATTATAAAGAAACTATCTTATCTTTTTTTAAATAATTATGTTAAGCTAGTTAATGGCTAAAAACTTATTTAAAATTGCAAAACAAAAAAAAATTAAATATTTTTTAATTAGCTTTGTCGATCTTTTTGGAGTTTTAAGATCAAAACTTGTTCCAGCTCATGCAATCAAAGAAATGCAAACTGCAGGTGCTGGCTTTGCTGGTTTTGCGGCATGGCTAGATATGACGCCAGCAGACTCTGATATGTTTGGGATCCCTGATCCTGATAGCTTGATTCAATTGCCATGGAACAAAGAAGTTGGATGGTTAGCATCTGATTTATGGATGAACGGTAAACCAGTGGAAGCATCGCCAAGAGTAATGTTAAAAAATCAAATTAAAAAACTTAAAAAACAAAATTTAACAATGAAGTCAGGTGTTGAATGTGAATATTTTTTAATATCACCTGATGGAGAGTCAATTGCAGATCCAAGAGATACTCAATCAAAACCTTGTTATGATCAATCTGCATTGATGAGAAGATATGATTTAATTAAAGAAATTTGCGACTGTATGATTGAAATGGGATGGGGTCCTTATCAAAATGACCATGAGGACGCAAACGGACAGTTTGAAATGAATTGGGATTACTCTGACTGCTTAGAAACTGCAGACAGACATACCTTTTTTAAATACATGGTTAAAACAATTGCTGAAAAACACGGATTAAGAGCAACATTCATGCCTAAACCTTTTAACAATTTAACAGGTAATGGGTGTCATGCTCATGTTTCAGTTTGGCAAGGTAAGAAAAATAAGTTTCTAGATAAGTCTGATAAACTTGGATTAAGTAAAATTGCATATAATTTTTTAGGTGGAGTAATTAAAAATGCATCATCGTTGTCAGCATTCTTTAATCCAACAATTAATAGTTATCGAAGAATTAATGCACCACCTACAAAATCTGGAGCATCATGGTCACCAAGTAGTATTTCTTACACTGGGAACAACCGAACACATATGATTAGAATTCCTGATCCAGGAAGGTTTGAATTAAGATTAATGGATGGATCAGCAAATCCATATTTATTACAAGCTAGTATTTTGGCTGCTGGCTTAGATGGCATCAAAAATAAAATCGATCCCGGTAATCCTTTGCATTGCAATATGTACGAAGACTTTGCAAAATATCCTGACTTACCAAAATTACCAGATGAGTTAGATCAATCACTTTCTCAATTAAAAGATAATAAAAGTATGAATGAAGCTTTTGGATCAGGTGTTATTTCAAGTTATATAAAATTAAGAGATACAGAAATTAAAGAATTTAAATCAAAAGAAAGTTTTGATAAAACCAAAGCAGTCACTAAGTGGGAAAAAAATAATACATTAGATTGTTAGTTTATGAGTATTTTATCTAACGGTCATCAATGGAAATTAACTGAATTTGTAGATAATAAAAAATATTCATTTGATAAAGATCAAATTTTAAGCTCATTAACCTCAACAGATATAGATGATGCTTACAATTCTATCTCAAAATGGGAAGGATACTCCCCTACACCCTTAATTAAATTAAACAAATTATCTAAAGAATTAAATTTAAAAAATATTTTTTATAAAGACGAAAATAAAAGATTTAATTTAAAATCTTTTAAAGCCCTAGGGGGAGCTTATGCAGTTGAAAAAGTTACTAAAGGAAATAAAGAAATAGTTGTAGCGACTGCTACCGCTGGAAACCATGGTAGATCTGTTGCTTGGGGTGCAAAAAGATTAGGTTTAAAATGTAAAATTTTCATAAGTGAATTTGTAAGTGATGCAAGAGGCAAAGCTATGGAAGCACTTGGTGCAGAAGTTATAAAGGTTAAAGGCAATTACGAAAATTCTTTGATTGAATGCATAAAACAATCTACAGAAAATAATTGGCAAATTGTTCAGGATGTTGCTTGGAAAGATTATATGCTGGTACCCAAATATACAATGGCTGGTTATTCAGTCATGATGAAGGAAATAGCTGAACAAATTAATAATGAAAAAATTTCTCATATTATTTTACAAGCTGGAGTTGGTGGCATGGCTGGTGCAATGGTAGCTGGGATAGCAAGATATTTAGATAATATTCCAACAGTAATTGTCGTAGAACCAGATAGTGCAGCTTGTGTTATGGAAAGCATTAAAACTGGAAAGATAGAAAAAATTGATATTAAAAGAGAAAGTTTAATGGGCGGGATGTCATGTGGAGAAGTGTCACTTGTGCCATGGGAAATCTTAAAAAACTCAGTTAAACACTGTATAAGTTTACCAGATGATGATATTGCAAAAACTATGAAATTACTTGGAAATGCAAGCTTTAGTGAAGAGAGTATAATTGCAGGTGAAAATGCTGCACCAGGTGTAATTAGTTTAATTGCAAGCTGCGAAGATGAAACAATTAAGACAAAAATTGATCTTAATGAAAATTCTAATGTATTAATTTTTGGTTGCGAGGGTGATACCGATCAAGAAATGTATCAAAAATTAGTAAATCAAAAATAACTATCATGAAAAGCACTGGAATATTTTGGATTAGAGAAGATTTTAGAATTGATAATAATCCAGCTCTTTCCTTTGCAACTAATAATCATGAGAATGTGGTTGCGTTATATATTTATAATAATAATGAATTTGATAACAAAAGAGAAGCTCAGAAATGGTGGTTATTTAAATCATTAGAGTCAATAAAAACAGAACTTTCAAAATTTAAAATCAATCTAGAAATTTTAAAAGGTGATGAGTTGGATATTTTATCAAAACTGAAAAAAAAAGATAATGTATGCATCTATTGGAATAAAATTTATGAACCAGATGTTATATCTAAAGGAAAAAAAATAAGAGATCTATTTATAAAAAACGAAATAGAATACAAATATTTTAAAGGAAATATTTTAAATGAATTTCAAGAAGTAACTAAAAATGACGGTACACCATTTAAAGTATTTACACCTTTCTGGAGAACTGCTGAACAAATTTATCTTAATCAACCGCCAAGTAAAAATTACACTGTAAAAAAGAAAACTAAAGCCATCAATTTTTTTAAGAATTCTTTAGATCTCAAAAATATTTTACCAAATAAAAAATGGTATGAAAAATTTGATAAATATTGGAAAGTTTCAGAAAATGTTTCTCAAAAGATTCTAAAAGATTTATTAGAAAATAAAATTAAAGATTATGGGACTAATAGAGATATCCCTTCTATAAATGGTACTTCTAGGTTATCCCCATATTTAAAATTTGGTCAAATTCATGTGAATACAATTTGGAAAAAGTGTAGTGAGCTAAAATCAAAAGGAATAGGGTATAGAAAATATATAAACGAACTTGGTTGGCGAGAATTTTCTCATAGTCTAATTAATTACTTTCCTGAATTCTTAAAAGGCAATTTTCGAAAAGAATTTGACAAATTCCCATGGGCTAAAAATGAAAAGTTTTTAAAAGCATGGAAAAAAGGTATGACAGGGTATCCAATAGTTGATGCCGGTATGAGAGAGTTATACGAAACTGGATGGATGCATAATAGAATTCGAATGGTTGTTGGATCCTTTTTAGTAAAGCATTTGAGAATTAATTGGATAGAGGGAGAGAAGCATTTTAGAAACTGCTTACTTGATTTTAATAAAGCAAATAATGTAGCACAATGGCAATGGGTTGCAGGCTGTGGAGCTGATGCTGCGCCATACTTTAGAATTTTTAATCCTATTCTTCAGGGTGAAAAATTTGATAAGGAAGGAATTTATGTAAAAAAATGGGTTCCTGAATTAAATAAAGTTCCTGCAAAATTTATCCACAAACCTTGGGAAATGGAAATCAAATATCAAGAGGCGATTAAAACAATTATAGGTAAAGACTATCCACAACCAATAGTTATTCATGAAAAAGCAAGAGCTGCTGCATTGGATGCATTTCAATCTCTGAAGAAAAAATAACTTATTCTCCCAAAAAATGATGAATTATAGATCTTTTTTGAGACTCTAACCTATGTTCAAACAGATAGAGACCTTGCCAAGTTCCCAGTAGTAATTCTTTATTTTTAATACTAAGAGAAATTTGATTATTCGTTAATGCAGATTTTATATGAGCTGGCATATCATCTTTACCCTCAGTTGTATGAACATAAAGCGAATTATCCATTGGTGCTAACTTATCAAAATATTTAATCAAATCAGTTTGTACATCTGGGTCGGCATTCTCCTGTACAATTAAAGACGCACTTGTATGCTGAATACTTAAATTTAAAATTCCATTCTTAAAATTATTTTCATTTATCCAATTAAGAGTTTGATCTGTAAATTCATATAACTTTTGACCACTTGTGTTTATTTGAAGATTAAAAAATTCTTGTTTCATGATTTCATCACTTTAGATGTTAATTCGTATAATCTACTGATTGTTCTTTCAAATGGTTTTTCTAATAGTTTTGATGATGTAAATTTATCCAAACTTTGATTAGCTGTTACAGCAATTGGAACACTATTATCATAAATTATATCTAATAAAGTTATAAATCTTTGCTGTTGGTTAGAATTAAAATTATTAAACTGTGGTATTTGATCGATTACTATAAAAACACAATTTTTAATAATTTCTAAATAATCATCTGCACCTAAATTCTGATCACATAATGTTTTAAAATCAAATCTAGCCACCCCTTCATAAAAATTTTCTATTTTAAAATTTCTTCCTTTTACATTAATTATTTTCTCAGTTTTAACTTTATCTTTAGTAATAGTTCTAAAATATTTATTTATTTTAAAATTAGTTTCTTCATCAAGTGGAAAAAAGTATCTATCTTGAGAATTATTAGATTTTCTATAGTCATCTTCAATTACAAGTTCGTATTGAAAAGATTGATCCTCCATTATTTTTATGAATGGTTTGAACTGATCTCTTTGAAGACCATCTTTGTAAAGCTCAGAAATTTGAATATTTGAGGTTACGATTATTTTTATATTTTCTTTGAAGATTTGATCAAATAATTTTCCTAAAATCATAGCATCAACAATGTTAGTTACTTGAAACTCATCAAAGTAAATTATCATTGCTTTTGATTTTAAGTCTTTAACAAATTCATTAATAATATTTTCTTGATTGCTACCTTTTCTTTCATGCACAAAATCATGGAAACTCAACATAAACTCATTAAAATGTAATCTTAATTTCTTATGATCTAATTGATCAAAAAAGAAATCTAAAATCATTGTTTTGCCTACACCAACATCACCATATAAATAAAATCCTTTTTTAGAAGATTGGCTTTTAAAAATTTTTGATATTAATGATTGGAAATTACCCTCGTAGTATTCTTGTAATTTTTTTACTAAATCTATCTGACTGGGATTAATTTCTAAATTTTGTTTTTTACAGTGAGATATAAATTTTTTTTCAAAAGGTAGAGTCATTAACTTCTTTTAGTTTTAAAATCGATACCATATTCTGATCGTGGTCCTTTTCGTAAACCAAATGGTCCTGGAATGAATATTGTCATTGGTTTTGTGCCTGGTTCTAAATCAACTCTATGAAAAGCATTTGCAGATCTGAAACCAATATATCCAGGCTTTCTCCAAAACCTTCCATTTTTTGTTGTTTCCCAGTACCCTCCTCTTAAAATTATTGTAATATATGGGCATAAATGGTTATGCACCCCATCACCATGGTCATCATCTAACATTTCGTGAATTAATATATTAAATGGAAACCATTTAGGTCTATTTCTGAATATCACATAATATCTATTCATCCACGGTTTTGCTTGATCAAATTTTGGGTGTGATGGTCCTCTATCTAGAACTACTTTTTTTCTTCCGATCTTCTCTAAAAATTTCAAGATCATATTTAATTGTATTGTACGATAGAACCGTTTCTAACTACATACAAATTATTATTAAATATAAATGGTTCTGAAACAATGTCTCCAGAAACTTTTTCTACGTTTAAAACTTTTCCTTCACTTAAATCAGCAATTATTATTTTTCCATCAGTATTTGTTAAATATAGATTGGTATTACCTATCACAAAACCAACTGGTTCAATTTCTTTTCTTTTTTTAATTTTATAATTATTAAAAAGATCTGTAATTCTAAGTATGTTGCCTATTTTTTTTTCAACTACATACAAATATCCATCATTCGAAACTGTAAAAATTAAATTGCCAGTAATTATTGGAGTAATGTTAGTATTTAAATCATTTATCCAATTAACTACCCCTGTTTTTACATCTACCGAATAAAATTCATTTTTATTATTTGAAAAAAAGATAGATTTTCCATCTGATACTAGTTTTGATATTTTGAAATTATAAGTTTCATTAATTATGCTACTGCTTTGAGTTGGTAATTGCCAAGTGATTAATCCTGTTTCAATATCAACTGCTGTGATATCTCCAATTGAGTTACTAAATACTACCATCTCATCAATTATAATTAATGAATATTTTGCATTTGATATTGTAAAAGAATCGTCTGTTTGCAAATTCCAACATTCAGATCCATCTTCAATTTTATAGCATCTCAAAGTATTTTTATAATCAACAACAAAAATTTTATTTTTGTAACTTTTGATATCTGAATTAAATGGATAGGTATTATTTTTTGACCAATTCAATTCTCCAGTTTCAAGATTAATTGAGTAGTATTTTGCAATACTATCCGTTATTAAAATGTTGTTTTCTTTAATTGCGAAATTTAACTTGGGTCTTAATTTTTTTTCTGACTTAGTGTAATGATTTTTTTTCCATAATACTTTTTTATTATTATCGTATCTAATAATTGTACCCTTTTTTTCAAAGAAAATTAATCCATCTGATAGAAAAATTGGTTTGTAATTAAGATTATTTATTTCATCTAACTTAGAAAATTTAAAATTACCTATTTTTTGTAATTGGCCATCATAGCTTTGAGCACCGTAATTATTGGTATTATCTATTATTTTATTGGTTGTTCTTAATCCAGATAAATCAAGTTTAACTTCTTGATTAAATTCAGAGGCTTTTACCTCTTCCTCTGCAAATATTTTTTTTACATTTTCTTTTTCTGATAAATCTTTTTCCTTATCTTTCCAAATTCTTGAATTTTCATTGAAAGAACAATTATTTAGAAGAAAAAATGTAATAAATAATGCTAATAGTCTAATCACTCAAATCTCTGTTTAATCTTTTCTCTGATTCTATTCTTATATCTGGATTTGGATTTTCTAAAGTCGTTATTTGTTGAAAAAATTCTTTTGCTTTTTGTTTTTGATCCTGTGCATAAAAATATTCAGCCATTAAGTATAATGCATGTGATTTCCATACACTTTCTGAATTAATTAATGGATTTAGCATATTTAGTAAATCAGCTTCATTTGCCTGATCTGCATTAAATAGTGCCTTTTTGTAAATAACTAAATTTTTAATTTCTTTATCTAGTGATGTTTCATCGATTATGACATCAAATAAATTATTAACCTCGTTTTGATCAGAAAGTAGATTGTTATCAATTATAAAATAAAGAGAGAGCGGAGAATAAGTTGGATCTTTTTGATTAATTATCTCCAATAATTTATTTAAAGTTGTATCTTTAGAACTTTCTGAATGATCAATAGTAATTGCATTAAAATTATCAGATATCTGTCTTTTTTTATCAGTTGTATATTTATCGTAACTGTAAACACCTATTACAACCAAAACTAAAACAATAACTGAAGAAATTAGAACCTTTTTGTTATTAACAAAAAAGTTCTTAATTTTTTCGTTTCTAGTATTTGCATTTATTATTGATAAATCTTCATCCATATCAAATCATGTTCCTTAGCACATATTGGAGAATTCCTCCATTTTTATAATACTCCAGCTCATTTTTAGTATCTATTCTAGATAAAGTCTTCACTTTTTTAATTTCTCCAGAGATATATTTGATCTCTATAACAACTTCATCAGAAGGATTTATGCCTTTTTCAATATCAACTACACTTATCAGTTCTGAACCAACTAAATTTAAGCTTTTTCTGTTTTCTCCATCTTTAAATTGCAGTGGTAAAATTCCCATTCCAATTAAATTTGATCTATGAATTCTTTCAAAGCTTTCAGCAATAACTGCTTTTACTCCTAAAAGTTT
Source organism: Candidatus Pelagibacter sp. HIMB1542 (assembly GCF_052047835.1). Classification (NCBI taxonomy): domain Bacteria; kingdom Pseudomonadati; phylum Pseudomonadota; class Alphaproteobacteria; order Candidatus Pelagibacterales; family Candidatus Pelagibacteraceae; genus Candidatus Pelagibacter; species Candidatus Pelagibacter sp. HIMB1542. Next base: position 168,705 of record NZ_JBNAJB010000001.1, on the reverse strand, counting down.
AGTTCCTTTAGCAGCCCAATCTCTCGAAGAGCCAGTTCCATATTCTTTACCACCTATTACTACTAAATCAGTTCCTCTCTTTTTATACTCAACAACTGCATCATAAACAGGCATTACTTTTTCTTCAGGATATAATTTTGTAAATCCACCTTCAGTTCCTGGTGCCATTTCATTTCTAATTCTAATATTTGCAAAAGTTCCTCTCATCATAACTTCATGATTCCCTCTTCTTGAACCATAAGAATTATAATCTTTAGGTAAAATTTGATGTTCCATGAAATATTCTCCAGTCGGACTATCTTTTTGTATGCTTCCAGCTGGTGAAATGTGATCTGTTGTTATCATATCACCTAATATTAATAACGGTCTTGCATCTTTAATTTCCTTAAATCCTTCTGGCTCATCAGACAAACCTTCAAAGAATGGAGGTTTTTTTACATAAGTTGAACCTTCGTCCCATTTGTAAATACTGCTTTTTTCAGTTTTAATTTGTTGCCATTGAGTAGGACCATCAGAAACATTTGAGTATCTTTGGATAAACATATCAGCATTCAAAGATTTTTTTAAAGTATCCTCTATTTCTTGATTTGAAGGCCAAATATCTTTTAAAAATATATCTTTTCCATCTTTACTTTTTCCAAGAGGGTCTTTGTATAAATCAAACTCCATGTGCCCAGCAATTGCATAAGCAACCACCAATGGTGGAGAAGCTAAATAGTTTGCTTTAATATGAGGAGAAATTCTTCCTTCAAAATTTCTATTTCCTGATAGAACAGAAACAGCATGAATATTTTCTTTTTGAATTGCCTCTACTATGTTTTCAGGTAATGGTCCTGAGTTTCCAATACAAGTAGTGCATCCATATCCAACTAAATTAAAACCTAATTGATCTAAATAAGTATTTAAACCAGCTTTTTCTAAATAGTCAGTTACTACTTGAGATCCAGGTGCTAATGATGTTTTAACCCAAGGCTTAACTTCTAATCCATGCTCAACAGCTTTTTTAGCGAGCAAACCTGCTCCAATTAAAACATTTGGATTTGAAGTATTGGTACATGAAGTTATTGCAGCAATTAAAATTGAACCATCTTGAATTTCATAATCAGTATTTGAAACTTTCGATATTGATTTTTGATCTTTATTAGTTGCTTCTGATAAAACTTTTTTAAATGAAGTTGGTGCATCAGTTAACAAAACTTTATCTTGAGGTCTTTTTGGACCAGAAATAGTTGGTACAACTGTGGACATGTCTAATGAAATTACATCAGTAAATTCTAAATCATTACTTGCCCACAAACCTTGTTCTTTCGCATACTTTTCAACTACTTCAACAGTGTGCTGATCTCTTCCTGAAAATTTTAGATATTTTAAAGTTTCTTCGTCTATTGGAAAAAAACCACAAGTAGCACCGTATTCTGGAGCCATATTTGCAATAGTTGCTCTATCTGCAAGAGTTAGATTTTTTAATCCATCTCCATAAAATTCTACAAATTTTCCAACAACACCTTTATCTCTTAACATTTTAACCACTGTTAAAACAAGATCTGTTGCCGTTGTACCTTCGGGCATTTTATTTTTAACTTCAAAACCAATCACTTCAGGTATCAACATAGATATAGGTTGGCCTAACATTCCTGCTTCTGCTTCAATACCACCTACTCCCCAGCCTAAAACAGAAAGTCCATTAACCATCGTTGTATGGCTGTCTGTGCCGACAAGTGTATCTGGAAATATATATTTCTCACCTTTAAATTCTTCAGACCAAACTACTTTAGATAAGTATTCTAAATTTACCTGATGACAAATTCCCGTTCCTGGAGGGACAATTCTAAAATTATCAAAAGCTTGCTGTCCCCATTTTAAAAATGAATATCTCTCACCATTTCTATTGAATTCTATATCTACGTTTTTTTCAAATGAATCTGCTTTTGCAGATTGATCAACTTGAACAGAATGATCAATTACAAGATCAACTGCTGATAATGGATTGATTGTATTGGGATCTTTATTTTTTTCTTTAACAGCCTCTCTCATCGCAGCTAAATCTGCAACAGCAGGAATTCCTGTATAGTCTTGAAGCAAAACTCTAGCAGGTCTATATGCAATTTCTGTTTTTGATTTTTTTGACTCCAGCCAATTTTTAATTGCTTCTATTTGAGATTTTGTAACACTCAAATCATCTTCGTATCTCAATAAATTTTCTAATAAAACTTTTAGAGATTTTGGAAGTTTATTAATTCCATCTAGCCCATTTTTTTCTGCTTCACTTAATGAATAATAATTATACTCTTTGTTGTTGATGTTAATTTTTTTAAGAGAATTATAAGAATTTTTGTTTCCTGGTGTCATATTTTATAAATAAAAAGTTATTATGCTTGTTAAAAGAAGCAGTGACATAGCATAATTAAAATAATTAATAAATTTCTGATTTGTCGCAAATTTCCTAAAGAATTTACCCAAAAATGTCCAAAGAGTTATACTCGTTACTGAAACTAGTAAAGCCATAACAAGAATTTGAGTCGTATAACTCACAAATGTTTCTCCTGGATTTATATAAGTAGATACAAGAATTATAGATGCAATTACACCTTTTGGATTTAGAAACTGAAAGATAAAAGTTTCATGGAATTTAATCGGATTTTTATTTTTATTTTCTTGATTTGATGGACCTGAAAAAGAAATTTTATAAGCTAAATAAATCAAAAATAGAGTTCCTAAATATTTTAATATTTCTTGAATTAAAGGATAAAGCTTAAATATATTTATCAAACCTAAAGCTAGGCATAATAATAAAAATGGAAAACCTAGTGTAACCCCGATTATATGTGGAAGTGTTTTAACTATACCAAAGTTAAAACCAGAATAAAAAGCTACAAAGTTATTAGGACCAGGTGTAAATGCAGCAACAATTCCAAATAAAGTTATCGAAAGAATTTCAGGATGCATTGCTAAGCAATTGGTAAACCATTCTCAGCTTTTTGTGATGGGTGTACTAAAGTAACTTTCCCTTCAGCATCTATTGCTCCTAAAACCAATACTTGTGAAACTACACCAGCAATATTTTTTTCAGGAAAATTACAAACTGCAATAACTTGTTTTCCTTTTAAATTCTCTTCGTTATAATAATGAGTAATTTGTGCTGATGATTGTTTAATGCCAATTTCACTTCCAAAATCAACTTCAACTACTAAAGATGGTTTTCTTGCCTTTTCATTTTTTTTTACTGAAATTACGGTGCCAACTCTAATATCTACTTTGTCAAAAGTGTCATAGGTAATTTGCTCTTTAATCATTATAATAATATAGTGTTTTAAGTTTATGAGTATAGATAACAATTTATATGAAAAATCAATCAAGATTTTAACTGACTTAATTGCATTTAAAACTATCTCAGGCCAAGATAATAGTAATTTGATTGATTATTGTGAAAACATTTTAAATAACATCGGAATAGATACTTTTAAAGTTTACGATGATGATAAAAAAAGAGTTAATCTTTTTGGAACTTTAAAAGCAAAAAATCAAAGTACAAAAAAACCAATCATTCTATCAGGACACACTGATGTAGTTCCAGTTTCTAAAGGTTGGAGCACCGATCCATTTGTTGCAACAATTAAAAAAGATAAACTTTATGGAAGAGGCTCATGTGACATGAAAGGTTTTATTGCATGTACACTTGCTTATGCACCAATCTTTAAAGAAAGTAATTTAGATAGAGATTTGCATTTCTGTTACACATTTGATGAAGAGACTGCGTGTATTGGAGCTCCTTTATTAATAGAGGAATTGAAAAAAAGAGATATAAAAAATGGAATTTGTATAATTGGTGAACCAACTACAATGAAAATTATAGATGCCCACAAAGGTATGAATGAATACACAGTTCACTTTGGAGGACTAGCGGGACATAGTTCGAAACCACATTTAGGAGTAAATGCTGCAGAGTATGCTACTAGGTATGTTGGAAAACTTTTAGAAATAAGAGAACAGTTAAAAAAACGAGTTAAAGAAAATAGTATTTTTGATCCTCCACATTCAACCTTATCAATTGGGGGCATCAAAGGTGGTATTGCTCATAATGTTATTGTAGACAAATGTATTGTTGAATGGGAAACAAGACCAGTTGTCAAAGAAGATGGGGAATTTGTAACAAATGAAATTGATAAATATGCAAATGAAGTACTTTTACCAGAAATGAAAAAAGTATTTCCAGATTCTTATATAAAAAAGGAAACGATTGGTGAAGTAGTTGGGTTTAATAGATTAGATGAATCTGAAGCATGTGAATTTGTATCAAATATAACTGGTGATAATTCAAGGGAAGTGGTTTCTTTTGGAACAGAGGCCGGTTTATTTCAAGAACTAGGAATTAGTACAGTTGTTTGTGGACCTGGATCCATAGAACAAGCTCATAAAATTGATGAGTTCATAGAATTAAACGAGATGAAAAAATGCCTTAAATTTTTAGAAGGTGTAAAAGATAAATCAGTAAATTAACTCCAACCACCCACAGCTTTTACTTCCAAAAATTCTTCTAAGCCATGTTCGCCAGCTTCTCTACCGATACCAGAATGTTTGAAACCTCCAAATGGTGCATCAACAGCAATACCAGCTCCGTTAACATCCACCATTCCAGATCTTAATTTTCTGGCAACTCTTTGGACTTTTTCAGAGTCTTGAGTTTGAATATAGTTTGTTAATCCATAAGAAGTGTCATTTGCAATTTTAATTGCTTCTTCCTCTGTTTCAAATGGGATAACAGATAGAACAGGTCCAAAAATTTCAGTTCTTGCAACATCCATATCGTTATTTACATCTGCAAAAACAGTTGGTTTAACAAAGTAACCTTTATCTAATCCATCAGGTTTACCTATTCCTCCAGCAACTAATTTTGCTCCTTCATCAATACCTTTTTGAATTAAAGTTTGAATTTTATTGTATTGAGTTTCTGAAATAACTGGACCTATGTGTTCGCCCTCTTTTTTAGGATCACCCACTTCAAAATTTTCAGTATATTTTTTTAATCTCTCTATAGCTTCATTATACATTGATTTTTCAACCAACATTCTTGTTGGGGCATTACAAGATTGTCCAGAATTTCTAAAACATCTTAAAGCACCTCTTTCAATTGCTTCTGGATCAGCATCTTTAAAAATTATATTTGCCCCTTTACCACCTAATTCTAAGCTTACTCTTTTAAAATCTTTAGCAGCGTTTTGAGAAATCAAAGCTCCAGCTCTTGTTGAGCCTGTGAAAGAGATCATATTAATATCTGGATGGCTTGTAAGAGCATCGCCTGTTGTTGCTCCATCACCATTAACTAAATTAAACACACCTTTTGGAAATTTTACCTCATCAATAATTTCAGCAAGTATCATTGATGAAAGTGGCGCTAATTCTGATGGCTTTAATACCATTGTGCAACCTGCCGCAATTGCTGGCATTACTTTTAAACAAACTTGGTTCATTGGCCAATTCCAAGGTGTTATTAATGCACAAACACCTTTAGGTTCATAAATTAATCTTTGATTTGGAGCGTGTTCACCCAATGGTTTTTCAAATTCGAAATTTTTCAAATATCTGATAAATGATTTAATATGACTTGCTCCTGTTCCTGCTTGTAATTTTGTGGCAAAATCTTTTGGTGCACCCATTTCAAGAGTTATGGCTTCTGCAATATCTGCCCATCTTTTTTTATAATTTTCATAAAGTTTTTCTAATAATGTGATCCTTTCTTCTTTAGAGGAAAAGGCCCAAGATTCGTAAGCATCTTTTGCTGCAGCAACTGCTAAATCAACATCTGCTTTATTTCCCAAAGTAATTACAGCACAGTTTTCTTCTGTAGCTGGATCGATTACTTTAATTTCTTCAGCACTATTTGGTTTAACCCATGCTCCATTAATATAAAAATTTTTTTTATCTAACATGATTTAAAATTATCCTTTCCTTATGATTTTGCAAATAAATTTGTTAATTCGTAAACTATTGTTGCAGCTGCAAGAGATGTAACTTCAGCATGATCATATGCTGGTGAAACTTCTACTACATCAGCTGAAACTAAATTTAATCCAGACAACCCCCTTAAAACATTTACCATTTCTCGTGTGGTCATTCCCGCTATCTCTGGTGTTCCTGTACCAGGTGCAAAAGCTGGATCCAAAACATCTATATCTATAGATAGATAAAGTGGGTTATCTCCTACTCTTTTTCTAATCCTTTCTGCAATTTTATCTGTTCCTTCAGTTTGAAATTCATCACAGTGAATTATTTTAAAACCAAAACTTTCATCATTTTTAATATCATCTCTACTATAAAGAGGTCCCCTTATACCAACATGCATTGAAGCATCATCTAAAAATAAACCTTCTTCTCTTGCTCTTCTAAATGGAGTTCCATGTGTATATGGAGCACCAAAATAAGTATCCCAAGTATCTAAGTGAGCATCAAAATGAACTAGAGAAACTGGTCCTTTATTTTTCTTATTAATTGCTCTTAACAATGGCACTGCAATTGTATGATCGCCACCTAAACTAATTATTCCACCTACTTTGTTTAATAGATCAGTTGCTCCCTCTTCTATTTGTTTAATAGCTTCATCAATGCTAAATGGATTACACGAAATATCTCCTGCATCTGCAACTTGTTGAATTTTAAAAGGTTCCACATCATAACTTGGATGATAATTTGTTCTTAAATGTCTAGATGCTTGTCTTATACTCTGAGGACCAAATCTCGCTCCTGGTCTATAACTGGTTCCAGCATCAAACGGAACACCAACAATCGCTACATCGCAGCTCTCGACATCTCTTAATTCTGGTAATCTTGCAAAAGTACTTGGACCAGCATATCGAGGTACTTTTGTTCCACTTACTGGTTGAATAGGATTTTTGTTTCTTTCTTTTGTCATTTTTTAATAATCTAAGATAATATTATCTAATCTAATTCGTCTATAATAAATTAATGAAAATTATTATTTTATTCATCTTAATATTTCAGTTTTCACAGGTAAATGCTGATGAAATATACAATCTCATCAAAATTCCGAACTTGGAAATCTATAAACTAAAAAATGAGAACAATATCCGTTATTTAAATGCAAAAGGAGATTTTAAAATAGGAGTAGATGACAACATTACTTGCAATAAGACAAATCAAGAAAATCTTAATACAAAATTTCCAACGATTGAGAGAAATATTAAAAGATACAATTCTAAATTTCTTAAAAAAATAAATTTAAAATATGTTGTATTTTGTGAAGGTTTATTTATTTCGAACATCAATACTGGCGGAATACCAGATAATAAAAATAGAACTTTAATATTAGACATAAACTTTAACGAAAAATATTTTGAAAGAATGATTCATCATGAGATTTTTCACATGATTCAAAATAGTTATGAGGATGATTTTAATGATCAAAAATTTTCTTTATTTAATAATTCTGATTTTGAATACGCTGAATGTTCCACTTGCTCAGATAGATTAAATTTAGATTTATATGAAAATACTAATGGTTTTTTAACAGAATACTCTAAATCAATTCCATCAGAAGATATGGCTGAAATCTTTTCTTTTTTAATGCTTAATAAAGATTTGATTGAAGAGAAAATAAAAAGCGACTCTATATTAAATAATAAGGTTAATTTTATTAAATTACATATATCTAAAATCGATGAAAATATTTTATGATTAAAACAATTAAGGCATCAAAATCAGAAAAAATTTTATTTATTTTTTTAATAGTTTTAGCTGTTTCTGCTTTTTCGTCTTTTTTTTTATTAAAAAATAAATGTCTATTTATAGACAATAATGATTTAAAAACATTAAACTTTAAAAACCCAGATAATATTGCGGTAATGAATTTAGAATGTGGAAACGTTATTATTGAGTTATATCCTGAAATTTCTCCAAAAGCTGTTGAAAGATTTAAAATATTAATTGAAAAAAAAATGTATGATGGTTCAGCTTTCTATATGGTGGTTGAAAATACTTTGGTACAAGCTGGTGATATTGAATTTGGAAACATTGAATATTTAGATTACTCAAAAATTGGAAGTGGAAAATCAGGATTAGGATTATTAAAATCAGAACTTAGTGATGATTTTGAATTTACTGAAGGTAGTGTTGGATTTGCAAGATCAACAGAATTTGACTCTGAAGATAGTGAATTTTTTATTACCTTGAAAGATATCCCAATTTATCAAGGAGAATACACTCCACTTGGAAAAGTAAAGTTTGGTCTGGATATTCTTAAGAAAATTAAAACAGGGAATAAAGCAATCTATGTACTAAGACCTGATTATATAAACACTTTTAGAATGTTAGAGACTAATTAACTAAAGGTTTTCCAGTTGAAAGAGTGTGTTTAATTCTTTCTTGAGTTTGCTTGGTTTCTATCAATCTCATAAAAGAATCTAACTCTAATTTATATAGATCATCCTCTGATAAAGTTTTATCTAAATTTGTATCACCACCACTTAAAACATTTGCGAGTTCAGTTCCAACATGCATTCCATGATCTAATATTATTTTATCATTATATAATTTCTCTAAAACTTTAATCATCTTTTCTTTCAAAGGTTTTCCAGATAAATTAAATTTGCACTCTTCTGGAGGAACAAAATCGTTATTTTGATGAATAAGTTTTTTCGCCTCTTCAAAAAGACTGTTTCTATTCATGATTTTTTTATCCTCAGGTTTTAAGTATTTTAAAGGCTCTGCTTCTACAGGAGAAGTTGCAGTTTTTGCGTATCCAATAATATCAAATACTTTTAAAGGAGCATAATCAGGATCAGATTTTGCCTCATTAGTTTGTGACCATCTCCATAACATTTCTTTACATCCACCTCCAGCTGGCACTAATCCAACAATTGTTTCTACAAGACCAACTACAATATTTGTGTGTGATGCAACAAAGTTACTTTGAACTAAAACCTCAAAACCACCGCCTAAAGTAAGACCTGAAGGTGCAGAAACTACTGGGTACTTAGAATATTTTAATGTTTTACAAGTATCCTGAAAGTATTTAATAAATTTTTCTATAGATTTGAAATCATTCTTGTCTGCAAAATTCATCGTATAACTCAAATTCACACCCGCAGAAAATTGCATACTTTCATTCATAACAATGAGCGGTTTGTCAGTTGCATTTTTTAATGCATCCATTGAGTCGTAATCTAATGCACAAGCTTTTGTAGTAAATTCGACAATATTAAAATCTTTAAAACGGTGAATTTCAGCAGAATTATTTTTATCTACTTTTATTGCTGTTGGTCTAATTTTTCCTAGTGTTTCGATATCAGTATATAATTGTCTTTCTCCATAAAAGTTTTCATCTTTTGATTTAGATAAATTTTCTAAAAATTTATTATTTTCAAAATTATCTATCCTTGAAAAAAAGTTTTCAACTCCAATTGATTTTAACATTTCAAAAGGACCCATTGCCCAATTGAAACCAAGTCTCATTGCTTCATCTATATCGTTGAATTTGTCTGTAATTCCTGGAACTAAAGAAGACGCGTATTTAATTATTTTAGAAATTACTTCCCAGGCATATTCTCCATATTTATCTTTTCGATTAATTAAATTATTAATATCTACAGTCTCAACTCCTAAATCTATTTTTTTTGAGGTTGTATATTCACCTGTTTCTAAATTGATAGCTTCTAATACTTTTTGGTTTCCACTTTTATTTATTCTGTAAAAACCACCTTTTCCTTTTCGTCCAGTGTAACCAGTATCAATCAATTTTTTTACTAACGGAATTTCTTTTGCAACAATTTGAAATTCATCATTATCAGAAAGTTCTTTAATAAAGCTTTTTAAAACATCAGCCATCAAATCAATTCCAATCAAGTCATATAAGCCAAAAACTCCTGTTTTAGGTATACCCATTGGTCTTCCAAACACTGCATCGGCTTCTTCAATTGATAATTTCATTCTAAATGCTTCTGTCATTGCTACCTGCATTGCATAAACACCTATTCGATTTCCTAAAAAACCAGGAGTGTCATTACAAACAATAGCTCCTTTACCTAATTCAATTTCACAAAATTTTTTAAGAGAATTAATTTTATTTAAATCATTATTTTCGTTTTTTACAATTTCAAGTAAACCCATGTATCTAACTGGATTAAAGAAATGAGTAATGCAAAAATCTTTTTTTTCTTCTTCAGTTAATTTTTCTGATAAAACTTTAATTGGGATAGATGATGTGTTTGATGAAACAATTGCTCCCTGTTTTCTATTCTTAAATATTTTTTCATAAATATTGTGCTTTATATCAATTCTTTCAACAACAGCCTCAACAACCCAATCAGCTTCTTTTACTACATCAAAATTATCATTAATATTTCCAACTTTAATATTTTCAATTTTGGTTTTATCTAAAAGTAATGGAGGTCTTGATTTGTGAATTCTGTCTCTAGCTTTTTCAGATATTTCTGTCGTTAAATCTAAAAGAGTTACAGGTACATTTGCGTTACACAGGTGCGCTGCAATTCCACTACCCATCGTACCAGATCCAATAACAACTACTTTTTTAATATCCATAATAAATTAACTTCTATTGAATTAATCAAAAACTTGAAATAAGACAAATTTCCTGATTAATTAAATTGGTAAGCTATATAAATTAACACAATATTAAAGAGAAAAATGTATAATTCAGTAATAGCTGGTTACTCCAGATCACCTTTTGCAATGGCAAATAAAGGAAAATTAATAGATGTAAAACCAGTTAATCTGCTAGCTGAAGTAATAAAAAATCTTGTTTCACAATCAAAAATTAATCCAAAAGAAATTGATGATGTTGTTATTGGTTGCGCTTTTCAGGTTGGTGAACAATGCTTTAATATTGGAAGATTAGTAACTTTTTTATCAGATCTAGATATTAGAGTTCCTGGTATGTCTGTAGATAGATGGTGTGGATCTTCAATGGAGGCAATTCATATTGCTGCAGGAAAAATAGCAATGGGGTCAGGTAAGATATTTATTTGTGGAGGTGTTGAAAGCATGACAAGAGTTAGAACTGGCTTTGATCCTTTACCCTACCCTTATTCTAATGAAGAAAAACAAAATCCACATTTATATTTATCAATGGGAATTACTGCTGAGAATGTTGCAAAAAAATATAATATTTCAAGAACAGAGCAACAAAAGTTCTCTTTAGAAAGTCATAGAAAAGCAAATGAAGCCCAACAAAAAAATAAATTTAAAAATGAAATTACTAAGATAGGTAATTGTGAGACTGATGAAAATATTAGACCTAATAGCTCAATGGAAAAACTAGATAGTTTAAAGTTGGTATTTGATCAAAATGGAACAGTAACAGCTGCAACTTCATCTCCTCTAACTGATGGAGCTGCTGCAACACTGATATGTGAAGAAAATTTTGCTAAAGATAATGATTTAGAAATTCTTGGTAGAATAAAATCCACTGCTGTTGAAGGATGTGATCCAAACTATATGGGCTTAGGACCAATTTCAGCAACTAAAAAAGCTTTGGATAGAGCTAAAATTTCAATAAAAGACATTGATATTGTGGAGTTAAATGAAGCTTTCGCATCTCAATCACTAGCTTGCATCAAGGATTTAGAAATAGATATTAATAAAGTAAATTTAGATGGTGGTGCAATTGCTTTAGGACATCCTTTGGGAGCAACAGGTGCAAGGATAACAGGAAAAGCTGCACAACTTTTAAAAAGAGAAAATAAAAAATACGCTCTTGCTACTCAATGTATTGGTTTAGGAATGGGAATTGCAACAATAATTGAATCAGTTTAATTTTATCTATTAATTCCTCTTAATCTTTCAGATCTTCTTCTTAATAGTTCTGCACTAATTAATATTAAAGTTGAAAGAATAATTAAACATGTTGCAACAGCTAAAATTGTTGGACTAAGCTGTTCTCTCAAACCAGTCCACATCTGCACTGGAATTGTAGTATTTTCTAAACCAGCAAGAAATAAAACAACAACTACCTCGTCAAATGAAGTCACGAATGCAAATAGACCTCCTGAAATTACACCTGGTAATATTAAAGGAAGAGTAATTTTCATAAAAGTGTTTACGGGGTTGCTTCCTAGGCTAGATGCCGCTCTTGTTACACTATGATCAAATCCTGATAATGTTGCTGTTACAGTAATTACAACAAATGGAGTTCCTAGGATTATATGAGCAAAAACTATTCCAGTATGTGTTGCTGCTAAACCAACTTTGGCCATGAAAAAGAATATTGCAACACCTGATATAATTAACGGAACAATCATTGGTGAAATTAAAGTAGCCATTATAATTCCCTTGTAAGGCATGTGCCTACTGCTTAAACCTAACGCAGCCAATGTCCCAAGTATTATCGATCCTATCGTTGCAAATATTGCAATTATAAAACTATTTTTTGCAGCTAGTCCCCATGGGTTTTTGGTTCCATAAACCATATCCTTGTACCATCTTAGAGAAAAGGCATCAGGATCAAGATTTTTCATTCCTTCAGAAAAAACTAAAAATTCTTCAGCATTAAAAGATAATGGAAATATTACGAATAAAGGTGCAACTAAAAAGAAAAATACAAAAGCACAAATAGCTAAATAAACATAATGCCAAATTCTATAACGAGTTTCTGTATAACTTGGTAATGCCATCTTTATCCTAATTTAATATTATCAACTCCAACTAATTTGTTATAAATCCAATACACAACTAAAACTCCAGTTAACAACATCAATCCCATTGCAGATGCAAAGCTCCAGTCTAAAGTTGTTTTCATATGGTATGCAATCTGGTTACTTATCAAAGTTCCAGAGGCGCCTCCTACTAATGCTGGAGTAATGTAATATCCAATTGCCAATATAAATACTAATAAACATCCTGCTCCTATACCTGGAATAGTTAATGGGAAATAAACTTTCCAAAAAGCAACAAAAGGTGTTCCTCCTAAAGATTTTCCAGCTCTCATTAAACTAGGAGAGATTGTTTTCATAACACTGTAAAGTGGAAGAACCATAAATGGCAATAATATCTGTGTCATCGCCACATAAGTACCTACTTTATTATACATCATTTCAGGCCTGTTATCGTCTGCAACTAATCCTATCATGACAAAGAAATCATTAACGACTCCTTGTTGCTGTAATAAAATCATCCAACTTGCAGTTCTGACCAATAATGAAGTCCAAAATGGGAGAAGAACACAAATCATTAATAGATTTGAGTACTTCATTGGCAATGTAGCTAATAAATGAGCAATAGGATAACCCATTGCAAAGCAAAATAGAGTTACGAAAAAAGCAATTTCAAGCGTTCTTAGCCACAAAATTCTATGAATTCGTCTATCTTCATCTACTTGAGCGATGCTTCCATCAGCAGCATAATACATATCCATACCTTTTAGATATTTAGCTAATGTATATGGTGGCGCTGTTCTTTTTATAGCTTGCCAGTACTCGACTTTTCCCCAATTTTTATGAACCTTCATCATCTGTTCTTTGAAACTAGCGCTTTCATCTATCTTTTTTCTTTTAATATTTCTAAACAATCTTTTGGTTGTTGAATTAAAACCATTTTTTTCTTTATTTAATCTTTGACCAAGTTTTCCATGTTCTTGTTTTTCAACAAGAGCTTTGTAATCATAATAAAAAGCAGAAAAAACTTCTTCAGGAGGTAGTTCTTGTCCATCCCAATTTTCCATTTCCTTAAATGTTTTAGGAAGCATATTTGTAATCATCTTGTCATCAATACTTCTCGTAAACATTTCTCCAATTGGAAATATATAAGTGATGACTAAAAATAATAATAAAGGAGCAACTAGAAGAAAGGCTTTAACCTTATTCTTCCGTTCGGCTTTCTTCAAACTGACTTCTAATGGTATTCCGTCAGTTGTTAAAATTTGTTTTGCTTCAGAGCTCATAAAAAAATAGGGCGGTTAATTAATAACCGCCCTAAATATATTATATAAATTCAGTGATTAAAACTGAAATTATAGGCCTGCTTTGAAAGCTTCCCACTTCTCACCAATCTCCGTTCCATAGTCAGCCCAGAAGAATGGGTCTACTAAGAAATAGTTTTTAGTGTTAGCAGGAGCAGTTGGCATTTGAGGCATCATTTCTGTTTTGCCATCTTTGTACCATGGCTCACCAGCAGTGATTACATCAAGAGAAGATTTTCTCCATGGAGCGTATGCAATGTACTTCGCGCTTCCAGCTAACATTTCTGTGTTAGTCATCATAGCTAAAGCTTTTTTAGCATTCGCTTCATCTGGACCACCCTTAACTAAAGCAAAGTATTCGTAGTCAAGACCTTGACCATCCCATACTTGTTTAATTGGAGCACCTTCACCAACTTCAGCATTGAAGAATCTTCCGTTCCAACCAGTTGCCATAACAACTTCGCCAGCAACTAATAATTCAGGTGGTTGAGCACCTGCAGACCAGAATACACATCCACCATTTGGATCTGTACATAGTTTTTCAATTTTAGCTAACGCTCTGTCGATTCCACCGTCTTCTAAAAGTTTTCTGTAAACTCTAGTTCCGCCGTCACCTAACTTCACGCCATCCGCAGCTAACGCAATTTCTAAATTAGTCAAAGCACTAGTATAGATTGCTCTTTTTCCAGGAAACTTTTTAGTATTAAAGAAATCTTTAATAGTTTTTGGCGTCTGATTACTAAAAGCTCTTGTATCATAAGCATAGTTCCAAGAATATAAGATGTTTCCTACAGCACATTCACTAGGCATTTCAGTGAAGAAGTCTTCACTTGCAGGAGTTCCATCTGGTGCAGCTGGGAAGTCTTTGTCAAAATCAAATTTAACAAATAAACCTTCATCACATCCGTTAATTGTATCGAATGCAAATAAGTCTATGATATCCCAAGTAATAGCACCTGCTTCTTTTTGTGCTTTTATTTCTGATAAACCACCAGAGTAATCAACCCAGTTGATTTCTACTCCTAGTGCCTTAGCAGTTGGATCACCATACCCTAACTTTTGAGATTCTGTATAAGCTCCACCCCAAGATGCAACAGTAACTGCAAATGCTGATGAAGTTATTGAAAGAGCAAAAGAAAGAGCAAGTAATAATTTACTTAATTTTTTCATTATTCCTCCGTTTAAACGTTAATATAAATTAATTTATATAATGAAAGTACACCAAAATGAGCAAGTGAAGTCAACAGCTCATTTTAGCTAATATTATTTTGGATATTTAATTAAAATTATTTAGGATCTAAAGCTCTAGCATCAACACTGTTCCAACCAATGTTGATATCCTCTTTTACTTTTAGCTCAAGGTTGGAGGTGCTGTTTGGTACTTTTAAAATGAACTCAGAACTACCAAGTAAGTCTAATCTAACTCTTGTGTGGTCACCATGGTAAATTACTTCCTCAATTTTTCCAGTGAACATATTATCCATTTTATCAGTTGGATTTATCAATGCTCTTTCTGGTCTTAAAGATACTGTAGTTTTTTCACCTTTTGATTTTACCGAAATAGGGTTAGCTAATATTTCTGCATTACCTAATTTAACTTTACATTTATCTTTATCTATATCAGAGACCTCACCATTAAATGTATTATTTTCACCAATAAATTCTGCAACAAAAGAGTTTACTGGTTTTTCATATAATTCTGCCGGATCAGATAACTGCTGAACTTTTCCGTCGTTAAATACAGCTATTCTGTTTGACATAGTAAGAGCCTCACTTTGATCATGAGTTACATAAACAACTGTTACACCAATGCTTTCATGAATATGTTTAATTTCATACTGCATGCTCTCTCTTAAATTTTTATCTAATGCACCAAGTGGTTCATCCATTAAAACAACAGCAGGATCAAAAACAAGCGCTCTTGCAACAGCAACCCTTTGTTGTTGTCCTCCAGAAAGTTGTGCTGGCATTCTAGACTCAAATCCATTTAAAGAAACCATCGACAAAGCCTTGTCTACTTTTTTATCAATTTCATCTTTTTCAACTTTTCTTACTCTTAAAGGAAAGGCTAAATTTTCATAAACTGTCATGTGTGGAAACAGTGCATAATTTTGGAAAACCATTCCAATTCCTCTTTTGTGAGGTGGAATGTTTGAAATAATATTTCCGTCTAATAAAATTTCTCCATTTGTTGGGGTTTCAAATCCAGCTAACATCATTAGGCAAGTTGTTTTACCTGAACCAGATGGTCCAAGCATCGTTATAAATTCACCTTCAGCAATATCTAATTGAAGATCTTTAACGACGAGTACTTTACCGTCATAACTTTTATCTACTTTATCAAATTTTACGAATTCTGGATTTTTAGACATAAATTTGATTATTAAACATTTGTGAAAGTAGATTTCAATAGTAAATTAACTCTTGATATGAAGATCTTTTGGAAAATTACAAAATAACTCTGAACCGTTTTCTGTAACCCTAATAGCCTCAGATGCTTCAACACCCCAGTCACCAAATTGCATCACGGCAATCATATGAAAACAAACATTAGGCTCAAGAACTGTCATATCACCTTTATATATATTAAGAGTATGCTCTCCCCAATCAGGAGGGTAACCAATTCCTATTGAATAACCAGTTCTTGATCTTTTTTCGATACCGTATTTATCAAGTATTTTCCAAAAAGCTTGAGCAACGTCATCTACAGTATTTCCTGCTTTAATTGCATTAATACCAGAGTTTAAGGCTTCAATAGTTTTATTCATCGTATCAATTTTTAATTGATTGGGTTTTCCAAGTAAAACTGTTCTCGCCATTGGCGCATGATACCTTTTATAAACTCCAGAAAGTTCAATAATTGTTGCCTCTCCCTCAACAAATTTATCTTGAGTAGCAGTTAAATGTGAAGCAGAAGTACCTTTTCCTGTTGGAAGTAGGGTTGCAATACTTGAATATTCACCACCAAATTCCTCTGTTCCATAAAAAAGTGTTTTTTGAATTTCACCAACCGCATCACACTGCCTTACACCAGGTTTAATAACTTCCATTGCAGTTTTCATTCCTTGTTCTGAAATTTTTGCTGCAGACTTCATGTAATTTATTTCTGCGTCAGATTTTGTGAATCTTGCCCAATTCACCAATCGATCACTGTCTTTGATTTTAGCATTTGGCAAACCTTGTTTTATTTTTTCATAACAAAAGGCTGTAAAATAGTGAGCGTCCATCTCTAATCCGATTGATAGATTGTCCCATTTTCTCTCTTTAATTATTTCAACTAATCTATCGTAAGGATGTTTTGGCCAAGTATGAATGTACTCTTCATCATACACTAAAATATTTTCATCTTTTAAATAAGTTTTTATATAAGCCCCACCTGCATCTTGAGCTCTTACAAAGCACAGTGGCTCATCCGCATTTACATGAACGATTGCACATTGAGCATAATAGAATGACCATGCATCATAACCAGTTAAATAATATAAATTATTTGTGTCATGAGAAATTAAAAGTTCGATGCCTTTTTCTTGCATCATTTTTTGAACTTTTTTTAATCTTTGTTTATATTCTTCTTTGGTAAATGACATTAGTTTACCTCAAATAATTTTCCAAATCCCTCAACAGAATTATTTTTATTTATTTTTACAAGTGTATCCCAAATTAATGCTTGATTACTAGATAAAACTACTGTGTTCAATTTTTTTTCAAGTTTATCAATAATTGGTAACACAGGTAATGCTGTACACGAAACAAACAAAGCCTCTGCCCCATTTAAATCAATTTTAGATAATACTTCATATAAATAATCTTGATCTACTTTACCAATGTCATAATCAGCCTCGATATCAAAGTAAGAATTAGAGGTAATTTCAAATCCCTCAGTTATAAAATAATCTAAAACCTCGTCATTTAGTTTTTTACTATAAGGTGTGAACAAAGAAATTTTTTTTATATTTAATTTTTTTAAAGCTTTAATTGCTGCAGTGCTAGGCGTTGTTACATCAGCCATTGGTTTTGCTGCTTTTACTTTTTGTTCAATAGAATTATATCCGGCTGCAATGGCACCAGAAGTGCAGCCATAAACAACACAATCAATATCTTGATCTGGTAAAATATCTTTTGCAACCTCAGTTACTTTATTAGACATTTTAATCAGATTTTCTCGAGTTAATGGATTGTAACACTCGATACGATTAACAAAAAAATCAATTTCTCTGTCTTTTATGACATTAATGAAATCTCTCTCAATCATAAAATCACTTGCAAGAGCTATTAAACCAACTCTTGGATTTGATTTACTAATATATTTTGGATCTATTTTTGTTGAATTCATATTTTAAAAGATGAATATATCAGAAGTTCTTTAATAATCATTAATATTAAATTAACGAAATGAATTTAAAAGATACCTTCATCGCATCGCTGGTTCCAATTTTTTTAGGCTTTGGTTTTGTCATTGCAAAACCAGCATTCGAGTCTTTTCCACCAATTTTATTAATGGGTTTAAGATTTATATTTGCAGCATCAATTTTAGTCTGGTGGTTTCCAATACCAAGAGGATATTTATTAAAAATATTCATAGCATCTTTAATAGCTAATACTTTGCAGTACAGTATTACTTACTCTGGTTTAGACTTGATTGATGCATCTTCAGCAGTTTTGTTGGTACAAATGGAAGTGCCGTTTGGAGTTATTTTTGCTTACTTTATGCTTAAAGAGAAACCAACAGTTAGAGCACTAATTGGTATTGGTATAGCGTTTATTGGTGTTTACGTTTTAACTGGATCACCAAATTTAGATGGAAAAATTATTGGTATTGGATTGACCATACTAGGCTCTGCTATTTGGGCTCTTGGACAAGTAATGGTGAAACCTTTGAGTAAAGAAATTAATCCTTTAGCATTGGTTGCTTGGATGGCATTATTTTCTGGTCCAATTTTAATTCTATTATCAGCAATCATTGATGGAAATACTATTGAATATTTTGCTAACGCAGAAATTAATCATTGGATAATTGCAATCTACATTGGTTTTATAATGCAGCCAGTTACATATGGTTGCTTTTATTATGTCATAAAAAATAATCCAATTTATAAAGTTCTACCAATTGTAACTATGGGAATTCCTCCAACAGGATTATTAGCTGCAATTTTTCTTTTAGGAGAAGAACCGACAAAAGAATTGTTCATTGGTGGAGTAATAATAATTATTGGTGTCATATTAATAGTTTTTACAAAAAATAAAAAAGAAGAGGTAAAATAATGAAGATAGGTTTTATTGGTCTAGGAAATGTAGGTGCTAAACTTGCAGGAAGTTTATTAAGAAATGGATTTGACTTAACAGTAAGAGATGTAGATCAAAATTTAACAGATCAATTTAAAAGTTCTGGTGCAAAAGTTGCAAACTCTGGGAAAGAACTTGCAGAACAAGTTGATCTTATAATTACTTCTTTACCATCACTAAAAGTAAGCGCAGAAGTTATGGAAGCTGAAGATGGAGTGCTTCAGGGTCTTTCTGAAAATAAAATCTGGCTTGAAATGAGTACTACTGATGAAGCTGAGGTTAAGAGAATTGGAGAAAAAGTAATTGCAAAAAACGCTATACCTTTAGATGGTCCTGTAAGTGGTGGTTGTCATAGAGCTGCAACAGGAAATATTGCAATTTTTGTAGGTGGTGAGAGAAAAGCATTTGAAAAAATTTTACCTGTCTTAATAGTCATGGGAAGAAAAGTTTTACATACTGGTGAATTGGGCACAGCAAGTACTCTTAAAGTAATTACAAATTATTTAGCCTCAGTACATCTGGTTGCTTTGGGAGAAGCTTGGACAGTTGCTAAAAAATCTAATCTAGATCTTGAAAAAACATTCAAAGGAATAGCTGCATCATCAGGAAATTCATTTGTTCATGAAACAGAAAGTCAGGTAATCTTGAATGGTTCTTATAATATAAATTTTACAATGGATTTAGTTTTAAAAGATACAGGTTTATTTGATGATCTGGCCAAAAAATTAAATGCTCCGCTGGAGATATCTCCAAAAGTTGTTGAAATTTTTAAAGATGGACAAAAAAAATATGGGTCTAGAGCGTGGTCTTCTATGATTGTAAAAAGAATGGAAGATTTAAACAATATTGATTTTAGAGCTAAAGGTTTTCCAGAGGAATTAGTTGATAACGAGCCTGAGGAAAAAGGATATGAAATCTAAATAGTATGCTAAAATAAAATCATGTTAGATAAAAGAAAATTTTATATTGATGGTGAATGGGTAGATCCAATTAAAAAAAATGACTTTGATGTTATCAATCCATGTAATGAAGATCCTTGCGCAATAATTTCTCTAGGATCCACTGAAGATACAAATAGAGCTGTAAAAGCTGCAAAAACAGCATTTGAAACTTGGAAAGAAACCTCAAAAGAGGAACGAATTAAATTATTGGAAAAATTATTAACTATTTATAAAAAAAGATTTAATGAAATGGCAGAAGCTATTTCATTAGAAATGGGTGCTCCAATGGATTGGTCGACTGATGTTCAAACTGCGTCAGGTAGAGATCATTTAGAAGATTTTATACTAAGACTTAAAAATTTTAACTTTGAAGAACATTTTGATGAAAAATCAAATAACCATATCTGTTATGAACCAATTGGAGTTTGTGGATTAATAACTCCTTGGAATTGGCCAATAAATCAAATTGCTCTTAAAGTTGCTCCGGCATTTGCAACTGGTTGTACAATGATTTTAAAACCCTCAGAAATTGCTCCTATATCGGGAATGTTGTTTGCTGAAATGATCCATGAAGCTGGTTTTCCTAAAGGAGTTTTTAATTTAGTAAATGGTGATGGAGCTGGGGTTGGAACAGACATTTCAAGTCATCCAGATATTGATATGGTTTCTTTTACTGGTTCAACAAGAGCTGGTAAATTAATTTCTAAAAATGCCGCTGATACAATTAAAAGAGTTTGTCTTGAGCTAGGTGGCAAAGGTGGAAATATTGTTTTTGCTGACAGTTACAAAGATGCAGTGAGAGATGGCATCAGAAATGTAATGAGCAATTCAGGACAATCTTGTGATGCGCCTACAAGAATGTTGGTTGAAAAATCTATTTATGAAAGAGCAGTAAAAGAAGCGGTTGATGAAGCAAACAAAATTAAAGTAGATCAAGCAACTAAAAAAGGAGATCACATTGGCCCTGTAATTTCAAAAGTTCAGTACGATAAAATTATAAATCTTATTGAAAGTGGAATTTCTGAGGGAGCAACTTTAGCTGCAGGAGGGCCAGAATTGCCAAATGGTTTAAATAAAGGATATTTTATCAAACCGACTATTTTCACAGATGTTACTAATGAGATGAGAATTGCAAAGGAAGAAATCTTTGGGCCTGTTTTATCAATTATTCCGTTTGATACTGAAGATGAAGCAGTGAAAATTGTAAACGATACTTCTTATGGTTTAGGAAATTATCTTCAAACTGATGATAAAGAAAAAGCACATAGAGTTGCAAAAAAATTAAGATCAGGATGTGTCTACATAAACGGTAACGCAGCTGATGTTGGAACTCCTTTTGGTGGTTACAGACAATCTGGAAATGGGAGAGAAGGAGGAGTTTGGGGATTGGAAGAATTTTTAGAAGTAAAAAATGTAACTGGGTGGAATTAATTTAAATCTCTCAAATATTTCAATCTTCCAATAATCTCATCTCTATCCATATAATAACCCTGAAGATGCCTATGTCCTGAGTTCGGATCAAATTCAGTTCTCCCATGAAGCAACCTTCTATTGTTGAAAGTAAATATATCTCCTGGCCCTAATCTAAATTTAATTTGAAATTTATCATCGTGTAATAAATTTCCAAATCGATGATGAGCTTTGTAAACTTTATCCATTAAATCAGGATGGCAATCTAGAGCATCCATAGTTGCAACACTAAATCTAATGTCATGATAATCATTATCTTTAGTTAAAGAAATTGCTGGCGCATAATAACTTCTTACCGATTCTTGGGTATAATCCATGTCTCTAAATTTAAGGTGAACATTAACTAATGTATCAAAAATTTCCTTTTCATTTTTTCTTAAATAATCTGCAACTGCAAATCCATCTACAGCTGAAGAGTCTCCACCATTTGCAGAATTAACCAAACAGTGAAGAAATTGATAACCTGGAGGTGTTTCAAACCAAGGTAAATCCATATGATTTCTAAGAGCATGAGCTGTGTAAGCAGAATTATTTGGTTTTGGAATATTGATTACCTCAAATGGAGTTTTAAAAAAAGTTTCTCTAGTATGACTAATTCTATTTAAAACTTTAAACCCAGAGTTCTCATCTGTCGGTGCATTTTTTACAATTGCAATTCCAGTATGATGCAAAAGTTCCAACCATTTTATCAATCCTTCATCTGAATTAATAATCTCATCATGATCAATCTCTACAGTTTTTAAGTGATCCTGGAGAGAATTATCCCAAAGCTTGTAGGGTGATATGTATTCTAAATTGTTTTTAATTGTATAACAATTATCTCTCAGCCACTTTTGATCATAATAACTAATATGATCTCCCTCACTCCACTCAATTTTGAGTTTACCATCATCGTTCAAAGAAAATTTTTTAGGATTTATATCTTGAGATACTTTAAGAATATTAAACATTCTGTGACGAGAGTCTTTGTCATGTGCTGTAGGACAATTATCTCTTAGCCATAAATAATTAAACTTACTTTTTTTTCCATCACTCCAATCTACTTCTAAA
Organism: Candidatus Pelagibacter sp. HIMB1542; assembly: GCF_052047835.1. Classification (NCBI taxonomy): domain Bacteria; kingdom Pseudomonadati; phylum Pseudomonadota; class Alphaproteobacteria; order Candidatus Pelagibacterales; family Candidatus Pelagibacteraceae; genus Candidatus Pelagibacter; species Candidatus Pelagibacter sp. HIMB1542. The sequence goes on along the minus strand of NZ_JBNAJB010000001.1, from coordinate 146,037 downwards.
TTAGTGGAATTTTTAGTTATATTTTCAATTTTATAATTTTGTTCCATCAACTTTTATAATTTGAATTTTCACGATCTAATTTTCTTAATAATGCAGCCCACTCTGTTTTTCCATCATAATTATAATCATCTGAACTACTCATATTGTCCCAAAAATAAGCAGCTTTTTGTTTGTCTATTTCATGTTTACTTAATCCCATTGATAAATTTTTAACTTGAACAGTACATGCTTGTTCTAAATAATAAGCTCTGAAAAAAGCTTCTGCAGCAGTTTTACCTACCGTGTAGTACCCATGATTTCTTGTAATTAAAATATCGTGCTTGCCTATAAGATTTTCAAATTTTTTTCCAAAATCTTTATCCTCAACAAATTCGTAATCGATATATCCAATTAAATGATTTAAATAGACTGCTGCTTGTGAAAGGCACATTAAACCTTCTTTAGTTCCTCCAACTGCCATAACATCATTTGCGTGACCGTGGACATAAAAGTTAACATCAGAACGTGAATTAAAAATCCATTGTGCAAGATTGATACAACCATCATTTAACCATGGTCCATCTGAATTTATTTTTCTTCCATCTTTATCAATCTTTACTAAAGATGATGCTGTAATCTCTTCATAAAACATTCCATAAGGATGAACAAAAGAACAATCTTTATCTTCAGCTGATCTAGCTCCAGCACATTGATTAGCTAAATCAGTCATCCCATACATGTGTAAAATTCTATAAAGTGCTGATAGTTCGCATCGAACATCATGATCTGATTTGCTCATAAATTAAATGATTATTTAAATGACTAACAAAATCAAACAAAATCGAATTTGGAAAATCAATTAAAAGTTGTATAGAAATTGTTTTACATTGTGCGCCATGAACTGTTAGAACTTAATTGATGTCAAAAATCGAAATCAACAACGTTTATAAAATCTTCGGTAATAATCCAAAATCAGTACTTCCAATGGTGAAGGAAGGTTCAACTAAAGACGAAATATTAGAAAAAACTGGGCATACAGTTGGATTAGATAATGTTTCTCTTAAAATTGAAGAAGGTGAAACGTTTGTTTGCATGGGTCTTTCAGGCTCAGGAAAATCTACATTAATTAGACATTTAAATAGACTTATAGATCCAACTGATGGTGAAATTTTGGTTGAGGGCACAAATGTGATGTCGCTAGATAAAGAAAAGCTAATTGAGTTTAGAAGACACAAAATGAGTATGGTCTTCCAAAGATTTGGTTTATTCCCACATAAAACAGTTTTGCAAAATGTTGGATATGGTTTGGAAATGCAAGGCAAAGCAGAAGATGAGAGAAATAAAATCTCAATGGAAAAAATTGATGCTGTTGGATTAAATGGATTTGAAAACCAATATCCAAATCAATTATCTGGTGGAATGCAGCAGCGTGTTGGTTTAGCAAGAGCATTAGCAACAGATACAGACATAATGTTAATGGATGAAGCTTTTAGCGCTCTAGATCCACTAATAAGAAGTGATATGCAAAAACAACTTATTGATCTTCAATCAGAATTAAAAAAAACAATTGTATTTATTACTCATGATCTTGATGAATCATTGAGACTAGGTGACCATATTGGAATTTTAAATTCAGGAAAATTGGTACAAGTCGGAACTCCAGAAGAAATTATAATGCACCCTGCAGATGATTATGTAAAAGCTTTTGTTAAAGATGTTAATAGAGCAAAGGTAATCAAAGCAAAAATAATTATGAAAAATTTAAATGAATCTGAAAATATAGATAAATCAAACGTTGTTAAAGTGAATGAAGATCAATTTATTGAGGAATTTTTACCTCAAATAGTTTGTTCAGATTCAAATTGTGAAGTAGTTGATAAGAATGGTAATATTAAGGGCTATATTACTAATCAAGAATTACAGTCTTCTTTAACTAAATCTTAAAATAATTTTATTTAGCAAATCTTTTATATTTTGGAAGTTTGTCATTGATTTGATAAAAATCTGACTTTGAACCTACAAATATATTTCTAAAAGTTTTTAGTTTTGTTTTACCATCAAACATTCCTGCAGAAATCGAAACATTGTCAGATTTATCAACCTTAAAAAATATACTTGCTCCGCATTTATTACAAAAACCTCTCTTGGAATTTTTAGATGACTTAAACCACTTTAAAGTAGTTTTGTTTAAAAATTTAATTTCTTTGTCTTTAATGTTTGTATAAGCGCCAAATACACCATGAGTTTTTCTACATTGAATACAATGGCAATTTGATACACTTCTAAGTTTATTAAGTGTTTTAAATTTTACACCTTTGCATAAACAACTAGCTGTTAATACTTTTTTCATAAAAACTTTATTATATGATATTAATATTAAATTAAAAAATTAAATGTCAGTTTTTCTTAAAAGTTTCACGATCACAAATAACTGGGTTGATTATAATAATCATATGAACATGGCCTATTATGTTTTGATATTTGATGAAGCATGGGAAGTAGCACTTGAAAAGTTTAAAATGGGAGCAAGTGCAGCAAAAAATCTTAATAGAAGCACTATGGTTGTCGAGACAAACACTAAATATCTTAATGAGGTCAAAGAAGGTGAAACTGTTGATATAAACCTTACTTATTTTGACCATGATAAAAAAAGATTACACTTAAAAATGGAAATGATTGCAAAAGAGACAAAAAAAATCTCGGCATCAATGGAATGGATATCTCTATATATTGATCTCAGCAAAAGAAAGGTAACAGAATTCGAGGAAGAAAAGTTAAAGTTGATGGATGCTTTTATAAAGGAAAATGAAGCTGAATTTTCAAGTGAAAATCTTTTGTTCTCTTCAAAACTGAAGAAATAAATAAATATAATTCATTATCTTATTTTGGTATAGGTGCGAAATGAGTACCAATAATAACTCTAAAGGAATTGTTCTTATTATTATTGCAATGACTTTATTTGCAATGCAGGACTCATTAATCAAATTTATATTTGAAAAAGCAGCATTATATGAAATTTTTTTTGGCCGATACTTTGTTGCTGCAATTTTACTGTTTTGCTACATCAAATTTAAAAAGCAAAAGGTTAGTTTAAAAACGCATTATCCAATATTAACTTTGGTAAGAGTAATTTTACATTTTTTAGCTTTTTCTGCATTTTTTATTTCTCTAACTTACATGCCATTAGCAACAGCTAATGCACTTTTTTTCTCCTGCCCTTTTTTTGTATCAATCTTTGCTAAATTTTTTTTAAAGGAATTTATTGGAATTAGAAGATGGTCTGCAATTGTATTTGGTTTTATTGGTGTGTTTATAGTTTTAGATCCAAATTTTTCAGATTTTGAATACAAAAGTCTACTTCCAGTTGGATGTGCATTTTTTTATGCAGCCTCTATGACAATAACAAAATATACCTCAGACAAAGATGACGTAAACACTCAGTTGTTTTACTTTTATTTAATTGCACTCATATTATGTGGAGTTATTTATCTGTTTATGGGCAATGGTCAGTTTAACAATTCTAATTTTGATCCTACAACTCAATTTATTTTTAGAGAATGGTTTTCTAACTTTGATTACACATGGAAATTTATATTATTTTTTGGTGTAGCAGCATCAATTGCTTTTCTTTGTATATTTTCTGCATATATAGTTGCATCTCCATCTGTTGTTTCTTTATTTGAATACTCTCTAATTATAATGTCGATGATACCAGGGTATTTCCTATTTAACGAGATTCCATCTGGAAGAACATTTCTAGGTGTTGCGTGTATAATAGCAGCTGGAATATACATATATTTAAGAGAGAAAGTCAGAGAGCAATACATTGCTACAGAAACACCTGTTAGAAGATGACCAAAAATTATATTCCAACAATTAATGTCTCTTCACTAATTAAAAATAATTTTGAAACTCAATCTGCATTAAAGACAATTAAAGAAATTGAAAAAGCTTGTGTAAATGTTGGTTTTTTCCAAGTGATAGGACATGAGCTTGATTTGAAAGAAATTAAAAAAATATGTGAAATAGGAAACAAATTTTTCAATTTATCAGACAGTAAAAAAAGAAAATTATCACCAAAAAAATGGAATAAAAAAAATAACAATCTTTACAGAGGTTATTTTCCAAATGATGTAAATGGAAAAGAAGGTTTAGATATAGGAGATTTAAAAATTACCAAGAAATATTCTTCAAAAACCAGAAACCAATATATTGAATATTTAGATCTAAATAAATGTTTTAACAAAACTTCTATTGAGGCCTTGAATAAATATTTTGAAAATATTTACAATTTAAGTGAAACTTTGTTTAAAAGTGTAATTAAATTAAATAAACTTGATCCAAATATTTCAAACAAAGCTTTTTCAAGGTTAAAAACTTTAAGTACTTTAAGATTTAATTATTATCCAAATCAAACAAGGCCAGTGGAGATATCAAAACAAGATGGAGTTGCACTTGGATGTGAAACGCATGTAGATAGTGGAATATTTACAGTTCTATATCAAGATAAAAAAGGTGGTCTTCAAGTACAGAATAGAAAAACGAAAAAATGGTATGATGTACCATTTAATAAAAAAGCTTTGGTAGTAAATACAGGAAGAGCTTTAGAGTTTTTAAGTAAAGGTAAATTTAAAGCTACAAATCACAGAGTACTATGGAATAAAAGCAAGAGACTTTCCGTTCCATTCTTCTTTGAGCCCTCTTATGACTTTAAAATGAATAAATCTTTCCTTAATTCAAAAAAATATTCTAACACAGGTCAGATTTATGAAAAATTTTTACATCAATCTTTAAAAAAATTTATCGAATACCAGCGTTAAAATAATTTAAGTCGTTTTTTATACTTATTTAATTATTATTTTTGTCTGGTTCAAAAACAGCTTGAGACATTGAGACATTGAGACAAGGATAAGGAATGTTATTTTGATGTTATTTTTGAGAAAAAACTCAAAAAAATTCGTCAAACTCACTTCAACGAATAAGTCTTCTCAATTGATTAAAAATAATATAGGGTTTTAAACAAAAATAAAGCGATACATAACTCGTCGTTAAAATCAAAGATTTACGAAAGTGGGATCGGTCGTCTTTAAATTAACTTTTAAAGGAGGCTTTATGAAATTTGGTTATTTTTGCAATACCACTAACTGGACACACAAACCATATCATCAATTATTAGACGAAACTAAAGAAATCACAGAATATTGCGATCAAAATAATTGGAACTCTATTTGGTTTACTGAACACCACTTTAATCATGAAGGAATGGAGTCATGCACTAACCCAATAATGATGGGGGTAGATGCAGCTGCAAGAACAAAAAATATTAGAATAGGACAAGCTGCAAATGTAATTACATTTCACAATCCTATAAGATTGGCAGAGGATATTGCTACGCTAGATCAACTTTCAAAAGGAAGAGTTGAAGTAGGTGTTGCTAGAGGAATTTACGGTAGAGAAGCAATCAATTTAAACAAAGAAGCTGATCTTAAAGACCAGGCAAAAAACTTCAGATTGTTTGCTGAAACACTTGAAGTGCTAAAAAAAGCATGGAGTGAAAAGTTTTTTAGTCATCAAGGTGAGTTTTATACATATCCTTCTCCAAATTATGTTTGGCAACATGATATGAGTCCACCAAGTGAAGAATTTATGAATATGGAAGATAACACGATGAAAAAAATTAGTGTTTTACCACAACCTTTTCAGAAACCTTATCCTCCTATTCATCAAGTAGTTGATGGAATTAGATCAATTGAGTGGGCAGCTGAGAACAATATTAATATTATAATGTGGATACCAACAGTAAAAGCTCTAAAGGCAAAATTTGAAGCTTATAAAAATAAAAGATCTGAGGTAACCAAAAAAAATATTCCTTTAGGTGAAGGTGTATCTCTAGTTAGAGATATGTTTGTAGCTGATACAATGGAAGAAGCTAAAGAAAAAGCTGGTGAACACATGGTAAATTATATGCGTTGGGTTTGTCATTGGCGTGGTCTAGGCAATCATATGGATCCAGATGAAGAACTTCCAGAAACCAAAGGTAAGCTGGATTTATTAAATTATGAATTTTTACACAAAAGAAATATGTTATTTGGAACGCCTGAATATGTGATTGATAAAATTCATGAATTAAAATCTGAATTAAATTTACAAAACTTACAAGTTTGGTCAAACTTCCCTGGAGTGAAACATAAAGATTGTATGAAAAGTATTAAACTTTTTACAGAAAAAGTTATGCCTCATTTTCAAGATGATTTAGGTACTGAAGTTAAAAAAGTTTCGTGATCAATTCCAAAAAAAAAATAAGCGGTGGTCAAGCTGCCGTTAAAGCTCTTAAGAGAGAAAAAACTAAACATGTTTTTGGTTTAATTGGTTCTGCAACAATGGAAATGTTTGATGCTCTTTATCATGAAAAAAGTATAAAATTTATTGGAGTTAGAGACGAAAGAACAGGCACACATATGGCTGATGGATATGCAAGAGCATCTAATAAGCATGGTGTAATTATTGCAGGCCAAAATGGACCAGGTGCAACAAATTTAGTAACTGGAGTAGCGCAAGCAAAAGCCGCTTTCTCCCCTGTAGTTGCGATTGCAGGTTCTTACTCAACAAAAGATAAAATGGAAGATGCTTTTCAAGGCCTAGATCAACAATCCTTGTTTGCTCCAATTACAAAAAAGACTTGGACTGTAAAAAATTCTAAGATTATTCCTAAAGTAATTGGCGATGCATTTGATTTATCAATGAAACCAAGAAGAGGACCTGTTTGTATCAATCTTCCAAGAAACATATTGGTGGAAAAAAATACTTACAATATTAATTTAAATAAACCTTCGTTCTCAAGTGAAAGTAATCTTAAAGGAAATAAAGAGAGAATAAATAAAGCAACTAAATTGCTACTGAAATCAAAAAATCCAACAATAATTGTTGGGGCTGGAATTAAATATAACTCAAAATATAGAGAAGTTATTAAATTGGCAGAATTGCTTAATGTTCCAATTGTTACAGCCGCAGGTCATGGAGATGCCATACCATTTAATCATAAATTAAATGCAGGGCAAATGGGACCAAGAGGCAATCCTGTTGCATCAAGATTAGTCAAAGAAGCAGATGTTATTTTGGCTATCGGTACTCGACTAGGATTTAATTCAACATTTTACTCTTATGAAAATATAAATAAAAAAGCAAAAATAATTCAAATTGAATTAGAAAAAAAAATGATTGGAAAGTATTTTCCAGTATCAATAGGAATTCATGCAGATGCTGCAACAGCAACTGTTCAATTATATAAAGAAATTAAAAAAGCAAAAATCAAATTAGATGCAAAAAAATGGACTGAATTGTATTTTAAAGAAAGAAATGAATTTTTAAATAATAGAGAAAATGAAAATTTAGGAAAAAATTTTCCAATCCAACCAAAAGGTTTGTTTAAACAACTAAGAAAAGTTTTACCTAAAAATTCAGCGATCACTTTAGATGCAGGAACCTTGTGCTTACAAGCAACAGATGCTTTAGAATACTATGATCCCCCTTCTCTATTTACACCTTTAGATTTTGGCCTAGTTGGTTTCTCTTTCGCTTGTGGACTTGGAGTTAAAGTTGCAAAACCCAAAAAAACAGTTGTAAGTTTGATGGGCGATGGTGGTTTTGGAATGACTATTTCTGAATTAAGCACAGCTGTTGAATATGGAATAAATACAACAACTATAGTGATGAATAACCAAAGTTGGGGAGCCGAAAAAGCTTATCAAAAAGATTTTTTTGGTAAAAGATATTTAGGTGCTGATATAACAAGTCCATCTTTTGATAAAGTTGCCGAATTATATGGGGCAAAAGGATTTAAAGTTAAAAAAGTTTCTGAAATAAATGAAGCAGTTAGAGCAGCAATTAAAAGCAATAAACCTTCTGTGATTGATGTTGATGTAGATCCGAAAGCATTATACAGTTTTAGAAGAGATAGTTTTCAACATAGAATTAAAAAATGAAATTAGAACTAAGAAAATTTACAAAATTTGTAGACAAAACTTTTATTGAAGGAGGCAAGGAAGCAAAAGAGCCTGTATTATTAGTGTCTGTTGCTGCAGTTTTTAAAAATCCATGGCATGGTCAAGGATTTGTTGAGGACTTAAGACCAACTATTTTAGATCTGGCTCCTAAGTTAGGTGATTTACTTGTTCCAGAATTAATAAAAGAAATAGGATCTCCAGAAAAAATACTAGCATATGGTAAAGCAGGAGTAGTTGGACTGGATGGAGAAATAGAGCATGCATCTGCTTTTATTCACACTTTGAGATTTGGAAATAAATTTAGAGACGCTGTGGGAGGCACATCTTATTTAAGTTTTACAAATACAAGAGGACCAGCAGGATCAAAAATTTCTATTCCCATGATGCATAAAACTGACTCTGGGTTAAGACCTTATTATCTAACACATGACTTTACTATACATGATGCACCATTTAACGATGAAGTGGTAATTGCGATAGGTGGAGCATCTAGTGGAAGGGCGCACGCTAGAACAGGTGATCGATATCAAGATATGAAAGAAATGGGAATTGAACCCAAATAAATCTTGATGACCACTGGAACTACTGCTTCTGGAACTTTTTACTCATACATAAAAAAAGACCAAGAAATTCCAATTGTATTTGTTCATGGTGTAGGTTTAACCCACGAGATTTGGAAACCTCAATTAGATTTTTTTAATGATTATAGTACTCTTGCATATGATATTCTTGGTCATGGAAAATCATCTTTAGATAAGGAAATAATTTCATTTGATGACTTTTCTGATCAATTAATTGATTTAATTAACCACCTTAATATAAAAAAAATTCATTTGGTTGGTTTTTCAATAGGTTCTTTGATTGCGAGAAATTTTGCTATCAATCACAGTTCACATTTACAATCACTAACTCTTTTATGCTCAATATATAAAAGGACCGAAGAGCAACAAAAAATTGTAAATCAAAGATTTGAACAAGCAAAGAAAGATCTTAAATTGTCAAGACAAGCTCTTAAAAGATGGTTTACAGACAAGTATATTGAAAACCATCCAAGTATTTATGATAAAATTAGCTCTATTTTAGCAGCTAATAATATGGATCATTTTCTGAAAGTTTATGAGCTGTTTGTAAAACATCAAAATGATGAGGATTTTAATAAAATTCAAAATCACACTTTAGTTATGACTGGAGAATATGACATTGGCTCTACAGTTAAAATGTCTCAAGAATTGAATGCTTTAATACCAAAAAGCAAATTAAAAATAATCAAGGATGGAAAACATCTTTGTGGTATTGAGTGTGCCGATGATGTAAATTCATCTCTAAACAATTTTATCAAAGAAAATGAGTAAAATTAAAAAATATCAAATGTATATTGATGGACAGTGGGTCGATGCTGAAAACAATAAAACATTTGAAACTTTAAACCCTGAAAATAATGAACCTTGGGCAATTGTTCCAGAAGCAAGTGCTAAAGACACTGATAAAGCGGTTAAAGCTGCGCAAAAAGCTTTTGAAGGTGAATGGCCTAAATTACTTCCAAAGGAAAGAGCAAAATTTTTAAGAGCTATTGGGGACCAGTTAAGAGAAAATGCAGAAATGCTTGGGGAAATAGAAACAATAGATACAGGAAAATTGTTTAGAGAAACAAAAAAACAAGCAATCTATATTGCAGAATACTATGATTACTACGCAGGTTTAGCTGATAAAGTTGAAGGTACAGTTTTGCCAATTGATAAACCAAATATTCAAGCAATAACCACTAGAATACCGATAGGTGTGGTGGCAGCCATTATCCCTTGGAACTCTCAAATGTTTTTAACTGCTACTAAATTAGCTCCAGCACTTGCAATGGGAAATACTGTTGTAATTAAATCATCAGAACTAGCGCCTGCGGTATTATTTGAATTTGCCAAATTAATTGAAAAAACTGGGATACCCAAAGGAGTAGTAAATATCATAACTGGATTTGGAGATCCATGTGGAAAAACTTTAACAACTCATGATTTAGTTGAAAAAATTGCTTTCACAGGTGGACCAGAAACCGCAAGACATATAGTTAAAAATTCAGCAGAAAATCTTTCTGAAGTGAGTTTAGAACTTGGAGGAAAAAGTCCAGTGGCTGTTTTTGATGATGCCGAGCAAGAAAATGCAATTAATGGAATTACAGCAGGAATTTTTGGAGCAAGTGGTCAAAGTTGTATAGCTGGTTCAAGACTTTATATTCAAAAAGGTATCTATGACGAATTTTTAAACAAACTTTCTGAAAGAGCTTCTAAAATCAAAATAGGAGCACCTATGGATCCTGAAACTGAAATGGGCCCATTGAGTAATTTTAAACAATTAGAAACAATAGAAAAAAATATTAAAGAAACTATTGATCAAGGTGGAAAAATTAAATGTGGTGGTGAGAGACATTCTTTTTCAAATAAAGGTTATTACTTTCCACCAACTATAATTGAATGTGATAATCATAATTTACCTGTTGCAGAAAATGAATTATTTGGACCTGTTTTATCAGTAATGAAATTTGATACTGAAGAAGAGGTTATCTCAAAAATGAATGACAATCAATATGGATTATCTTCTGGAGTATATACCAGCAATTTATCTAGAGGTATGAGAGTATCAAAAGCAATTAGAGCTGGAATAACATTTGTTAATACTTACAGATTAATTTCCCCGTCGGCTCCATTTGGAGGTATCAAGGATAGTGGATACGGTAAAGAGGCAGGAATTGACTCAATTAAAGATTACACAAGAGTAAAAACAACTTGGTTCTACACATCGGATGAACCATCTTTAGACCCATTCTCTATTAGATAATACTTTAAAATAAGCCAATTTTGTCATTGAATATTCAGATTATTCATACTTAAATTAGATTTTATAAATTGTTAACAATAAAGAGGAAGATAATGAGAAAACTATTTATCGCTGCATTTATGTTTGTATCAAGCTTTGGTTCAAACGTTATGGCAGACGGACATTCGATCAAAATGGGAATCATTTTAGGATTTACAGGTCCTATTGAATCTCTTACTCCAGCTATGGCTGCATCTGCAGAGCTTGCATTTAAAGAAGCTTCAGATTCAGGTTCATTACTTGGTGGAAAAAAAATTGAAGCAATGAGAGCAGACTCAACTTGTGTTGACTCAGCAGCAGCAACAGCAGCAGCTGAAGGTTTAATTTCAGGTGGTGTAGTTGCAATTATGGGAGCTGACTGTTCAGGTGTAACAGGTGCTATTGCAACAAATGTTGCTGTACCAAACGGTGTAGTAATGATTTCACCTTCAGCAACTTCTCCAGGATTAACTACTCTAGATGATAATGGATATTTCTTTAGAACTGCTCCTTCAGATGCTAGAGGTGGTCAAATCTTAGCTGACATTACTAAAGACAGAAAAGTAAAAAGTGTTGCAATTACTTATACTAACAATGACTATGGAAAAGGTTTAGCTGATGTTTATAAAGCAGCAGTTGAAGCTCATGGTATTAAAGTTACAACTGTAACTGCTCATGAAGATGGTAAAGCAGATTACTCATCAGAAGTAGCAACTCTTGCTTCTGCTGGTGGTGATGCTGTAGCAGTTATTGGTTATCTTGACCAAGGAGGAAAAGGAATTATTCAGGCTTCTTTAGACTCTGGTGCATTTGATACTTTCATTTTATCAGATGGTATGATTGGTCAATCATTAGTTGATGCATTTGGTAAAGACTTGAGCAAATCATTTGGATCTCTTCCAGGTTCTACTGGCAAAGGTGCTGGTGTATTTGCAGAAGTTGCAAAAGCTGGTGGTATAGATTCATCTGGTCCTTACACTGGAGAATCTTACGATGCAGCTGCTTTAATCGTTCTTGCAATGCAAGCGGGTAATTCTGCTGACAGAGCATCTATTGCAAAAAATGTAATGGATGTTGCTAACGCTCCTGGTACTAAAATCTACCCAGGTGAATTAAAGAAAGGTTTAGACTTACTAGCAAAAGGTAAAAAGATAAATTACGAAGGTGCTACTGGAGTATCTTTTACTGAAGTTGGTGAAGCTGAAGGTTCTTTCTTAGAGCAAGAAGTTAAAGGCGGAAAATTCAAAACTAAAAAACAAAGATAATTTAAATCTTATTTTAAAAAGCCCTGGTAAATTAGTTTGCTAGGGCTTTTTTTATATCTGCTCTCAAAATTACAAATAAAATAATTATCAAAAAAGGAATACACATAAAATTTACTATTTTCCAACTCAACAATGAAATTAAAATTCCTGCTGATAAACTTCCAATTGCTGTAGCAGAAAAAACTATTAGATCATTAAATCCTTGGGCTTTAAATTTTTCTTGCTCATTGTAGGTGGTAACTAACAAGCTAGTTCCTGAGATATATAGAAAATTCCATCCTATACCTAAAAATATCAATGAAGCAAAGTAATTTATAAAAGTTGGTTCAAATAAGCTTAATGATATTGTCAAAGCATAAAAAAAAACTCCCATGTACATTATATTTGAAAAACCAAATCTCTTTATTAGGTTACCCGTGAACAATGATGGAAGAAACATTCCAAGTACGTGAAATTGGATAACCAGTCCAACTTTGTCTACACTTAATTTATGGACATAATGCATACTAATTGGAGTAGCTGTCATTAAAAATGCCATAACCACATAACCAAAAGTAGCAGCTACCATTGCTTGTAAAAATTTTGGATCAGAAACAAATTCTTTGTAAGTCCTTACATTGGAATATGTTGAATTATTTTTATTAGTAATTTTTGAATTTTTATAAAAACTTAAAAAAATTGCAGGCATGATAGTAAGACATGCTAATGCGATATACGATCCAACATAAACATGATCACTAATTAAATCTTTTGATTTATTTGCTAAAGTAATTCCTATAAATGCAGAGACAATTCCTGCTAACAAAAGCATAGAAACTGCCTTGGGTGCTTTATCTTTTTCAACTGTTTCAGCTGCTGCAAATCTATACTGATGAATGAAAGCCATTCCAGTACCAAGTAAAAAACAAGAAAATGAAAATATTATGAAGCTATTAATAAAGATTGAGTAAGCAGCAAGTAAACAAGCTAAAGAGCTACCTATAGATGCCAAAACAAAACCTAAACGTCTGCCAATAATTGACATAACTTTTGCAGCAAAAATTGTAGAGATTGCTATACCAACTACATAAATTGAGGGAGGAAAAGTAGCTAGTGATTTAATAGTTGAAAGCTGACTTCCGATTATTCCACTTAAAAAAACTGTTACATTGGCTGCTGTGAAACCAAAAACCTGACTTGAAATAAGTAGCGAAAGATTTCTGTTCATTAAAACATATACTTATCAGCCATATACATAGCCCAAGCAATTGCAGCACCTAAAATAATATATTTCATGTTTAATTATTTTATTTCTATTTTTTCTGGAAGTATACCTTTAGGTCGGTATCTCATAATGAATAACAAACCTAGACCCATCAATAAAAATCTAAAATAAGGAACACTTTCAATAAGATGAGCTTTGATAGCATTTGTTTCGGGAATGCCTGCAGTAAAGAAGTTGATTAAAAACATTGAAATTGGTGCTGCTTCAATCCATAAAAACCATACAACAAAGCCACCTAAAATTGCACCAAAGTTGTTTCCACTTCCTCCAACTATGACCATTACCCAAATCAAAAATGTATATCTCATTGGTCTATAACTTCCTGGTGTAAATAATCCATCCTGAGTTACTAGCATTGCTCCTGCAATTCCAACAATTGCTGAACCTAAAATAAATATTAGCAAATGTTGTTTCACAACATTTTTACCCATAGCATTTGCTGCTTCTTCATTATCTCTTATTGCTCTCATCATTCTTCCCCATGGAGAATAAAGAGCTTTCTGAGTAAGAATTAAAAGTACTATAACAACAACTAAAAACAAACCTGAGTAGCATAGTTTAACAAATATTGAAGAACCTTCGATTACAAATTGATTTAATGCTGCTTGTCTTTCGGATAAATCAGTAATTAGATCTAACTTACTAGATTTAAACTTTTCTACTAAATTTATAAACCAATCTGTGGTCTGTAGATCAACTTCGTATGGAGCAGGTCTCTTTAAGCCGATTACATTTTTAACACCTCTGGTTAACCAGTCTTCATGTTTAATTATTGCTATTACAATTTCTGAAATCAATAGTGTCGCAATTGCTAGATAATCAGCTCTTAAACCTAAAGCAACTTTTCCAACTATAAAGGCTAAACCTCCAGCAAATAATGCACCTACGATCCAGGAGAAAATGATAGGTAAACCAAACCCACCGAGAAAACCAGTAGTTGCAGGATTTACAGCTTCAATTTTTTCAATACCTGGTTCCGCTGTAACTCTGATAATTATGATAGCTGCAATAATTAGAGTTGCAATACTGTAAGTTCTTAATTTTGATTTTTCAAAATTTTTCAAAATAAATCTGATAACTAAAACCATTACAATGATGAGCCATAAGCACATTAAAATATCAAATCCACCAGTTCTCCATGCTTCTTGAACTGGATCAACTGAAATTATTACTGCAGCAAGCCCCCCTAAAGCAGTGTATCCCATTATTCCAAAATTAATTAAACCAGCATAACCCCATTGTATGTTTGCACCCATGGTCATGACTGCTGAAATTAAGCAAAGATTAAATATTGATAATGCAATATTCCATGATTGAAAAATTCCAACTAATAGAATTAGAACCATCATGATACTATATGCTGCAATAACGTTTAGATTTTTTCTCACAATACTTTCCCTTTAAATATCCCTGATGGTCTATAAAGTAATACGATCACCAAGATTGAAAATGAAACTGCAAATTTGTAATCGGTCGAAAGTAATTGAACTAAGCCTTCTGGCTCCATACTTTCAGGTAATATGTACATAAAAAATTTCTTATATGCATATGTTAACAAAATTTCTGAAAAAGCAATCACATAGCCACCCAAGAACGCACCGAAAGGATTTCCAATTCCTCCAACGATTGCTGCAGCAAAAATAGGAAGCATATTATTAAAGTAAGTGAAAGGTTTAAAACTTTTATCTAAACCATACAAAGCTCCTCCAATAGTGGCTAAAATTCCTGCAATTACCCAAGTTACCAATACTATTTTCTTAGGATCTATTCCTGAAAGCAAAGCAAGATCTTCGTTATCAGAGTAAGCTCTCATGCTTTTTCCTGTTTTAGTTTTATTTAAAAACCAGAACAATAAAGAGACTAAAACTATTGTAACAAAAATAGTAATGACCTGAGTAGATTTAAGGGCAAGTCCTTCGTTTAAACCTGTCATTTCTTTAAATTCTCTAGCCTTGATAATGAATTTTTCTCCATCAAAAAACCTTCTATCTCCTGGACCTATTATAATTCTAACAACTGCTTGAGTTACAAACATCACACCGATACTAACCATAGCAAACTGAACTGGTGGACTTTTTTGAGTTCTGTAATACTTAAAAACAAATTTATCGATTGTAAGCATGTATAAAATCATAAAAAAAATACCAAATGGAAGCGCAATTAAAGCTGTAGGCAGAACTCCAAGAGAAATACCTAAAGATTGAAAATACCAAGTGAATAAAATTGTCATCATGGTTCCAAATGACATCATGTCTCCAGTTGCAAAATTAGCAAATCTCAGAATTCCATAAATTAGAGTAACAAAAATTGCACCCAAGGCTAATTGAGAACCATAAGTAAGTCCTGGAATAAAAATATAATTTAGTAAAAGAATTATTGCATTAATAAGATCCATACTATCCTCCTAAGAAAGAGCTTCTTACTCTTGGATCGTTCAATAATTCTTTGCCAGTCCCTGAATAACGATTTTCTCCAGTAACCAATACATAGCCTCTATCAGAAATATTTAATGCTTGTTTAGCATTTTGCTCTACCATTAAAATAGCAACATTAGTTCTTTTAACTTTAACGATATGATCAAACAATTCATCCATAACAATTGGTGATACGCCTGCGGTAGGTTCATCAAGCATTAACACTGTTGGTTTAATCATTAACGCTCTTCCAAGTGCAACTTGTTGTCTTTGACCACCAGATAATTCACCTACCATTTGGTTTCTTTTTTCTCTAAGGATCGGAAATAGTTCGTAAATTTCCTCAATAATATTTTTTATCTCAGAGTTTACTAAAAAGGCCCCCATTTCTAAATTTTCCTCAACTGTCATTCCTGCAAAAACATTTTTGGTTTGAGGAACAAATGAAATTCCTTGTTTAACTCGATCTTGTGGAGAAAGTTTTGAAATATCTTTACCATCAATTTTAACCGATCCAGATTTTAAATTTAATAAGCCTAACATTGCTTTCATAGCTGTAGATTTTCCAGCACCATTAGGTCCTAGGATAGAAACAATTTCTCCTTTGTTTACTTCGACAGAACAAGAATTAATTATATCTGGTCCATTTCCATAACCACCAGTCATCTCTATTCCCTCAAAATATGCCATTAAACTTCATCCTTTAATTTTGATCCTCTGCCAAGATAACTTTCTATTACCTTTTCATCTTTTTTAGCTTCCTCAACAGAACCCTCAAATAAAACTGACCCTTCAGCCATAACAATTACAGGATCACATAATCTCCCTATAAAATCCATATCATGCTCAATCATACAAAAAGTATAACCTTTTTCTTTATTTAGCTTTTCGATTGCAGTGCCGAGATCTTTTAACAAAGTTCTATTTACTCCTGCTCCCACTTCATCCAATAACACTAATTTTGCATCAACCATCATGGTTCTTCCAAGTTCTAACAATTTTTTTTGTCCTCCAGAAAGATTACCTGCAAGCTCATTTGACAGATGTCCTAAATTTAAAAATTCAACTACTTCTTTTGCTTTTTCTTTAACTTCTGCTTCCTCTTTTGCAACTAACCCTGGCTTAAATAATGCTGTCATTAGCTTTTCACCTGATTGATTTCCTGGAACCATCATTAAGTTTTCTAGAACAGACAAATTTGAAAACTCATGTGCTATTTGAAAAGTTCTAAGCAATCCTTTTGAGAACAATTCATAAGATGGAACATCTGTGATATTTTCTTCATCAAATGTTACACTCCCACCTGAAGATTTTAAATTTCCAGCAATTAAATTAAATAAAGTTGTTTTACCAGATCCATTTGGACCAATTATACCCGTTATAGTTCCTCTTTTAACTTTAATAGAACAATCAGAAACTGCAGCAAGTCCTCCAAAATACTTTGATAAATTATTTATCTCTAAAATATTTTCAGACATTTATTTATCTAATCTTTTGTAAATACTATTTAAAGTTTTCTCTAATGATTTATAAAAACCAGCTTTTGTCAATTCATTGACACCCTGCTCGTTTAATCCCTTAGGTGTTTGTGATTCTTTAACTAACTCTCTTAAGTTTTCTTTAGAATGTATAACAGCATCTTCTGATAAAGCTAAAAACAAAGAAGTTATATATTTTTGAGCATTATTTCTTTTTACCCCTTTTTTAATTAACCAATCAGACATTAATCTTTGCATTTCATAAAAAGGTGCCATCATTCCAGAAGTAGACCAAAAGTTTATTGAAGATTTTTCATTTTTAATTTCTACAGTAGTTCCTAAATGATTAAAAAAAGCTTTTACTTTTGAATTTGGTGGACATATTGGAACTGGTCCTTTCTTTAATGATATTGGTGGCAAAGGAATTGCTCTCACTATTTTTGCTTTTACTTTAATGGCTTTTTTTAACTGTGATAGAGTAATTGTAGATATAAAGCTAACAATTGTTTGACTAGACTTAAATTTTAAATCTTTAATTATCTTCTCTCCCACCGTAGGTGTAATAGATAAAAATACCCAATTAGATTGATCAACAATTTGTTGATTATCTTTAGCAATAACTATTTTTTTGAACTTTTTTTTTAAACTTTTGGCAATCTGTTTATTCCTTGGAGAAATTATTATTTTTTTATATTTAAGGCTGGATTTACATATTCCAGTTATTACTGAAGATGCAATTTTACCCGTACCAATAAAACCTAAAATCATAATATTTTGGTTACTTTATATTGATTATATTGAATTAATTAACAAAAAAAGATCCTCTAATTCTCAACAATTCTCTGCTTAATTCTTTATTTTCTTTGAAAGGTTTTCTTCCATGAAGCCAAAAATAATTATTTGCAATTATAGAGCAACCAACCGGTAACTTTGTAATTACTTTATTTTCACTTCCTTCCAGAGCGTCAGATAATCTCTGTAAAAAATTGCCTTGTTCCATGTTTTTTGGTTCAGGAAATTGGTCAATATATGAAATATGTGGTCTTCCTTTATCATCTGAAGAAAAAACGGGATGCTCAACTTTATAATCTACATTTTTACTCTTAGGTGAGCTCCAAAAAAAATCTTGTTTACCTACAGGATCATTTGATAGTTCTTTGCAATGTTCCCAATCATCTAAATGCAACATCGCGGTCTCTCCACCCTCTACGTTTTCTTCTTCTAACTTTGTCATAATTAACCAGTCTGTAATTTCTTTAACATAAGTTCCATCTGTATGAAGATCCATATTACGGTAAGCTTTTCTTAAATAAGAGTCACTCGCGTCTTCATGTTTAACATGAAAACGAGCATAGTATTTTCCTGCCATTGAATCATGGTTAGGATTTCCAATTAAATAGGCAATAGCTGTTGATAATTTTACTAAGAATTTATCATTAATTTTTGGTGAAATATTTTTTGGTCCAATTATAAAACAACCAGTTGAACGATCTCTAATTATTGAGTTCATTAGTTTACTAAGTTTATTTTCTGTTAAATCATCTAAACTTTTTGCTATTGTAAACCTTGTAAAAGGCTTTAGTTCTAAAGCTGTTAAGTCGAATTTATTAAATGGAAAAACTAATTTCTTAATAATCTCATCAGTAATTTTAATATTCAAAATTCTTTTTGATTTATCATGTTCTTGAATTTCTAAACCAGGTATTTTTTCCATAAGAAACCTTAGGTTAAGTTTTTTAATAAATCAATTTTATTTAGAAATAATTAACTAATATTGCCATACTTATGGCAGAGAAAATTGTGGGATAAACATAATTTTTTTTAGAAATAAAAAAAACAGTTAAGGATAGTACAACAACAACAAATCTTACTAAGTAGCTTGAGTCATCCATTACACCAACTGGAAAAATTATTGTTCTTGCAATTAGGGCTGCCAAAGTTGCATAAGCTAAACAATTAAACCATTTAAACATCTTAGAAGTTTCTTTTATACCTTCTGAGCTTATTGCTCCAAGAAATCTGGATAAAAAAGTTGCAAGGGATGTCACCAAAATTGCTAAAACGATACTAGTTGACATTTTTTTCTCCTATTAAGTAAGCAATAGTGCCGCCAACTACTCCACCTAATAAAATAGACCATTCAGGTGAAAAAAAATAAAAAACAGGCCCCAAAATAATTCCAAGTAAAACTGATAAAGTTACTTGTCTTGTTTTTGACGCTCCTACCATCATGCATAAAAAATATACAGGATTTAAAATAGCTAAACCCATCATCATTTCTTTGTTTAAATATTCTGAAAAATAAAAACCTATTAAAGTCCCAATTACAGCAACACTCCAAGTAGCGCATCCAATCCCTATCCAATAATCAATTCTATATTTTTCTGGAATAGTCTTATAATTACTCTTCATAATCAACCAAGCTGATACAGCTATGAAATGGCATGAAAAATAATATTTCCACTTTGGTTGATCTTCATGCATCATTAATGGAAACAAAGAAACAGCCATTGGATATAAACGAGCATTAACAAACCAAACTGCTAAAAAAATATTTAACAAAGAAGCGCCAACCAATAAAGACTCTGCCATAACTAGAGATCCTGGCAATGCATAAGTCAGCATGGTAGAAAAAATGCTTTCTTGAATATTGAAGCCAAGATTTTTTAAAAGAGCTCCTATAGCAATAAAACAACAACCTAAAGCTATTGCTGGGCTATCGTGAGCTAGTATTGATTTATAGCCTTTAAAAAAGAAATCTTTATTTATCATTAACCACCAAGGAATAGTCTACCAACATCAGGGTTTTGCAATAACTCATCCCCTTTGCCAGCAATTGCAGTTTGTCCAGATACTAATACATATCCAATGTCTGCAAATTCTAGTCCTTTTTTGGCATTTTGTTCAACTAATATAATAGTTTTCTTTTCATTTTGTTGAAGATCTCTCAAAATTTCAAAAACCATGTCAATATATCTTGGTTCTAAACCAATTGAAGGTTCATCAACTAATAGAACGGATGGTTTCATAACTAAAGCTCTAGAGATTTCTAACAATCTTCTTTCACCACCTGATAAAACTTTAGCAGGCTGATTTCTTCTATTTCTTAATCTCTCGTATTTTTCTAAAATTCTTTCAGCTTCTTCAAAAGACTCTTCGGTTTTATCTTTAATATATCCACCCATTAATAAGTTTTCTTCAACTGTCATATCTGGGAATACAGAATTGTCTTGTAAGATATATGCAATTCCAACTGATTTTAATTTTTCAGCTGGTGAAAGATTTGTAATTTCTTTTCCTTCTATTTCAATTTGACCCGAAAAGATGTTTGTAAATCCATAAATTGAGTGAAGAATTGTAGATTTACCAGCTCCGTTTGGTCCAATCAAACACAATGATTGTGCTTTGTTCACGAATAAATCAAAATTATGTAAAATTTCCATTTTACCATACCCAGCATTTAAATTTTTAATTGTCAGATGTATTTCATTTGGAGATAGTTTTTTTAAATCTTCTGGTGTTGGAGCTTTTCCTAAAACTTCATATTGATTTGACATTATTGGGCTCCTAGGTATGCATCGATAACACGCTTATCGTTTTTAATTTCATCTGGTGAACCATTTGCTAACATTTTACCGTGAGCTAAACAAAATATATTCTCCGCTAATTGCATTATCACTCTCATATTGTGTTCAATAACTAAAAGAGTGATACCAAAATCTTGATTTACTTTTATCAATCTATCAATAATTCCATTGATTAAAGTTGGATTTATTCCTGCTGTTGGTTCATCTAGTAAAAGCATTTCTGGTTCATTCATTAATGCCATAGCAAGTTCTAAAAGTTTTTGTTGTCCAAAAGATAAATCACCTGCTCTAAGTTTTCTCTTTTGATATAAACCAACAAAATTTAGTAAATTTTCTGCTTTTTCTGTAAGCTCTTGAGGTATTTTTGAAAACAGTTTTAATATATTTTCATCACTACCCTTATGGCTAATTAGCATATTATCAATGCAGTTCAGTTTTCCATATATTCTTGTTTGTTGAAATGTTCTTAATAAACCTAGCTTTGCTATTACGGGAACAGGAAGTTCAGAAACTTCTTTTCCATTAAATTTAATTGAACCCTGGTCTATTGGATAAGTGCCTACAATTGAATTAAATAAAGTTGTTTTTCCTGATCCATTTGGGCCAATTAATCCAACTATTTTACCTTTTTCAACTGACATGGAGATATCAACATTAGCTTTTACTCCTCCAAAAGATTTACTAACGTTATTAACTTCTAAAATACTCATTTTATCTCTACCTGAGCCTTTCGATCAGCCTCATCAACTACCTCTCCAAATCTGTGAGGATATTTTTCTCTTAACCATCCCATTAATCCCTCAGGGAAATAAATTACGATCACCACAATTAATACGCCCAAGGCTACATACTGCCAGCCTAGGAAGAATGTCCAAAATCCTTCTTTAAAAATATGGAATATTGTTGCACCGATAACTGGTCCCCAAAGAGTTCCTTTACCACCTAATATTGCCATTAAAACCATGAACACTCCCATTTCTCTTCCATCAAAAGCAACATCTGTTGAGTCGATATATCCAACTAGCCCACCCATTATCCCTCCTGCAAGACCACAGAAAAATGCAGAAATCATCCAACCAATAATTTTATATTTCATTGTTGCAATTCCCATAGCTTCAGCCTTGTCTTCATTGTCTCTGATTGCATTAAGGATTAACTTAAATCTAGTAGAGTAAATCGCTTTCACAGTTATAAATGTCAAAACTAAAACTATAAAACTTAAAAAGTAAAAGAATTCTCCTCTAGCTTCTAAGCCTCCTACATTAGGAAATGGTGGAGTTGTAAAACCTTGTCCTGCTCCAATAATTTCAATTCCTCCAGAAATTTCACCAGCAGCTACTCCTAATCCTAGAGTACAAATAGCAAAATAGTGGCCTCTCAATCCTAATATTGCATAACCAATTAAACCAGCAACAATAGTTGGAACCACTGCGGCAACAACAAGTCCCATTGCCATACCTTGGAAAAATTGGGTAGGAGTATGTACAAATGTTTTTTCACCACCACTTTCTGTCCACTCTGCTAATGGAAAAAACATTCCAACTTGAACTGAAGCACACAAATACATACCCAGTCCATAGAACAAAATATTTCCAAATGTGTTGTATCCCATCTCCCCTCCTTGGATATTCCAAGTAGTTGCAAGAACAATTAGAATGCAAAGAATTGATAATTGTACTTTAAATGCTGGAAATATAAATGGTGCTGCTAAACCAAATATTAAAATTCCTATATAAAGTATTAAATTATTTTTGTTCATATAGACTATTAATTTTTTCTCTGAAATTTTGATCTACTGTAAAATAATAACCATCTTCATCATGTACACTTGAGCCTGATGAATGATATTCATCTAAGTGTTTTTTAAATTTATCTATGTCAACTTCAACTGTTTGACCTTGATTATCATTGATTTTAACTTTTCTCATTTTAAGTACTCTCTCTTTCTTGAAAGTTTAAATCTTCGATAAACTAAAATTAAGACTAGTAATAAAAATACTGATCCAATTCTAAATTCTGTTCCTAAAATATAATCTGCAAATTCCTCAAAAACTCCTAATCCCATACCTGACATTGCAACACCTGGTAAATTTCCTAAACCAGCAACAATTACAATCATAAAAGATCTAATCGTATAAGGTAATCCCATATAAGGGTGAATAGTGAATGTTATAGAGATTAAAGCTCCAGCTACACCACATAAAGCAGCATTAATTCCAAAAGTTGCTGCGTATACTTTTTCAGTATCTACACCTAAAATTTTTGCAGCACGTGCATTTTGAGCAGTTGCTCTAATTGCTCGTCCAAGCTTAGATTTTTTCATATAAATCACTAAGCAAACTGCAAATAAAATACTGATAAATGCTGAAAATATTTTTGAATTAGGAAGAACAACATTATTATCAAACAACATTGTTGTACCATAATGTGAATTTGCAAGTACAACATCTGCACCAAATGCAAAGTTCATTAATTGCATGAATAAAATACTTATTCCAAATGTAGCTAAAATTGAGATAAATAAATCTCTATCGACTACTTTATTTATAACCAGTTTATAAATCGCAATACCTACGAAATACATTATAATTGGAGCAACAATTACTCCCCATGCTGGATGAATACCGTAAAGATACATAAAGTACGCAATGTATCCTCCTAATATAACAAGATCTCCTTGAGCAATATTAATTATATTCATAACACCCCATTGAAGTGCCATTCCATAAGCAATTAATGCGAACAATACTCCTAAAAGAATACCATCCAAGCAAGCTTGAACAGTTATCATTGGGTATTGAAATACAAGAAAATCCATAAAATCTTTTTTGGTTTATATAAAAAAAAGCCCCCTATTACCAGGGGGCTCAATTTTTAATTATTATCTTTCAGACCACTTAGGCATTGGGTGAATTAATTTAGCAGATGCCCATTTTAATGGAGCAACAACTTTGTTTTCACACTTACCAGCATCATCACACATTACTTGGAAAAGTACCATTGGCTTATCAACGTTCTGACCGCCAGGTGCAAATTTAATATTTCCATAGAATGTTTGCATATTAGTATCTGCAAGAGCATCTCTTACTTTCTTTTGATCAAAAGAATTGGCTCTTTCAAATGCATCTTTGAACACCAATAACGCAGCTGAAGACTCAGCAGATTGGTATGGTGGATCATATCCAAACTCTTTCTCAAAGTCTGCAGCATAAGTCATTCCATCTTTAAAGAAATCATCTTTATAAGTTAGAGATTTATGCCATTGAGAAGCACATAGTGCATACTGAGAATTAGCACCATGTTGTTTTGATAATTTCGCTGCATCACAGTGAGTCATAGCCAACATCGGAACATCAACCTTCATTTCAGCAATTTGTCTTACTGCAGTCAATGCACCTTTAGTATGACCTGATACAACCAAAACATCTGGCTTCATTTGTTTAACTTTAACCAAAGTTGCAGCCATATCATTTAACTCTTTAGGCAGTTTGTCATCGATGATGATTTTAGATCCAGTTCTTTCTGCAGCATCTAAAATACCTAATCTAACATCTTGTGAAAAAGCATCTTGTTCAAATGCTTGAGCAATTCTTACTGGTTTTCCACCATTTAGCTCAACTGCTGTTTCAATTGCTACATCAAGATATAAGTTTGCCGGAGCTAATACTGCAAATAGATATTTGTAACCTTTGGTAAACAAAGATCTAGAAGCACCATTCGCCTCTACCATTGGAACACCATATTTTTCAGTTACAGGTGCAATAGCTTTTGTAAGACCTGAACTGTATGGGCCAAGCATAAATTCAACACCATCTTGTGAAATTAATCTTTCTGCAAGCTGTGCAGCTCTCTTAGGGTTTGATTCATCATCGTAATAGATAATGTCAAACTTATAAGTTTTTCCACCAACTTTTACACCACCCATGCTATTAATTCTGTCAACGGCCATGTTATAACCATTTTGAGTATGAACACCATTTGATGAGTACTTACCAGTTAAGGAAATTGCAGCACCTAAAATAATTTTGTCACCAACTACCTTTGCAAAAGATGCAATAGAAGTTGAAAATAAAATTACTAATGCAGAAACAAAACTTAAAATTATTTTATTTAACTTCATTTTATTTCCCCTTTAATTAATTAATAATCAATTAAATAAACAATTTTCACACAATGCAAGTGGGAATAAAGACCTAGTATGAGTTTAATACTGTTGTGTAATAACAATAATTCCAGCAATAATGACTAAAACACTCGCTGAAATTGTATTAATAGTTTTCGGATTTGCAGTAATCCATTTAATCAATTTTTGTGCAAGTATTGCATAACCAATCAAGGATAAAAAATCTAATACAATGTAAGTTGTAATTAAAATTGTAAATTGAGCTAAAAGATTGGAACTAAAATCAATAAATTGTGGAAATATAAAAGGAAAAAACATCCAAGCTTTAGGACTGGTTCCTGCAACTAAAAATCCATCTCTAAAAAAAGATAAATTACTTTTTGAGACTTCTTCCTTATCTTTTAAATTTTTTGGACGAGACTTATAAATATCATAAGCAAGATATAAAATGTAAAGAACTCCAATCCATTTAAAAATATTAAGAATTAATGAATTTTCTGAAAAAAAAGAACCTATTACAAAAATTACCAAAGTAGCTTGAATTAAATTTGCAGTAACATCTCCAAGCGCTGACCAAACACATTTCCCAACACCATAATTCATTGAGTAAGAAATTATAACTATTCTAGGAGTGCCGGGAGTAATGAATAAAAAAATGATAATCTGTAAATAAAGTATGAATTCTAAAGGAAGCATATTTTTAGAGAAGATAGTCCTTAAAAACCGGGAGCTAAAGATGGCTAAGAAGGACTATCTAAATCATAATATCAGAGGGTAAAAAAAATGCATTAAATTTTTTTTTCAAATATAAAGGATTTATGAAAAAAAAAGGCTACACCCCAGTAACTAAAGTTAAAAATCCTGAACCCAGTATTGATGACCCAGACTGGGTAATTTGGGCGGCATGGGCAGACAGAATTACTTTTGAGGAAATTGAGAAAAAAACGGGGAAGCGAGAATCTGATGTAATTAAAATTATGAGAAGATCTTTAAAACCATCATCATTTAGATTGTGGAGAAAAAGAGTAAATCAAAAAAGTATCAAACATAGAAAAAAATTTGAATATTCTAGAAAAGAAATCACTAGTAAAATTAAAAAAGGTGACTATCTATAAGTTATGAAAAAAATTACCATGTATACTGGCCCCCTATGTAACTATTGTGAGGCTGCAAAAAGATTATTAACAAGAAACAATGCTCCATATAATGAAATTGATATTTCAAAAGTTGAAGGTGCAATGGATGAAATGATTAAAAAAGCAAATGGAAAAAGAACAATTCCACAAATTTTTTTTGATGAGCAGCATATAGGTGGCTATGATGAAGTAAGGGCCCTAGAAAAAGAAAATAAACTTCAAGATTTGTTAAAAAATTAAAATTATTTTTAAGCTTTTGGTTTAAAAACTAAACAGACACCATTATTGCAATATCTTTTTCCAGTTGGCTCTGGACCATCATCGAATATATGTCCATGGTGACCACCACATTTTTTACAATGATACTCTGTTCTTCCATAACCTAAATGATAATCTGTTTTTGTTTCAAAAACATCTGGTAAAGATTCATAAAAAGATGGCCAACCAGATCCACTTTCATATTTAGTATTTGAGTCAAATAACTTCTCACCACAATTTGCACAATGAAAACTTCCTTCTCTTTTTTCATGATTAAGTTCACTTGATCCAGCAAGTTCTGTGCCTTCCTCAAATAAAATTAATTTCTGTTCAGCGGTTAGGTTGGGGTTAATTTTTTTTGTCATATTCAAATATACTTAGCACAAGTTTGATGCAACAAAGAGTGCAATTCCACTAATTTTTCAAAATCTTTATTGTATCCTCCTCCTAAAACTCCACAAAAAGGTATTCTTTTTGAATAAAAATTTTCTACAACAAGCTCATCTCTCAACTTTACACCTTGATCAGAAATATTTAATTTTCCTAATCGATCATTAAAATGAATATCTACTCCTGCGATATAAAATACAAAATCAAAATTTTCTTGATTTAACTCTGTTAAATAGTGCTTTAAAGTTTTGATGTAAGTATCATCTTCTGTGTTGTCTTCTAACTCTACATCTAAATCACTAATAGATTTTTTTGCAGGATAATTAGTTTTTGAATGCATGCTAAATGTAAAAACGTTTCTATTTTCTTTAAAAATATCTGAATTGCCATTTCCTTGATGAACATCAAGATCTACAATTAAAATTCTATTGGCCAGACCCCTGTTAAGCAAATAATGAGCTGCAACTGCTACATCATTAAATACACAGTAACCAGCACCACCATTGTAATTTGCGTGGTGACTCCCTCCAGCCGTATTACAAGAAATTCCATAATTAATTGAAAGTTTTGATGCCAACACAGTACCCCCTGTTGCAACCAAAGATCTCTTAACAACACTATCTACCAAAGGAAAACCTATTTTTTTAACACCATCTTTATCTAAAGTTTTATTTTTGATATCATTTATATATTTTTCAGAGTGAGCAAACTTTAATGTTTCAGATGAGCATGGATAAGGTTTGTGAAACTTTTTGACTAAATTTTTTTTAATTAAATAATTTGCAAGTTCACTAAATTTATTTATTGGAAATTTATGATCATCTCCAATTTTTGCAAAATAATCTTCGTGATTTACAACTGGTAACTCCATGGTTACTCTAAAACTCTAATTGGCTTTCCATTAACACAAGCCTCTAATCCCTCAATCATTTGATTGTAAAAAATACTGTAATTTTCTGCTGTTACATATCCTATATGTGGAGTTAACAAAGCGTTAGGTAAAAATCTTAATTTATTATTTTCAGGCAAAGGTTCTTTTTCATAAACATCGATTCCAGCTCCAGCAATTACATTAGTTGATAATGCTATAATTAAATCATCTTCATTAACTATTGGACCTCTCGAAGTATTAATTAAAAAAGCTGTCTTCTTCATATTGTCTAACTCTTTTAATGTTATGCAATCTTTATATCTCTCTCCACCTTGCACATGAATAGATAAAACATCTGAGTTCTTAATCAAATCATCTTTGCTACATGGCAAGACATCTAGCTCTTTGCATTTATCTAAACTTAAATTTTCACTCCAAGCCATAACTTGCATTCCAAAAGCTTTTCCAATTTTTGCAACTTCACTTCCTACTCTTCCCAATCCAATTAATCCTAATATTTTTCCTTTTAGCTCAACACCAATAGTAGTTTGCCAGTATCCTTGATACATATTATCAAACTCTTCTTTAAAATTTCTAGCTAAGCCAAGAATTAATGCCCAAGTTAGTTCAGGAGTAGGATTGATATTAATATCTGTCCCACAAACTATAATTTTTCTTTTTTTAGCAGCTTCTAGGTCTATAGATCTATTTCTTAATCCACTCGTGATAACAAATTTTAAATCACTTAAATTATCAATTAGATTTTTTGTAATTGGGGTTCTTTCCCTCATTATCAAAAGAGCCTCAAAATCAGCTAATTGATCAATAGCATCTGCCTCATCTACGAAAGGTTCACTGAAAATTTTAAATTCATATTTTCCAGATAATTTTTCTAAATCAACAAATTGTTGAGCAACATTTTGGTAATCATCTAATATAGCTACTTTAAGCATTTTTAATTTTTTTGTTTGATAAAAATAGACCTAATATAATTAAAATAGACCCAATTAAATGAAAAAATAAAAATTTTTCATTAAAAAGTATGATTGCAAAAATTGTACTGAATAAAGGAATTAATGATAAAAAAATTCCTGCCCGATTGGCTCCAATAATCGCCACAGCACCTGCCCAACAATAGTAAGAGCCAATACTTGGAAACAAAGCAATATAAAATAAAATATAAAAAAAGTTACTATTTATCTCTACAACTTTATCTTGAATTATATCGATAAAAAATAAAGGCAAAAGAAATATTAGGCCAAACGTGCATATGATTTGTACAAGGGCAAGTAAAGAAACATCAAAATTTCTTTTTCTTAAATATGCTGAATAAACTCCCCATGCAATTATCGCACCTATCATAAATAAATCTCCTTTATTAAAATTTAAAGAAAGCAAAATATTAAGATCCAATCGTGTGATAATAGCTAAAATACCTAATACAGAAATAAACAGGCCTGATAATTGAAAAATATTTGTTTTTTCAATTTTTAACAAAAAACAAACTAAAATTATTGTAACTGGTATTGCAGTATTAAAAAGAGATGCATTGATTACCTGGGTATGATTTAAAGCATTATAAGTAAATGAAGTAAATATACAAACACTGGTAAAACCAAGGATAAAAAATAAATATAAATTTTCTTTAATTTTATACTTTAATTTAAATATTTCCTGATACGTAAAGGGAAATAAAATTATCCATACAAGACACCATCTTAAAAATGAAAGAGTATTTGGTGGTATGTTTTGCAAGTATGCAAACTTCGCAATTGTAAAATTGCCTGCCCAAAATAATGTTGCACAAACCAACATTAAATATGCTTTGGCGTTCTGACCCACTTAACTAAATCTTAACGAACTGTAAGGTTTTAAATCTAAGTTTGTATTTTCGTTCGCAATCATTCCTGAAACAATCTTTCCAGAAATTGGGCCTAAAGTCCATCCTAAATGATGATGTCCAAAACAATAATAAACATTTTTATAATTTTTTGATGGCCCCATGACAGGTAAAAAGTCTGGTAAAGTTGGTCTAAATCCTAACCACTCATCCTCATGCTCGGGTAAATCACCAAGCATATATTTTGCATTATTAATTAAATTTTTAACTCTAGATTTTGACAAAGGATTTTCTAATCCACCAAATTCAACTGTACCCACTACTCTTAATCCTTGTTCCATTGGTGTAATTCCAAAACCACGGTTTGAAAATATTACTGGTCGGCTTAATAAATGATCACAGTTTTTAAAATGAACATGATATCCTCTTTCAGTATCTAGAGGAATTTGTTCATCTAAATTGTCAGTCAATTTTTTAGAAAAAGCGCCACAAGCAATTACTGCTTTATCAAAAACATAACTTTGTGTTTCAGTTTTAAAAATAGGTTTTTCATCATCAAATTTTATATCTTTAATATTTACTTTGTTAAACTTTCCACCTTTTTGTAAAAATAGATCAAATAATTTTAAAAGGATTCTTTTTGGATTTCGAGCATGTCTTGCATAAGGATAGTAAACTCCAGCATGATAGAAAGGTTTAATATGGGGTTCTAAATCATGAATTTCAGCTTTATTAACTAGTTGCTGCTTTACTCCCAATTCATCTCTAACTCTAATTTCTAATTCCCTACTTTTTAAATCTTGATCATTCCAGATATAAAGTATTCCTTTGTTTTCCACTAATCCTTCAAGATCTATTTCATCAAATAATTCATCATACGCCGGTAGAGCTAAATCTAAAATTTGATGCATATTTTTTGCTGTGTGCATCATCTTAGTTTTTGTGGTGTTCATGATAAATTTCATGAACCATGGAATCATTTTTGGAACATAATTCCATTTTAAAGCTAGAGGACCTGTTGAACTTAATAACATAGCCGGAACATCCGCTAAGACATCAGTTCTATTTAAAGAAAGTGAAGCATAAGGCGAGAAATGTCCTGCATTTCCATACGAGGCTGCTTGGCTTCCAGGATTATCTCTATCAAATATTGTTACATTAAATCCCTTTTTTTGAAGGAACAATGCATTTGAAACACCTTGGATACCTGCACCAACTATTCCAACCTTAATGTTCTTATTCATAAAGACGTTATACAATTAAAAAATTAAAGTTTCATAGTGACAAATTATGCTTAATTAAATTAAATATTTTAAGCAATCATCTGTTTGTGATTTATCTTGGCGCTAAGAACAATACCAAATCCGATCATAGTTGCTAACATAGAGGAACCCCCATAGGACATTATCGGTAATGGAGAACCAACAATTGGCAATAAACCTAAAACCATTGAAAGATTTACAACAATGTAAATGAATATTGCAAAAGCAAATCCAAAACAGAATAACCTTGAAAAATTGCTTCTTGAGATAGCACCTATTCTCAAAATTCTGATAATAATAATTGAATACAAAATTAATAATCCTACTGATCCTATAAATCCAAACTCTTCAGAAAACAAAGTGAATATAAAATCAGTATGTTTTTCAGGTAAAAAATCCAAATAACTTTGTGTGCCTTTTAAAAAACCTTTACCCTCTAAGCCACCAGAACCTATTGCTATTTTTGACTGAATTATTTGATAACCAGCGCCCAATGGATCTCTATCAGGGTCTAAAAAAGTCAATATTCTCAATTTTTGATAAGGCTTTAAGAAAGAAATTACAAAAGGTAGTGATATTAAAAAAACTATAAAAGAATAAATAAAATATTTTATCTTAACGCCTCCCAACCATAAAACAATTAGTCCACTTGATGCAATGAGAATTGAAGTTCCTAAATCTGGTTGAGAGAGCACCATAATAATTGGTATTAAAATTATAGTAATAACTTTCATGATACTTGTAACTGAGTTTACATTTTCAATTTTAACCCTGTGATAATATTTTGCTAAGCAAAGTATAATTGCTATTTTCATTAACTCGGATGGCTGTAAATTAAATAAATATAAATCCATCCATCTTCTTGAGCCTGATGATTTTATTCCAAAAAAAGAAACATAAATTAGTAGAAGAATTACAGCTATATAAAACAAGTATGATAAGTTGTGCCACCATCTAATATTAAAAAACGCAATTAATATCATTAAAGGGAAAAAAACTACTATTTTACTAAAATGACTTTTTGTATGAAATAGAATTTCTCCTCCATCTGTTGAATACATCACAAATAAACTTAATATTGAAAGTAAAAATATACTTATCAGTAAAACATAATCTAACTCTTTAACCTTTTGCCAGAAAGTAAGTTCGTTATTTAATCTATCGTGTTGAAACATCAAATTTCTATTTCCTCAAAATTTTTTTGTTTATTTCTTAAATCGTTTCTATCAATTATTAATTTGAACAATTCTTTTGCAATTGGTGCTGCAGTTTTACTTCCTGAGCCACCATGCTCAACTATAATACTTAATGCATATCTTGGATTAATATAAGGACCATAAGCAACAAATAATGCGTGATCTCGGTCTTTATAAGGGATTTGCTCAATTTTAAGGTCAAGTTCTCTTTCTCGCATGCTAATTCTCTTAACTTGCGCAGTTCCAGTTTTGCCAGCAAATTGATATTTTGGATCATCTATTCTAGATTTATATGATGTGCCGTATAATTCATTAGTTGAACTAAACATGGCCTCTTGAACAATTTTTATATTTTTGGGATTCTCAAATAATTTTTTTTTTTCAGAAAATAAAGACTCTTCTTCAAATTTATTTTTAGCTTCTTCGAAAGAAACAGTATTATTATCAACTATTATTCTTGGTTTTATAGAGTAACCTCCATTAGCAATCTGAGCTGTCATAAGGCATAATTGAAGTGGAGTTGTTTGCGTATAACCTTGACCTATTCCAGTTATTAATGTTTCTCCAAGCACCCATCCTTTTCCAAGATTATTTTTTTTCCATTTAGTGTTTGGAAACAAACCTGGTTTCTCAAAATCAAAATAATCTCCTAACACTTTTTTACCAAGTCCAAATTTTTCAGCTGTAATATTTAATCGATCTACTCCTAGTAATCTTGAAACTTCATAAAAATAAGTATCACATGATTGTTTCATTGCATTTTTTAAACTTACAAATCCATGACCTTTTTCTTTCCAACAGTGAAAAGTCTGTCCATAGAGCTCCATCTTGCCAGTGCATTTAACTTTAAAACTTGGACTAACAATTTTGTTTTCTAAAGCAGATAAAGCTACAATTGGTTTTATTGTAGATCCCGGAGAATAAAGTCCTGCAAGTGTCTTATTTACTAGTGGTTTTAATGGATTATTTCTAATTAATGACCAATCATCATTACTTATTCCAAATAAAAATTTGTTTGGGTCATAAGAAGGAGAAGAGTACATTGCTATGATATCACCCGTATAAATATCCATCACACTTATAGATCCAGCTCGTTCATTTAAAAGTTTTCCACAAGCTTTTTGAACCTCAGTATCAACAGTTAATCTTACTCTTAAACCTTGTTTTCCTTTTTGATGCTCAAGTTGATTAATCCTTTTTCCATAAGCATTTACTTCATACCTTTGGATGGCATTTGTACCAATCAAGTAATTTTCTAAAGTTTTTTCTAGACCTAATTTTCCAATTTTCATACCTGGAACAAATCTTTCTTGAACTGTTTCATTAGCCAAAATCTCTTCTTCATTAGGTTGACTGACATATCCTAGAATATGAGTATAAGTTTCGCTAAAAGGGTAATTTCTTGAAATGGTCATAACTGGTTTAACACCAACTAAGTCATACAAATAATTATTTATTTTTAAAAAATCACTCCAAGATAAATTTTCAGAAACAATAATACTTTCCCAAGGTTTTAATTTATTTTTTGATTTTACAATTTTTTCTATTTTTTTATCACTCAAGTTAAGTAGAGTTTTTAATCGAGTTAACAAATAATTGAAGTTTTCAACTTGTTCAGGAATTATATGAAGTTGGTATACTTTTAAATTTCCGGCTATGACATTGCCAAAATAATCCACTATATCACCTCTTATTGGTGGCAACTTCCACTCTCTAATTCTATTTTTATCTGAAAGAGTAAGGTATTTTTTATTTTCATTAACTTGCAGAGAAAAAAGTCTAGCTATAATTCCTGTAAATATAATTATTTTTGCAGCACCAATAATAAACATCCGTCTATTAATTACGTCTGTTTTTCTAATACCTGAATTACCACTAATCATTCTGTTTATTTGAAATTTTGCTATTTAAAATGTTGAATAAAATAAAAAATAATGGGTAAAATAAAAAAGTAAAACCAGAATTTATTAAGTAGTCCATATAATCTACCTGATATAAAAATACTAAATCTAAAATTATTACTTGAATTGAATTAATAAGCAAAACAGCAACAATAAATGAAAGCCAATCATTTATAAATTTTGGACTTAGTGTAATTTGTCTAATATATGAGGTAATGGTACAAATTAGTAAGTAACAAAAACTGCTTATTCCAATTGGGATACCAATTACTACGTCGTTAACAATTCCTGCTAAGAAAATTGAGAAATATCCCAGGTAATCCGGATTTCTTAAAGTCCAAAAAAAAATTAAAATGAAAATAAAGTTGAATGAAAAATATTCTAACTTTAGATAATTAAAGTCAAATTCATTAAACACTGAAAAAAATAAAAAAATAATCGGCAAATAAGAAAGGAATGATCTAAAAAATGTACTTTTATTCAATGAAGCCATTATTGACCCTCCCCTATTTTAAATTCTACAATCTTTACAAAAGTTAATTGTCCAAAATCAGAAAAAAAACTTAGTTGATCTGAACTATTTGTTATTTTACCAACTGGAATACCTGGTTTAAAAATACCAGCAAGACCAGAAGTATATACAACAGCCTCATTTTCAATCTGATTTTCTTTGTACTCATCTTTGGTGTATTCAATAATTCCATGATCCTTACCAGTTCCAGAGGCTACAGCTTGTAGAAATGGAGGCTGAATAACTACTGGTATTTTGCTATTTAAATCTGACAGAAGTAGAGCTCTTGAATTTGAATAATTTACCTCAATAATTTGACCGACCAAATAATTTCGATCCATTACTGTCATTCCCATCTTTACATTATCTTTAGTCCCTCTATTCAAGACTATTGATTTTAAATATGGACTTTCTCTATCAATTAAGACTCTTGCAAATATATCTTCTGAATTTATGCTTTCATCAATCAGCTCTCTAAGTCTTTTATTTTCAGCAGTTAAAATAGTATTTAATACTTTAATCTCATCTGTATTCTCTATTTTAATTAATTGATTTTGACGATTTTTATAAAAATCAAGGTATGATTTAATTTTAGATATTACCTCTTCAATTTTATTTTCTGGTACAGATACAACATAAGAAGATCTATATATTACTTCGTTAATTCCTAATTTAACAAGTTGAATTGGTTTAAAATTAAAATTACTTAAAATTATTACAACAACAGATAAAATAATTAAGCTTATAAGTGAAAACTTTTGTTGATCTTTCTTTTTTAAAAAAACTGATCTTAAGGCAATTACAAAGTCGTCTCTGCCTTTTACCATCTTTTAATATTCAGACAACATAGTAGAAAAAGTTTCCTCCTGATCCAAAGCTTTACCAGTTCCAACTGCAACACAAGACAATGGATCATCAGCAACATGTACTGGTAAACCTGTTTCCTTTGAGAATCTTTTATCAATATTTTTTAATAAGGCTCCACCACCAGTTAAAGTAAGACCCATATCTACTAGATCAGCGGATAATTCAGGAGGAGTATTTTCTAAAGCATCTTTTATTGCACTAACCATTTCTTTCAATATATCATTTAGTGCCTCAGCAGTATCTTCCTCAGTAATATTTACTTCTTTAGGAGTACCTGATCTTAAATCTCTACCTTTTACTGGGTAAGTGTTAGTTCCTGTTGGAACAGCTGTACCCATTTCCTTTTTAATTTTTTCAGCAGTAGTATCTCCAATAAGCAAATTATATTCTTTTCTCATATAATTAACTATTGCTGTATCCATTGCATCACCAGCAACTCTTAAAGATTTAGAATAAACCAATCCACCTAGTGACATGACTGCTATCTCACTGGTGCCACCACCTATATCGACAATCATTGACCCTGTGGCTTCAGAAATTGGAAGTCCAGCTCCAATAGCTGCAGCAATTGGTTCTTCAATTAATTGAACTCTTCTTGCTCCCGCAGCTAATGCGCTGTCTTGGATTGCTTTTCTTTCAACTGGTGTTGACCCAGTTGGTACACAAATTAAAATTCTAGGATTGGCAAAAGTACTTCCTTTATGAACTTTTTTTATAAAGTGTTTGATCATCTCTTCTGTAACTATAAAGTCTGCTATAACACCATCTCTTAAAGGTCTGATAGCACTAATGTTCCCAGGTGTTCTTCCAAGCATTGTTTTGGCTTCATCACCAACAGCTAAAACATTTTTCTTTCCGCCTTGATCAACAATTGCAACAACAGATGGTTCATTAAGAACAACACCTTTTCCTTTTAATACCACTAATGTATTTGCTGTTCCAAGATCAATTGCCATATCTTGGCTCCAAACTTTTTTAACACTATCGAATAATCCCATTATATTCCCCTTACCTTTTGACTTTCTTGCTCCATTGGAGCTGTTTTATCTCGTTTAATTATCATTTTATTTAAAGCATTTATGTAAGCATTTGCAGAAGCAACTAAAGTATCAGTATCTGCTGCTTGACCCACAGTAGTTTTTCCATTTTCCTCAATTTTTACACTTACGGTTGCTTGAGCATCGGTGCCTTCAGTTACAGCATGCACTTGATAAAGCTGTAAATTTACATCATGAGGATAAAGAGTTTTTATACATTTAAATATTGCATCAACTGGTCCATCCCCAGTTTCTGCAGCTTGTTTTACATCTCCATATACATCTAAAGTCATCTCTGCTTTTTGAGGTTCTCCTGTACCAGCAAATACTTTTAATGATTTTAAGTTAATTGCGCTAACTTTATTATCAACAATTAAACTATCATCGACTAGTGCAATAATATCTTCATCATAAACATGTTTTTTCTTATCTGCTAAAACCTTAAACTTTGCAAATGCATTTCCTACTACATCATCTGTTAAATCTGGATAACCCAAACTGTTTAATTTATCTTTAAAAGCATGACGTCCAGAATGTTTGCCCATTACTAATGAGGTTTGTTTAACTCCAACACTCTCTGGGGTCATAATTTCATAAGTCTGTCTATTTTTTAACATTCCATCTTGATGAATGCCTGCCTCATGTGCGAATGCATTTTTTCCAACAATTGCTTTATTATATTGGACTGGAAATCCAGTAGCATTTGAAACTATCTTTGATGCCTTGCTTAATAAAGTTGTGTTAATTCCAGTTTCGTAAGGCATTAAGTCTGGTCTTGTCTTAATTGCCATTACAACTTCTTCTAATGCAGCATTACCTGCTCTCTCACCTAAACCATTAATAGTACATTCAATTTGTCTTGCACCTGCTTGAACGCCAGCTAAAGAATTAGCTACCGCTAAGCCTAAATCATTATGGCAATGAGTAGATAAAATTGCTTTATCAATGTTAGGAACTTTATTTAAGAGCGTTTCAATAATTGTTGTGAACTCAGATGGTATTGTATAACCAACAGTATCAGGAATATTAATTGTTGTTGCTCCATTTTTAATTGCAAGCTCAACTGTTTTACACATATAATCCATATCAGTTCTTGTCCCATCTTCACATGACCACTCAACATCATCAGTAAATTTTCTTGCATAAGAAACGTGTTTACCAATTGACTCATAAACATCTTCAGGTGACATATTTAATTTATGCTTCATATGTAATGGACTTGTAGAAATAAAAGTATGTATTCTAAATCTAGGAGCATGCTTTAGTGCTTCATAAGCTCTATCAATATCTTTTACTGAATGTCTAGATAATCCTGCTGGAATAGAATTTTTTAAAATCTTACTAACTTCAGAAACTGCCTCAAAATCTCCTGGTGATGCTATAGGAAAACCTGCTTCGATAATATCAATTCCCAATTCATCAAATACTCGAGCAATCTGAATTTTTTCTTCTAAACTCATCGATGCGCCAGGTGATTGCTCGCCATCACGCATAGTTGTATCAAATATAAATACTCTATCTTTGTAGCTCATAATAAAAATTTTTGGAAAATCTATAATACAATCTATAAGAGAGATTGCAAAATAATTAGTATAAATAGCTTAATTTTTTCATTCATTTTAGGTGATACAAATATTAATTATAAATAGACTCAATTTTAGGCATCAAGTGCAAAAGTTCCTTTGTGTATTCATGGCTAGGGTTCAAAAATAAATCCTCAGTATTTGAAACTTCACATAACTTACCATCTTTTAGAACTCCAATTCTATCACACATTTGTCTTACAACCGGTAAGTCATGACTAATAAATAAAATAGTTAAATTTAATTGCTCTTGAAGATCTTTTAACAAATTTAGTATTTGTGCTTGAATACTAACGTCTAATGCAGATGTGGGTTCATCACAAACTAAGAGTCTTGGCTGAGTTGCTAAAGCTCTCGCAATCGAAATTCTTTGTCTTTGACCACCAGAAAATTCATGTGGATATCTATCTGCTGATTTTTTAGACATTTCAACAGAGTCTAATAAATCATAGACATAATTATTTAGATCAGAATTAGATATCGAAGGATTGTGAAGCGTAATAGGCTCAGCAATAATATCTTTTACTTTTAATCTACCATTTAATGATGAATAGGGATCTTGAAAAATCATTTGTATTTGTTTTCTAAATTTCATTAGCTCTGACCTATTTTTTATCTTTGTAATACAAGTTTTATCAAAAAATATATCTCCTGATGAAGGTTTAAATAAATTTACAATCATTTTTGCAATAGTTGATTTTCCGCTACCACTTTCACCTACTAATCCAAATGACTCACCTTCTTTTATTTCGAATGAAACATTATTTACAGCTAACACAGAATTTTTAGAATTTTCTGTAAAAAAATTTTCATCAAAACTTTTATTTAGATTTTTTACTTGAACTAAATCTTGATTGGTAATTTCTTTTTTAGTCCATCTATTCAAAATTTTGATGTTATTTTCTTTATTTTTATTTTCTTTTTCTACTATTACAAATCTTGAAATTTTCTTGTTAGTAGGTGGAACCGAACTTACAAGACTTTTAGTATAACTTTGTTGAGGAGTTGTTAATATTTTTTTTGTTTCGCCAATTTCAACTAAATTTCCACTTTTCATCACAGCTACACGATTGGCAGTTTCAGCAATAACACCCATATCATGAGTAATTAAAATCACAGCTAAGTTTCTTTCTTTTGTTAGTTTTTTAATTAAATCTAAAATTTGTGATTGAATAGAAACATCTAGAGCAGTAGTAGGTTCATCAGCAATTAGTAATTCTGGTTCGCAACATAAGGCCAAAGAAATAACTACTCTTTGTCTCATTCCTCCTGAAAACTGATGAGGATAATCATTAAATCTTTTTTCAGCATCCTTAATTCCAACTTCTTTTAATAAATTAATAGATTTATTTTTTGCTACCTCTTTGCTTAAATTTAGATGAGTTTGTATAGTTTCAATTAACTGTTCACCAACTGTTAATATTGGATTTAAAGATGTTTGTGGGTCTTGAAATATTAATCCAATTTTATTACCTCGATATTTGATTATACTCTCTGAGTTTTCATGAATATTTAAGTCTCCCAAAATTACTGATCCACTCGAGACTTTTCCTGGTTCATCAATTAAATTAATAATAGCATTTCCAACAGTGCTTTTTCCAGAGCCAGACTCTCCAACCAATCCTAAAATTTCACCTTTGTTTACCTCAATATTTACATTTTTGGCTGCGTAAACAGTCTCTTTACGCATTTTATAATCAACACTTAAATTATTTATTTTTAAAAAACTCATTTTTTTAATTTTGGATTTAAAGTGTCTCTCATCCAATCTCCTAATAAATTAATGGAAAAAGCTAAAATCACCAAAAAAATTGCTGGAAAAAATGTAATCCACCATTCTCCAGAAAATAAAAAATCATTTCCTAATCTTATTAATGTACCTAAAGAAGGAGTTGTTGGTGGAACCCCAACACCCAAAAAACTTAAAGTCGACTCTGCCAAGATAGCAAGAGCTAGACCAATTGTACCGATGACCAAAACTGGTCTCATAATATTTGGTAAAATATGTTTAAACATAATTACTATATTTGAAACACCAATTATCGTTGAGGCAGAAACATAGTCTTTATTTTTTTCTACCAAAGTTGCTGCCCTAGATACTCTTGCAAACTGTGGCCATTCGGAAATTCCAATAGCAAAAATTAAAACATATATGGCCATTTCATCATGCATTTCTCTTGAAATTAATCCTCTTGCTATTCCATCAACCAAGAGTGCCATCAATATACTTGGTACAGTCAACTGGACATCTGTAAGCCTCATTACTACCATTTCATATTTGCCGCCAAAATATCCAGCTGTTAATCCTAAACCAACACCAAGAACTAGACTAAATATAATTGCAGCAAAACCAACAATAAGAGATATTCTACATCCGTATAAAATGGTTGATAACATATCTCTTCCTTGACCATCTGTTCCTAGAATAAATTGCGCTAAACCATCTTCTGTCCAAGATGGCGGTGTAAATGCATCCATCAAAGATAAAGATGATGGATCAAAAGGAGTGTAAGGTGTTAAAAATTCAATAAAAAAAGAACAGAAAAAAATAACAAATAAAATTGCTGAAGATATAATTGCTGTCGGAGATTTTATGAAGCTATGATAGATATCACTATCCTTGATTCTTTCCCATCTTGTTAAATTTAAATTATCATCCACTTGCGGCATCTCCTTTAACTCTAATTCTTGGATCAATAAAATAATATAGGATATCAACTATAAAATTTATCATCACAAAAACAAATGCGATGAAAACTAAATAAGCTGACATAATTGGTATATCCACAAACTGAACAGCTTGAATAAACAAGAAACCCATTCCAGGCCATTGAAAAACAGTTTCAGTAATAATTGAAAACGCGATTAAAGTTCCAATATTAATTCCAGCAATCGTTATTACAGGTATCAAACCATTTTTTAGTGCGTGTTTATATTTAATACTATCTTCACTAATTCCACGTGCTCTGGCAAATTTTATATAATCAGTTTGTAAGATTTCCATCATTTCAGCTCTTACTAGC
This sequence comes from Candidatus Pelagibacter sp. HIMB1542, assembly GCF_052047835.1. Lineage (NCBI taxonomy): Bacteria > Pseudomonadati > Pseudomonadota > Alphaproteobacteria > Candidatus Pelagibacterales > Candidatus Pelagibacteraceae > Candidatus Pelagibacter > Candidatus Pelagibacter sp. HIMB1542. The sequence goes on along the minus strand of NZ_JBNAJB010000001.1, from coordinate 105,205 downwards.
CTGATGATATATGTCATTTGAAAAAGACTTAATGTAACTGATGGAAGAATTATAGCTTTAAGACCTGAAACTGTTAAAAAACCTGTTGTCCAAAATCCTATATCAACAACTTCTCCTCTACCAAAAGAAGGAAGTACTCCTAGAATTACAGCAAATAAGTAAATAAATAATATACCAATTACAAATGTGGGGAGTGACACTCCAAGCAATGAAATTGCTAAAACAAAGTCACTTAAAAAACCCTTTCTATTTATACCTGTATAAACTCCTAAAAGAGTTCCTGTTACTAATGCTATCAAAGCAGAAATTACAACAAGCTCAATAGTAGCTGGTAATCTCTCAACAATCAGTTCAGACACAGGTCTTCTTAATTGATAAGAAATACCAAACTCCCCTTTAGACGCATTAATTACAAATCTTGAGAATTGAACATGAATTGGATCCATTAAACCCAATGTTTCTCTTAATTCAGCTCTTTCTTCATCTGAAGTTTCTTCTCCTACCATGTTGTTTATTGGGTCTCCAACAAAATTAAATAAAGAGAAAGAAACAAAGGCAACAACTAGCATTACCAAAGCTGATTGAAATAATCTTTTAAAAAAATACTTTATCAATTTATGAGGATTTTAAATTTATAAGCCCCTTATAAATTTAAGGGGCTTATAATAATTTTAATTTAATTTACGCTAGCAGCTCTAAATAACGGTTCGTTATTAGGTCTGATAGGAACGTTCACGTTACTTTTAGATGCCCAAGAAATAACTTGGTGGTGTAAAGGAAGATAAGCAATATCATCTTTTACAATTTTCCAAGCATTTGCAATTGCAGCGTTTCTTTTATCTAAATCAACTTCACCTTCCATAACTCTAATTGCAGCATCTACATCAGGGTTACTGAAGTTAACTTTGTTCCAACTAGCACCTGTTTCATATAAATAATGAAATACGTAATGACTGTCTAAAGTTGGTACACCCCATCCAAGCATATAAAAATCACCTTGGTCATCTTTTAGCTCTTTGAAGTGTTTACTTTTTGTTTGAGCAAACAAGTTAACATTAACTCCAATTTTACCTAACATTCCAACAACAGCTGTACAAATTGCTTCATCGTTTACATATCTATCGTTTGGACATCTTAGTTCTACATCGAACCCGTTAGGATAACCTGCGCTAGCTAAAAGTTTTTTTGCTGCATCAACATCATAAGGTAATCTTTTATCAAGTTCTGCTGTGTAACCATTTACTCCTGGGAATGTAATTATTCCAGCTGGCTCACTTAGACCTCTCATTACTTTTTTCTTGATAGCATCAATGTCAATTGCTTGATAAAGAGCTTGTCTAACTTCTTTTTTCTTGAAAGGATTATCACCAGTGTTTCCAGTTCTTAATTTATCTGCTGCTTGATCCATTCCTAAAAAGATTGTTCTCATCTGCGGTGTACTTACAACTTGATGTCCTGAAGAAGAACCAATTCTTTTTAAATCTTGAACAGGTGCATCAGTCACTAAATCAATCTCACCAGATAGTAAGGCGGCTACTCTTGTTGCGGCATTTTTAATTGGAAGTAACTCAATTTGCTTTATGCCATCATCTTCCATATCACCCCACCAATGCTTATTTCTTTTAAACACTGTTTTTGTGTTTGGTTCTCTCAAAGTAATTTTAAATGGACCCGTTCCCAAAGCATTAGTTGCTGAAAAAGTTTCTTGTCCTGCATCCCAATTCTGAGGAGACATTGCAAAGTTTTTTTCAGACCAAGCTCTAGACATTATAAAAATGTTTGACAGTTGATTTAAAAGTATAGGATTAGGTTTGCTTGTTGTAATTTTAACAGCATATTCCCCAACCGCTTTAACATCAGATATTGTGCTTATATATTCTTTGAAATCAGATGTTCTTTGTTTAGCTCTTAATATGCTAAATACAACATCAGCTGATGTCATTTTAGAACCATCAGAAAATTTTACATCTTCTCTTAAATTAAAGATCCAAGTATTAGGATCTGTAGCTGTCCATTTTCTTGCTAACGCTGGTTCAATTTTCATATCTACTGCTCTTTGAACAAGAGCTTCATAAACTTGTCTAGATACTTGAGTGGTTGGACCTTCGTTTTGTGCGTGTGGATCTAGTGTAAGACTGTCTCCTTGCATTGACCATTTGATAGTTTTTGCCCATGCTGAAGAAAATCCAAATACCAGAACTAATGATAGTAATATTCTTACTAAATTTTTAGCTTTCATAATTAACCTCTTTTTTAAATTTATAAAAAAATTATAAGTGAAAAAAAAAGATTATTACAGATATAAAATTCTATTAATAATTAATTTTTATCGCTATCAACTAATTTTTTCTTACTTATCCAAGGCATCATGGCTCTTAGCTCTGCCCCAACTTTTTCTACAGAATGTTCAGCCAATTTCGCTCTAGTTGCTAAAAAGTTTTTTTGACCAGTTTTGCACTCATCCATCCACTCTTTGGTAAATTTACCTGATTGAATATCTGCCAAAACTTCTTTCATTCTTTTCTTTGTTTCTTCCTTATTGATAATTCTTGGACCAGATTGATACTCACCATATTCAGCAGTATTTGAAATTGAATAATTCATATTTGCAATTCCACCTTCATAGATCAAATCAACAATTAATTTAACTTCATGAACTGTTTCGAAATATGCCATCTCTGGTTCATACCCAGCTTCAACTAAAGTTTCATATCCATTTTTAATTAGTTCAACTAAACCACCACATAAAACAGTTTGTTCACCAAATAAGTCTGTTTCAACTTCGTCTTTGAAAGTAGTTTCAATAATACCTGATCTTCCTCCACCTACTGCTGAAGCATAGGAAAGAGCTAAATCTCTTGCTTTACCAGATCCATCTTGATGAACAGCAAACAAACATGGAACTCCACCACCTTTTTCATATTCGCTTCTTACTAAATGACCAGGTCCTTTTGGAGCAACCATAAATACATCTAAATCTTTTCTTGCTTTAATTAAGTCATAGTGAACATTTAAACCATGAGCAAAAGCAATACTTGTTCCTTCTCTCACTCTTTGTTCAATATGATTTTTATAAATTTCAGCTTGTAATTCATCTGGAGTTAATATCATAACAACATCTGCCCAAGCAGCTGCATCAGATAAATTCATCACTTTTAAACCTTTTGATTCAGCCTTAGCAACACTTGATGAACCTTCTCTTAACGCAACAACAATTTCTTTAACTCCACTATCCTTTAGATTAAGTGCATGAGCGTGGCCTTGGCTCCCATAACCAAAAATCGCAATTTTTTTATTTTTAATTAAATCTACATCTGCATCTTTTTCATAAAACATTTTCATAATTTATCTCCTATTAATTAGTTAAAAATTTTTGCACCTCTTGTCATTGCAACAGCCCCTGTTCTTGAAGTGCTTATAAGTCCCAAGGGTTTTAATTTTTTGTTCATTTTATCAATCTCTCGTCTAAGTGCTGTTATTTGAATAACTGCAGATGATTTTGTTTCATCCAATACTACTGGGTTAAATTTTTTACAAGCATTTAAACATTTCTCAATTTTATTTTTTTTACCTACAATTTTAAATAAAGCCATCTCTTTAAAAATCACGTCTTTATCGTCTCTTTTAAATTCAGCAACTTTGTGTACAGGAACTAATTTGGTTAATTGCAGTCTAATCTGGTCAATTACTTGTGGTGTTCCAGTTGTTACAATTGTTATTCTGGATATGTTTTTGATAGCATCAATTTCTGCTACTGCCAAAGACTCAATATTATAACCTCTGCCAGAAAACAGGCCAACCACTCTTGCAAGAACACCCGCTTCATTATCTACCCAAACTACAAAAATATAAGTATCTGATTTTTGTTTTATAGATGGAGAGCTATAAGCTGACTTTGATTTTGGCATTTTGATTAAACTAAGGCTTTGCCTTTTCCTTTTATTTTATTCTCTTCTTGATCGTTTGGTCCTAAGATCATTTGATTATGAGGTTTACCTGAAGGTATCATTGGGAAACAGTTTTCATTTGGATCCACATGACAATCAAAAATAACAGGACCATTATGGTCAACCATTTCTTGAATTTTTTCATCTAGCTCTAATGGATTATCAGCCTTAATTCCTTTACAGCCATAAGCATCAGCCATTTTCATAAAATCTGGTAATGCTTCTGAATAACTTTCAGAATAATTCTTTTCATGAAGAAGCTCTTGCCACTGTCTTACCATTCCCATGTACTGGTTATTCAAAATAAATATTTTTATTGGCAAATTGTATTGAACAGCCGTGGACATCTCTTGCATTGTCATTAAAACTGATGCTTCTCCTGCAATATCAATAACTAATTTTTCTGGATGAGCTACTTGAACTCCAACAGCTGCTGGTAATCCATAACCCATGGTTCCTAATCCACCTGAAGTCATCCATCTATTGGGTTTGTTAAATTTATAATGTTGAGCAGCCCACATTTGATGCTGACCTACTTCTGTTGTTACATAAGTATCTTTATTTTTTGTTAACTCATAAAGTCTTTGAACAGCATGTTGAGGTTTTATGCTATCTTCACTGTTAATAAAATTTAAAGAGTCTTTACTTCTCCATTTTTGAATTTGTTCCCACCATTTTGCAATATTTGGTTTATTTGATTTACCATTACCATTTTTCTTTTTAGCAATTGTTTTGTTTACTTTATCAATTACTTTCATTACATCACCTACGATTGCAAGATCTACTTTAATAATTTTATTAATTGATGATGGATCAATATCAATATGAACTTTTTTTGAATTAGGAGAGAACTCATCAATTTTTCCAGTAATACGGTCATCAAATCTTGCGCCAATGTTTATTAATAAATCACAGTCATGCATTGCATTGTTTGCTTCATAAGTTCCGTGCATTCCTAGCATTCCTAAAAACTGATTATCGTCTCCAGGATAAGCACCTAGACCTTGCAAAGTTGAAGTAATTGGAAATCCTGTTAGCACAACAAATTTTTTAAGAGCTTCACTTGCTTTTGGTCCTGAATTAATTACGCCTCCGCCACTATAAATTATTGGCTTCTTTGCTTTACTAATTAAATTAATTAATTGGTCAATTTCATCAGTTGAAAACTTACTGTGAGATTTGCCATTTAATCTTTTTTCTTTTTTTGGTTTTTTATATTTTGCTTTTGCAAATTGAATATCTTTTGGAATATCAATTAATACAGGACCTGGTCTTCCAGTTGTTGCAACTTTAAATGCTTCATGCATAACATCTGAAAGGTCGTTGATATCTTTTACTAACCAGTTATGTTTTGTGCATGGTCTTGTAATTCCTGTTGTGTCACATTCTTGAAATGCATCCGTACCAATAAGGTGTGTTGGAACTTGACCAGAAATACAAACCATTGGAACTGAGTCCATGTATGCATCAGTTAAAGCTGTAACGACGTTAGTGGCACCAGGGCCTGAAGTAACTAAAACAACACCAGGTTTTCCAGATGATCTTGCATAACCTTCAGCTGCATGACCTGCACCTTGCTCGTGTCTTACAAGAATATGTTTAATAGATGGATGATTTTTTAACTCATCATATATTGGCAGTACAGCACCACCAGGATAACCAAAGATATGATTTACCTTTTGGTCTTCAAGACACTTAAATACGATTTCAGCTCCGGTTAATAATTTTGGCATTTCGCAATCTAGCTGAAGTTGTGCTGATTGGTCAAGGTTAAGTATGGAAAAATTAAATTTTTTTTAAAAGATTATTAATCTCAGATGGCTTAAGCTTAACCCAATCACTCATGTTTCCTCGAGCCCATGTGCTTTGTCTTTTAGCGTATTGTCTAGTTTTTATTGATATTTTTTCTTTGATTTCATCAATTTTTTTTTCTTTTGCTAAATATTCATGAATTTCATTTATTCCAATAGCTTTACATGCAGTCATTTGTTCATTAATTTTTAGTTTTAAAAATCTTTTAACCTCATTCACGGCACCCATTTTAATCATTTTTCCGGTTCTTTGATGAATTCTTTCAACCAACTCATCACGTGGATAATCAATATAAATTTTTAAAAAATCTTCTTCTAAATAGTTTGACTTAGTATTTTTAAACCATTTATGAAGAGATTTCTTTGTAAACTTTTTAACTTCAAAAGCTCTTATTGATCTTTGGGTATCCGTTGAATTAATTTTATTTTTTGAAAGAGGATCCAGTTTTAATAATTGCTTGTAAAATTTATTTTGGCCAATTTTTTTATTTAGATTTCTAATTTTATTTCTAAACCTTACTGGAATTTTCGGAATTTGAACCAAACCATCAGTTAATGCTTTGAAGTAAAGTCCAGTTCCTCCTACAAGAATTGGAACTTTTTTTCTATTTTTAACTTCAATTATTTTTTTATTTGCAATTTTAAGCCAATCACCGGTTGAAAAACTTTTCTTTGCATCTTGGAAACCATATAAATGATGTTTTATTGACTGATAATTTTTTGGGCTAGGTCTTGCTGACAAAATTTTAAGTTGCTTATAAACTTGCATACTATCTGCATTAATAATTTCTCCATTAATTTTTTTTGCAAGTTTAATTGCAAAACTTGATTTTCCAGATGCTGTAGGTCCTGAAATTAAAATTATCTTGGATTTCAAATCCATTACTAATCTAATTTAACGCCAATATATCTTCGTTGATTTTGATTGTTATAAATTGCAATTAAAATAGTTTTTTGATTTGAGTTTATTGCTTTTTGAGTAATGTCTCTTAAATCATCCGCAGATTTAATTTTTTTCTTCTGAGCTTCAATAATAATACTATTGATCTCAATTGAATTTACTAAAGGACTGTTATTAGCTATATTAGTAATTACTAATCCTGTTGTCTGGTTTGGTAATTTACGGTTTTTTATATCCTCTTTAGTTAAAGGTCTTACTGATATTCTTAAACTCTCTACAATTTCATCTAAATTATTTTCATCTTGTTTTGGATTTTCACTTACTTTGAAGTCATCAGAGGTTTCTAATCTTCCCAACAAAACCTTTTTAGTTATTTCTTTTTTATTTCTCCAAATTTTTACATCTACATTTTTTCCAACTTCTGTTCTTGCAACAATTGCTGGCAACTCTTTCATTTGTTTAATCTCAACTCCATTAAACTCTAAAATAATATCTCCAGCCTGAATTCCTGCTTTTTCAGAAGGACTATTTTCAGCAACACTTGCAACTAAAGCACCTCTTGGTTTATCTAGTTCTTCAACCTCAGCAATTTCTTTTGTTACATCTTGAATTCTTACACCTAGCCAACCTCTTTTTGTTTCACCAAACTCAATTAATTGTTTAATTACTTGTTGAGCACTATTGGATGGAATTGAAAATCCTATACCAATAGAACCATTTCTTCCTAAGATGGCTGTATTAATTCCAATTACATTTCCTTCCATGTCAAATAAAGGTCCACCTGAATTTCCTGAATTTATTGATGCATCTGTTTGAATAAAATCTTCATATCTTGATAACCCAATAGATCTGTTCCTTGCTGAAATAATTCCAGCAGTTACTGTCCCACCAAGACCAAATGGATTTCCAATTGCTAAAACCCAATCACCAATTCTTGCTTTATCAGAGTCTCCAAAGCCAACTGGTTTAAATTTATCTTCTGTATCTAATTGTAACACTGCTATATCCATCAAAGGATCGGCGCCAAGCACTTTTGCTTTATATTCTTGGTCTCCGTTAACTCTAACAATAATATCATCAGCATCCTGAATTACATGATTATTTGTAACCACTACTCCCTTCTCATCTATAATAAATCCAGACCCCAAAGCTGCTGATTTTCTCTCTTGAGGTGTTCCAAATTCTTTAAACATATCTTCAAATGGAGAACCTGGAGGGAATTGAAATGGAAAAGAGTTATTGTTTGTAACTACAGTAGTTGATGTAGAAATATTTACCACAGAAGGCATTAATTTTTCTGCAAGGTCTGCAAATGATGCTGGAACAGGCCTAGAGTTTGATTGTAATGAAAAACTTAAAGAAAATATAATTGTTAAAATAATAAATTTTAATTTTTTCATATTAACTTTTAATAAAATAAATAATCACAAAACCTATAACTGCAAAAATAAGTCCACCTGATCTTAATTGACTATCTTTAACAAGTTCAAGTTTTTTAAGCATACTTTTCATTTTTGCTGGAAATAAGGCATATAAAATTCCCTCTATAAATAAAAAAAGACCAAAAGCTATGACTAGCTCATTCATCTAAAAATTATTGTTTAATATCGGGAGTTGTATTTCCAAAAAATTTAAAAAATTCACTATCTGGGGACAAGATCATTGAGGTTTCACCTGCAGTAAACGCTTTACTATAAGATTGCATTGATCTGTAGAAAGAAAAGAATTCAGGGTCTTGTCCGAAAGCATCTGCAAAGATTTTATTTCTTTCACCGTCACCTTCTCCCTTCATAATTTCTGATTGTTTTTGAGCATCTGCTAATATCACGGTTACTTCTTTGTCAGCAGTCGAAGTAATTGTTACTGCCATCTCGGCACCTTTTGCTCTAAATTCCTTCGCTTCTCTTTCCCTCTCAGTCTGCATTCTTCTGTAAATTGCATCACTGTTTGCTGTAGGAAGATCAGCTCTTTTTATTCTTACATCTACAATATTTATTCCGAAATTTTGCGCTTCGTTATTAACTCCATCTTTAATCAAAGACATTTGTTTTGATCTATCTTGTGATAGCAAAGTTTGTAATTCTTCTTGACCCAAAACATTTCTAATTCTTGAGTTTATAATCGTAGATAATCTTGATCTTGCGACCCTTTCGTCTCCAACAGAAATATAAAATTTCAAAGGATCAACTATTTGAAATCTCGCAAAAGCATCAACAATTAATCTTTTTTGGTCAGATGCAATTACTTCCTCTGGCGGTGTATCTAAATTTAAAATCCTTTTATCTAAATAAACAACGTTTTGAATAAATGGAATCTTAAAGTTTAAACCTGGTTTCATTATAATTCTTTTTGGATCACCAAATTGAAGAATTATCGCTTGATTAACTTCTTTGACTATAATTACTGATAGGAACGCTACAACACCAATTAAAACTAATATTCCAGCTACTATTTTTCCAGCTTTCATTTAATTTGTCTCTTTCTTTTTAAGCTCTGGTAATGGTAGATATGGCACCACACCTGAACCAGACTCTTTATCTATAATAATTTTGTTTATGTCTGCTAGGACAGTTTCCATTGTCTCAAGAAACATTCTTTCTTGAGTCACTTGTTTTGCTTTAGCATACTCATTGTAAATTGCTAAAAATCTACTAGCTTCACCTTCAGCTTTAGCAACGACTTCTTTTTTATAAGCTTCTGCAGCTTGTAAAATTTTCTGTGCTTCCCCTCTTGCTCTTGGGATCACATCGTTTGCATAAGCTTCAGCTTCGTTTTTAGATCTTTCCATATCTGCTCTTGCAGCCTGAACATCTCTAAATGCATCAATTACTTGATCAGGTGGATCAGCTTTTTGCGTTTGTACCTGAGTAATTTGTACTCCACTTTCATAATCATCTAAAATGCTTTGAATAATTTCTTGAGTTTCAATCTCAATGCTTGATCTACCTTCTGTTAATATTGGTTGAATATCACTTTTAGCAATTACTTCTCTCATTGCTGTTTCTGCGGCTGCTTTAACAGTTCCTACTGGATCTTGAATTTTAAATAAAAAATTTCCAGCATCTTTGATAACCCAAAATACTGAAAAATCGATATTTACAATGTTTTCATCACCAGTAAGCATTAAACTTTCTTGGGGAACATCTGCAACTCCTCCACCTGTAGAAAAACCACTATCTCTTTCAGACCTAAATCCAATATCGATTCTATTTACTTTAGTTACTTTTGGAGTTTGAACAGTCTCAACTGGAAAAGGAATATGATAGTTTAATCCAGGTTGAGTAGTCTTAACAAATTTTCCAAATCTAAGAACAACTCCTTGTTCATCAGGTAATACTCTATAAAGCCCACTTGCAAGCCATACAAAGGCTAACACTAATAAAATTAATCCAATAGACTTTCCACCTGAAGATTTTCCACCAGGTAAAAACTTTCTTATTTTATCTTGAAACTCTCTTATGATTTCATCTACGTTTGGTGGTGTTGGTCCTTTTCCAGAACCATTGCCTCCACTACCACCTCCTGGAGGTGTTCCCCATGGGCTTCCGCCTCTGCCTCTGAAATCATCTGACATATGTCAAAGTATATAGTGTCTTTATAGCAAAAAACAAGTAAGGATAGTTTTATGTCAGATAAAAAGACAGAACTAAGTGACGCAATAAAAAAGAAGGTGGAGCCTAGAGTTTTTACAAAAAATCCAATTCTAGGAACTAAGTTTACTATTGCAATCTCAAGTGCAAAAGGTGGTGTAGGTAAATCTACATTTGCAACGAATCTTGCTCTAGCTTTAAAAAAAGTTGGATGCAAAGTTGGATTGTTAGATGCTGATATTTATGGCCCTTCAATTCCAAAAATGTTTGATATTAATGAAAAGCCAAAAAGTGACGGCCAAAAATTAGACCCCATAACAAAATATAACATTCAATGTATGTCAATTGGATTTTTAGCAGATCAGCAAACTCCGATGATTTGGCGTGGTCCAATGGTGACGAGTGCAATTAAAACTTTTACTCAGAAGGTTAATTGGAAAGATTTAGATTTTATAATTGTTGATATGCCTCCAGGAACTGGTGACACTCAGTTAACTTTTTCACAAGAAATTAAAATGGATGGTGCAATCATAGTATCAACTCCACAAGAAGTTGCTCTTTTGGATGTAAAAAGAGGAATTAAAATGTTTGATAAACTTGGAGTTAAAATTTTAGGTTTAGTTGATAACATGAGTTTTTTTGTTGGAGATGATGGAAAGAAGTATAAAATTTTTGGGGAAGGTGGAGTAAAAAAAACAGCAGAAGAATTTCAAAAAGATTTTTTAGGTGAAATACCAATAAATCCTGATGTTGGAAATTCTGGTGATCAAGGAAAACCAATAGTCGAATCAAACCCAGACCATCAAATTTCAAAAATATATTTAGATTTTGCTGAAAAGATTAAATCAACTTATCTTTAAGATCAAAAGCAGCCATTAATTCATTCCATTCTCTTTTAGATAGACCTGAGCTTTCAACATCGACATTTTCACCTTTAATAAGTTTTTGAATTATAACTTTTCCCTTAGCAGAAACTTCTGTTCCACCTACTCTGTAATCCATAAATGCATCATAAGTTGTTGGTACCCATTTTTTAACTGTATCTAACATTATATCTGCATAAACTCTTATTTCATACTGAGCGTGACTATCAGCTCTTAACCTTAAAAAGTTCATTAAATTTAATAAATCAGTTTTCCAATACCACTGGGTATAAGTATTTAATGTTAGGTTCATTCTTGCAAGCTCTCTTGCTAATCCTTTTTTATTCTCGTCAATTGTTGAACCATCATATCTTTCATTAAGCATTGTTTCATAATTGTCATAAGTTCTCTCTGCATCACTTTTCAAAAGTTCCAAAACTTCTTCTGCTTGTTTTCCTTCAAGGACATCTCCTCTTCCTTGTCGGTTGCTAGTAGATTGCGCTGCTAAATTTTCTTTAGTTGGTAAATAAAATTCTTTATCTAGAATTGAATATCTTGCAGAGTATTCATTTACGTTGGCAGTTCTATGTCTGATCCACTGCCTTGCAATAAATATTGGAAGTTTAATATGATATTTTATTTCACACATTTCAAATGGCGTGCTGTGCCAATGTCTCATCAAGTATTTTATTAAACCTTTATCTGTTGAAACTTGCTTTGTTCCTTTTCCATAAGATACTCTTGCTGACTGAACTATAGACGTGTCATCACCCATATAATCAACTACTCTTACAAATCCATGATCTAATGCTGGCAGCGCTTCATAGAGTATCTTTTCAAGCTCTGGAGCGGTAACTCTTTTAGTTTGATTGCTTTGGGATTGCTGGTTTTTTATTTCTTCTGATTGTTCTTTTGTTAATTTCATGATTGTTATTGAATCTGTTGTAATTACTTTTATATTATTAATGTTGGATTTCCAACTACGACGATAAACGAATTTCGTAATAACCATTGCGGACGTGGGGGCAGTACCCACCACCTCCACCATTACAACTTACGGGGGTGAACTAGAATCGACGGGTGACTAAAGGCTATTCTTTCGTTCGGGATTGTTCCACCGTAACGGGCTAATTTATAATTGCTAACGAAAGTTACGCACTTGCTGCATAATTAACTTAGTTAATTAAGCACGGGGTCCGGGGCACCTGGCAACAGAACGCCCCTTAACTAACGAAAACCATTAATCCAATTCAAATATCAATTTAAAAACAGCAAGAAGTTTGGACTCTCGATCAAAGTATTATAATAGCTTTTGCAAGTACAATAGTGCAGAAATTATTTTAAAAAAAATGGATCTTTTAATAAAGAACTATCAATTTTTTTTTTATTCAAATTAACTTCTTTTTTAAAATATTTTTTGACTATTTCTTCATTAAATTCACTTTTCTTTGAATATCTTACTTCTTTACTTTCATCTTGAACTAAAGGTTTAATTGTAAGAATTGTACCGTCTTGAATTCTTTCAGAGACAGAGTGAAATGCTGACTTTAGAGTAGACATAGTGTATTCAAAAGGGTTTATTTTTAAGTTTGACATAGCATGATAGAGTATTGGACCACTATCCAATCCTTTAGAAAGTAAATGAATTGTGGAACCCACTAAATGAGGATTGTCATCGTACAATGCCCAAAAATTACAATCAGCACCTCTGTAATAAGGCGATACACCAGCATGAATATTTATTGATCCTTGCTTAGTTAAAAAATCTAAAAGTTCACCTTTAATATAACTAGAACCAAAAACAACATAAATGTCACTTTTAAGAAAATTTTCTAAAAATGATAAAGGCAATTTATTAACTTCGCCATACAAAACTGGAAGCAATTTAATTGTTTTATTATTTTTATTTACAAATTCCTTTTTAAAAATTTTGTCCTGTGCCTCTAAAACTTTATTAAAATATTCATCAATTATATTTTTGTTTTGATATTTTTCATTATTTTTTCCTTTAAATAAAGTTTTACATTCCTGAATTACATAAAGTTCATCACATATATTTGATAATAAATTAATAAAATAATTATGCCTATAATTATTAGAAGTAAATAAAGTAACTTTCATATAAAAGATTAAAATAAATTACAATCGTATCTTGGTAATTCATAAGGTTTTTTTTTAATATCATTAAATGATATATCCCTATAATCTACACTATAAGCTAATTTATATTTCAATTTTTTAAGTATTTTTAAAGTATTGTCATTGTAAGAAATTTTACCACCATAAGGATAGCAAAAAGTATCGACACTTTTATTAATTATTTTTTCCAAATATATTTTACTATTATTTATTTCTTTAAATTGTTCTCTATATGAAAGTCTTGATAACAAAGTGTGAGTTTCACTATGAGAACCTATTATCATTCCTATAGAATTGAGATATTTTATTTCTTTCTTGTTCAAATAATAATCCTTTGGTTTAATATTAATTTCAAATTTTTTTAATAAATAATCTAAAATTTTATTTTTTAATTTTAAATCACCGTAATAATTCATTATTTTTTTAAATTGCTTCTTATCATCTGTGTCAAATTGTTGTTTATAAGCCAATTTATATTTTGATTTTTCATTTTTATTAATAAATTTAACAATCTTATTCTTATATAGATATTTTATTAATTCATTTAATGCTTCAGAACTTTTTACTTTACCAAGTATTAAATGAGTTTTATGAACATCTAATATTCTATTACTTTTAATCGGTGTTGTAGGAATAAAAAAAATTCCTATAGAATTATATTTTTTTAAAACCTCAGCAGCATAAATATGGTCTTTAAAACCATCGTCAAAAGTTGGCAAGTACTTATTAGATGAAATAAATAAATCTTCGTAAGAGCTTATTAAACCAGTTTTTGAAAATTTCTTAATTTGATTAACAAATTTTTTTTCTTCTAGTATATTTTGATTAGGAAACAATTTGCTCTTATTCCTAACATAATGATACATTATAGATTTCATTGATAGTTTCTAACACAACTAAACATAAATATTAAGAGCCAATAAAAAGTTGACAGCAAACAACACATTATAACAAATAAAAAAAAATAATAAATTTCTATTAAAGTATTTGAAAAGATATCGTTCTATTTTTATCATCAATTAAGGGATAAAAACAAAATAATTTTGTTTAGATATTTTGTAGATTAATTTTTTTTGAGTATTTTTTTTTAGGTGAATTTTTTAATACTGCCTGTCCGCAACGCATAACACCTCTCTTTTTATCAAATGTCATTTTTGGCTCGCCATATAAAGTCCATCCATTTGACAAAGCCTCGGTAACACGGTGACAAAATTTTGATGTGTCATCATCAGTAATAAATCTATATCCTTTCATAAAATTCTCTCTTTTATTTATCTTTTAATTCGGCTTGTGCAGCAGCCAATCTTGCTACAGGAACTCTGTATGGAGAACAAGAAACATAATTTAATCCAGCTTTTGAGCAAAATAAAATACTATTAGGATCACCACCGTGTTCTCCACAAATTCCAAGTTTTATATTTTTATTTTGACTTTTTCCCTTTTCAACAGCTATTTTTATTAAATCTCCAACTCCATCATCTATTGAAATAAACGGATCAATTGAAAAAATTTTATTATCTATATAATCATTTAAAAATTTTCCACTATCATCTCTGCTTATTCCAAATGTAGTTTGAGTTAAATCATTAGTTCCGAAGCTAAAAAATTCAGCATGTTTAGCAATATCTCTGGCTTTTATAGCTGCTCTAGGAAGCTCAATCATCGTACCTACCATAAACTCAATTTTTAATTTATGCTCTTTTTGAACTTCACTTGCAATTCTAATTACTAAATCTTTCATAATTTTTATTTCTGCTTCAGTAGACACTAATGGGATCATAATTTCTGGAAAAGCAGATTTAATTTTTTCTTTTTTGAGCTCAGCTAAAGCTTCAAATATTGCTCTACATTGCATTTCATATATTTCAGGAAAAGATATTCCAAGTCTACATCCCCTATGACCAAGCATGGGATTTTGTTCATGCAATTCATCAATTCTAGATTCTACTTCTTTTACAGGAAGATTTACAATATTTGCGACTTCATTAATTTCTTTATCTGTTCGAGGCAAAAACTCATGAAGAGGGGGATCTAACAATCTTACTGTAACTGGTAATCCACTCATAATTTTAAATATTTCAACAAAATCCTTTTTTTGATGAGGTAAAAGTTTTTTTAATGCAATTGATCTATCTTCTTTAGTTTTCGACAAAATCATTTCCCTTACTGATAAAATTCTTTCTTCATCAAAAAACATGTGTTCTGTTCTGCAAAGACCAATTCCTTCGGCTCCAAAATCTTTTGCTGTTTTGGTATCCTTAGGTGTTTCAGAATTTGTTCTAATATTTAATTTTCTAAAACTATCTGCCCAAGTCATTATTTTGGAAAAATCTCCAGATATCTCTGGTTTAACTGTTTCCACACTACCTGCTATAATTCTACCAGTTGATCCATCTATAGTAATAACATCACCTTCTTTAATTTCCATTGAAGATGTTTTAAATGTCTTCATCTCATAATTAATATCAATTTCACTTGAGCCAGATACGCATGGTCTTCCCATACCCCTTGCAACTACAGCGGCATGACTCGTCATTCCTCCTCTAGCCGTCAAAATCCCTTTTGCAGCATGCATTCCTTGTATATCTTCAGGTGAAGTTTCTACTCTTACTAAGATAGTGTCTTGCATCATCGAAGTTAATCTTTCAGCCTCTTCTGAAGTAAATACAACCTTTCCACTTGCTGCTCCTGGAGAAGCAGGCAAACCATTAGCTATTACATTGATTGTGCTCTTTTCGTCAAGTGTAGGATGCAAAAGTGTATCTAAAGAATTTGGATCAATTCTTAATACAGCTTCTTTTTTTGATATTAATTTTTCTTTAACCATATCAACTGCAATTTTTACCGCAGATTTTGCAGTTCTTTTTCCAGATCTGGTTTGAAGCATCCACAGATTATTATTCTCAACCGTAAATTCTACATCTTGCATATCTTTGTAATGTTTTTCCAATTTTTTTAAAATTTTTTTTAATTCTTTGAAAACTTTTGGCAAAGACTCTTCCATTGAAGGTTCTTCAACTTTAGCATTTTTTCTTGCCTTCTTTGTTATATATTGAGGTGTTCTTATACCAGCAACAACATCCTCGCCTTGTGCATTAATTAAGTACTCACCATATATTTCATTTGATCCATCTGATGGATTTCTTGTAAATACAACTCCAGTAGCACAATCATCACCCATATTACCAAAAACCATTGATTGAACGTTGACTGCTGTTCCCCATTCTGCTGGTATTTGATTTAATTTTCTATAGACTTTTGCTCTATTGCTTTCCCATGATAAAAATACAGCACTAATTGCTCCAAATAATTGTTGAAATACATCTTGAGGAAATTCTTTTTTTGTTTTTTCTTTTACTGTTCTTTTGAAATCTTCAATTAAACCATCCCAATCATTTTCATCTAAGTCCGTGTCTAACAAAACACCTTTTGTTAATTTATAATTTTCAATTAATTCTTCAAAATGATAGCTCTCTACACCCATAACAACGTTTCCATACATTTGAATAAATCTTCTGTAACTGTCTTTGGCAAATCGCCCATTGGAAGTTTTCAAAGCTAACGCATTTACTGTTTTATCATTTAAACCTAAATTAAGAATTGTATCCATCATTCCTGGCATAGATACTCTAGCACCTGATCTAACAGATAATAACAAAGGATTTTTTAAGTCTCCAAATTTTTTAGAAACATCTTTTTCTATAATTTGTAATTCTTTTTTAATTTGAGAAATTAAATTTTTATTCAATTTTTTTTTATCTTTATAAAAAATCTCACAAACTTTAGTAGATATTGTAAAACCAGGAGGAACTGGCAAACCCATTCTGCCCATTTCAGAAAGGTTAGCACCTTTTCCACCTAAAAAATTTTTTGGATTTTTAATACTTTTAGACTGTTTCGAATTAAAGTTTAATATGAGTTTCGTCATTAGCTAGACTCGATTAAAGAAAAGTTAACATAATTATCGAATGTTTTACACATCATTTGAATTAGTTCTAGCCTATTTTTCTTAATTATCAGATCATCCTCATTTACAATTACATTATCAAAAAAATCAAATACCTCTCTTTTAATTCTTGCTAAATTGTCCAATGTTTGAACAAAATTTTCATCATTATTAATACTTGAAAAATATTTCCTTAATTCATTAATTTTTTTAAATAGATTTTTTTCAAGTTCAGTTTTAAAAATACCAGGATCAGTTGTATTAGATAATTCAATTTTATCTTTTTTTAATTCACTTTCTAGAATATTTGATGCTCTTTTATAGCTTGAAATAATATCTATTCCGTTTTGTTTATTAATTATTTTATTTAAATTTTTTGCTTTATTAAAAATAATTACAGATTGATCTAAGTTAAAAGAACTTATTGAAGCTTGTATTATGTCATTTCGGATATTTTCCTCCTTCATATAATATTTCAACCTCTCTAATAGAAAATCTAGCAACTCTTTTTGTAAAGATTTATTCTCAAATTCAAATCCTTGATCCTGGTACAAACTTGAAGAATAATTTATTAAATCTCTAATTTTAAAATCTTTTTTATTTTCAATGATAATTCTAATAATCCCTAATGCTAATCTTCTTAAGGCAAAGGGATCCTTAGAACTTGTTGGCTTTTGGTTCACACCAAAAAATCCAACTAAAGTATCAATCTTGTCACTTAAAGATAAAGCGATGCTATAAGGTTTTTTAGGAATTTTTGTTCCAGATCCAACGGGTAAATATTGTTCACTAACAGCAAGTGATATTTCTTTATCAAAACCTTGGACATTAGCAAAATAACCTCCCATAATTCCTTGAAGTTCTGGAAATTCACCAACTAATTCAGATAACAAGTCTACTTTGCTAATCGATGCTGATAATTCTACTTTTTCTTTACTAATTAATAACTCATCAGAAATAATGGCACCAAGCTTTCTCATTCTTTGAGCTTTATCAAAATAATTTCCAAGACCTCTGAAATAATTCATTAATTTTAAATCAGAAATTTTTTTGACCATGTTTTGAGCTTTATCTTTCTTCCAGAAAAATTCTGCATCACTTAATCTTGCTTCAACTACTCTTTCATTTCCTAGTTTAATTAATCCTTTTTTATCTTTATTGTTTGCTACTACCAAAAATTGATTTGTTATGTTTCCTTTTTTATCAAAAGTAGGAAAATACTTTTGGTGATATTGCATGGTTAGTATTAAAATCTCTTTAGGTATATTTAAAAATTTTTTATCAAATTCACAAACAATTATGTTAGGTTGGTCAGTTAAATCGACTACTTCCTGAAGAAGCTTAGGATCGCTGTCAATATTTATATTTCTTTTTTTTAAAATAATATCGAATTTTATTTCAATTAAATCTTTTCTCTCAGTGTGATCGATAAGTATATCCATTTTTTTAAAAAAATTTTTATATGTTTTAAAGTCTAAAAATAGTTTTTTCTTTTCTTCAAATTCTTTATCTACAAATGTCGAGTTAGATGAAACTAAATGATGAAATTTAAAATTTAGTTTTTTTTTATCAAAGATGGATAAGATGGATTTTAATGGCCTACCCCATAATAGTTCATAATTTGACCATTTCATTGACTTTTTCCATTGAATTTTATTCAGTATTTGAGGTATGGCTCCTTCTAATAATGTATGCGTATCTAATTTTTTTGATCTAGTTTTATAAAAATAAAACTCACCTTTATCTGTTTTTTTTATAAACAATTCTTTTTTTGAAACACCATTTGATCTCGCAAATCCCTCCAACGCAGCATTTGGAGACTTTGTGCTCGGACCTTTTATTTCCTCAGATTTTAAAACTATCTTCTTTTCAACTCCCTCAAACAAAATTAATAACCTATTGGGTGTTGAGTAAGACGAACTTTTTTTAAATTTAATATTTTTTTCTAAAAAAAATTCATTAAAACTTTTTAGTAAATTTTCTCTTAAATTTTTTTGTAAATTTGAGGGTATTTCCTCACTAAACAATTCTAAGAAAAATTCTGACATTATTTTTGACTATCTAACCAAATACTAGCAGCTGATTTTGTAATATCTCTTATTCTTGCAATATATCCTGCTCTTTGAGCAACGCTAATTGCTCCGCGTGCATCTAATATATTGAATACATGACTTGCTTTTAAACATTGATCATAAGCTGGTAGTGAAATTTTTTTTTCAACTAATGACTTTGCTTCCAACTCGTGCATATCAAACATTTTAAAAAGTGACTCTACATTTGCATGTTCAAAATTATATGCCGAAAATTCTCTCTCAGCTTGATGAAATACCTCTTTATATTTTATACCATCATCATTCCATAACAGATCGTAGACATTTTTTTGTTGCTGAATAAACATGCATATTCTTTCTAATCCATATGTAATTTCTACAGAAACAGGTTTGCACTCAAATCCTGCCATCTGTTGAAAATAGGTAAATTGAGTAATTTCCATGCCATCACACCATACCTCCCAACCAAGACCAGCAGCTCCCAATGTTGGACTTTCCCAATCGTCTTCTACAAATCTAATATCATGATCTGAATGATCAATTCCTATAGATGATAAACTATTAAGGTAAAGTTTTTTAATATTTTCAGGCGAAGGTTTTATAAGAACTTGAAATTGATAATAATGTTGAAGTCTATTTGGATTATCTCCATACCTTCCATCAGTTGGTCTTCTTGATGGCTGCACATATGCTGTCTTCCAAGGTCTAGCTCCTAATGACCTCAATGTAGTTGCTGGGTGAAATGTACCCGCTCCTACTTCCATGTCATATGGTTGGAGAACTACACATCCTTTTTTACTCCAAAACTTTTGAAGATTTAAAATTGTATCTTGAAATGTAAGAATTTTCTCTTTTGATTTAGAAACCATATCTTTGCCAGATTGATCTTTCATCTAAAATATTTGCAAATTGGTCAACATGATTTGAAGATGAAAGTTTTTGACTTAACCATCCTTTTGTTTTTTCAAATTTTTTAATAACGACATCTTCACCAAACTTTTCTTTTAAGATTTCATGTGCATCTCCTATGCCATCTATTAATCCTAAGTTTTTAGCTCTAGAGCCTGACCAAAATTCACCAGAAAATAACTCTACTTCTTTTTTATTTAATTTTGCTCCACGACTTTTTTCAACTACATTTATAAAATCTTGATGTAAATCTAATTGAATATTTTTAAGTCTTTGAATATCTTCTTCTTTTTCTTCCATAAAAGGATCAAGTGTGCTCTTATTCTTTCCAGCTGTGTGAACTCTTCTCTCAACACCTATTTTCTTAATTAATTCAGTAAAACCAAACGATGAATATATAACCCCTATAGACCCAATAATTGAGCTTGAATTTGCATAAATTTCATCTCCAGCACATGAGATAAGATATCCCCCAGATGCAGCAACATCTTCTGCAAAAAAAATAACTTTCTTATTACTTTTTTTAGCTTGCTGACGAATAAAACTATAAATTAAATGTGACTGTACAGGTGAACCTCCTGGCGAATTGATTGATATTGCTACTGCAGCAGCTTTTTTTATTGAAAAAGCTTTTTTAATAATTTCTTCCTGTCCTGCAAAATCAATACCTTGCTTAAATTTACCAGCATTACCAATAACACCATTTAATTTAATATGTGAAACAATTTTTTTCTTTTTTAAAAAGGAGAACATATTTATCTCTTACAGAATATTTAGTTGATTATAAAGACTACTTATAATTGAAGAAATAGGTGCGTCAAATGATAAGTAATAAATATAGCTTATTTATATTAATTTAAAATTAATATGGGAACTGTTGTACAGCTTAAAAACCAGATAAATAATTCATATTTCCAATTAAGAGAATCTGTTGAAGAAAAACTAGCTTTGACTGAAGAAAGAATAAAATCTAAATTAATTAGTGATGTTCAATTAGTTCAAAAAATGACTAATTATCATATAGAAACTGGTGGCAAAAGACTTAGGGCTTTATTAACGTTAGGAAGTGCTAAATTATGTGGTTACTCAAAAGGTTCAAGAGATATAAATCTAGCAGCTTGTGTGGAACTTATTCACAGTGCAACTTTGATGCATGATGATGTTATCGATGAAGGTGAGATTAGAAGAGGTAAAGAAACTTTAAATAAAATTTGGAGTAATCATTCCTCGGTTTTAATTGGAGATTATCTCTTAAGCAGATGTTTTGAGATGATGGTAGAAGATGGAAGCTTAGAGGTGTTAAAATTATTATCATCAACTTCATCTAAAATTGCCCAGGGAGAAGTATTGCAACTACAACATAATAATGAAGTTGATATGCTTGAAGAAACATATCTAAAAATTATCTCTGCCAAAACTGCAGAACTATTTGCTGCTTCAACAAAAGTAGGTGCAATTTTAGCTGAAGTAGAAAATAAAGAAAAAGATGCACTAGAATTTTATGGAAGGAATTTGGGATTAACTTTTCAAATTGCAGATGACACATTAGATTATAATTCTGAATTAAAGTTATTTGGAAAAAAAATAGGAAAAGATTTTTTTGAAGGAAAGGTTACTTTGCCAATAATCTTGCTTTACCAAAAATTAGAAAACAATGAAAGAAATAAGCTAAAAGAAGTATTTAAAAAAAAAGAGAGAACAAAAGAAGATTTTAATAATATTATATGTTTAATTAATAAATATAAGATTATAAATGAATGCTATCAAAAAGCTCAGCACTATATTAATTTAGCATCAAATTCTTTAAGTGTATTCAGGGATACTAAAGAAAAAGAAATTCTAAAAAAACTTACATCTTTTAGTTTAGCAAGAAATTTTTAAGGGCTTAATAAAGACTTATTCCATAATCCATTCTGGCTTTTTGTATAGAACAATCTTTCATGAATTCTATTTTCTCCATCTAACCAAAACTCTATATTTTGTGGATTTAAATTCCATCCAGACCAGTGTTTTGGTCTAGGAACTTTTGTTTCATCAGAATATTTATTTTTATATACCTTAATTGAATTTATTAATTCATCTCTATTTTTTAATTCTTGGCTCTGATTTGATGCCCATGCTCCAATTCTACTTTCATATGCTCTCGAAGAATAATATTCATCTGAAACTTCATCAGAAACTAATGACACAGTACCAGTAATTCTGACTTGTCTTAAAAGACTTTTCCAATGAAAACACATTGAAGCGTTAGGATTTTCCTTTAGTTCATTACCTTTTCGACTATTTAAATTAGTGTAGAAAACAAATCCATCTTTGTTGAAAGCCTTAAGGAGCACCATTCTGACTGATGGAACATTATTTTTACTTGAAGTTGCTAGCGCAACTGCATTTGGATCATTTGGTTCAGTCTGTTTAGCTTTTTCCATCCATATTTCAAATAACTTAATTGGGTCATCTAAATTTAAAAAGCAGCTGTTAATACCAAGTTGGTTTTTTTCATTCATAATTTAAACAAAATAATCTATATAATATAAATAATGTCATTTAACACTTTTGGAAAGCTATTTCGTTTCACAACTTGGGGTGAATCTCACGGTCCTGCTATTGGCTGTATAGTTGACGGTTGTCCTCCAAACATAAATCTAGATGAAAAAGATATTCAATTAGAATTAGACAAAAGAAAACCTGGACAATCAAAATTTACCACACAAAGAAAAGAAGATGATAAGGTCCAAATACTTTCAGGTGTATTTGAAGGAAAAACTACTGGCACACCAATTTCTCTAATTATTTATAATAAAGATATGAGATCTAAAGATTACGGAAATATTAAAGATAAATTTAGACCAGGTCATGCGGACTTTACCTATTTCAAAAAATATGGAATTAGAGATTATAGAGGTGGAGGAAGATCTTCAGCTAGAGAAACAGCTTCAAGAGTTGCGGCTGGTGCTATAGCTAAACTAGTCCTTCAAAAAAAATTAGGAAAAAAATTTAAAGTTATAGGTGCTGTAACTCAATTAGGAATCTTAGGATGTGATACGTTACAATGGAATGATAAAATTATTTCAAAAAATCCATTCTTTTGTCCAGATAAGTCCATGATTAAATTATGGGAAAAATATTTACTTGGTGTAAGAAAATCAGGGTCATCATGTGGAGCTGTAATAGAGGTTAGGGCAAGAGGTATTCCTGCAGGTCTTGGTGCGCCTATTTATTCAAAATTAGATTCTGATATTGCATCAGCTTTTATGAGTATTAATGCAGTTAAAGGGGTAAATGTAGGTGCTGGAATGAATTCAGCACAACTAAGTGGTGAGCAAAACTCTGATGAAATATCATCAAAAAATAATAAATTAAAATTTAACTCTAATAATGCAGGAGGGATCTTAGGCGGAATTTCTTCTGGGCAAGAAATAATAGCATCATTTGCGGTTAAACCTACATCTTCAATTTTAACTACAAGAAAAACGATTAATAAATTCGGAAAAAATACGACAATATCAGTTAAAGGGAGACATGACCCTTGCGTAGGAATAAGAGCTGTTCCAGTTGGAGAAGCTATGATGAATTGTGTTTTATTAGACCACTATCTAATGAATCAGGCTCAGTGCAGATAAATAATTAGTTTTTCACCACTCTAATTGAATCCTTATTAAATAAAACTTCTAAAACTTTTTTTGTAATTTGTGGACTATTCAGTCCAGCAATATCATACATTTTTTTTGGATTATCTTGCTCTATGAATTCATCTGGAAGAGTCATGGATCTAAATTTTAAACCTTTATCAAATATTCCTTTTTCAGTTAATAAATTTTTAACATGGGATCCAAACCCTCCAATAGAGCCTTCTTCAATTGTAATCATTAATTCATGTTCTCTTGCAGATTTCAAAATTAAATCTTCATCTAGGGGTTTAGCAAATCTGGCATCTATAATTGTTGTTGAAATACCTTTTGCTTTCAATTCTTCTGCAGCTACTTTACATTCCTCAAGTCTAGTTCCTAAACTCAATAAACAAACCTGGGTTCCTTGGTGAATAATTTTTCCTTTACCTATCTCTATTTTTTCCTCTATAGAAGGAAGTTCAACTCCAATCCCTGTTCCTCTTGGATATCTTATTGCACAGGGTTTATCATTAATATCAACCGAAGTATTAATCATTTTTATTAACTCAGCTTCATCACTAGCTGCCATCACGATAAAATTTGGTAAAGTTGACAAATAAGTGATATCAAAAGACCCTGCGTGCGTTGATCCATCTGCGCCAACTAATCCAGCTCTATCAATAGCAAATCTTACAGGTAGACTCTGTATTGCTACATCATGCACTACTTGATCATAAGCTCTTTGAAGAAAGGTAGAATAGATAGCGGCATAAGGTTTATACCCTTCTGTTGCAAGACCTGCAGCAAAAGTAACTGCATGCTGTTCAGCTATACCAACGTCAAACATTCTTTTTGGAAATTCCTTGCCAAAGATATCCATACCGGTTCCACCTGGCATTGCTGCAGTTATTCCAACAATCTTACTGTCTTTTTTTGCATGTTTAACAAGTGTATTTGCAAATACTTTTGTATAAGTGGGTAAATTAGAACCACTCTTTTGTTGTTCTCCAGTTTCAACATTAAATTTTGATACTCCATGATAGTGATCGCTAGCTTTTTCAGCATAAGAATATCCTTTTCCTTTTTGAGTTTTAATATGTATCATAATTGGACCCTCATGCTTTGAGTCTCTAGCATTTCTTAAAATAGGGACAAGTGTGGAAAGATCATGTCCATCTATTGGTCCTGCATAATAAAAACCAAGTGAACTAAATAGTGTTCCACCGGTGACAGCAGAACGAAAAAAATCTTCTGCCTTACCAGCTTTAGCACTAAATCTTTTTGAAAAAGCTGATGTGATTAATTTTAAAGTTTCTCTTAAGCTAAAATAGATTTTTCCAGTAAATAACTTTGCTAAATATGTTCTCATTGCACCTACTGGTTTTGCAATAGACATATCATTATCATTTAATATAACGATCATTTTAGTTTTAGATGCGCCGGCGTTATTCATAGCCTCGTATGCCATACCAGCACTAATTGCGCCATCTCCAATAACAGCTATTACATTTGAAGATTTATTTTCTAATTTATTTGCTTCAGCCATGCCAAGTGCAGATGATATAGATGTGGAACTATGAGCTGCACCAAATGGGTCATACTCACTCTCAGATCTTTTAGTAAAACCTGATAAACCGTTGCCTTGTCTTAAGGTTGTAATTTTTTGTTTTCTTCCTGTTAAAATTTTATGTGGGTATGCTTGGTGTCCTACATCCCAAATTAATCTATCATTAGGTGTGTCAAAAACATAGTGCAGAGCTACAGTCAGCTCAACAACCCCTAGACCTGCACCTAAATGTCCACCAGTTTTAGATACTGCACTGATCATCTCTTCTCTAACTTCATCAGCTACTTGTTGTAAATCATTTTCAGAAACTTTTCTTAAATCGGATGGAAAGTTAATATTATCTAAAAACTTGTAATTATTTTTCATTTATTTCTATTCAATATAAATTCTAATGTATCGTTTAAATTTTCTGATTTTGAACCATAAATTTTTAAATTTCTATTAATATCTGAAATAATCTTACCACAATATTTGATTGAAGCATCATAACCTAGCAAACTTATAAGCGTAGCTTTGCCTTTTTTTTGATCTTTTTTTGTTCTCTTCCCAGCAATTTTAGAATTACCTTTAAAATCTATTAAATCATCTGCTATTTGAAAAAGAAGACCAATATCAGAACCAAGACTCTCAAAAAATTTTATTTCCTTTAGACTTTTCTCCTTAATGATTGCTGGTACTGCACAACAAAAACTAAAAAGTTTTCCTGTTTTTTTAATTTCCATTTCTATAATTTGTTTTTTTGAAACTTTCTTTTTTTCAAAATCTAAATCTAAATATTGACCACCCGCTATACCCAAATGTCCTGAACACATAGAAAGTTTATCTACTAATTTAACTTTAATTTTGTCCCTCAACTTTATCTTGGAACTAGTTAAAATTTCAAAAGCCATTGTTAATAATGAATTTCCAGCGAGGACAGCTGTCGACTCACCAAATTTAATATGAGTTGATGGTTTACCTCTTCTCATATTATCATTATCCATGCATGGTAAATCATCATGAATAAGAGAATAAGCATGAATACATTCTACAGCAGCGCCTATAGCAATTAATGTGTGATAGTTAATTGAGAATAACGATCCAATATCAATTAATATTTTAGATCTAATTTTTTTTCCTCCAGGAAATAATCCATACTTCATTGCATAAATTAATTTGGAATTTTCTTGTTCCTGAATATATTTTTTCAAGAATAAATTGGTATCTTTTGCAATTTTATTAAGTTGATTTTTCACTTTCTCTTAATGATATCCTTAATTTTTTTATTTGTATTTTCACTAATAGATCTTAAATTTTTTTGAAATTTTTTTTCAATTAAATTATTTAATTTTAGTAACTCTTGATAGCTTTCTACAGAATTGTCTAGGTCATCTTTTTCTTCTAAAGACTTTATCATTTGATTTGCTTCATCTGTTAACTCTTCAAGCGTTCTATTATCATAATCGAGTGGTAAATTTTTATCTTTCATATATTAATCATTACTATTACATGAAAAATATTCAATCAAACATCAAAAAAGCGAAAAATTACTTAGATAAAAGTCATTGTGTAGCTGTTCCAACAGAAACTGTTTACGGACTCGCAGGCAACGCATACTCGGACACTGCTGTTAAAAAAATTTTTAACCTAAAAAGAAGACCTACTAACAATCCACTAATTGTTCACTACTATAATTTAAAAAAAATTTCAGAAGACTGCGAGATAAATGATAATTTTATTAAACTTTATAAAAAATTTTCTCCAGGACCAATAACATATATATTGAAGCTCAAAAAAAATTCTAAAATATCTAAGTTTGTAACTAATAATAAAAAAACAGTTGCTATACGATTTCCAAAACATCCTCTATTTAGAAAATTACTCAAAAATTTAAAATATCCAGTTGCAGCACCAAGTGCTAATATTTCTTCAAGATTAAGTGCTGTTAAAGCAGAAGACGTCAAAGATGAATTTGGCAACAAAATAAAATTTATTTTGAATGGTGGTGTTTGTAAAATTGGTGTCGAGTCTACAATATTAAATATAACAAATAAACCTAGATTACTAAGATATGGAGGATTGAGTGTTTCAAAGATTAAAAAAACTTTGAATCAAAAAATAATAATTAATATAAATTCAAAAGATAAAATTTCTCCTGGTCTTTTTCCTTTACACTATTCTCCAGGATTACCTTTAAGAATGAATGCAAAAAAAAACAAAAAAAATGAAGCTTTTGTACTCTTAAAAAAAAGAGAAAATATATCTAAAGATATTTATTATTTAAGCAAAACAAGTAACTTAAATGAAGCTGCCAGAAATCTGTATAGTGTTTTAAGGAAAATAAAAAAAGATAAATATAAATCAATAGCTGTAGAAAAAATACCAAATGAAGGAATTGGAAAAACAATAAACGACAGACTCAAGAGAGCATCAAACTTCAAATGAAAAACTCAATAGAAGTCATAAATCTATCAAAATCATATAAGACTAAAAATGCAGTTAATAATATAAATTTTAAAATTAATGAAAATGAAATAGTAGGACTGTTAGGTCCAAATGGTTGCGGAAAAACAACAACAATCGGAATGATACTAGGATTATTAAAACCCACAAATGGCCAAGTATTAATTAACGGTAAAAATATTGAAAATAATAAGATTTCAATTCTACACAAAATGAATTTTATTTCTCCCTATATTGAATTGCCTAAAAAATTAACAGTAAACCAAAATTTAATTGTGTATGGGAAACTATATAATATTCAAAATTTGAATGAGAGAATTAATTTTCTCTCAGAAAAATTAAGATTGGGAGATCTTTTAGATAAAATTACAGGAGAGCTGTCATCAGGACAAAAAAATAGGGTCAGTCTTGCGAAAGCATTAATTAATGATCCTACTGTGCTCTTGTTAGATGAGCCAACTGCTGCTCTAGACCCCGAAACAGCAGATTTTATTAGAACCTTTTTAGAAAAGTATAAAGAAGAAAAAAAAATATCTGTTTTGCTGGCTTCTCATAACATGGATGAAGTAAAAAGATTATGTAATTCTGTTATGATGATGAAAGATGGTACTATCGTAGACAGTGGTACTCCAGAAGATTTAATAAGAAAATATGGACAAAAAAACCTCGAAGAAGTTTTTTTAGAAATTGTTAGGAAAGATAAATGAATATTACAAGAATATATGGATTATTTTTAAGGCATTTTTATTTAATTACTAGATCGTTCCCAAGAATACTTGATTTAATATATTGGCCCTCCATACAGATAACTCTTTGGGGTTTCATTTCCAATTTTTTTGCAGCACACAGTTCATACTATAGTGGAGCTGTTGGGGTTATATTGTCTTGTGCAATTCTTTATGATTTTCTTTTTAGAACAAGCATTGGTTTTAATATGTTATTTTTAGAAGAAATTTGGAGTAGGAATTTTACTAATTTATTTATTGCTCCAATGAAAATTAGTGAAATAATTACTGCACTTGTAATCACCGCTTTAATAAGAGCTTTAATCGGATTAATTCCAGCGATACTTTTAACCTCACCATTATTTGGCATATCTATATTAAACTTGGGATTACCATTAGCTTTTCTTTTTTTAAGTTTGTACATTTTTGGAATTACTTTGGGGCTTTTTGTATCAGCTGGGTTGCTAAGATTTGGGCCATCTTTTGAGAATATTGCATGGTCTACAATGTTTTTATTGGCACCTTTTGGCTGTATCTATTATCCAGTTGAAATTTTACCTGAAATATTTCAATCAATAGCTTTCGCATTGCCATTAGTTTATATATTTGAAGAAACCAGAAATATCTTGGTCAATGGAATTGTTAGCTATGAAAATATTCGTATCGCACTTTCATTAAATGCATTTTATTTCACAGTTGCTATAGCAACTTTTTATTTTTCGTTTGATAAAGCTAGAGAAAAAGGGACATTAATTAATATTGGAGAGTAAATGGTGCGCCTGCAAGGAGTCGAACCCTGAACCTCCAGAGCCGAAATCTGGCGCTCTATCCAGTTGAGCTACAAGCGCATTTAGTATTAATATTATATTTTATGGAAAAAAGCATTAATTTTATAGTTGAAGAAGAAGAAAAGAATTTAAGAGTAGATGTATTAATTAACAAAAGAGACGAAATTATTAGTAGAACCAGAGTTAAAAATTTAATTTTAAAAGAAAAATTAAAACTAAATAATGAAATAATTAAAAGTCCATCTAAAAAAGTTTCGATTGGTGATGTTGTAAATCTTACGATTCCAGAACCAGAGATTGCATCTCTAAAGCCTTATGATTTTAAATTAAATATTGTTTATGAAGATTCTGATTTATTAGTCATCGATAAACCTTCAGGAATTATAATGCATCCTGGAGCAGGCAATTATGACAAAACAATTGTAAATGCATTGATGCATTACGATAAAGAATCTTTATCAACTATTGGGGATGAATTAAGACCAGGAATTGTCCATAGAATTGATAAAAATACTTCAGGTTTAGTTGTTGTGGCAAAAAATAATGAGACCCATGAAAATTTATCAAAACAATTCAGTAAGCACACAATTATTAGAGAATACCAACTTTTAATATGGGGAAAGCTAAGACCATCTTTTGGTAGGATAGAAACATTTATTACTCGTAGTTCAAAAAACAGACAACTTATGGAAGTGAGCAGTTCAAAGGGTAAGAAAGCTGTAACAAACTATAAAACAATTGAAATTTTCGAAAATAAAAAAATACCTACATTAAGTTTAGTCGAATGCAAATTAGAAACTGGCAGAACTCATCAAATCAGAGTGCACATGAACTATAAAGGAAATAGTTTAGTTGGTGATGACAAATATAAAAAAAAATATAAAAAATTAAAAAACGTTGATTTTGACATTCAAAATTCAATTACAAATTTAGACAGACAATTTCTACACGCAAAGACTTTAGGCTTTGTTCATCCTAGAACTCAGAAAGAGCTGATTTTTAACTCAATTTTGCCTCAAGAACTAAATAATATTTTAAAAATGCTTAGAAACACTGAAGAATAAATTATTGAAAATTAAGTATAATTAATTAAATAAACTCTGCTATGAACACAACTATGAACAACAATCTTCCTACACTATCCAATGAGGGTGGTCTTTCTGCATATTTAGAACAGATTAAAAAATTCCCAATGTTGGCCGCAGAAGAAGAATATATGTTAGCCAAAAATTGGAAAACAACTGGAAATATTAAAGCTGCTGAAAAATTAGTAACTAGTCACTTAAGATTAGTTGCAAAAATTGCTATGGGATACAAAGGCTATGGTCTGCCAATAAATGAAATGATTTCAGAAGGAAATGTTGGTTTGATGCAGGCTGTTAAAAAATTTGAACCTGAAAAAGGTTTTAGATTAGCAACTTATGCTATGTGGTGGATTAAAGCATCCATCCAAGAATATATTTTAAGATCTTGGAGTCTTGTAAAAATTGGAACAACAACTGCTCAAAAAAAATTATTTTTTAATTTAAAAAAAATTAAAAACCAGATATCCCCTGAAACTGAAGGTGATTTAAGGGACGAACACGTAAACCATATTGCCAGCAAACTTGATGTGAGTAAAGAAGAAGTTGTTTCAATGAACAGAAGACTTTCTGGAAAAGAGTTTTCATTGAATGCTCAAGTTGGAGAGGATGGTGATGAATGGCAAGACTGGTTAGTAGATAAAGAGCTTGATCATGATTTAAAATTTGCTCAACATGAGGAAATGGAGCAAAGAAAAGACTTATTAAAAGATTCTATTAAAGTGCTTAATGATAGAGAAAGAGAGATATTGTATTCAAGAAGACTTAATGATGATCCAACTACCCTGGAAGATTTAAGTAAAAAATATAAAATTAGTAGAGAAAGAGTTAGACAAATAGAAAATAAAGCATTTGAAAAACTTCAAAAACAAATGCTACTTCTTGCTAAATCTAAAAATTTATTACCTGCAAATTAAGCTTCAAAAGGATTTTCAATTAAAATAGTATCATCTCTTTCAGGACTAGTAGAGACGCTTGATATTTTTGCACCTATAAAATCTTCTACTGCAAAAATATATTTTTTTGCATTATCAGGTAATGAGTCCATATTTTTAATTCCACTAGTAGATACTTTCCAGCCTGGAAAAGATTTGTAAATTGGTTTTATTTTAATTTGATCCTCTACAGCAGCAGGCAAATAATCTAATTTTTCTCCATCTAGTTCATAAGCAATGCACATTTTAATTTCATCTAATTCATCAAGAACGTCCAATTTTGTTAAAGCTATACCATCTATACCTGAAACTTTAATTGTTTGTCTTACTAGAACACCATCAAACCACCCACATCTCCTTTTTCTACTTGTAACAGTTCCAAATTCTTTTCCACGTGTGCCCAAAAGTTCACCTACTTCATCAGTTAGTTCTGTTGGAAAAGGCCCTTCCCCTACTCTTGTTGTATAAGCTTTTGTAATTCCTAAAACATAGTTTATTGAATTAGGACCACAGCCTGTTCCAGTAGCTGCGCTCGAAGCAACTGTATTAGATGAAGTTACAAAAGGATAAGTTCCATGATCTACATCAAGTAAAATACCTTGGGCACCTTCAAATAAAATTTTCTTTTTTTGCTTTTTAAATTGATCAATTTTAAGCCATACAGGCTGTGAAAATTTTAATATTTTAGGAGCAATTTTGAGTAAATCAGATTTAAGATGATCTTTTTGAAAAATTTTTTTTCCAAGTCCTTTTCTGATTGCATTATGATGTATCAATACAGAATCTAATCTTTGATCTAAATTTTTTTCTGATCTTAAATCCATAACCCTTATTGATCTTCTTCCTACTTTATCCTCATAAGCAGGGCCAATTCCTCTTCTGGTAGTTCCTATTTTACTTTTTCCTGCTGTGTCTTCTCTAATTTCATCCATTTCTCTATGAAAAGGCAAAATCAGATTTGCGGATTCTGATATTATAAAGTTATCTACATCTACTTCTACACCTTTAGATTTTATCTCTTCAATTTCTTCCAATAAGGCCCAAGGATCTACAACAACACCATTACCAATTATTGAAATTTTACCTTTTCTAACAATGCCAGATGGAAGTAATCTTAGCTTATAAGTAACGCCATCAATAACAAGAGTGTGGCCGGCATTATGACCACCTTGAAATCTAATAACTACATCTGCCTGTTCAGATAACCAATCAACAATCTTACCTTTTCCTTCATCACCCCATTGAGATCCAACAACAACTATGTTTTTCATTAATTAAATTTTTTATTTACTTTTATAGAAGTGAGATGGTTAATTGGACCATGACCTCTTCCATAATTTGGGTTTGTTTTAATAGCTGAATTTACATACTTAATTCCAAGCTCACAAGATTTCTTTGCTGGTTTTCCACACGATACAAATGTAGTGACTGCACTTGATAAAGTACAACCTGTACCATGAGTATTATTTGTTTTATAACGCGTACTATTAAAAATCTTAATATCTTTTTTATTAACAAAAACATCCTTAACTATTTTATTTTTTGAATGTCCACCTTTAATAAGAACATTTTTAGCTCCAAATTCCATAAGCTTATTTGCAGCGTAAATCATATCTTCAACAGATATGATTTTTGTTTCAGTCAAAATTTCAGCTTCAGGAATATTAGGGGTAACTAGTGAAACTTTTTTTATTAATTCCGATTTTAATAACTTAATTGCTTTATTATCTATTAATTTGGCACCACCTTTTGCAACCATGACAGGGTCTAAAATAATACTTTTAACTTTAATTAAATTTAATGCTTTAATTACCATCTTGATAACATTAGATGAGTGTAACATTCCTATTTTGATTGCATCAGGCTTAATATCTTTTGAAGTAAAAACTATTTGATTGAAAATTTCTTTTGGATTGATGCCTACTATTGATTTCACACCTGTAGTATTTTGAATTGTAACTGCAGTTATAGCTGTCATCGCATAAGAACCTAGAGCTGTAACAGTTTTAATATCAGCTTGTATACCAGCCCCACCAGATGAATCTGAACCCGCAATAATTAAAATTTTCGAATTTGGTTTCAATTTATTTTATTTTTTTGGATATCATGTTTACACATCTGGATAAAAGTATTTTATTATCACTTTCTGCCATCACTCTAATTTTAGCTTCTGTTCCCGATTTTCTAACTAAAACTCTTCCCTTACCATGAATTAATTTTTCTGCGAGTTTTATAACTTTTTTTATTTCAGGTTTATTAATAATATTTTTATCTTTAACAGTTATATTTTCTAATAATTGAGGAGTTTTCTTAAAACTCTGAAAAAATTCACTCGTTTTTTTACCTTTTCTCAGAGCAAAAAGAACTTCTAAAGCTACAAGCAACCCGTCTCCAGTTGTTGCAAATTTACCTAAAATAATATGTCCTGATTGTTCACCACCTAAATTAAATTTATATTTTTGCATTTTTTCTTTAACATATCTATCGCCTACATTAGCTCTTAAAAATTTTATTCTTTTAGATTTTAAATATTTTTCCAATCCATAATTCGACATTAGAGTTCCAACAACACCACCTTTTAGCATTTTTTTATTTTTCCATCTTGCAGCTAAAGCAGCTATTATTTGATCACCATCTACAATGTTACCTTTTTCATCGCACATTATAATTCTATCAGCATCTCCATCTAAAGAAATGCCAATATGAGCTTTATATTTTTTTACAGCTGTTCTAATTTTTCTTGGAAAAGTTGAGCCACAATCTTTATTAATGTTTAAACCATTTGGGTTTACACCTATTGCTATAACTTTAGCGCCTAATGATTTTAATAACTCAGGCCCTGCTTTATAACCAGCACCATTGGCACAATCTATAACAATTCTTAATCCTCTTAAATTGAACTCTTTTGTGAAATTTTTTTTTAATATTTTAATATATTGTTTAGTACCTGTTTCTAATCTTTTAACTCTTCCTAACTTTTCAG
Organism: Candidatus Pelagibacter sp. HIMB1542; assembly: GCF_052047835.1. NCBI lineage: Bacteria > Pseudomonadati > Pseudomonadota > Alphaproteobacteria > Candidatus Pelagibacterales > Candidatus Pelagibacteraceae > Candidatus Pelagibacter > Candidatus Pelagibacter sp. HIMB1542. The sequence continues at coordinate 70,918 of NZ_JBNAJB010000001.1, read as the reverse complement.
GACTGGAAAGGTTATTTGATATTTTTTTATCTATAAGAGCTTCTATTTTTTTTTCTATTTTATCTGATAATTTCATTCCATCAGGACCAAATAATTTTAATCCATTGTCATAATGAGGATTATGAGAAGCTGTAATCATAATACCCATATTAGCCTTCATTTCTTTTGTAAGCATAGCTAATCCATTGGTTGGTAAAGGACCCAATGTGTAAACATGCATGCCAGCAGAAGCCAAACCAGAAACAAGCGCAGGTTCAAGTGTATATCCTGACAATCTTGTATCTTTTGCTATTATTGCTGTTTGTTTTTTTTTCTTTTGGGATTTAAAATATGTACCACTAGCTAGTCCAAACTTAAAAAACATATCTCCATTAATATTTTTACTATTAATAGCTCCTCTTATTCCATCTGTTCCAAAATATTTTTTTGCCATTATTTATTTGTTATCTCTTTAAAAACTTTAATTGCTTGCATAACTTCATTAACATCATGAATTCTTAAAATCTGAACTCCTTGTGTCATCAAATATAATGATGACGATATTGTTCCTCCAATTCTAGTAAAGCTATCATTTTTTTTGGAAATATCTCTAATAAATCTTTTTCTAGAATTTCCTACAAGTATAGGAAATCCTAATGAATGAAAAATAGAAACACTTCTGATTAAATTCATATTATGTTTCAGTTTTTTTCCAAACCCGATTCCAGGGTCTAAAATTATATTGTTATGTTTAATACCTTTAGACCTTAGAAGTTTTATTTTCTCCTCAAAAAAATCATAAATATCTAGTAATTCATTATTATATTTTGGATTTTTTTGCATATTTTCTGGTGTTCCAAGCGTGTGCTGAATGACAAAAGGAACTTTATTTTTTTTTAATACGTTTAATGTTTCTGTATCAAAACTTAAGCCTGAAACATCATTAATTAGTTTTACACCTAATTTAATTCCTTTTTTCATTATATCAGATTTTCTAGTATCCAAAGAAATCGGAATTTTTTTTACAATAGATTTTAAGATTTCATTAATTCTTTTCCATTCATCTTCTTTATTTACTGTCTTTGAACCTGGTCTTGTTGACTCTCCTCCAACATCGATTAAATCAGCGCCATCGTTATATAGTTTAAAAGCATGACTTATTCCTCTTTGTTTTGTATTAAATTTTCCTCCATCAGAAAAACTATCTGGGGTAAGATTTAAGACACCTAGTATATTTGGAACTTTTTTAAATTCTAAGTTAGAAAAATTTTTTTTTTTAGTTTTAATTTTTTTTAAATCTAAATTAACTTTTTTCTTTAAATCATTTGGTAAATATTTTATTTGATTAATTGAAATTTTTTTCTTTGATTTTCTAGTTATTATTTCAATATGATCAAACGATATTTCCTTAATTTGATGTAATGGTATGGCTTTTTTTTTACTTACTAAAATTTTTGATTGATTACCATAATAGAAATTACACGCTCTTGTGTAATATCTTTGCATTATAAATTAATGAACAATTTTTGGTTTTAGACCCATGGCTCCTAAAGCCGAGTCATGATCATCTTTTGAGTCTTGATTTTCTAAAATTTTATCTTTTGGATATAAGTTTTTGTTAATTATGTTCTCAATCTCTTCACCTGTTAAGGTTTCGTAAGTAATTAATGCTTTAGCAATTTTATGTAGATCGTCAATTTTCTCAGTCAAAATTTTCTTTGCTTGATTATATCCTTCGTCGACTAGTTTCCTAATTTCCTTATCAATTTTTTGAGCAACTTCTTCAGAAACTGATTGTGTTTGAGTAACAGATCTACCTAAGAAAACTTCCTCTTGATTTTCTCCATACTCAACTGGACCCATTTCCTCACTCATACCATATTTAGTTACCATCGCTCTTGCAAGTTGAGTAGCTTGATTAATATCTGAACCACTTCCTCCACCTGCTCCTGTAGAAATGTTATCTTTTCCAAAAATTAATTCTTCTGCAACTCTTCCTCCAAAACAAACTGCTAGTCTAGCTTTTAAATATTTGATTGAATATCCATGTTTATCTCTTTCTGGTAAATTCATAACCATTCCCAAAGCTCTTCCTCTTGGAATGATAGTGGCTTTGTGAATTGGATCATAACTAGGCATATTAAATGAGACTAAAGCATGGCCACCTTCGTGATATGCGGTAAGTTTTTTTTCATCCTCAGTCATTACCATTGATCTTCTTTCAGCACCCATTAATACTTTATCTTTTGCCTCTTCAAATTCTAACAAAGTTACAATTCTTTTATTTTTTCTAGCTGCTAATAAGGCAGCTTCGTTGACTAAGTTAGCTAAATCTGCTCCTGAGAAACCAGGTGTCCCTCTTGCTATAGTTCTTAAATTAACGTCTGGTGCCATCTTAATTTTTTTCACATGAACTTTTAAAATTTTTTCTCTTCCAATAATATCTGGGTTTGAAACAACTACTTGTCTGTCAAATCTTCCAGGTCTCAATAGCGCTGGATCGAGAACGTCAGGTCTATTTGTTGCTGCAATTATGATTACACCTTCATTAGTATCAAATCCGTCCATCTCTACTAATAATTGGTTTAAAGTTTGCTCTCTTTCATCATTACCTCCACCTAAACCTGCACCTCTACTTCTTCCCACTGCATCTATTTCATCAATAAATATTATGCACGGAGAATTTTTTTTACCTTGTTCAAACATATCTCTTACTCTTGATGCTCCAACACCAACAAACATTTCAACAAAATCTGAACCTGAGATAGTAAAGAAAGGAACTCCCGCTTCACCTGCAATAGCTCTTGCTAACAAAGTTTTTCCTGTTCCTGGAGGTCCGACCAATAAAGCACCTCTAGGTATCTTTCCACCAAGTCTACTAAATTTTTTAGGGTCTTTTAAAAATTCTACAATTTCTTCTACTTCTTCTTTTGCCTCTTCTACTCCAGCAACATCATTAAATGTTACTTTGCCTTTAAGTTCATTCATCATCTTGGCTTTTGACTTGCCAAATCCCATTGCTCCACCTTTTCCACCTTGCATCTGTCGCATAAAAAATATCCAAACAGCAATTAATAAAAGCATTGGGAACCAAGAAAGTAATACACCAAATAAAGATGGCATTTTTTCTTCTAACGGAGCTGCTGAAATACTCACTCCTTTATCTGATAATTTTTCAATTAAATTAGGATCGTTTGGAGCATAAGTTGAAAATGAATTTCCATTTGAGTAAACACCCTTGATGTTGTTTCCCTGTATCTCAACTTTTAAAACTTCACCATTTTCAACTGAAGTTAAAAAATCTGAAAAAATTATTTGATTTCCACCTCTAATATTTGATTGAGGATTTTTAAACATGTTATAAAGACCAATAGTTAAAAAAACTATTATTCCCCACATAGCCAGATTTTTAAAATTCATGTTGTAAAGATAAGAATTATTACAAATTAAACAAGTGACAAAATAACTATAAATTTAGGGATATTAAAGCTCTTTATACACAATTACAGTTCTATTAATTTTTTTTACGACACAATTTCCAAGTGTAGATTTAAAAGTAGTTTTACTCTGTAGATTTTCTAAAATATTAGCAATTTTTTTACCTCTAGGTGGAAAATATTTTTTCCCAACTAACTGTAAGATCTTTGAAAATGACCTAAACAAAACTTCTTGGGGAAAGTTAAAAAATTCCTCTTTTAATACAACTTTATTTTGAGAAATAATCGAATTTTCTCTTAAGTTTTTTTCACAAAAAAACTGGATTGATTGATCAACACTTTTTAAATTATTAATTGATAATTTAAATTTACTTTTATCTAAACCTTCACTTTCAAGATTTTTAATTAAATTTCTAATTCTTACTCTTTTAAAAATTTCATCTTCATTTGAGGGATCTTCTACATATTTATTAAAGACCTTTTTTGAAATGTAAATTAAATCTTTTTTCTCAACGTTTATTAAAGGTCTTAAGATATTTGCATTATTAATTAAAGTCGTTTTGTCTAAAGATACGATACCCTTTAAACCACTACCTCTTAAAAGCCTAATTAAAAAATTTTCATAAACATCATCTTCATGGTGACCAAATAAAATATGATTAATTTTAAATTTTTTTGATTGGTTAATTAAGAGATTATATCTTTTTTTTCTTGCAAGAGATTGGATATTATTTTTGGGTTTTTTCCCATTCCATTTTAAAATATCTAAATCTATAGAAAAATCTTTTAAAAGATTTTTTACATATAAAGCTTCTACAGATGAATTCTTTCTCAATTTATGGTCAACTAGAAAATATTTGACTTTTAAAGATTTTTTAATTGAATAAATTTTTGAAAAAAAAGCTAAAGCAAGGCTATCTGGGCCACCTGATACAGCAACTGTAAAATCGTTATTTAAATTTAAATTATTTTCAAATTTATTATAGATTTTATAAATTCTTTTATCTCTTAGTTTATTAAGAAGTTGTTTATGAATCTTGCTTGACGCATTCAAATTTTTTAGACTCATATTTTGCTTTTTGTATTACAGACTGATTTGCATTTGGATATTGCAACTCTACACCATTAATCATCTTACAGCCTTGATCTTTTTCGCCAATTTGAACCATTGAAACTCCAAGTTTTAATAAATTTATTGGAGCTTTCTTGCCTTTTGGATATTTTTGATATCCTTCGAGATAAGCTGAAGCAGCATCAGTATAAAGTTGTCTTATTCTGAAAGTTTCTGCATACCAATATTGAGCACTACCTGCTAATTCATCATCAGGATTTGATAATACAAATTCTCTAAAAGCTCTTTCTGCTGTACTGTAATCTCCAACTTTTAAGAAACTTGTTGCAAATTCATATTGTTCTTTTGGTGTTAAATCTATTGGTAAAATTTTATCTTCAGCTTGAAAAGTTTCTTCTACAATAGAAGCTGTAGTTTCAACTGATTGAATCTGTTGATTCTTCTCTGCAGTTTCCATATCTTTATAAGAAATTGTACCTAAGTCCTGAGGCTGTGAGCTTCCAGGAAGAATTTGCTTTTCAATTTTGGGCGCTGAACTCAGTTGTTGACTGCTGTCAATTACATTAACAGAACTTAAATCATTTTCTATATCTTGAAACCTTATCTGATTATCAGATTGTAACTTGGATACTCTGTTTGAAAGTTTATCAAGCTTAAAATTAATTTCCTCAAATTTATTAGTAAGTTCTCTAAACTGCTCCTCTACCTCTGATAACTTTAACAAATGTCTGGTTAAGACATCCTCAGAATTATTATCAAGACTTGATACTGATTGATTATTTGTTGTACTTTCTATTTCTATTGATCCTGAGTAAACGGCTCTTTCAAGAGTTTTTAAATCTTTTTTAATTAAATCTAAAATTTCATAAATATTATGGTTATCTGAGTAAGCAATTCCCGAAAAAAAGAAATTTAATATTATTATTAAATTAAATAATGTTGATCTAAAAAGTGATCTCATTAAATTTTTATATGATTATAAAAAGGCAAAAAAAAGACCCTAAAAGTTTTTAATTTTAGGGTCTTTTTTAAAAATTCTTTAGTTTGCTTTAACAGTAACTGATCTTCTGTTTTTAGACCATGCTAAAGGATTTGATCCTGAGTCAACAGGTCTTTCTTTACCATAACTGATTACAGTAATTCTGTCTGATGAAACACCATAAGTCATTAGATAATCTTTTGCAGCGTTAGCTCTTCTTTCACCAAGTGCTAAGTTATATTCTCTTGTTCCTCTTTCATCTGCATGACCTTCTAAAACTACAGTGATGTTAGAATTTTCTCTTAACCAAGCAGCTTGAGCCCTTAAAGTTTCTCTTGAAGCTGTAGTTAATATAGATTCGTTAGTTGCAAAGAACACTCTATCAGCAACACCATCTGCTAAATATTTTACGCTATCTGTTCCAACGTAAACATCTCCTTGCATCTGACCTGCAATTTTTTCAATTTTAGTAACTTCTTCTTTTTTAGTTTCTTCTTTTGGTGCCTCTTTTTCAACGGCTACTTCTTTTTTTGTTGCACACGCTGTTAAAATTATTCCAGCAGAAATAACTAATAACGTGTTTTTGAAAATTTTGTTTAATCTCATTAATTTGCTCCTTGCTGCTTTTTCAAATACTATTTTTTTCACAACTAAATAGATGTTTCAACCCAAAAAATCAAGAAATTTCATCGTATTTAAAGATAAATTGATATTAATTACTTAATAAAGACGACCAAGATGGGTCAGATGCGTCTGTCTCGGTTTTTATCAATCTTTCATTATACCCAGTTAAATCAATAGACCATAACTTAGCAGAAAAACCTTCGCCTTTAGAATTAGTTTTTGTTTCTCTATAAAATATCAAAACTCTTCCATTAGGTGACCAAGATGGGGCCTCTTGATAATAGTTTTCAGTTAACAATCTTTCACCAGTTCCATCTGTTCGCATCACTCCAATATAAAATTTTCCTTTATGTAATTTTGTAAATGCTATCAAATCACCCCTAGGAGACCAAACTGGTGTTCCGTACAAACCATTACCGAAAGAAATTCTTTTCACATCACTTCCATCATTTTTCATGACATAAATTTGTTGGTAACCACTTCTGTCAGAGTTGAAAGTTATATATTTTCCGTCTGGAGAATAAGAAGGTGATGTATCAATTGAAGGATGATTGGTTATTCTCTCTACCAATCGAGTTTCTAAATTCATCGTATAAATATCTGATTTTCCATCTTTTGCGAAACTCATGATTATTTTTTTTCCATCAGGTGAAAATCTAGGAGCAAATGTCATTCCAGGAAAATCTCCAACTACTTCCTGTGTTCCTGTTTCAATATCTAAAAGATAAACCCGTGGCATATTTTTAAAATAAGATAAATAAGTAACCATTTGACTTGCTGGGTTAAATCGTGGAGTAAGCACAAGCTCATTTCCTAAAGTTAAAAATTTATTATTAGCACCATCTTGATCCATAATAGCTAATTTTTTTATTCTTTGCGTTTTTGGTCCTTCTTCAGCCACGTAAATTATTCTTGTATCAAAATATCCTTTTTCTCCTGTTAATCTCTCATACACTTTATCTGATATGATATGCCCAACTCTTCTCCAATTTGTTGGTACCGTTGTAAACGCTAAAGCCATCATCTCTTTTGCAGCAAGCACATCCCAAAGTCTAAACTCAACTCTTAACTTATCATCAATAAAATTTACTTTACCCGTAATAAGAGCTTGAGCTTTAATTAAATTCCAATCTTCAAATCTTGGTTTTAAATTTGCTATATCTGGTGCTTGTAAAAATGCTTTTTTATCTAAAGGATTAAATAAACCTGAGGTTCTTAAATTATTTTCAACAATTAATGATATTTCAGATCCAATGTTCTCTTTATATAAAATTTGTTCAAAATTTTTTCTAGATGTTTCATCTATTGATAACGGTGAGACTGCAAGTGGAAGAGGGTTTAAGTTTCCCCTTGTAATATCAACTTCAATTAAAGCTAAAGTTTTTATTGGAAAAAAAATAAAAATGAAAATTATAAATTTTTTAATCATAAATTACTTATATTAACCTCCTAACATCTCTCTTGCATCAAAATTTAATTGTAATTCTTTCCATCTCTCATAGCCAGAAGCTGGAACTCTTAAAGGTTGACATAATCTTACTGCTCTTAAGGCACTTTCTGCTAAGACTTTATAAAAACCTTGTCCAGGTTTATTCATTCTAGCATGATCTAATATCTCAGTTTTGGTGACTGAACCATCTGGTTTAAGCTTTAATTTTATTCTAACTAGTAAATTTTCATCATAAGGCAAACCTAAAGGAATACTCCAACAACCAAATATTTGGGCTTTTAAAGCGTCTTCCTCACTTAAAGTAAGCTTAGAGTTTTCAACGTTTCTTACTTGATCTTGTGTAACATCATTATTGGTTTTCACTTTTTCTGCTGTCTCTTCTTTTGATTTATCTATCAATGCTGCAATGTTATTTGGATCAAATAAATCTTTTTTTTCAAACTCAGACACTTGCTTTACTTCATTATCTACCTTTTCTGGATTTTGTTTTTTTTCCTCTTTAGTCTTTAATTTTTTTACCTCTTTATCAGGCAAAGGGACAGCTTCGGGATTTTGTTTTTCTATCGTTTTGTTTTTTTTCTCCGAAACAACAGTCTTGGTTTTAGTTTTTTTTACCTTTTTGGGTGGAGCTTGTTCTGAGACAAGTTTTTTTTCTTTTTCTTTTACTTTTTCAATAATTTTTTTTGCTTTAGGCGCAAAAGGAATATTTGTTTCTTCAGTTATTTGTATTAATTCAACAGAAACTATGGGTGGAAGGTCTATTGGTTTTTTTGATAGAAAAGGCAAACTTAAAGCTGTAAGGACAACTAAAGATATATGTAAAGCTGAGGATATAGCTATACTACTGCTCTTCACCGCAACTACCTTTGTTTAAAAGGCTCAGAGATTAAAGCAACCTTTGTAAAACCAGATCCAGACAATAAACCCATTATCTCTAAAACCCTGCCATAATTTATAGTTTTATCACCTCTTACATAAATTCTTGTATCAGTTCTATTTTTTGAAACAGCTAAAACTTTAGCAATTATATTGTCATAATCTACTTTTGATTCTTGAATAAAAATTTCACCTTTCGCATTAATAGAAAGTGTTAAAGGTTCTGTTTCCTCAGGCAAAGAATCTGCTGAACTCTCAGGTAGATCAACCTGAACACCTACTGTTAAAAGCGGTGCAGTGACCATGAATATAATTAATAGAACCAACATCACATCAACAAAAGGTGTGACGTTAATCTCACTCATTGGTTCCTTTGATGAGCGATTTAATTTAAAAGCCATTTAAATTATTGTTAAAAATCTTTTTGAAAAATTCTCTAATTTCTCTGAGTATTTTTTTGCGTCTGTATTAAATTTATTATAAGCAACTACAGCAGGTATCGCTGCTAACAATCCTAATGCAGTAGCAAACAACGCTTCGGCTATACCAGGTGCAACTATTGCAAGACTGGTATTTCTTGAAATTGCAATTGACTGAAAAGAATTCATAATGCCCCAAACTGTTCCGAACAATCCAATAAATGGTGCAGTTGAACCAACAGTTGCTAAAAATGTAAATCCCTTTTCAATCTTTGACATTTCTTTTTCTATCCCACCTTCAAGGAAGGCTGTCATTCTTTCAGACAAATTTGTTTTAGATTTTTTCTTTAGTAAGTTTTCCATGGCATTTTGAAACACCAAAGACATTGGGTCATCTAAATTATTTGGTAAACTATTATAAAAATTTTCAGCAGATTTAGAGTTCCAAAATTTTTCCTCAAATTCCTCTGATGATTTATTTATTTTTTTAAAAAGTCTAAATTTTTCTATAATTACTGCCCATGAATATACAGAGCAAAGTATAAGGCTAATCATTACTGCTTTAACAATAATATCTGCTTTTAAAAATAAACTAAAAAGTGAAAAATCTGTATTTGTGCCAAGATCTATCGCTTTTGCTGCTATGTCTGCTTCCATAATCACTCATCACACTTAATTGTGTCATGAATTTGACTATATAAATTCAAAGATTATTCATTTTTGTATGTTTCGTGAAAATAGCTGGCTATTAGAATTGCATCAGCTTTATTAGAGTCTTTTTTTTTGGATAAATTTGACGAAAAATAAGGAAATATTTCAATGGCTCTTGTCCTGCTGGCATCTTTTTCTGAGTTAATTAAATTAAAATATTTTTTCCATTTTGCTGGTCTTACAAAATAAATTGGCAACTGCATTGCGCTACAAATACCTTTTAAAATTCCAAAGGATTGACCAAAATTAAACATACTGGTTACCCCTTGGCCTGGCATAGCTGAAACTTGTTCGATTACCACTTTAATATTTTTCTTTTCATGCGTTTTTATTTGTGAAGATATTTCATTAAATATTTGAGATCCATTAACTTGTTTTTTATTTTTTTTTCCTTCAGTCATTGTTGGCATCTCAAGAACATCTTTGATTATTCCATCCTCTAAGAAACATATGGACCCTGAAATTCCTGGATCAATTCCAATTATTAACATCAAATGTTACCTAAATTTACGTTTGAAAAAACGTTCTGAACATCATCGTCATCTTCTAGATTTTCTAAAAACTCAATCACACTTTCTTTTTCATCATTTTGAATATCAACACTATTAATAGGTACCCATTCAATCTCTGTGGAAATGAAATTCGCAATTTTATTTTCTAAATTTTTTTTTACATTATATATTTCATTTGAAACACATTGAACTTCATGAAATTCCTGGTAAGAGATACACTCCTCTGCACCAGCTTCTATAGCTAATTCAAAAATCTTGTCTTCTGATATTTCATTTTTATCAATCTTTATTATCCCAAGTTGTTTAAAATTATGAGATGCTGATCCTTGTGTACCTAGACTTCCACCAGATTTTTGAAAGATGGTTCTCACATTGGAAGCTGTTCTATTTTTATTATCAGTTAAAGTTTCAACAATTACAGCAATCTTGTTTGGTCCAAAACCTTCATATCTCAAATTTTCAAAATTTGCACCAGACGCGGCAGAAGATTTATCTATTGCTCTTTCAATATTATCTTTTGGCATATTTGCTGATCTTGCAGCTTGTACTGCTGATCTTAATCTTGGGTTCATTGCAGGATCTTTATCTCCTAACTTTGCAGCTACTGTAATTTCTTTCGATAATTTAGAGAAAATTTTTGAACGTTGCTTATCAGCTTTTCCTTTTTTATGCTTAATACCTGCCCAATGTGAATGACCTGCCATATCTAAATTAAAAATTTTTTAATTTTTCCCCAAATATATAACTATTAATGTTTTTAGCTAAGCCTGTATTTATATCACAATCAACAATAACACCAGATAAAGTCCCTTCTCCAACTGCAGGAAAATGTTTAACCGAGTCTTTTTTTAAAAATCTGTTTAATGAATTCTCTTTATCCATCCCAATTACTGAGTCGTAATCACCACACATGCCTGCATCAGTTTGATATCCAGTACCATTGTTTAGTATTCTAGCATCATTCGTTGGTATATGTGTGTGTGTCCCAACAACTAAAGTTGCATGACCATCAAAAAAATGACCTATAGCATTTTTTTCACTAGTAATTTCACCATGAAAATCAACCACTAATAAATCGTAGTCATCTTTTAATTTATATTCACTTAAAAATTTTTTTGAAGTTTCAAAAACATCATCACACTTTTTCATAAAAACATTACCCATAAGGTTAAGTACACCAACTCTTACATTTTTATCTGTTTTGAAAATTTGAAAACCTCGACCGGGGGCAGGCTCAAAAAGATTTTTAGGACGTAACAATCTCTCTTCTTTTTCTATGTACTTCATGATTTCTTTTTGATCCCAAACATGATTACCAGTTGTGATTACGTTGACACCACAGTTATAAAAATCTTTACAAATTTCTTGTGTCAAACCAACTCCTTGGGCTGCAGCATTTTCACCATTAGCAATAACAAAATCAATTTTTTTTGATTTAATTTCACTAAGCAAGCTACTAGTAAGTTTAGAACACCCTGAAATACCTACAACATCACCTAAAAATAAAATTCTCAAAATATTAAACCTCTTTCAGTAATTATTAAATCAAGTTTCTTATCATAATTGTTAACTGGTACTTTTTTTAATTCTTGGAAAGAAAAAGCAAATCCTACTTTAAAGACCTTTTTTTTAATTTCAATTTTTTCAATATAACGATCATAAAAACCACCACCATAACCCAATCTATTAAATTGCTTATCAAAAGCTAATAATGGGACTAATAATATATCTGGATAAACTTTCTTTTGAGACAATGGTTCAATTATCCCGTATTTGTTTATCTTTAATGGATTATCTTTGGACCATTCATAAAAGTCCATTTGGTTATTTTTCCTGATGATTGGTAAAGAGGTAATTTTTTTATTTTTACTAAATAAATTTAATACTTCTAAATCATCTATTTCATGATTGCATGGATAATATCCTCCTACAATTTTTGTTTTAAGTTTATTATCCCTTAGAAATTTAATTAATTTTGAAGAATTGATTTTCAAATTTTTTTGAAAATTTTTTTTTTTAAGTGATGTTATCTTTCTTCTTAATTTAGATTTATTCACAAATTTATTGAGGTAAATTTTCCTGTTTTGCTTTTTCGACAAAACTTGAAATTTTCTCTGCAGCAGTATCAATTAAATCTTCATATTTTTTTTGATTAGTTTCAATCTCGATTTTTAATTTATCGTGATTTAAATTTAACTCTTTTATTTCTTCTTCTTTTTTATCTTTGTATTCATAAATTAGAGTTTTTAATTCTTTAAATTTATTTGATAAATCTTTTAATTCTTGTTTCTTTTGTTCAACTTTCTTTTTTGTTTCGTAGTATTCATCCATTATTTTAACTGCCGTAATTAATAAAAGTTTATTCTCTCCTAATTTACCAAGATCGTTTTTTAAATGATTAAATTTTTGGTTTATTTGAATCAGCAATTCTTCTAGATGTTCCTCTTGTCCATCATCACAAGACAATAAAAACTCTTTATTATTAAATTTAATACTTACATTTGCCATTTATCAATCTCTTCCAACAAAGTGTCTGTTTCTTGATTTAATTCATCGATTTTCTCAGAAAACTCTATTTGTTTTCTTTCCTCAACCTTTTCTTTACTTCTAAACTCATCTAATCTTTTTGACAAAATTTCGTTCTGATCTATCAGCTCTTTATATTTTTTTTCTAGATCATTTTTTTCAATTTCTAATTGATTTTTTTGCAAGTTAAGATTTTCAATATTATTTTTCAAAACCGGATTAGTTAAATCTAAATTTTTTAATTCTTCCAAAGCTAGATTAAGTTTTTTTTCTTTTTCGTTTATAGAATTCATATATATATAACTATAATATTAAATAGAATCTTCTTAGTCTAGTCAGGATAATTTTGAGTAAAATACATAATGATTTAGCAAATTGTATCAGATTTTTATCTGTTGATGCAGTTCAAAAAGCTAATTCTGGTCACCCTGGGATGCCAATGGGTATGGCGGACGTTGCAACGGTACTTTTTAGGCATTTTTTAAAATTCAATCCGCAAAATCCAAATTGGATAAATAGAGATAGATTTGTTTTATCAGCCGGGCATGGCTCAATGCTTCTTTATTCTTTGTTATACTTAACTGGTTATAAAAGTATTTCGATGAATTCGATAAAAAAGTTTAGACAACTAAACTCTATTTGCGCAGGTCATCCAGAGTATCATCCAAAAACTGGAATTGAAACAACTACTGGTCCACTTGGACAAGGAATAGCGAATGCAGTTGGATTTGCAATAGCTGAGGAATTGCTCAAAAAAAAATTAGGTAAAAATCTTATTAATCATAAAACTTATGTTCTAGCTGGCGATGGTTGCTTGATGGAAGGTATTAGTCACGAAGCAATGAGTTTAGCTGGTCACTTAAAATTAAAAAATTTGGTGATGCTTTTTGATAATAATAATATTTCAATAGATGGTCCAACAAGTCTTGCAGTATCAGACAATTTTAAAAAAAGATTTGAAAGCTATGGATGGGATTACATATTAATTGATGGTCATAATGAAAATCAAATTTATAGAGCTTTAAAAAAAGTTCAAAATGCAAAAAAACCAACAGTAATTTCTTGTAAAACAAAAATTGGATATGGTTCTCCAAATAAATCTGGCAAATCGTCTTCACATGGTAGTCCTTTGGGATTAGATGAAATTAAATTAGTAAGAAAAGTACTTAAATGGAAATATAAACCTTTTGAGATTCCAAATAAGTTATTGAACCAATGGAGAGCTATAGGATTCAAGGGTCAGTTAAATGAAAAAAAATGGAACAAATTAATTAAAAAACAAAGTAAAAAATTAAATCTAATCAAAAATAATAACTTTAAAAATATTTTAAATTCAGAAAAGAAACTTGCAATTAAAGAATCTAAAAACTTAGCAACAAGAAAATGTTCTGAGTTAACTTTAAGTGCATTAACCAATTCAAATAATAATCTTATTGGTGGTTCTGCAGATTTGGCAGGATCCAACAATACAAAAACAAAAAAACATAAAATTATTACACCAGGAAATTTTGAGGGAAATTATATTCACTATGGTGTCAGGGAACATGCAATGAGTGGCATAATGAATGGAATTGCAATCCATAGTAATTTTATTCCTTATGGTGGAACTTTTTTAATATTTTCTGATTACTGTAAACCATCGATAAGATTGTCAGCTCTAATGCAACAAAGAGTTATTTATGTGATGACACATGATTCAATTGGCTTAGGTGAAGATGGGCCAACACATCAACCAATTGAACAATTATCTGGTTTAAGAGCAATTCCAAACCTAAATGTGTTTAGACCTGCAGATAGAATTGAAACAATTGAATGCTGGGAGCATGCCTTAAAAACCACAAAGACTCCAAGCGTGTTGTCTTTAACAAGACAAAATTTAGATCCAATTAGAAAAAAATATTCCTCAAATAATAAATGTTCACTAGGTGCTTATGAAGTATTTAGAACAAATAAGAAAATTAAATTAACAATTTTAGCAAGTGGTTCAGAAGTAAATATTGCAATCGAAGCGAGTCATAAACTTGCTAAAGATAAAATTTATTCTAAAGTTATTTCAGTACCTTGTATGGAGCTTTTTGATAAACAAAGTAAAACTTATAAAAATAAAATACTAAATGAAACCAAAAATAAAATATCTATAGAGGCTGGCTCAAGTGATTGTTGGAAAAAGTATGTTGGAGAAAATGGAAAAAATTTTGGAATTAATGAATTTGGTAAAAGCGCACCATATAAAGAAATATATAAATATTTTGGGCTAACAAAAGAAAATATAATTAAGAGATCAAAAAATTTAATTAAAAATTAATCATGACGATTAAAGTTGGAATTAATGGAATGGGTAGAATTGGTCGAATGGTAGTTCGATCAATTATAGAAAGCCAAGATAAAAAAATAAAAATACAACACATAAACAATAGATCAAATTCTGAGACTACTTGTACATTAATTAAATATGACTCAATTCATGGTAGATTTGATGCTGATTTAGATTTTGATGAAAATCACTTAATAATAAATAATGAAAAAATTACATTCTCACAAGAGTCTAATATTGAAAACATAGACTGGAAAAAATTTGATGTTGATTATGTTTTTGAGTGTACAGGAAAATTTAATTCTAAAGAAAAACTTTTAGCTCATATTAAAAATGGAGCAAAAAAAGTAATAGTATCTGCGCCATGTAAAAACGCAGATAAAACAATTGTATTTGGTGTAAATGAAAAAGATATAACCAGTAAGGACCAAATAATCTCAGCCGCATCATGCACCACAAACTGTTTAGCTCCAGTTGTACATACACTAAATGAAAATTTTGAAATTGAAAAAGGGTTTATGACTACTATCCATGCATTTACAAGTGATCAGAGAATTCTAGATAATTCTCATAAAGACCCAAGAAGAGCGAGATCAGCAAGTCAATCAATTGTCCCAACATCTACTGGTGCATCAAAAGCAATTGGCGAAATAATTCCTAGCTTGAAAGGTAAATTAGAGGGAGTTGCAATGAGAGTACCTACCCCAAATGTTTCACTTGTAGAATTAGTTTTCTGTACCAAAAAAAACATCAACAAAGAAAATATAAATAAATCATTTGAGTTAGCATCTAAAAATAATCTAAAAAATGTATTAGAAATTACTCATGAGAAGTTAGTATCAGTTGATTTCAATCATAATCCTGCATCCGCCATTGTTGATGGATCACTCACTAATGTTGTTGGAGACAATATGGGTAAAATCTCAGCTTGGTATGATAACGAATGGGGTTTTTCGAATCGTATGTGTGATATTGCAGAATTTATTCATCAAAATTCTTAATGCAAAGTGTTTCCGAACTAAACAACCTACAAGGTAAAAAAGTTATTTTAAGACTGGATCTGAATGTCCCTCTTAATAATGGTGAGATAACTGATACAACGAGAATTGACAAAGTTCTTCCAACAATTAAATTTTTACTAAAGGAAAATTCAAAAATAGTTATCTTATCTCATATTGGTCGACCTAAAGGAAAAATAATTAAAGATCTTTCGTTAAAACCAATTCAAAAAGATATAGAAAAAAAATTAAATGAAAAAATAAAACTTATTGAAAAAAATATTTATGAGATAAAAAAAGATATGCTTGATAATTTTAATGAAAAAATTTTATTGATTGAAAATATTAGATTTTATCTAGATGAGGAAAAAAATGATACTAATTTTGCAAAACATTTAGCAAGCTTAGGTGATATTTATGTAAATGACGCTTTTTCATGTTCACATAGAGCGCACGCATCTGTTTGTGAAATTTCAAAATTTTTACCCTCTTTTTCAGGGTTGCAATTAGATTTAGAGATTAGTGCATTAAAAAAAATTACATCTAACATAACTAAACCTGTTACTTGCATAATAGGAGGATCTAAAATTTCTACTAAAATTAATATTATAAAAAACTTAATTTCAAAATTTGATAATATAATAATTGTAGGCGCAATGGCGAATAACTTAATTGAACATAATGGATACGATATTGGAAAATCTCTTAAAGAAGAAAATGTTAATTCTATAGTTAATGACATACTCTTATATTCAAAAGAAAAAAATTGTAATATAATTTTTCCAGAAGATGTAATAGTGGCAAATGATTTAAATGGTCAGCCTAAAATTAAAGAATTGAATCAAATTAAATTAGATGAAATGATTTTGGATATAGGTCCAAAAACTGTTGAAAGTATATTTAATATTATTGAAAATACAAACACCATATTATGGAATGGTCCAGCTGGATATTTTGAAAATCCTAATTTTGCTAATGGAAGTACTGCAATTGCAAAAAAAATAGTAGAAAAAAATAAAGAAGATAAAATTTACTCTGTTGTTGGTGGTGGAGATACCGTTTCATTAATTAATTCTTTAAATGCTGCTAAAGACTTTAATTTTGTTTCAACTGCAGGTGGAGCATTTTTAGAATATCTTGAAGGCAAAGAACTTCCTGGTATAAGCGCTTTAAACTGATATGTCAGAACTAAATAAAATAGCTCTTAAAATACTTTCAAATGGCAAAGGAATACTTGCGGCAGATGAAAGTAACGGAACTATGACAAAAAGACTTGAGGCTGTTAATATTGAGTCTACACCAAAAAACAGACTTGCTTTTAGAGAAACTCTTTTTAGTTCAGAAAGCATGAAAGATTGTATCGGTGGTGTGATCTTGTTTGATGAAACAATAAACCAAATTTCAAATTTAGGTAAATCAATTCCTGAATTAATCTATGCTAGTGGAGCAGTATCTGGAATTAAAGTAGATACAGGTGCAAAAAATTTAGCAAACTCTCCAGAGGAAAAAATTACAGAAGGTCTAGACGGGCTAAGAGAGAGACTAAAAAAATACTATGAGCTTGGTGCAAGATTTACTAAATGGAGAGGTGTTTATTCGATAAGCAACTACTATCCTAGCAAACTTGCAATTCATTCTAATGCTCATGCACTTGCAAGATATGCCGCTTTAGTTCAAGAATGTGAAATGGTTCCTATAGTGGAGCCAGAAGTTTTAATGGATGGTGATCATTCAGCTGATGATTGTTTAAAAAAAACATCTGAAGTTATAAAAAAATGTTTTGAGGAATTAATTATGCATAAAATTGATTTATCAGGGATCATATTAAAACCAAATATGATTTTAGCTGGAAGTAATTCAAAAAACAAAATCTCTAATGAAGAAGTTTCAGACAAAACACTTGAATGTCTTAAAAATTCAGTACCTACAGAAGTACCAGGAATTGCTTTCCTGTCTGGAGGTCAATCCGAAGTAGAAGCAACAGAAAATCTCAATTTAATTAGCAAAAACAATAGTACAAATTTTATAATGACCTATTCATATGGTCGAGCTTTACAACAAAGTGCACTTAAATTTTGGTCTAAAGACATCACGAAAACCAACGAAACACAGGATGTGTTTAATCACAGAGCAAGAATGTGTACTTTAGCTGCTCAAGGAAAATGGACAAACGATCTTGAGAATAAATAAAAAAAAATTTATTTATCTTATCTCTCCAAATAAAATAACAAAGAATTTTTACCAAATGCTGAATGAAGTATTAAAATCAAGTAAAATAAGTTTTTTTCAAATGAGATTTAAAAAATACTCATTTAAAAAAAAATTTTTGGTAGGAAAAAAGATCAAACAATTATGTAAAAAAAATAATGTAAAATTTATTGTTAATGATGACCCAGTTCTTGCAAAAAAATTAAATGCTGATGGATGTCATTTAGGGCAAAAAGATATGAATATTAAAGAAGCCAAAAAAATAATTGGAAATAAAATTATTGGAATAACATGTCACAACTCAATTAAAATTGCAAAAGAAGCAATTAAAAATAGAGCTAATTACATTGCATTTGGGGCTTTTTTTTCAACAAAAACAAAAAAAGCAAAATACAGGGCTAATATAAAAACTTTGAATAAAGTAAAAAAATTAACAAATATTCCCATCGTAGCTATAGGTGGAATAACAAATGAAAACTATAAAAAACTTTTATTGAACAATGCAAATTTTTTAGCTATCTCGGGCTACATTTGGAAAAATAAAAAATACAAACCTAAAGAAGCTATAGAAAGTTTAATATGAAAATAAATGCAAGTGAAATTAGAGTTGGGATGCTTTTAGAATATAAAAATGATCTTTGGCAAGTTCTAAAAACACAACATGTAAAACCTGGAAAAGGTGGCGCATTTGCACAAGTAGAAATGAAAAGTGTTGGTAAAAATACCAAACTAAATGAAAGATTTAGATCTAGTGAAACTGTAGAAAAAGCATCATTAGATGAAAATAAATACAATTATATGTATGAAGATGATGCTAATTACTTTTTTATGGAACCTAAAACTTTTGAACAAATTGAAATTAAAAAAGAAATCATTGGAGAACAGGGAAAATTATTAACTGAAAATCTTGAAGTATCTGTAAGTTTTTATAATGAAAATCCAATTTCAGTTGAATTACCAAATCAGGTACAATGTAAAATAGAAACTACTGATGCAGCATTAAAAGGTCAAACTGTATCTTCATCCTACAAGCCTGCTACTCTAGATAATGGTTTAAATATTCAAGTTCCACCATTTATAGAAGCTGGTGACGAAGTCATTGTTGATACCAGAAATTTAGAGTACGTAAAAAAGATTTGAAATGTTGTCTATATCTTCAAATCTTAACTTAATGATAAAAGCTGCTGAAAAAGCATCTAAATCTGTGATAAGAGATTTCGGTGAAGTGGAAAAATTACAAGTTTCTAAAAAGGGTCCTTATGATTTTGTTACAAAAACAGATAAAAATGTAGAAAAAATTTTAATTGAAGAATTATCTAAATCAAAAAAAAATTACTCATTTATTACAGAAGAAACTGGCAAGATAAATAACAAAGATAGAGAAAATTTTTGGATTATAGACCCAATAGATGGAACAACTAATTTTCTTCACGGTATTCCACACTTTGCTATTTGTATTGCTCAAATGTCTAAAAACGAAATTATAAGTGGATTAATTTTCGATCCAATAAAAGATGAAATGTTTTTTTCCGAAAGAAATAAGGGAGCATACTTGAACAATCAAAGACTAAGAGTGTCAAAAAAAAATTCTACTGAAGATTGTTTATTCTCAAGCAATCATGAAGGTACAAAATTTAGTGATCTAAATATGAGATGTAGTGGATGTGCAGCGCTTGATCTCGCATATGTGGCCTCTGGAAGACTTGATGGTTTTTTTCATAATAAAATTAATATTTGGGATGTAGCAGCTGGTGCTTTAATGGTTGAAGAGGCTGGTGGAATAGTTAACGAAATTAACAAATTTGATATAAAAAATATTAATATCCGAGCTTCAAGTAGTGCAATTAACGATAAAATGCTTGAAAAACTAGTTAACTTTTAATTGTTTTAAAAAATTCTTTTGCTATAAGTCTCCGCATGAAAAAAAAAATTCATCCAAACTATCATACTATTAAAGTTGAAATGACTGACGGTACACAATTTGAAACAAAATCAACTTGGGGTGCTGAAGGTGATTTACTTAAGCTTGAAATTGATCCAAAATCACACGCTGCATGGACGGGTGGAAAACAGAAATTAATGGATAAAGGTAGAATAAGTAAATTTAATAAAAAATTTCAAAACTTTAAATCAGAAAAGAAAAATTAAATGTCAAATGCACCTCTAATGCCTATGGCTACAGCCGTTTGGTTAGTAGAAAATACAACTCTTACATTTAAACAGATTGCAGATTTCTGTAAACTACACGAAGTAGAGATACAAGGTATAGCAGATGGAGAGGTTGCGAAAGGAATTAAAGCTTATAATCCAATTATTTCAGGGCAGCTTTCAAGAGAAGAAATAGAATTATCCTCCAAAGATGAAAGTAGACCACTAAAAATCAAAAGTAATGATATTGAAATTTCAAATGACGAGAAGAAAATAAAAAAATATATCCCTCTTTCAAAAAGACAAGACAAGCCAGATTCTGCTTTGTGGCTTATTCGACAACATAATATTTTGAAAGATTCACAAATAGCTAAATTGATCGGAATTACAAAAAATTCTGTAACCTCTATAAGAAATAAAAGTTATTGGAATTACAATAATCTTAATCCTAAAGATCCTGTAGCATTAAACTTATTTTCCCAAAAAGATTTGATAGACGCCATAAAGAAAGCTGAAAGAAGAATTAAGAGGGAGAAGAATGAAAAAGAAAAACAAAATAAAGTTAATCAAACAAGCGCATAATGAACAAAACTAATAGACATGAATTGATAAAAGTGATAACAAACCACTTTTTTGGAGGTAGTTATTAAAATAGAAGTTAAAGATAATAATGTTGAGCAAGCATTAAGAGTTTTAAAAAGAAAACTGCAAAGAGATGGATTCTTTAAAATTATTAAATTAAAAAATACTTACGAAAAACCATCTGAAAAGAAAAAAAGAATTCTTCAAGAAAACATTAAAAGAGTTAAAAAATTAAATAAACTTAAAAATAGAATTTAAATATATCGCGGGGTGGAGCAGTCTGGTAGCTCGTCAGGCTCATAACCTGAAGGTCGGCGGTTCAAATCCGTCCCCCGCAACCAAAATTTTAATTTAAAAAATATAAAAATTCAATAAATTGATTAATTATGAGCCGATGGAATTTCTATAAAAAAAATATAAAACAAAATATTGATAAAAATTCTAATATTTTGTTAATAAGTGGTTCATTAAAAGAAATAAAAATTTTAAGTGAACTAGGTTATTTGAAATTTAGTGTTACTTACCATGACATAAATGATTTAAATATCCTTAAAAATGAGGGATTTGAATTAAATAAAAATTTATTTAACAGAGATTTAAGAAATCTTAATTTTAATGATAATAGTTTTGACTACGTTGTAACCAATGCTACATTGCATCATCTAGACCAACCTCATAAGGCAATTACAGAGATGTATAGAGTTGCAAAAAAAGGGGTTCTTATTATAGAGTCAAATGATTCTTTGTTGATGAGATTAGCTTGCAGATTAAACTTTGCAGAAGAATTTGAAGTTTCATCAATAGATTCTGCAAAAAAAACAGGTGGCCTTTTAGATACTGGTATACCTAATTACGTTTATAGATGGACTGAAAGAGAGTTTGTAAAAACGATAAATTCTTACGATCCAGCAAATATAAATTATATCAAATTTAGATATGGAAATGATTTAACAAACATAAAATCAAATAAAATTGTTATAAGATTAATAAAACCTTTAATTAAATTTTTTTTTTATATTTTTGAAAAACAGCAAAATTGTATGTCAATATTTATTGATATGACAAAAACTAAGAAAAGAGAATTTACTAAATTTTAAAATTAGATTTTCTACTATCAACCAGAAATGTCTTTACTGTCTCTTGTGATAAATGATTATAAGACTTTCCAAATTTTCTAATTTTATCAATTATTGATGGAGGGATTGTAATAATATGACAGCCTAATTGTTTGGCTTGTGTATAATTATATGGCTCTCTGACACTTGCCCATAAAATCTCAACATTTCTGAATTTTTTAGACAAATTTATAGCTTCTCTAAATTCCGGAATTGGATCTTTCCCCACATCTCCTGACCTTCCAGCAAAAATTGAAATTATCAATTTAGTTTTTTTATTAATTACTTTTAAAACTTTTTCCACCTGTTTAGCTGTATAAACTGCAGTAATATTTAACTTTATACCTTTATTGCTAAGAACTTTTATTACTTTTCCTGTAAATTTATTTTTTGAATTAATTACTGGAATTTTAACATATATATTTTTTCCCCAAGAATTTATTTTAACTCCTTGTTCAATCATATTTTTTTCATCATCTGCAAAAACTTCAAAAGAAATAGGTTTTTTTTTACAAATTTTGAGGATTTGCATTGAATAAGATTTATAATCTTTAGCACCTGCTTTCCTCATTAAGCTTGGATTGGTTGTAAATCCTTTTACAATTTTTAATTTATTAAATTTTTTTATAGAATATAAATCAGCAATATCACAAAAAATTTTTGTATTCATTAGATCTATAGATTCTTTGTAATATCTTCTGTCATTTTTTTTGCATCTGCGAATAACATCAATGTATTTTCTTTATAAAATAAATCATTGTCAATTCCCGCATATCCAGGAGATAAACTTCTTTTTACAAATAACACTGATTTACATTTTTCTACATCTAAAACTGGCATTCCATAAATTGGGCTTTGTGGATCAGTTTTTGCAACTGGGTTGGTCACATCATTAGCTCCAATAACAAAAGCAACATCTGCATTTGCAAAATCGTTATTGATCTCTTCTAATTCGAATACTTCATCGTATGGTACATTTGCTTCTGCTAATAATACATTCATGTGACCAGGCATACGTCCTGCAACTGGATGTATAGCATAAGAAACTTTAATATCATTTTTCTTTAACGTATCTACCATCTCTCTAAGAGCATGTTGAGCTTGTGCAACTGCCATTCCATATCCTGGAACAATTATAACTGAAGATGCATTTTTCATTAAAAAAGCTGCATCATCTGCATTACCACTTTTTACTGGTCTTTGTTCTTTACTTTGACCGCTAGTTGTTTGGTCTGTAGCGCCAAAACCACCTAATATTACATTAAAGAATGATCTATTCATCCCTTTACACATAATATATGAAAGTATGGCTCCAGACGATCCAACCAATGCACCAGTTATAATTAAAGCAGTATTTTCTAAAGTAAATCCGATTCCAGCCGCGGCCCAACCTGAATAAGAATTTAACATTGAAATTACAACTGGCATATCTGCTCCACCAATAGGGATAATAATTAAAAATCCTATTAAAAATGATACTGTAATTATTATCCAAAATAAATTGGATGATTGGGTTGAACAAAGATAAATTGTTAAAATTACAATTAATACTAACAATAATGCATTTAATAAGTGCTGACCTTTAAAGGTAATAGGCGCACCTGACATTATTCCTTGTAATTTTAAAAAGGCTATAACAGAACCAGAAAAAGTGATTGCACCAACAGCTGCTCCTATCGCCATCTCTATTAAACTTGCTAATTTAATATTTCCAGGTGTTCCAAGATTGAATGCGGCAGGATTAATGAATGCAGAAATTGCAACAAATACAGCTGCTAATCCAACTAAACTGTGAAAGCCTGCAACTAGTTCTGGCATTGCAGTCATTGGTATTCGATATGCAATAAATGCACCTATACTTCCACCGATTGCTAAAAATATTAAAACATATATAAATCCAGTATTAAAATTTCCAACTGAAAGAAATGTTACAGTCACAGCTATTAACATTCCAATGATACCAAATAAATTTCCTTGTCTTGAAGTTTCAGGAGATGACAAGCCTCTTAAAGCTAAGATAAACAATACACCAGATACTAAATATAAAATTGCAGACAAATTTGCTGACATTAATTATTTATCCTTTTTCTTTTTTTTATACATAGCAAGCATTCTTTGAGTGACTAAAAATCCACCAAAGATATTAATTGCTGCTAAAATAATTGCTAAAAATCCAAATATACTAGATGAAGAAAACACTATCCCAGCTCCTCCAGATAAAGCTGCAATAATTGCACCTACAATAATAACTGAAGAAATTGCATTTGTAACAGACATTAATGGTGTATGTAATGAGGGTGTTACACTCCACACTACATAGTAACCAACAAATATTGATAATATAAATATACTTAATCTGAATATAAAAGGATCTATTTCCATAATATTATTTAATAAAAGTTTTCTCTATTATTTCATCTTCTAAATTAATATTTAGTTTCTTATTTTCTTTATCATATAAATTAGAGATAAAATTAAATACATTTTTAGCATACAAATTAGAAGCAGATACAGGCAATTTGTTTAGTATATTCGCCTCCCCTAAAATTTTAACACCAACTTTTTCTACAATTTTGTCAACTTCAGTAAAAGTAGTGTTTCCTCCTTGAACGGCTGCTAAATCATAAATAACTGAACCTGGTTTTAAATTTTTAAACATATCTTCTTTAATAATTTTTGGAGCTTCTCTTCCTGGAATTAAAGCAGTACAAATTATTATATCAATTTTTTTTAATGTCTCTGTTAATAAATCTTCCTGTTTCTTTTTAAATTCATCTGAAGCTTCCTTTGCGTAACCACCTTCAGTCTCTAAATTCTCAGATCCTTCAACAGTTAAAAATTTACCACCTAAACTTTCAACTTGTTCTTTGGATGCCATTCTTACGTCAGTTGCAAATACAACTGCCCCCATTCTTTTAGCAGTTGCAATTGCTTGCAATCCAGCAACTCCTGCTCCAACGACCAATACTTTGGCAGCAGGAATAGTTCCTGCTGCTGTCATCATCATTGGAATTGCTCTTTCATAGACTTGAAAAGCTTCTACCACTGCTTTATAGCCAGCAAGATTAGCTTGTGATGATAAAATATCCATTGATTGTGCTCTTGTTATTCTTGGTAGCAACTCTAATGAAAAACAATTTATTTTTTTGGATTTTAAATTTTCTAATTTTTTTTTATTTAAAAAAGCATTTAATGAACCAATTAAAGTTTGATTTTCTTTAAATAGTAATAATTTTTCTTCATTTGGTAATCCTAATTGAATAATAATCTCAGAATTTTTGATAATTTCATCTTCATTATCTAAAAAATTAACTCCTTCATTTTTATAATCTTGATCAGCAAAACCTAAGTGGGTTCCGTAATTATTTGGTAAAGTTAAATTGAATCCTAAGCTAATATATTTTTTTGCAATTTCAGGAGTTATAGCTATCCTCTTTTCAATATAATGGTTTTCTGAAATTGATGCTAAATTCATAAAAAATAATTTAATAAATTATAAAAGAAATATTGCCATTAAAACTAAAACTGTAATTACAGCAACTGTTCCCCACAAAACAAATTTAGTAAAGTTATTCCAAGTATTTTTATGGCTTTCATTATCCATAAATTTATTTCTGTCGTGCTTTAAATTTTGGGTTTGTTTTGTTTATGACATAAACCCTTCCTCTTCTTCTAACAAGCTTAGAATTTAGGTCTCTTTTTTTAATAGATTTCAATGAGCTTTTAATTTTCATAATTGTGGCTCTTAATAAAGGAACTTATGTAATCTTTCAATTGTAATTTTCCATATTTTTGAATTATTTTGTTATTACTGGATATTTTGGTCAAAGCAGAGGCATATCTTTCACCTAATCTTGGTTTCAAGAATTTAATCTGACTCTTAAACATTTTTGCAACTTCAATTATTGAATAATAATTTTTATTACTAATACTATAATATCTGCACTTACCTGCTTTAAATGCTTCGTAACAAATTTGGACAGTATCATCAATATGAGTAAATCGTCTTGTCTGGCTACCAGGTTTAACAACAGTTAGAGGTTTTTTTTTTTTATATTGATCTTCAAATATTCCAATGACAGTTGCCATATCTCCAACTTTAATTTGTCTAGGACCATAAACATTATAAAAAAAAATAATCTCAAATTTTAAGTTAAACCATTTTTTTAAATTTTCTAATAAATCTATATTTCTTGATTTAGTAAATGCGTATGGAGATAAGTTTTTATCATTTTCTTTATTACCTAAACTTGCAGATGTTGCTGAATAAATTAATTTAATATTATTGTCTAAACAAAATTTAAAGACTGCTTTTGAACCAATTGTATTTGATTGATAGCACTCGTCAAATTTTTTAAAACTTTGAAAAATTCTTGCGAACTCACCAAAATGAAAAATTGAATTAATTTTTTTTTTATATTTTTCCAGAATGTTGTTAATATTTAAGGTGTTACCCTTTATATATTTAACTTTATTATGTTTTATATGATTTTTTTTTGAACCAGTTGAATAATTATCTAAGCTAATGATTTCATAATTAGTTTTTGCAACTAAAAACTCAATAAGGTTAGAACCAACAAATCCTGCTCCACCAGTGACAATGATTAAGTTTTTCATTTAAGATAGCCTGGCAACGACTTACTCTTCCATGTCTTAAGACAAAGTACCATCAGCGCTGAAAGTCTTGACTTCCGAGTTCGGAATGGGATCGGGTATAACACCTTCGCAATAATCACCAGGCATGAGATATATATACAAACGATACTATGTTGTAAACATTAATTTTTAAAATTTAAGAATTTATTTTTTAGGCTTGTGCCTAAATATAGCGTACAATGCTTTTAGACCATCTGAAAATTTAATTTTTTTTCCATCATCATATGATCTACCATAATATTCAATTGGCACCTCTATGATCTTTTCATTTAAAAAGGCAATTTTACATGTAAGTTCTGGACAAAAGGCAAAGTCATCTTCAATTAATGATAGTTTATCGAAAATATTTTTTTTACAAACTTTATAACAAGTATGAGCATCTGTTAATTTTTGATCATTAAAATAATTTGAGATAATTGTTAATACATGATTGGCAAATATCCTGATAATTGAAGTAAAATTTTTATTAGTATATCTTTCTCTTCCTAATACTCTAGATCCATATACCACATTTGTTTGCTGACTTATAATTGGATGTATCAATTTTTTATAATCATTTGGATTATATTCTAGATCTGCATCCTGAATTAAAACTATATCACCATCAATTACTTTCTTGGCTGTCTTTATACAAGCACCTTTACCACGATTTACATCATGTTTTAAAATAACATGATCACTGAAAAATTTGAAATTTTCTATTAATTGAAGTGAGTTGTCCGATGAGAAATCATCTACAATTATAATCTGTTTTTGAATGTAAGTTTGTTTTTCAACTAAATTCAGTAACTGAACTATAGTTTTATTTTCATTGAAAACTGGTATGATTATACTTAACTTCATAATTTATCTAATGACATTGTTTTTTTTTAAAATTTTAATAACAAATTTATTCTATTTAATTTTAGGAAAATTAATATGTTTTAAATTATTTAAAAAGGAAATTATAAATATAGAAGATATTTCAATTTTTGGAATTTTAATTGCTTCATTTATTGCTCTTTTAATAAATTTTTTACTTCCTTTGAATGTTCATGTTAACTCAATTTTTATAATAATTGTTATTTTATTTTTTATTCCCAATTACAAAATTATTCTTCAAAAAGATTTGATTTTTTTAAGTATAGTAACAATTTTGAGCTTTTTTTTAATTCTGTATGACAATGAGTACCGACCAGATGCTGGTTTATATCACTTGCCTTATACACAAATAATAAACGAGAATAACATTATAATTGGATTAGCAAATTTACATTTTAGATTTGGACATACGTCAATTATTCAATACTTATCTGCTTTAAACTATAATTTTATTACTGGCAAAGAGGGAATTTTAATACCTCTAGCTAGTTTAGTGACTTTTATTTATTTTTATTTTTTTTACGATTTATTTAAATTTATAAATAAGAAAGAAGATTTTTCAATTGGTAAATTATTTTCAGTACTTATTATAATTTATATAAGTTACAAAATTAATAGATATAGTGAATTTGGTAACGATGCACCTGCGCATATATTTTTATTTTATGTAATTTCAAAATTCCTATACTTAAAAAATTTTTCAACTAAACAAATTTGGAATTTTTACATTTATTCAGTATTTTGTTTTTTAAATAAAATTTTTTTTATATTTATATTTCTAATTCCATTTTTTTTAATTTTAAAAAATAAAAAATCTTTAACAAAATTAATATTAAGTTTTCCTTCGTTCATAATGTTAGCATGGTTAATAAAGAATATTCTCATAAGTGGATGCATGATCTATCCAATGAAAATAACCTGCCTTGAAAACTTACCTTGGATGAACTTAGAGACTGTTGAAAAAGTTCAAATAGAAGGAGAAGCGTGGGCAAAAGCATGGCCCGAAAACAAAGACAAAACAATAAATATGGCAGATTTTTCTCAAAAATTTAATTGGATTGAAGCTTGGGCATCTAATCATTTGGTATATATATTAAAAACATTAACGCCATATTTAATATTTGTTTTATTTTTTTTAACTTTTTCAGTTAATAAAATAAATCGAATTAAATTTTTTAATTTTTTCAAAGATCAGAAAATTCAAATTTTATCTTTAATTTCTATAATAGGTATTTTTAGTTTTTTTCTCAAATTTCCTATTTATAGATATGGATATTCTTATTTAATAATTTTTTCATTTATATTTTTTGGAGCAATCTTTAATGATTTAAATATAAAAAAACTAATAAATTACTCTAAAATAATTTTTATATTTTGCATTTTTATTATCTGCTTCAAGCAATTCTTAAGAATTTACAAATACAATGAAACAAGAAATTATATTCCAAGTCATATATTTGTTGATAAAAAAAATTACGAAAAAAAATATAACAAGGTTGGTATTAATGAAAATTTTCAATTTTATTTAAGCAAAGATGAATGTTTTTATGGTTTAGCACCTTGTACAAATTCAATTTATTGGAAAAAACAGTTAGATTATAAAAAAAAATGGAATTTTAATTTAATATTAAGTGATTAAAATAATTTTATTTTAATGTAAATTTTAAAATACAATATAAAGCTCTAAAAGCATCCTTAAGTCCAATTTTTTTTCCCTGTTCATAAGTTCTTCCTCTGTAAGATATTGCAACTTCATAAAACTTAAATTTTTTTTTAGCCATTTTAATTGTAAATTCTGGCTCAAATCCAAATCTATTTTCCTCAAGGGTCAAATCATTTAAACAATTTGTTTTAAACGCTTTAAAACCAGTCTCCATATCGGTCATGTTTATATTTGTGACCAAATTACAAAAAAATGTCAAAATTTTATTAGCCAAATAATGCCAAAAAAAATGTAATCTAACATACTTTCCACCACCTAAAAATCTTGATCCATAGACTATATCTGCATCTGTCTCTAAAAAAGGGATTAATAACTTGTCATACTCACGAGGATCATATTCGTGATCAGCATCCTGAATAATTACATAGTCACCTGTGACTTCTTTGAAGCCTGTTTGTAAGGCCTTACCTTTGCCAAAATTTTTATCGTGATAATAAAGTTTTATTTTTTTTTGGTCTGCTAATTTATCTAATAACACTCTTGTTTTATCATTTGAGAAATCATCAATTACAATAATTTCAAATAAACACTCTAATTTTTTTAATGAATTAATAGAATTTTCAATAACTTCGATTATAGTATTTTCTTCATTAAAGCATGGGATTACTATTGATATTTTTTTTTTAAATTTCATAAAGTTAATAATTTACAAATCATATTATATATACAAAATAAAATAATAATAATATCAAGAATTTTATAAATTATCAGTGAGCACTATAAATATATTTATTCCCATTTGGTCACCATTAATTTCAATCATACTTGTAGTGGGATTATATAAATTTGGTAAAATAATTACAGAAGCTTTTAAAATAAAAGAAATAATTTCTAAAATTTCTTCTCCAGCTTTTCAATACATAATGATTGGTTCTGTTTTTTTATCTACTCTTATTTTTCCTATAATAATTTTTAATTTAGTAAATATAAAGTTATTTATTAAATTAATTTCTTATTTTTTAATTTTTTTGGCATTATTAGAAATATCAAACTTATATATTTCAAAAAAGATTTACAT
The DNA here is from genome assembly GCF_052047835.1 of Candidatus Pelagibacter sp. HIMB1542. Classification (NCBI taxonomy): domain Bacteria; kingdom Pseudomonadati; phylum Pseudomonadota; class Alphaproteobacteria; order Candidatus Pelagibacterales; family Candidatus Pelagibacteraceae; genus Candidatus Pelagibacter; species Candidatus Pelagibacter sp. HIMB1542. The sequence continues at coordinate 40,710 of NZ_JBNAJB010000001.1, read as the reverse complement.
CAAAGAATTACAAAATAAAAATATTAATTTTTTAGTTCTTTTGTTTATTATTGGGTATTTTTTACTGTCTATTGCTCCTATAACTAATGCAGATTCACTTGACTATCACATAGGTATTCCACTTTATGTTTTAAATTATAATGAATATCCAAGCTATAATTTTTGGACTCACTTTACAAAATCAGGATCTGGAGAACTTTTAAATGCAGTGGGACTAATTGTTAAAGCTGAACAATTTCCATCACTAGTTCAATTTTCTGGTATTTTAAGTATTACTGGAATTCTTATTAAAAACAAAAAAAAATATAATAATTTATACCTGTTATTATTTTTAAGTTGTCCAGTTTTAATTCTTTTAGTTTCTAGTGCTAAACCTCAATTAAACTTTATAGCATCATCAGCATTAATTTTTACGTTAATATTTTTTGGATTTGAAAAAAACTTTAAAGATAAAGGGTTTATAATATTTATTTTAGTTCTTTTGTTTTCAAATATTAATGGAAAATTTTCATTTGCTTTAAGCTCGTTCTTATTCTTCATTACTATAATTTACTATTGTTATAAAAATAACAAATTAGAATATCTCTTATTGAGCTCTATTGTTATTTTTTCCTTAACTTATGGTCCAAAAATACTTTGGAAACATAATGTTTATGAAATGAGTATAATTGACTCAATTTTCAAACCTTTACCTATACAAATTTATGGATACCAACAGCTTTACAAATCTTTAACATCATGTGGATACGATGGATGTTTTCCCAAATGGGTTCTTTTTCCCACTAGCATAAATACTTTGACGGAAACACTTGGATTAGGATCTTTGATAATTTTTTTTTCAAAATTTAAAAAAAAATTTAAAGAGTTTATAATTGTTATTTTAATATCTTTGTATGTAATACTTGCATTTTTTTATGGTCAAAATAACCCCCGATGGTTCGTGGAAGTTTTCGTTTGGTTAATAATCACTTCTAAATATTTTGGATATAAAAATAAAAGCTTTATAGAAATTTTATACTACTTTACAAAATTTCAAAGTTTAATGGTTTTTTTGGTAATATTATTTGGAGTTTTTTCTTTAACTAGAGGAGTTATTTCTGAAAATTTAAGAGATAAAGTTTTAACTAGCTCTGCTAATGGCTTTAGTCTATTTAAATGGTCTAACTCAAAATTGAAGGATGATAATATTTTAATATCAACTCACAGATCATTTTCTTTAAGCAATGTTAAAACAATTCCTGGTGATATATTTAATTATATTGATATTTCGAATCCTGCCTCAAAAGATCACTTAATCGAAATTAAAAGTTTAAAACCTTCTCATATACTCTTTTATGATGACAAAAAACATTTTAAAAAACTATCAAAATGCTTAGGAAATTTAGTTTATTACAATAAAAAAGCTGGAAATTTTAGCTCACGAAATCCTTTCAATAGAAGTAAAAGGTTTTATGAAGGTTTTATTTATGAGTTTGAATATGAAAAACTACCTAATTGTGCTTTTAAAAATTAAGTTAATTTAATTTTTCCATTATTTCGTTTAAAGATTTTACTATTTTTTTTTGATCTCTTAATTTTAAAGATGGATATAGTGGTAAAGAAAATATTTCCTTTGAAAAATTTTCTGAATTTTTGAGACAGTTACAAAAATTACATACAAGTTTTCTGTAATTTTTCATTTTATGAATTGGGTTTTGATAATGTATTAATGTTTCAACTTTTTTCTCTTTTAAGAGTTTCTGAATTAAATTCCTTTTTTTATGTTTTACAACAAATAAATGAAAAGAATGACTTGTGTTAAACTTATTATATTTTAAAAAACTAATATTAACCAAATTTTTATAATAATATTCAGCAATTAGTTGTCTTTTTTTAATATCTTTATTAATACTTTTTAACTTAAAATTTAATATGGCTGCTTGAATATGGTCCATTCTAGAATTTGTGCCATCTAAAATTGATTGGTAACCATTTTTACTTTTTGAGTCTATTCCATAAAATCTCATTAATTTTAATTTTTTTAAGTCAGTTTTTTTTTTTGTAACAATAAAACCTCCATCTCCATAAGTTCCTAAAACTTTTGTGGGATAAAATGAAAAACAACCAAAATCTCCATAAGTTCCTGTAAATTTATTTTTATATTTTGATCCAAAAGATTGCGCACAATCTTCGATTACTTTTAAATTATGTTTTTTTGCAATTTTACAAATTTTGGTTATTTCACTGCTAGAACCATATAAATGAACAGGTATTATAGCTTTAGTATTTTTATTTATGAAATTTTCAATTTTATTTTCATCTATAAGTCCGTTATCCAAATTAATATCTACCAATCTTGGTTTGGCTCCTGCGTTAATTATAGCTGAAATTGTTGGTATAGCAGTCAGACTAGAAGTAATTACTTCATCACCATCTTTAATTCCACAAGCCTTCAGAGCTAAATAAATTGCATCTGTTCCTGATTTGACAGTTAGGCCATATTTGGAATTCAAATACCTATTTAGATTAATTTCAAGTTTAAGAATTTCTTGACCAAAGAATACTTGGCCTGATTTTAAAACTTTATCAATTTCATATAAAATTTTTTTTTTACTAATTTTGTACTCTTTATCAAATGTAAAAAATTTGATCATAATTTTGCTATATCATAAATATAATCTTTTTTATCAAATTTAGTTGTACATAAAACTAAAAGTGATGAATTTTTAATTTTGGAAGAAAAACTCACCCAATGATTATGTGGTACGATATATCCGAATTTATTTTTTTCACTTATTTCAAACTTATATTTTTTTTTTTTACTTATAATTTCAAAATTAATTTTTCCTTTAATACAAATAAATATTTGAAAACCCTTTTTATGAGCATGACCTCCCCTTTTAAAGTTTTTGTTCAATGAAACAATAAACAACCTATGAATTTTCTTATTAATTATTTTATCAAAGTTGAATGGTATTAAAATACCTCTTTTATCAATTTTTTTATTAAAAAAAAATTTTTTAATCATGATCTTTAAATTAATCCTTTATTAAAAATCTACAGGTATGATCTACAAAATGAAAATATTTTTTTTTATTTTTAAAAAATTCATCAACGGCTAACTTTGCTCCTTTCCAGTATCCATAATCATCTATAATTAGGTAACCACCTTTTTGTAATTTATCATATAAAATTTGAAGCTCAAATTTAGTACTCTCATAAAAACATGTATTAAGCCTCAAGATAGCAATTTTATTTGGTAAATTATTTTCATTTTTCAAAGTCTCTTGTGTTTTACCCTTAATTAATTTTAGATTATTAGAGTCCCCCGTAATTCTAACAAAATTATTTTTAACTTCATCTAAACTTATTTTACTATTAAAGGATTTGAAATTTTCTAAATTAGTTTTGTCTGAAAAATATTTTGTTGCATTTATATTTTTAAAATCTTTATCATTTTTTGTAGGTTCAGGCATTCCCTCAAAAGTGTCGTAACCAAAAATATTTCTATCAATTAAACAGTATTTTTGCATATATTTCCTCATTAAAATCAAATTTCCACCCTTCCAAACACCCGTTTCTACAAAATCTCCCTCTATATTATTTTCAGAAATTTTTTTTAAAGCAATTATTAAAGTCCATATTCTTAGAGAGCCATTCATTGAATATTTTTTTGTTAACTCTATCAACTTTTTTTCTTCAATATCTGCCTCAACTGGAATTTTATTGGAAAACTCATTTTCTAATTTTATTAATCTTAAATTAAAATTAGCAAGACAAAATTGTATCAAATTTTTAATCATTGATCTTTCTTATAGCTTTATTAAATAAAAATTCATTATAAATCTTGAAATTTACTTTATCTGATCCCACACAAATATTTTTAATGTCATAACAAAATTTGTCCTTATGATTGGATTCAAATATTTTTAAATCATCATCTTTATTTATTAAGACAAGTGACGAATAATCATAGAAATTACTTTTGTTTAATTTTAAAAAATACTCAAAATTTGAGTAATTTTTTATACTCAGTAAAAATAAACTTATTATTATTATATTTTTAATAGAACTTTTAAATAAATCATAAAAGTTTATTAAGATAACACTAATTAAAAACATTGAGAAAGAAATAATAAAACCATATGAAAATCTAACATCTGGTGCAATTAACCAAAGTATATTTGAAAACAAAAATAATATTAAAAATATATATAAAATATTAAAATCAATTTTAAAAATTTTTTTTGAAAACTTATCAAATAAAATTATTAACAAACATAAAATAATTACAAAATAACAAATTTGGAAAATCGAAGTTCTTAAAAAAAAATTAAAAAACCATGGTTTGAACCATGATAATGAATAATTTGTAATTTCATAATTACCAAAAAATTCATGATCTGGTGAACTTCTCTGAAAAGAAATAATAATTTCATAATATTTTCTTACCAATTCTTTGGAAAAATCAAAATTGATTAAGTCACATGTTTGATAAATTGGAAATATTAAACAATTTGATGTTAAAATATTTTTAAAAATAAATAGTGAAAAAGGCAAAAAAGCAAAAATAATAATGAGAGAAATATGTTGTTTATTGAATGATTTTAATAAAATAGGTAAAGTTAATATAAAAATTGGCATATAACTTATTCTAGAAAATACTGTTAATGAACAAGTAATAATTAAATATAAAAAAAATACGTTTCTATCATTATTATTTTTACTATCATAATATTTTAAAAAAAAATAAACTGATAAAATAAAAAAGATAGCTGCATTAAAATCTGTTCCTATACTTCCAAGTTCCATTAACAAAATTCCGTTTCCAAATGGATGAATAAGACTGAAAATTATTATGAAAAAATAACAATTAATTAAATATAGATCTGAAAGTAAAATGAACTTTTTTTTTACAGTTTGAAAAAATATTAATGTGAGCAATATAAATGGTATCAAATTTGCTGCAAAACTTAAATTATAGTTATTAATTTTAAGATTAAATAAACTCAAAAACATATGCCAAGGAGAAACCATTCCCAATCTCATATCTATCTGAATTAAGTTTTTACTAATTGCAAAATCACTAAACCAATTCAAAACTTGATGATGATATAACATAGTGTCATAAATAGGTGAGTTAGATAAAGATATAAAAATTATAATAACGATAGAAATTATAGAAATGAAATTTATTTCTATTTTTTTAAAATTATCTATGAAGTTTAGCTTTTTTTTTTGATAAACAATTAAAATTAAAACTAAAAAAATGAAAAAAAACTTTAGTGGAAATATAAGGTGCCAAATAAATGACATAAATATTATAAAATAAATTCCAATTATTAAAATTGAATAGTCAATTTTAAGGGTAATATTAAAATTTTTGCTAATCTTATTTATTATGATAAAGCTAACATTATATAAAAAAAATAAAATTATTAATAAGCTAAATACAGGTATTATCATTCTGATAATGGTGAACCACTTCTGACTTTTTCTTTATATTCATCGGAAAAATTCTCTATAAAACACTCAATTTTTGATCTATTTTCCAAAAAATCAAAAATATAACCTTTTTTAATTTTCAAATCTATTTCAGCATTAGTTGCAACAGTTGGAGAACACCAACTTTTATTAAGATAATGAATTTTCAATACATTAATATTAATAAACCAAGTAATCAAATTTAATAATATCAAAGTATATATATATTTTTTTGGAAACAATTTACTAATAATTAAATAGAAAAAAACTAAACCAGGTTGTAAATACGAAATTTCTGCTGGTATCCATAAGAATATAAGTAAGTTAAATAAAATTAATGCAATTTCAAACTTATAATTCTTAATTATTTTAAAATTTTTTTTATCAAGATTAATAAAAACATATAAAACAAATAAAACTTGCATAATACCTACTGACAATATTGTTTTATATGTAAATCTTGATAAGTAACTGAGTAAATCAGAATCTGGTCTACCGGCTGTCAACCAATCCAATCCTAACCCATGCTGAATCCAAACAGGTAAATAAAATAACCCTGAAACAAAAATAATACCAATAAAATGCGTTAGTTTTTTAAAAGTAAATTTTGAATCATTGTTAAATAAAAAAATAGCTGCAAAAACAAAAGGTACAAAATTAATTCTGGTTCCAATGGAAATGGCAAAAAAAATTAAACTTAAATCTAATTTTTTTAAATTTCGAAAATGTAATCCTAATGTAAAAAAAAATAAAGCCCAAGCATAATCTATTGGTTCTAAATTTTCAAAAAAAAGGTAAGGGTTAGACAAAGCTAAAACTATAAATACTAAACCTGTTTGAAAATCTTTATTAAAATAAAGATAAACAATTACAATTAATGCAGATAAAAAAAGAAAGAATGTAACTAAGTTAACAACAAAGCTTCCAAAATTTAAAGCTAAAAAACCTATTCCAAATTCTGCAACTGGGTTGCCTGTAAATCTTGAAGTCATAAAATTTCCATTAAGGAAATTTGAGTAAACTCCTATCATGGGAATTGTATCTTCATCTGAGCCATATCCCCCTATGTAAGATAAATAAATACCTACCAAAATTATTATAAAAAGAAGAATGGAGAAAATATTTTTTTCAACTAATTTCATTTAATCATTCATCTAAAGTAAATAAAAAATTAGGATGAGAAGATATTTTTACAAATTGGTAGCCTGCATCAATTAATAAATCAGTTGTTTTGATGAATCTTTTTTTTCCATGATAATTAAACTTATTTAGCTCATCAAACTCAACACATATTTGTTTGGGTTTAATATTATCCATCAAAATATTTTCAATAACTTCTATTTCAGCGCCTTCAATATCAATCTTTAACAAAGGTATGTTTTCTATATTATACATTTTCATTATACTTTTAATTGTAATCGTTGATACCTCAATAAAATCTGTCGCTCTACTATAATCATTTTGCCAATTATTTATTGAATGGCTTATTTCTTTTTTATCTGGTGGTTTAAAAAATTTAATATTCTCATTATCTTTATTATACAAAGCCTTTTCAATAAAAATTAAATTTTTACTTTTAATATTTGATAAATCATAGGAGCTTATTTCTTGATTACCAATTTTATTATATTTTGTTTTTTTTGGATTACCTAAATTTTCAATAATTTTATTAAAGTGAATTTTTGATCTTGGCGTTGGATCTACAATAATTATATTGGCATTGTACTTATTTGCAAACTCAATATCAAAGCTAGCATCCTCTCCTAATCCACATGATAAAATAGTTGATTTAGATAAGTTTATTTTATTTTCAAAAGTCCAGCCACCATAAATTGAACCTAGACGGACCAAATTTTTTTTTTTAACAAATTTGTATCTACTTATTAAAATTTCAGTCATATATTTGCTGTAAAGAAAATTTAGTTTATTTTTAATTCTCTCAATCATTTTTTACTCACTAAAATATTTTCTATAAACATTGAATTCAAATTTGTTCTAAAAAATGTATTCATTGCATCTTGTGGTGATTCTACAATAGGTTCATTCACATTAAATGATGTGTTTAAAATAACACCATGTCCAGTTCTACTTTTAAATTGATTTAATAATTTATAGAACAATTTATTTTCTACAGGAGATACAGTCTGAACACGAGATGTTCCATCAACATGAACAATACCTGGCAGATTATCCTTTGCTTTTTTTTTTGCTTTTACAACAAAAGTCATATTTGAATAATCGACATTATTCTCCGTTTCAAAGTAATCGCTAGCATCTTCATTTAAAACTGAAGGTGCAAAAGGTCTAAAATCCTCTCTTAATTTTATTTTTAAATTAATTCTATCTTTAATATCATCTAATCTTGGATCTGCTAGAAAACTTCTATTACCTAGCGCTCTAGGGCCCCATTCCATATTTGATTGATACCAAGCAATTACATTATCCTCTAAAATTTTACCACAAGCAGCTTCAACCAATTCCTCATCTGAATTAAATATTTTGTAATTAAATTTTGAGAGTAAATTTGAATTTTTTAAAAATTCTAAAACATATTCTTGAGAATATTTTGGGCCCAAATAACTTGATATTTTAATTTTTTTGAAATTCTTATCATTTTTAGATTTCGAAAATAAAGCGGCACCTATTGCACCACCAGCATCTCCAGAATTATTATGAAGAAAAATTTTCTTGCTATTAAATTGTTTAGATATTTTTCCATTTAAAACTGAGTTAAAAATTACACCACCTGATAAACATAAATTATTGAAATCAAATTCTAAATCTAAGTTTTTTATTATTTTAGTTATTATTATTTCAATATAAAGTTGTAAGGATGCAGCAATATTTTTTGTTTTAACAATATCTATTTTTTTTTGATTTGTATTTGAAATATCAAATAAATTATACATATTCTCACTATATAAATTTGGAAAGTATGGTTCTGATCCTTCAAATGAGTATCCAGTTAAACTGTTGAGATTAAAATATTTTTGATTAAGCTCAAAATTATAAGGAGGATCAAATTTTAATAATTTTCTGAACTTATCTAAGTAAATAGGCTCACCAAGTGCCGACAATCCCATGATTTTATACTCATCACCATACTTTTTAAATCCTAAAAGTTGTGTGATGGATTGGTATAGTATTCCAATTGAGTGAGGATAGTTTACTTTTTCCAATAGTTCGATTGAATTATTTTTACATCTAAAAATTTCTAAAGATGAAAAATCTCCGGTACCATCAATTGATAGGCCAATACATTCTTCAAATTTTGAACTGAAATATGATGAAGCTATATGTGCAAAATGATGTGGTATAAATTCAATTTTTCCCTTAAAGGAACTATTAATATTATCTTCTAGAATTTTTTTTAAATTACCTCTTTTCGTCCAGTCATAAATTCTTTTATAAATATTTAAGTTTCTAAAGTTTTTTGATACATAAGTTATTTTTTCAATTAAGTTATGTCTTCTATTAAAATTAGTCGAAATTATATCGATATCGTTTAATTTTAATCCTCCTGCTTTTAAACAATATTTAATTGCATCTATAGGAACACCTGAAAAATGTTTAATACGAGAAAATCTCTCTTCTTCAACTGCGGCAACTATTTTATTATCAACAATTAAACAAGCAGAAGTGTCAGCGTGAAATAAATTTAATCCTAAAATAATCATAATTCTATTTATTTTTTTTTATTTTTAAATTTTCCATTAATAGTAATAAAATAATCATAAATACCATCAGAAAACCACCATTCCAATATCCTGCTCCTCTTAAACCTTGAGTTATTAGAAAAGGCAATAAAAAAATTTTTAGTTCAAAATTAATTTGTCTTGAAATCAAAAATAGAAAACAAATAAAGAAAAAAACAATTGATATCAAACCAAATTCAACAATAAGTTTTACAGTTAAATTTGTTCCATCTCTTAGATTTAGATTATCTGCATATGGATTAGCTGATATAAAATCATATTTGTAATAATTATTTGCTATATAATAATTGTTATATCCAAAACCAAATGGTTTTTCTATAATTGATTTTTTTGCTATACTTAATGCTCTTATTTGGACTTGGGATGTTAAATTGTTTGTAAAATTTTGATCTAATTTATGATATAAATCTTTATTTAAAAAGATTAAATCGTTTTCAATTTTACTTATTTGAACAATTATATTATCTTTATCTATATGTTGAGGATTTTCAAATATAGTATCTATTAATTTTTGTCTTTTTATATAAAGTTTATTAAATTCAATTAAAATATTATCTTTATCTTCAGATATACTATTGTTGTTATTTTTGGATTTGATGTTTTGATCAGATTTCTCTGTTTGTAATTTTTTTTGAATTTTTGTTTGAAAATTGTATGTATTTATAATTTCATTAATTTGAGAAAAACGTACATTGCAGCTAGAAGCGTTCATTAATATAAAAATAATCAAAAAAGAAATGAAAATTGATGGATATAATTTCTTTAGAAACTTTGGATTAAATATTAAGATAATAAATACACTAATAATAAAACCTAAAAAAAATGTAGTTGATGCATTAATGAACAAAAGAAACAAAAAAAAAGTAATTAATAATTGTAAGAAAATATTCTTTTTAGTTGAAAATTTATTCAAAAATAAAAGAAAACAGCCAACTGAAATCATTCCCAAATGAGATCTTTCTTTAAAAAGAAATTTTTCATTTAAAAAGTTCAATCTATAGGAACAATAATCATTAATGTTAAAGTCAATTTCATTTAGTAATTGAAAATTATTTTCTGTAATAGAAAATAAAATAGATAAAAAGAAAATAAAAAAAAAAATATAAACTATTTTTTCAATATTTTTAATTAAGAATCCTAAATTTGATTTACAAAAAGAAAATAGAAAAAAAATTAGAACTATTTCTAAAACATCCTTTATTGAGAAAAGCTCAGTACTTGTTAGAAAAAAATAATGTATAAAAATCAACAAACATATAAGAATACTAATCCAAATAAATTTAACATCTTGTTTTTTTATATTAAAAAAAAACGCTATAACTAAAGTTGGATATATAATTGATTTAAAATTAATATTATAAATATTTAAATCCCACAAAAATAATGATGAGAAGAAAATTACTATAACATAAATATTTTTTAAATATTCAAGCTTATTACCTATACTATTCATTAAAGTACATTGTTATTAAATATGTGAATATCAATATGAATATAATAGGAACAAAAAATAACAAACTATTTAAAGGATTAATACCAAAATGAATAAGCCTGTATACTATTACCTGAGATAATAAAGAGCAAAGATAAACATTATTATAAGATAAATGAAGTATAAAAATTTCTATATAAGATAAAAAAATACCAATAATAAACATTGATAAAAATAATATCAAATAGCTCCCACTATAATAAATAAAAGCAATTATTCCTGGAGTTTTTATAACCCTGACATTTTCTGCTAAATTATCATTAACATGCTTATATCCCAAAAATTGCTTTTCATAAAAATTGTTATTTTTAAAATTAAAATTTTCAAATAATGAATTATAAAGCAGCTTAATATTCAAATTATCTGTTGAACTTAATAAAATAACTGAGTCTATTCCAACAAATCTTTTGGTTATTAGTGTAAATATTTTTTGATAACTACTTTTTAAATAAGTTTCATCTTTGATTCTATTTTCATAGATTTTTTTTTCGTCTGCATTGGGTATGTTAAGATTATAAGAGTTTCTTTGTTTTTCAACAATAAGTAGTGAAACTAAAAATAATAACAAAGATAAGATTATTATAAAAAATATTTTTTTTATATTAATTTTTCTACCTAAATTATTTTTAAAATTATAAAAGTTTACTAAAATTAATGAAAAGCTATTAAATATCATCCCACGACTAAAACTCGAAATCGAAGAAAAAAAATTTTCAAATATAAAAAGGAAATAAAAATATATCTTTTTTGATGAATAATTATAAAAATAAATAGTTAAACAAATGAAAGAGGAAAACCCATATATTAGACAAATTTTAAAAGGAGTATTTAAAAAATTGTATTCACCTTCATGATTAATAATTCCTTTTTGATAAATTAAATTTTTAAAATTAAAGTAAGTAATTAATAATATTAATATTAATAATGAAAAAATAATTAAGTTAAAATGCTGTTCTAAATAAATACTTATTTGTTTTTTCAAGACAAATTTTCTAATTTTTTTTTTATTTTTTAAAAATTTCAGATAAAAAATAAAAGATAATATTAATGCAAAACAGGCTAATGATGAAATTATTAAACTAGAATTTTTTACTGGAGATGAGAAATATCCTGAGGGTATTTCGGGATAAATTCCATTATAAATAATTTCAACACATAAATACTTAAAGTAGAATCCTAACCAAATGAAAATTGAAAAAAAAAGATGAACATAAGAAATTTTGTATCGCAAACATAGATAGGGGTAAATGTTAAATAAAACAGAAAAAATTGAAAATAAAAAAATATCTGTATCTAAGTTATAAACATAATGAAGTAGCAAGCCTAAAAATATAAAAAAAGAAAATAAAATTTCAGCTTTTTTTGTCATTTAAAACAAATTTATAATTTATAAAATTAATTAATCCTGAAATTATAAACGAAAAATATATAAATTTCTTATCAAAAAGAAAAATAATTATGGGAACAATTATTGAAATTAAAAAAGCATTTAGGATATCAACTTCATAAATTTTTGATTTACTTTTATAATTTACAAATTTTACACACCTATCAAACACTCCTAAAATCAAGAATATAGATCCAACTAATGAAAATAACAAAGTTATGAAAAATTTTTCCTCATTAATTGAGCTAAAAATTGAATTAATAATATCTAAAATTATATCTTTAAAAACAATATTAAAAACAATTAATGAAATAATACCTAAAATTATTAATTTAAATACTTTCGTTAAATTTAATCTTATTAATGACACACCTATGACATTTAGGAGCAAAGTACCAGGGAGAGATGCAATAGCAAAACACATAAAATACATAGCCGCTATATCGACACTATAATTTTCATATATAAAAATTCTCCAAACAAATACCGGTAAAACTAGAAAAAAAGATGATAGCGATTTTAAATCTGCTTTTAATAGATCATTAAAATTTAAATCAAAATTAAAATTAACTATTTCTTTTAAGGATATATATAGATTAATTAAAAAAATGATTGAAAAAAATAGATTTAAATAAATTAAAAAAATAAAACTTTCAAAAATAATCAAAAGAATTACAAGAAAAATATATAACATTATCAAAAAGCATATATTAAAAATAAATCTTATTTGTTTTTTTTTTTCTAATATTGATATTAAAATTTCATTAACCCAAAATATTAAAATGATTGGTGAAAATGATATTGTGATTTTAAGAAAACTAATGTTTGTTAAATTTATGATAAAAAAAAAAGTAAATAATATGATTAAAGAAAATATTATTCTATCAGAAAATATACTAGAAAAATTTTGAGATTTTGATGTAAGAATAATATTTCGCCCATGCAAAGAAAAAATTTGACATATAATATTCAAGCCACTTGTTAACAAGGCAATTTCAACTCCAATAATATTGGAGTCCAAGATAAAAAAAATAAACATTAAACATGTTGGAAAAAAATTATTTAATACTATTGTGAGTAAAATCAAAAATGAGGATTTCATTTATTAAAATTTTTTATATTTATAAAATCAGGTAATTTTGAAAAAATTTTTAAAATATAAAAAAATATAAAAATCATTCCAAAGTATTGAAAATAAATTTTTAAATCTTCAGAAATTTTTTTTTTAAAAAACTGTAAGGAAGTACTTTTGCCACCATATTTCATTAATATTGAATTAATATTATAATAAACAACATTTTTTTTCATATTAACTAATCTTAAAATAAATTCTGTGTCTGAAGATATTTGTAAATTTTCAGAATAATAACCAATTTCAAGAAAAATATTTTTTTTGATTACCATTGTTGTGTGAGCTATTTTAAATGAATTAAATTTATTTAATTTTTGAAAAGGCTTAATCCATTTGCGAATAATTTTGTTATAATTATTTGTATAATAATAACAATTTGAAGTAATGATTTCATTTTTGTGAATTGCACCAGAAAATTTACTTAAAACATTTTTATCAAAAAATAAATCACCTGAATGTAGCATGGCTATATATGAGCCAATACTTTTTTTTATTCCATAATTTAATGCTTCATATACAGAATTATCATTAATTGAAAAAAACTGAATTCTAGGATCATTATATTTTTTAATAACATCTTTAGTATTATCAGAGGAATAACCATCTACGATAATATATTCAAAATCTTTGAATGTCTGAGAAAGTACGCTTTCGATAGTTCTGCTAATATTTTTTTCATCATTTTTTACAACTGTAATTATTGTAAATTTTGTCATTACAACAACTCATAAGTTTTTATAATAGCCTCACTAAACTTAGTTTTATATTTCCAACCTAATTTTTTAGATAATGTAGTATCAAGTTTTTTTCTATACGTACCTTTGATATTTGTTTTGTGAAATTTTATTTCAGTTTTTACATCTAAAATTTTCATTATTTGCTTTGCAAAATTTTTAATCGAATATTCTATATCTGTACCAATGTTGATTAACGATGGATTATTTTTTTTTTTTAGAAAAAACAGACATGCATCAGCAAGATCCTCTACATAAATGACTTCCCTAAGTGCTTTGCCATCTCCCCATAGATAAAGGTATTTCATTCTGTTTTCTTTTATCAATTTAATTTTTTTTAAGATTGCTGGCAAAAAGTGAGATGTATCTAAATCATAATTATCACCTGGTCCAAAAACATTACATGGCATTAAAGAAAAGTAATTTAATTTATAATACTGAGAATAATATTCACAAAGTTTTATTCCAAAAATCTTTGCTAAAGCATATCCCTCATTAGACTTTTCAAGTTCTCCCTTTAAAAGTATATTCTCTGATATCTCTTTTTTTAAATTTCCTGGATAAACACAACTCGAACCTAAAAATAAAAGATTTTGAATTTTTGTAAGATATGATCCATGAATTATGTTACTCGCAATTAAAGTATTTTTTATTAAAAAATCAGGCTTAAGATCTATATTTTTTTTAATGCCTCCAACTAAAGCAGCAGCTATAATAACATACTCAGGTTTATTTTTTTTTAAAAATTCATAAGTCTTTTTTTGATTTGTTAGGTCTAATTCCTTTTTTGACTTAATTATTATGTTTTTATAACCTCTTTTTTTAAGAAGTCGTAATATAGCAGACCCAACCATTCCATTGTGTCCTGCTAAAAAAATTTTAGAATTTTTTTTTAACATTTTTATGTAAATAAATTTCGTAATCTATCATTTCATTAACTAGCTTTCTTAAATCATATTTAGGTTTCCACTTTAAAATTTTTCTAGCTTTTTTAGAGTCCCCTACCAAGGTGTTTACTTCTGTTGGTCTAAAATATTTTGAACTTGTTTGAATGATTACTTTATTTTTAGAGTCAGTTGCATAAGGAAATTTATTTTTTTCATTCCAATAAATATCAATTTTTAAAACATCACAGACAAGATTAACAAATTTCTTTACAGAAATTTGTTTACCTGTAGAAATAACAAAATCCTCAGGTTTCTTTTTTTGCATCATTAGCCACATTGCTTCAACATAATCTTTAGCATGACCCCAATCTCTTCTTGAATAAATATTACCAAGATATAATTTTTTCTGCATCCCATACTTAATTTTAACTAAAGCAGAAACTATTTTTTTTGTAACAAATGTTTCACCTCTAAGTGGACTTTCATGATTAAACAAAATTCCATTGCATGCGAATATTCCATAAGCATCTCTATAATTTTTAGTTAACCAATGAGAGTATAATTTGGCTATAGCATATGGGCTTCTTGGGTGAAATGGCGTTTTTTCATTTTGTTTTTTTTTGTATATACCTCCGTATAGTTCTGAGGTACCAGCTTGGTAAAACTTAATTTTTCTATTTGTTTGTCTAATTATTTCTAATAATCTTAACGTACCCAATGCTGTAGTGTTTGCGGTATACTCTGGTTGTTCAAAAGACACAGCGACATGCGATTGAGCAGCTAGATTATAGATTTCATCTGGCTTAATTTTTTCAATAATGCTTTGTAATGATGAGGCGTCTGTCATATCTCCATGATGTAAGAAAAATTTTTTTCTTGATTGGAAATTATCTTCATAAATATCATCAATCCTTTGAGTATTTATTAATGAAGCTCTCCTTTTAAGGCCATGGACTTTATATCCTTTTTTTAATAAAAATTTTGCTAAATAAGATCCGTCTTGACCCGTAATACCTGTTATAAAAGCACATTTTTTCATAATTGTTCTTTATCTTTGATAATGAATAAATAATTAATTGCAACCAATAACCAAATTTGTGATCCAAGCCAAGAACTAAAAATTGATCCAGATGGTTTAAATGGGAACAAAACTGCAAACATTAAAGATAATAAGTATATTGCTATAGTTTTATCTGGTTCTTTTTGATTATGTGAGAAAACTATATTATAAAAAAACACAACAATCATAGTAATAAAAAAAATATAACCTATAAATCCAATTTCAGAAATTATTTCTAGATGAAGATTATGAGGATGTGTTGAACATCCATCTTTTCTATTAAAAGATAATATTTCATTTTCATAATCAAGACAAACAATTCTAAATGTTCTTATTCCTGATCCAAAAACTGGATTATCTTTAATTATGTTAATCGCTGTTAAATAATGTGCTCCATAGATAGTATTTCTAAAATTATACAATGACTCTTTAAAAAAATTACCTTTAGAATTATTTTTAATGGACTCTAAATTTTTTAAAAACTCAAAACGTTTTTTGTTTATAACAATTTTTTCTTTTATAGTTATATCTTTTGGTTCATTCAATAATTGTTCCTCTAATACAATTCTTTCTTGTCTATTGTGCCAATATTCTGTTGTAAAAGAAGGTTGAGATCTATCCAATATTTGATGGATATCCTCGATGTATCTGTTGTAACTTTTTTCTGTAGTAAAAATCATTAAAGTTACCAAAGTAAATAATATCAAAAAATAAAATAAAAAATATTTTCTTAAATATTTATTAAAAATTAAATTAAAGAAAATAATTAAAAAAATCATTATTAATGGACTCCTATCGCCAGTCAAAATTATTCCAAAACTAAAAAAGGAAAGAAATAAAAAAAATAAATTATATCTTTGATTTGTTAAAAAATAACTCAAACCTAAAAAACCAAACAGAAAAATAAATCCTCCAGCAACTATTTCATCATTAAAAATACCAGTAAATCGATAATTATTTAATTGTGGTTTGAAACCAAAGATATTTTCACCTGTTTTGTATTGAATAATTAAATCAATAACAATGAAAGTTATAAAAACTAAATTTCCTAAAAAAAAATATTTTATATTTTTAATTAAAAAAAATGAAAAAATTTGCACAAAAATTAGAAAAAAATAAAATCTAATCTGAAATAAGCTTTTCAAAAATAAATCGAATTGAAAAAAGTTGATAAAACTATTTAAAATAATATAACAGAATAAAATGGTTAAAATTTTATTAACAGAGTTGTTAAAAACATTAATTTTAAAACATAAGAAATAATAGACTGAAATTAAGCATATTATTAAATAAAAAACATTAACAATAAAACTTTTAACAAAAAATAAACTTGTCATTGTTAAAAGAAATAAATATAGAATATCAATATTAACTTTTTTTAGCTGCATAATTTCTTTGTTCAAAAATAAATGTTACTTAATATAAATTTTCTACATATAGCATTTACAATATTTATAACATTATTTTTTGTCATTTATAGGAATCACATTTCATTAAAACTTAATTTAATTGACAAACCTGAAAAAAATAAAATCCATTCACATCCAACACCAATAATAGCTTCACTTGGTATTTTTTTTTCATTTATTTGCATATACTTAATTGAAATTATAAAGAATCAAATATCTCTAGATTTATTTCTTTTTCTTATAATTACTATAAGTTCTTTTTTTTTAGGATTAATTGATGATAAATATAAGCTAACTTATAAAAAAAAATTCCTAATCTTAATTCCTCTTCTTTTGATAACTATTTTTTTTTCAGAAAATTTTATTATCAGTAAATATAAATTTCAAATATTTGAAACTACTTTTAGTATTGATAATGTTTATTTTTCAACCTTTATAACCAGTTTTTTTTTATTACTATTAATGAATTCAATAAATCTAATTGATGGAATTAATGGACTAGCAATCGGTATCATTACTATTTGGATTATTTACTACAATTTTTTCATCTTGGATCATTATTCTATATATTTTATTAGTCTTATAATAAGCGCATTAATTACTTTTTATTTTATTTACAAAGGTTTTTATTTTTTAGGAGACTCCGGCAGTCTTTTTTTATCATCTATGATTGGGTTATTAATTATTCAAGAATACAACCTAAAAATTCATTATCCAAATAAAATCTTTGTTGAAAATATATTTATCTTATTCATGTTACCCGGCTATGATATGTTTAGAGTTTTTTTAGTTAGAATATATAGAAATAAAAATCCTTTTTTAAGAAGTAGAGATCATCTGCATGATTATTTGATTAAAAAGTTTGGTTTGTTTTCTACTTTATCAATTTTTTTTATTTATATTGTATTTTTTTTATTTTTATATCATTTGCAAATTACAAATAATTTTTTATTGATAGTTTTTTCTTTAATTTTATATCTTGGTATTCTCTATATTGCTTTGAAAAAAATTCAAAACTAATTTTATAATTAATTTAATACTAGGTTTGTGCATAAACTTAATTTTTTTTGAAATAATATTACTTTCATAAGGTTTTTGTTTCATTAAGTGATTAATATTTATTCTTTTTATATTTAAAATATTTTTTCTAAAAAAATTTTTTTTTGTATGTGTTCCATTTTCATCAAAACCTAAATTATTTATAAAAGAAAATCGAGGCATTATACATTTTAGGTTATTATTGTGGCAATAAAGATTAAATCTTATAGCCCACGAATTGATAAGATTTTTTTTCTGTCCCTCTAGAAGCAACCACAAGTCAAAACCACCATTAGAAAAATTTTTTTTATTAATTCTATAATTATTCCAATTTATATTATCCCAAACATTTTTCCAAGTTGCCCATCCCCAACTACAATGTCTTTGAACAAGGTATAAGTTGTTTTCTATTTTATCAAAATTGTGCAAATATGAGTATGCAGATATACTACCAATACCATTATGATTTTTATATTTTATTAACATTGATGACAAAAACTTAAGTGTATTTCTTGATATGTACAAATCATCTTCTAAGATTATTGCATATTTATTTGTTTGAAAAACTTTACTTATACCTTTAATTACATTTTGTGATAAACCAAAGTTAATTTTATTTTTTATAATATTTTTATTTTTAATTCTAAAATTCTTTACAATTTTTAATACTTCATCACATTTTTTTTTGTCTTGATCACTTTTTGGACCATCACAAAAAAAAAAGTATTTGTAGTTCTTATAATCTCGATTATTTTTAATGCATCTTAAAAGTTTTTTTATTTTGTCTGGTCTGTTATAACAAAATATAACAACTGGTATTTTCTTCATCTGTAAAAATATTGGAAGAATTTGTTTAGAGCAAATTCATAAAACTTAAAATATGGCATATGTTCTCTTGGAGTTTTAACAAAAAAATTATTCGATACTAGCATGTGTTTTTTTGTTTTTTGATGAATAGAATTGTTTAAGACTAGATGTTCAGGTATTATTTGTTTGCTTTCTTCGTCTTTAATATCTAGGTAATTTCCAGAAATATAATCATCATACAAATAAACACAAAAACCATTATGAGCTGAAATAGCTTTTATATTTTTTTTAATATTTGTTATTTTTTTTTGATATTTATAAATATTTATTTTTCTCAAATAATATGATTTATAAAGGTTTTTGTTTGTCTGGACTCTTAATACATCTTTTTCATAATAATCTTCAATGAATAAATTGAGCATATCATAATAATACGGTTTAGATTTTGCAGAAACCCCAAACAATTCATTTTTATTTGCTTCTAAATTTTTTAAAAGACCTATAAAACTTTTAAAATCTAATTCACAATTAATTACTTCATCAACATCAACTATTGAAATAAATTTACTTACATATTTTTTTTCAAAAATAAAATTTTTTAAATAATTTCTACCATGTGTTAATCTTTCTATTCTGTTTTTGTAAGAATTAATTAATGAAGTATCTAAGTAAATAGTATTTTTGTTTTTATTTGAAAATTCATTAATTACTCTCAATGTATTATCTTCAGAGTTATTTTCACCAATAATAAGTAAGGAATTAATATTATTTTGATTCAATTTTAGATGAAAATCAAATAATTTTTTTATAGTGTGTTCTACATTTTTAGCTAAACATAAAAAAATAATATCAAATTTTTTCAAATTCATTAAAGTAACTTTATTTTATTGTTTTCAAGTAAAAACTTTTTATCTATTAACTCATCATTTGTAATTTTATGGTAAATAATTAAAACTGTTAAATCTCTAAAATCAAATATATTATTCAATAAAACTTGTTCAGTATTTGAATCTAGTTGATTAAATCCTTCATCCACAATTAAGATTTTAGGCTCTCTATATAATGCTCTAGCAATTGATATTCTTTGAATTTGTCCACCGCTTAAATTTAAATTAGATGAATGTATATGCGTTTGCTCTTTTTCAGGTAAATTTTTAATTAATTCGTCTAGTTTTGCTAGTTTCAATATTCTTTGAAATTTTTCCTCATTATAATCTTTATTTAAAATAATATTTTCTTTAAGAGTAGATTCCATTAAAACAGTTTTTTGAGGTATTATTGAAACAATATCTTTTAGAAAAAAATTTAGTTGAAGGTTTGATTGAATTTCTTCCCCATTTAAAATAACTTTTCCTGCTTTTGGAGAAAGAATACCAATCAATAAATTTATAAGAGTTGATTTACCTGAGCCACTTGGTCCTAAAATTGCAACTTTCTCCCCTTTTGATATTTCTAATTCTGTATCTTCAAATATAACTTTATCATCAAAAGAAAAATTCAAATTTTTAATTGAAATTTTCTTAAATTTATTATTTGAGACAAATTCTGTTTTTTTTAATTTAGCTTTATAATTGCTTTTTTTTAAAAACTCATAAATTGTACTTAAAGAATGCAAACTTGATTTAAGAGAAATATAATTTGAAAACAAACCTTGTAATGAGGGTATAATTTTAAAGAATGAATACAATAATAACGACAAGTAACCAAAATTAATATTGTCATTTTGACTAAAAAATAAGAAATATATGAAAATACATGCAAAAACCAAAATTTCCATAACAAATCTAGGTGTGCTTGAGAAAAAAATTGTAAAAAATCTAATTGAAGAAATTTTTTCAACTGATTTAAAAAAACTACTAACAAAAAACTTTTCTAAACCATAAATTTTTATTTCTCTAAATGATGAGAAAATATCGTTTGAGTATTTTAATAATTCTTTATTACTTTTAGTGAGGATTATGTTATTTTCTTTAATTCGATTTTTTAGAGACAAATAATATATAATATAACTTGTAAATATTATTAGTAAGATCGATATCGTTGAGACTGGCTCATAAATAATTAAAAATATTGAAATACTAATAATCAAAAATCCTCTAGACGTAATCTCTCCAATAGGCATCAAAACTTGCGAAGAAAATCTTTGTGTTTCATTAACAATTGAAGAAATTAATGTGCTAGCGTCAGTTTTTAAAAAAGAAGTATAATCAGACCTCATAAATTCATTCATTAAATGATATCTTACATTTTGTTCTATGTTTATAGCAAATTTAGTACTTATAAAAGTTGATGTTAAAAAAATTAAATTCGAAATTACAATCATCACAAAAGTAATTGTAAGATAAAAATACATCTCATCCATATCTGTAGCTGACCTATACTTTTCAAAAAAATCAAAAATCATTCCAGAGTTATCTATTTTCAAAAAAGAATTAGTCAAAGGCAACAAGGTGGTAAGACCAATTAGTTGAAATATTAAAGCTAAAATTAGTATCAAAATAAAAAAAATAAAAAAAATTTTTTCGTTCTGATTTAAAATAAAATTAATCTGATTATAAATTTTTTTCATCAAAAAATTTTATTATTTTTTTTATACCAATCGACAATTTCTGGAAGATCTTTGAAAAAATTTCTTTTAGCTTTCCAGCCAGTTTTAGATATTTTATTTAAATTTAAAAAATATCTCTTATCATTAAATGGTCTATCTTTAATGAATTTAATAAACTTATTTGGATCTTTATTTAATATTCCGCATATTTCTTTAATAACATCTAAATTTTTGTAACTTTTATTTGTCCCAACATTAAAAACTCCCCAATAATTTTTCTTAATAAGTAAATACAATGCCTCTGAAAAATCTTTTACGGATAAATAAGATCTTTTGTAACTACCACTTCCATGAACTGGGATTTTCTGATTTTTTAATAATTTTGTAATAGTGACTGGTATTAATTTTTCTGGATACTGTCTAGTGCCATAAATATTATTTGATCTGATAATCAATATTTTTTTCTTATCAATATACCGAAGATAAGAGCCTATAATCATTTCTGCTGCAGCTTTTGTTCCAGAATAAGGATTTGAAGGATCAAACATTTGATTTTCTGAAGAAGAGCCTTTTAGTATTTCACCATAAACTTCATCAGTACTAATGTGCACAATTTTTTTTACATTGTTATTTAAGCAGTTTTGAAAAAATATATGAGACCCCAGAACATTAGTTTTCGTAAAGATGATTGATGATTTAAAAGAATTGTCAACATGACTCTCGGCAGCGACATTAATTGCACAATCAAGATTTTTTAAATCATTTTCATAATTTTTAATATTCACTATATCAGATTTTATAAATTTAATTCTTTTTGACTTTAAAATATGTCTTAAAAAAATTTTTTTTCCAGAATAAGTAAGTTTATCTACAACAATAATTTTAGAGTTTTTAAATTTGTTAAAAAAAAATTCCACTACATGGGAACCAATAAAGCCTGCACCTCCTGTTATTAAAATTTTATTCATGGTTGTAATCTATAATTATTGTCTTTTTCTTTTATTTGATATACATGAAATTTAATGAAAATTCATTTTTATGGTTTATTGCATATAGCTGACAATGATATCAATATAAATTTTAAACCAAAATCAAACGATGAAAAGGTTAGGGTATATATAAAAAATTCAGAACTGCTCGCTAAAAGTCTCCTACATGATAACATTAATTATACATTATTAACTAATAATGAAAAAGAATTGAACAGGATTTATAAAAGTCCAATTCTTAATATCAAAGAAATTAATTTTAAAACCAAAATAATCAAAGGATCACATTTTTATCCTTGTTACTATAGAATAGACGTATTTAATTTTTTGTCAAAACAGAAAAATCAATTTTCTTTCTTGATTGATTTAGATGTTGTTTTAATTCGAAGTGTAATTAAAAAAATACAAAAATTAGCTAGAAAGAAAAATGTTCTTGTAAATGATATTACAGACTTGATTTTGCCGGCATATGGATTTGACAGAATTAACTTTGAATTTAGTCTTTTAAAAAATAAAAAATGGAAGAAAAAATGGTATGGAGCTGATTTTATAGCTGGGTCTAATTTATTCTTTGAAAATTTATATCAATCAATAAAACCAATATATAAAAAATTTCAAGAAAATTTTAATGAATTAAAAAATCAAGGAGATGAATTATTTCTTTCATCCGCAATAGAAGAGGTTATATGTAAAGATAAATTTAACTTCATTGATGCCAGATCAAAAAAAATAATAGCTAGGTACTGGAGTGTACCAAGAAAACACTATCAAGAAAGTTTTGAAAAATTATTTCAAAATAACATGGTGCATTTTTTAGCTGATAAAAAATTTTTAGCAAACTATGAAAACGATAATTTTTCTAGAGAAAAATTTATTAAAGACTATAAAAATTATAATTTCTCATTAACAAAAATTTTTAAAAACATTTTTTCGCTAATTTATAATAAGTATATTAAGTTTAATAAAATGTATTACTAAATTAATTTATTTATTTGTTTATCAAAATTTTTTTCAGCAAAATAAAATTTAATACCACTTTTTTTTGCACATTTTTGATCTACAATACTATCGCCAATAAATAAAGATTTCTTTTTATAAACAAACCAATTTTTTAATAATTTCTTTACCATCCCATTTCCTGGCTTTCTAAAATAACTATTTTTTTTATATTTTAAAATTTTTGCTTTGGGATGAAAAAAACAATATTGAACCTCGTCAATCATTAAATTTTGAGATGATAAGAATTTTTTAAAATGAATTTGTAAATTATAAAAATTTTTTTCTTTAAAAATTTTTTTAGCTACACCTGCTTGATTTGTTAAAATAAATATATGATAATTTTTTTTTATTATTTTTTTAATACCTTCAATAACTCCAGGTCTTAATTTAAAATTTTTAACCTTGTTTACATAATGATAATCATAATTAATTACACCATCTCTATCAAGAAAAACAGCTGGTTTTGTAAAATACTTTGGAATAATTTTAAATGATTTCAAGAGATTTTCTTTTGTACCTATATCAATAAAAAAATTTTTTATATTTAAGCCAAAAATTTCTTTTTTATTTATAAGTTTTTCTATAATTTCTTTTTCTAAAGAAAATATATTTTTACTAAAAATTTTTAAATTATTTTTTGAAATTAAATAGATACCAGCATTCATCAATTTTCCTTTTTTTTCAAAAATTACCAATCCTTTATTATTTATTTTTAAATTAGAGAGCTGATTATTAGATTTATAACTATCATTGCTAGTTAAATACATTAGATTTTTTTTTTTAAAAAATACCTCATTTAAATTTACATCTAAAAAACTATCTCCATTGACAATTAAAGTGTTATTCTTTAATTGATTAGATATTGATTTAACTGACCCACCGGTACCAAGAGGTTTTTTTTCAATTATAACTTTTATTTTTACAAAATTTTTAAATTTATTATTGTATCTCTTAAAAATTTCTTTTCCTTTATATCCAGCTAAAATAAAAATTTTTTCGAAAGGAAACTTTGAATAATGATTTAAAATTAAATCAAGAAAAGGTTTGTTTTGAAATTTCAATAAGGGCTTTGGTTTATTCTTTAGATATTTTTTTATTCTAGAACCGTATCCTCCAGCTAAAATAACTAAATCGGTTTTTTGAAATTTTTTTTTTATTTTCATTTATATATTGTAATTTAAGTTAATAAGTTTAATTTACGTAAAATTATGAGCATTTCAAAAAAATTAAATATTACTTTAAAAAAAAGTGTTAATGCAAAAAAAAGTTTAACAAAACAGATTATTGCAATAAACGATATAATTCATTGTATGGCTGATTGTATAAAAATGGGTAATAAAATGTTTATATGTGGAAATGGAGGATCTGCTGCAGATGCGCAACATATAGCTGCCGAATGTTTAGTAAGATTAAAGCCGAATAATAATAGAAAACCAATACCAATGATCTCTCTAGCATTAGACTCATCAACAATGACAGCTTGTGCAAATGATTACTCATATAACAATATATTTTCTAGAAACTTAGAGGGTCTTGGAAAATCTGGTGATGTCTTAATTTGTATTTCTACATCTGGAAATTCAGGAAATATATTAAAAGTTTTAAAAACTGCTAAAAAACTTAAAATTAAAACTATATCAATTTTAGGTAATAATGGGGGTAAGGCAAAAAAATTGTCTGATAAATATATAATTATTAATAGTTCTAATGTAGCAAGCATTCAAGAAGCTCATATTTTTCTAGGTCATTTTTTAATCGGAGAGCTAGAGAAAAGAATTTTAAATTAATTTATGAAAGAAAAAATATTAGTAACTGGTGGTGCTGGGTACATAGGTTCTATTTTAGTTCATGATTTATTAAATCAAGAATTTGAAGTTACTGTTTTAGATAATTTTTATTACAAACAATCATCATTACTTAACTGTGCTAACCAAAAAAATATAAACATAATAAATGATGACGTAAGAAATTATGATTTAGTTAAAAAGTTAATTTCAAAAAATGATATTATTATTCCTCTTGCTGGTTTAGTTGGGGCTCCTATTTGTAAAAAATTTCCAGTGGACTCTCATGATATTAACTATGATGCTCAATTAAACATTTTTAAAAATAAATCAAAAGATCAAATACTTATAATGCCAACAACCAATAGTGCCTATGGGAGCGGAAATCAAAACAACTTTTGTAATGAAAATTCAATATTGAGACCTATTTCTGAATATGCAAAACAAAAAGTGGAATTAGAGAAAATTATGATGGAAAGTGTTAATGTTACAAGCTTAAGACTAGCTACTGTTTTTGGTGTTTCACCTAGACCAAGATTAGATTTACTAGTAAACGACTTTACCTTTAGAGCTATTGATGAAAGAAAATTGATTTTATACGAAAGTCATTTTAAGAGAAATTATATTCATGTAAGAGATATAAGCAGAGTTTTTCAGTTTTGTATTCACAATGAAAAAACTAGAAATGAAATTTTTAATGTTGGATTGTCAGATACTAATATTTCTAAGCTTGAATTAGCTGAGGCAATTAAAAAACACATCAATGATCTTATTATTGAAGAAAACAGCACTGAAAAAGATCCAGATCAACGAAATTATATAGTTTCTAATGAAAAAATTGAGTCATGTGGTTTTAAAACTAAATATTCCTTAGATGATGGAATTCAAGAAATTATTAAATTTTACCCAATACTTAAAAGCCAAAATTATAGGAACATTTAATTGATACTATTTAGTATTTCACAAATCTTTTTAATTTTACTCAATTTAAGATCAGGATAATTGCCAATATAATATCCATATTTATGAATGTAGTCAGTATTCTTTAAATTTATTTTTTTTCCTTTTAATATCTTTCTTAAATATGGCTGCCTTAATTGGTTTCCACCACCTGCATTTCCTCTTCTAAACTCAATAAAGTTTCTTTTTAATATTTTTTCAAATTTATCTCTTTTTTTAATATCGGTATTATTTAAAAAAACAGGAAAAGCATAATTGGAAATCCCAGTAAGCTCAAATTTAGTAAAATATTTTTTTTCATCTAGATTGTTAATAAAAAATTTGAAATTCCGATTTCTCAATTTTATATTTCTATCAAGTTTTTTTAATTGGTTTATTCCTAATACAGCATTTATTTCTGTAGATCTCATATTAAAACCATTTTCAAAAAAAATAAATTCTTCGTTTAAATCTTTATATTTTTTTTTATAAAAATTTCTTGTTTCTTTAAATTTACTTTCTCTAACAAGACCGTGAGCTCTTAGCATACAACAAAGATCATAAAATTTTTTATTATTTGTTGATATCATGCCACCTTCTATAGTTGTCATATGATGAGCGTAATAAAACGAAAAATTACTTGCTAAACCAAATGTACCACATTTTTTATTTTTATATTTTGCTCCGTGTGACTCACATACATCCTCAATTAAATAAATTTTTTTTTTTTTTAAAAATTTAATCAATTGATCATCTAATCCGTTGAAACCTTGAATGTGACTTAAAAAAACAGCAGCAGTTTTTTTATTTAATTTTTTTTTTATTTCATTTTTATCCATTGCTAAATTGGAAAGTCTAACATCACAAAAAATTGGCTTATAAGAATTTTCAAGAACTGAGACTACATCTGAATTCCAAGTTAAAGGTGGAGTTATTATTTCACTCTTTTTATTATTCCCCAAATATAGTTTTAGAGCTCTTATTGTTATAAAATTTGCACTGGAACCAGAATTTACAAAAATACTATATTTTGTGCCCAACCATTTAGACCATTTTTTTTCAAACTCTAAAACTTTGCTCGAAGCAGTAAGTCTTGGATTTTTCTTTAAGAATGAAATTAAAACATTTCTATCATCTTTATCTATATTATTTGACATTAATGGATGGTTTAATTTTTTTGAAAGTTTTTTAATCATTGAATATCTATTAACATTTTAAAAATAATAATAAAATGAAAAAAAAATTTTAGATGCACAATTATTTTATTTCTTAAAATAATTCATTGAGAGACATAAGAGGAATATAAAATATTTATTGAACATTAGTTATTTTAAGTTAGTAAGCTTAAATATTTTTTAATATTAAAAAATATTGAATTCATATTTTTATTAAGTATTAGTATTATGATGTCTAATAAATCTTTTCTACAACAAGACTTTATTAATTGTAATTTTTTTCAAAGTAAATTTGAATCTTATTCTGTAATTATTGATACACCTCATGTAGCTAGTTTAAATAAAATTTTTTTAAAAAAACTTAACACCGTTTTAAATAAAAATATAAATTTTGAAGATATATCAAATGTCCATAAAATGATCGAAGATGAAAAAAAAAGTTACGATTTAGAATTTGGCGTAAATGAATTGTCGAAAAATTTCTATGAAATGGGTGAAGATTTCCAATATAATTATATAACATTACTAAAGGAGGATATAAGAAAATTTATTGGCGAAGATTTTTATTTTCAAAAAAATCCAACCTTACGTGTTCAAGTGCCTCACAAAACATCTGAAATTTTTTATCCATTTTTTCATTCAGACATTCAACTTGGTCATCCTCCTTTTGGTATTAATTTGTGGATCCCATTAAATAGACCAAATGAAAAAGAAGGGTATGGATTTTCAATAACAAGCTTAAAAGAAACTATTAAAATATTTGAAGAATTAAATTTTGAGTTTGACGATCTTAATAAAAATAAAAAAAAATATTCTGAAAAATTAAAAAACTTTTCAAAAGTACAGAATTTTAATTTTGGTAAATCAGTTATTTTTGACTCTAGATGTCTTCATAGTACACTACCGCTTATAAATCATTCCCGGGCATCAATAGACGTAAGAATAATTCCAGTATCTGAATTTAAAAAATCTAAGAACACATATCAAGGAACAGGAAGAAAAAAAGTTCTATTTATTCCTGGCGAAGGATATCATGAAATGTCGATTGATAAAATTAAACTATAATTTATTCAATTTTAAATAAAATTTATATGAAAATTATATTAATTAATGCAGCTGAACAGACTTGTTTTTCAATTTTAAGAAAGTTTATATAAATAGTAAATAATATATTGAGTTGTAGGTATAAATAAATAAGTATAAACACTAAATATATTGAGATATAAATTCAGCTTTTAAAAAGGAATTATTAATTTTATACAATCAGGATTACAAATATGAAACTTTTAAAAAACCCAAAAATTGCTTTCTGTACGACTACTATTTATATGCCTTATTTTTTAGATGGTTTTGCAAAAAATTTTTTAAAAAATAAACACCAAAATATTATATTTTATATAATTGGGGATAAAAAAACACCTGTTGGAGTTGATAATTATATAACAAAATTAAATAAAAAGTATCCATATGAATTTAAATATTATGATTATTCAAAAGTAAAAAAAATTTACAAACAGTTTCCTCGTTTAGCTAAATTGACCAAGTTTGGAACTGGAATTATGAAATTTATAGCTGTTTATTTATCCTATTTAGATAATTGTGACTTAAACTTACATATTGATGATGATAATTTTGTCCTTGAAAAAGATTATTTATCTGAGGCAATGAAATTAACAAAACCCTCTAATTTTAAATTAATTAAAAGCCAAAATGGATGGTTCAACATATATAATCTTTTAAAAGAAAAAAAAAATAGAGAATTTTATCCTAGAGCTTATCCTTGGTCGAAAAGAAATAAAAAATCTCACTCAAAATTAATCAATAAAAAAATTGAGCCAATATTTTTTAATGGATCTGTATTTGGAGATCCTGATGTAGATGCAGTAACTAGATTATATGGAGATATACGAGTAACAGGTTTTAAAAATAAAAAAATTAAACAATATGGATTATATCCTGGCACATGGACCTCATTTAACAACCAGAACTCAGGAATGATAAGAGATTTGATACCAGTTTATTTTACTCCTATTTCAACAGGAAGAAATGCAGACATCTGGGGTAGTTATATGATTTGTAAAATTGCTGAGATTCATAAAAAAACAATTTTTTTTGGAAAGCCTGTAGTCACACAATTAAGAAATCCTCATAATTTATGGAAAGATCTTATGCTAGAGTATCAAAATGATTATATGACTGATAAATTTGTAGATATACTTAAAGGACTAAAGGTTATAAAGCAGAAAAGTTATCTTTTAACTTGTAAACAAATCTGCTCCAAAGCAATAAATATCATTAAAAAAGAGAAAATACCTAAAGTTGACAAACAATATCTATTAAATTTTTTCTACGAATATCAAAAATGGAATAAATTATTCTAAAGATTTTAATGAAAAAATATTCAATTTTCATTTGTACTAGAAATAGAACTATCCTACTAAACAAAGCGCTTCAAAGTATTTCTAAAAATACTAAAAATAAAAAATTGATAGAAGTTTTAATTGCAGTAGATGAAGATGATCAAGATACAATTTTTTTTGTAAAAAAAAGTAAAAAAAAGTTTGATTTTTTAATTAAAGAAAAAATTTGCAAAAGGGGAAAAGGTTATAGAGAAAATCCAAAAAGATTGAAAAAATTAATAAGTATTTCGTCAGGATCATTTTTTATATATTTTGCTGACGATATGACAATTAATACAAAGAATTGGGATATTAATTTAGACAAAAAAATTAATAATCTTCCTGAAGACCAGCTTTATCTGCTTAGTACCAGGCACAATCAAGGAAATAAAAATTGGCCGTTATGTCAGATTATATCAAAAAAATGGTATAACATTACAAAGAAATTTGCCAATTGCTATGAAACTGATACAGAGCTATTAATTATTGCTTCAAGTGTAAACAGATATTTTATTTGTAAAAATATAAAAATTGTCCACAACCAAATAAGCAGAAAAGATCAAACTTTTATAAAAGGTAGACAACTATTATTAGATAAAAAAATATATGAAGGAAGTATATTAACATTGGAGGGTATGAATAATATCCTAAGTGATTTATATAAAATTCAACTAAAAATAAATAATTACAATTATTTTAAAAAATTTTTGTATTTATGGAAATTATATACTTTTATTGTCATTAAAATTATTTTTAAATATAAATTAAATTTTTTAAGGAACTTTTATTAAAATGATAATTTGTAAAACTCCATTCAGAGTATCTTTTTTTGGCGGTGGAACTGATATGCCTGGATGGACTTATGAAAATAATGGCCATGTGATTAATAGTTCTATCAATAAATTTGGTTACATATTTTTTAGAGAGGCTAAAAATATTAAAAACTATAAATATAAAATAAGGTATTATTTAAATGAAGAGGCAAAAAGTTTTGAAAAAATAAAACACCCAGTTATTAAAAAATGTATTGAATATTATAATTTAAAAAATAAAAAACTTCATATAACTTATGACGGTGACTTACCATCAAGATCAGGACTTGGAAGTAGCTCAAGCTTTACTACAGGATTAATAAACACTATTAACAAATTTCATAATCGTAAACTATCCAAGTATAATTTAGCTAAGGAAGTAATTTATTTTGAGCATAAAATATTAAAAGAAAATGTTGGTTATCAGGATCAAATTGCTGCTACTTATGGAGATTTAAATTATGTTAAATTTAAAAAAGATCAATTCAAGGTATTTCCACTTAACAAATATAAGTCTAAAAAAAAAATTCTTAACGAAAACATGTTGTTATTTCTTGTTGAAGGAAAACGTATTGCATCATCAATAGAGTCAAAAAAAAATAAAAAGATAAAGGACAATTATATAATTTATAAAGATATTTATGATCTAACCAATGAAGCAATTAGAACAATACAATCAAATAATAACAATAAATTTTTAAAAAACTTTGGTTCGTTACTTAATGAATATTGGGAATTAAAAAAAAAAATCGATAAATCGGTGAGTAATCAAAAAATAGATTATTTTTGTAAAAATTTTATTAAACTTGGTGCAAGTGGTTGTAAATTGATGGGTGCTGGCTCAAGTGGTTTTATATTGATTATTGCCGATAAAGACTCACAAAAAAAAATAACGAATAAATTTGGAAAAGATAAATTTATTAAAATTCAACTTGAAAATCAAGGAAGTCAAATTATATATTCTGATTCTTAGAGTTTTTTTGTTTCATCAATCAAATATTTAATACTATCATTTATAGAAATTTTGGGTTTCCATTTTGTTATTTTAGAAAATTTTCTTGAATCAGGTATTTGATAACCTATATCAGATTTCCTTAAAAGTTTTCTATCAAGCTTAGTTTTGAAATTTATTCTGGAAAATAATTTCAGAAATTTCATAAATCTTCTCAAGTTCATAATTTGATTGCTACCAATATTATATACTTCTCCAATATTACATTTTTCTGCAGCCAACCAATATGCCCTCATAGCATCTCTTACATCCATGATGGTTCTTGTACTATTCAAATTACCATGTAACAAAATTTTTTGTTTATTTTCTTTAATTTTGTTTAACTGATAAGCCCAACTGGACGCAAACAAATTTTTTCTCCTTGGATTTAAGTAAGTAAACATCCTTGTAATAATTATTTTAAGATCAAAATTTTTAAAATAATTAAATGCTAAAGTATCCTGAAAAAGTTTAGAAACTGCATATGGATTATTTGGTTGTAAATTACAACTTTCACTTATCGGCATAAATTTTTTTTTCACATTTCCATATACTTCAGAAGTACTACAAATTTGAATTATTGGATCTAATTTAAGGACTCTAACTGCTTCTAACAAATTTAAAGTTATTAAATTATTATTTTGTATAATTTTATAAGGTTCTATGAATGATTTTTTTACATCTGCATCTGATGCTAAATGAAAAATTACATCAGGTTTAATTTTTTTTAAAATATCTTTTAATTTTTTATAATTTTTTAAATCACATTTAATTAAAACAACTTTTTTTTTTATCTTTTGAAAATTTATTTTATTTGCTTTCCTGTAAGTACCATAAATTTTAGTTTTTTTTTGGTTTGATAAAATATACTCTGCTAAATAACTACCACCTGATCCTGAAATTCCTGTTATTAATGCTTTCTTAAACTTTCTTTCTATTTTAGGCATACTTGTTTCCATCTTCAATAAATATGAACACTTTTTTTTTATTTTTTTTGCTAAGAGCATTTGTATATTTATCAAAAATTTCATCTTCTCTATTAAGTTTAATAACTTCAGAATATTGCATTAATTTTTTAAGCGCATTTGTATGATCTTGTGTGTGCTGCAAACCTGCATTAAGAGGTTTGGTTGACCCAATCATGGTTCTAATTATAATTTTAGATTTAAAATTATTATTTGTTAAATAATCAATTTTATCTAAATGATTAGTTAATTGATTGGCGGCTAAAATAAGGAAATCAAATCTCGGATAGCAAGAAACAGGGATATAACCATTTAGAGCCATGCCTATAGCCATACCTGTTTGTACTTCTTCCATAACAGGAATTTCTATTTTTTTTGATTTTGGTACATCTTTTAAACTTACAAATATAGAGCTGCCTGGATAGACAACAGACTGCCCCAAAAAAATCACATTTTTATTTTTAGCTAAAAACTTCATACTTTTCTGAATTTCTTTAAGATAAGACATATTTTAGAATAAAATCCATTTACCTATTCCATGATGTGGATATTTTCTTTTATAAGAGTAATAATAAACATCAGGTAATTTTTTTTGTTTTTTGCCCCACGCGCTTTTTGTAGGAGTGTTTGTGCTTAAATCATTATCTTCGACCACAAATTTTAATGGCAATCTGAAGTTTTTTGCATATTTATAGCATTCATGAAAAACACCAGTTTCATAAGTCATGTCACCAATAAAAACCCATACTTTTTGTTTCATCTTTTTTTTTTTTATTGAAAAAGCAACTCCAAGAGCTATGGGAATTATTCCACCAACAATAGACGATGTAAAAAATTTATTTTTATAGGAATTTAAAGTCATGCTTCTTCCTGCAATAATCTGATTCTCAACATCTTTTGCTGAACAACCTTTGAGTAATGCATGATAATGATTTCTCCAACCAGAAAAAACCCAATCATTTTTTTTAATTTTTTTAAAAATTTTAATTAATTGATTTTCATTATTACCTGATAAATGAATTGGTCCTTTTATTTTTTTATCTTCATACAATTTTGAAATCTTGGTCTCAAATTTTAATAAATCCTTTTTTGTTAATTTTTTACTCATTTAAAAATATTAAATCTATTTTGTTTATTTTTATTTCTCAAATACCATTCAATTGTTTGAGATATTCCACTTTTTAAAGAAGTTTTAGGTTTTCCACTTAAAGATTTTAATGACTTAATATCTAAAATTCTAATTTTATCTCCACTAGGTTTAGAAGTATCCCATTTTATATTGAATTTATTTTTAAAGTATTGGTTAATTATACTTACAACTTCGCGTATCTTAAATCCTTTTCCACTCCCTATATTCACAGGTTCTTTTGGAGCACTTTTCATTAATTTCATCATTGCATAAGCGACATCTTTTGAAAAAATAAAGTCACGTATTGCACTACCATTTCCCCACACTTCTACCTCATAATTTTTCGAATTTACAAACTTGTTAATTAAAGAAGGAATTACCATAGCAGTTTTGACATCAAAATTATCATGAGGACCATACACATTAGCAGGCCTGACTATTACAGTTTTCATTTTATTGCTTTCTTCCTTAGATAGAGCTTCTACTTGTAATTCACCAATCCTTTTTGCCCATCCTGAATACCAATCATTTTTTGAGGGAAAAGTTTTCCAAACATCTTTTTCGCTCATTAAAGATTTTGGGTTATATACTCCTATTGAACTTGTGTACAAATATCTTTTTACTTTATTTAGTCTACATGCCTCCATCATATTTGTATTGAATAGAATCATTGGTGTCATAAAACTATATGGCCTTGTCATCGTAAGTTTTGGAGAACCTTTTATACCTGCCAAATGAAATACAAAATCTTGGCCTTTTGTTATTTTTAAACAATTTTTTATAATTCTAAGATCTAATTTTGCATATTTACATTTCTTAGAAAGTTCGGGATTTGTTTCTAACGAAGCAACAGTCACTTTTGCGCCAGAATCAACTAATAAATTAGCTAACTGAATCCCAATCAATCCTGTCCCCCCTGTAATCAAAATTTTTTTATTTTTATAGAATTTCATTTTTGTACCATTTTACAGTTTTTTTAAGGCCCTCATCTATACTGACATTTGGTTTCCAATCCAGTAATTTTTTTGCTTTGTTACTATTAACTAAAATATCAACATTTATATTCTTGCCTTTTATTTTTTTTATTTTTTTTTGAGTTTTGCTAAATTTTATAATTTTCTTTAAAATATCAATAATTTTAAAAGATTTACCATATGTACAATTAATAATCTCAAAGTTATTTTTTTGTCTTGTTATTAATTTTTCTACAAGACTTAAAAAATCGTCAACAAACAAATAATCTCTTTTTTCATTTCCTGCACCAAAAATTTGAATAAATTTTTTCTTTAAAAAAGCTTTTTTAATTGATGATCCAATAAAATGGCCTTTACTCAAGCTAAATTTATCATAGGGACCATATATATTTGAATGCCTTATAATAGAAAATTTTATATTTGATATTTTTGAATAAAAATTGCACATTTTTTCAACATAAAGTTTTGTATGTCCAACTCCATAATAATTTTTAAAAATCCTGCTTTCATCTACATCATTTTCACTTAAGGGTTTTTTTGAGTGATGATACATAACAGTGCAGCTTGTAAAAATAAATTTTTCAATGCTATTTACATAAGATGCTTTAAGTAAATAAGAATTCATTATTGCATTATCTGTAACATGTAAAAAGGGATTGTTAATTATATCTTTTGATCCTGAGGTTGTAGCAGCAGCTTGAATTAAAATCTTTGATAAAGAAGTAACTTTTAAACAATCTTTATAGTTTCTAAGGTCAGCTTTAATCCATTTCACGTTTTTCAAACTAAATGGTTTTTTTTTATTATAAATTGCATAAACTTTATATTTTTTTGAAAATTTTCTTACAAGATTTGTTCCGATAAAACCTGTAGCACCACAAATAGTTATTTTTTTCATAATATTTTTTAATTATAGAAATATAAATTAAAATTCTTTTAAAAAAAAAATATATTTTTTATTCTTTTTTTTAAATTTAAGAATTTAAAGAATTTTTAAAGTTAATTCTTCCTCCATCTACCACTATATTTGATCCATTAATATATTTACTACTATCACTACATAAAAATATTACTATATTTGCAACATCTAATGCTTTACCAAATCCCATTGGGAAATGTTTATTTTTGATCTGTTTAAAAATCTTAGGATCGTTTTTTAAAATTTTTTGCCATTTGCTTGTTTCCGTCAAAATAGCTCCAGGGGATACAACATTAAATGTAACATTATTTTTTAAGTATAAAATATTAGTAGATAAGTTCTTTATTAGATTCACCTGAGCAGTCTTAACTAAATTATAATTTAAATCACCACCAAGTTCTTGATTAACCGCTGAAGAAATATTTATAACCCTGCCCCATCTAGATTTTACCATTTGACCCACAAAAGATTTGATCGCAATATAAGAACACAATATATTACTTTTAAATAATTGGTTTAAATTGTTGTGATCAATTAACTTTTTTTTACTTTTAACATGATTTCCACCAAAGTTATTAATTAGTATATCTATTGAGTTAGTCTTTTTAATATTGTTAAATAATTTGATGGTCTTCTTTTCATCAGACAAATCACATTTGTATGTTTTACAATGTATATTTTTATTAACAGACATAATTTTTTTCTTTGCTCTAATAAGATTTGATTGATTATTTGAAATTAAAATTAAATCATAATTTTTTTTGGCAAATTGAATAGAAATTTCTAATCCTATCCCTTTACTCGCTCCTGTAATTAAAGCTTTTTTCATTAAGATTTTATATTTAGTTTATTAAAAACTTTTCTCGCAGTCTTTAAATCATTTATATTGTTAATATCAATACTTTTCTCTTGTTGCATTACATATGGAAACATTTTTTTAAAAGGTATTGATTTACTTATAAGAAAATCATTTGATTGAAAAATGTATATACTTCCATTTGGCTTGAATAATCTTGGTAAAAATTGATCATTAGAAGTAAGAAAAATTTCCTTATTAATAGGAATTATTTTATTTTTCTTTATAAATACTGACTTTAACAAATTAGAATTAACTCTTTTTACTGAAAGTATGCCCTTTGTTGATTTAATTTTCATTAAATCAAAAGAAGAGTTTATGTCTCTGTATGTCCTTAACGGTGAGGTTACATGAAGTAAAATGATTATAAAATCTGATAACTTATGATTTTTAATAATT
Organism: Candidatus Pelagibacter sp. HIMB1542; assembly: GCF_052047835.1. NCBI lineage: Bacteria > Pseudomonadati > Pseudomonadota > Alphaproteobacteria > Candidatus Pelagibacterales > Candidatus Pelagibacteraceae > Candidatus Pelagibacter > Candidatus Pelagibacter sp. HIMB1542. The sequence continues at coordinate 3,707 of NZ_JBNAJB010000001.1, read as the reverse complement.
TTTTTTATAGAATGATATATTACATCATTTGCTAAAGCTTTTTCAGTACATAAATGCGCGGGTCTTTTTACTACTTCACAATTTAATTTTGAGGAAATTTCAATTATTTTTTTAGAGTCCGTTGATACGATAATGTGATCAATATTTTTGCTTTTTTTTGCTGAGTTAATGGCTATTTCTAACAGGGTTTTATTTTTAATTTTTTTTAAATTTTTATTTTTTAATCTTTTGGAATATTTTTTAGCTGGAATTATTGCAAAAACTTTTTTTTTATTAAACATATTTTTTTTGAGTTAATTTATTTATTTTCTAATAATATTTTTAAGGTCCTCTTGATTAATTTTAAATAAATTTTTCTCCTTAAATATTTTGATGTCTATTTAATATGCTAATAGACTATCTAAAAATTTCATTTCTATATAATTTTCTCTCGACAAAATATTTTTGGGTTTTAATATTCCAAAAATTTTTATCTTTAATTAATTTTAAAAATTTATTCTTACAATTACCATCTCCAAAAAACAATTTTCTTTTATATCTTTTTTTTTTACCTGAGAAATAGTTTATTGTATTAGTTAATTGATATTTGTTATAATTTACATCCTTTTGATTTGAATTTTTATTTCTATTTTTTTGTCTATCTCCAATATTTATACAAGGAATTCCATAATAAGGTGCTTCCATTATACCAGAGCTTGAATTTCCAACAATAAAATTTGAAAATTTTAAAAAAGTTAAAAAATATTCAAATCTTACTGATGGAAAAATTTTAAAATTCTTTTGTTTTATAAGTTTAATTTCATTTAAAATAAATTCGTTTCCAAAATCATTGTTTGGTTTAATCACAATGTAATTTAATTTCGATTTTTTCAAAACATCAAAAAAAATTTTAGCTTTAGTTTTTTGTTCTTTATTTGATATAGCAGTTAGAGGATGTAAAATAGCTAATCCATAATTTAAAAAGGGTATGTTGTACCTCTTTAAAGCAGATTTTAAGCTAGGTAGTTTTTTACTTTTTAACAAGTCAATATCAGGTGAACCAACAATAAAAATGCTTTTTCTGCTTTCTCCCATTTGGATAATCCTGTTTTTTGCTTTTTTGTTAGTTACAAAATGAATATGTGATAATTTTGTGATGGCGTGCCTAATTGAGTCATCAATATTCCCTGATAACTCTCCACCCTCTATATGAGCAACTTTTATTCCATTTAAATTGCATGTTATTGCAACTGACAAAGGCTCTATTCTGTCACCATGAATAATGACCAAATCATAATCACAATTTTTAAAGTGGTTATTAAAAACCTCTGTAGTTTTTGCAAAAACTTCACTGGGTTTCTCAGAATGATCTTCCTGAGTCTCTAGTTTTACTAGATTTTTAATTTTGTCTTTTTTAATTTCCTTAATAGTATTACCAAAAAAATTTAGGTTATGCATTCCCGCGACCAGAACATAAGTTTTTATATTTTTTAATTTTTGTGTTTCCAATATAAGAGATTTTAATTTTCCATAATCAGCTCTAGTCGCAGTAAGAAATGCGATTTTTTTTTTATACATAGTTTTTCTTGATTTGGGTATTAGCTTTAATATTTTTTTTCGATCTTTTTCCAATTAAATCAAATATTTTATTTGCATGAAAATCTCCTGTACCAGGTCTCTTATAGCAAAGATTTTTTAAACTTAAAATTTCGTCTTTTTTAATATCTATTTTTGCTACCACAGAATGATATGCAAATTTTCTCGTAACCTGTTCTTCTTTCAAGTATTTTTTTGGGTAAAATATTGATGTATACAATTTTTTAGAATTAACATTAAAATAATTCAATTCTTTTTCATCAATAGAAGCTTTAACGTCAGGACCTTGTTTTTTTTTGTTAGAAACAAAATGTTTTTCAATAACTTTAACTCCCATAGCAATTGAAGTCATTGAAGTTTCTAGTCCTGCTGTATGATCAGACAATCCTATTTTTATTCTAGGAAAACTTTTCTGTAATAATTTAATTCTACCAAGATTTGATAATTCCAATTTTGTTGGATATAAATTAACACAATGCATTAATATTAGTGGAATTTTTCTCTTTTTAAATTCATTTACAGATTTTTTTAAAGATTTAATTTCATGCATGCCTGTACTCATAATTGTTGGTTTATTAAAGCTTGCTATTAATTTTACAAATGGGATGTTACCACATTCTCCTGAGCCAATTTTAAACACCTTTGTACCATTTTCATGTAACCATATGGCAGCTTCCTGACAAAAACTTGAGGCAATATAAAGCATCTTTTTTTTCTCAATATATTTTTTTAATTCTAATTCTTGATTTAATTTAAAAGAGTTTTTTTCTATCACTTCATAAATACTAAGATTTGAATTACCAGGTTTAATTCTCTTAGCCTCTAAAGACATTTCTTTTTCTGGAATATGAACTTGAGCTTTAATCACTCTACTTCCAGAATTATAAGCACTATCAACAATTTTTTTTGCGTTGCGAAGAGATGAGAAGTGATTAATTCCTATTTCTGGTATCAATATTGGATAACTAGGATTAAAGATTTTATTAATCATAGCTTACAATAAACTAGATAAATTCCTTAATATATAACTTTTTAAAGTTTTTTTAAAAGCTAAACAAAATTTTTTATTAAAAAATACTTTAATAGTTAGCACCATATAAATATTTAAGTTAGTAAAAGTTAGTATTAAATAATCAGACTTAAGATAGTGAAAAGATACTTTTCTAATATTTGAACCTTTGGTCTCTTTTTTTAAAACATTACCCTTTTCACTAAAAAAGAGATTAAATTTTTTAGTTATTGAGTTTTCATTATAAATTTGCATTTTTAGATAAAATTGGTGTTAATTCTAAAATTTTTTAAATAAAAATTTTTAATGTTTTTAGAATATTTATAAACTTGTGAACAATTCAAACTATAATCCAAAAATATATAATTTTTGTAATTTTTTATAAGCTTAGCGTTAATTAATGTACTAGTATTTAAAAAAGAATAACTCTCTTTAATTTTATAAAATAAGAAAATAATTTCTATTGGAATTAATGTTCTTTTTTTATTCTCAATAATAAATTTAATTTTTTTACTTTTAAGGAATTTTATAAGTTTCTGTGAATGAATATCAATTTTGTAATTTTTATTGGGATGTTTTTTAATATATAAGATATTTTTTTTTTTATTATAATTTTTAATTAAATAGTTCAATATTTCATTAAATTTTTTGGTTTTAAATTTCAAACTTGGATCAAAAAAATTAATCCAAATTAATTTTTCTGATGGTGGTTTTATTTTTTTAAAATATTTAAAAACAAATTTATCTAAATTTGTTAATTTGTGTATTTTTTTAACGGTATTTCCATTAATTCTTAATTTCATATTTTGTGTTGCAAGTGAGCCATTATAGGAATTAAAACTTACCGGATAACTTAAATTTAAATTTATATGGAATAAGCATTTTAATATAAAATTTTTAACTATATCTTTAAGGTTATTTTTATTTAGATAAAAATGCAGCAAATTTCCATGACCATGTTCAAGAAAATGAAAATTTACATTTTGTTTTTTTTTAAGAAATAAATAGCATTCCATGCCATCATTATTGCCATAAAAATTAATATACTTATACTTATTAATAAGATTATTTATTGTTTTAATTTTTTTTATTTTATTAATATTATTGTTACTTTGTAAAATAT